>NC_010511.1:1416250-2832500 GCF_000019365.1 Methylobacterium sp. 4-46 | reverse complement strand
GATCGCGTTGCCGTCCCGGTCCACCACGCAGAGGTAGACCGTGTCCGCGTGGGCCACCTCCGGCCACAGGATCGGCGCCTGCGCCCGCGCCATGTCGATCGCGCCGCGGGCGCTCGCCCGCCACGCCTCCGAGAGCAGGTGCGAGACGGGCACCCGCGCCGCCACCGGATCGGCGAAGAGTGCGTCGCGGTGGTGATAGGCCTGCTTGCAGGCCTCGGCGAAGAGGTGGACCCGATCGACGTCCGGCAGCGCGCCGACCTCGAAGCCCGAGAGCACGTTCAGCATCATCAGCACGGCCAGGCCCTGCCCGCTCGGCGGACATTCGTAGACGTCGTAGCCGCGGTAACGGGTGGTCACCGGCACGACCTCCTCGGGCGCGGTCCCGGCGAAGTCGTCGAGGCTGTGGAGCCCGCCCCGCGCGCGCAGGGTCGCCACCATGTCGTCCGCCACCGGCCCCTCGTAGAAGCCGCGCGGCCCCTCCGCCGCGATGCGCCGGAGCGTGCGGGCGAGCGCCGGATGCCGCATGATCGCCCCCGCCGCCGGGGCGGCGCCGTCGATCAGGTAGGCGGCGGCCGAAGCGGGATCGGCGGCGACGCGCTCGCGGTTGCGCGCCCAGTCCCAGGCCACCCGCGACTGGACCGGGTAACCCTCCTCCGCGCAGGTAATCGCCGGCCGCAGGAGGTCGCCGAGGGAGCGCGTCCCGTGACGCTGCACCAGCCAGTCCCAGGCCGCGACCGCGCCCGGAATCGTCACGGCATGCGGGGAGGTCGGCTCGATGGTGAGGCCGCGTTCCAGGTACCAGGAATCCTCCGCCGCGGCGGGGCTGCGCCCCGAGCCGTTGAGCGCGATCGGACGCTCGGCGCCCTTCGGCAGGTAGAGGGCGAAGCAGTCGCCGCCGATCCCGGTCATCAGCGGGTCCACCACCCCCTGCACCGCCACCGCCGCGATCGCCGCGTCGACCGCGTTGCCGCCCTCGCGCAGCACCTCGATCGCCGCCAGCGTCGAGAGCGGATGCGAGGTCGCCACCGCGGCGTTGGCGGCGTAGACGGGCGAGCGCCCGGGCTGCGAGAAGTCCCTCATCGGATCCACCCTCCTCACTCGAAACCGGATGCGCGCCCCGCGACGCGGCGCGCCCTCGACCAACGCGCCGGCCCGGCACGGAGAGGGTCGGCACCGCGCCCCCGGCGCACGCCCCGGCCGCGCGTGCTCCCGCTTGGGAGGGGGCCGGCGCGGCGTTAGGCATCAAGCATGCGAGCGCGCCCGGTGCCAAGACCCCGGGCGACCAAGACCCCGGGCGACCAAGACCCCGGACGACGGAACGGAGACGGAATCGCCATGCCGCAGGCCATCGACACCGACGCTTTCCTGCGCGACCTGCACGCGCTGCGCGCCATCGGCCGGTTCAAGACCGGCGTCCATCGCCCGACCTACTCGCCCGAGGACATGGAGGCGCGGCGCTGGCTCGCCGACCGGCTGACCGAGTGCGGCCTCGATGCCACGATCGACGGGCTCGGCACCGTGCTCGGCCGCCATCCCGGGCCGGGGCCGCACCTCCTGGTCGGCAGCCACATCGAGAGCCAGAACGAGGCCGGCTGGCTCGACGGGGCGCTCGGCGTCGTGGCCGGGCTCGCCCTCGCCCGGGCGGGGCTCCCGGTCGATGTCTGCGCCTTCGCGGACGAGGAGGGCCATTTCGACGTCGGTTTCCTCGGCAGCCGCGCGGCGCTCGGCGAGGTGAGCGAGGCCGAGATCGACGGCGCCCGCAACCGCACCGACGGCACGCCCCTGCGGGCGGCGCTGGAGCGGGCCGGCCTCGCCGGGCGGCCGCGCCTGCGCCTCGATCCGGCCCGCTACCGCGGCTTCCTGGAGCTGCACATCGAGCAGGGCACGCAGCTCGAGAGGGCCGGCCTTCATCTCGGCATCGTCACCGGGATCGTGGCGATCTGGCAGTACCGGATCGTCGTCGAGGGCCGGCAGGACCACGCGGGCGGCACCACCATGGCCGAGCGCCGCGACGCGGGGCTCACCGCCGTGCGCCTGCTCGCGGCCATCGACGCCGCCTTCCCGCGCGTCTGCGGCGAGGCCAGCACCTGGACCACCGGGCGCATCGCCCTCGATCCGGGGGCGCCCAGCATCATCCCGGGGCGGGCGGAGGTGCTGTTCCAGTTCCGCGACGTCTCGACCGCGGTGCTGGAGCGGATGGAGGCGGAGCTGCGGGCGCTGATCCGCGAGAGCAACCGGCGCGAGCGCTGCGCGGTCGAACTGGTGACGGTCTCCCGCGCGGTCCCGGCCGCCTGCGATCCGGGCCTGATGCGGGCCCTCTCGGAGGCGGCGGAGGAGGTCTGCCCGGGCGGCTGGCGGACGATGCCGTCCGGGGCCGGGCACGACGCGCAGAACATGGCCCGGGCGATGCCGGCCGCGATGCTGTTCGTGCCCTCGATCGGGGGGATCAGCCATCACTGGGCCGAGGACACCGCCGAGTCGGACCTGGTGCTCGGCCTGCGCGCGCTCGACGGGGCGGCGCGGCGGATCATGCAGGGCGCGCCGTGAGGCGACCCGCCGGCCTCGCGCCGCTACTTGCGCCAGATGCCGAGCTTCTCGGTGCGCGCGTGGCGCTCGGCCTCGAGGAGGTCGGAGGTCGCCTCGGCAGTGGCGCGCCCGCCGCCATTGTAGAGCACCACCTCCGACAGGTCGTGCCCGTCCACGCTGCAGAGATAGCTCGCCCCGCCCGCCGATGCCTGGCAGGCCACCGGCCGCCCGGCGAGATAGGTGGCGAGGTCCTCGGGCTGCGCCCCCTTCGCGGTCTCGACGCCGAACAGGCGCAGCGTCCGGCCGCCGAGCCGCAGGGTCGCGGTGTCGACGACCTCGGCCACCCCGGCGAGGGACGACGTCGGCTTCGGGGCGGCGCCCTCCCCCGGAACCAGCGTGCCGGTCTCGCCGGGCTCCCGGCGCGCATTGGCGGCGATCTTCGCCTCCGTGGTGGTGCGCCGGGCCGCGTTCGAGGAGGGCGCGCCGCCCGCCGGCGGCGAGGGCGCGGAATCCCCGCCGGAATAGAGCCACGCGCCGGCGCCGGCCGCGAGGAGAAGGCCGAGGGCAGCGTAGAGCGGCCCGCGCCCGCGCCGGCGGCGCACCTGCATGGTCGGGCGGGCGACCGCGGGCTTGAGCCCCTCGCCCGCCGGCGCGGGCGGCGCCGGGGCGGGAAGGCGGGCCGCGCCTCGGCGCTCCGCCCGGGCGCGGGCCCGCGCCGCCACCCAATTCCCCAGGCGCGCGGCGCCCCGGCGCCAGAATGGGGCGGGACGCGGCGACGCCGGCCCAGAGGCCGGAGTTGGGGCCGGAGTTGGGGCCGGAGTTGGGGCCGGGGCCGGCTCGGCGGAGGGGGCGGACGGCGCCGGTCCCGCCTCGCCCTCTTCCGGGGTGAGCCTGATCCAGTCGCGGCTGACCGCCGCCGGCATGCGCGGCATCTCGGGGAGCGGCGACGCGACCGGCGCGGCCTCGGCCGGCGGGGGCGCCGCAACGGCCATCGGCGGTGGCGCGGCCGGCCCGGCCAGGAACAGCGAGGGATGCTGGCGGCGCAATTCGTCGAACAGGTCCGCCAGGGTGAGCGGGACCTCCGCCCCCTCCCCGCGCCGCATGCGCGGCGCGCCGTCCCGGCCCACGATCCGGTAGCCGGGCGCCGCGTCGATCGCGCGGACCGAGGATTCGGCCAGGAGTTCGAGCGTGCGCCGGGCCACCTCGACGGGCCGTTGCCGATCGATCTCGGCCCGGATCAAGGCCTGCACCTTCTCACGCGACGTCATGACCGTCCGTCTACCCCGGATTTCCGCCGCATTCCAAGCCGGTTCGACCGGGAAAGGCGCGGCCGCGCGATCCTACCGCATCGGCCGCGGCGCGACAGGGCGCGGCCGATGCGGTGGGTTGCGCAGACGCGCTCACTCCCCGGCGGCGGCGACGCGCTCGCGCGACAGGACGCGGCTCGTCTCGGCGACGATGACCGGCCGCCCGCCCGCGAAGCTCACCGCCATCCGCACCGCGACGGTGCCCTGCGAGCGGGCGCCGCGCTCGGGATTGATCGCCATGAAATCGACCATGCTGTCGACCTGGCACGTGGCGATCCCGGCGTTGCAGGCGGTGCGCATGGAATCCGGCCGCGCCCGATAGCGGCGCTCCGGCCAGCGGGCGAAGAAGCGCTGCTTCTCCGCGATCACCGCCGCCAGGGTCATCGGCCGGCCGTGGAACACGACCCGGTCCGCGTAGAACCGCGTCTGCGTGCCGAGGGAGACGCGGTTGGGCTGCGACAGGGTCGCGAAATAGTCCTGCGTCAGGTCCTGGGCGGCCACGGCCCAGCCGTAGACGCGGCTGTCCGAGGCGGGCGCGGCCGGGGCTGCGGGCTCGGGCCGGGGCTGCGGCCGGATGGCGAGGCGAACGGGCCGGTGCGGCGCCTCGCGCCGCGGGGCGGCCTCGGCCCGGGCGCGCCGGGCGGCGGGCTCGGCCGGCCGCGCCTCCTGCGCGATCCGGCGCGCGGGCTTGGCCGGCTCGGCCGCGGCGGCGCTCTTGCGCGACGGGCCCGCCCTCTCGGCCCCGGCGACCGGCTTGGCCGGTGCAGCCTTCCCCGCCGCTTGGCCGGACGCCGCGCTGGCGGGGGCATCCGCCTTGGGGGATTCGGCCTTGGAGGGCGGATCCACCCAGCTCGGCTTGGCCTGCTGGGCGCAGGCGGGCGCGGCGAGCGCGGCCGCGTTCAGGAGAAGGCCGGCGAGGAGGGCCGAAGGGCGGGGGGCAGGCATGGCGGCACCCGGACAGACGAGGTCGACACGAAAACGTCGCAGGATACGGTGACGGTTCCCGGAAGGTTTCGCCAGTCGCGGAAGCGTGGCGCTGGGGCTTGTCAACGCGATGCACAACCCCACCTGTGGAGGAACCCGGGTCCGGGCCCCTCTGGCGGTCGAGGCGTCGACCGTGATGTCGGACCCCTTCTCTGCCTTTGTGCTGACGCGGCACGATCGCACGGGAGGGCGCTCGCCGTGAGCGGCCCATGTTTCGATGACCCGCGCCGGTGTCACCGCGGAGGCGCCGATGGCCGGCCCTGATCGCCTGCGCCGGGCGCTCCTCGTGGTGAACGCCAAGGCGCGCAACGGCCAGCTCGACCTCGGGGCGGTCAGGGCGGAGCTGAGGCGCGGCGGGATCGAGGCGGTGACGCCGCCCTCCCCCGATCGCGACTGCCGCGACCTCATCCGCGAGGCGTCCGACGCGATCGACCTCGTCATCCTGGGCGGGGGCGACGGCACGCTCAACGCGGCCGCGCAGGCCCTGGCGGAGCGCCGCCTTCCCTTCGGGATCCTGCCGCTGGGCACCGCGAACGACCTCGCGCGCAGCCTCGACCTGCCCCTCGATCCGGTCGAGGCGGCGCGGGTGATCGCGACCGTGCCGTCGCGGGCCATCGACCTCGGCTGCGTCAACGGCCACTACTTCTTCAACGTCGCGAGCGTCGGCTTCTCGGCCGATCTCGCGGGCGCGCTCACCGCCGACCTGAAGCGGCGCTTCGGCACCCTCGGCTACGCGCTCGCGGCCTTCCGGCTGCTGCGCCGGGCGCGGCCCTTCACCGTGCGCATCGAGCACGACGGAGTCACCGAGACCGTGCGCACCATCCAGGTCTCGGTCGGCAACGGCCGGCATTACGGCGGCGGGATGACCGTCGAGGAGCATGCCAGCGTCGATGACGGGCTGCTCAACTTCTACAGCCTGGAGGTCGAGCATTGGTGGCGGCTCCTGCTGCTGCTGCCGGCCCTGCGGCGCGGCACGCAGGGGAAGGCCGCGGACGTGCGCGCCTTCCAGACCACCGAGGTGGTCCTGCACACGCGCAAGCCCCGTCCGGTGAACACCGACGGCGAGATCACCACCCGGACGCCGGCGCATATCCGCGTCGTGCCGGGATGCGTGCGGATCCACGCCCCACCGCCGGTGCGGCGGCCGCGCGCCTCTCTCATTCCCTGAACCTGCCCCAACCCGACAGAGCGAGACTGACGCGTGGATTCCCTCCTTCAGCTGGCCGCGGACCCGGCCGCCTGGGCGGCCCTGGCGACCCTCGTCGTCATGGAGGTCGTGCTCGGCATCGACAACCTGATCTTCATCTCGATCCTGACCAACAAGCTGCCGCCGGAGCGGCAGGCCGCCGCCCGCCGCATCGGCATCGGCCTCGCGCTCGGCCTGCGGCTCGCCCTCCTGGGCACCGTCGCCTGGATCGTCCACCTGACCCAGCCGGTCGTGACCATCCTCGGTCACGCCTTCTCCTGGCGGGACCTGATTCTGATCGCGGGCGGCCTGTTCCTGCTCTGGAAGGCGACCAAGGAAATCCACCACAACGTGGATCCCGACCCGGGGGAGGGCGAGGCCGGCGCCGCCGCGCCCCTCAGCTTCAACGCCGCGGTGGCGCAGATCCTCGTGCTCGACCTCGTCTTCTCGATCGACAGCATCATCACGGCGGTGGGCATGACCGACCACGTGGCGATCATGGTGATCGCCGTGCTCGCCGCGGTGAGCGCGATGCTGCTCGCGGCCGACCCGCTCTCGCGCTTCATCGCCGCCCATCCGACGGTCGTGATGCTGGCGCTCGGCTTCCTCATCATGATCGGCATGACGCTGATCGCCGAGGGATTCGGGGCGCACGTGCCGAAGGGCTACATCTACACCGCGATGGCCTTCTCGGCGGCGGTGGAGGGGCTCAACATCCTGGGCCGCCGCGCCCGCAGGGCCCGCGCGACGCCCGCGTCCCGCGCGGCGCCGTCCCGCGGCGAAGCCTGACGGCGCGGGCGAGGCGCCCCGCTCGCGCAATGCCCCGGGCGCGCTCCTGCGCGCCCCGTCGCGCTCCTGCGCGCCCCGTCAGGGGAGCGGCTCGGCCGCGGCACCGGCCTCCCGGGCGCAGGTCGCCTCCTCGGGCGGCTGCGCCGGCCGGGCGAGCACCGCGGCGAGTTCCGCCCGCGCGCGGTCGAGATCGGCCCGGAAAGGGGCGCTGGCCACCAGGGCGGCGTACAGGGCGGCGCCGGCGGTGCGGCCGGCCTCGACGTCGCTGCGCCAGTGGACGCCGCAGACGAGCCGGCTCTCCCCGTAGATGCGGCCGCGGCGCAGGATCCCGGTCGCCTGCGCGGGCGCGGCCGAGGCGAGGATCAGCGCGAAGGTCCAGCCCTCGGTCGCGTGACCGGACGGGTAGGAGGCGCTCCGCGCCAGCCGCTCGCTGCGGGCGACGCAGACCGGCAGGCCGTTGCCGACATGCGGCCGGGTCCGCCGGTAATGCTCCTTGGGCGCCTCGACCGCCGCCGCCACGTCGAGCCGCGCGCGTTCGAGCAGGGCCGTGGTGACCGGCAGCTGCGTCGAATCGAGGCTTGTGCCGAGGGCGCAGGAGAAATCCGCCAGGAGGGCCCTCGCCCCGCCCGCCACGTCGGCGGTGGCGAGCGCCCAGCGCGGCGTCCCTTTGAGCGCCCGGGTGCGCGCGAAGGTCAGCCGGTCGGCGGCCTCCGCCTCCGTCCCGGCCTGCGGCGGCGGCGCCAGCACGGCGATGGTGTCGAGGGCGCCGGGGGCGAGGTAGGGCTGGCGCGCCGGCGCCTCCGGCGCGACCGGATCCGCCCGCACCGGCGGCGCGGCCTCCTCGGCCCGGGCGACCTGCGCGAGACCGACGAGGAGGAGGGCGAGGAGGCGGCGCATCCGAGGCTCCGATTCGGGGCGGGGCGCATCCGATACCGGAGATCGCTCCCCCGCGTCCATCGGCGCGGCGCCCGCCCGGGGGCCCCTCCTGCCCTTGCGGCAGCGGCGCGGACCCGTCACGATGACGCAGGCTCCTCGGTCACGCGGATGCGATGGCGGGCGGCGCGATGCGCGACCATGTTCTCATCACCGGCGCCGGCTCGGGCATCGGCCTCGCGACGGCCCGCGCGCTGGCCGCCCGCGGCGACCGCCTCCTCCTGGTGCTGCGCCCCGGCGCGCCCGATCCGCCCGGCCCCTGGCCCGCGGACACGCTCGTCCTGCGCTGCGACCTCGCCCGCCCGCCGCAGATCCGCGCCCTGGCCGGGGATCTGGCGGCCATCGCGCCGCGCATCGACGTCGTCCTCGCCAACGCGGCGGTGCAGCCCTGGCGGCGCATCCTGACGCCCGAGGGGCTGGAACTCGGCTTCGCCACCGGCGTCCTCGGCACCTACTGCCTGATCGAGGCGGTTCGCCCATTCCTCGCCCGGGCCCCCTCTCCCCGGCTCGTCGTCACCGGCTCCCTGGTGCATCGCTGGGGCCGCTACGATCTCCCGGGCCTCTTCCGGGGCGAGCCGTTCGATCCGAACGCGACCTACTTCGCCACGAAGCTCGCCCAGATGCAGCTCGTGACCGCCTTCGCGCGCGCCCTGCGCGCCGAGCGCGTCGCCGTGCACGCCCTCGAACCGGGCATGACGCGCACCGCCTTCGCCCGGCACTTCCGGGGCGTCTTCCGGCTGATGGCGTGGCTGTGGCGTCCCTTCATGCGCGCGCCCGAGGCGGTGGCGCAGGACTTCGCCGCCCTGATCGCCCGCGACGACCTGCTCGCGCTGACCGGAACGACCTGGCACCGGGGCCGCCCGCGGCCTGCCGCCGCGGCCGCCCTCGACGCGGTCGCCGCCGAGCACCTGGTCGCCGGCCTGCGCGGCCTCCTCGCGGGTCCCGCCGGGACGGCGCCCGGGAGCCGGGCGGAGGCGGCCGCGCCGCGCCCCGCCTGATCCCGCCCGAAACCCGGTGCCGCCCTGCCCCGTTGTCCGGACGACCCGGAGCCCGGAATGAGCCTGCGCGACAACACAGAGGCGAAGCGCTTCGAGCTCGCGGTGGGCGGGCAGGTCGTGTTCGCCGATTACGACCGGCGGGACGGGAGCCTCGCCATCCTGTACGTCTACGCGCCGCCCTCGCTGCGGGGCACCGGCGCGGCCGGCCGCCTGATGGCGGAGATCGCCGCACAGGCCCGCCGCGAGCGGCTGCGCATCCTGCCCTATTGCGGCTACGCGGCCGCTTGGCTGCGGCGGCATCCTGATCATCGCGACCTGGTCGGGTGAGGCGCGCCGGCCCTCACGCGCGTGTGGCGCGCCGCGCGGTTCCCGGCCATGATGCCGCCTCAAGCGCCGCCGCAGCGCGCCGAGCGGCGCGGCCGGGGTCGGGAGGGAACGCGCCGTGAGTCTCCATCATGCACTCGCCGCCCGAGCGCAGGCCGGCCGGCCCGTCCGCGTCGCGCTGATCGGCGCCGGCAAGTTCGGTTCCATGTTCCTGTCGCAGGCGCCGCGCACGCCGGGCCTCCACGTCCTCGGCATCGCCGATCTCAACCCGCAGCGCGCCCGGGCGGCGACGGCGCGGGTCGGCTGGCCGGCCGAGCAGGTCGCGGCCCGCTCGGTCGCCGAGGCCCTGCGCGGCGGCGGCACCTTCGTGACCGACGACGCTGCGGCGCTGATCGCCGCCGACGGGGTCGACGTGGTGATCGAGGCCACCGGCCATCCGGGCGCCGGCATCCGCCACGCCCTGCTCTGCTGCCGCCACGGCCGCCACGTGGTCATGGTCAACGTCGAGGCCGACGCGCTGGCCGGGCCCCTCCTCGCCCGGCAGGCGGCCGAGGCCGGGATCCTCTACTCCTTCGCCTATGGCGACCAGCCGGCGCTGATCGCCGAATTGGTCGATTGGGCCCGCACCGCGGGATTCCCGGTCGTCTGCGCCGGAAAGGGCACCAAGTACCTGCCCGCCTACCACGCCTCGACGCCCGACACCGTCTGGGGCCATTACGGCTTCACGCCCGAGCAGGTGGCCGCCGGGGACTTCAACCCGCAGATGTTCAACTCCTTCCTGGACGGCACCAAGTCCGCCCTGGAGATGGCGGCGGTCGCCAATGCCTGCCGGCTCGATCCCGGCCCGGACGGCCTCGCCTTCCCGCCCTGCGGGGTCGACGACCTGCCGAGCGTGCTGCGCCCGCGCGAGGCGGGCGGCGCCCTGCCCTTCGCCGGCACCGTCGAGGTGGTCTCCTCGCTGGAGCGGGACGGGCGCCCGGTCTTCCGCGACCTGCGCTGGGGCGTCTACGTGGTGATCGAGGCGCCCTCGGACTACGTGCGCCGCTGCTTCGCCGAGTACGGGCTGCGCACCGACGCGAGCGGGCGCTACGCGGCGATGTACAAGCCCTACCACCTGATCGGGCTCGAACTCGGCCTCTCGGTGGCGAGCCTGGTGGTGCGCGGCGAGCCCACCGGCGCCACGCGCGAGTTCCGCGCCGACGTGGTGGCGACCGCCAAGCGCGACCTGCGGGCCGGCGACCGCCTCGACGGCGAGGGCGGCCACACGGTCTACGGCCGCCTGATGCCGGCCTCCGCCTCGCTCGCCGCGGGCGGCCTGCCGATCGGCCTCGCCCACGGCTTCACGCTGACCCGGCCGGTGCCGGCCGGCAGCCTCGTGCGCTGGGAGGACGTCTCGTTCAACAGCGAGGACCCGGCGGTCCGCCTGCGGCGCGAGATGGAAACCCTGTTCGCCCGGGAAGCCGGAGTCAGGACCTGACGTTCTGCACGACCGCGCCCGGCGCCGCGGTGCGGTCGATCTCGTTGAACACCGCTTGGCAGCCGCTGCTGAGATTCACCCGCTCGCGGCGCAGGCAGGCCTTGATCCGGCCCACGTCCGGGATCTCGCTGCTGCACAGCCGGAACACGTCCGGCGTGCAGGCGGCCCTCTGCGCCGCGGTGCCCTCGGCCCGGCTCGCGGTCGCCGCGGCGACCGAGAGGAGGACGGCGCAGATTCCGACCATCGACTTGCTCATGCTGCTCCCTCACCGTCGCACAGCAGCGCCCGGCCGCGCGACCGCAAGGTCGCTCGGGATTTACCTGGTGGGCCGCCGTTTCGTGTGAAGAAAGACTATGAGCGGTTGATGAACTCGGTCAAGCGATAGAATCCTCGATCCTCTCGAACCTTGTGCGCCGGGTGCGAGGCAGCACAATGTTCGAGATCGCACAGTTCTTGGGCGTCCGGGCGCGGTTCCGGCGCCTCAGCCGGCGAGGCGCTGGGGCTCGCGCTTGGCGCGCTCGAAGGCGTCGAGATCGACGGCGAGGCCGAGGATCTGCCGGGCGCTCATCCGGACCGGATCGAGCGGGCCGCCGATGCCGTGGGCCAGGAAGACCTCCTGCATCTCCGGGTTGCGCATCGCGCCGCCCATGGTCCAGTTCGGGAAGAGCCGCGCCGGGACGTTCTGCACGGTCACGATCGTCGCCGCGCTGTGGCGCGTGTCCCGCCCGATCCGCGCGTAGGTGTCCGAGACGCGGGCGCGGTCGCCCTCCAGGATCTGCACGAACCACGTCTTGTCGAAGATCAGGAAGCCGGTGATGCCGTCCCGGCCGTTGTTGCGCTGCGAGGCCGACACGATCTCGCGCAGGTTGGTCAGCATCGCGCGGTCGCCGCCCTGCACGGTGTTGCGGCTGTAATAGACGAGCTGGTGGATCATCGAAAACCTGCCTGATGACGGCGCCGGGACGGCGCCCGTGCATTGGCTGTTCGAAATCCTAACCAGGGATGAATTCGCCCCAGGGGGAGCGGATCTCGGCCGAGTTCGCGCGGCGAAGTGGTGAAATGTACCTTAATTCCTATTTCTAGGACCAAGGACCCAGGTCGACCGGCGCCAACGCGGCGCCGCGCTCCTCCCCGCTCCGCCGCTCGGCGCGGGCCAGCTGATCCGACGCCCGGGCGCGACCTTCTCTGATCTGCCCTTGGGGCATCGTCTCAGGTTGACGCAGGGGGCGCGCCGCCAGATCACCACTCGATCTGGTGCATTGCACCAGGCCTGCCCGCGCGGCCGGGCGCGATCTAAGAATAATGTCCGCAACAAATGCCGGCCTCCGGGTTTCAGCATTGGTAATCATTATCTCTCTGGTAACGAGTGCAATCCAAAGAATGGCGCGTCGGCGGTGCGCCCCTGGGTTCGGGCGGCCAAGCCAGCCTTTGGAGTCGGTCGTGTCGGTCCAGCCCCTGTCCATCCGCACGAAATTGATCGCTGCGTTCACGCTTCTCGGCCTCGTCATCGTGGGGCTCGGCGCCCTCGGCCTCGTCAGCACCCAACGGATGCGCGAGCAATCGGCGGCCGTCGAGAAGGACTGGCTCCCGGGCGTGCGCGCCCTGGGCGAGATCGACACGCGGGCGGCGCGGCTGAACGGTGTCCTCTTCCGCCACATCCTGGCCACCGATCCGGCCCTCACGGCCACGATCGAGAAGGACCTGGTGCGGTTCGGCACCTGGGTCGAGGAGGCCAAGGCCAAGTACGAGCGCCTGATCAACGCGCCGGAGGAGCGCGCGCTCTACGATGCCTATCGCCGGACCGCCGAGGCGTTCGAGGCCGAGCGCCAGATCGTCCTCGACCTGTCGCGCCGGGGCGAGAAGGCGGCGGCCTTCCAGCATTACGAGACGAAGGCGATCGGGCCGCGCCGGGCGATGTCGGACGCCCTCGAGAAGCTGGTCGCCTACACCAACGACGGGGCGGAGCGGGCCCAGGCGATGAGCGAGGGCGCCTACGACACCGCCCGCACCATGGCCTGGCTCGGCATCGCGGCCGGGCTCGCCCTGGCGGTCGCCCTCGCCGGCCTGATCGTGCGGGGCGTCACGCGGGGCATCGCCTCGGTGGTCGCGCCCATGCAGGCGCTCGCCGCCGGCGACGTCTCGGCGGCGATCCCGCACCGGGGCGAGCGGACCGAGCTCGGCACCCTGGCGGACGGGGTCCAGGTCTTCAAGGACAGCCTGCTGCGCATGCGCGCCCTGGAGGAGGACAGCCAGGCGGCGCGGGCGGGCGCGGAGGCGCAGCGGCGCGCGGCCATGCGGGAGATGGCGGACGGCTTCGAGCAGGCGGTCGGCAGCATCGTCGGCCTCGTCTCGGCCGCGGCGAGCCAGCTCCAGGCCACCGCCCAGGGCATGGCGGGGGCCGCCACGATGACGGCGGAGCAATCGACCAGCGTCGCGGCCGCCGCCGAGGAGGCGGCCACCAACGTCAACACCGTCGCGGCCGCCGCCGAGGAACTCGGCGCCTCGGTGCGGGAGATCAGCCGGCAGGTCGGCGGATCGGCCGAACTCGCCCGCGAGGCGGTGCAGGAGGCCGGCGTCACGGCCGAGTCGGTGCGCGAACTCAGCGCCGCGATGGGCAAGATCGGCGACGTGGTGACCATGATCACGGCGATCGCCGGCCAGACGAACCTGCTGGCCTTGAACGCCACGATCGAGGCGGCGCGGGCCGGCGAGGCCGGCCGCGGCTTCGCGGTGGTCGCCGCCGAGGTCAAGGAACTCGCCAACCAGACCGCGCGCGCGACCGAGGAGATCACCGCCCAGATCGCCCGCATCCAGGGCACCACGGGCCAGACGGTCTCGGCGATCGGCGCGATCACGCGGCGGATCGAGGAGATCAGCCGGGTGGCGACCTCGATCGCCGCCGCCGTCGAGGAGCAGGGCGCGGCGACGCAGGAGATCGTGCGCAGCGTCGCCCAGGCCGCCGAGGGGACCGGCGAGGTGACGGCCAATGTCGGCGGGCTCGCGGCCGCCGCGGGCGAGACCGGCGCGGCGGCCTCCCAGGTCCTGGCGGCCTCCTCGGACCTCTCGCGCCAGTCGGACCAGCTCGGCCGCGAGGTGAACGACTTCCTCGCCCGCGTGCGCGCCGCCTGAGCGGCGCGTGCGCGCCGCCTGAGCGGCGCGTGCGTGCCGCCTCAGCTCCGGGGCGGCACGGCCGCGGCATCGAATCCGTCCGGCACCCGCCCGGTCGGGCGCACGAGCGGGTAGGGCCCGCGGGCGAGGAAGCGCCCGGAACCGGGCTCGGCCAGGACGGCGCCGTCGCGCACCGCGACCTCGCCCCGGCGGATCACCGTGGCGGGCCAGCCCGTCACGGCGAGCCCCTCCCACGGCGTGTAGTCGATGGCGTGGTGGAGCGCCGCGTTGCGAATCCGGCGCTCGGCCGAGGGGTCCCAGAGAACGAGGTCGGCATCGGCGCCCGGCGCCAGCGTGCCCTTGCGGCCGGCGAGGCCGAACAGCCGCGCCGCGTTGGCCGAGGTCAGGCGCACGAAGGTGGGCAGGTCGATCCGGCCCTTGGAAACCCCCTCGGAGAACAGCAGCGGCAGCCGCGTCTCGATGCCCGGCACGCCGTTCGGGATGGCGTTGAAGGCCGGCATCCCGTCCGGCCGCGCCTCGGCCCCGCCCTGGCCGTAGCCGCTGCTCCCCGGGTCGCGCTTGGCGGTGGCGAAGGAGAAGCCGCAATGGTCGGAGGAGACGATGTCGAGCGTCCCGTCCGCGATCCGCGCCCAGATCCGCTCCCGCTCGGCCGGCGCCCGCAGGGCCGGCGAGCAGACCACCTTCGCGCCCTCGAAATCCGGCCGCGCCAGATCCTCCGTCGAGAGGGTGAGGTATTGCGGGCAGGTCTCGCCCCAGACCTTGACGCCGCGGGCCCGCGCGCGGGCGATCTCCTCGGCCGCCTCGTCGCAGGAGACGTGGAAGATCTGGATCGGCTGGTCGACGAGTTCGGCGAGCGCGATGGCGCGGTGCGTCGCCTCCCGCTCGACCACGGGCGGGCGCGCCCAGGCGTGCTGGAGCGGATCGGTCAGGCCCGCCGCCAGGAGGGCCCGGATGCGCCAGCCGATCGCGTCGAAATTCTCGCAATGCACGGTGACGAGCGCGCCGAGCCGGCGCGCCGTCGCCAGCACCTCCAGGTACTGGCCGTCGGTCAGCCGCAGCGGATCGTAGGTGAGGAAGACCTTGAGGCTGCGGATGCCGCGCGCCACCAGGGCCGGCACCTCGCGCTCCAGCACCTCCGGCGTCGGGTCGGTGATGATCTGGTGGAAGCCGTAATCGGCCCGCGAGGCGCGGGCGCGCGCCTCGTAGCCGGGCGCCGTGCGGGCGATCGGGTGACCCTTCCATTGCGGCACGAAGCAGATGAAGGAGGTGGTGCCCCCGGCGAGCGCCGCCGCGGAGCCCGAGGCGAAACTCTCCTCCTGGACGCCGCCCGCCTCCGAGGGCTCCTCGATGTGGCAATGCGGGTCGAGCCCGCCCGGGGTCACGACGAGGCCCTTGGCGTCGATCTCCTCGGCGCCCGGGCGGAGCGCGCGGCCGATCGCGGCGATGCGACCGTCCCTGATCGCGAGATCTGCCTCGAAGGTCTCGGCCGCGGTGGCGAGCAGCCCCCCTCGGACGACGAGATCGAAATCGCGGTCGTGGCTGGCTGGCGGCATGCGGGCTCCTCCCTCGGGCGACGCGTCGGACGCGAGGATGCCCGAACTCCGCTGCCCCTGCGACACCGGATCCGGCGCTCCTCCTCGCGGCCTCATGCGAGAACCGTGCTAGAGCGGAGCCGTCACGCCTCGCCGACCGGAGCGGAGCCCTGCCTGTCCTCACGCCCGACGAGTGGAGCGCGCTGCGGCTCAGCCTGCAGGTCGCGGGCGTCGCCACGCTGGCGAGCCTGGTCCCGGGGCTGCTCGTCGCCCTGCTCCTCGCCCGGGGACGCTTCCGCGGCCGGGCCCTGCTCGACGGCCTGGTGCATCTGCCGCTGATCCTGCCGCCGGTGGTGACGGGCTACCTCCTGCTCCTCGGCTTCGGCCGCCGGGGCCTGTTCGGGGCCGCCCTGGCCGAGATCGGGATCGTGTTCTCGTTCCGCTGGACCGGCGCCGCCCTCGCCTGCGCGGTGATGGGCTTTCCCCTGATGGTGCGGGCGATGCGGCTCTCGATCGAGGCGATCGACCCGCGCCTCGAACAGGCGGCCGCCACCCTCGGGGCGCCGCCGCTCGGGGTCTTCGCCGTCGTCACCCTGCCGCTCGCCCTGCCGGGCATCCTGGCCGGCGCGGTGCTCGCCTTCGCCAAGGCCATGGGCGAGTTCGGCGCCACCATCACCTTCGTGTCGAACATTCCCGGCGAGACCCAGACCCTGCCCTCCGCGATCTACGCGCTGACGCAGGTGCCGGGCGGGGAGGACGGGGCCCTGCGGCTGACCCTGGTCTCCGTCGCCGTCTCGATGACGGCGCTCCTCGCCTCGGAGGGGCTGGCGCGGCGGGCGAAGCGGCGGCTCGGCGCGTGATCACCGTCGAGGCAAGCCACGCGCTGGGGCACTTCTCCCTCGACGCCGCCTTCACGGCCGCGGGCCGCGTCACGGCCCTGTTCGGCCGCTCGGGCGCGGGCAAGACGAGCCTGGTCAACGTCGTCGCCGGCCTGCTGCGTCCGCGGGCGGGCCGCGTCGTGGTGGACGGCGCGGTGCTGCTCGACACGGCGGCCGGGATCTGCGTGCCGGTGCACCGGCGCCGCGTCGGCTACGTCTTCCAGGACGCGCGGCTCCTGCCGCACCTCAGCGTGCGCCAGAACCTGCTCTTCGGGCGCTGGTTCGCGGGGTCCGGGAGCGCGGCTCCCGGCCGGGCGGAGCCCTCCCTCGGCGCGGTCGCCGATCTCCTCGGCCTCGGCCCCCTCCTCGCCCGGCGCCCCGCCGGACTCTCGGGCGGCGAGCGGCAGCGGGTGGCGATCGGCCGGGCCCTCCTCGCGCATCCGCGCCTGCTCCTGATGGACGAGCCGCTCTCGGCCCTCGACGAGGCCCGCAAGACCGAGATCCTGCCCTACCTGGAGCGGCTGCGGGACGAGGCCCGGGTCCCGATCATGTTCGTGAGCCACGCGGTGGCGGAGGTGGCCCGGCTCGCCGACACGGTGGTGGTGCTGGAGGCCGGCCGGGTCGCGGCGAGCGGGCCGGCCGACGCGATCCTGCGCCGGTCCGACCTGCTGCCCGGGCCGCAGGCCGCGGAGGCGGGCGCGCTCCTGGAGCTGCGGGTCGCGGGCCACGACCCGGATTTCGGCCTGACGCGGCTCGAAGGCGCCGTGGGCAGCCTGACCGTGCCCCGCCTGGACCTGCCGGTGGGGAGCGGCGTGCGCGTGCGCGTGCGCGCCCGCGACGTGCTGGTGGCCCTGGAGCGCCCGCGCGGCCTCAGCGCCCGCAATCACCTGCCCGGCACGATCCGGACCATCGCGCAGCAGCCCGGCGCCTACGCGACGGTCGAGATCGCCTGCGGGGCGGCCCTGCTCTCCGCCTCGCTCACCCGGCACGCGGTGCACGAACTCGGCCTGAGGCCGGGCCTGGAGGTCTTCGCCCTCGTCAAGGGCGTCGCCTTCGATCCCGCCACCATCGCGAGCGGGGCGGAGGTCGCGATCTAGATAGAAACTGGCTCCGCCTGCGTGAGGGTGCAGATGAAGCCGAGCCGCTCGATCTGGCGCACGAGGGCCTTGGCGCGGTGCTCCGGATCGACGTTTCGGAAGCGGTGGGGTCCCAGATCGATGTAGGCTGTCCCGTCGAGGAGCATGTGGTAAGCGGCGGTGAGCAGGGAGGCGGCCACGGCGCAGATCGCCTTGTTGGGACCGCGGCGGGCGCGCAGGCGCTGGAACTGGGCCTGCGGGTAGCTCTGCTTCTTGCGCACCGCCCTCGGGCCGCGAGCGCCACGCGTCGTAGCCGGATGGCGAGACCCGCAGCGCGCGGCAGAGGGTGCGCACGGGCCAAGTGCCCTGGTGGTCATCGATGAAACGGAACTTCATCGCGGCGTCTCCGCGAAGATGCCGATGGCCTTTTTTAAAATGTCGCGCTCCGTGCGGGCGCGCTCCAGCTCGCGACGCAGCCGCGCGATCTCAGCAACCTGATCGGCGGGTGAGGCCACGGGTGAGAAGGGCTGTGCTGCCGGAGCGGCCGCCCGCGAGCGGGGCGCCTCGCCGGTGAGAACAGCGCGCCAGTTGCGCAGCATCGAGGGCTGGATGCCAAGTTCCGCCGCGATCTGCATCTGCGGGCGCCCGCTGCTCTCCAGGAGGGCCACCGCCGCGCGCTTGAATTCGGGGGTGAACTCCCGTCGCGTCTTCGTCGCCATTGAACGCCTTCCTCGCTCCCCACGAGCGTATCAGAGGCGTCCACCAACTCGAGGGAGGATCATCCAGCATTGACGATTCGCGGCCTTGCTGTTGGACCATTCAGCGTAGGCGCCTCGAAAGAGAGACATTCAACTGTTCTTGGGCCATCGGGATTCCTCCGCATGCTTAGCGCTCCGTGCCGTGAGCCGATTACGCGGGTCTGCGGCACGCCGATCATGGTAACGGGCTGAACCTGGGGCGGACGAGACGCCGCCCCTCCTCGCGGTGGCGCCGGCACTCACAGAAAGCAATTCTCGACTATCAGCCGAGTTAATCGCCGCTTCATCCTCGAAGCGCCCAGACGCAAGATGACCCCGGCCAACGACGGGCCTTGAAGGTGGTCTCGTCACCGTTCCAGAAGGCGATCTCGCCGGAGATGGCGTCGGGTCGGTCGAACTCAGCCCAGCCGTCGCCCCAAACCTCGGTCCCCTCATCCGAGCCATGGAACCGGAAGCCCACATCCGTTTGGCTGTAGGAGCAATCGAGGCTCGCGACGACCACCCCGAAGCGGAACTCGCCCGTGCCGCCAGGTTCGAACGCGATGAAGGCCGGCTCGATCATATCGAGGTAGTCGTTGTCCCATGTGCCGGTCTCGGTGATCCGCCACTGGCCCCGGAACCGTTCACGGATGCTGCTCATGTGACCCATCTCCAGATCGGCACGAAGGACGGACCATGGCCGGTGAGAGCACGCCGACAACGCGGGACGCCATTCTCGCGCAGTATCGACCGGTCCGAGCATCCATCCAGGTCGTTCTCGCTCAAGCAGTCCCGCGCTGCAAGAAGGCCGATTTCGACCGGGCCCTGAGCAACTCAACCTCGTGGACGAGGCGCAGCTTGAGGATGAGACGACCTTCAACATGCTTTGCGATGTCGCCCTGGTCGAGCCCAACCAGCGCGGTCGGCGCGTGTTCGACGGCTTCCTGGGCGATCGCCTCGCCTCTCTGGACTCGCCTGAGCGCGATCTGGCGCCCTGCCTCGCCGATGCGTTCTTCTCGATCTTCCGGGTGGCCGGCCGGCACGAGCACTCGGGCGTGTGGGTCGAGGATCTTCTCGCCTCCAGGCGCCGGCTCTGGTTGCTCGACGAGCGCGTCGAAGCCTCCGCGCCGGAGAACCTCGTGATCGCCGTGCGGGTGTTCGACGCCGGACCATCGTATGCCGGCGTCGCGATTGTCGTGCAGCCGGACGAGGACATGGCGGCGTTCTGCACGGCAGCCGCCGCGCGGTGCGATCGCATGCCCGCGCGCCACGCGCTGGCTGCGGGGCTGTATAGGGACGGCATTCTGCCGCGCAGCATGCACGGTGCCGCCGTCACGGATATTCTCGCTGCCTTAGCCGAGGCCTGGATGCCTGGCTCGGGTCAGGGCTCAGGGGCAAAGACGGCTCTCAGCCACAGGCAGCACCAGGCGGCGTCGGCAGGTCGGAGGAATGGTTTTGTTTCGGTTTGATTCACGGCGCGCAACACGCCGGACCGCGTCGGGCACAGCCAAGCTCGTCAGGTCCACGGTGAAGGCAGCGCACACCGCGGCCAAGCAGCAGACCAAAGTCGTTCGGCAGACGAGGCACATGCTGAAGGCGCTCGAGCGAGAACCGTCGAGCCGACCACCCGGGCGGTTTGTCGATGTCGACGGGCTGAGGGTTCACTACATCGTGCGCGGCAAAGGGCGGCCGGTGGTGCTGATCCACGGCAATGGGACGATGGCGGAGGACTTCGTCATCTCCGGCCTCCTCGATCAACTCGCGAAGAAATATCGCGTGATCGCGATAGACCGGCCGGGATTCGGTCACACGGAGCGACCGAGGCACCGCATCTGGACGGCATCGGCGCAGGCACGGCTCCTCGAGCGCGTGCTGGCGCAGCTCAACGTCGAACGGCCCGTTATCGTGGGGCATTCCTGGGGCACCATCGTGTCGCTGGCGCTCGCCACCCAAACCCAATCCGACCTGCGAGGGTTGGTCCTGCTGGCGGGATACTACTATCCGAGTCGGCGGACCGATGTGGCCCTGATCACGCCGCTCGCCGTCCCGGGCATGGGCGATGTCGCACGCGCTTTAATGCCGGACGCCATCGGACACCTCCTCGCACCGCAGGTCTTCCGGCACGTGTTCAAGCCGCAACCGGTCCCAGCACGCTTCATGGCGCGGTTCCCGGTCGCGATTTCAATCCACCCTACCCAGGCGCGCGCAAGCGCGGAGGACACCGCGACCATGAACGCGGCCGCGGCTCTGCTTGAGCGACACTACCCGACGCTTCGCTTGCCCGTCGCAATCCTGGCCGGCGACGCGGACGCGGTCGTCGACGCCCGCGCGCAGTCCCGGCGTCTCCAAGAGGACGTGGTCGGAAGCACGTTGCTGATTCTGCGAGGCCAAGGACACATGATCCACTACTCGGCGAGAGCCAAGATCGGGCAGGCGATCGACGCCCACATGGCACTTACGAACAAAAGCCTGAAACGGCGTTGATTGCCACACGGGTGCTACGCGGGTGGGCTTGCACCATCTCTCACGGCATGACGGTTCCTGAGCCGATGGCCTTGACGGCATGCGACCTGCACACCTCGCCAGCAGTCTTGCTTCTGCTGTCAAGCTCCTCATACGGCATCCGGTTGATGGCTTCGCCATCTCCGATTTCGGCCATGCGGATGTCGGCGTCGCTCAGGCGCCGCGCGGGCTTGGGATCCGGGATCCGCTTCGATCAGGCGGATCCCGGATCCCACAGGAACAGAAAGATCGCGATCAAGTCATTGATCGCGATCCAAGACCATAAGGCCCAGCAGATTACTTGTTACTGTAAGCCAAGTTCGGTCGCGCGTTGGCTGCGCGCTCTTTCGTATTCGAGATCTCGACCTCGTCGCGCCGCACTGTGTCTCTCACCGTTTCGATACGCTTCGTGCGCTCGCGGCGGACGACGACCTCTTCCCGCACCTTGACGCCTTTTCCGACGATCGGCACTTCGGATGTCTCGATCATCTCGACAGTGAGTTCAGTCAAGGCCTCACCCGTTACAGCGTCGGTAGCTGGCCTGCGCCGTTCAACCACAACCCTTTCGTCATAGAGCGCCACCTTCTGCTCAACCGAGTTCTCCACGACGTAGCGGCGGACCGTGGTGGTGCCGCTGTTCACCGTATGCTTGCCCACGATCAGCGTCTCTTCCGCCAGAGGAATTACTTCCTCCTCGTGGGTGGATTGCCGGGTCGAGGATGCTGGGGCAGTCGCCGAACGAGCGACGGAACGGCCCTGCGGGAAGCCCCACATGCCAAACATCGCATCCCAGAATAGGGAGCCCGAGCTTAACGGCGCAGCGGCAGTGCGCTGAGCGCCCTCCGCAGCGGTCCGGATTACCGTCCGGGAGCTCTCCTCCACGACCTCGGCCGCTTGCCTGACTTGCTCAGCGGCCTGTCGTGCCGCCGCCCTGGAGCTCCGCTCGCGGTCTGCAGCTTCCTTCTCCCTAGCTAGCACCTCTTCTGCCCGATCACGTTCCCGCTTTTGCTCGGCGCGGCGCTGTTCAGCCTCAACGCGCCTGGCTTCGTCGGCTTCAGCCTGGTCACGCTCCCGCTTTTGCTCGGCACGCCGCTGTTCAGCCTCAACGCGCCTTGCCTCTTCGACTTCGGCCTTGCCGTCCTCGATCTTACCGGCAACGGTCTGCGCCTCCTCGTCGCTTAGCACCTTCATAACTGTCGGGAGCAGCTCCTTCCGCTCATCACGCACGCTTTGCTGAAACACCTTTCTCAGCTCAGCAACCTTGGGGGCGAACTCCTCACTACTCTTCGGCGTCTGCTCAAGTTCAGCCAGCAGCCTGCGGGTCTGTCTGTTGTCGTTCAGAGCCTGAGCCACGAGCTCCCTGGTCTCTTTGTGCTTACGAAGGACAGGAAAAAGGTGCTCTTCTTCAAGCTGAGCGGAGAGCTCCAACTCAGACTTGAGTTCAGCAAGCAGGCGCTCTCGCGTCTTAACCGCGTTCTCGGAGGTCTCTGCGAGCCTCGCAAGGAGTTCGGTTGCCTTGGCTGGACTGGTTTGAATCAGCTGCCTGATGGTGGTCATGCTAACCCTCGTGCAGGGTGGGATGAAGATCATCAACACGGAACTCAAGCAGTGGCGAATCCACTCGGTCCTGAGTTCCTCGTGGTGATTTCGAGGCGTTGAGTTGCAGGATCTTCCGTTGTCCGGCGCGTTCGTGCGCTCTCTTGATGTCGACGTGGGACGGGTCACCGCGCCCGCGACCCCGTGACAGCACGAGGCCCGGGGCCCCGCGGCAGTATGAGGTTTCATGCTGCATCGCAATGAGCAACGGTCTCCCGCACCAATCGGTTCCGATGAGTTGGTCGTGCGGCTCAGCCAAAATTCTTTGTAGATGCTTCGGTGAATTCGTAATAATCTACAGACATACAATTTTCTCGCGCCCGTCTCAGTCGAGAGCGTCTGGTGCACCGCACGGGTGAGCCGCGCTGCAATCCGGTTCGGCGGAGTATAGTCACGCTCCCCGCGCTGAAGCGCTCGATCCGCGTCATCGTCGGGGTCTGCAGCAGACCTCCGAGCGCGGCGGTGGACCACTACGCAGGCCTTCGCCGCGATCGCGGCGGCGGGGCGGGGCTCCGCGGTGGTGGCGAGCGAGGTAGAGGCGCGCGCCGATCAGATCGAAGGCCGGCGACGAGATCGTCCGCCAAGTCGGCGGCATCCAGAGCGCGACGGGCGGCACCCTGCAGGCTATCCAGGCGACCCGCGCCGCCATGGAGGACCTTGGACGCGCTCGCCGCCGAGATTACGCAGGCTATCGGGCCAGCAGGAGCAGGAGACCGCGAGCATCAGCCGCAACGCCGAGCACGCGACCTCGCACACGGGCCGGGTCGGGGCGAGCGTCGGCGCGTGGCGCGGGGCGGTGAACCCCTTTGCAGAGACACCCCAACGGGATGCGCAGCCGGGAGGATGAGAGGTCGAGCGCCGATCGCCGGAGAGCTTCAGGGCGCCGCTCCAAGGAGCTCCGCCCGGCACTCGCCGAAGCCGATCGGCGCGAAGGTGTCGCGGACGCCGCGTGCCCGCAGGATCACCTCGTCGCCGTCCTCCAGAAACCGGCGCTCCTCGCCCGACGCGAGCCGGAGCGGCTCCCGGCCACCGAGGGTCGCTTCGAGGAGGCTGCCGCAGGCGTCGCGGTCCGGGCCGGAGATCGTGCCCGTCCCGAGCAGGTCGCCCGGCTGCAGGTTGCAGCCGCCGCCGGTGTGGTGGGCCACCATCTGCGCCACGGTCCAGTACATGTGCCGCGTGTTCGAGGCCGAAATCCGGTGGGGGCCGAGGCCCGCCGCTCGCAGGCCGGGCGTCAGCAGCAGCACCTCGAGCCGGAGGTCGAAGGCGCCCCTTCGCTGGTCGACCTCGTCGGTTAGGTAGGGCAGCGGCCGCGGATCGCCCTCCGGCCGGGGGCTCTGCGCGATCCGGAAGGGTGCGAGCGCCTCCGCCGTGACGATCCAGGGCGAGATCGTCGTGGCGAAGTTCTTGGCGAGGAACGGTCCCAGCGGCTGGTACTCCCACGCCTGGATGTCCCGCGCCGACCAATCATTGAGGAGGCACACGCCCGCGATGTGCGCGTGCGCGTCGCCGATCGCGATCGGCTCGCCGAGAGTATTGCCGGGGCCGATCCACACCCCGAGTTCGAGTTCGTAGTCGAGTCGCCGCGAGGGGCCGAAGACCGGGTCGCCCGCCTCCGGCGGCTTTGACTGCCCGCGCGGGCGCCGCACCGGGGTGCCCGAGGGCCGGATCGAGGAGGCGCGGCCGTGGTAGCCGATCGGCACGTGCTTGTAGTTCGGCAGGAGCGGGTTGTCCGGCCGGAATTGCCGGCCGATATTCTCCGCGTGGTGGATACCGACGTAGAAGTCGGTGTAGTCGCCGATCGCGGCCGGCAGGTGGAGCCGGCAGGACGAGGCCTCATGCAGCAGGGGCGCGACCCGGTCGCGATCCGGCGAGCCCTCCGCGAACAGGGCTGACAGGCGCGCCCGCAGCGCCCGGCGCGGCCCCGCCCCCAAGGCAAGGAGCCTGTTGAGCGTCGTCCCGCCCGCGGCCTCGGCGGCGAGCGCGGCCTCGCCCGAGAGGAGGTTCGCGGCAAGCAGCGCCGGCAAGTCGAGGATGCGCCCGCCGATCGCGACGCCCGCCCGCGGCGTCCCGTCACCCGGCGAGAACACCCCGAGCGGCAGGTTCTGGATCGGAAAGTCCGAGTGGCCGTTCGCGCCGGGCACCCAGGAGCGCAAGGTCGCGGCGTGGGTGGCGTCGATGTCGGCCATCACCGCGCCTCGGCACGGTTCGGGTCGAAGTGCTTGGCGAGCTTGCGCCCGTAAGCGGCGTAGTCCTTCTGCCGGGCGGGCGTCTCAGCGGCGAAGCGGCTGACCTTCTGGGGAAAGCGCGTCTCGAACATGAAGGCGAGCGTGCCCTCCAACTTGTGCGGCTTGAGATCGACGTTCGACGCCCTCTCGAAGGCGTCAACGTCCGGCCCGTGCGGCAGCAACGTGTTGTGCAGCGAGGCCCCGCCCGGCCGGAAGCCGCCGCCGGTCTTAGCGTCGTAGACCCCGTAGACCAGCCCCATGAACTCGCTCATCACGTTGAGGTGGTACCAGGGCGGCCGGAAGGTGTTCTCCGCCACGAGCCAGCGGTCGGAGAAGATCACGAAGTCGATGTTGGCGGTGCCGGGCGTCTCGGAGGGCGAGGTCAGCACCGTGAAGATCGACGGGTCGGCGTGGTCGAACAGGATCGGCCCAACCGGCGAGAACTTGCGCAGGTCGTACTTGTAGGGCGCGTAGTTGCCGTGCCAGGCGACCACGTCGAGGGGCGAGTGGTCGATCTCCGCCGCCCAGAGCGCGCCGCCCCACTTCACCAGCATGGTCCCGGGCGCGTCGCGGTCCTCGTAGGCGGCGACCGGGGTGAGGAAGTCGCGCTGATTGGCGAGGCAGTTGGCGCCGATCGGGCCGCGCTCCGGCAGTGTGAAGGCGCCGCCGTAATTCTCGCAGACGTAGCCCCGCGCCGGCCCGCCGAGGAGGTCGACCGCGACCTTCACCCCGCGCGGGATCACGCAGACCTCGCCCGGTTCGACGTCGATGATCCCGAACTCGGTGCGCCAGCGGAGCGCTCCCTCCTGCGGCACGACCAGCATCTCACCGTCCGCGTTGGAGAAGTACTCGTCCGGCATCGAGCGGGTGGCGAAGTAGAAGTGGGCGCCCATACCTGCCTGGGCACCGGCGTCGCCCGCCGTGGTCACGGTGCAGATGCCCTCCACGAAGGACAGGGGTTCCGAGGGGATGGCCACCGGGTCCCAGCGCAGGGGCGCGGGCGGCAGGTCGACCAGCTCCGCCGGTGCCGTAAGCCAGAGGCGAGCGTCGACTTTTCGGAAGTCGCCCCAGTGCATCACCGTGGGGCGGATGCGGTAGAGCCAGGAGCGCTCGTTGGCGGTGCGGGGCGCCGTGAAGGGTGAGCCCGAGAGCTGCTCGGCGTAGAGGCCGTAGGGGCAAATCTGCGGCGAGTTGCGTCCGATCGGCAGCGCGCCCGGCAGTGCCTCGGTCTCGAAGCCGTTGCCGAAGCCTGACATGTAGCCGGGGTGGATCTGGGCCGCGGCAATCGTGCCCGCGGGATCGAGACGGCCGTGCTGGTTCATGGCGGGATCTCCTGTTGGTCGGGACGGATCACGGTCGAGCGCGCGGCCGCCCTCGGCTTCCGAACGGAACGCCTCGGCGACCGGGATCGTGGCGAGCAAAGGCCCGCGGGGTGCCATGGGATCGGACAGGGACGGGAGCGGCCCCCACGCCGCCGAAGGCGCGGGCGGGCGCGTCCTCGTCTCGTACCGACCGCCCGAGATGCTGCCGCATCGCGCCGCCATCGCGCGGCGCTGGCGAGTCAGGCTTCGACACGGGCCGGCAGCCGGCTGAAGCCGCGGAAGCGCACCCGCCGCGAGCGAAGCGGCGGACCATCGAGCGCGTAGGACGGAAACCGCGCCAGGAAGCGCCCGATGGCGATCCGCCCCTCCAGCCGCGCGACGGTCATGCCGACGCATTGGTGGATGCCGCTCGCGAAGGCGAGGTGGCGATTCGGCTCGCGGGCAACGTCGAAGCGGTCGGGATCGGGAAACTGGTCCGGATCACGGTTCGCCGCCCCGATGCCGAGCGTGATCTGGGTACCCGCCGGGAAATCGCGTCCACCGAGCGCGAAGGGCTTGGCAGCGATGCGGTTGCCGAGCTGGTTCGAACTCTCGAAGCGCAGCATCTCCTCGACCGCCCGGCGGAGCAGATCCGGCTCAGAGAGGAGCCGTTCGCGCGCCTCCGGCCATTGCGTCAGCAGGTGCAGCCCGTTGCCGATCAGGTTGGTGGTGGTCTCGTGGCCGGCATTAAGGATGAAGATGCAGTTCTGCAGCAATTCCTCGGGCGAGAGGCGCTCCCCCTCCATCTCGCCCTGGATCAGACGGGTCAGGATGTCCCGCTCCGGATCACCGAGACGGCGCCGCCTCTCGGCGACGAGACGCTTCAGGTAGTCCAGGAATTCGGTTACGGCGCGGTTGCCGGCCTCCATCGTGGCGGCGTCGAGGACCGGCTCCAGCGCGCCCAGGATGGCGAGCGACCACGCCCGGAGCGGCTCCCGCTCGGCCCGCGGCACGCCGAGCAGGTTGCCGATCACCTCGACGGGGATCGCGGCGGCAAAATCCTCGATCAGGTCGATCCGGCCGCGCTCCTCCGCCGCGTCGAGGAGCCCGTCGACGAGCGCCACGATGCTCGCCTCCATCGAGGCGATCGCCCGCGGCGCCAGGGCACCCGCGATGATCCGCCGGACCCGGGTGTGGCGCGGCGGGTCGTTGAAGACGAGGCTCGTCGTGTGATGCGCGTACAAGGGAGAGGGACCGAACTTGGCCCCGAACTCCACGACCTTGTCGGAGCTGAAAGTGGCGGCGTCCTTGTAGACCCGCTCCAGGTCCACGTAGCGGGTGAGCAGGACCTGCCCCGGCGCGAAGACGTGGACTGGGGCGTGGGTGCGCAGGGCCGCGTAGACCGGGTAGGGGTCCTCGATGAACCCCTCCGGCAGGCGCCGCAGGTCGAAGCGTCTGGCGCGCTCGGCCGCGTCCACCGCGCTCACCCGTTCTGCCCGGCGCAAGCCGGGTTTATCGGCAGGAAGGCCTCGCCCTGCGGGATGGAGCGCACCGCCTCGTAGAGGTCCCAGGGGCCCTTGCTCTCGCGCTCGCCCTTCACCCGATAGAGGACGGGGTCGTAGAGAAGCCGCCCGTCGGCCCTCAAGGTCGCGGGATGGCCGAAGAAGGCGACCGGCATGGCCCGCATCGCCTTGTTGACCGCGAGCGCCTCGTCCGTGCCGGCCTGTGCGACCGCCTTCAGGTAATGCGTCACGGCGGTGTAGATCAGCGCCTGGTTCTTGGTCGGCATCACGCCGGTCTTGTCCTGGAAGCGCTTGGCGAAGGCGCGGGCGGGCTCGCTCTGGTCCCAGTAGAAGGCCGAGGAAAAGGTCAGGCCGTGGGCGACCGGCAGCCCGAGCCCCTTGATATCGGTGATGTAGACGAGGAAGCCCGTGAGGGTCTGCCCCCCCTGCGTCAGGCCGAACTCGTTCGCCTGCTTGATCGCCTTAGTGAAGTCGTCGCCGACGCTGGCGAAGGCGACCACGTCGGCGCCCGAGGATTGGGCCTGGAGCAGGAAGGAGGAGTAGTCGGCGGTGGCGATGGGGTGGCGCGACGTGCCGACCACCTTGCCGCCGAGCGACTCGACGACGGCCGTGGCCTCCTTCTGGAGCGCGTGCCCGAAGGCATGGTCGACGGTGATGAAGTACCAGGATCGGCCGCCGCGCTCGAACACCGCACGCGCGGTGCCGGCCGTGAGCGCGTGGGTGTCGTCGGTCCAGTGTGACGACGTGGGCGAGCAGGTCTTGGCGGTGAGGTCGGAGGTCGCCGCGGCCGTGATCATCACGGTGCGGTTCTTCTCCTTGGACACGGCCTGGACGGCGAGCGCGATGGCCGTGACTGGCAGGTCGACGACCGCGTCGACCTTCTCCACGTCGTACCAGCGCCGGGCGATGCTCGACGCCACGTCGGGCTTGTTCTGGTGGTCGGCCGAGACGATCTCGACCGGCTTACCCAGGATCCAGCCGCCGGCATCCGCGGCGGCCATCTCGGCCGCGATCACCGAGCCGCGCCCGCCGCTGTCGGCGTAGGGTCCCGAGAGGTCGGTGAGCACCCCGATGCGGACCACATCGTCCGAGACCTGCGCCGCGGCGGGGCCGGCGAGGAGGGAGAGCGCGAGGGCGGCCCGGCGCAGGCCGGCAGCGGATCGTTTCATCGAAGGACTTCCTCCCGGGCCGGCACCGACGCTCTTTCCGGCGGAGTGCGGCGGCCCCGTCCGTCACAGCCGATCCCGGGCGGCAAGGCAAGCCGCTCCCGGAGGCCCGCCGCCCGCCTGACGGCGGAAAATCGGTGAACGAGCGTTCCGGACATCGGAGGGGTGGCCAGCGCCGTCGCGCGAGCCGTTCCCCGCAGGAACGATGCGGGAGCGGAGCGTGCCGATGCTGCAGCGCGCGGACACCATGCCGACCTCGTCGCAGGCTTCTGCTGGGCGATCCCGCAGCGCTACATCATCGGCGCCGACGATTGCGACCGGCACGCCCCCGGCGATCCGCTGGCACTGATCGACCTCGACGGGGCGGACGCCACGCAGCACTTCGGCTTCGACGACCTCCGGCCCGCCTCGAACCGCTTCGCCAACCGGCTCGCCACTCAGAGCCTGCGGCGGGGCGACCGCCTCGGCGCGCTGCTCCCGCCGAGCCCGGAGACCGCGATCGCGCACCTCGCGAGCTCCCGGGCCGGGCTGATCACCGTCCCGCTCTTCACGCTGTTCGGGCCCGGACGCGCTCCTCCATCGGCTCGGCGACGGCGGCGCGCGAGCGGTGGTGACGGACCTTGCAGGGGCCGAGAAGCCGGCTTTCCTGCGCGACCGGCTGCCGGACCTGGAGCGGGTCTAGACCGTGGACGGACCGGGTCCGGACCCGGCGGTGAGGCGGAGCGGCAAGCTGGGCGGGGATGCCTAACGACCCGTGAACGCCGGCGCGATCGCGTTTGCGACAGGCTCGTCGAGGTCCCGCTGCAAAGGGTTGCTCAAAACCGTCTGCAGGTACGCCCTTGCTCGTCCGTGGTAAGCTGCACGCGGCAGGCGAACCGGCCTCGCTGGTGCCCGGGAATGTCGAAGCGTACCTCGCATTCCAGCCGACCACGAGTTAGGCGACGGTCAGCTTCGCGTCGACGTCGATCGCTGTCGATGTCCGCAGATTGAGGATGGAGGTGGAGCACCATGAAACGCGAAAAGCTCCTTTCCTGGACCCACGCGTTGCAAAAACCGACAAAGACGCGCCGGGTAGGTGAAATTTTTTGACTGAGACGCGAACTCGGCGGTGGGATCAACGTCAGTATTATAGGTGAAGCATTCCTACCAACCCGGGCGGCCTTCGCAAATTCGACCATAGGTTTAAACTACGTGAAATCGCGAGGGACGATCTATGAAAGCGCAGATTCTACAGCTTTTCTCATGGTTCGTAAGGAAGCTTCCCGAGAGACGCAAGATACAGATTGTGAAAACTTTAGCAGACGATCAAGAATTCGCCAGGCTGCACGCAAGATATGCTATCGCAGCATTTGCCGGGCCAGCTGGCGTCACCGGCGTAGCGAGTAGAGGGGTGTCAGGCACAATCGTGAGTCAACCTTATGACTTCTCAGTGCACCGTGCTTACTCTGAAAAGGGAGACTGGGCGAAAACGACCGTGGATAAATTAAAAGAGTTTTTTGACAAGAATGGTGGGGTGGGTTACTACTTAGATATAGGCGCGAATATCGGTCTTACAACTATTCCGATTGCGCAGTCATATCCAAATGTTCATTGTTTTGCATTCGAACCAGAGCCGCATAACTTTATGAACTTAGAAATTAACACAAAGATAAATTGTAGACATGCAAATTACAAGCTTTTCAGGCTGGCTTTATTCAAGGAAAACTCAAATTTGCAGTTCGAAATTGCACCTGAAAATCTAGGAGATCACAGAATTAGAATAGGTGGCAATTTTATCGGCGATATTGGCGAACATCTGCGACCAGTCATAAACGTCGAAGCAGTTCCTTTGAATGATTTCGCCGCTTATATCAAAACTCCGCTTGCTGTAAAAATTGATGTTCAAGGCGCAGAACCATTTGTTTTTGAGGGCGGCAAGGATGTGCTAAAGAAAGCTGGACTAATAATATTAGAATGGTGGCCTTACACGATGAAAAGGATGAAGGCGGATCCTGATATAATATTTGAATTTATAAAATCCAATTTTGCTTCATGCAGCATAGCTGCTGCAGAAGGAACCGGCGAGAGCAGAAGCTATGCCGCGCAAGATGCAATAAATATCTTAAAGAGCAACTATGATAAAGAAGCAGAAAGTGACAAGATTTACTATGATCTAACCATGACGACACCCGTCGATAAAAATCATATTCTCAGATGAGGTCAGCTTTGGGCAGATAGATTGGCCTGAATTTGTATTCATGAAGTGGAGAAAAGCTGATAGATGCTGCCAATGGTGGCGCTATAAAGTTTCAAGTTACTATTTTTATCATAAACTGCCAATTCTAACGCAGATCAACACCATCTGATTCGATCATGCCAGGACAATGTTTCAGGCACCCAGCATCGAAGCCAAACGCAAATTTATTGCGTGCTCATATTTAATTCGAGCAGAAATCCTGTATTTGTTTGGGAATATTTCAGCTTGCTTGGTCGGTCCTTGGCATCCGTTTAGAGGGCGCGGTTGCCGCCCTGACCCGATCCGTGTAGCTCGCGCACGCAGTCGCCGCGCAACGGACGCGGCCTACGTCTCCGCCTATGAGCCGCCGCAACCCCCGCCGCGCCTACGACGAGCAGGGCCGCGCGATCCCGCCGCCCACGATCGGCTGGATCCGGTCCGAGGAGGGCGACCGCACAGCCTTCGTGCACGCCAACGCGACTCACTGCGGCCACGAGGCGGTGATCAGCACGGATCGCTTCCCGGACAGCCTGCCGTTCCCCGACATCGCCCTGCACCCGCGCTGCTCTGCGTGCGGGGCGAAGAGCGTCGGGGTGATGCGCGATGTGGTCGGGATCCACCGCCGCCTTCAAGCGCACCGGGTGGAGTATGGGCAGAGAGGGGACCCGGCCGCCGGCGACCGGGTGACGGGGCGGGACACGCCCTGGCCGGATAAGTCAGGATCTAGGATTTAGAGAAGCCGCACCCACTCTTCATTGGCGTGTTATAACATCCATTCTGCATGCATTGTGAATTAGCGTCAGCACAACGAGAGTGGCAATTATAAGCTCTTCCGCCCGCATTTCTCTGATCGCAGAATTTAATGCACTGTTGGTTGCGTTCTGAGCACGACATTGCCATTGTAGCATTTGGATAAACAACACAGATTGTAAAGAGGGCGGCCGAGAGGAGTCCAGTGCGTCTCATAGCCGAACTTTCCCGTTGCTTGGCCTTCAAGTTAAGGCTCAAGGTGTACAAGCCGTCAAGCTTCTGACGGGCCACCAATCAAAAAGGTCCGCTGCGGCCCGAGCCGGGCAGGCCGAGGAGATCCCGCAGATCAAGGGTGTCGTGCATCGGTAGGCGGGAGGCGATCAAGCGCCGTCGCCGTCGGGTCGAGGCCGAACCTCGCTCGGCTTGGCCGCGGGAGGGCCGCTACAGGTAGGAGGCCGACGCAGAACGATGCATGATCGTCCGATCGCGTCGGTCACGAGGGCCACACCGTCGATGAGCCTGCGGTCCCAGTACGAGCAAGCCGTGCGCGACTTGCGCGAGCACGCGGCTGAGATGCGCCGCCGCGGCGCCTCCGCCGAGGCCATCGCACGGGCGATGCACGCGGAGCGCAGGCGACTGGCCTCCCTGTTCAAGGAGCAGACCCCCGAGCCGCACCGGACCCGCATCTACGAGCGCACGCTGAGGGTCTACGGGAACGAGATCGGCCCCTCGATCGAGTCCCTGCGCGCGATGGGCAAATCGTGGGAGGCGATCATCGAGAGCGCGACGCGTCCGGGGCTGCCCGTCGAGTGAGGGACCTGAGCAGGAGGATGCAGGGCGGGGGCGAGAGCGACGACCAAGCTCGGGCCTCACGGAGCACAACTCGAAGGCCCGATGTGGAGCGTGCACGGCGCTACCGCGTCTTCGTGCGGCCCGCGCCGGAAGCGCGCGGCGGACCAGTCGCCGCTCCCGAACCGCATGTGCAGTGCCTAGACGGGCGCCGCCTTGATCGAGCTGCGGCCACGAGGCGGTGATCGGCACTGACCGCTTCCCGACCGACCTGCCGCCGCTGGGTGATCGAGACGTCCTTGAGCAGGCCGTCCATTGAGGCCCGGGCGTGCGGTCCGGTCGGGAAGCCGTCCATCATGATGTGCGGGTGGCCCTCGCCCGAGCCCGCCGGGGCTTGCCGCAAACGCGGGCTCGGGCCGCAGAAGGGGCTCCGCCGACCCGCTTTCACGCTTTGTTCGCGACGGAAAGACCAAAGCAGCTGGCGAGGAGCTGGTTCTGCTCGCGGACGGTCCACGCGCCCGCGAACCCGAAGTCCTTGCGCAGCCACAGCATCGCCTCGAAGCCCTGGATTGTGCGCCGGGCCGTGCGGAACGGCCGGAACCCGGCCATCCGCGGCATCGCCCGCTTGACCCGGAAGTGGTGGCTCTCGATCCCCTGTCGCAGGTGCTTGGTGACGTGGTGGGTCGGCATGCGCCGCAGCAGGCCCTCCTTGCGGCTCTCGGCGATCGCCGGCGGGTACGGGCCAGCGCCATTGGTGCGGATGCGGTCGGGCGCGAGAAGCGGCTGATCCTGCAGCATCTTGCGGAGGAAGCGCTTGGCCGCATCCAGGTCGCGGTTGGCGGTGAGCGGGGAGTCGACCGCCTGCCCGTGCTGGTCGATGGCCCGGTACAGGTATCGCCACTGGCCCCGCACCTTGATGTCGGTCTCGTCGACGCGCACGGAGCCGGAGTGCGGTTTGCGGAACCGGCGCAGGCGGCGCTTGATGGCCGGCGCGGAGGCGAGCACCCGGCGATTGATGGTGGAGTGGTCGACCGTGAGGCCCCTCTCCAGGAGCATCTCCCCGATGTCGCGGTAGCCGAGCGCGTAGCGCAGCTACCAAGAAACGGCCTGCACGCTCAGGGTGGCCTCGAAATGCCGGCCCCGGAAGTCGCCACGCGCCGGGTGCTTAAGCTTGAGGGCGAGGGAATTCAAGATCATGGGCCGGCTCCGGGGCGGAGGCGGCAAGCTGGGCGGGTATGCCTAACGACCCGTGAACGGCTGCGGACGCGTTTGCGGCAGGCCCAGCGGGTGGGCTGAGGGTCCCCCCCTCTGGCGCTTCTTTGTGCCCGAAGAGAGCCGGGGGCCGCGCTTCAGGCAGGGTCGGAAGATGGCCGCGGCCCGCGGGTGGTGCCTCCAAGGCGACGTCGAGGGGCCAGGAGGCGGTCACACCCGAAGCGTGCCCCTGGATGAGCCGATACGTCTGTCACCCACGCTCAACGCGACTGGAGGCGAGTGCGGGCCGGGTCCTCGTAGCGGCCGAGGACCCGGCCCGCTGCTCGACTCCGGGCGTGCGCTCCCGGAGCGAGCGACGGAAGACTAGCACAGTCGAGGCGGCGGCCCGCTCGCGATCCGCGCGAAACCTTCGGAACACTGTACGGATGCCCCATAACGCGCACCAGAATATGGGATTATACGAATGAACCGCCTTCTCGCGCGCGAGATTGAGCCCGCAGCTAGTAGCCGTGGCGGCGGTTAACACGCCGGGCCGTTCTTCGAGCCGACCGATGCGCAACTCCGGCTCTGGTCACCGCCTTGATGACCAATCCGTCGGACACCTCACATGTTGCAATTCCAGCCGAAGAACTGCTGAGTGGGGTTGCTTTTGCTCCGCTCCCTAGTCCAAGCACGAGCGCCGCGACGATAGATAATCCTGCAAGTTTCAGATACTGCATTGTCATCTCCCTTGCTTCGTCGCTACCCCGGAGATGGGCACCGCCGTCCCACTATTTATGTTTCCTATGTGCGCCGCTTGATCCATCGGGACTCGGCCATTGCTTTAGCTTGCTCGGTCCCTCCCAACCGTGCCGGACTCTTCTCGTGAGGCGCGTCCTCGTCCCGTACTCAGACTTATGCGAATGGGTGGAGCTGTCCGCCCTGATCGAGGCTCGAAAGGCCCCCTGAAGCCTCAGAAACGGCCCAGGAAGCTCAACTCTACAACTCAGTCGTCCCTACTGCTATAAGCCGGAACGGGCCCTACGGGTCGGCCCCGAACGACCGCGCGAGGGTGACTCGCGGAATGCTGGGAGAGATCCCGATGTACCAGCACATCCTTGTCCCGACTGACGGGACGTCGATTTCCGCCTCGGCCGTAAAGAACGCCGTGTCGCTCGCCAAGACTGTCGGTGCAAAGGTGACGGTGCTCACGGTAGTCGCGCGGTTCCCGGCATTGCCTTTGGGGGCCTCAAACCCATACGTGGATGAGTTCACGCGCCATGCACATGCCGACGCCGATCGTCGTCTCACAGAGGCCGAGCAGGAAGCCAAGCGGGTCGGTGTCTCTTGCGAGGTCGTGAAAGTCGAGGACCGGCAACCGTATGAGGCCATCATCGAAACCGCCGAGGCCCGCGGCTGTGACCTCATCGCCATGGCCTCGCATGGCCGTCGTGGCTTTTCTGCCCTCGTTATTGGCAGCGAGACCATGAAGGTTCTCACGCACTCCAAATTGCCCGTTTTAATCTACCGCTGACCGTCCGCGCCTCATCAAAGGCCGCCAGGGTTGATCCTCTCGGCGCGATCACGCTGGCCTGAGAGGACCAAGTCCAACTTGGGGCGACAGATCCTTGGGGCGACAGATCCTTGGGGCGACAGATCAATGGGCGCCTATGAACGTCTTAGCCCGCCCGGTCCCCGCCGTGGCGGGCTCTTCTCGTCCCATGCTCGCCCTTATGCGAATGGCACGGCCTCGCGCGGCGAGCGGATCACGGCCGCGAGTTGCGGCCAGTCGATCCGGTAGAGGCCGCGGTGATCGGGGCGGATTGGCACGGCTTACACGACATCCGATTGATGGCTTCGCCATCTCCCATTTCGGCCATGCGGATGTCGGCTTCGCTCAAGCGCCGCGCGGGCGTGTCACACGTCTTCCGGAAGATCACTTCCGGAAAACGTGTTGCGAGTGCTTGCGCCGACGTTTGCGGGGCGCTGCGGTCCTAGGCTCACTGGCGGGGCGCTGCGGTCCTTGCCTCATAGGACGCGATTGCCGAACGACACGCCGGGCTCAGGCTTTCCCTCTTGCTCAGGAGGCACGCCCTCACCCGTCCCGGATACGGGATGTGCTTGCCGCAGAGGCTTATCGCGTCTGGCGTGCAGGCGCGCTGCTCCGCCAGCGTACCCATGTCCAGCGGCACCGCTGGAGAGGCCAGCGCCAGGACGGACAGCCCAATGCTGACGGCGATTAACTTAACGGTCATGACCCCTCACCCGCCACATTCTGACGTTCATCTTTGTAGAAATTTATTTTTCGCTCCGCCGCGGCGTCGTTCTGACAAGACGACTGTAGATCATCATCATGCCAAGCTGGGGTGCTCTGTCGCACTCCGACAAAGCCCAGAGCAGCAGCCTCTGTTTTGACGCTAGCTGATGTGACGGTTGGGGGGTTGCGCAGCCTCGTGGGAGCATAGTGCCGTCTCGTGGGCCGGTGCAGGGCACGACGGCGCAGGAGAAGCCCGCGGTGATACTGCCAAGCGCCGTGCCGGCAGCTTGATGACGGTTGCCGCTGGGCACTTCGCATCAGGCACCGACACTTCTCCGAAGCTCCTTCAGGGCTGCCTCAAGTGGCGAAGCGGTCTCCGCCCGATTCTGCTCGCCCATAAGCAGGAGGCTTCCGCCTAGGCTTTGCTTTTGGGCGAGCTGGGGCAGCGGTCGAGCCTCCCCGAAAACGGGGAGGTGGGGGCGGCTTCGGGTGGGCGATGGATCGGCGAGCAGGTGCCGGGGCTCCACGAGCTTCAGCGATCATGAGACGAGGGACGTTGTAGACGACGTCCCGTATTCTCGATCGGAGCAAATATCAGTTGCTCCAAATCCCCTTGCCGCCACCACTGCCAGAGCTTTGCGACCCTTCCGGAGCCGTTAGTTCTTCAAATCTCCTTATGTATGGTGTCGTATTCGGCGTCAGGCATCCGCTTCCGCGGATCGCCCCGCCAGCCACTGCCTCAAGCTGTTCTTCCGAAAGCTCCGCGTCTCGCATAGGAGCGAGATCCTCGACCGGCGAGCCACTACCTTGAGAAGGAGTCTTGGCCTGAGACATGGTCATCTCCCGAGCTTGTCATCGGTCTGAGAAGGTATGAATTCGGGCGCGACGGCCCGACTTCAGCTCGCGGGCGGATCTGGACCGTCGCCTTGCCGTGCCGAGCCTTCGCCGTGCCGAGCCTTTGCCGTGCCGAGCCTCAGGCGCAGCGTGAAAAGGCCGCCCCGCACGGGTGGGACGGCCCGAGGTCTACGAGGCAAAGCCCCGCCGCGCCATCAACGCCGCGGGGCATCCGCGGTGTGTGCCGCTTCATGCGGTCAGGCTCTCCAGCCCGCGCGGCATTGTCCGCGATAACTATCTCGGTATGGAATTGATGAAGTATATAAGCCCATAGACGCCGTTGAATCCGCCCGGCTTGTAATTCTGCGTGGCTTCCGATCCAAATTTAACTTGAAGTGCACCGCCTACTACTGCGTCTAAATCATCGTCTTTAATCTGCTCGGCAAGGTGCGCGTTCTGCTCTTTAGCAACCTGATGTGCTTCGGTGCTGTGGAAGGAGTCTTTGGAAACGCGCATTTTTCACTCCTCGGCGTAAATTTGTTGCGACGGACATGACGGTAAACATCGTTGCGTTGAACTGGTGTGCTCTCCCGCACCAGCCTTCACCTTGCCAGAAGATCTTCGGCTACCTGCGCCCGATCGCAGACACGGCGCTGGCCCGCTTCAATCGCCCCCTGGTGGTGCGCATCCGGGACAAGGCGGCCGAGAGCAAGGGCCGGCGATTCGGCAACGACGTGAGGGCGGTCCTCTCCATCCTGTTCGGCTGGGGCTCGGAGCGCGGCCACCTCGCCGACAACCCGGCGGCCGGGATCAAGGACATCCGCCAAAAGCGGGGCGCGCCGGAGCGCAACCGGCCCTGGTCCGACGAGGACCGCCACGCCGTCCTCGATGCGATGCCGCCGCACATGGCGCCTGCCCTCACCCTGCCCCGCAGCTTCTATCGCGCGGGCGAGATCGCGACGCGGCGGGCCAAGACAGGCGAGCCAGTGTTCTGGCCCGTCCCGAGCCCGCTGGCGGCGATCCTCGACGTGGCGCCCCAGCACAGTGCCACGCCCCCGTGGACCAGCTCGGCAGGCACGCCGTGGACCCTCAACGGCTTCCGGGCCTCGCGGCGACAGATCCGAATGCGCTTGGAGAAGGCGGGCACGGTCGGGCCGGGCCTGACGCTCGACGGCTTGCGGCACACCGTGGCCGTGATCCTGCGGGAAATCCGCCACGACGAGCGCACGATCGCGGACGCGCTTGGCCAGAAGACGCTCGAGATGGCGCGCCACGACGCGAAGGGCGCGGAGCTGCGCCCGAAGATGCGCGGGGTGGTCACGGGTTTCGACGCCGAGGTGAACAGGCGGCGAACCGGTGTTGTCGAACCCGGCAACTGAAACTGTCAAACCCGGCCACGGGACCGGGTTCAATGGAGGAAAGATATGATAAATCAGAAACTTAAGTGGTAGCGGAGGAGGGACTCGAACCCCCGACACAAGGATTATGTGTGAGGTTCGGCGACATCGTTTCAATCTCGCCGTCCGCGCTCCCGGCCGATCTGGCATTCCGATTGCTGCTTCTGCTGTGGAGCTGTGGGCAGCGCGGCACGCGCTGTCCATCAGATCCCCAGCCAACGCGAGACACGGCCATGGATCTGACGAAGGCGCGTCTGGGATGGATTGAACTCTATGCCCAGACCGGCGACGCCGGCCTCGTTTGCCGCCGCTGCGGCATCTCACGCCCGACGTTGCGCAAGTGGTGGCGGAGGTATCAGGCCGCTGGTCCAGCTGGGCTGGTGGAACACAGCCGCCGTCCGCGACGCTTGGCAGCTCAGAAGGTGTTTGCAGAGCACGAGACGCTGATCCTCAGCCTCCGACGCGACCGCAAGCTCGGGATCAAGCAGCTCCGCAATGAGCTCGTCCGTCAGCACGATCTGACGCTGTCGCTCGACACCATCCATCGCGTGCTCGTCCGTCACGGCGAGCAAGTGCTCAAGCGACCGCGGCGGCGCGTCAGAGGGAAGCTCCGCTATAGTCGACCCGTGCCGGGCGATCGGGTGCAGATGGACGTCTGCAAAATCTGCCCGGGTGTGTACCAGTACACCGCCATAGATGACTGCTCGCGCTACGCCGTGTTGGGGATCTATCCACGCCGGACCGCCGCGAACACTCTCGATTTTCTCGACCGCGTGATCGAGGAGATGCCGTTTGCCATTCAGCGGATCCAGACCGACCGCGGACGCGAATTCTTTGCCGAGGCTGTGCAGCAGCGGCTGATCGACTGGGGCATCAAGTTCCGCCCGATCCCGCCACGATCGCCCCATCTGAATGGCAAGGTCGAGCGCAGCCATCGCGCCGCTCTTGAGGAGTTCTGGACCACTGTGGATCCGAAATCCGCGGACATCGCCGACCGCGTGGCCGAGTGGCAGCATCACTGGAACTGGAGCCGCCCCCATTCGGCGCTTGATGGCGCATCTCCCATCGACCGGGTGGCTGAACGCTCGGACCAGACGCCGCTCCGAGAAGAGGTGGAAGCCCTCTTCGACCCCGCTAAAGCGCGCATCCGTCATCCGGACTACCGCATCGATCAGGCCTTGGCCGCGGTGAAATGATCTCCCCAGACCCTACAGCCAGCACAGCGTCGAGCGCCTCTGCCGGCGTCTTCCAGTTCAGCGTCTTGCGCGGTCTGCTGTTGAGGGCTGCGGCCACAGCAGCAAGATCGTTCGCGCTGTGGGCGCTCAGATCCGTTCCTTTCGGGAAGTACTGTCGCAGTAACCCGTTCGTATTCTCGTTCGTCCCCCGCTGCCAGGGTGAGCGTGGATCGCAGAAGTAGACCTGCAGACCCGCGTCGATCCGCAAGCGCGCGTGCTCGGCCATCTCGGTACCCTGGTCCCAGGTCAACGAGCGCCGCAGCTGCTCGGGCAAGCGCGCGATCGTGCCGGCGATCGCCTCGCGCACCGCCTGGGCCCCGTGCCCCGCCAGCGCCGGGCCGTTCTTCGCACGCGGTGTCACCCCATGGCCGTCCATCGGCGGAAGATGCAGCAGCATCGTAAAGCGCGTCGTGCGCTCGACCAGGGTCCCGATCGCCGAACTCTTCAGACCCAGGATCAGATCTCCTTCCCAGTGCCCCGGCACCGCGCGGTCCTCCACCTCGGGCGGACGCTCGCTGATGAGCACCTCGGGGGTGACGAACGACCTGCCTCGGCCCAGGCTGCGGGCCCGCGGCACACGCAAAGCCCGTCCTGTGCGAAGACACGCGGTCAGCTCACGCTTCAGCGCGCCCCGGCCCTGGATGTAGAGCGCCTGATAGATCGCCTCGTGACTGATGCGCATCGTCGTATCGCCCGGAAAGTCGAGCCGTAGGCGCTCGGCGATCTGCTGCGGACTCCAGGATCGACCCCATCGCCGGCTCTGGCGTCGCCCGTGCCGCCGTCCCTTCCAGGCAACGCTAGGGCCAGGCAGAGCGCTCCCGCCCGGTGTCGCGACAGTTCCGGCGAGCCGCTCCTGCACGTACGTCCGCAGCGCTGCGTTCCCCGCCAGTTTTGCTGGCTTGGGCCGGCGTGCCGCGCGTTCAGCGTGCCACTGCGCGGTCGTGGCGCGATAGTCCAGGCCGCCACTGCGGGTCGCCGCATTGCGGCGCAATTCCCGCGAGATGGTCGACGCCGCCCGTCCCAGACGCCGAGCGACGTCCCGGACCCCGTGACCTTGCGCTTGTAGGATCGCGATCTCCTCCCGCTCAGCCAACGACAGGTAGCGCGCAGAAGGCGACTTGGATGATGGTGACAGGTGGGAAGGTGCCATTCCGCCTGCTGTCCGGAACCACCGCGAGCCGACCGGTGGCGAGATCCCGAGCTTCATCGCTGCGACCTCGCTGGAGAGACCCTGCGCGAGGAACGCCCAGAACCCCCGCCGCGTCTCGCGCAGACCGACCCCGGGACGACCCGGTGACCGCAGCTTCTCGCGAAGTGCCCGATCCGAACGCCGCCGACCTGCCATCACAACCGCCCTCCGCCAAGCCGTTGCGACGACCACTTGAATCCACCCACTAGACTTCGCTGGCCTTTGGCAGCCGCTGCCGCGAGGCAGGGGTGCGGCCCTCGATGGGCTCGGTCGGTGATGCTTACGACAATCTATGGACGCCTCCCGCGGCAAGGTATTCCTCAGCGACGACCACGACCTTGGGTGCGTGAATCTATCCGGCCTGTCGGTGGAGCGATCACGCCCCTGGCCTCGATGGGGTCCGCTTCTTCCGTCCTCATAACGCTAGCGGCCTCGAAGGCCGTGTCGTAGGTCAGGATCGGAAGCGGCGGCCCACGCCGTGTCGCCATCGTCGGTCACCTCGCACGCATCGCCGCTCGCGCGACGATCTCGGTCGCCCGCGTCAGGCGCGGGCGTAATCCTCCTCGCGCCTCAGCATCGCCCAGGCTATCCGCGCGGTCTTGTTGGCCATCGCCACGATCCCCTTGTTGAACCCGCGCCGGTCGATCACCGCCTGGAACCAGCGTGAGCGCGGATCGGTCTTCGTGGCCAGGCGCAAGGCGACCGCGCGGGCGCCGTGCACGAGTTGGCGCCGCAGATAGTGGTTGGCCCGGCGTCCGACGCCCCCGAGGTGCGGCTTGCCGCCGGTGGAGTACTGTCGCGGCACCAAGCCGATCCAGGCCGCGAGTTCGCGCCCTGAGCGGAACTGGCGGGCATCGCCGACGCTGGCCTTGAGGGCGGTGGCGACGACCGGGCCCACGCCAGGCAACGTCATCAGGCGGCGGCAGACGACGTCTTCGCGGCAGATCGCCCGAAGTTGATCGTCGAGCCGCTCAAGCCGCGTCTCCAGGGTCTCCAACTCGTCGAGCAGGGCCGCGAAGGTGGCTCGCGCCATCGGCGACAGTCCCGCCTCGGAAAGTTCCGCCCGCACACGCGCTGGAAAGCGGGCCGCACCCTTCGGGTAGATGAGGCCGTACTCAGCCAGGAGCCCACGGGTATGATTGATCAGGTTCGTGCGTTGCGAGACCAGCCGATCGCGGACGCGATGAAGCGACTGCAGGTCTTGCTGCTCGGTCGACTTCACAGGCACAAACCGCATCGTGGGACGTGAGGCGGCGTCGAAGATCGCCTCGGCGTCGACGGCATCGTTCTTCGAGCCGCGCACGAACGGCTTGACGAAGCGCGGGTTGATCAGCCGAACCTCATGCCCGGCCGCGAGGAAAGCTCGCGCCCAATGATGGGCCGTGGCGCAAGCCTCCATGGCGATCACCTTCGGGGCGAGGCTGGCCACCAGCGCCGGAAGTTTGGTGCGCCCGACGCGCCGGGAGATCACCTGACCATCGGCATCGACGCCGTGAACGTGAAACGACTGCTTGGCCAGATCGATCGCGAGCATCTGCATGGCTCTTCTCCCTCTCGGTCTCGCCCAACCTGGGCGCGGAGCGGGAGGCGTCCATCCCATAACGCACTGTGCGAGAGATTCTTCGCGACGCTGGAGTGCGAGTTGCTCGACCGCCGGCGCTTCGCCTCCCAGGCGCAGGCCCGCATGGCCGTGTTCACCTTCATCGAGGGCTTCTACAACCCCGTGCGCCTGCACTCCGCGCTCGGCTATCGCTCACCCGTCCGCTACGAACAGGAGATGCTCGCTAACCCCTGACCCGCAAGCGTTCCACCGCTCCACCAAAGCGGGTCAACTCCAAACCCACAGACTTTGCCGTATCGAGGCCAACCAGTGTGTTCGTCATCGGGGCGCTCTTTCGATTGAGGTTGAACCAACGCACCGTGATACGTCGCTGCCGCCACGGTCCGTCCACCCCATCTCGCTCTCGATGAGAGATTCTGGCAGGCTCGACACCCGCCTCGATACGCCGCCTTCACGCCGCTCGCGTCACCCAATCTCCCGCATAGCTCTCGTCGATACCTGGCAGAGCCGGCTGACCTGGCTCTTTGACATGCCGGTGCCGCCCATGGCTTGAACGAGATCATCGACCGAGCGGGTCGAGATGCCCTGGATATAGGCCTCCTGGATCACCGCCGTGAGCGCCTTCTCGGCCATACGCCGCAGCTCCAGGAAGGCCGGAAAGTACGAGCTCTTATGCAGCTTCGGGATGCGCAGCTCCACCGTGCCGGCCCGCATCTGCCAGTCCCGGTCACGGTAGCCATTGCGCCGGACCAACCATTCAGCGCTCTTCTCGCCATGGGCCGCCCCGGTCAGGCCGCCCACCTCCAACTCCATCAGCCGCTCGGCGGCAAAGCCGATCATCTCGCGCAGCAGGTCCGCGTCGGCGCTCTTCTCCAGCAGCCCGCGCAGGCTCATCATCTCGTCGGTCATCGGGGGTCTCTCGGGTTCGGGGTTGGCACTCGCAACCCGACCCTACCCGGCAACCGCCGATGACCACCCCGCGAGGAAGCTCGTCCGCTACAGCGCTGTGGAGGGCGTGCGGACGGGCTTCCTCGCTACCGTCGAGCCACACCATCAACAGGGACACGACCGCGCGGTAGGTATTTCGGAACGCGGGGCGAGCGTGTGCGGCGACCCTGCCGGCCATGCTGAAGACTGCCCGCTGGCACGGTCGGCCGCCAGGGATGGGACGGGCGGGCCGGATACCCCCCCGCCCGGGGATGAGGAGCCATGCCAGCCAGGCTCGCAGCGGCTCTGCGGTCAATCCGTCCAAGCTCGGGCATATCGGTGATCGGCACACGGGCAATGCGCCGGCCGCTCCCCGGGATTGAAGAGGATAGTGCGCTCACGGGCCAAGGCCGGATCAGGAGCGATGTGCCGCTCAAGCTCGGCTTCAACCTCGGCGCAAGCCCGCGGCAGGGCCTGGGTGACGGCTCGGCAGCTGTCGACGATCATGGAATCGGGATATAGCTGTCATCCGATCATCCACTCTCTGTCAAGCAGCGGGAAGGCGGTGTTACCCGCCTTCCTGGCATTGTTCTAGACTTAGACGATAAAGGCGTTGCTGATGTTGACGTTGATGTGCTGTGTCGCCGTGGCATCACCGTCCGCGTCCACCAGCGCCAACGAGAAGTCAAGGTTGGCGTTGATTGTACCACTGGTTTGCTGCACGAACCCGATATCGGTGATTTTCAGCACATCGTTATCGGTCGGATCCCAAGCCGTCAGGTTGCTGGTGGCACTGCTGCCGCCATTTGCACCGGTGGCCCCGTTCAGGTCGATGGCGTTACCCGTCAACCCGTTTGCGCTTTGCATGATCTGGATGCCCTGTATTTGATAGGTTTCTCCAGCGACCGTGTAATCGTTCTGCTCAATGATGAGCAGAGCATCATTGTTGTCGAGTGTGAACTCGGTATTGTATGGAGCAGGGATGTTCGCATTACCCTTGATCAGGTCCGAGTTTTGCACATTAACAGCTCTGGTAATCTCATTACCAGCGGCGTTCTTAAGATCAAGGATCAGGATAAGATCCTCGGAACTGCCAATGCCGTCGAACTTTATGACGACGCCGCTGGCAGACGTTGTGGGGTCAAGCCGTTCGGTTCCACCACCCGGGGCGCTCGGATCGACGTCGCTGAGGATGTTCTCTTTGAAGAAACGCATCGTCAGCAGCTCACCTTTCTGTATGGTATCTCCGGCGACGCCATTCGTCGACTGGGTTGCACTCACCCAGTCCTCGTTGACGTTGGTGACCAGCTCGTGAGCACCCTGCGTGAACGAGACGTCAGTCGGCGGCCCACTCGGCGCCCCATCGCCAGTTGAGTTGAAGCCAAACCCGATCTGCTGGGTGACCGAGTTCCCGGTGAACTGAACAAAGAACGGATCTGGGTCGCCGTTCGGCGTCAGCTGCTCTGCGACGATCAGGGGATGTCCCGTGTTGCCGGTAGGCTGCTTGCTAACCAGCTCGCTGGTGTGCAGCACGTCGAAACTGAACCCGTCGATCACGTCGGTCAAGGTGAACGTGTAAGTGCCGGCTACCTTGTCGAAGACAAGCGTACCGCCCGCTGTAGAATCCTGAACACCAGCCGTGAGCGGATCCTTATCGTAATGGAACGAGAAGTTGAAGGTCGCAGATGTAGCGGATTCACTTGTGAGAGTTGCGACCGCTTGGGTGATATTGGGATTCTGGGTGTTATCGACCGTACCGGTGAGCCCGATCTGGATGCCTGGCACGGCCGGGTTGGTATCGACGAAGTCAGAGTGCGTGGCGTCGTAGAACGTAGCGGGATGGCTGTCGTGGCCGATGTCATACCCAAAGGTTCCCGTGGCCGTCTGGCCCACTGCGTTGCCCAGATGCTCCGGGGTTTGGATGCCCGGAGTAGCCGGGTCAGCGTCGAACTGTGCCGTTATCGTTGGGCCGTCATCCAGGAACGACAGGTTCTGGCCGATGTTGAGGGTGGCCGCCTGATGGTCACCATCCTTGTCGATGACGGTCGCGGTCAGCTGGACCAGATTGTCCGCGGCCAGCGTCGCGGCATCGTTCGGGTCGTTCGCATTGGCATGAACGACCGCCCGTCTCTGATCGAGCGTGACGTTGCCGGACGCGTCGACGCTGACCGTGAACACCAGATCGTTGCCGACCGCGGTGCGGCCTTCCACGACCGAGCCGTTGAGCGACAGGTTGACCGCCTGGTTGGTGGCGGTGTCGACCAGACCCGAGGGACCGGCGACCACGCTCAGGGCGTAGGTCACGGCTCCGGCGCCGTCGGCGCCGAAGGCCGGGCTGAAGTTGGCCGCAAAGCTCTTCGTGTCGTCGGTTGTGAACACGGTCTCGTCGACGGTGAGCGTCGGCTCCGTGCCGGTCGTCGAGATGCTCGGACCATCGTCCAGGAACGACAGGTTCTGGCCGATGTTGAGGGTGGCCGCCTGATGGTCACCATCCTTGTCGGTGACGGTCGCGGTCAGTGTAACCAGATTGTCCGCGGCCAGCGTCGCGGCATCGTTCGCATCGTTCGGGTCGGCATGGACGACCGCCCGCTTCTGATCGAGCGTGACGTTGCCGGACGCGTCGACGCTGACCGTGAACACCAGATCGTTGCCGACCGCGGTGCGGCCTTCCACGACCGAGCCGTTGAGCGACAGGTTGACCGCCTGGTTGGTGGCGGTGTCGACCAGACCCGAGGGACCGGCGACCACGCTCAGGGCGTAGGTCACGGCTCCGGCGCCGTCGGCGCCGAAGGCCGGGCTGAAGTTGGCCGCAAAGCTCTTCGTGTCGTCGGTTGTGAACACGGTCTCGTCGACGGTGAGCGTCGGCTCCATGCCGGTCGTCGAGATGCTCGGACCATCGTCCAGGAACGACAGGTTCTGGCCGATGTTGAGGGTGGCCGCCTGATGGTCGCCATCCTTGTCGGTGACGGTCGCGGTCAGCTGGACCAGATTGTCCGCGGCCAGCGTCGCGGCATCGTTCGCATCGTTCGCATTGGCATGAACGACCGCCCGTTTCTGATCGAGCGTGACGTTGCCGGACGCGTCGACGCTGACCGTGAACACCAGATCGTTGCCGACCGCGGTGCGGCCTTCCACGACCGAGCCGTTGAGCGACAGGTTGACCGCCTGGTTGGTGGCGGTGTCGACCAGACCCGAGGGACCGGCAATCGCGCTCAGGGCGTAGGTCACGGCTCCGGCGCCGTCGGCGCCGAAGGCCGGGCTGAAGTTGGCCGCAAAGCTCTTCGTATCGTCAGTTGCGAGCACGGTCTCGTCGACGGTGAGCGTCGGCTCCGTGCCGGTCGTCGAGATGCTCGGACCGTCATCATCAAAGTTAATGAAAGAGCCGACCTGTTCAGTGTAGGCGTTAGAGGTTTGCGTCGTGAAATGAAATTCGGTGATGTCGCACCCTTCGTTTGCATCAACTCCCGTAACCGTCAGCCGATCCATGGGGCTGCCGGTGGTGACATCGACGGTGGTGATGTTATCGAGCCCGGTGATGGTGACGACGTTGGTCCCCAGCCCGCTGACGGTGACGTTGCCACTTCCCGTGGCATAGGTACCGTTAGCGGTGATGGGAGACGCAAACCCCGATTGCCCAGTCAGCTTGAGGCTGGTGATCGGCGCGGTCGTGGTCGGGCTACCGTCGTAGAAGTTCAAGCCCTGCTCGTTGCCTTGAACGTTGAAGGCACTGATCTTGATGTCCACCCGCAAATTCGGGTTGGAAGGTGTGATCTGATTGATCGTGAACCCGGCCTGCGTGATCGTCTCGAGATGGCTGCTATACTGGATCTGCGAGGCACTCCCTGCGTGCAAAGTACCGCCGGTCACAAAATCAACCTGGAGCGTTTCTGTCGGATTGATGCTCTGGTTGTCGACGCCGAAGCCCTGCGTACTCACGTTGGGGGTGGCATTGGCCGTCCCGAGGAAGCCTGTCACCAGAATCTGCTTGGACGCGTCATTGGACGAGTCGAGGAGGTAGAACTGATTGATCCCAGGAGGGGCGTTCTGGCCTGAGAAATTGGCCACGCTGGTCCCCGCGACCGAGGCGAACACCTTATCGGTCAGATCGATGCGATCGTCCGGGTTGGTCGCATCCGGATGCAGTAAGGGCACATACTGGACCGTATACAGGTCCGCATTCGTGTTGCTGGTGTTGAGCAGCGCAAACGAGAAGGCGAGCGGCCCGGTCGCAGCGGGCGCGGCGGCTGGGTCGGAGGTGCCGATGACGCCGATCACAACGTTCGCATGGGTTGCGTCTTGGAACAGCCAAACGTAGTTGCCGTCGACCGTCCGAATGCCGCTGTTCACACCCACGGTAGTGGAGAACGCGTTTCCAGCGAGGTTCTGGGACAGAGTGACCGAGGTGATGGTTTCCCCGGCGCTCGCCGTGGCCTGCACGAAGTTGGCCTTGAAGGCGACCTCCGGTGAGGCCAGGCCGCCCGGGCCGTCGAGACCGAGGAGGTAACTCAGCGTGGTGTTGGTGCTGTGGGGCGGCAGAGAAGGGTTGACATCGTTATCTTGAAGGCCAGTGGTCTCGTCAATGATGATGTCTTGGGCCACGAGGTCGAGTGCCATGATGCTCTCCTTCAGATGAGCGGACGTGTGCGGCGCAACTTTACGAACTTGCGCACTGACGCCAGCATATGAGCCAGCATACCGGCTAGAATATTGCTGTTCAGGCAGCAAATATCCGGCTGATCACGGACTTACCATTGAACAAAATATGATCATCATAGTTTATTCCTCCCTGTGGGTGACGATCGGAGTTGGCGGTCGCGATCGTCGTCATCACCAAGTGGACGAAGCCCGGGATTTTTACTAAGTGAAGCTTTCATCTCGTTTTCGCGACCGGCAACGAAAAAACTTCGCCACTCCTTTCAATTTGAAGCTTCACAAGCCGTTTCTTGTTCCAGCTATCTTCTGATTAATGACGTTCTATCATCGACTGTGCTTTGAGTTCGCGCTACGAAGTCGATCGCGACCTGTTACCTCTCGCGCCAAGCTTTCGTGATCTGATCGTGCAGCGGCTTGGTCAGATACGAGAGCACCATGCGCTCGCCGGTCTGGATGAAGCTCTCCACCGGCATGCCCGCCACCAGCTTCAGCCCATCCAGCCGCTCCAGCTCGCCGGCGGCCGGCCGGATCCGCACCGTGTAGAAGCTCGCCCCCGTCTTCTGATCTTGGCTGATGTCCGCCGAGACCACGATCACCTCGCCCTTGAGCTCGGGCGTGGTGCGCTGGTTGAAGGCGGAGAAGCGCAGCACCGCCCGGTGACCGAGCCGGACCTGATCGATGTCCTGCGGCTGGATCCTCGCCTCGACCGTCAGGGCGTCGGAACGCGGCACGATCAGCATCAGCGGCTCGCCCGGGCTGACCACCCCGCCCACCGTGTGGACCGCCAGCTGGTGCACCACCCCGTCCTGCGGCGCCCGGATCTCCACCCGCTTCAACTGGTCCTCGGCCGCGACCCGCTTCTCGACCAGCTCGGCCAGCTTGCCCCGGATCTCCGCCAGCTCCTTGCCCACCTCCGTGCGCAGGTCCTGGTCCACCTGCAGGATCTGCAGCTCGGTCTCGGTCACCTTGCCCTTGGTCTGCGCGATCGCGGACACCAGCGCCCCGCGCTCGCCCTCCAGCCGCGCCGCGTCCCGCTCCAGCGCCGTCACCCGGGTGATCTGGATCAGGTTCTTGGCGAACAGCTCGCGCACGCCCTTCAGCTCCTCGCCGATCAGGCGGATCTCGCGCTGCTTGGCCGTGACCTGGTCGGCCATGCCCTGGATCTGCTCCCGGAGCTGGCCGATGCGCTCCCGCAGCTGCGCCTTCTGGCCCTCGCGGGCCGTGCGCCGGATCGCGAACAGGCGCTCCTCCTCGCCCAGCAGGTCAGTGACCGCCGGCTCGGCCCGGCGCTGGACCAGGTCGGCGGGGAAGCGGACCCCGTCGCGGCCGTCCTGCTCGGCCTTGAGGCGGGCTTGGCGTGCCGTGAACTCGTCCTGGCTCTTGGTGATCACCGCCAGGTTGGCGCGGGTGATGGTCTCGTCCAGGCGCACCAGCACCTCGCCGGCGCGCACCTCCGCCCCGTCGCGCACCCTCAGCTCGCCGACCACGCCGCCGGTGAGGTGCTGCACCTTCTTGACGTTCGTCTCGACCACCAGGGCACCGGGTGCGATCACCGCGCCGGCGAGCTCCGTCGTGGCCGCCCACCCGCCGAGACCGAGGGCGAGCAGGGCGGTCACCGCGCTGCCGCCCAGCATGGCCCGGCGGAGGGAGCGGCTCGTCCGAGGATGTGCGGCGGCCAGCATCAGACGGCTCCTGCTGCCGCGGGCTGGATGAACGCGGGCGCGCTGGCAGGCCTGATCGGCCGCATGATCTGCTCCCTGGGTCCGAAGGCCTGGGCCTGGCCCTGGGACATCACCAGCACATGGTCGAGGGCCGCGAGCGCGCTCGGCCGATGCGCGATGACGATCACGATGCCGCCCCGCTCGCGCACCCCGGCGATGGCCCGCGTGAGCGCCTGCTCGCCCTCGCCGTCGAGGTTGGAGTTCGGCTCGTCGAGCACCACCAGGAACGGCTCGCCGTAGAGGGCGCGGGCCAAGCCGATGCGCTGGCGCTGCCCGCCCGAGAGCGCCATCCCACCCTCGCCGATGCGGGTCTCGTAGCCCTGCGGCAGCCGCACGATCAGCTCGTGCACCCCGGCCTGCTCCGCTGCCCGGATGATCGCCTCGGGGTTCGCACCGGGGTCGAAGCGGGCGATGTTCTGGCCGATGCTGCCCTCGAAGAGCTCGATGTCTTGCGGCAGGTAGCCGATGTGGGGGCCCAGCATCTCGGGCGTCCACTGGTCGAGGCTGGCCCCGTCCAGCCGCACGCTGCCCCGCACCGGCCGCCAGACGCCGACGAGGCCGCGGGCGAGCGACGACTTGCCGGACGCGCTCGGGCCGATGATGCCCAGCCCGCTGCCGGCCGTGAGCGCGAACGAGACGCCGGTCACGACGAGCGATGCAGCCCCGGGCGGCGCGAGGCCGACGCCCTCGACCGAGAGGCTGGCTGCTGGCCTGCGCAGGGCGAGTCTGTCGGCCGGCTCCGGATGAGCGGCCAGCAGCGCGCGCAGCCGCCGCCAGCTCTGGCGAGCGGCCGCGAAGCTCTTCCAGTGCGCGATCACCTGCTCCAGCGGGGCGAGCGCCCGGGCGGAGAGGATGGAGCCAGCGATGATGATACCCGCGCTCGCCTCGCCGTGGATGACGAGGTAGGCACCCAACCCGAGCACGCCCGACTGCAGCATCATGCGGGCGACCTTGGACACGCCCCCGAGACCACCCGCCACATCGCCGGCGCGCTCGTGGCTGTCGAGGTGCTTGCGGTTGATCCCCTCCCAGCCCGCGCCGAGGCGCGGGCTCATGCCCATCGCGGCGATGACCTCGGCGTTGCGGCGGCACACCTCGGCAAGATTGATGCGAGCGGAGGCGTGCTGGGCAGCCTCCTTGACCGGCTTGCGGGTGAGGACCTCGGTGCAGGCGGTGAAGAGCACCAGGACGAGCGCGCCGACCGTGGCGGCGAGCCCGATCAGCGGGTGAAACAGGAAGCAGATGGCGAGGTAGAAGGGCGTCCAGGGGAGGTCGAAGAAGCCGATCGGGCCGCCTCCGGCCAGGAAGCCTCTGACCTGATCGAGGTCGCGCAGGGGCTGCAGGCCGAGAGGGGCCCCGCCGGCTGAGAGCGGCAGGCGAGCGACGAGGGCGAAAACGCGCGGGCTGAGGCGCTCGTCGAGGGAGCGGGCGAGGCGCGAGAGGACGCGACCGCGGAAGAAGTCGAGGGCAGCCTGTCCGGCGTAGAGAGTGGCGGCGAGGGCGGAGAGGGCGATCAGGGTGGGGATGCTGCGGCTCGGGATCACCCGGTCGTAGACCTGCAGCATGTAGAAGGAGCCAGTCAGGTAAAGAACGTTGGCCAAGGCGCTGAACATGACCAGAGCGAACAGCGCTGTGCGGCCTGTGCCAACAGCAGAGATGAGACTCCAATCGCGTTCTGAATGACGATCCGGCGGTCGCACGGCCATCCTCCTGCTCTGATTTCAGTCTATGCTCGTATCTAGCTATATATTATAATTCTATGTAGTAATCGGAGTAATATTTTTAACGTTTTTATATACAGCGTTGCATTACACGACGCAACAATCGCCATCATGTCTGATCGCCATCATGTCTGCTTATGATGAAAGGTTTACCGCCCTGTGCGCTCGCAAGGACTTTCAATCATCACGACTTTGCTATAGCATATCACAATGGCAACGATAGTAATATCATAAAATGATGCTTGAAAGCAAAAATCTCGGGAGTTATACCATCCAGCCTAGTCTTCGACGATAATCAACTTGTCGTTGAACTTGATCTGGGTCTGATCCCACTCTGAGCTTGTGCTTTCAGGCGCATGCATCCGGTGCCGTGTCCGTGTCATGTTGTGGCTCGCGGCGGGCTTGATACCTGAGGCCGTCATCGCCTCCTACAAAGGACATTAGTCCGGCCATCCGACGTCGGAGTTTACCCCGACCTGAGTACTGCGCTTGATCGAGGGGGACACGTCCTCGGTAGTTCGGTGCCGCCACGGCCCGAGCCGGATCCAGCGGGCGAAGGCGCTGTGCAGGGCGGTGAACCGGAGCCTCGCTACGACGACTGGGATTGCCCCAGATCGGTGGCTCTTGCTCACTTTGATATTGGTGGCGAATTCGGCTCGGTTCCTGCGATGAGAGGACGACCGGCGCGGCGCGTTGAGCGACGATGTGGCCCCACGCCAATCAGGAGGGGGGCATGTCGCTCGACGTGAGACGGACGTATGTCGTGCCTGATCAGACGGCGCAGGTGGCGCGGGCGATCTTTCCGAGCGGCAATCCGGTCATGCGCCTCTCCGACGACCTGCATCGCGTCATGGAGGATCACGACTTCGCCGACCTGTTCCCGGCGCGGGGACGACCCGCAGAGGCGCTGGTCCGGCTCGCCCTGGCGACCCTGCTGCAGTTCATGGAAGGGCTGACCGATAGGCAAGCCGCCGACGCGGTCCGCACGCGGATCGACTGGCGACTGTATCGCGGGTCAAGCCTTGGGAGGCGATACGACGGTTTGACCTCTTAGAAACAGGATGGCTGGCCCCGCCCGAGAGGCGTTCCAGCGTCGGGTTGTTCACCGTCGTGTGCGCGTCAAGGCTGGCGCTCCGCGCCATCGCGCGTTGCGCGACAAGGCCTTGACCCGCCCCCGCCGGCGAACGGTCATGAGGCGGAGGGTCGATGCGAGGCATCGACCCTCCGATCAAGCCAGCGATCACGCCAGCGCATGCTGGTGTTGCCCCGTTGTCGCCAGGGGAGCCGTCCCGGACGTCGCCTGACAAGTCACCAGGTCGCTCTGGTCGAAAGTTTTGTTGGCGCGGAGGAGAGCATTCGCCAGGGTCACGACGCGTCGCCCTGTGGCCACGATGGCGAGCTTGGCCGGTTTGCCGGCGTCTCTCATGGCGCGATAGGGTTTTCGGAAAGCGGGACAGGCGCGTGCGGCGACCATGCCGGCCATGTAGAAGGCAGTCCGCAGGCACGGCCGGCCGCCAGCGATGGCATGGCGGCCGGGATGGGCCCCGCTCTGGCTGGGATGAGGAGCCATGCCAGCCAGGCTCGCGGCGGCCTTGCGGTCGAGCCGTCCAAGCTCGGGCATATCGGTGATCAGCACGCCGGCGATGCGCCGGCCGATCCCCGGGATCGAGGTGAGGATGATGCGCTTACGGGCCAAGGCCGGGTCGGCAGCGATGCGCCGGTCGAGCTCGGCTTCAACCTCGGCACAAGTCCGCGTCAGGGCCTCGAGGACGGCCCGGTGGCTGTCGACGATCATCGGATCGAGGGCCTGGGCCAGCCGGGTCTTCTCCATGGCGATCAGCTCGGTGAGCTGGCGCCGGCGCGTCGACAGAGCCTTGAGGGTCACCTGGTCGGCCGTGGGAACCGGGCGCAGAGACTCGCTCATGCGATGAGCAAAGCGGGCGATCAGCGCCGCGTCCAGCCGGTCGGTCTTGGCGATCAGCCCCTCGGCAGTGCGGAAGGCCTTGACCCGTCGCGGATCAATCAGCGCCACCGTGAAGCCGGCGGCAACGAGGGCATGCACGAGAGGCTGAGCGTAAGGACCGATCGCCTCCAGGGCGACGCGAATGACGCCTCGTTGCCGCAAGGCCGCGATCAGGCGCTTGATGCCGGCCGGATTGTTGTCGCAGCGCATCGGCTTGCCGGCAGGATGGAAGCCGAGATCGAGGAAGTGCTTGCCGGCATCGATGCCGGCCACCAGTCCGGGACTGAGCATGGGCGGATCCTGTCCTGTACGCGGGCGTCCGCGCGAGCGGAGCCCCAGCGACTGTTCGGAGGAACGCGACAGGGCATCCGGGATCGTGCCAATCGGCGATCGCGGCACAGGCGTTGCTGAGCTACGCCTGCGTCGGACCGGAAATACCTCAGATCGCCGGACGCCCAAGCCGCACTGAAGCACGGCTCGTCGTCAGGTACAGAAGTACCTGCTGTGCCTGGAACTGGCTGACGCTGGTTTCGACCACACCGTCTTGAGCGAGTTCCGCACGCGCCTTCTCGCGCATGGGGCGGAAAGTCGGCTCTTCGACGCGACGCTCGCACTGGCACGAGGGCGCGGGCTCCTGAAAGGCGGTGGACGTCAGCGCAGCGACTCCACGCACGTCCTTGAAGCGATGCGGACCCTCAGCCGGCTCGAAGTTGTCGGGGAAACACTGCGCCACGCGCTGAACGAACTGGCGACGATCGCGCCCGACTGGCTCCGCACGTGCACGACCCCGACCTGGGTCGAACGCTACGGGCTCCGAGCGAGCGAGTTCCGGCTGCCCAAAAGCCAGGCAGGACGGCAGGCGTGGGCGGTGCAGACTGGGATCGATGGGTTCGCCTTGCTGGCTCTCGCCCCACCCGTCCTGCGTGACGCTGCGGCCCTTGAGACCCTGCGACGGGTCTGGGTGCAGAACTTCCTCCGCGAGGACGGGCCGGAGGGCACCCGTGTCGCATGGCGGACGAACCATCAGCTGCCACCATCGGGTCGATACATCGGCTCGCCGTATGACGGCGAGGCGCGCTCCGCGAGCAAGGGCACGACGGTGTGGAGCGGCTATAAAGTGCATCTGACCGAGACGTGCGACGATGACGCCCCGAACCTGATCACCCACGTCGAGACGACGACCGCCGCGGTCTCGGATGACGCGACGACCTCGACCATCCACGCGACGCTTGCTGCACGGGATCTGCTGCCCAAGATCCACATCGCCGACACCGGCTTCGTGAACGCGGCGCTGTTCGTTGACGCCCAGGCGCGCCACGGGATCGATCTGGTCGGCCCGACGCGGGGTGACCGGCAGTGGCAGGCCCAGGCCGGTGACGGGTTCGCCGCACGGGACTTCGCCATTGACTTCGCTCGGCGGCGGGCGACGTGTCCGGGCGGGAAGGAAAGCCAGAGCTGGACGCCCACGCTCGTCCACGGCACGACACCGGTGATCAAGATCAAGTTCGCGGTCCGCGATTGCCGGGACTGCTCGCTGCGGCCGGACTGCACACGCTCGCGCTCGTCCCGCCGGGCGATCACGATCCGCCCTGAAGCCCAACACGAGGCGTTGCGGGTCAGGCGGGAGCGGGAGAAGACCGCCGACTTCGCAGCCGAGTACGCCCGACGAGCCGGCGTCGAGGGCACGATTGCACAAGGCGTGCGGTCATCTCGGCTGCGGCGAACGCCCGACTTCGGACACGCAAAGACGCACCTGGCTCATCTGATGACGGCAGCGGCGATGAACTTGGTGCGACTACTGCGATGGCTCGCGGACGAACCGAAGGCTCGAACACCAAACTCATCCTTTGCACAGCTGCACTCGCCTGCAGCCTGACTGTGCCGAGCCGAATTCACCACCAATATCACTTTGCGTGGATCACGCGGCGAGGATCATGCGGCGCCTGAGGAGATCGAGGCCTGCTCGTCCGTAGCTTTGGCGCTTGATCAGCTTGAGCCGGGTGACACGCGAGCTGCCTGTCAGCGGCAACCGGATGTCCGCCGGCCGCTCCGGTGTGACGGCCCTCTCGCGGCGGGGCTTGCGGCCCGATCGGATCGGCCTCGTCCGGCGCTCGGCGACGAAGCGATGCACCTGTCGGCTCGTCCCGGGATAGCAGCGCTCCTGGATCTCGCGCCACAGGTCACTGTAGGCGCTACGTTCCTCGGAGTTCCTGTGCTCAGCTGAAAGTGCCCCGCACGATCCCGCGACTCACCGAGCCACACCGCCACGTATGAAGCTTCTTCTCCGCAAGCTGAACGAGAGCGCGCGGTCGGCAGGGCGCTCACTACCCCACGACACACAGGCGGTTCACGGTTACCCGCGCAGCTACCCGGTTCAGCAAATGGACCCTCGTACAGGGCCAAAATCCCGCGTAAGTCATTGGGATATTTGGTGAGCGCGCTGGGACTCGAACCCAGGACCTACAGATTAAAAGTTTGTAGGTCTGAGCGCTCCCACTCTCGCGTGCCAACTTGCTCGCTAAGCAAGCATGAGCGGTAGCCATGCTCATCCAAGCGGCAGACGCGCTGCGCACCCTACCTTGTTAGGTGACAATCTCCGGGGCCGCGGTGGGTACGCCGAGACGCCCGGCCGCAACAGGGAAGATCGAGGGAGCAGAGGTAGTCCAAGCATCCTACCCAGATTCGGATGGCTCCCAAATGCTGACGCCTCGGCCTGAAGCCGGGCCAGGCTCGCGGGCTATAGAGCGCTCCTGAGGCGGTGAGATACAGCTTGGGCAGCCCTGCCCTGCTAGGCGGACGCCCCTTCTCGCGAGCTCTCAAGCCACCATTCGTGTTCCCGATAGGACTCCGTTTTCGTGTTGCATCTGTGTTGCACGGAGCCGCGGCCGCCCGGTTGTAACCCCTTGTAAAATCAAGGGGCGTGTTGAAGCCCATTGCAACACACTCTGGCCAGGGATCGGGCATCAAAAAGCCCGCTAAGTCATTGACCAAGCGGGCTAAACGGGTGGTAGCGGAGGAGGGACTCGAACCCCCGACACAAGGATTATGATTCCTCTGCTCTAACCAGCTGAGCTACTCCGCCGCGGCGGCGCCGGAGGGCTCCAGCGTCGCGGTGGCGCGATATAGGGAGGTCCGGCGCGGCCTGTCAAGGAACCGTCGCGGCTTTCCGAACAGGTCGGCCGCCGCGCCCGGGATCGCCGCCGGGATCCCCGTCCCGGGCGGGTCAGAGGGCGTCGCCGAGGATCTCGGCCACCTGCGGGATGTCCTTGTCGCCCCGGCCCGAGAGGTTGACCACCATCAGGTGGTCGCGCGGCTTCGTCGGCGCGAGTTCGGCCACCTTGGCGAGGGCGTGGGCCGGCTCCAGGGCCGGGATGATGCCCTCCATCAGGGAGCACAGCCGGAAGGCCTCCAGCGTCTCGCTGTCGGTCGCCGACAGGTAGGTCACCCGGCCGACCTCGTGCAGCCACGCGTGCTCCGGGCCGATGCCCGGATAGTCGAGGCCGGCCGAGATCGAGTGCGCGTCCGCGATCTGGCCGTCCTCATTCATCAGCAGGTAGGTGCGGTTGCCGTGCAGCACGCCGGGCTTGCCGCCGGTCAGCGAGGCCGCGTGCAGCCCCGAGGAGACGCCGTGGCCCGCCGCCTCGACCCCGTAGATCTCGATCTCGCGGTCGTCCAGGAAGGGGTGGAACAGGCCCATCGCGTTCGAGCCGCCGCCGATGCAGGCGACCAGGGAATCAGGCAGCCGCCCCTCCTGGGCCAGCATCTGCTCGCGCGTCTCGCGGCCGATCACCGACTGGAAATCCCGCACCATCGCCGGATAGGGGTGCGGGCCCGCCACCGTACCGATGCAGTAGAAGGTGTCGGCGACGTTCGTCACCCAGTCGCGCAGGGCCTCGTTCATCGCGTCCTTGAGGGTGCGGGTGCCCGACTGCACCGGCACCACCTCGGCGCCCAGCATCTTCATGCGGAAGACGTTCGGCTTCTGCCGCTCCACGTCGACCGCGCCCATGTAGACGACGCATTTCAGGCCGAAGCGGGCGCAGAGCGTGGCCGTCGCCACCCCGTGCTGGCCGGCCCCGGTCTCGGCGATGATGCGCGGCTTGCCCATGCGCCGGGCGAGCAGGATCTGGCCCAGCACGTTGTTCACCTTGTGCGAGCCGGTGTGGTTCAGCTCCTCGCGCTTGAAGTAGATCTTGGCGCCGCCGAAATGCGCGGAGAGCCGCTCGGCGAAGTAGAGCGGGCTCGGCCGGCCGACGTAGTGGGTGAGGTAGGCGTTCATCTCGCCCTGGAAGGCCGGGTCGGCCTTGGCTTCCGCGTAGGCCCGCTCCAGTTCGAGGATGTTGGGCATCAGCGTCTCGGCCACGAAGCGGCCGCCGAAGATGCCGAAGCGGCCGCGCTCGTCGGGGCCGGTGCGGAAGGAATTCGGAGTCTGGGGAGCGTTCACGGCTGCCTGTCCTTGGGAGGGCGGGCGGCGCCGGGCTGCCGGTGCGCGCGAACCCGCGCGGCAGCCTTAGGACCAATCCGGCCGGAGGGCAAATTCCCGTGCTGCCGCCACGCCTTCAGTTCTTCGCGAGCGGCCCCCCGGCGGCCCGCGCGGCCGCCACGAAGGCCCGGATCAACTCCGGATCCTTGCGGCCGGGGCCGCGCTCGACGCCCGAGGACACGTCGACCGCCCGCGCCCCCGTCACCGCCAGGGCCTCGCCGACGTTCTGCGGCGTCAGGCCGCCCGAGAGCATGAAGCCCGGCGCGAGGCCCGCCCGCCCGATCAGCGTCCAGTCAAAGGCGTGGCCGTTGCCCCCCGGCAGGGCCGCGCCCAGCGCCGGCTTCGCGTCGAGCAGGATCCGGTCCGCCGCCCCCGCGTAGGCCGACACGGGCGCGAGGTCGTCCAGGGTCGCGACCCCGAGGGCCTTCATCACCGGCCGGCCGCTCCGGGTCCGGATGGCGGCGCTGCGCTCCGGGCTCTCGCGGCCGTGGAGCTGGATCCAGTCAGGATCGAGGGCCGCCGTCACCGCGTCGAGGAGCGCGTCGTCGGGATCGACGAGGAGCACCACGCGCTCCGCCCTCCCCCGCGCCCGCGCCGCCAGGGCCGCGCCGGCCGCGAGGTCGACGTGGCGCGGGCTCCGCGGGAAATGCACGAGGCCGATCAGGTCCGCCCCGGCCGCGAGCGCCGCCTCGAGCGTCTCGGGCGTGCTGAGGCCGCAGATCTTGACGCGGACGGGGGCGGTGGAGGCGCTCATGCGGCTTCTATAGCGCAAGGCCCGGGAAGCCGGTACCGGGTCGTCGCGGATCGGGGCCCGCGCGGAACTTCGGCGGGCGCGACGCGTTACGCGCGTGCGAGGCCCGTCGAGGCTCGCAGCCGCCGCCGGGCGCATGGCCCGCGGCCCTTGGACTCACGTTGCTCATGCCGAGGATGTGATGATGAGGAATGCCGATCTCTCCCCCCTCTCCCGCCTTACGGTCGGGTTCGACCGCCTGTTCGACCTGATGGAGCAGGCCGGCCGCGTCGAGCCGATGAGCGGCTGGCCCCCCTACGACATCGAGAAGCTGGCCGAGGACCGCTACCGCATCACCATGGCGGTGGCCGGGTTCGGCGCCGACGAGATCACCCTGACGCAGTCCGGCCCCGCGCTCCTGGTCAGCGGCCAGCGGGCCGGCTCCGAGGAGGGCCGCGACTTCCTCCACCGGGGGATCGCCGGCCGCAGCTTCCGTCACAGCTTCAGCCTCGCCGACCACGTCACCGTCACGGGCGCCCGCCTGGAACACGGCCTCCTGGCCATCGACCTCGTGCGCGAGGTGCCCGAGACGCTGAAGCCGCGCCGGGTGCCGATCGGGACGGCCGCGCAGGCCCCGGCCGCCCCCCGCGCCGAGGCCGCGTGATGCGGGGCCGCGTGATGCGGGTCCTGGCCGGGCGCGGTCCCGGCCGCCACCGCCGGGAGAGACGCGATGCAGCCTGACCTCGTCCCCATCGAATCCGCGGCGCCGCTGCCCGGTGCCGACCCCGAGGCGATCGTCGCGGCGCCCGGTCTCAGCCTCGCCGAGAAGCGCGCGATCCTGGCGGAGTGGGCCTCCGACGCCCACGCGGTCGAGTCGGATCCCGCCCTGCGCCGGCCGCCCGGATGCGCCGCCCCGGTGTCGATCGACGCGATCCTCGCCGCCCTGCACCGCCTCGACCGCCCGGGCGCTCCCCCACGCCCAGGCGCTCCCGCGCGCCGGGGCGGATCCGGACGGCGGCTGCACTGACGTCCCGCCGGACGCCGGAGCACCCGGCGACCGGCGCCGTCAGGCGGCGCCCGCGCCGGTCCAGCGCCAGACCGCCACCGCCGCGGCGAGGTCCTCGACCGCAGAGCCCACCGACTTGAACGCCGTGACGGCGTCGGGCGAAGCGCGCCCGGGCGCGCTGCCGCGGCAGAGATCCGCGAGGCTGCCCCGCACGGCCCCGGGCGCGATCGCCCCGGAGGCCAGCGCCGCCGCCACGTCCCCGCCCTTGCTGAGGGCGTCCGCGGTGTCGACGTAGATCTCGGCCCGGCGCAGCGCCTCGTCGTCCACCTCGCGCATGCGCGGCGTGAAGGCGCCGACCAGATCCAGATGGGTGCCGGGCGACAGCCACGCCCCACGCACCAGCGGCGCCTCCGAGAGGGTGGCGCAGGAGATGAGGTCGGCCGCCCGCGCCGCCGCCTCCAGATCCTCGACGGCGCGCGCCGGCAGCCCCTCGGCGGCGAGGTCCGCCGCGAGGCGCAGGGCCGGCTCGGGACGGCGGTTCCAGACCGCCACGTCGCGGATCGGGCGCACGGCCGCGTGCGCGCGGACCAGGAAGGGGGCGAGCGCCCCGGCTCCCACCATGAGCAGCCGGGCGGCGTCCGGGCGGGCGAGGTGGCGGGCGGCGAGGGCCGAGGCGCCGGCCGTGCGCCACAGGGTCAGGCGCGGCGCGTCGATCGCCGCCAGGGTGAGCCCCGTCGCGCGCTCGCTCAGCAGCAGCCCGCCCTGGATGGTGGCGAGGCCGCGGGCGGCGTTGTCCGGGTGCAGCGTCAGCACCTTCACGGCGATGTGCCGGTCGTCCCAGGCCGGCATCAGCAGCAGGGTCGCGGGCTCCGCGCCCCGCGCCCCCGCCAGGCCGTGGAGGTGGCGCGGCGGCGCCGCCGCGTCCGACCGGAACGCCTCCTCCAGCGCAGCGACGATGCGGGCGGGCGTGAGGGCCGCGTCGATGTCGGCCGCGGAGATCAGCCGCATGGCCGCCGCGCGCTCAGGCGCGGGACGCGGGCGCCGGCAGGGCGGCGGGGCGCTCGGCGGCGCGGCGCAGCCGCTCGGCCTCCTGGCGCAGGCGCTCGACCTCGCGGCCCTTCGCGCGCCGGTCGCGCCGGACCTTGCCCTCGCCGAGCCACGCCCCGCAGCCGCCGATCAGGATGCCGAGGGCGACCGCCGCGAAGACCAGGGCGTAGAGGGGCACCGTCAGGCTGAAGGCCGGCGTCTCCGGCGAGAAGGGATCGAAGGACAGCGTCACGGCCTGCCGGTTCGCCACCGCGAGCAGCACGACCACGACGGCAACGGGAAGCAGGAGCAGGCCCTTGAGGAAGCGGATCATCGGTCAGCCCGGGTTGGAGGAGGGGCGCAACGGAACATCAGGTCAGGACACTTCCGCCGGTTCGCGCGTCTCCGCGCCGATCCCGGCGGCGTTCAGGCGCAGCCGCATCTCCTTGCCGGTCTTGAAGACCGGGATCGCCTTCTCGGCGACGGCCACCGCCGCGCCGGTGCGCGGGTTGCGGCCCCGCCGCGCCTCGCGGCGCTTGACCGAGAAGGCGCCGAAGCCGCGCAGCTCCACCCGGTCGCCGCGGGCCAGCGCGTCGGCGATCGTGTCGAGGATCGCGTTGACGATGCTCTCGACGTCCCTCTGATAGAGGTGCGGGTTCTGCTCGGCGATCTTGAGGACGAGCTCGGACTTGATCATCGGGAATAGGGCCTCGCGCGCATCTCGACGTGGCACCCCGCCCCACCGGGCCGGGGCGGACCAGCGGGGTGTCAGGGCGTCGGCGCCGCGCCGGGCCGCCACACGGCGAGCAAGCCCCCCTGGGCCAGGGCGGCGGCCTCCCCGGAGGTCCGCCGCAGCCCCGCCGCCACGTCCTCCAGGCCCAGGAGCGAGGCAGCGGAGAGCAGGTCGAAGCTGCGGTCGCTGCGCGGCTTCCAATCGCGGATCGGCAGGTCCTTCGTCACGTGCCGCTCGCGCTCGAGCCAGGCGACCGCCTGCTTCTCGTTGCCGGTCTCGTCCACGAGCTTGAGCGCCACGCCCTGGCGGCCGCTGAACACCCGGCCGTCCGACACGGCGGCGAGCTCGGCCTCGGACATCCTGCGCCGCTCGGCGACGAGGTTCTTGAACCACGCGTAGGTGTCGCCCACGATCGCCTGCAGCGCCGCCCGCGCCTCTGGCGAGGTCGGGTGGAAGCCGCTCGGCTCCGCCTTGAGGGGCGAGGACTTCACCTCCTCGACCCGCACCCCGACCTTGTCGAGGAGGCCCGAGAGGTCGGGGTACTGGAACAGCACGCCGATCGAGCCGACGAGCGAGGTCTCCCGCGCCACGATGTGATCGGCGGCGAGCGCCGTGATGTAGGCGCCCGAGGCCGCCGTCCCGTCCACGAAGGCCACGACCGGCTTCTTCTCGGCGAGCTGGCGCAGGTTGCGGAAGAGCTCCTCGGAGCCCGTCGTGGTGCCGCCCGGCGAGTTGATCGACACGATCACCCCCGACACCGCGGAGGAATCGCCCACGCGCTTCATCAGGTCGCGGGTCTTGTCGCTGCCGGCGATGAAGCCGTCGACGGTGATTCGGGCGATCTGCGGGGTGATGGCCGGGAAGGGGCCGCGGCTCCCGGCGGCCCGCAGGCCGATCGCCCCCACGGCGACGATCAGGGCTCCGATGCCGACCACGCGCCAGAACGAGAGCTTCCGGCGCAAGGCGCGTCGGTCGAGGAGGAGTTCGGCATCGATGGCCATGCGGCGCCCGTTTCCTTCGTCACACACTCGCGAGGCGCGGTCCCGACCGGCGGCCCGGGTGCCGGGCCCCGTCCGGTACCCGACTCCTCGGGCCAAGTCCTTGGTGGGCCTCGCTCCGCGGCGCAGTTCTACCCCCGCCCGTCGCGCAGCGGCAAGAGCGGGAGCGACGGGAAATCGGGGCGGCGCCCGAATTCCGGGCGCGTCCGCGCCGGCCGGCGGGACGCGGCGCCGGGATCGGGTCGGACGTCGCGCCGCAGGGCGCATGCGCGGTTGGAATGCGCATCGGGCGCGCGCCGCCGAGGATCCCCCTCGCGAGGCGCGCGGGCCGTGTGCGGTGGGCGGCCGCGACGGCGGGCGCATGCACGGCAAGGTTGCAGCAACCTCCGGACGGAACGCGCGGCCGTGGCGCGCGCTCACCGTCGCTCCGCTGTATAGGAGAGGTATAGGTCCGCCCTGAGGCCGCCCTGCCATAGCAATCAGCCGGGTCCGGCGCGCGCCCGCGCTGTTGTGCCGGCTGACTCCACGCTTCGACGACCGTCGTGCGGGGCGGATGGTCGGATGCTGCCGGTGCGCGGGTCGCGCCCGCGCAGCAACCGTGCCGAGTCGCGCGGCCCGGTTGCTGTTGTACGTATTTTGTTCTAGCACGCGGGTTGGCGGGCGGCGCATCCGCTCCCATCTTCGCCGACGAACGGCCGGTCCGGACCCTGCCGGCGCCGGTCCGACGCTCCCCTTCCCGGCTGCGCTGCGAGCCTCCGCATGGCTTCTCTCGACACGTTTTTCGACCGTGCGGCGGAGGGCCGCGTCATCGCGGTGCGCGGCGCCCGCGAGCACAACCTCAAGAACGTCGACCTCGTCATCCCGCGCGACAAGCTCGTCGTCTTCACCGGGCTGTCGGGCTCGGGCAAGTCCTCGCTCGCCTTCGACACCATCTACGCCGAGGGGCAGCGCCGCTACGTCGAGTCGCTCTCGGCCTATGCCCGCCAGTTCCTGGAGATGATGGCCAAGCCCGACGTCGACCAGATCGACGGCCTGTCGCCCGCCATCTCGATCGAGCAGAAGACGACCTCGAAGAACCCGCGCTCGACGGTCGGCACCGTGACGGAGATCTACGACTACATGCGCCTGCTGTGGGCGCGGGCCGGGATCCCCTACTCGCCCGCGACCGGGCTGCCGATCGAGAGCCAGACCGTGTCGCAGATGGTCGACCGGGTGCTGGCCCTGCCGGAGAAGACCCGCGCCTACCTGCTGGCGCCGGTGGTGCGCGGGCGCAAGGGCGAGTACCGCAAGGAGATCGCCGAGTTCCAGCAGAAGGGCTTCCAGCGCCTGCGCGTCGACGGCGAATACTACCCGATCGACGACGTGCCCCGGCTCGACAAGAAGCTCAAGCACGACATCGACGTGGTGGTCGACCGGATCGTGGTGCGGCCCGACATGGCCGCCCGCCTGGCCGATTCCTTCGAGACGGCGCTCGATCTCGCGGACGGGATCGCGGTGATCGAACTCGCCGACGCGCCCGAGGGCGGCGCGCCGGAGCGGATCGTGTTCTCGTCGCGCTTCGCCTGCCCGGTCTCCGGCTTCACCATCCCGGAGATCGAGCCGCGGCTGTTCTCGTTCAACAACCCGTTCGGCGCCTGCCCGACCTGCGGCGGCATCGGCCACGAGATGCGCATCGACCCGATCTTGGTCATCGCCGACGAGGCGCTGAGCCTGGAGCGCGGCGCCATCGCGCCCTGGGCGAAGTCGACCTCGCCCTATTACGGCCAGACCCTGGAGGCCCTCGCCCGCCATTACCGGTTCCGCACCGACGTGCCCTGGGCGAAGCTGACGGAGGCGGCGCGGCAGGTCGTGCTGTTCGGCTCCGACGGGGACCCGATCCGCTTCTCCTACAACGACGGGCTGCGCGCCTACGACGTGATGAAGCCCTTCGAGGGCGTGGTGCCCAACCTGGAGCGGCGCTACCGGGAGACCGAGAGCGATCAGGCCCGCGAGGACATCGCCCGCTTCATGGCCGAGACGCCGTGCCAGGCCTGCGGCGGCAAGCGTCTGAAGCCCGAGGCCCTGGCCGTGAAGGTGGCGATGCGCGACATCGCCGAGGTGGCGCGGCTCTCGGTGCGCGACGCCCACGGCTGGTTCACGGACCTCCCGGCGCAGCTCACCCCGAAGCAGAACGAGATCGCCGCGCGCATCCTCAAGGAGATCCGCGACCGGCTCACCTTCCTGGTCGATGTCGGGCTCGAATACCTGACGCTCGCCCGCGGCTCGGGCTCGCTGTCGGGCGGCGAGAGCCAGCGCATCCGCCTCGCCTCGCAGATCGGCTCGGGCCTCACGGGCGTGCTCTACGTGCTCGACGAGCCCTCGATCGGCCTGCACCAGCGCGACAACGAGCGCCTGCTCGGCACCCTGAAGCGCCTGCGCGACCTCGGCAATTCGGTGATCGTGGTCGAGCACGACGAGGACGCGATCCTGCAGGCCGACTACGTCGTCGATGTCGGGCCGGGGGCCGGCATCCATGGCGGGCAGATCGTCGCCAAGGGCACGCCCCAGCAGCTCCTCGCCGACCCGAATTCGCTCACCGCCAAGTACCTGACGGGGGAGCTCGCGGTGCGGATGCCGGCGGCCCGGCGCAAGATCCGCAAGGACCGCATGCTGCGCCTCGTCGGCGCGCGCGGCAACAACCTCAAGGACGTGACGGCGGAGTTTCCCCTCGGCACCTTCACCTGCGTGACGGGCGTGTCGGGGGGCGGCAAGTCCACCCTCGTCATCGACACGCTCTACAAGGCGGTGGCGCGCAAGCTCAACGGCGCGGTCGAGCATCCGGCGCCCTTCGAGCGGATCGAGAGCCTCGAATTCCTCGACAAGGTCATCGACATCGACCAGTCGCCGATCGGCCGCACGCCGCGCTCCAACCCGGCGACCTATATCGGCGCCTTCACGCCGATCCGCGACTGGTTCGCCGGCCTGCCCGAGGCCAAGGCCCGCGGCTACCAGCCGGGGCGGTTCTCGTTCAACGTCAAGGGCGGGCGCTGCGAGGCCTGCTCGGGCGACGGCGTCATCAAGATCGAGATGCACTTCCTGCCGGACGTCTACGTGACCTGCGACGTCTGCAAGGGCAAGCGCTACGATCGCGAGACCCTGGAGGTGAAGTACCGCGAGCGCTCGATCGCGGACGTCCTCGACATGACCGTCGAGGAGGCGGCGGAGCTGTTCAAGGCCGTGCCGGCGATCCGCGACAAGCTCGAGACCCTGGCCCGGGTCGGGCTGGGCTACGTCCATGTCGGCCAGCAGGCGACCACCCTCTCGGGCGGCGAGGCGCAGCGCGTGAAGCTCTCGAAGGAGCTCTCCAAGCGCGCCACCGGCCGCACGCTCTACATCCTCGACGAGCCGACCACCGGCCTGCATTTCCACGACGTCGCCAAGCTCATGGAGGTGCTCCACGAGCTCGTGGACCAGGGCAACACGGTCGTGGTCATCGAGCACAACCTGGAGGTGATCAAGACCGCCGACTGGGTGATCGACATGGGCCCGGAGGGCGGCGACGGCGGCGGCACGATCGTGGCCCAGGGCACGCCGGAGGCGATCGCGCGGGCGAAGGCCAGCCATACCGGCCGCTTCCTGCGCGAGGTGCTGGCGCGGCGCCCCGCCCGGCCGGGCAAGCAGGCGGCGGAATAGGGGCGGCCCGCCCGAAGGGAGCGCGGAAGCCGCGAGCGCGGAGCTCGGGAGGCGGCGCGGGCCCGCGCGCGGATGCGTGCGGCCGTGCGGCCCGGTGTGGCACATCTGCCGAGCCCGGGCCGGCGCGGGGCCGCGTCCGCGCGGCCCGGGTCGCTCCGGGCCGGCCGCGCACGCCCGGGGCCGCGAAAACGACCGCAAATGCCCGCGACTTCGACCAAAGGACAGGCCGCGTCAGCCGCAAGCCGGGCTTTCTCGATCAATTGGGTTTGCGGCGCTGCTAGTCGATGCACGCCCCGCCTGTGACCGAATTGCGACTTTTGCGCAACGGTTCGAGCGCAACTGCCTTCAGGCCGGGCATTCCGCTGGCGTTCCGAGCGTGGCTGTACAAAAATCAAATCGTTCAGACTGTGTCGGGGCTGGAAGGGGCGCTCGAGACGGCGACGGCCGAAGCCTGTAGCAAAAGCAGGCGGTGTCCTTGTCAGTCGAGAGAAGAGCTAAGGGCCAGCCTGCACCGGCGGGAAGGAAACTTTAGATGGTCAAGCAATGGCTCGCCGCGGGGGCGGCTGCTCTCTCTCTGGGCTTCACGGCGACGGGCGCGTTCGCACAGACGACGACGGTGCCGGGTGAGCAGGTGGGTCTGGCGGTCGGTGCTCCGCTGCCGGAAGGTGTCTACGCGATCAACACGTTCCTGTACCGCCAAACGCCCGACAACGGCCCCGGCGCGCTGCCGGTCGACGTCGGTGTCAACATCCCGGTCCTGGTCTGGTCGACCCCGGTCGTCCTCGGCGGCGGCCGCGTCGAACTCGCCCTCGCCCCGCCGACCGTCTTCGCCTTCGGCAAGAACGGTGGTCCGGCCGGCATCCGCGACCTGTCGATCAACGTCGGCACGTTCATCGGCGCGATCTGGGCCTTCGACCTCGGCAACAACTTCGGCGTCAGCTTGCTCGGTGGTACCTACCTGAACGAGCTGAACGGCGACCGCGGCGTGCTCGTCACCAATGCCGGCACCTTCGCGGGTGCGCCGGTTCTCGGCCAGCTCGCCTCGAACACCTACCGGTTCGGCATCGCGGGCAGCTACACCGGCGACGGCTGGAACCTGACCGCCAACCTGACGGCAAACATCTACGACTCGCCGGCCAAGTTCCCGGGCCTCGCCGGCCCGACCCGCGGCCCGTTCATCATCTCCGACTCGCTGAACCTCGACCTCACGGCGACGAAGAAGTTCGGCAAGTTCGAGATCGGTGCGATCGGCTACGGCACCTACAACTTCGACACGCGGGCGGTCAGCCTCGCGGCCGGCAACCGGGGCCGCTTCGCCCTCGGCGGCCTCGTCGGCTACGATTTCGGCTTCGCCACGGCGCAGGTCTACGTCGCCCGCGACGTCGTGACGGACGTGCCGCGCGCCGAGAACACCGAGGTGTGGGGCCGCATCATCGTGCCGCTCTACACGGCGGCCGCGGCTCCGGCGCCCGCCCCGGCGCCGATCATCCGCAAGTACTGATCCGGCGGCCGGCGCCCGGCGCCGGCTCACCCTCTCGCGACCGCCCGGCCCCGTGCCGGGCGGTTTCGTTTTGCCGGTACCTCGCGCCGGGTGTTTCGTGTCGCCGGCGCCTCGCGCCGGGTGTTTCGTTTCGCCGGCGCCTCGCGCCGGCCGGCTCGGGTGTTGCTTTGCGGGCCGCGACCTATTTCGGCTGGACGGCGGGCCGACCACGCGCGCCGGTGAGGAGGTGGCGGAATGGCGCCGTCCGGCGACTGGAAAATTCCCCTCGCGGCGCAGCCGCGGCCGGCCGATTACGCGTTCGACCTCGACCGGGCGCTCGCCGCGGTGCTGTCGCTCTCGGCCCGCGTGCCGGAGGGCGCCTTCACGGCCGACGCGCTCGGCACGGAGCGGGCCGGCAACGGCGTGCTGATCGGGGCGGACGGCCTCGTCCTCACCATCGGCTACCTCATCACCGAGGCCGAATCGGTCTGGCTGACGACGCAGGACGGCCGCAGCGTGCCGGGCCACGTGGTCGGCTTCGACGCGGTCACGGGCTTCGGCCTGGTTCAGGCGCTCGGCCGCCTCGACTGCCCCGTCCTGCCGCTCGGCCGCTCGGCCGCGCTGCAGGTCGGCCAGGGCGCGATCTTCGCCGGGACGGGCGGGCGGTCCCGCGCGGTGGCCGCCAAGGTCGTGGCCCGCCAGAGCTTCGCGGGCTACTGGGAATACGTCCTGGACGACGCGATCTTCACGGCACCCTCCCACCCCCACTGGGGCGGGGCCGGGCTGATCGGCCCGAACGGCGACCTCCTCGGCATCGGCTCGCTGCAATTGCAGCAGGGCGGCAGCGAGGCGCGGGCCCTCAACATGGCGGTGCCGATCGACCTGCTCACGCCGATCCTCGACGACCTGACCAGCCGGGGCCGGGTGGCGCGCCCGCCGCGCCCCTGGCTCGGCCTCTACGCCACCGAGATCGACGACGAGGTCGTCGTGATGGGCCTCGCCAAGAGCGGGCCCGCCGCCGCGGCCGACCTGCGCTCCGGCGACACCGTCCTGGACGTGGCGGGCGCGCCCGTGCCGGATCTCGGCGGCTTCTTCCGCCAGGTCTGGGCCCTCGGCGAGGCCGGGGTGGCGGTGCCGCTCACCGTCCGGCGCGACGGCCGCACCCTCGCCGTCACCGTGCAGTCGGCCGACCGCGAGCGCTTCCTGCTCGCGCCCCGCTTCCACTGAGGGCGATCCGGCTCCCCTGATCTTTGCCTGCCCTTCGCACGTGCAGCATGGCGTGGCCGCGGCCGCACGGCTGCCTGTTCTGCGCGCAGCGCAGAGGGTTGACGATTTCCTACTCTGCGCATTCCGAGGGTGCATGCCTGACCTACGGTCCCGCGACTCCTCAGGCGGGGCCGCTTCCCCATATGGTGCGTTGCAACAGAATTAGGCGCCGATGCCGCCACGGGCGGCAGGAGCTGCCCACCAAGGGGTCAACCACCATGTTCGTGTCCGTCATCCTCAGCAAGATCCGCGCGTACCTGCGCTACCGCGAGACCGTCGTCGAACTGTCCCGCCTGACCGACCGCGAGCTCGACGATCTCGGCATCAGCCGCTCGGACATCGTCGGCATCGCGCGCACGCACGCGGCCTGATCGCCTCGCAGCTCCGACACCGACGCGCCTTCGGCCGTCCCGCGCCCGCCCCTCCGGCGGGCGTTCGCATGTCTGCCCTGCCCCGCCGGCGGTGCCGCGTTGATTCGGGACCGGCGGATCCGATATGCCGGGGCATGTCCGGATCCTCCCCCATCCACGTCGTCGGCGGCGGCCTCGCCGGCTCCGAAGCCGCCTGGCAGATCGCCGAGGCCGGCCTCCCGGTCGTGCTGCACGAGATGCGGCCCCTGCGGGCGACCGAGGCGCACCGCACGGACGGCCTCGCCGAACTCGTCTGCTCCAACTCCTTCCGCTCCGACGACGCGGCGCTGAACGCGGTCGGGCTGCTGCACCAGGAGATGCGCCGCCTGGGCTCGCTGATCATGCGGGCCGGGGACGCGAACCAGGTGCCGGCCGGGGGCGCGCTGGCGGTCGACCGCGAGGGCTTCTCCCGGGCGGTGACGCGGGCGCTCGAAGCCCATCCGCTGGTCACGATCGCCCGCGAGGAGATCGACGGGCTCCCGCCCGCCTCCTGGGACAGCGTGATCGTGGCGACCGGCCCGCTCACGGCGCCCGGCCTCGCCGAGGCGATCCGCGGCCTGACCGGTGCCGAGTCCCTCGCCTTCTTCGACGCGATCGCGCCGATCGTGCACCGCGAGTCGATCGACATGGGCGTGGCGTGGTTCCAGTCGCGCTACGACAAGGCCGGGCCGGGCGGCACGGGCGCCGACTACATCAACTGCCCGATGGACCGGGCGCAGTACGAGGCCTTCGTGGCGGCCCTGCGCGCGGGCGAGACCACCTCCTTCAAGGAGTGGGAGGCCTCGACGCCCTATTTCGACGGCTGCCTGCCGGTCGAGGTGATGGCCGAGCGCGGGCCCGAGACCCTGCGCCACGGGCCGATGAAGCCCTTCGGCCTGACCAACCCGCACAATCCGACCGTGAAGGCCTACGCCATCGTGCAGCTGCGCCAGGACAACGCGCTCGGCACGCTCTACAACATGGTCGGGTTCCAGACGAAGCTGCGCCACGCCGAGCAGGTGCGGATCTTCCGCACCATCCCGGGCCTGGAGAGGGCCGAGTTCGCCCGGCTCGGCGGCCTGCACCGCAACACCTACCTCGATTCGCCGCGGCTCCTCGACGCGACGCTGCGCCTGAAGGCCGCGCCGCGCCTGCGCTTCGCCGGCCAGATCACCGGCTGCGAGGGCTACGTCGAGAGCGCGGCGGTGGGGCTGATGGCGGGCCGCTACGCCGCGGCCGAGCGCCGGGGCCGCGCCCTCGCCCCCCTGCCCCCGACGACGGCGCTCGGCGCCCTGATCGCCCACATCACGGGCGGGCACGTCAGCGCCGAGGAGGTCGGGGCGCCGCGCTCGTTCCAGCCGATGAACGTCAATTTCGGCCTCTTCCCGCCCCTCGACCACGCCCCGAAGGCGCCGGACGGCCGCCGCCTGCGCGGGCCCGAGAAGGCGCAGGCCAAGAAGCGCGCGCTGACCGACCGGGCCCGGGCCGACCTCGCCGCGTGGCTCGGCGAGCCGGGCCTGCCCGCCGCGGCGGAATAGGGGCCGGGTCCGGGCCGGGGCCGATCGGCGGCGTCCCATACCGGATCCGATCGATCCCTTCGGGGTGGCGGATGAGAGCTTCGCTCAGGCGCCGCGCGGGCGCGTGATCCGGGATCCGCCTCGATCAACCGGATCCCGTCTCAGGCCCCGGCGCGCGCCGCCCGCCACAGGCGGAGCACCCGCCGCCAGCGGGGAATCTCGATCACGCTGCGCAGGGGCTCGTAGCCGGGCCGCTCCATGGCGCGCAGGTAGGGCTCGACCAGGGCGACCGGCAGCAGGGCCGGCGCGCCGGCGGCCGCGAGGTCGCCGCGCTCCTTGGCGCAGGCGGCGACGTGGCGCCGGGCGAGGGCGCGCAGATCCGCGCAGGCGCCCTTCAGGCCCGGGCCGCCGCGGCCCGCCACGATGTCCTCGCGGGTGACGCCGTGGCGGGCGAGGATGTCGGCCGGGAGATAGACCTGGCCGCGCCTCGCGTGCCAGGGCAGCGCGCGCAGCAGCCCCGCCACCGCGTAGGCGACGCCGGCGTGGCCGGCCGCCGCGGCCCCGCCCGGCTCGCCGCCATCCGCCAGCACGATGCTGGCGAGCCGGAACAGGCTGGAGGCGGTCTCGCCGCAATAGCCTTCGAGGTCGTGGGTCGAGGGCATCGGGTCGTCGTAGAGGTCGAAGACGCGGGCATCGACCAGCGCCACCAGCGGCTGGCGCGGCAGGCGGTGGCGCACCAGCGTGTCGTCGAGGGCGGCGGCGACCGGGTGGGCGCGCACGTCGCCGCGCGCCTCGCCCTGGAGCGCGTCGCGCCACCATTGCAGGCGCAGTTCGCCCGGCATCGGGTTCGACACCGCGTCGCGCACGCGGGCGACCTCCAGGTTGAAGGCGTGGAGCGCGAAGAGGTGCGGCCGCTTCCCCGCCGGGGCGAACAGGGCGGCGAAGTAGCGGTCGGGGTCGCCCTCGCGCACCAGCGCCTCGCAATGGGCGTAGGCCCAGTCCAGGCCGTTCCTGGCCGTCTCGGCGCCCATCCTCACGCCACCGCGATCAGGGCCGCCGCGACCTTGCGGTTCTCCGCCGCCAGGATGTTGTAGGTGCGCGCGGCCGCCCCGGTCTGCATCACGTCGAGGCCGATCCCGGCCTCCCGCAGGCGCCGGCGCAGGGCGTCCGGCAGGAACGCGATCTCGCGCCCGGTGCCGATCAGCAGGAGATCGACCTCGCCGGAGGCCGCCAGGACGGGGGCGAGGCTCGCCGCGTCGATGCCGGCCGCCTCCGTCACCGCCCAGGCGTGGATGCCCGAGGGCAGGGCCAGGATCGAGCCGCGATGCGACATCTCGGCGAAGCGGAACCCCCCCGCCCCGTAGGCGTCGATCAGGTGGCGCCCGGGGACGAAGCCTTCGTGCAGGCGGCCCTCCCCGCTCATTCGGCCGCCTGCGGCAGGGCCGCGGGGTCGCGCCCGGTCGCCCGGATCCCGCCGCCGGCCTGCAGGCCGATATAGATCAGGAACGGCGACGAGATGAAGATCGCCGAGTAGGTGCAGATCACCACGCCGATCAACATCACGACCGAGAATCCCTTGATCGCCTCGCCGCCGAACAGCACCAGGGCGACCAGCGACAGGGCGGTCGAGGTCGCGGTCATCACCGTGCGCGACATGGTCGAGTTGATCGAGCGGTTGAGCAGTTCCTCGGTCGGCATGGTCTTGTAGCGCCGCATCAGCTCGCGGGTGCGATCGAACACCACTACGGTCTCGTTCAGCGAGTAGCCCACGATGGTGAGGATGGCGGCGATCGAGGTCATGTTGAACTCGATCCGGGAGATCACGAAGACGCCGACGGTGAGCACGATGTCGTGGAGCGTGCCGACAATGGCGCCCAGCGCCAGTTCCCGCTCGAACCGGAACCAGAGGTAGAGCAGCACCGCCACGACCGACAGGACGACGCCGATCGTGCCCGACTGCACGAGCTCGCCCGACACGCGGGGCCCGACGGTCTCGACGCGGTCGAAGGCGTAGTCCCTGTCGAAGGCCTCGTGGGCCTTCTGCATCACCAGGGTCTGCCCGGTCTCGCCGCCGGCCTGGAGCGGGAAGCGGATCGAGATCGCGCCCTGATTGCCGAATTCCTGCACCTCGGTCTCGCCGAAGCCGAAGCCGTTGGCGGTGTGGCGCACCGAGGCCACGTCCGATTGGCCGGCCTTCGGGCGCAGCTCGATCAGGGTGCCGCCCTTGAAGTCGATGCCGAAATTGAGCCCGATGATCAGGAACAGCACCAGCGTCCCCACCGACATCAGCGCCGAGAGCGGGAAGCTGAAGCGCCGCAGGCGCATGAAGTCGAAGTGGGATTCGTCGGGCCAGAGGCGGAGGAGGCGCATCGCGGGTCTCGAAAGGTCGGGCGCTGCCGGGACGGTCGACCGTCCCGCCGGGACGCGGAGCGGTCCCGGAGGAGCGCCGCCGCGGGGGCGGCGCGGATTTCGGCGGTCAGATCGGCAGCACCTTCGGCCGGAAGCGGTGATACCAGACGGCGATCATCATCCGGGTCAGGGTGACCGCGGTGATCACGGTGGTGAGGATGCCGAGGATGAACACCACCGCGAAGCCGCGGACCGGTCCCGACCCCATGAAGAACAGGATGATGGCGGCGATCGCCATGGTCGAGTTCGAATCGACGATGGTGGCGAAGGCGCGGTCGAAGCCCGCCTGCAGGGCGGAGGGGATCGAGCGACCGGCCCGCACCTCCTCGCGCACGCGCTCGTAGATGAGCACGTTCGAGTCGACGGCGGTGCCGATGGTGAGCACGATGCCGGCGATGCCCGGCAGCGTCATGGTCGCCTCCAGCACCGACATCAGGCCCAGGATGAGGCCGACATGGACCATCAGGGCGATGTTGGCGAAGAGACCGAAGACGCCGTAGCAGGCGAACATCATGGTCACGACCAGGACCGTGGCCGCGATGGTGGCGAGCTTGCCGGCCTCGATCGAGTCGCGGCCGAGGCCCGGCCCGACGGTGCGGCGCTCGATGATGTTGAGCTTGGCCGGCAGGGCACCGGCGCGCAGCAGGACCGAGAGGTCGTTGGCCTGCTGCACCGTGAAGCGGCCCGAGATCTGGCCCTGCCCGCCGGTGATCGGCTGCAGGATGCGGGGCGCCGACACCACCTCGTTGTCGAGGACGATCGCCATCGGGCGGCCGACATTCTCGCTCGTCGCCTGGCCGAAGCGCTGGGCGCCGCGCAGGTTGAACTTGAAGTTGACGATCGGCTCGTTGGTCTTCTGGTCGAAGCCCGGCTGCGCGTCGGTCAGGTCGGCGCCGTCGGCCATCACGCGGCGCTCGACCGGCACCTTCTGGCCGTTGGAATCGCGGGAGGGCAGCAGGTCGACGTCGCCGGCCGCGCTGTCGGCGAGCATGCGGAATTCGAGCTTGGCGGTCTTGCCGAGCTGCTCCTCCAGGCGCTGGGGATCCTGCAGGCCCGGCACCTGGACGAGGATGCGGTCGGCCCCTTGCTGCTGGATCGAGGGTTCCGTCGTGCCGCCGAGGTCGACGCGGCGGCGCACCACCTCGATCGCCTGCTGGACCGCCCGGCGCACCCGGGCGTTGGTGCCCGCCTCCGTGAAGGTGAGCTGGATCGTGCCGTTCGGCTCGTCGCGCACCTCGAGGGTGCGGGCGCCGGTCTGGCCGAGCACCGCGTCCGTCACCGGCTGCGACAGGGCCTGCAGCTTCGGCAGGGCCTTGGCGCGGGCCGCCGGATCGCTGACGCGCAGCTGCACGCCCCGCGGCGTGATCTGGACGCCGCCATCCGCCTGCACCCCCTCCTCGCGCAGGGCCCGGCGCACGTCGTCGCGCAGCTGCTGGGCCATGGTGCGCGTGAGGTCGGGCCGGTCCACCTCCAGCACGATCTGCGAGCCGCCCTGGAGGTCGAGGCCGAGCACGATCGCCCGCGTCGGCACGAGGGCGGTGAGCCAGGACGGCGCCGAGGCGACGAACGCCTTGCGCTGCTCGGGGCTGAAGAAGCTCGGGATGGCGAGGGCGAGGCCGACGATGATCACCGCCAGCGTCCCGACGAGCTTCGAGGAGGAAAAACGGAGCATCGCGCGATTCCAAAACCCTGCCTGTGGTGGCCGTGCCGCCGCCGCCGCCTCAGGCGGCCTTGACCGGCTCGCCCTTGGCCCGGACCTCCGCGATCATCGTGCGGACCACCTTGACGCGCACGCCCTCGGCGATCTCCACCTCGATCTCGCTCGCCTCGTCGGCGACTTTCGCGACCCGCCCGACGATGCCGCCCGTGGTCACGATGGTGTCACCGCGCCGGACGTTCTTCACCATGTCCTGATGCTCGCGCGCGCGCTTCTGCTGCGGGCGCAGGATCAGGAAGTACATGATCACGAAGATGAGAACGAAGGGGACGACCTGCAAGATGACGTCCGTGCCACCGGCGGCGGCACCGGTTCCCTGCGCGAAGGCGGGCGTGATCACGTGGAGGTCTCCCGATCCAAGACGAAAGCGGCCGCGCGGTTGCCCGCCGGCCTGGCAAAAGCGCGCGGACTATAGCCAGGGGCGACCCGAACGCAATGGCGCTGCCCGACCCCGCGGCGGCGTCGCGCACCGGCCGGCCGGACCCTCGCACCGCACCGTCTCGGTCCTTGCGGCAATTGACCATAGGAAAATTCTCAGTTATACTTAGTTGAACAATATTTCACATGGTCAGATCGACGCGATGCAATATGGTTCCAAAGGCTACAACCGAGGATAGCTGTTCGCGGGGCCGACTTCACCGCGCACGGAACTCTGGCGGGCCGTGGGCGGGGCGGACGGCACTGCGATGCCTCCCCGAGCCGCGCCGCGCGGCATCGTCGTCGCCTATCCTCTCACCGTGCATTCCCCGAAGGCATCAGGTCCCATAGACGCGACCTTCACCCCTTTCACGTCGGACGACTTCCTGCAGCTGATCGAGCGGTGGGGCTTGCTGGGACGCTGGAGCTGGCGCTTCCGCGGCAACGAGCACTACTGGTCGCCGGCGATGTACCAGATCCTCGGCCTGGACCGGACGGAGCGCCGGCCGAGCTACGACCTGCTCTACAACCTCGTGGACCCGGCCGACCGGGCGGCCATGGCGAGCCCGGCCGAGGTCGTCTTCCTCACCTACCTCGCCGACCAGCAGGTGCGGGTGATCCGGCCGGACCGGTCCGTGCGGGTGCTGCTCACCCGCGGCCAGATCTATTGCGGCGTGGACGGCCGCCCGTCGGGGGCCGCCGGCATCGTCATCGACGTGACCGAGCAGGAGATGATGCGGCGGGCGCGCCTGGAGGACCATCGCCGCCGCATGGTCCTGTTCGAGGAGAGGTCGATCTGGACGCATTTCTCGGTCTACACCCGCACCCGCCGGGTCGCCTCGCAGCAGCTGCTGGCGCTCACCGGCGTCACCCAGGACGAATTCGCGGACGATTGGACCTGCACGCTGATCCCGGAGGAGCGCGACCGCCTGCGCGACGCGGTGCGGGCCCGGATCTCCGAGGCGAAGCCCTTCTCGGTGGAGACCCATTTCCGGCTCGCCCGGGGCGGGGTGCAGCATTTCAACGGCTGGTTCGTGCCGGTCTGGCGCGAGGACCGGACCCTCGACGGCTGGGCCACCCTCACGCACCCGGCCGAGTGCGGCCCGCCGCGGGCCACCGGCCGGCTGCGGGAGGCCCTGGAGGACGGCATCGAGGGGCGCCACCTGCGCGCCGCGCGGGCGCTCCTCGACTGGTCGATGACCGACCTCGCCCGGACGAGCGGCCTGTCGCTCTCCACCATTCGGCGGCTGGAGGAGGAGACGTGCAGCCACGGCGCGCGCAGCCTGCACCGCGCGCTGGCGGCCCTGCGGGCGGCCGGAATCGTGTTCACCCGGCTCGACGCGGCCATCGCGGTCTCCAAGCGCGACTGACGAAAGCGCGACTGACGGAAAGCGCGACTGACGGAGCCGGGGCGCGGCCGCCGGTTGGGGGCTTTAGCGGACCGGGCGGTTCTGCTAGCTCGCCCACATGACCGCGCCGACGCCCTCCGACCCCGCCCTCGCCTCCCTCCTCCCCCTCCTGCATCGGATCGCCGAGGCCCTGGAGCGCGCCGCCCCCGAGCCGGAGGCCGCGCCGGATCTCGGCGCGGCGGACGCCTTCGTGTGGCAGGCCGAGCACCGCCTGCAGCCGGTTCCGAAGGTGAACCGGGTCGAGATGGGGCTGTTGCGGGGCATCGACCGGATGCGCGACACCCTGTTCGACAACACCGACCGCTTCGCCCGCGGGCTCCCGGCCAACAACGCCCTGCTCTGGGGCGCCCGCGGCATGGGCAAGTCGTCCCTGGTCAAGGCGGTCCACGCCGAGATCAACGCCCGGCGCGAGCCCGGCCAGCGGCCGCTCAAGCTCGTGGAGATCCATCGCGAGGACATCGAGGGCCTGCCGGCCCTGATGGCGCTGCTCCGCCCCGACCCGCACCGCTTCGTGGTGTTCTGCGACGACCTCTCCTTCGACGGGCAGGACACCTCCTACAAGTCCCTGAAGGCGGCGCTGGACGGGGGCATCGAGGGGCGGCCGGAGAACGTCCTCTTCTACGCCACCTCGAACCGGCGGCACCTGCTCGCCCGCGAGATGGTGGAGAACGAGCGCTCGACCGCCATCAACCCGGGCGAGGCGGTGGAGGAGAAAGTCTCCCTCTCCGACCGGTTCGGCCTGTGGCTCGGCTTCCACAAGTGCTCGCAGGACGAGTACCTGGCGATGATCGACGCCTATGTCGGCCGGTACGGCCTCGATCTGCCGCCGGCGCAGCTGCGCGCCGAGGCGCTCGAATGGGCGACGACGCGCGGCTCGCGCTCTGGCCGCACCGCCTTCCAGTACATCCAGGACCTCGCCGGTCGGCTCGGCAAGCACCTCGACGCATGAGCCGCCGGCGCCCGGGCGCGGCCGGCGATCCCTCCAGGGAGTGAGCCGGACGGCCCTCGAGGGGCCCCGTCATACGACATCCGACGGATCGCGTCGCAACGCGGGATGCCGGCGTCGCTCACGGCCGCGCGGGCTCGTCATCCGCTCTCCGGACGTGATCGTCCGGACAGCGGATCACTCCACCGCCGCCTCCTCGCGGGCGCGCCGCCGCTCCATCACGCGCACCGACCACACCGAGGCCTCGTAGAGCAGCAGCATCGGCACCGCGAGAGAGAGCTGGCTGATCACGTCGGGCGGCGTCAGCACCGCCGCCGCCACGAAGACCAGCACGATCGCGTAGCGCCGCCGCTCGGCCAGGAACTTCGAGTCGATCAGCCCGATCTGGCCCAGGAGGGTCAGGATCACCGGCATCTGGAAGGCGATGCCGAAGGCGAAGATCAGCGTCATGATCAGCGACAGGTACTCGTCCACCTTCGGCAGCAGCTCGATCGTGGCCTCGCCCGTCTGGCCGATCTGCTGCAGGCTGACCGAGAACCGGATCAGGATCGGCATCGCCACGAAGAACACCACCAGGGCGCCGAGCAGGAAGAAGACCGGCGTGGCGATCAGGTAGGGCAGGAAGGCGCGCCGCTCGTTGCGGTACAGGCCCGGCGCCACGAAGGCGTAGATCTGCGTCGCCACCACCGGGAAGGCCAGGAAACCCGCCCCGAACACGCTCAGCTTGATGTTGGTGAAGACCTGCTCGAGGAAGTGGGTCGCGATCAGCCGCGCCTTCTCGGCTCCCACCACCTGCACGTAAGGGTAGAGAAGCACGTTGTAGATGTGCTGGGAGAAGAAGAAGCAGACGAAGAACATCACCCCGAAGGCGAGCAGCGACTTGATCAGCCTCGCCCGCAGCTCGATCAGGTGGTCGAGCAGGGGTGCGCGCGAGGCCTCGATCTCGGCTTCGTCGGCCTCGGTGGTCATGGATTCTGGCCTGTGCTGGGCGGGCTTGAGGGCGGGGGCGGCGCGTCCGGCGCCGTCTCCGGCGCCGCGCGGCGCTCAGGCAGCGGGGCCTCGGCCTCGCTCGCCGGGGGCTCGGCCTCGGCCGCCGGGGCCTCGGTCTCGGCCGCCGGGGAGGCGGCCGACTCGGCCTGGAGCTGCGCCGTGGCGGCCGCGAGCGCCTCGTTCGACGGCGGCGGAGCCGGAGGGGTCGGCGCCTCGACGGCGCTGCGGATCTCGTTGCGGATCGACTGGATCGGGTTGAACGGCGCGGAGGCCGAGGAGACCGAGCGGTTGATGCCCTCGACCTCGCGCCGCACCTCGTCGAGCTCGGCCTCGCGCATCGCCTCGTTGAACTGGGCCTGGAACTCGCCGGCCATGCGCCGGAGCTTCGCGGTCATCTGCCCGACCGTGCGCAGCGCGCGGGGCAGGTCCTTCGGGCCGATGACGATCAGCGCGACGCCGCCGATCAGCATCACCTCGCCCCAACTCATATCGAACATGGCGTCACGGCCCTGCAGCTTGCGCGGCGGCCCGTCCCGGGCGCCCCGCGGCGGGCTCTCTCAAGCACGGTTCCGGCCGCGACGCCACACCCGTGCGGAGATCGCCTCGATCCCGCCTCATCCGCCCGCTCCCTCCGGCGCTCCCGCGGCGCGGGCGCCCGGGAAGCGGCGCGCCGCCGCCGGCCCGCGGCTCAGACGACCTTGCGGTCCACCGTCGCGTGCGTGGCCGGCGCCGGCTCCGTCGGGTGCGGCGGCAGCGTGCGGACGGGCTCGGTCGCGGTGACGGGCGGGGCCGCGACGACGGGAGCCTGCGGCTGATCCTCGTCCGCCATGCCCTTCTTGAAGGCCTTGATGCCCTTGGCGACGTCGCCCATCAGCTCGGACACCTTGCCGCGCCCGAACAGCAGCATGACGATCACGCCGACGACGATCCAGTGCCAGATGCTTGCGCCACCCATGGCTGTCTCCTGCACCGCGCGGACGCGGCCCGCGCGGCGTGGTCTCTTGAGGCTGGCCGGAACCTAAGGACCGCCGGGGGCGAAAACAAGCGCTTCTCGGCGGAGCCAACAGCCGCGGGGGGCTCAGCCCTCCTCCGGTCCGTCCGCCAGGGGATCCTCGTCGGCGCGCAGGGCCGCCGCGTCCGAGGGAAGCGGCACGGCGAAGCCGGCCGGAAGCCGCGCGTCGAGGAGGCCGAGCCCCTGCATCTCGTCGAGCCCCGGCAGGTCGGCCACGGACTCGAGGCCGAACTGCTCCAGGAAGGCCGGCGTCGTGCCGTAGGTGACCGGCCGGCCCGGCGTGCGCCGCCGCCCGCGCAGGCGCACCCAGCCGGTCTCGAGCAGCAGGTCGAGGGAGCCCTTCGCGGTCGAGACGCCGCGGATCTCCTCGATCTCCGCCCGGGTCACCGGCTGGTGATAGGCGATGATCGCCAGGATCTCGGCGGCGGCCCGCGGGAGCCGGCGCGGTTCGGGGGCGTCGCCGCGCAGCTCCGGACCGAGGTCGGGGGCGGTGCGGAAGGCGTAGCCGCCCGCGACCCGCACGAGGTTGATGCCGCGCGCCCCGTAGAGGCGGCGCAGCTCCGCCACGAGGGCGGCGACGTCGGTGCCGGGCGGCAGGCGCGCCGCCAGGGCCGCCTCGTCGAGGGGCCGCGCCGCGGCGAAGATCAGCGCCTCGGCGAGGCGCAGGGCGTGGCTGTCGGGCGCCGGGTCCGGCCGGCGCAGCGCAGGCGTCGGGCGGGTCATCCTCCCTCCCCGGCGGCCGGGCGAAGCCAGAGCGGCGCGAAGGGCGCGTCCTGCCGGAGCGTGATCCGTCCCTCGCGGGCCAGTTCGAGCGCGGCCGAGAGCGAGGAGGCGCGCACGCTCGCCCGCCGCGCCGGGTCGGCGAGGTGGGCGGCCAGGCAGGCATCGAGGGTGGTCCAGTCGTCGCAGGGACCGATCAGCCGCTCGAGGGCCTCGCGCGCGTCGAGGAGCGACCAGACCTGGCGCGGGCTCAGGCAGACCCTGGCCCCGGCACGGGCGGCGCGCTGGCGCGCATAGGCCGCGAGCAGGTCGTGCAGGCTCGCCGCGAAGGCTCCGCCCGCGGGCCGGGGCGCCGCCTCGCGCTCCCCGCGCGCGAACACGTCGCGGCCGAGCTGCGGGAGGGCCAGGAGCCGCCCGGCCGCGTCGCGGACCGCCTCGAGGCGCCGCAGGCGCTGGGCGAGGACGCCCGCGAGCGCGTCGGCGCTGGGCTCGGGGCCGCGGGGCGGGGCGGGCAGCAGCAGGCGCGATTTCAGGTAGGCGAGCCAGGCCGCCATCACGAGGTAATCGGCCGCGAGTTCGAGGCGCAGCCGGCGCGCCTCCTCGACGAAGGCGAGGTACTGCTCGGTGAGGGCGAGGATCGAGATCCGCCCGAGATCGACCTTCTGCCGGCGGGCGAGGTCGAGCAGGAGGTCGAGGGGTCCCTCGTAGCCGTCGACGTCGACGACGAGGGTCGGGTCCTCTCCGGCCTCCGGGGCGCTGCCGGTCCCCGCCTCCATCGCCGCCGGTCAGGCCACGGCGCTCGGGCGCATCCGCAGCCCGGCCTCGAGCCGGGCGGCGGCCTCGGCCGGATCGAAATCGGGATTGGCCGGGATGCGCCGCGCCAGGGCCGCCTCGGCGCGCCGCAGGGCGTCGCCGGCCAGGCCCGGCGCGGCCGCGGCGACCTCCTCCATCTCGGCCCGCTCGCCGTTGCAGTGGAGCGCCACGTCGATGCCGGCCCGGAACGCCGCCTCGGTGCGGCCGCGGAAACTCCCGGACAGGGCTTTCATCGAGAGGTCGTCGGTCATCAGCAGGCCGTCGAAGCCGAGCGCGCCGCGCACGACCTCGCGGATCACCGTCGCGGAGGTGGTGGCCGGTTGCTCCGGATCGAGGGCGGTGAAGACGACGTGGGCCGACATGGCGAGAGGCAGGTCGGCCAGCGCCCGGAACGGGGCGAAATCCTGCGCCTCAAGGGCCGCCCGCGGGGCGGTCACCACCGGCAGCGCGAGGTGGCTGTCGGCATTGGCCCGGCCGTGGCCCGGCACGTGCTTGATCACCGGCAGCACGCCGCCCGCCATCAGACCCTCGGCGACGGCGCGGCCGAAGGCCGCCACCTCCCGCGGGTCGTCGGCGTAGGCCCGGTCCCCGATGACCGCGTTCGCGCCCGCGACCGGTACGTCGAGGACGGGGGCGCAATCGACGCTGATCCCCACCCCGGCGAGGTCGTGCGCCATCAGGCGCGCGCCGAGGCGGGCGAGCGCCGGCCCCTCCTCAGGGCCCCCCGCCTGCAGGAAGCGCGCGGCCGCCGGATAGGCCCGCCAATGCGGCGGTCCCATGCGCTGCACCCGTCCGCCCTCCTGATCGATCAGGATCGGCGCGTCGGCCCGCCCCACCGTGTCGCGCAGGGAGGCGGTGAGCGCGCGCACCTCCTCGGGCGTTCCGATGTTGCGCTTGAACAGGATGAAGCCCCAGGGCTGCACCGCGCGGAAGAAGGCGGCCTCCTCGGCCGAGAGCGTGCGGCCGGCGCAGCCGAGGATCAGGGCGAGGGTCGTCATCGGGGGCGGTTCTCCGCGTTGGGCTGAGACAGGGGCGCCGTCCAGGCCGGCATGGCGGAACGACCCCGACCAACGCGCGGCACCGCGGCGCGAGGCGCTCCGCGTCTTCCAGGGTCGCTCGGCGGCGGCGCGGTGCGCCGCGCGGGGCGCCGCGCGGGGCGGCGAGGGTCCGGCGGCGCGGCCGCGCCGCCGGGGGATTCCTTGCCTCATCCGCCATCCGGTCGATGGCGTCGCCATCTCCCATTTCGGCAATGCGGCTGTCGGCGTCGCTCAGGCGCCGCGCAGGCGCGTGATCCGGTCCCGCATCAGTTCTTCGCCACGAAGCAGGCGCTGCCCGCCGCCTGCAGCCGGGTGCAGAGGCCGGTGGCGCTCTCCTTCGACATCGGCCCGACGCGGACCCGGTAGATCGTCTTGCCGTTCACCTCGGCCTGCCGGATCAGCGGGGACTGGCCGCTCAGCTCGGAGGCGTAGCGCTCCTGGGCCTGGGTGAAGGCGGTCCGCGCCTCCTTCTCGGTGGCCCGCACCGAGAGCTGCACCGAGAAGCCGCCGACCGGGGCCTGGGTGTCGACCGCGGGCTTCGGCGCGGGCGGCTCGGCCGAAGCGACCTGCTGCGGCGCCGGCTTCGGCGGCTTGGGCTTCGGCGGCGCGACCGTGGTCGAGGCCACGGTCTCGGCCGCCCGGGGTTCGGCGGGCGCCGGCGTCGTCGCGGCCGGGATCCCGCGCGTCGCGCTTCGAGGCGTCGCGTTGGCCGGCACCGGCTCGGGCAGCGTCATGGTGGGGACCGGCGTGGCCTCGGCCCGCGGCGCCGGGGCGCCGCCCTGCGTGCCGGCCTGGGCGGCGCGCTGGGCCTCGAAGGGCGGCGGCTCGGGCCGCACGGTCACGGTGCGCACCCGGCGCGGCTCGCCCAGCGATTCGGTGAGCATGTTGACGGGCGCGCCCGGGGCGGGAACCGGCGTGCCGGCCGTGGAGGCCTCGCTGGTCAGGGCCTTGGCCGCCTGCCGGACGTCGAGGGGCTGCTCCTCGCGGTTGACGATCTTGATCTGACCGTCCTTGGCGTTGCGCTCGTAGATCTGCTTGTTCTGGTCCGGGATCTCGACGCCGCCGGCATTCTCGGGCGCGATCTTGAGCGGGGCCTTGTCGGCCATCACGACGATCGGCGCGCCCGAGCCGCGATTCGGGTGGAGGGCCTTCCAGGTCAGGGCGCCGCCCACCGCCACCGCCACGACGCCGAGGGCCGTGCCGACGAGGGCGAGCCGCCGCCGCCCGCGCGGCGCTTCCGGCAGCGGCTCCTCGGCCGCGTCCTGCGGCGCAGCTTCGGGCAGGGGCGCGGGCTCCGGGTCCGGCTCGCGCTGCACGGCCGAGAGATACTGGTTGAAGGCGGCGAGCGACGGGCCGCGGGCGGGCTCCGGCGGTTCGCCGCCGTAATTCGGCAGCTGCGGCTCGATCCGTCCGCCCGCCGCCTCGGCGGGGCCCGCACGCAGCGTGTCCTTGGCGGCGAGCAGCGCGCGGAAGGGATCGTCCTGCCCGACGATGCGGGCGAGCTCGGCCAGCGGATCGATGCGGCCGCCCTCGCGGGGCTGGCCCGGGGCGTGGCCCTGGACTTGCCCCTGGGCCGGCGCGCGGGGCTCCTCGGGCTGCTGCCGGTCCGGCTCGAACCCGTCGTAATCGACGGGGATCCGGGAAGCGTTGATCGTCATGGCAGCCCCATCCTGTTCACGCCTGCCTCACCTCACCGCGATGGCCCGATCCCGGCGCGGCGCCGCCGGGAGGCCGCCGCCCGATCGAGGAAGCGGCCGTCCCACGCTGTCGGGGCCGGCGCGTCGCGCGGGGCCTCGCCCTCACCGCATCTCGTCGGGCGCGGTGACGCCGAGGATCCCGAGGCCGGAGGCGAGGACGCCCCGCAGTGCCGCGACGAGGGCCAGCCTCGACAGCGTGGACTTTCGATCGGTCTGATTAACAAATCGTAATTGCGGCAAGTCTTTGCCCTTGTTCCAGAAACTATGGAAGGCGCTGGCCAGCTCGTAGAGGTAGAAGGCCAGCCGGTGCGGCTCGTGGGCGCTCCCCGCCGCCTCGATCACCCGCGGATATTGCGCGACGAGGCGCATGATGTCGGCCTCCCCCGAATCACGTAACAGCGAGAGGTCCGCCCCCGCCAGGGCCTGCGGCGACAGGTCCTCCCCCGGGAAGGCCTCGCGGGCCTGCCGGAACACCGAGGCCGTGCGGGCATGGGCGTACTGCACGTAGAAGACGGGGTTGTCCTTCGACTGCTCGACCACTTTGGCGAGGTCGAAATCGAGGGTCGCGTCGTTCTTGCGGTAGAGCATCATGAAGCGGACCGGGTCGCGGCCGACCTCGTCGATGACCTCCCGCAGGGTCACGAACTCGCCCGCGCGCTTGGACATCTTGACCGGCTCGCCGCCGCGCAGCAGGCGCACGAGCTGGCAGAGCTTCACGTCGAGGCTGGCGCGCCCGTCCGAGACCGCCCGCACCGCCGCCTGCATCCGCTTGACGTAGCCGCCGTGATCGGCGCCGAGCACGTCGATGAGGTCGGTCGCGCCCCGCGCCACTTTCGAGGCGTGGTAGGCGATGTCGGAGGCGAAGTAGGTGTAGGTGCCGTCCGACTTGAGCAGCGGCCGGTCGATGTCGTCGCCGAAGGCGGTGGAGCGGAACAGGGTCTGGTCGCGGTCCTCCCAATCCTCCGGCAGCTGGCCCTTCGGCGGCGGCAGGCGCCCCACGTAGACGAGCCCCTTCTCGCGCAATTCCGCGATCAGCGCCCCGACCGCGCCGCCATCGCCGCCGCCCTGCAGGGTGCGCTCGGAGAAGAACACGTCGTGCCGGATGCCGAGCGCGGCGAGGTCGTCGCGGATCAGGTCCATCATGGCGGCGATGGCGAAGTCCCGCACCACGGGCAGCCAGGCCGATTCGGGCTCGCGCAGGAGAGCGCGGCCGTGGGTCTCGGCCAGGCGCCGCCCCACGGGCTTGAGGTAATCGCCCGGGTAGAGCCCCTCGGGGATCGCGCCGATCGCATCGCCGAGGGCTTCCCGGTAGCGCAGGTAGGCGGAGCGGGCGAGCACGTCGACCTGCGCCCCCGCATCGTTGATGTAGTACTCGCGCACCACCTCCCGGCCGGACGCGGCGAGGAGATTGGCCAGCGCGTCGCCGAAGACGGCGCCGCGGCCGTGGCCGACATGCATCGGCCCGGTCGGGTTCGCCGACACGTACTCGACGTTCACGAGGCCCGGCCGCCGCGCCCCGCGGCCGAACGCCTCGCCGGAGGCGAGCGCCGCGCGCACGACCTCGGCGAAGACCTCGGGCGCGAGCCGCAGGTTCAGGAAGCCCGGCCCGGCGACGCTCGCCTCGGTGACGCGCGGATCCTGCCGCAGCTCGGCCGCGAGGAGCTCGGCCAGGGCCTTGGGGTTGGTGCGGGCCTCCTTGGCGAGGACCAGGGCGGCGTTGGTCGCGAGGTCGCCGTGGCCGGGGTCGCGCGGCGGCTCGACCACGACGCGGCCGAGGTCGAGCCCCTCGGGCAGCTGCCCGGCGCGTGTGAGGGTGGCGAGCGCCTCGCCGATGCGCTCCTCGAAGGCGGCGAAGATGTTCATGGGTCGCGACCGAAGACTGAACCGGGCCTCGCCGGCCCGCGCTCCTGCGCGGCGCCGGTGCCGAAGCCGGGCTCATCTCACGGCCCGCCCCCTCCACACAAGCGTGGCCGGGGAAGGATTCGGCCGCCTCAGGCCTCGCGGGTGAGCGCCCGCAGGTGGCGGATGATGCCGGAAAAGTCGGTCCCCCCCTCCCCGGCCGCCTCGAAGGCGGCGTAGAGCGCCTCCGCCCGGGCACCGAGCGGCGTGGCGGCCCCGGTCGAGGCGGCCGCCTCCTGCGACAGGCGGAGGTCCTTGAGCATCAGCGCGGCGGCGAAGCCCGGCCGGTACGCGTTGTTGGCCGGCGAGGCCGGGACCGGTCCCGGCACCGGGCAGTAGCTCGTCAGCGACCAGCACTGCCCCGAGGAGGTCGAGGCGACGTCGAACAGCGCCTGGTGCGAGAGGCCGAGCTTCTCGGCGAGCACGAAGGCCTCGGCGACGCCGATCATCGAGATGCCGAGGATCATGTTGTTGCAGATCTTGGCCGCCTGGCCGGCCCCGGCCTCGCCGCAATGCACGATCCGCCGGCCCATCCGGGCGAGGACCGGCTCGGCGCGGGCGAAGGCCTCGGGCGCCCCGCCGGCCATGAAGGTGAGGGTGCCGGCCCTGGCGCCGCCGACCCCGCCGGAGACCGGCGCGTCGAGGCTGGCGAGGCCGCGCTCCGCCGCCCTGGCATGGGCGGCCCGGGCGCTCTCCACGTCGATGGTCGAGCAGTCGATCAGGAGGGCCCCGGCCGGCACCCGGGGCAGGATCTCGTCGAGGAGGCCGAGCACGTGCCGGCCGGCCGGCAGCATCGTGACCACGATCTCGGCCTCGGCCGCCGCGGCGACGGCGGATTCGGCGATGGCGACGCCCTCCGCGCGCGCCGCCTCGCGGGCGGGCGGCGCGAGGTCGTAGCCGGTGACGGCGTGCCCCGCCCTCACGAGGTTGGCGGCCATCGGCCCGCCCATGTTGCCGAGGCCCAGGAATGCGATCGAGGTCACGATGCGTCTCCCTCTCGCCGCCATGCTACCCTAGCGGCACTTGAGTCCCGTACGGAGAATCCGTACATTCATGACGATCCGCTTCGAGTGGGATCCGCGCAAGGCGGCCTCAACCTGCGTCGGCACGGCATCGCTTTCGAGGCGGCGGTCAGCGCGTTTCGCGATCCCTTCGCGGTGGAGTGGATCGACGACCGGGCCGAATGCGGCGAAGAGCGGATCACTCTCCTCGGCGTCTGCGACGGCGTCGTCATTCACGTGACTTACACCGAGCGGGGCGAGGCGATCCGCTTGATCTCGGCCCGGCGAGCGGAGCGTCATGAGCAAGACCACTCTTTCCGCGAGAATTCGTCCTGACGGGACGATCGTCCGGGGTTACCCTGACGGGAGCGAGATCGCCTTCGGGCAGGCGCCCATGCGCCCGATGACCGAGGAGGACGTCGCCGCCGCCGCCGCCGATCCGGACGCCCGGCCGAGGTCGCCCGGCGACCTGGCGACCGCACGGCGGATCCCGCGGATCCGAACCCTGCGCCGCGCCCTCGGCCTCACGCAGGAGGAATTCGCTGCGCGCTACCAGATCCCGCTCGGCACCCTGCGCGACTGGGAGCAGGGGCGCACGGTCCCGGATCAGCCCTCCCGCGCCTACCTGACGGTGATCGCCCGCGATCCGGAGGGCGTGCGCCGGGCTCTCGACGCTCAGCGCGATTGGGCCGTTCCGAAGGCGTCTCCCTCTTAAGCAGAGCTGCGCCGGGCAACTCCGCTTAGCTCTTGTTCTTGCATCATTTTCGCCGCCGAACCGGTGACCCCTTCGGCACCGGCCGGGACCGGCCGGCGGAATGATGCGCAAGCGCTCCGCGTCGCCCGCCGCGCGGCCGGGGAGGCGATCCTGGCCCGGGTTCGCCCGCTGGCCGCGTGACCGCGCCGTCACGGCCGCACGAGGCCCCGCGCCACGATCAGCCGCATGATCTCGTTGGTGCCCTCCAGGATCTGGTGGACGCGCAGGTCGCGGACGATCTTCTCGATCCCGTATTCCGACAGGTAGCCGTAGCCGCCGTGGAGCTGCAGCGCCGCGTCGGCGACCTGGAACCCGCGATCCGTGGCGAAGCGCTTGGCCATGGCGGCGCGCGCCGTGGCATCCGGGTCGCCGCGGTCCAGGGCGGCGGCGGCCGCGTAGATCATCAGGCGCGCCGCTTCGAGCTCCGTCGCCATGTCGGCGAGGCGGAATTGCAGGGCCTGGAACGCGTCGAGGCGCTGGCCGAAGGCCCGGCGCTCGCGCGCGTAGGTCAGGGCCTTGTCGAGGGCGCTCTGGGCGCCGCCGAGCGAGCAGGCGCCGATGTTGATCCGCCCGCCGTCGAGGCCCGCCATGGCGATCTTGAAGCCGATCCCCTCCTCGCCCAGGCGGTTGGCCGCCGGGACGCGGCATCCCGAGAAGATCACCTGCCGGGTCGGCTGGGCGTTCCAGCCCATCTTGCGCTCGTTCGGCCCGAAGGAGAGGCCGGGCGCGTCCGCCGGCACGACCAGGGTCGAGATGCCCTTCGGGCCGGGCTCCCCGGTGCGGACCATCACCACGTAGAGGTCGACCGCGCCCGCGCCCGAGATGAACTGCTTGGTGCCGTCGAGGACGTAGGCGTCGCCCTCGCGCCGCGCCGTGGTGCGCAGGGCCGCCGCGTCGGAGCCGGAGCCCGGCTCGGTCAGGCAATAGGCGGCGAGGCGCTCGGCCCGGCAGAGGTCCGGCAGCCAGCGCTCCCGCTGCGGCTCCGAGCCGAACCGGTCGATCATCCAGGTCGCCATGTTGTGGATCGACAGGAAGGCCGAGACGGTCGGGCAGCCCGTCGCCAGCGCCTCGAAGATCAGCGCCGCGTCGAGCCGGGTCAGGCCGGAGCCGCCATGCTCCTCCCGGATGGTGATCCCGCCCATGCCGAGCGCCCCCGCCTCCCGGAGCACCTCCACGGGGAAGTGCTTCTCGGCGTCCCAGGCGAGGGCGTGCGGGGCGATGCGCTCGGCCGCGAAGCTCCGCGCCATGTCGCGGATCGCGATCTGGTCCTCGGGCAGCGTGAACAGGCCCACGAGACTCTCCCGGTGCTGGCTCTGGCGGTGCGGGCAGGCGGGGGCGTCCGCAGCGCGGCGCTGCGCGGACGCTTGCGGCGCGGGCCCGGCCGGGCGGAGCGCCCGGCCGGGCGAGGCCTCACTGCATGACCGGCATCGAGAATTGCGCGCCCTCCTTGACCCCCGAGGGCCAGCGCGCCGTCACGGTCTTGGTCTTGGTGTAGAAGCGGATCGCGTCCGGGCCGTGCTGGTTGAGGTCGCCGAAGCCCGAGCGCTTCCAGCCGCCGAAGGTGTAGTAGGCGAGCGGCACCGGGATCGGCACGTTGATGCCCACCATGCCGACATTCACCTTGGCGGCGAAGTCGCGGGCGGCGTCGCCGTCGCGGGTGAAGATCGCGACGCCGTTGCCGTATTCGTGCTCGGAGGGCAGCCGCAGCGCCTCCGCGTAGTCCTTCGCCCGCACCACCGACAGGACCGGCCCGAAGATCTCCTCCTTGTAGATGCGCATCTGCGGCGTGACGTGGTCGAACAGGCAGCCGCCAAGGTAGAAGCCGTTCTCGTAGCCCTGCATCGTGAAGCCGCGGCCGTCGACCACCAACTTGGCGCCCTCGCGCACGCCGATCTCCACGTAGTTGCGCACGCGCTCCAGCGCGGCCCGCGTGACGAGCGGCCCGTAATCGGCGCTCGGATCGGTCGAGGGGCCGATCTTCAGGCTCTCGACCCGCGGCACCAGCTTGCTCATCAGCGCGTCGGCGGTCTTCTCGCCCACCGGCACCGCCACCGAGACCGCCATGCAGCGCTCGCCCGCCGAGCCGTAGCCGGCGCCCATCAGCGCGTCGACCGCCTGGTCCATGTCGGCGTCCGGCATGATGATCATGTGGTTCTTGGCGCCGCCGAAGCACTGCGCCCGCTTACCCTGCGCGGTGGCGCGGGCGTAGACGTACTGGGCGATGTCCGAGGAGCCGACGAAGCCGACCGCCTGGATCAGGTCGTCGTCGAGGATCGCGTCGACCGCCTCCTTGTCGCCGTTCACGACGTTGAGGATGCCGGCCGGCAGCCCGGCCTCGATCATCAGCTCGGCGAGGCGCATCGGCACGCCGGGATCGCGCTCGGACGGCTTCAGGATGAAGGCGTTGCCGCAGGCGATGGCGGGGGCGAACTTCCACATCGGGATCATGGCCGGGAAGTTGAACGGCGTGATGCCGGCCACGACCCCGAGCGGCTGGCGCATCGAGTACATGTCGATGGCCGGCCCCGCCCCCTCGGTGTACTCGCCCTTGAGCAGGTGCGGGATGCCGCAGGCGAATTCCACCACCTCGACCCCGCGCTGGATGTCGCCCTTGGCGTCGGGCAGGGTCTTGCCGTGCTCGCGGGCGAGGAGCTCGGCGAGGCTGTCGGTCTCGCGGGCGACGAGGTCGAGGAAGCGCATCATCACCCGCGCCCGGCGCTGCGGGTTGGTGGCGGCCCAGACGGTCTGCGCCCGCGCGGCGTTCTCGATCGCGTCCCGCACCTCGGCGGCGCTGGCCAGGGCCAGGCGGCCGATCACCTCGCCGGTCATCGGCTGGAAGATGTCCGAGTGGCGGCCGGAGCGGCCTGCCACGTGCTCGCCCCCGATGAAGTGCCCGACCTCTCGCATGCGCTCGCTCCCTGGATTGTCGTTTGCCGCAGCTTGCCCTGCTTTTATGCCGGGCGGAATGGGTGTGAACGCGGAACGGATGTGCGCCGATGCGGGAACCGGAGGGGGGCCAGTGGGACGATTACCGCTTCGCGCTGGCGGTCTTCCGCGCCGGCACGGTCTCGGCGGCGGCGCGGCTGCTCGGGGTCGATCACGCCACGGTGATCCGCCGCATCGACCGGCTGGAGCGGCAGCTCGGCGAGCGCCTGTTCCACCGCCGCGCCTCGGGCTACGTGGCCACGCAGGCGGGCCAGGCCGTCGCCGCGACGGCGGACGCGGTCGAATCGGCCATCATCAACGGGCAGAGCCTCGTCGGCCGCTCGGCGGCGCGGCTCACCGGCACGGTGCGGATCGGCGCGCCGGACGGGTTCGGCAGCACGTTCCTGGCCCCGCGCCTCACCGGTCTGGTCGAGCGCCACCCCGACCTCGACATCCAGCTCGTCGCCACGGCGCGGCTGTTCAGCCTGTCGAAGCGGGAGGCGGACATCGCCATCGGCCTCAGCCTGCCGCGGGAGGGCCGCATCGTCGGGCGCAAGCTCACCGACTACGCGCTGAAGCTCTACGCGGCGCCCTCCTACCTGCGGGCCGCCCCGCCGATCGAGAGCCGGCGCGACCTGGAGCGCCACCGCTTCGTCGGCTACATCGAGGAATTGCTCTACACGCCGGAACTCGACTACCTGCGGCAGGTCTCGTCCGGCATCGGGGCGCGGCTGCGCAGCGCCAACGTCATCGCGCAGCTCCACGCGGTGGCGGCCGGGATCGGGCTCGCGGTGCTGCCCTGCTTCATGGCGGCCGGGCGCCCCGACCTCGTCTGCGTGCTGCCGCGGGAGGTGGTGCTGACGCGCAGCTTCTGGCTGCTGATGCACGCCGACAGCCGCGACCTCGCCCGGGTCCGCGCGGTGGCCGAGCACATCTACGCGGTGGTCGAGCGGGACCGGGACGTGTTCTTCGGCGGGGCGGACGGGGCCGCCTGAGCGGCCGGGCACCGGTCACGCCGCCGGACCGCCCTCCCCGGCGGCCGGAGCGGCGCGCGCGGGCTCGGCCCAGCCGGCCGGCGGCGCCGCGGGCCGGTAGACCTCGATCACCAGGGGGTGGCAGGGCGCCGCGTCGCTCGAATGCTCCGCGCCGCAATCGCCGCCCGGGCAGGCCGAGAGCGCGGCCAGGAGATCGGTCTCGGCGAAGAGTTCCAGGAAGTCGCCGGGCCGCACCGGGCTCGCCTTCATGAAGTACTGGTGCGTGTCGCGGGTGAAGCCCGTGCACATGAAGACGTTGAGGACGTCGTGGACGTGCGGCTCCGCCTGCGCGACGGAGAGGCCGGTGTGCCGGGCCAGCGCCCGGGTCAGGTTCGAATGGCAGCAATGGTGGTAGGTGCCGCCGGTGAGCAGGCGGTGGGTGTAGGGATCGCAGCGCGTGCCGATCACGTCGTGCACGCCGCCGCCATCCGCGTCGAAGCCGTACCAGTCCAGGCTGTCCTGCGTGATCGTCGCGAGCGGGCGCAGATGCGGCAGGTTCGACCAGAGCCGGTGGCCCGTGGTGACGTGGGTGCCGTGCAGCGCCCGGGTCTTGCCCGAGAAGAAGCGCTCGCCGAGATCCCGCGCCGACCACAGATTGAGGTCGCCGACCTGGGCTCCCTCCGTGCACAGGATCCGGGCGAAGCAGCCGGCCGGCACCGCGACGGCGCGCGCCTCGCGCGGCGGCACCGTCACGCACGCCACGCGCGTCCAGCCCGCCCGCGCCGCCCGGTAGGTGGCGAGGTCGGGCGGCGGCAGCGCCCCCACGGGGTAGCAGATCACCGGCGCCACCGCGCGCCGCGCCGCGGCGTCGGGCGGCGGGGCGTGCTCGGGAACGGGGCGGGTCAAGGGACCTCCATCGGCGCGGGAGGCGGCCGCGCTCCGGCCGGGACGAAGAGCCCCGCAGGTGACGCAGATCTCGGATCGGCGCCCCACCGTCTTGCATCGAAAACCGGCGCCCGATCAACAGACGAGCCGGGTCTCCGGTCCGCCTCCCGGCGGGATTCGCGCCCCGCGCGGCCGTCCGGGCGGGATGAGGATCGGGCGGCCCGGATCAGCGGCGGGACCATCCCCGTGCGAAGTCTCGGACCGCCATGCGCGCCGAGGGTTGCGCCCCACCTTCGGGAGGTGCAGGAAATCCCTGCGGCGGTCCGTCGCCGGATGGGCCCGGCTTCGCGGCGCGAGAGCCGTCGCGAAGGCGCCATGCGAGGGAGAGTACGCGGTGAGCGGGACGATTTCGGACGATCTCAAGAGCGGCGCGCTGTTCTATCACCGCAATCCGCGGCCCGGTAAGCTGGAGATCCAGCCCACGAAGCCGCTCGGCAACCAGCGCGACCTCGCCCTCGCCTACTCGCCGGGCGTCGCCGCCGCCTGCGAGGCGATCGCGGCCGAGCCCGACGAGGCCGCCACCCTCACCTCCCGCCAGAACCTCGTCGCGGTCGTCTCGAACGGCACCGCGGTGCTGGGCCTCGGCGACATCGGCCCGCTCGCCGCCAAGCCGGTCATGGAGGGCAAGGCGGTCCTGTTCAAGAAATTCGCCGGCATCGACGTCTTCGACATCGAGGTCGCCGAGAAGAACGTCACTAAGCTGGTCGACGTCGTGGCGGCGCTCGAGCCCACCTTCGGCGGCATCAACCTCGAGGACATCAAGGCACCCGAGTGCTTCGAGGTCGAGGAGCAGTGCCGGGCGCGGATGAACATCCCGGTCTTCCACGACGACCAGCACGGCACCGCGATCATCGTGGCGGCGGCCGTCCTCAACGGCCTCGAACTCGCCGGCAAGCAGCTCTCGGACGCCAGGATCGTGACCTCGGGGGCGGGCGCGGCGGCGCTCGCCTGCCTCAACCTGCTCGTCTCCCTCGGCGCGAGGCGCCAGAACATCACCGTCACGGACATCGAGGGCGTGGTCTACGCGGGCCGCGAGACGCTGATGGACCGCTGGAAGGCGGTCTACGCGCAGAACACCCAGGCCCGCACCCTCGCGGACGTGATCCCGGGCGCCGACATCTTCCTCGGCCTCTCGGCCGGCGGCGTGCTCAAGCCCGAATACCTCGACAGCATGGCCGAGAAGCCGCTGATCCTGGCGCTCGCCAATCCCTACCCGGAGATCATGCCGAACCTCGCGGAGGAGCGGCGGCCCGACGCGATGATCTGCACCGGGCGCTCGGATTTTCCGAATCAGGTCAACAACGTCCTGTGCTTCCCCTACATCTTCCGGGGCGCGCTCGACGTCGGCGCCACCACGATCAACGAGGAGATGAAGGCCGCCGCCGTGAAGGCGATCGCGGGTCTCGCGCGCGAGACCCCCTCGGACGTGGTGGCCCGCGCCTATGGCGGCGAGGCGCGGCCCTTCGGCCCGCACTCGCTGATCCCGAGCCCGTTCGACCCGCGGCTGATCCTGCGCATCGCCCCGGCGGTCGCGCGGGCGGCGATGGAATCGGGCGTCGCGAAGCGGCCGCTGCCGGACATCCAGGCCTACGCCGAGTCGCTCGACCGCTTCGTCCACCGCTCCGGCTTCATCATGAAGCCGGTCTTCACCCAGGCGAAGCAGGATCCCCGCCGGGTCGTCTACGCCGAGGGCGAGGACGAGCGGGTGCTGCGCGCCGTGCAGGCGATCGTCGAGGAGGGGCTCGCCAAGCCGATCCTGGTCGGACGCCCGAACGTGGTCGAGGTGCGCCTCAAGCGCTTCGGCCTCTCGATCCGCCGCGGCACGGATTTCGAACTCATCAACCCGGACGACGACCCGCGCTACCGCAGCTACGTCCAGACCTACATGGAGGCGGCGGGACGGCGCGGGGTCACGCCGGACGCGGCCCGGACGCTCGTGCGCACCAACGCCGCGGTGATCGGCGCCCTGATGGTGCGGCGGGGCGAGGCGGACGCGCTGATCTGCGGGCTGGAGGGTCGGTTCGAGAGCAAGCTGCGGGTGATCCGCGACATCATCGGCCTCGCCCCCGGCTACAAGGACCTGGCGGCGCTGAGCCTGATCGTGACGGCCCAGGGCGCCTACTTCCTGGCCGACACCCACGTGCGCCCGGACCCGAGCGTCGCCGAGATCGCCGACGTCGCGATCGCCTGCGGCGACACGGTGCGGCGCTTCGGCCTCACCCCGAAGATCGCCCTGGTGAGCCACGCGGATTTCGGCTCCTTCGACACCCCCTCGGCGCGCAAGATGCGCGACGCGCTGGCGCTGATCCGCGAGCGGGCGCCCGAGCTCGAGGTGGACGGCGAGATGGGGGCCGACACCGCCCTGTCGCAGATGGTGCGCGACAGGGTGCTGCCGAACTCGCGCCTGAAGGGCGAGGCGAACGTGCTGATCATGCCGAATCTCGACGCGGCCAACATCGCCTTCCAGATGTCCAAGATGCTGGCCAACGCCCTGCCGGTCGGCCCCCTGCTGATCGGCCCGGCCAAGCCCGCCCACATCCTCACGCCCTCCGTGACGGCCCGCGGCATCGTCAACATCACGGCCGCCGCCGTGGTCGAGGCGCAGGCCCGCTGCGGCGCGGTGCCCGCGGCCGAGACCACCGCCGAGGCCGGCACGCCGCTCACCTCCGAGTGAGCGGCCTCGCCCCCTCACCTCCTCAACCTGGCCGTGCCCTGGCCGTCGCCCGCGGTAGATCCGCCAGAGCGGCGGTCGATGTCGGCGCGACAGGGGGGGGGCGATCGGGGCGTGCCCGCGGGTGATCCGGAAAAGCCTCTCTCCGGGCGCGGCGATTTGCGGCGGCTCGGGACGGGCGCCGCGAGGGGGGACGCACCGTGCGCATCGGGAACGGGTTCCTGCCGACCCCGTTTCCGGTGAGGGTGACGAACTCAGCGAGACGCCATGGTGGATACGGAAAGCAGCACCGATCCGGCCAGCGTGGCGCGAGCCGCGCGGCTGCGCAAACGCATCGAGGAACTGACGGCCCCTGCCGATGCGAAGGAGGCGGGACCGACCGGGGCGCCCTCGGACGATCCCGGTCGGAAGCCGAGCCTGAACGAACTCGTGCATCGTCGGATGCGCGAACTCGACCGGAAGCGGTAGGTCGGCTCCCGGATCCGCGCCGGGCTCAGGGCCGGCGCGGCCGGGCCCGCCTTCGGAGGCTGACGGGGACTCGGTCGCCTCGGCCGAGCGCACGACGCTGATTTTTCGTCGTTTCATACCGCACAGGTGTGAGTGCCACGCCTGTGCGTTCTCGCGATTCATGCTTCGAGATAACGCCAAGCCAAATAGGTGCATCGGAAGCCGATAGGTTTTCACCCTCTCAGCCGGCCGAGACCGGGTATTTGGGTCCGCAGTCCAGAACGTCCTCGGGGCCGTCGGCTGCTTCCGAGGCACGAATCTGCTCGGTCTGGCGGCCCGCGCGGCTTCCGCGCAGTTCCTCGATCTGCGCCCGCAAGCGTCCGGCCTCCACGCGGGAACTCTGCTCGACCGTCTCGGCGCTCGACGTGCGCGCGGCACTGCCGGCCCGCATGGCGGCCCGGGGACCGTTCACCCGCCCCCGTTCCTCCTCCGTGATGCGGTCGATCTGGGCGCGCAGGCTGTCGGCCCTGGCGTCGAGCTTGCCGATGTCGCGGATCCGCGGCTGCCCATCGAACGCGATGAGCTGGAACCAGTGGTCGGAGACCGGATCGTGCCAGGACAGGTAACCGCCCGGAAGGACCTCCCGCGGGCGGGAGATGACGCCGCGAAACGAGTACCGGACGCCGGCCGCCTTCGCGGGATCGAAGTAGCGCGGCGTGTAGAAATCCGACACCAAGATGCCGTTGACGCGATATCCGTAATTGGCCGCCTCCGACGGGTCGCAGACCTCGACCAGGAACTCCACGCGTCCCTGGCCCTGGGCGGGCGATTCGCCCGCGACCAAGCGGTTGCCGAACGGGTCGACCAGCATCTCCAGCGCCTCGTGGCTCGCGGTCAGGGACCAGCCATCGAGCGCATCGGCCGCTGACACGAGTGCGAATGGCTGCCCATTCTCGTCCTTGTGAACACCCGCCGCGCCAGGCTCATCGATGTTGTCCATGACAATGATGGGCCAGTAGCCGAGAGGAACATCCTCAAGTTTATCGAATGCGTCGACCGTTGCCGAAAGACCCCAAATCGGCGTGAGATCCCGTATCGCCTGTTTCTGCAATGCAGCGGCGACCCGCATCACGTCTCCGGTCCGAATGCGCTTCGACTCTGATATGAGAGCCACGTGTCGGGTGAGAAGCGACATGGCACCATCTCCAGCTGGAATGTGCTGCCAAGTCGAAATGTACTTCAGAATGAGCCCATATGCAACCCTTGGTTGGAACTTGATGATGCGAAGATGCTGTCACAGGCTCGCGACCTGTCATCATGCATTTGCATGATGGGCCGGGGAGCGGGATGGGACGGCCACCGCGCCGGAAGCGCCGGGGGGGCGCGGCGCCGGCCGTCCCGGGGCCGGGCTCGGACGATGGGGATGCTTGTTCGGCTCGGTCGCGCAGGGCGCGCCGGAGGATCGTCCGGCACTCCATCCCGGGCAGCGGATGGCGTCGTTGCCGATCCGTCTCGCAATGATCCTCGTTTCGCAGCGAGTCGCGTGCCGGGAGTAGACCTGCTCTCAACCACCCGCGTCAGTCATCCGACGGATTGCTTCGCCATGCGGATGGCGGCGTCGCTCACGCGCCGCGCGGGCCTGTCATACCAAATCCGCTTGATCCCTTCGGGATGGCGGATTTGGGCTTCGCTCAGGCGCCGCGCGGGCTGGTGATCCGCTTGATCCCTTCGGGATGGCGGATGTGGGCTTCGCTCAGGCGCCGCGCAGGCGTGTGAGACGGGATCCGCTTCGATCAAGCGGATCCCGGATCATGCGCCGTCCGGACGTGATCGTCCGGACGGCGTATCACTCCGTTGTCGCCGTCACGTTCAGGCGGTCGAACACCTTGCCGGGGCTCGCCGCCGTGCTGACGTCGAGGAGGCCGAGCCCGGCCGGGTTCTTGGCCGCGGCCGTCACGGTCAGGCGGGTGGGCTTGGTGACGAAGCGAGCCACCGCCTGGCCCAGCGCCTTGGCGCTCGCCGAATTGCCGAGCACCGCCGGAATGCCGAGTTGCGCCGCGGTGCTGTACTCCCGCTGCAGCTCCAGCGGCTTGAGGCTCTGGGCCTTCGCCTGGTCGGCGACGAAGCGCTCGAACAGCCCGCTATTCTCGACCGTGAGGGCGAGCGCCTTGGCGGTGGCGCCGAGGAGCGCCAGGGAGGAGATCGCGGCGTCCGGGTTGAAGACCTCGCGCCCGATCCCGCCCAGGGTCGCGGTGAGCTTCGCGTTGCCCATCTCCTTGCCGGACACCGAGAGTTCGCGGATCGAGACCTCCCGCGCCTCCTCGTTCCAGCTCGAATCGAGGACGCCGGACAGGTTGACGTCCTTGTAGCCGAGCGCCGCCAGGGGAGCGAGGCCCGCCGCGTCGGCCGGCACCGGGAAGGCGAGCCCGTCGAGGGTGAGCCGGGCCATGGTCGGGATCCCGTCCCGCGGCGCGGCCATGTCGAGCGCGAAGCTGCGCAGGTCGAAGTGCAGGGGCGCCTCCGGCGGGGCCGCCGGGTCGCGCGGCGGGGCGGCGGGCGAGGCCGGAAGGTCGAGCGTCAAACCCTCCAGGGTGACCCGACCGAGGAGCGGCGCGTAGCGGCGCAGGTCCGACGGATCGACGGTCTCCCGGGCGCTGCGGCGCAGGCCCTCCAGGGTCGGCTTCAGGGAGAGCCCCGACAGGCTGAGCGCCTTCAGGGCCACCCGCAGCGCCGGGCCGTCGATGCTGAGCGCCTCGGAGCGCAGGGTGCCGTCGCCCGCATAGGCGAGGCGCGCCAGGGTGACGCGGGTCGGGTGGCCGTCGCCCGGGTCGGTCACCGAGAGATCGCGCATCTCGAACGGGCCGATCGCCACGGCGTCGAGGAGGTCGGCCGCCAGCCCGGCGAGCCGCCCGCGCTCCTCCGGCGGAGCCTTGGCGGGGTCGCCGGCCGTGAGCGCCGCCGCCGCCTCCCCCCAGGGCGTCGCGGTCGGGCGGCCGCCGAGATCGTGGCCCTCGATGTGACCGATGCGGAAGGCCTCGCCCTTCGGGCCGCTGAGCGCGATGTCGTCCACCGTGATCGCGCCGTAGATGCGCAGGGACGCCGCCTCGGGCCCGCCCCGCTCGCTGAGGAGCCGCGCGAGGCTGGTCAGGTCGAGGTCGCTCGCCGTCATGCGGCCGTAGGCGCCCGCCCCGGGCTTCCCCTCGTGCCCGTCCACGGTGAGCACCGCCCCGGCCGATTCCAGGGAGCCGATCCGCCCCTCGGCGATCCGGCGCGCGAGCACGTCCCGGTAGACGACGACCTGGACCTGGTCGCCCACCGCCTGCTCGACCCGCAGCAGCGGGATGGCGAGGCTCTCGCCCGAGAGGCGCTTGAGGCGCGCGGGCCAGGGCTCGGCGGAGGCGGGATCCAGGATGGCCTTCAGGTCGGACGAGGACAGGGCGGTGCCGCGCAGTTCGAGCCGGGGCACCTTCACGAGCGTCCGCCCGAAGCGCAGCGTCAGGTCGTCGAGGGCGGCGCTGCCCTCGGCGGCCCGGGCGGCGGTGCCGAGCGCCAGGGGGGCGAGCGCCGCGGGGGCGCCGAGGAGCGCCGCGCAGGCGACGGCGCGCAGCAGGGTCCGGGCCATGCCCGTTCGGGTCCAGCGGGTCATGACGTCGATTCCGGGCGCGAGTTCAGAGGGAGAACGAGGTGCCGCAGCCGCAGGAGGCGGTGGCCTGCGGGTTCTCGATCTTGAAGGACTGACCGATCAGGTCGTTGACGAAGTCGATGGTCGCGCCCCGCATATATTCCAGCGAGAGGGGGTCGACCAGCACGGTGGCGCCGTCGCGCTCCACGGCGAGGTCGTCGGTCGCGCGGTCCCGCGCGATGTCGAACGCGTACTGGAAACCGGAGCAGCCGCCGCCGTTCACGCTGATGCGCAGCATGGAGCCGGGCGGCTCGGAGCCCATGATCTCGTTGATCCGCCGCGCGGCGCGCGGGGTCAGGGTGATATCGGTCATCGACAGCCCTAGCGAAAAGGCCGAAATGGTGCTTCGCAAGATAAGAACCGGCGGCCCCGGCCGCAACCGGGGCGGTCGCGGCGGAGGGCGGGACGGTGCGGGGACGGAACGGCGAGCGGTGGCGGGCACCCTATGCCAGCGATCCGGCGGCCTCGCGCGGGCGCCTGATCGGGGAGCCCGGCTCGCCGACCCGCAGCGACTTCCAGCGCGACCGCGACCGGGTGGTGCACTCGGCGGCCTTTCGCCGCCTCAAGCACAAGACCCAGGTCTTCGTGCATCACGAGGGCGACCATTACCGCACCCGCCTCACCCACACGCTCGAAGTGAGCCAGATCGCCCGGGCGCTCGCCCGGGCGCTCGGGCTCGACGAGGATCTGGCGGAGGTCCTGGCCCTCGCCCACGATCTCGGCCACACGCCCTTCGGGCATACCGGCGAGGACGCGCTGCGGGCCTGCATGGCGGGTCAGGGCGGCTTCGACCACAACGCCCAGGCCCTGCGCCTCGTCACCCGGCTGGAGCGGCGCTACGCCGCCTTCGACGGGCTGAACCTGACCTGGGAGACGCTCGAGGGTCTCGTCAAGCACAACGGCCCGCTGCTGCGCCCGGACGGCGCGCCGATGCCGCGCTACGCGCGCGACGGCATCCCGGTCGCCATCCTCGAATACGACGCCCTGCAGGACCTCGCCCTCGACACGCAGCCGGGCCTGGAGGCGCAGGTCGCGGCCCTGGCCGACGACATCGCCTACGATTCCCACGACCTCGACGACGGGCTGCGGGCGGGGCTGTTCGGCTTGGCGGACCTGCGCGAGGTGCCGTTCCTGGCCGGCCTCCTCGACGAGATCGCGGCGCTCCATCCCGGGCTCGAGGCCTCCCGCACCATCCACGAACTGACCCGCCGGGTGATCACCCGCTTCGTCGAGGACGTGATCGCCGAGACCGAGCGCCGGCTCGCCGGCCTCGCCCCCGCGGACGCGACGGCGATCCGCCTCGCCGTCGCCCCGGTCGCCTCCTTCTCGGAGCCGGTCGCGGCGGCGGACCGGGCCATCAAGCGCTTCCTGTTCGCCCGGATGTACCGGCACCCTGGCGTGCTCGTCGTGCGCGAGCGGGCCGCCCAGATCGTGCGCGACCTCTTCGGTGTCTTCGCCGGGCGGCCCGGCCTGATGCCGGAGGAGTGGCGCGCGGGCCTCGCCGGGCCGGCGGATCCCCGCACGCCGCGGCGGGTGGCGGACTTCATCGCCGGCATGACGGACAATTACGCGGTGAGCCAGCACCGGCGCCTGTTCGCCGAGACGCCCGACCTGCACTGGGAGCCGGGGCCGGCCTGAGCACGGCCCGGCTCAGCGGGCCGGGGCGATCACCTTCTGCAGGCAGGTCGTGCCGAGATCCCGGTAGCCGAGCCGCTCGTAGAAGCCGACCGCGCGGGCATTGCCGGCCCGCACCAGCAGCTGCACCTTCCAGACGCCGCGCGCGGCGAGCCAGATCTCGGCCGCCTGGACGATCGCCCGGCCGAGCCCGCCGCCCTGGCGCTCCGGGACCACCGCCACGTAGTAGAGCCAGCCCCGGTGCCCATCCTCGCCGACCATGGCGGAAGCGCTCAGGCGCGCGCCCTCCTCCGCCACCAGGATCGTCGCGTGAGCGGCCGCCCGCGCGAAGGCGATGTCCCGCCCGGGATCGTTCCAGGGGCGGGCGACCCCGGCCGCCCGCCACAGGGCCGCGAGGCCCGCCTCGTCGCCATCGCGGACCTCCCGGATGACCGGAACCGCGCCCATCTCCGCCTCAGGCGGACCTGTCGGGCAGGTTCAGCCGGATGTGCAGCTCGCGCAGCTGCTTGGGCGTGACCTCGGAGGGCGCCCCCATCATCAGGTCCTCGGCCCGCTGATTCATCGGGAAGAGCACCACCTCGCGGATGTTCGGCTCGTGGCAGAGCAGCATCACGATGCGGTCGACGCCCGGGGCGATGCCGCCGTGGGGCGGTGCGCCCATGCGCAGGGCGTTCAGCATGCCGCCGAACTTCTGCTCCAGCACCTCGCGGCCGTAGCCCGCGATCGCGAAGGCCTTCTCCATCACGTCCGGGCGATGGTTGCGGATCGCGCCCGACGACAGCTCGATGCCGTTGCAGACGATGTCGTACTGGAAGGCCTTGATCCCCAGGATCGTCTCCGCATCCGCCGGGTCGAGGCCCAGGAACCCGTCGTGGTCGTAGTTCGGCATCGAGAACGGGTTGTGCGAGAAGTCGATCCGCTTCTCGTCCTCGTTCCACTCGTACATCGGGAAGTCGGTGATCCAGCAGAAGGCGAACTGGTCCTTGTCGGTGAGGCCGAGGTCGTCGCCGATGCGGATGCGCGCCTTGCCGGCGAGCCCGGCCGCCTTGGCCTCGACGCCCGCCGCGAAGAACACCGCGTCGCCCGCCTTCAGGCCGGCCTTGGCGGCGATGGCGGCCTGCACCTCCGGCGGCACGAACTTGGCGATCGGGCCGCGGCCCGAGAGCACCCCGCCCTCCTCCTCGAACACGATGTAGCCGAGGCCGGGCGCGCCCTCGCCCCGGGCCCAGTTGTTGAGCCTGTCAAAGAACGAGCGCGGCTGGGCGCCGGCACCCGGGGCGGGGATCGCCCGCACCACGCCGCCGGCCCGGATCACGCTCTTGAACGCGTTGAAGGTCACGGCCTCGGCCGAGAATTCCTGCGTGACGTCGACGATGATCAGGGGGTTGCGCAGGTCCGGCTTGTCGACGCCGTACTTGAGCATCGCCTCGGCGTAGGGGATGCGCGGGAACGTCCCGGTGACGCGCCAGCCCTCCGCGAATTCCTCGAACACGCCGCGCAGCACCGGCTCCACCGCCTGGAACACGTCCTCCTGCGTGACGAAGCTCATCTCAATGTCGAGCTGGTAGAACTCGCCGGGCGAGCGGTCGGCGCGGGCATCCTCGTCGCGGAAGCAGGGCGCGATCTGGAAGTAGCGGTCGAAGCCCGCGATCATCGTGAGCTGCTTGAACTGCTGGGGCGCCTGCGGCAGGGCGTAGAACTTGCCTGGATGCAGCCGCGACGGGACCAGGAAGTCGCGCGCGCCCTCGGGGGAGGAGGCGGTGAGGATCGGCGTCTGGAACTCGAAGAAGCCGCCCTCGCGCATGCGCCGGCGCAGGGAATCGATGATCGCCCCGCGCTTCATGATGTTGGCGTGGAGCTTCTCGCGGCGCAGGTCGAGGAAGCGGTAGCGCAGCCGCGTCTCCTCCGGGTAATCGAGCTCGCCGAAGACCGGCATCGGCAGCTCGACCGCCTGGCCGAGCACTTCGAGATCGGTGATGTAGAGCTCGACCGCGCCGGTCGGCAGGTCGGCGTTCTCGGTGCCCTCGGGGCGCCGGCGCACGCGCCCGTCGACGCGGATCACCCATTCCGAGCGCACGGCCTCGGCGGCCCGGAAGGCGGCGGAATCGGCGTCCACCACGCACTGGGTCACGCCGTAATGGTCGCGCAGGTCGATGAACAGGACACCGCCATGATCGCGCACGCGGTGGCACCAGCCGGAGAGCCGGACCGTCGCGCCGACGTCGGAGGGGCGCAGCGCGCCGCAGGTGTGGGTACGGTAACGATGCATGGTGGGCTTCTTTGGCGCCTGTGCGGGTGCCGCCGCGGAGGCGCGTGGACGCGGCGCCCCGGGCGGAGGTCGGCGCACCCATTCACTTGAGCGGGCGTCAAGTCAAGCGCGGGCGGGCCCCCGCCGGATGCGGGGCGGAGATCGGCGGCTCGCCGCGCCCGCGGGCGCGGGGCCGGGAAAGCCCGGCGCGCGGGGGCCTCGATCCGTCACACCACTTGCCGGGACCGAACATCTCGCCAACCGCTACGACCGACGGCCAGGCAACTTCCTCGCTGCCATTAAACTTGCAGCCGTCTGCATCTGGATCAATGCATGTTGGGTCCGCTCCATAAAGGGCAGGGAGCGACCACTCGCAAAAGTGAGCAACTCGTCATCCTGCGAAGGTACGGGCTCCGAGGTGACCCTTCAGGCAGAGCGTGTCCTGACAATAGAAGAGATTGGGCTATCGATTCTGGGAGGTTTCGCGTCCCGTTTTGACGCGGTCGGCGGCGGCATGCGTGCCCCTACAACGAAGAAAAATGCGCTGGCCACGGCGAAAGCGGAAAAAAGTAAAAACATTGCAGCTCCACCGTATGCGCCTAACAAGACTCCCCCTAAGGTTGGACCGATAAAATTCCCAATCGTCGAAAATGAATGTGCTCCAAAATAACCACCACGATTGAGATCGTTAGAGATGTCATCAACCATCATATATTCAGACGGAACGACTAATATTTCCCCAAGCGTAAAAATCGTCATCGCAACCGAGAATGTTAAGAGATTGTTGGAGAACATAAAAGAGATCTCTCCTATAAAAAACAAACCGCACCCCATCACAAGTGCATGACGTGCCCCAACGCTCTCGATGAATCTTCTTGCTATGGGATTGCCGAGGAGAACCACGAAGCCGTTGATCGAAACGAGGTAAGCAAAAATGGAATTACCATTCTCGATACTTGTAGACAAGTACGGCGCCAGGGTCGCAGAGTATTGACCGTGAACCGCAATCAAAAGCGTCCCCCCTAAAACGAAGAAAGCTAATCGAGGATCGCGTATGGCAGCCCTCACACATGAAAAAACGGATGTATGCTGAACCTCTGTCGAAACATTATGTCTCTGATTATACGGAACTGTTACCAATAGCAGAGCGATTGCGAAAAATGCGTATAAAAAACTTGCTGAGAAAAACAGGATTGATGCTGTAGCGCCGGCGCTGACTCCAATCAGAGGTCCAATAGCCCATCCAACGTTATTAGTGGTGTACCGCCACGAGAAGAAGCGCAATCGCTGCTCTTCAGGGCAAACGTCGCTCATTAACGCGCGCGACACAGGTTCATAAACAGCTAGGGCGACGGCCGACACAATCTGCGCTAGACAAAACGTCAAGACGGATTCAGCAACGGCCATCCCCAAAAGCGCCACTGCTGTCATGAATAGCGTCAACGTCAGAACGGGCTTTCGCTCCATACGATCGGATAGCGATCCGGCGAATGGAGCTACTACGGCCCCGACTAATGGACCAGCACCCAACAAGGCGCCTATTATAGCTGACCCAAGTCCGAAGGACTCGTGAAGCTTTATGACGAGGAATGACAGCGTCATTGCCCGCGCAGTCGCCACCAAACCGGAGCAGGTAACTAGGAATAGCAAGTAGTTGCGGCGGTCATTACCCATTTTCATTCATGGCCTCGGCTCGATGACTCTGACCTTTGGGTACCAATGGGGTTTGGCGGCGGAGCGTACCACAACCCGCCCCGGTGGCTACCCACTTGAAAGGTCGAGACTACGATGGAACTCGCCTGCATGGCGATGTGAAATTTTGTAGAACGCCTTAACGCCACCCCTTGACGTACCGGGAGCAAAGACATTACGTGCGTGACTCACACACCTTTTTAAGCGTTGGTCGTGTCTAATTAGCTGGCAAACCCACACCAAGTCCTGTCAAATACACTGAAAGGTGATGGCGATGATGATGAACAAAGATGATAGTATGCTCAAAGCCAATGTAACGCGGACCGATAGAGACCATGACTGGGATGATTGGAGGTGGAATCAAAATAATTCTATCACGTTGCTAAGTCAGCTCGACGAATATCTCAATTTGTCGGATGAAGAACGTGATGTGTTCGGTCGCGTGGGTGAGAAGTATGTTTTTCGAGTAACGCCCTACTATCTGTCATTGATGGATAAAAACGATCCCAATTGTCCAGTTCGCCTGCAGCAGCTGCCAAACTTGGCAGAGCTCAACGATGTGTTTGATATCGAGAAGCTGGAGTCATTCCACAGATCGGAAGTAGGAACTGAAAATCCATTATGGAAAGAAGGGGCAACGCTTGTAAACTGCATTGTGCATAGGTATCCAGATCGAGTTCTTTTTCATATAACAAACCTATGTCCTGTCTACTGTAGACATTGCTCTCGCAAGGTTCACGTCGAGGTAGGCCCAATCGTAACGGCTAAAAGCTTACTCGATCAGGGTATTGATTACATTGCTTCAAACCAACAGATCAGGGATGTCCTCCTCAGTGGAGGCGATCCGCTTAGTTTAGTTGATAGCAAAATCGAGTACGTCATCAAGCGGTTGCGGGCGATACTCCACATCCAGATAATACGCATTGGCTCAAGATTTCCGGTTCTGCTTCCACAGCGGATCACGGTCGAATTGTGCGATATGCTGAAGAAATAGCACCCGATATGGCTCAACATCCATTTCAATCATCCAAAAGAGATCACTGAGGAATCCAAGCTCGCAATCTCAAGGTTGCTTGATGCGGGTATTCCGGTGGGAAATCAATCGGTCCAATTGAAAGGTGTTAATGATAGTGTCGAGGTGATGAAGGATTTCCTTCACAAGCTTCTTATGATCCGCGTCAGACCTTATTATCTCTATCATGCCGATTTGATCAGGGGGGCGGAGCATTTCCGAACGCCAATTCAAACCGGATTGCATATTATGGAAAATCTTCGTGGTCACACGACAGGTTTCGCAGTACCGACCTACGTCATTTGCACACCATTGGGTAAAACGCCGCTCGCGCCAAATTACCTTGTAGCACAAGGGCCGGACTACGCGGTTGTGCGCAATTACGAATGGCGGACCTGGAAAGATCCAGACTATCATTGACGCGATGCGTCAAAATTCTGGTGCGCCCACGAGTGGCGCATCAGAGAAAATTGCAATCATTCGGAGATGACGTCTCGACATCCTCTGAGCGGGAGTAATCGATCGTGCACCAACCGTTGATCTCAACATATGACCGAATTAGTTATGCTCGGGTTGATCTCTCGCACCCACCTGAGATTGCCAAAATAAAATCGGCGTTCGCGGAGAAATATCGTAGAGTCGCAGATTGCATGGATTGTGTTGCATTCGAGGTGCAAAGCAGCGCTACGCATCAAGCCATTATTTGCTTCAAAGAGGACGTCATGGCACTTGTGCTGATCGTGAATCACGAACAGACCTACTCTGAATCTCCGGTCGACAGCAGGAAAATCGACGACACATTGAAGAATATAGAAGTGGCCGTCGGGGTATCTGCTGGGTCGATCTACGCGACCTCGATACGATTTGAGATTAGCAGCATGGTAGCTTAACATATTTTTGCAAACTCAATAAATTCGGCAAAAGTAGGACATCGAGACGCTGTCAATGAGAGCGTCTTGAAGATATATAAGGATTGACGGACGCGAGAACTGTTACCAAAATTACTGCTGGCTCTGTCGCTCTTTATGGTAGTGTTTGACGTCAGTGTTCTGCGTGCGCTCTACAACGCCTACGTCGGCAGCAGTGGCTTCCCAAGCTCCTGGGGGAATCGAGCCCGAACGCCAGCGTCTCTCTAGAGCAGCACCCGATCACGTTGCAATCGGGTGCTGCTCTAGGTCTTTGATCTTGCCGCATTTTCTGCGACGAACCGGCATCCATTTCGTCGGAAAATGCTCTAGGTACACGCGTATGCTGGGTTTTTCGTTCCCATCATCTTGAGTTCCGTTGCGGCGGACGCCATCGGATTAACGGCTGCGAAGGCGCATTTGCCGGATTACTCGTCCTCACGATGGTCGTCTGCGCCATATGCCGGGCGCGTTTGCACGCCGTCGTGATCACGTTTGCACGCCGTCGTGATCAATTCCGCTCAGTGAGGGCTAAGCGCGCCTCGCGCGACCAGAGCAGGCGCCCCGCCGCGAGGTAGGTCAGGATCACGGTGAGGCACAGCATCTTGATGATGCCCGTGGTGACCTCGATCCCGAACGCGCCGAGATTGAAGAGCACGGCCAGCACGGCGTAGCAGATCAGCACCGCGATGCTGAACAGAACCGAGACGACGACGGCCACGGCCGCCCTGGTGAGGGTGCGGGCGGGGATCGGATCGCGGATCGTTGCGGAAGCGGACATGGACAACCCCCTCCTGGCGGGCGTCCCCGTGATGCGCCGCCTCCGCTCGCATCTCCTTGCGCTGGATCAAGGCTGCCGCGCCGCCCGGGCCTGGGCCGGCCTCAGCGCCCGATCGGCTTGGCCGTCCCGGCCGCGGCGGCGTTGAGGAGCTGGACGAGGCGCTCGGAATCGAAGGCCGGGTCCCGGGCGGGCTCCGCCCTGGCGGATTTCGCGCGGGGCTTGACGGCGACGGGGGCCGGGACCGGCGCGGCAGCGATCGAGCCGGTGGTCATCGGCTCCTCGGGCAGGGCCCGCACCGCCGCGACCTGCTGCGGCAGGGGCGCGGAGGCGGCCGGCAGCCGGTCGAGGTTGACGGCCGAGACGGCGCAGATCGTGGCGAAGCCGAGGACCGCGAGGGACCCGACGGCGAGCTGGAGACGCAGGGACAAGGCCGCACCCCATCGTGGGCAGGAAGGCGGCATCATGCCTCCGCAACCTTAACGATCCGCCCTCCTCACGCGGCGACCGCCGGCGCGACGGCGGGCGGCCCGGCCCCCGGCAACTCAATAGGCGTTGCGGAACGAGCTGCGGGCGAACAGGGTCATCGCCAGGATCTGGAGGTCGAACCAGAACGACCAATTGTCGATGTAGTAGAGGTCGTGCTCGACGCGCCGCTGCATGTCGGCGTCGGTCAGCGTCTCGCCGCGCAGCCCGTTCACCTGGGCCCAGCCGGTGATGCCCGGCGGCACGTTGTGGCGGCGGGCGTAGCGGGCGATCCGGCGCTCGAAGCTGCGGTCGTGCGCCAGCGCGTGCGGACGCGGCCCGACCAGCGACATGTCGCCCCGCAGCACGTTGAGGAGCTGCGGCAGCTCGTCGAGGTTGGTGCGGCGCAAGACGCGCCCGACCCGCGTGACCCGCGAATCGTTGCGGGTGGCCTGCCGGAACGCGCCCTCCGGCTCGGCCCGCATGCTGCGGAACTTGTAGACCGAGAAGGCCTCCTGGTTGAAGCCGTAGCGCTTCTGGCGGAACAGGCAGGGGCCTGGGCTGTCGAGGCGGATCAGGATCGCGATCATCGCCAGGATCGGCGACAGGATCACCAGCGCGGCGCCCGCCACCACGAGGTCGAAGCCGCGCTTGAGCGCCACCTCGCCCGGGCTCAGGGGCGCGCGCCCGACATTCAGGCCGGTGAGCCGGCCGACCCGGGCGAGCCGGATGTCGGCGAAGCGGTCCATGACCTGGCCGGGCCGCAGGTGGAGGGCGGCCGGAACGCGCAGGAAGGCGTCCACGCAGAGTTCGACGTCCTCCGCCTCCGTCCAGGGCACCAGCACGAAGATGTCGTCGGGGCGCAGGAAGCGCACCACCGAGACGGCGAGGTCGAGATCCTCCCCGATCTGCCGGCGCCGCTCCTCCGGCGCGATCCCCGCCGGGACGCCGCGCAGGTAGCTCGCCCCGATCACCCGCACGCCGAGCGCCTCCGCGTCGTGGCTGGCGTAGAAGCTCGCGATATCCTGCTCGTAGCCGATCAGCTGGACCCGCCGCACCGATCCCGAGCGGGGCGTGGCGAGGCGGCGCACCGCCGAGAGGCAGAGGCCCCGCGTGGCGAGCAGCACCGGCAGCCCGGCCGCGAAGGCGGCGACCGCGGCGACGCGCGAGACGTCGCTCGTCGTCTTGGTGAGGAAGCCGATCACCAGGAGGAGCGCCCAGGCGGCGAGCCACAGGCTCGCGCTGCGGCGCGGGTGGACGCCGCCCGCCAGGTAGGTCTCGATGCTGTACTCGCCCCGGGCGAGGTTCGGCAGGATGACCAGCAGGCCGAGCAGCAGCCCGACCTGGAGGGCCGCGCCGAGCGGCACGGCCGCGTGCAGCACCGCGGCGTGATAGACCGCCTGGGCGCTCAGCACCGTCCCGAGCACCGCGCCGAACTCGGCGAGCGCCGCGCCGACGCCGATCGCGGCCCGGACCAGCCCGCGGCGGCGGCGCGGCAGCAGCGCGCTCCAGATGGCGCGCCGCTCGGCCGCGCTGGCGGCGGAGCTTCCGAAAGGGGTGAACCGTTCGTGTTGCATGCGGGCAGCTGTTCCGGGTTGAGCCTCCCCGGGACGCGGCGGCGTCCCTCGGCGGCTCGGTCCTGCGGGCTGTCCGTGCCGGAATGGGACGCGGGCGCATCCGCCCCGGCGGGACGGGCCAAGCTGAGCAAGGCCGGGACCGGCGCCCGCGCAACCCGGCCCTGCAGCCGCCCCGGCATCCTCGCGTCCGGTGCGATGTTAGAAGCCCCCGGATCACCGGGAGAGCGGCCATGGATGCGCGGGCGAGGGACGGCGGGGTGGCGGGCGCGGCGCGCAGGCCGGCCGGGCCGGCAGCCGCCGTGCTGGCGGGCCTGAGCCTCGCCCACTTCCTCAACGACCTGATCCAGTCCCTGCTGCCGGCGATCTACCCGGTGCTGAAACAGGCCTACGGGCTGGATTTCGGCCAGATCGGGCTCCTCACCCTCGCCTTCCAGCTCACCTCCTCGGTGCTGCAGCCGGTGGTCGGGCTCGCCACCGACCGGCGCCCGCAGCCCTTCTCGCTCGCGGCCGGGATGCTGCTCCTGCTGGCTGGCCTGCTCCTCCTGGCGACGGCCTCCAGCTTCCCGGGCCTCGCCGTCGCGGCGGTCCTGGTCGGCACGGGCTCGGCGATCTTCCACCCGGAGGCGTCCCGGGTCGCCCGCCTCGCCTCGGGCGGGCGCTACGGCCTCGCCCAATCGGTGTTCCAGGTCGGCGGCAATGCGGGCACGGCGGCGGGCCCGCTGCTGGCCGCCTTCATCGTGGTCCCGCACGGGCAGGGCAGCGTCGCCCTGTTCGGCCTCGCCGCCCTCGCCGGCTGCCTCGTCCTCGCCGGGATCGGACGCTGGTACCGGAAGCGGCTCGCGCAGCAGCAGGGGGCGGCCCGGCGTCGGCCGGCCGCGGCGGCCGCGGAGCCCCTCTCGCGGCGCCGGATCGTCGCGACGATCGCGATCCTGCTCCTGCTGATCTTCTCCAAGTTCTTCTACATGGCGAGCCTGACGTCCTACTTCACTTTCTACCTGCTGCACCGCTTCGGCGTGTCGGTGCAGGAATCGCAGGTGCTGCTCTTCGTGTTCCTGGGCGCGGTCGCGGTCGGCACGGTGATCGGCGGGCCGATCGGCGACCGCTTCGGCCGCAAGGTGGTGATCTGGGGCTCGATCGTCGGCGTGCTCCCCTTCACCCTGGCGCTGCCCTCCGCGAACCTGGTCTGGACCGTGATCCTGACGATTCCGATCGGCCTAATCCTCGCCTCCGCGATGCCGGCGATCATCGTCTATGCACAGGAGTTACTACCGGGCCGCGTCGGCTTCGTCGGCGGCCTCTTCCTCGGCTTCGCGTTCGGGATGGGCGGCCTCGGCGCGGCCGCGCTCGGGGAACTCGCCGACCGCACCAGCATCGAATTCGTCTACGGGATCTGCGCGTTCCTGCCGGCGATCGGGCTGATCGCGGCCTTCCTGCCGCGACTCGACGGGGCGGCGCGGGCCTGAGCGGCGCGCGATCCCCGGCGCCGCCCCGGTCGTCAGCGGGAAATCTGTGCCGTCAAGGGCCTGAACCGCGATCCGGACGCCCCGCGCGGGACCTACTCGGCCGCCTCGGCCCGCGCCGCGATCGTTTGCACCGCCTCGAAACCCTCGAATTGCGGATGCGTCAGGTAGAGGGGCTTCGTGCCCGGCGCGCGGCTATGCGCCTTGCGGAACTGCTCGGAGCGCGTCCAGGCCTCGAAATCCTCCCGCGAGGCCCACACGGTGTGCGAGGCGTAGAGGACGTGGTCCTCGTGCTCCGGCCCGCGCAGGAGGTGGAACGCCACGAAGCCCTTCATCTCGCCGAGATGGCTGTCGCGGCCGAGCCAGACCTGCTCGAAATCCGCCGTCGCATCCTTGTAGACCTTGAACCGGTTCATCGCGATGAACATGCTGCAGTTCCTTCCAGATGCGGCCGCGGCCGGACCCGGCCGTTCCGTGATCGGCCGCGACTGAAGGCGATTTTCCGGCCCCGATCAAGGCGGCCTGGCCGGGCGCCGCACCACTCCCGCACCGCGTCGGGTGTTGATCGACGGCCAACTCAGTAATCTTTCTTCTGTATTCCTCTTGGGAATTCCAGGTAGCCGAGTAGACGCAGGTCCGGTTGCATGGCAGATCAATCGGGCGCAGCTTGGCACGCGAGGCCAGGATGAGCGGTGAGCGGCATCCGGTCGCGGAGCGGCAGCGCTGCCATCGGCCGGTATCGGCGGCGACGTCTTGGCGGCGACGTCTTGGCGGCGCCGCGGTGTTGTCGCCGCGCCGCGGCGTGTTGACCGGGCGGGATCCCCGCGGCGGGCGCGAGAGTTCAGGGCCGCACGGCGCGGGGCGCGAGCCCGGCGCCGTGCGGGACGGGGTGGGCCGCGCGGCCGGGTCCGGAAAGGACCCGGAGGCGATGCGGGTTTGAGACAGAGTGTCGAGGACACATGCCTAAGCAGACTACAGAGGTCGATCGCCTCGTGGGCATCCGGATCACGGCATTGCGCAAGGCGAAAGGTCTGAGCCAGACGGCGCTCGGCAACGCCGTGGGCGTGACGTTCCAGCAGGTGCAGAAATACGAGAAGGGGCAGAATCGCGTCGGGGCCGGGCGGCTGAGGGAGATCGCCCGGCTGCTTGAAGTCCCGGTCTCGGCCTTCTTCGAGGATCCGAGCGACACGCAGGGCAACGACGAGAACGTGTTCGGGTTCCTGAGCACCCAGGGCGCCATCGACGTGCTGCGCGCCTACGTGCAGATCGAGGACGATCAGCTGCGCCGAGAGGTGCTGGCGATCGTCCGCTCGGCCGCGAGGCTGAGCCGCCCCGCCGGTCTGGCGAACGGCGGCGCCGAGTGACGTGCTGCGCCGAGTGACGTGCTGCGCCGAGTGACGCGCGGCGCCGCGCCGGGTGCGTTGTCCGACGGCCTCCCGGCCCGGCCGCGACGGTCCGGCGATGCGGGGCCGGGGCTCAGCGCCCGCCGATGAGGTGGAAGAAGCTGCCGCTCACCCGGCCGAGCCGGTGGCCGGCGATTCCGAGGGAGCGTCCCTCCCCGTCGCTGACCCGGGCGAGGCCGCAGGCCGCGTCGGCGGCCGGCGTCAGTTCGCTGGCGTAGTGGAATTCGTGCCCGACCACGGTGTCCCCGGCCCGGCCGAGCGGCCCGTCGCCGAGGAGGGCGGCGAGCCTGTAGCCGAGATGGAGCTTGCGCCGCGCGTAGGAGGTGGCGACCGGCAGGAGCCCCGCCATGGCGTGGCGATGCCCGCCCGCGTCCTCCAGCCCCTCGCCGAGCACCATGTAGCCGCCGCACTCGCCGTGCACCGGTCGCGCGCGGGCGAAGGCGCGCAGGCCCGCGAGGAATCGCCCCGCCGCGGCGAGCCGGCCCGCATGCAGCTCCGGGTAGCCGCCGGGGAGCCAGCAGGCGTCGCAATCCGGGGGCGGCGGCTCGTCGGCGAGCGGTGAGAACGGCACCAGCTCCGCCCCCGCCGCCCGCCAGCCGGCCGTCATGTGCGGGTAGACGAAGGAGAAGGCCGCGTCCCGCGCCAGGGCGATCCGCTGGCCCGGCGGGTCCGGCAGGCGGTGACGCCCGGAAGCGGGCACCCGGCCGCCCGCCGCCCGCAGCAGCGCGTCGAGGTCGAGGGAGGCTTCGGCGAGGGCGGCGAGCCGGTCGAGCCGCGCCGCGAGATCGCCGGTCTCCTCCGCCTGCACGAGGCCGAGATGCCGCTCCGGCAGGACCAGGGCGGCGTCGCGCCCGATCGCGCCGAGCACCGGCAGCCCGGCCCGCGCGAGCCCCGCCTCGACGAGGCGGCGGTGGCGCGGGCTCGCGACCTTGTTGAGGATCACCCCCGCGAAGGCGAGGCGGGGATCGTAGAGCCGGCAGCCGAGCGCCACCGCCGCGGCCGATTGCGCCGCGCCCGAGACGTCGAGCACCAGCACGACCGGCCAGCCGTAGCGCGCCGCCACGTCCGCGTTGGCGCCGCTGCGGCCGGTCTCGGCGACGACGCCGTCGAACAGGCCCATCGAGCCCTCCGCGACGAGGAGGTCGGCGCCCGCCGCGGCGCGGGCCGCCACCGCGTCGAGGAGGTCGTCGTCCATGGCGAAGCTGTCGAGGTTGTAGCTCGGGCGGCCGGTCGCGGCGGCGTGGAAGGCGGGGTCGATGTAGTCCGGGCCGCATTTGGCGCCCGCCACCGCGAGGCCCCGGCGGGCGAGCGCGCGCAGGATGGCGAGCGTCACCGTGGTCTTGCCCGAGCCCGAGCGGGGGGCGGCGATCAGCAGGCCGCGGGTGGGCAGCGGGCCGCAGGCGGAAAGGTCGGTCACGGCATCGGACTCCTGGCGCACGCGGCGCGCCGCCTTTTACCCGGCCGCCCCCGGGTGATACCACCCGGGCCATGGACGAGATGCCCCCGAGCGGCCCCCTGCGGCGCGGCTGGACCACGGGCGCCTGCGCGGCCGCGGCCGCCAAGGCCGCCCTCGCGGGGCTGCGCACCGGCGCCTTCCCGGACCCGGTCGAGATCCCGCTGCCCGGGGGCCTGCGCCCCGCCTTCGCGCTCGCGGCGAGCGAGCGCCTGGCGGAGGGCGCCCGCGCCGGCGTGGTCAAGGATGCGGGCGACGATCCCGACGTGACGCACGGCGTCCTCGTCCTCGCGACGGTGCGTCCCGGCGCCCCGGGCTCCGGCGTGACCTTCCGGGCCGGCCCCGGCATCGGCATTGTGACGCGGCCCGGCCTGCCCCTGCCGGTCGGCGAGCCGGCCATCAACCCGATGCCCCGCCGGATGATCGCGGCGGCCCTGGCCGAGGTCGAGGGCCGCGCCCCGGACGTCGTGGTGGAGATCGCGATCCCCGGCGGGGAGGAGATCGCCCTGCGCACCCTCAACCCCCGCCTCGGCATCCTGGGCGGCCTCTCGGTGCTCGGCACGACCGGGATCGTGGTGCCCTATTCCTGCGCGGCCTGGATCGACACGATCCACCGCGGCATCGACGTGGCGCGGGCGAGCGGCCTCGCCCACGTGGCCGGCGCCACCGGCTCGACCTCCGAGGCGGCGGTGCAGCGCCTGCACGGGCTCCCGCCCGAGGGCCTGATCGACATGGGGGATTTCGCGGGCGGGATGCTCAAGTACCTGCGCCGCCACCCGGTGCCGCGCGTGACGGTGGCGGGCGGCTTCGCCAAGATGACGAAGCTCGGCCAGGGCCTCCTCGACCTGCATTCCCGGGCCGGCCCGGTCGATCTCGCCTGGCTCGCCGCGCGGGTCGCCGAGGCGGGCGGCGGACCCGACCTCGCCGCGCGGGCGGCCGGGGCGAACACGGCGCTGGAGGTGCTGCGCCTCGCGCAGGCGCGGGATCTGCCCCTGGCGGAGGTGGTGGCCCGTCACGCCTGGGAGACGGCCGCGGCCGCCCTGCGCGGCGCGGGCATCGCGCTCGAGGTGGTGGTGTTCGACCGCGAGGGACAGGTGGCGGGCGCGGCGCCGTTCCGGCGGGTCGGGTGAGGCGGTCCCCGCCTCGCAGGGGTTTCGTCCGGTCAGCTTGGCTTCTGGCGTGGCCGTTGCCTCGGCGGTGGGCGTTTCTTCTTGCTTTCGCGGGTGCGGAGGAGGATCCGGGACGACCTGTGGAGGAATGCGCGATGCCGGGCGTGGTCGCGCATCGCAGCGCGGCGGCATTGCAGGACCGCTTCGCCGCGCGTCGAAACGCGCGATGGATTGCTGACGGCGTGGCGGACCTCTGACCGCAGCCATTCACGACGGCGCAGAGCGCACCATCCTCCGCGAGTTCTCCACCGTGACCGGTTGCGATCGCGAGCACGTCATGTGCGTTCTTCGGACCATACTGTCTGACATCGCGGCGACGTGCGCCGGCAACTGCATGACGATGCATTGTGAAAGGTGATCAGCATCCGGAAGCTGGGATCGGGCCGAGTTCGCGGCAATCGTCGGGAGAAATCCTGAGCAGGAGAAAGGTGCATGCGTCTCTTGCGAGACGCGCTCGCCTCCGTGGACCGTTGACTGGCGTGGCGCGGGGCACAGACACTCCGGAACAGCGCTCAGAAGGCTTCATTCCCTTGCGTCATTGACTCTCAACGAAGCGCTCTTCAGCATGGCAGAAAGATTCGCTACCGAGATCTGCCGATGTCGATGAGATTCTTAGCCGGCTTAAGCTTTGCAGTGAGCGTCATCAGAAGGGCGTATTTTCGTCATTTTTATAAGCAGAAATGTAAAAATCTCATATATATACTAACAATAATTATCCTTATAGGAAATTCCGCTGTTGTGGTGCGTGCACAAGACGCACCTCTCGGGCAATGGTGCGACGGGGCATCGGGTACCTGCGCAGGGTCGCCAGAGGCGGCGTGCGCAGCTCAGTGGAGATGGTCCGGAATGGACAATGGCTTCAGCAGATTACTGGTGCCATCCATGACAGACGACAATCCATACTTTGCAGGGTGTCGGTGGACAAGCTTCCAATACCTCTGCCCTCAAGAGACAGGAGGCGGGATCAACTCGTGCTGGGTGAGGCTCCCGGCCTGGGTCAGCTTCAGCTGTCCGGACGGCTACACGCCTTACGGGAACAGTCGGTGCGTTCCTATACCGATTCGCGAACCCGTGGAGTGTGTTGCCAACAACACAGGAAACGTCAATCCAGTTGTTGGTAATCCAGTCATGGTGTCGTCAGGCTCAAAATTAGAGAAGAAGACAGATTTCTCGACATCGGATGGGAGATTCTATATTGGGCGCTCATACCGTAGCTTTCCACAAATCACAAATGTGTCGTCGTGGAGAGGCCCGGTCCGCGGCGACGTAAATGGCTGGCGCTTCGATTTTATGATGGAGCTCCACATCGGCGAAAATGGAAGAGTGACAATCCATGCTCCTGACGGCACCGCCCATGATTTCGCGCTGTCGAACGGATCATTCGCTGCCGCCAAGGGAGTGGTCCAAACCGGATACAGCCTGTCCTTCGTCGGATCTCCTCCTTCGAACTGGAACGATGTGACCGCCGCCTCGCAGCAATGGCGTGTCACAGATCCGTCCAGGAGAGTATGGATCCTCAAAACGTTCAACCGCGACATTAATGAAAAGAACAATTATATCATTGGTAGGCCTATAAGTTTATTATCGCCTGACGGATATCAGTTGAATTTTTCTTATGGCCCGTCTGATGAGCTCGCGGCGATCAGCGACAACCTCGGCAGGGCATTCTCTATTTCCTGGAGATTTTATAATATAACGGCAGTCAAAGATTTTGAGGGATCACGCCCGGTGCCGGAGGCTATCAGCCAGATCGGCCTTCCAGGCGGCGGTCAGCTTCGCTATACTTATGACCCTGCTCCGGCAAACCCATCCGTTGGACGCGTCCAACGCCTGACGAAGGTCGAGAAGATCGACGCGGCTGGTCACGTCACCGGGTCGTTTTCCTATCACTATGAAAACACAAGATTTCCCAATCTCTTGACGGGCATCTCCGACGAGAGGGGCGTGCGATTCGCGACATTCGCGTACGACGCATCCGGTCGGACCACCGCGTCGATGCATGCGGGATCGAATCAGACGTACAGCTTGAGCTTCGGAGGCACGGCCTCCTCTCCGACCACGACGGTCATCAATCCTCTCGGAAAAGCCGAGGTATACAATTTCACGCGCACGGGCGAGGGCGACGTACGTCTGGTGTCCATCGATGGTCAGCCGAGCGCGAATTGCGTCGCGAGCACCCGTCGCATCACGTATGATACGAACAAGTTCATCGCAACCGAGACCGATGAGGAAGGGCGGGTCACGGCGTACGTGCGCGACGCGCTCGGCCGGCCCACCTCGATCACGCGCGGATCCGGAACCCCGCAGGTCTCCACGACGACGATTCTGTGGCACCCCACCTTCAACCTGCCCGTGCGAACCGTCGAGCCAGGTCTCACGACCGACTTTGCCTACGGCGCCACGGGGCAACTGACCCAAGTCACCCAGACGGACACGACGTCTCAAACGGTCCCGTTCTCCACCAATGGACGCGTGCGGGCCTGGACCTATGGCTATGCGACGACCGGGCTGCTCACCTCCGTCGACGGACCCTTGCCCGGACCCGGCGATACGGTTTCCTACACCTACAACTCCAACGGCTTTCTCCAAACAGCGACCAATGAACTGGGACAGGTCAGCACCGTGACTGCCTGGAATGGCCGCGGACAGCCTACCTCCGTCACCGGTCCGGACAGCGTCGTCACCGCCTTTGCTTACGACGATGCCGGCCGCCTTACCGGCATGACGATCAATCCGGGCCCGTCGCAGACCGCCTGGAGCTTCAGCTACACTCCGGCGGGAGATCTCGCCACTTACACCGAGCCTGCCGGTGCCAGCTACACCCTGACCTGGGATGAGGCCCGCCGCCTGATCAAGGTCACCAACACCCTCGGCGAGAGCGTCACCTACGCCCGCGACGCCATGGGCAATGCCACCGCCAAGACCATCACGGCGGCCGACGGCTCAACCCAGATGTTCCGCCTCGCCAACACCTTCGACGAGCTCGGGCGCCTCATCAAGCAGGTCGGCGGCCAGGGCCGCACCTGGAGCTTCGCCTACGACAGGACCGGCAACCTCACCACCGTCACCGACCCGCGCGGCAAGGCTCTCGGCTTCGGCTTCGACGCGCTCAGCCGCCTCGTCACCGAGACCGAGCGCGACGGGGGCGTGGTCCAGCACGCCTACAACGCCAAGGACGAGGAGACCACCTACACCGACCCCCGCAATCTCGCGACCACCTATGTGCGCAACGGCTTCGGCGAGGTCATCCAGGAGACCTCGCCCGACCGCGGCACCACCGTCTACGACTACGACGCCCGCGGGCTGATGATCCGCAAGACGGACGCGCGCGGGGTCACCACCACCTACAGCTCCGACGCGGCCGGCCGGCTCACCTCCCGCTCCTACCCGACCGCGGCCCTCAACGAGAGCTTCGGCTACGACGACACCGCGGGCGGGCCGACCGGCCGGGGGCGGCTCACGCGGATGCAGGATGCGGCCGGCAGCTCGGACTTCTACTACGACGCGGTCGGGCGGGTGACCGGCGAGGTGCGCACCATCGGCGGCCACGCGCACACGGTGGCCTACACCTACGACGCGGCCGGCAGCGGCAGGCTCTTGTTCCTGACCTACCCGTCGGGGCGGGTGGTCACCTACGGCTACGACGCGCTCGGCCGGGTGAACTCCGTCGGGCTGAAGATGTCCGCGACCGCGCCCGAGCAGGTGATCGCCTCCTGGGCGGGGTACTTCCCGTTCGGCGGCCTGCGCGGCCTCACCTTCGGCAACGGGCTGAACATGTGGTCGAACAACGACCTGGAGTACCGGCTGGACGGGCTGTTCCTCGACCAGGCCTCGGGCGGCCCGAGCCTGATCACGCGCTACCACTGGGTCGGCGACGGGCTCAACCTGATGGCGCTGAACAACGACACGATCGACCCGGGCCAGACGCAGCGCTTCACCTACGACGACGCGGCCCGGCTGCTGACGGCGACGGGCCCCTACGGCAGCCTGAGCTGGAGCTACGACAAGGTCGGCAACCGGCTGAGCGAGACGCGCACGGTGGCGGGCACGACCAGTACGCAGTGTGAGCGGGCGTTGGATCCTCCTCACTTGTGGGCCTGCAATTTTCCCCACCCTCCCGGCCGCCCCTGAGCCTCCTGTTTGAGGCGGGATGCCCGCGCGGCGGCCGTCTCACCGAAGCTGGTCCCCGTGGCGGGAGGGAGCGGCGCGGTGGTCAGCCTCGGGGAACTCATGACGATCCTGGACCTCCACCGGCAGGGCCTCTCGGTCACCGCCATCGCCCGCCAGCTCGGCCTCGACCGCAAGACCGTCGCCAAGTACATCGCCCGCGGCCTCGAGCCGCCCGTCTACGGACCGCGATCCCCCCGCGCGCGGGCCACCGACGCCTTCCTGCCCTACCTGCGCGAGCGCCTGGCCGCCTACCCGCAGCTTACGGCCGTCCGTCTCTGGCGCGAGTTGAAGGAGCGCGGCTTCGCAGGGGCCTACACCGCCGTGAAGCGAGCCGTGGCCCTGCTTCGCCCCTCAGCTCCTCTGCCTATCGAGCGCCGCTTCGAGACCCCGCCGGGCGAGCAGGCCCAGGTCGACCTCGCCCGCTTCGAGGTCGTCTTCGCCGACGAGCCGGGCGTGACCCGCATCGTCTGGCTGTTCGCGATGGTGCTGGGCCACTCGCGCTATCTCTGGGCCCGCTTCGTCGTCCACCAGGATCTGCAGACGGTCCTGCGCTGCCACATCGCCGCCTTCCAGGCCCTTGGAGGCGCCCCGCGCGAGATCCTCTACGACCGCATGAAGACCGCCGTGATCGGCGAGGATCCCGACGGCTTGGTCATCTATAACCGCAGCCTTCTCGATCTCGCGCGCCACTACGGGTTCCTGCCGCGCGCCTGCCGTCCCTACCGGGCCAAGACCAAGGGCAAGGTCGAGCGCCCGTTCCGCTACCTGCGCGAGGACTTCTTCCTCGCCCGCTCGTTCCGCAACCTCGACGACCTGAACGACCAGCTGCGGCACTGGCTCGACACCGTGGCCAACGCCCGCCGGCACGCCACGACCAAGCGGATCGTCGCCGACGCCTTCGCGGAGGAGCGCAGCCAGCTGCGGGCGCTGCCGCCCGTGCCCTACGAAGCCGTGCTCAGCCTGGAGCGGCGCGTCACCCACGAGGGCTTCGTCTCGGTGGCGGGCAATCTCTACAGCGTGCCCGACACCACCCGCCGCCGCGCCCTGGAGGTGCACGTGCTGGCCGATCAGATCCGCATCTACGAGGCGGGTGAGCTCGTTGCCTGCCACCTGCCCCTGGAAGGGCGTGGGCTGACGCAGGTCGATCCAGCCCATCGGCGGCCGCGATCTCCCCCGCCCGAGCCACGAGACCCTGCCGAGCCGGTGGTCGTCAGGCGCGCCGGCGACCAGGTCGCGCGTCGCCCGCTGGCCATCTACGACGCCGTAGCCCGCCAACTCGCGGGAGCCGGCGTGCCCAGGACCGACCGGGGAGACGCGGCATGAGCGGAACTGGCGAGCTGATCCCCCCACTGGTCGAGCGGATCAAGGCCACGCTGGTAGGGCTGAAGATGCCGCGCGCCCTGGAGATCGTCGACACCACCGTGCGGCGGCTGGAGCGCGGCGAACTCAGCGCGCTGGAGGCGGTCGATGCCCTGCTGAGCGAGGAGCTGAGCCTACGCGAGAGCCGGCGGGTGAAGACCGCGCTGGTGATGGCGCGGCTCTCGACGGTCAAGACGCTGTCGGGCTTCGACTTCGCCTTCCAGCCCTCGCTCGACCGCACCCGCATCCTGGCCCTGGCCGAGCTGGGCTTCGTGGACCGCTGCGAGGTGCTGCACTTCCTCGGCCCGCCCGGCACCGGCAAGAGCCACTTGGCGGTGGCCCTCGGGGTCGAGGCGGTGAAGGCGGGCCGCAGCGTGTACTTCACCACCCTGGCCGACCTTGTGGGAACGCTGGCGCGGGCCGAGCGGGAAGGAACGTTGCGCGAGAAGATCCGCTACTTCTGCCGGCCGGCGCTGCTGATCGTGGACGAGATCGGCTACCTGCCGGTGGTGCCGGGCGGGGGCAACCTGTTCTTCCAGCTCGTCAACGCGCGCTACGAGCGGGGCGCGATGGTCCTGACCTCGAACCGCGGCTTTGCAGAGTGGGGGGAGGTGTTCGGCGATCCGGTGGTGGCGACCGCGCTGCTGGACCGGTTGCTTCACCACGCCGTGGTGGTGCAGATCGAGGGCTCAAGCTACCGGCTGCGCCAGCACACCGCGCTCATGCCCGAGCACATCCGCTCGAAGGCAGCCCTGCAGGCTCCGCCGCTCGCCCCGCCTCCGCGTCGGCGCGGACGCCCGCCCAAGAATGGAGGTGCTCACCTCGGCATCGCCTGACCGCCGAGCCCGCCGATCTGAGGAAAATTGCGCGCCCGAAATTGCGGAAGGTTCGAAGCCCGTTGACACGCAGACCTACGCCTACCCGGGCGGGTCGAACCGGCTGAGCGGGGTCGGCCAGGGCGGGACGGCGGTGCGCTCGTTCCTCTATGATGCGGCCGGGAACCTGACCGGGGACACGCGCGCGGGCACGGCCTACGCCTACGCGATCAGCGATGCGGGCCGGATCGCGCAGGTGACGGTCGGCGGGGTGGTGAAAGCCAATTACCTCTACGACGGCAAGAACCGTCTGTCGGTGCGCCAGGTGGTGAACAGCACGCCGTCGGGGACGCAGCACCTGATCCACGATGTCTGGGACCACGTGCTGGCGGAGACGGACGGGGCGGGCCAGGCGGTGCGGGAATACGTCTGGGCGGGCGACATCCCGGTGGCGGTGGTGGACAGTTCGGCGGGCGCGGGGAGCCCGACGCTCTTGTGGGTGCACGTGGATCACCTGGGGCGTCCGGAGCTGATGACGGACGCGACGAAGGCGGTGAAGTGGCGTGCGGTGTACGAGCCGTTCGGGGCGGTGTCGTCGCTGACGGGCCCTGCGGCGCTGTCGATGCGGTTCCCGGGGCAGTGGTTCCAGCTGGAGGCCGGGCTGGCCTACAACTGGAACCGGCACTACGATGCCACGACAGGACGGTACACCCAACCCGATCCGCTGGGGCTCAACCAGGGACCGCAGATATCGGCGCTTGCCACGCCTCGCCAGAGCGGCTTCTTGTTGCAAAGCGCGTTCGGGCTGGAAAGCAGCACTGATATTGCGGAGGCAGTGGGCGCGGCTGAGTTAAATTTGCGCGTTACCGGTGACGGAGTAAGCCTATACGGGTACGTTCGCCAGAGCCCGGTTATGTGGACGGACCCAACGGGGCTTAACCCGACTGCTATCGTACCTGCTGTTTGTATGATCAATCCGGGATTATGTGCTGGCGCTGCTGCTGCGGCGGCGGGGGTTATAGGTAAGATCTGTGAGCCTCTCTTCTCCAAGAAAAGTGGCAAAGAGCGCGCCACAGATATTCCAAGCTGGGCCAAAGGACAAAAGCCAAATCCGGGCGAAAGTGGACGAGATTTTGCAGATCGAGTCATGGATGCGCGATACGGAAAGGGAAATTATCCAAAAGGTCCTGGCTCTGAATACAACCAGATCAGGAAATACGGAGATAGGTCGAGGTGAGCTATGAATTCTGTTTTTGTTGTTCATCACACAAGGGAGCTGGAAGGAACGGAGGAGTACAAGTTTATAGGCGTATTCAGCAGCGAAAAAAGCGCTAAAGATGCCGTCTTGAAACTGTCAATGATCGAAGGATTTAGGGAGTATGTAGATGGATTTTCTATCGATCGCTACGAAGTAGATAACATTTCTTGGCAGGAAGGCTTTGTAGAGCAGTAGATTATTTGCAATTGCCTACATGGTTCGGCCTGATGCATGGCGCGAGTGAGCTTGCCCGCAGTAAATTTGTGCGGCTCCTATGGGCGCACGTGGGCCACCTGGGCCGTCGGGGCTGATGACGAAAATGCTTGATGCAATATTATCATGTTTAAAATAATCCTTGAGCTCGTTCGTCTACAACGACAATTGCGTAATATGAAAATTCGAGAAAACGGGCGACAGATAAATATATCGTTTAAAATCTCATGTTGCAAACCTAAAAATATATCTCGAGGAGCTTATGGGACTCATTAGCAAAAAGTCCATGAGCGATTTAAAGAGCGCTATAGGAAGGCTTTCATCGACAATTATTGCCACGGTAGTCTGCGATATATAACTTATAATGAAATGTCTCTTGAATTGAATTCTGTTATTAATTCATGTCGATGATGATGCACCTCAAAAAATATGAGACTCGAGACTCAATCGGCCTCAGACGGCGAAGAGGGCGTCCAGGGCGAGGGTCGAGGCGAAGTGGCGGGCGGGTGCGTGGGAGCGGGTCGCGACGCGCCGGAAGTCCCTGAGGCGGCAGAAGATCGCCTCGACCCGCCAACGGTCACGGTCGCGCCGCGTGTCGAGCCGGATCTTGCGGTCGCGGGTGCCAGGAATGACCACGCCGGTGCCCTGCTCACGCAGTTCACCTCGCAGCCAGGCGGCGGCGTCGCCCGTGTCGGCGATGGGCCGAGACATCCGACCCGGCACCTCGGCCAGCACGGTGGGCGCGGTCCTCACGGCGCCGGCGTTGCCGGAGACGAGGCGGATGCCACACCGGCGGCCGATCACGTCGGTGAGGACGTGGATCGTGGCGGTCGGACCTGCGCGCGGGGCGCCGATCTCCCGGGCGCGGGGCCCTCATTGTCCGCCGGGGCGGCACGCGGAGCCTTGACGGAGGTCGCGTCGCGGGCGGCGGCCTCGCCGGACCCTCCGGCCATGGCGGCCGACCTGAGAGTCCGGAAGCCGGAGCGCGCCCCGCCGTGGAAGCGATGGGAGACCGTGGTCGAGGGACCTTACTCGCCCGGGCAGTCCGTCCAGCGACAGCCGCTCGCGATGCCGTGCACGATGCCCGAGAGAATGGTGCGGTCGTCCTCGCGACGAGCGCCGGGCTGGTTGCCGGGCCTGAACGGCGCGATCGCCCGCCATGGCTCGTCCGACAGCCGGAGCAGCTCCGCCAGAGCCTCCGCTATCCGCGAGGCGCTCGGACTCACATCTCTCCCTTCATCGCAGGATCCTGACCCGGTCGAGACCCTGGCCTGAACGAATCGGACGGGAACCGGGTCACTCCTCCCCGCCGACCGCCCGGACCGCGCCGCCCGGCCGGAAGCGCCGGTCGTAATCCGGCGCGTAGAGCGCGCTCTCGCGAAAATCCTCCGCCCCGAGGGCTCGCCCGACCAGGATCAGCGCCGTGCGGTCGATCCCGGCCCGCGCCACCTGCCCGGCGATGTCGCCGAGGGTTCCGCGCAGCACGCGCTCGTCGGGCCAGGACGCCCGGTAGACCACGGCGGCCGGGCAATCCGCCCCGCAATGCGGGATCAGCTCGGCCGCGACCCGATCGATCACCTGGACCGACAGGTGCACGGCGAGCGTCGCCCCGGTCCGCGCGAAGTCGGCGAGCCGCTCCGTCTCCGGCATCGCCGAGGCGCGCCCGCTCGTGCGGGTCAGCACGACCGACTGCGCCACCTCCGGCACCGTGAGCTCCCGCCCCAGCAGCGCCGCTGCCGCCGCGAAGGCCGGCACGCCCGGGGTCAGGCTGTACGGGATGCCGAGCCCGTCGAGCCGCCGCAGCTGCTCGGCCACCGCGCTGTAGACCGAGAGGTCGCCCGAATGCAGCCGGGCCACGTCCGCGCCCCGCGCATGGGCCGCGCGCATCTCGGCCAGGATCGCGTCGAGGTCGAGGGGCGCGGTGTCGATCAGCCGGGCGCCCGGCGGGCACCAGGACAGGATCTCGGGCGCCACGATCGAGCCCGCGTAGAGGCAGACCGGGCAGCGGGCGATCAGGTCGCGGCCGCGCAGGGTGATGAGGTCGGGGGCGCCGGGGCCCGCGCCGATGAAGTGGATGGTCACGCCGGATCCCCCGTCTCCGCGAGCGCGCAGGTGGCGCCGGGGCTCGCGATCCGCGCCAGGACGAGGCGCCCCTGCGGCCCGACCGCCGCGAGCGCCGCCGCCTCCGCCAGCGAGCCGACGCCGCGCAGGCTCGCGACCCTGGCCGAGTGCGTCACCGCCCGCCGCCCCGCCGCCCGCAACGCCTCGACCGCGATGCCGATCACCGGCACCCCGAGCGCGCCCGCGGCCTCGATCAGGGCGGCGTCCGCCGCCCGGTCGTCCGCCGTCGCGAGCGCCCCGAGCCGGCCCGCCGCGACGCCGGCCCGGGCCAGCGCGTCGCGCACCAGGGCGGCGATCTCCGTCGAGCCGGTCGCGTGCCGGAAGCCGATCCCGGCGATGACCGGCCGCGCGGGCCGCGCCGCGGCCGCGTCCTCGCCCGACGCCTCGCTCCCGCCGCCGGGACCGGAGAGCGGATCGGGCACGCCGCGGACGGCGCATCCGCCGGCCGCGAGATCCTGCCACGCGGCGCTCACGGCTTCGTCGCCGCCCATTGCGTCACCGGCATCGCCGGGCGCCAGCCGCGCATCGTCCCGACCGGCTCCGCGCGGGCGATGGCGATCCGGCGCAGCGTCCCGCCGTGGCGCCGATGGGCATCGATCAGCACCGGCTCACTCTCCAGCGTCACCGCGTTGGCGACGAGGCGCCCGCCGGGCGGCAGCGCCTGCCAGACGCAGGCGACCAGGGCCGGGTCCGAGAGGCCCCCGCCCAGGAACGCCGCGTCCGGCGCCGGCAGGTCGCGCAGGGTCGCCGGGGCGCGGCCCTCCCGCACGGTCAGGTCCGGGACGCCGAGCGCGCGGGCATTGCGGCCGATCCGCGCCGCCCGGTCGGCCCGCGCCTCGAACGCCACCGCCCGGTTCGCCGGGTGGCGCAGGCACCACTCGATGGCGACCGAGCCGGACCCCGCCCCCACGTCCCAGAGCCGCTGCCCGGCAAGCGGCCGCAGGGCCGCGAGCGTGATCGCCCGCACCTCGGCCTTGGTGATCTGCCCGTCGGTCTCGAACCACGCCTCGTCGAGCCCCGGGGCGAGCGGCAGCAGCCGCGCCTCCGGCCCGGCCGCGACCTCGACCGCGACGGTGTTGAGGGGATCGATCTCCGCTTCGCCGAACTGCGCGGCGGTCGCCACGCGCCGCCGCTCCCGCTTGCCGCCCATCGCCTCCAGGACCGTCAGGCGGGAATCCGGGAAGCCGCGCTCGGTCAGGAGCCGCGCGAGCCGGCCCGGCGTCGTCCCGTCCCAGGACAGGGCGAGAAGCCGCGCGCCGGGCTGGAGATGCGGGATCACCCGCTCCAGGGCGCGCCCGTGCAGGGTCAGGCAGGCGCATTCGGCGAGCGGCCAGCCGAGGCGCGACGCGGCGAGGCTGAAGGCGGAGGGCTGCGGGAAGCCGATCATCTCGGCGGCGGGCACGCGCCGGGCCAGCTCCGCCCCGACCCCGTAGTGGAACGGATCGCCGGTGGCGAGCACGCAGGTCGGCCGGCCGCGCCGGGCCAGGATCGCCGCGTAGGCCTCCTGCATCGGGCTCGGCCAGACCAGCGTCTCGGCCGCGAGCGGCGCGGCGAGCGCGAGGTGCCGCGCGCCGCCGACCACCAGCCCGGCCCCGTCGAGGGCGGCCCGTGCCGCGGGCGACAGCCCCGCCCGCCCATCCTCCCCGATCCCGACCACCGCGAGCCAGGGCGACGGGATCGACAGGGAGCCGGGCTCAGGCGAGAAGGCGTCCATGCGCATCCTCCTCCTCGGCGGAACCACGGAGGCGACGGGGCTCGCCCGCCGCCTCGCCGAAGATCCCTCCCTTCGCCCGACCCTGTCCCTCGCCGGCCGCACTGCGGCGCCGGCCGCCGCGCCGGTCGCGACCCGCATCGGCGGGTTCGGGGGAGCGGAGGGACTGGCCGCGTGGCTCCGCGCCGAGGGCGTCGACGCCGTGATCGACGCCACCCATCCCTTCGCGCAGGTGATCTCGCGCAACGCCGCCGAGGCCTGCGCCCGCACGGGCACGCCGCTCCTGGCGCTCCGGCGCCCGCCCTGGGCCGCGGTGGCGGGCGACGCGTGGCACGAGGTCGAGACCGTGGCGCAGGCCGTCCCGGCGCTCGGCGAGACGCCCCGGCGCGTCTTCCTGACGGTGGGCCGCCTCGAACTCGCCGCCTTCGCGGCGGCCCCGCAGCACGCCTACCTGGTGCGCACGATCGAGCCGGTCGGCGACGCCCTGCCGGTCGCGGACCTGACCGCCATCACGGCCCGCGGCCCCTTCGCGGAGGCCGAGGAGCGCGACCTGATGCGGCGCCACCGCGTCGAGGTGCTGGTGACAAAGAATTCCGGCGGCACCGCCACCTACGGCAAGATCGCGGCCGCGCGCAGCCTCGGGCTGCCGGTCGTGATCGTGCGCCAGCCGCCCCTCCCGGCCGTCGCCCGGGTGGCGACCCAAGCGGAGGCGCTCGCCTGGCTGCGGAATCATCGCGCCGCCTCCACGCTGCGCGGCGTGTAGACGAAGGGCGGCGCGCCCTCGCGGGGGATCAGCCGGGTCGCCGAGGCCCCGATGATCACGAGCGTGGCCATGTCGGCGGGCGCCTCGCGGGCCTCGGCGAGGGGCAGGATCCGCACCGCCTCGTCCGGCCGCCCGACCGCGCGGGCGAGGATCACCGGCGTCCCGGGTCCGCGATGCTCGGCCGCGCGCCCGAGCGCCGCGGACAGCTGCCAGGGCCGCGCCCGCGAGATCGGGTTGTAGAGGGCGACCACCAGGTCCGCGCGCAGCACCGCGTCGAGGCGCGCCGTGATCACCTCCCAGGGTTTCAGGTTGTCCGAGAGCGAGAGGGCGCAGAAATCCCCCCCGAGCGGCGCCCCGACCCGCGCCGCCGCGGCGAGCATCGCAGTGATCCCGGGCTCGACCGTGATCGGCAGCGCCCGCCAGGCCGGATCCCCGGCCTCCAGCGCCTCGAACAGGGCCGCCGCCATCGCGAAGACGCCGGGATCGCCCCCCGACACCACCGCGACCCGCCGGCCCGCCGCCGCGAGGGCGAGGGCGTGCCGGGCCCGCTCCACCTCGACCCGGTTGTCGGAGGCGTGCCGCACCAGGTCCGGCCGCTCGGGCACCCGGGCGAGGTAGGGCGCGTAGCCGATCAGATCCTCGGCCTCGGCCAGGGCGGCCGCAGCGGCCGGCGTCAGGTAGCGCGGATCCCCCGGCCCGAGCCCGATCACGCAGACCGAGCCCGCGCGCTGCCCCGGACCGGCCGCGCCCCGGGGATCCGCCCCCCCCGAAGGCGCGCTCGCGGACGAGGCCGGGCTCACCGATGAGGCCGGGCTCATGGACGGGGCCGGCCTCATGGGCGCCGGCCCTCGCCCGGGACCAGGACGATCGAGAAATAGGGCGCGGACTCGTCGGGCTTCTCGGCGAGCGGCACGATCGCCTCGCCCGCCATCGTGCCGCGCTCGACGTAGACCGCCCGCCCGAGCAGCCCCGCCTGCGCCAGGGCCGCGCGCACCTTCGGCAGGTGCCGCCCGAGCTTCATGATCACGGCCGCATCGGTGTCGGCGAGGCGCCGCGCCAGGACCGGGCCCGGCAGCGTCGCCGGCAGCACCGTCAGCACGTCGTCGCCCCAGGTGATCGGCGTCCCGGCCCGCGTCCAGCAGCCCGACATCCCCGTCACCCCGGGCACCACCTCCACCGGGAAGCGGTCCTTCAGCCGCCGCCACAGGTGCATGAAGGAGCCGTAGAAGAACGGATCGCCCTCCGACAGGATCGCCACGTCCCGCCCGGCGCCGAGTGCCTGCGCCATCTCGGCCGCCGCCTCGTCGTAGAAGCGGGCGAGCGCGGACACGTAGGTCGGGTCCTCCGGCGGGAGTTCGGTCGTGTACGGGTAGGCGAGCGGCCATTCCCGCGCGGGGTCGCGCACCACCGCGTCGGCGATCGTGCGGGCGTTGCCCCGGCGGCCCGCCTTGCAGAAATGCACGAGGTGATGGGCGCGCTCCAGCACGCGCACGGCCCGCACGGTGAGGTAGTCCGGGTTCCCCGGCCCCATCCCGACGCCGTAGAGCGTGCCGGTGACGGCGGCGAGGGGGCGCTCCTGCGGGCAGGAGGGCGCCGGCGGCGGCCCGGTCAGCGCGTCCATCACTCGACCTCGCTCGCCAGCGCGTTGACCGCCGCCGCCGCCATGGCGCTGCCGCCGCGGCGCCCGCGCACGATCAGGAACGGAACCCGGCCGTCCTCGGCCAGGGCCTCCTTGGACTCCGCCGCGCCCACGAAGCCCACCGGCACGCCGATCACCGCGGCGGGCGGGGCCACGCCCTCGTCGAGGAGTTCGAGCAGGCGGAACAGGGCCGTCGGCGCGTTGCCGACCGCCACCACGGCGCCCGGCAGCCGCGCGCGCCACAATTCCATCGCGGCGGCGGTGCGCGTCGTGCCGAGTTCGGCCGCGAGGCCCGGTACGCGCGGGTCGGCGAGGGTGCAGATCACCTCGTTGCCGGCCGGCAGCCGCGCCCGCGTGACGCCGTCCGCCACCATGCGCGCGTCGCACAGGATCGGGGCGCCCGCCCGCAGGGCCGCCTCCCCGGCGCGCGCGAAATCCGGCGAGGCCGCCACGTCCGCCGGCAGGTCGGTCATGCCGCAGGCGTGGATCATCCGCACCACGACCCGCTCCGCCGCGCCCTCGAAGCGGGACAGGTCGGATTCCGCGCGGATGATCGCGAAGGAGCGCGCATAGATCGCGGCGCCGTCGCGGATATAGTCGAGGCGCGTGCTCATGCGGGCTCCCGGAATGCGTGCCTGAGGTCGGTGGCGGTCTCGGCGCTGTTTAGCCGCTCAAGCACCGCGTCGAAAGGGAGGGTGAGGCGCGGCGCGCCCCCCGCGTGACCGGCGAGCACCACCCCGTAGCGGCCGTCCGGCTGCCCGACGAGGGTGAGGTCGGCCGCGGCCGGATGCGCGCAGCCCTTCGGGCAGGCCGAGACGTGCAGGGTGAGGCCCCGCCGCGCGAGGTCCGGCCGCGCGGCGGCGAGCCGCGCCGCGTCGGCCGAGGCGGCCGTGCCGCCCGAGGCGCAGGCCGGGCGGCCCGGGCAGGCCGCGATGGCCCGCCTTGGATCGCCCGGATCGGTGATCAGGCCGGCCGCCGCGGCCGCCGCGGCGAGGTTCCGCGCCGCCCGCGGGCCCTCCCCCACGAGCATCACGCCGCGCCAGGGCGTCAGCAGGAGGGTGCCGTCCCCGTCGCGGGCGCTCGCCGCGGCGAGCGCGGCGAGCCGGTCGGCGTCGCAGCGCCCGAAGGGCAGTTCGGCGACGAGGCCGACGCGTCCCTCCCCGAGCGGGTGCGGCCCGGGATCGAGCGGCGGCGCGGCCGGCGGCGGCGGGCCCGGCGCGAGCCCGGCGGCGTCGCGCAACGCGCCCCGCGCCGGCGCGTCGAGCGCCCGCATCCGCCGCGCGCCGCTCCCCGCGAGGCCCGCCAGGATCGCCTCCGCGGCGGGCACGAGCCGGTCGGCCGGGACGGGCCGGGTCCAGGCGAGGCCGTCCGCCGCGCCGAGGCCGACCTGGAAGCGCTCGGGTGCCCCGGCATCCGGCCCGCCGAGCCGGCGGACCAGCAGATCCGCCTCGACCGGCCCGACCCCCCAGGCATCGGCCTCCACGGCCACGAGCGTCTTCGCCGGCAGCCCGGCCACGCGCAGCCCGGCCTCCTCCAGGGCCGCGATCACCGCGGCGAGCCCGTCCTCCCGCGCGGCGAGGGGCGAGGCGAGGGTGAGCCGCTGCGGCCCGCCATCCCGCCGCCGGTCGCCGAGCCCGGCCGCGTCGAGCCGCGCGGCGAGGCCCGGATGGGTCTCGGCGCCGACGCCCCGCACCTGCAGGTTGCCGCGCGCCGTCACGTCGATCAGGCCGTTGCCGAAGGCCCGCGCGCCCTCGGCCACGGCCAGGGCCTGGGCGGCGGTGAGCCGGCCGGCCGGCGGGTGGACGCGCACCAGCAGCCCGTCCCCCGTCGGCATCGGCCGGGCGACACCGGGGCACCAGCCGCGGCGGGGGGCCGGGTTCATTCCGCCGCCTCCCGGGATGCGGGGTCCAGGGCGGCGAGCGAGTTGCGCCGGCTCCGCCACAGCCCGCGACGGCGCAGATCCTCGAACCGGTCGAGGATCGCCCGCGCCGCGGCCGGATTCGCCGCCTCGATCGCCTCGCAGGTGGCGAGGTCGCCGATCCAGGCCCCGTAGAGCCGGTCGAGATCGGCGTCGCGCACCGCCTCGGTGGTGGCCGCCAGCACGAAGAGCGCGTCGAGCCCCTGCGCCAGTTCCTGCGCGCCGCGCCAGCCGTGCCGCAGCTGCGCGGCGATCCAGCGCGGATGGGCGAGCCGCCCCCGCACCAGCCGCGCCACGTCCTCGGCGGCCGTCCGCGCCCGGGGCGCCTCCGGCCGGCTCACGTCGAGGCTGTAGAGGGCGGGCGCCGCGCCGGCGAGCGCCGCCGCCGCGGCGAAGCCGCCCATCGCGTCCGCCGCCGCGTCGCCGTCGAGGAGGTCGCGCTCGGCCACGTCGAAGGCGTGCAGGTAGGCATCCGCCGCCGCCACCAGCCCGGCGAAATCGCCCTCCCCGGGCCCCGCCGCCTGCGCGGTGGCGGAGAGGTAGGCCCGGCCCAGATCCTCCCGGCCCGCGAAGGCGCCGTCGAGGGCGAGCCCCGCCGCCCCGGCCCCGTAGCGCCCGGGCGCGGCGCCGAAGACCCGGGCCACCGCCTCGCCGCGCCGCCGCGCCGCCGCGAGCGGGTTGTCCGCATCCTCCTCCTCCCGCGCCGCCACCGCCCGGGCCGCTTGGTCGAGGAGCGCCAGCGCCTCCGGGAACGTGTCGCGGAAGGCGCCCGAGACCCGCACCGCCACGTCGATGCGCGGCCGGTCGAGGAGGGCGAGCGGCAGCACCTCGAACCCGGTCACCCGCGTCGAGGCATGGTCCCAGGTCGGGCGCACCCCCATCAGCGCGAGGGCGTGCGCCACGTCCTCGCCCCCCGTCCGCAGGGTCGGCGAGGCCCACAGGTCCATCACGATCCGCGCCGGGTACTCGCCCTCGTCCTGCAGGTAGCGCCGCACCACCTCGGCGGCGGCCCTCTCGCCGAGCAGGGACGCCGCCCGGGTCGGCAGGGCCCGCGGGTCGAGGGTGGTGAGGTTGCGCCCGGTCGGCAGCACGTCCGCGCGCCCGCGCGAGGGCGAGCCCGCCGGCCCCGGCGGCACGAAGCGCCCGTCGAGCGCCGCGAGCAATCCCGCCCGCTCGCCCTCGGCGCAGCATTCGCGGCCCGCCGGCGCCTGCCCGAACACGTGCAGCCCGTCCCGGATCGTCACCTCGGCGAGGTCGCACAGATGCGCGTCGAGGGCGGGCAGCGCCTCCTCCATCGGGGTCGCCCGGTCGATCCCGGCCGCGTCGAGCAGCCCCGCCTCGTCGGCCCGCTCCAGGATGCCGCGCGCGATCAGCCCGGCCCGGCGCGGGTCGAGGACGCTCGCCGTCGCGTATTCCTCCACGAGCTCCCTCAGGGCCGCGGCCTGCGGGTCGAGCCCGGCCGCGGCGGTCTCGGGCGTGAGGTGCCCGATCGTCACCGCCCCGAGCCGGCGCTTGGCCGGCGCCGCCTCGCCGGGATCGTCGACGATGAAGGGGTAGATCACCGGCAGCGCCCCGACCGCGAGGGCGGGCCAGCACAGGGGCGAGGGCGCCACCGCCTTGCCGGGCAGCCACTCGGTCGTGCCGTGCGTGCCGAGATGGATCAGCGCGTCCGCCTGCTCCCGGAGCGCGAGGTGGAAGGCCAGGTAGGCGTGGCTCGGGACCGCGTCCGGGTCGTGGTAACCCGCCTTGCGGGATTCGGGATCGCCGGCCGCCCGTCCCCGGTCCGGCTGCAGCGCCACGAGCACCTGCCCGATCCGGGCGGCGCGGAACCGGAAGGCCCCCTCCCGCAGCGCCGGATCCTGCTCGGGCTCGCCCCAGGCGGCCGCGAGCGCCTCGCGCGACGGCGCCGGCAGCCGCGCGAGCCAGGCCCGATAGGCGCCGAGCGGCACCGCCAGGGCGGGCGCCTCCTCGGTGAGGCGCCGCATCAGCGCCCCCGGCGCCGGGCGCGGCCCGACCGCGTAGCCCTCCCGCGCCAGCAGGTCGAGGATCGCGACGGCGCTCGCCGGGGTGTCGAGGCCGACCGCGAAGCCCGCCCGCCCTCCCCGCGCCGGGTAGTCGGACAGGACCAGCGCGAGGCGCCGCTCCGCCGGCTTCCGGCGCGCGAGCCGGACCCAGGCGGCCGCCCGCGCGGCGAGGGCCGCGCAGCCGGCGAAATCCGGGATGGCCCGGCGCTGCGTGAAGCCCTCGCTCTCGGACACCTCCTCCTTGAAGCTGATCGGATATCCGGCGAGGCGGCCGTCGAATTCCGGCAGCGCCACCTGCATGGCGAGGTCGGCGGCGCCGAGCCCCCGCCCCGAGGCCGCCCAGGCCGCGCGCGGCGCCCCGACGGTGAAGGCCTGGATCACCGGGCAGGCGGCCGCGTCGAGCACGAAGCGCGCGTCCTCCCGCGCCGAGAAGGCGGTGGCCGCCACCACGATGGCGGGCGGGCGGGCCACGATCGCCTCCCGCAGGGCGGCGACCGCCTCCGGGTCCTTCAGGCTCGACACCGCGACGACGACGGGCGCGAGCCCCTCCGCGTGCAGGGCCGCCGCCAGCGCGGCGGCCGGGGCCGCATCCCCCCCGAGCACGGCCGAGCGGTAGACCAGCACGAGGGCCGTCGCCGCGCCCGGCCACGCGGCCGGCAGGCGCGAGGGCTCCGTCATCCCGCAGCCGGGGCACCACACGAAGCCCCGCGGCAGCGGCCGCGGCGGCTCCGCCCGCACCGGCGCGCCGAGCTCGCCCGCGATCCGCAGCAGCATCCGGCGCAGGTTCTCGGGCCCGCCGGCGCGGAAATAGGCGTCGAGGGTCTCGCGCAGCTCGGCCGGGACCGTGCCGAAGGCGGCGAGCCGCGGATCCGGCCGGTCGTCGCCTGGCAGGATTGCGAGCGGGATGCCGCCGGCCCGGCAGACCTGCGCGACCCGCTCGACGCCGTAGCGCCAGTAATCGAGTCCGCCGAGGCAGCGCACGACCACGAACCGCGCCCGCGCCACCACCTGCTCGGCGTAGAGGTCGACCGAGAGGGGGTGGCGCAGCCGCGCCAGCTTGGCGAGCCGCAGGCTCGGCATCGCCGCGGCGCGGCCCGCCTCCGCCTGCGCGGCCGCGAGGCCGGCGAGGTCCGAATCCGTGAAGGACAGGGCCACCACGTCCCCGGGCGACTGGCCCGGATCCACCGCCGCCTCGCCCTCGTCGAGCGAGACCGAATCGACGCGCAGGAGATGCATCAGGCCCCGCCGGACGGCTGCGCCCCGCGGACGAGGCGCGGGGAGGCCGCCGTGAGGGCGTCGGGGTCGCGGGCGCCCGTCATCACGCGGACCGGGACGCCGCCGACCAGGTCGTCGCGCGCCTCCCGGCGCTCCTGCCAGGCGAAGAATTCCGGCACCGTCCAGCGCCGCGACGCGGGCTCCGACATGGCTCCCCTCCTCAAGGCCCGGGGGCAGCCCCGGGCCCCCGGCAGGGGGCGTCCCGCCCCCTGCCCTCCCGCACCCTACCCCGCCAAGGCCGCCGCGACCGCCTCCCGGTCGAAGCCGGCGAGGCCGATCACCACGAGCCGGCCGTCCCGCGCCTCGCCGGCCCGCCAGGGCCGGTCGTAATGATGCGCGATCCGGCGGCCGACGCCCTGGACCACGAGGCGCATCGGCTTGCCCTCGACCGGGCAGAACCCCTTGATGCGCAGCACCCCGGGCACGTCCGAGGCCCGCGCCACCCTGGCCGCGAGATCCTCCGGCGAGGCCGCCGCCGCGACCGGGACCGCCACGCTGGCGAAGTCGTCGTGGTCGTGGTCCTCCTCGGTCTCGTGGTGGGAGGGGCGCGCCGCCAGGTCGCTCTCGGCCGCGGCGCCGAGACCGAGCAGCACGCGCGGGTCGATCGCCCCGTGCGCGGTCTCGACGAGCTTCACCGCCCGCGGCAGCTGCGCCTCCACGGCGGCGCGCACGGCCGCGCGCGCCTGCGCGTCGAGGAGGTCGGCCTTGTTCATCACCACGAGGTCGGCGCAGAGGAGCTGATCCTCGAACACCTCCTCCAAGGGGTTGTCGTGATCGACCGAGGAATCCGCCGCCCGCTGGGCCGCCAACGCCTCCGGGTCGTCCGCGAAGGCTCCCGAGGCCACCGCCGGACCGTCCACCACCGCCACGACCCCGTCGACGGTCACCCGCGAGCGGATCGCCGGCCAGTTGAAGGCCTGCACCAGCGGCTTGGGCAGGGCGAGGCCCGAGGTCTCGATCAGGATGTGCTCGGGCGGCTCCGGCCGGTCCAGGAGCTTGTTCAGGGCGGGCACGAAATCGTCCGCCACCGTGCAGCAGATGCAGCCGTTGGGCAGTTCCACCACCGCGTCCTCGTCGCAGCCCGGCACGCCGCAGGAGGCCAGCAGCGAGCCGTCGAAGCCGACATCGCCGAACTCGTTCACGATGATCGCGAGCCGGCGGCCGTCATTGTGCTCGACCACGTGGCGCACCAGCGTCGTCTTTCCCGCCCCGAGGAAGCCGGTGACGATCGTGCAGGGGATCTTGGTCAGGAGGGTCATGCGGGCAGCGGGGGGATGCGGGCGACGACGCCCTTGCGGAAGGCTTCCGGACGCTCGCGCCAGGGCACGATCCCGTCCGGGGCCGCGGCGTAGCGCGACAGGCCGTCCCGCAGGATCGCGACGGCGCCCGCCGGATCGAGGTCGCCGTAGACGTAGGTCCAGCGGCCGGGCGCGGCGACCGCCACCGTGCAGGGCCGCTTGCACACCGACAGGCACTCGACGGGCGTGACGCAGACGTCCTCGCCCGCGAAGGCCTCGGACAGCGCCGCGTGGAGCCGGGCGCCGGCCCGCGGCCCCTCGGGCGGATCGGCCTGCGCCCGGCAGGTGGTGCAGACGTAGAGCGTCAGGCTCATCGCGCCCCCTCGGGCCGGCGCGCGACCCAGTCCCAGGCCCAGCCGAAGCCGAGCCCGAGCACCGTCCAGAAGACGAAGCCGATGGCGAGGGAGCGGGCCGCGAACTGCGCCGCCAGGGCCGGCGGCAGCGCGCCGCTCTCGGTGACGTGCGGGCCCCCCCAGACATGCGGCGCGACGATGAGGGCGAGCCCCGCGGCGGTCGCGAGCGCCCCGCCACGGATCACCGCGAGGAAGAGGCCGGACGCGGTCGCGAGGGCCGTCACCAGCCACCAGCCCTGCCGCGCTTCGAGCGCGGCCCCGCCCATGCCGGGAAGCTCCGGCGGCAGGCCGACCGCCGGGGCGAGGCTCGCGGCGATGAAGCCGCCGATCGCGAAGCGCAGCGCCTCGCTGCGCGTGACGGTGCGGCCGGTGGCGAGCAGCACCGCGCCGAGGAGGAGCGCGTAGCCGACGCCGGTCACCAGGGTCGCGAGCGCCGTGAAGGCGAGGCGCGGCAGGCCCGGTGCGGGCTGCCACTCCTCCGCCTCGGCGGCGCCGCCGCCGTGCTGGTGCTCGGAATGGGCGGCGCGCACGATCAGCGCCGGCGCCGGGGCCAGAGCGGCGTGGTTCTCGTAGGTCTCGGCCTCCAGGATCAGCCGGGAGGTCAGCGCGAATTGCAGCCCCGACGCCACGAAAGCGGCGAGGAAGCCCGCGACCAGGGCCGCGGAGAGGAGTCGGATCGTCATCTCGGTCATCCTGCCAACGCGAAGACCGCGCGGCGCCCTCAGGGCGTCGCGCGGGTCATGTCCGCGAGGGTCTCGCGCCCTAATGGCAGGGGAAGTTGTTGGCGTGGCGCCAATCGTGCGCGGCGTTGTGCAGCGCGACGGCGGGCGAGAAGCCCGACGCGAAGATCAGCCCGATGCCGAGAGCGGCGGCGACGCAGACCGCCACGAGGCGTTCGCCGGTCTGGGCGGGAGCGAGGGCACGAAGAGCAGCAACCATGGTGAACTCCTGCCGCCCCGCCGGCGGCGTCGAGAGGAAGGGGTGACGGCAGGTCTCCTGGCTCGCGATGGTGGACCGTGCCCGCCGCCTTCCCGGATCGCTCCAGTGGCCGATGGCGGGCCCGCACCGCTCACAGTTGCGGGGGCAGCCGCGGCTTCCGGGGCTGGCCCCGCTCCGCGTTCCCTTTTCACCTCGTCGCCGAGGCACCGTCGCGGCGGAAGGTAGCGGCTCGGCCCCCCGCGCGCAATCGGCCGGAGGGCGGGTTTCCGGCTATCGCGCCCGCAATCGCACCCGCAACCGCGCGCGATCGCGGCAGGAGCCCCGGCTTCCGTCGCCGCGGGCCGGCCCGATCCGGGCTCAGCAGGCCGCCGGGACGGGGCGCGGACGGCGGTCCCGGCGAAGGGCCACCAGCATGGCGAGGCCCGCCGCCGCCATGGCGGCTCCCGCGAGCGGCACGGCGGGATGGCCGAGCCCCGCGTCGATCACCGCGCCGCCGAGCGCGGCCCCGACCGCGTTGCCGAGGTTGAAGGCGCCGATGTTCATCGCCGAGGCGAGGCTCTGGGCCTCGCGCGCCTCGTTCATCACCCGCATCTGGAGCGGCGGCACCAGAGCGAAGCTGGCGACGCCCCACAGGGGGATCAGGATCGCGACCGCGACCTCCGCGCGCAAGGTCGCGGCGAAGACCAGGAGAAGGGCCACCATCCCGGCCAGAGCCGCCGCGATGGTGCCGTCCACCGAGCGGTCGGCGAGGGCTCCGCCGAGCCAGTTCCCCGCCGCCAGCCCGATTCCGAACAGCACCAGCATGGCGGTGACGGCGCCGGCGGACATCCCCGCCTCGACCTGCAGGATCGGGACGATGTAGGTGAAGACCGTGAACATCGCGCTGAATCCGACCACGGTCAGGCCGAGCGCGGCGAGGACCGGCCCGCGGACCAGCGCGCGCAGTTCCCCGCGCAGGTCGGCGCCGGCCTCGGCCTTCAGGTCCGGCAGGGCGAGGGCGAGCGCCAGCATGGCGAGGACGCCGATTCCCGCGATGCCCCAGAACGCCGCGCGCCACCCGAGCGCCTCGCCGATCCAGGCCGCGAGCGGCACGCCGCCGATGGTGGCGACGGTCAGTCCCGAGAACATCGTCGCCACCGCCGCGGCCCTGCGCTCCGGCGGAACGATCTGCGCCGCCACCACCGCGCCGACGCCGAAAAAGGCGCCGTGGTTGAGCGAGGTGACGAGCCGGGCGGCGACCAGCATCGCGTAGCCGCCCGCGAGGGCCGCCAGGACATTGCCCAGGGTGAAGATCCCCATCAGGCCGACCAGCAGGCGACGGCGCGGGAGGCGCGCCGCCGCGAGCGTCACGAGCGGTGCCCCGACAAGGACGCCGAGGGCGTAGGCGCTGACCACGAGGCCCGCCGCCGGGCTCGAGACGCCGAGATCGCCCGCGATCAGCGGCAGCATGCCCATCGGGGTGAACTCCGTCACGCCGATGCCGAAGGCCCCGACGGCCAGGGCGAGCAGGGCGGGATTGCTCTTCATCGTGATGATCCTCGTCGTTCCGCGACATCAGGTGGCGGAACGGGTCTCGGCGCGGTAGCCGATGGGCGGGACCGAGATCCGTGCGCGAGGCTCACGAATGGGACGGGACGGGGCCGATCGGGCCGGCGAGATGAGCGCCTTCCTGGCAGTGGTCGCGGCCGGCAGCCTCGCCGGAGCGGCGCGCCGGCTCGGCCTGACGCCCTCGGCCGTGAGCCGAATCGTCGCGCGCCTCGAAGCCCGGCTCGGCGTGCGGCTGATCGTGCGGACCACGCGCAGCCTGCGCCTCACCGCGGAGGGCGAGGTCTATGGCCGGGCGGCCCGGCGCATCCTCGCCGACCTCGACGAGACCGAGCGGGCGTTCGCCGACCAGGGCCGGCCGCGCGGACGGGTGCGGGTGAGCGCGGCGACCGCCCACGGCCGGCTCGCGGTCGTCCCGCTGCTTGCCGATTTCGCCGCCCTTCACCCCGAGATCGTGGTCGAGATCGACCTGTCGGACGAACTCGCCGACGTGCTCGGAGGGCGCGCGGACGTGGCGATCCGCTTCGGGCCGCTCGCCGACGGCCCGCTCACCGCGCGGCGCCTGGGCGAGACCGGCCGCACGGTGGTGGCCTCGCCCGCCTACCTCGCCCGCGCCGGGACGCCGCTCGTGCCGGCGGACCTCGCCGCCCACAATTGCCTCGAGTTCAGCTTCCGGCGCGTCGAGCCCGGCTGGCCCTTCCGCGAGGACGGCCGCGATCACCTCCTCGCCGTACGGGGCAACATGCGGGCGAACAACGGCGAGACGCTGGTGCAGCTCGCGCTCGCGGGCGTCGGCGTCACGCGGGTGGGCGACTTCCACATCGCCGACGACCTCGCGGCGGGGCGGCTCGTGCCGCTGCTCGAACCCTTCAACCCCGGGGACCGCGAGGCGATCCACGCGGTGTTCGTGGGCGGCGCCTCGATGCCGGCCCGCCTGCGGGTGCTGGTGGACTTCCTCGCCGAGCGCATGCGCGGGATTGCCGGCTTCGCTCGCGCCCGCGCCGGCTCTGTGCCATAGGCGCGGGCGACGGGTACGCGTGGCTTGGTGGAGAAACCCGGGTGGCGAGTGAACCGGCGGCCCTGCCCCGCCTGACCCTGGTGCTCGGCGGCGCCCGCTCGGGCAAGAGCGCCTACGCGGAACGGCTCGTCCAGGCGCTGCCGCCGCCCTGGCTCTACGTCGCGACGGCCGAGGCCTACGACGACGAGATGCGCGCGCGGATCGCCGACCACCGCGCCCGCCGGCCCGCCGGCTGGGAGACCCGCGACGCGCCCCGCGCCCTGCCCTCCCTGCTCGGCGAGAGCCCGGCCGGCCGGCCGGTCCTGGTCGACTGCCTGACGCTGTGGCTGACCAACGCGCTCCTCGCCGAGGCCGACCTCGCGGCCGAGACGGCGGCGCTGGTCGCGGCCTGCGGGCACCATCCCGGCCCCCTCGTCCTGGTCTCGAACGAGGTCGGGTTCGGGATCGTGCCGGACAACGCCCTCGCCCGCCGCTTCCGCGACGAGGCCGGGCGCCTGCATCAGCGCCTCGCCGCCATCGCCGACCGGGTCGTGCTGGTCGCGGCGGGGCTGCCGCTCGTCCTGAAGGGAGGCTGAGGATGGAGACCGACGAGGCCGCGCGCCACCGCGCCAAGATGGCCAAGCGCAAGGCCGTGCAGGACGCGGAGGTGGCGGGCAAGACGATCGAGAAGGGCCTCCTCATCGTCCATACCGGCCCCGGCAAGGGCAAGTCGACGGCGGCCTTCGGGCTGATGCTGCGGGCGCTCGGGCGCGGCTGGCGCGTCGGCGTCGTGCAGTTCATCAAGGGCGCCTGGGAGACCGGCGAGCGCCTCGCCCTCGACCGGTTCGGGGATCAGGTCGCGTGGCACACGATGGGCGAGGGTTTCACCTGGGAGACGCAGGACCGGGCCCGGGACGTGGCCGCCGCCGAGGCCGCCTGGGCCCAGGCGCTCCGCCTGATGGCGGATGCCGGCCTGCGCCTCCTCATCCTGGACGAACTCAGCATCGCGCTGCGCTACGATTACCTACCTCTCGGCGAGGTGGTGGCCGCGCTGGCCGCGCGGCGCCCGGACCTCCACGTCGTGGTCACCGGGCGCAACGCCAAGCCCGAACTGATCGCCGCGGCCGACCTCGTCACCGAGATGACCCTCGTCAAGCATCACTTCGCGGCGGGCGTGCGGGCGCAGGAGGGGATCGAGTTCTGATCCCCTCCCGGCCTTGCCGCTCATCCGACATCCGCCTCGCGACGCAATCAACCGGATGGCGTATCAGAGGCCGCTGAACTTGTAGCTGAAGCCGGCCCGCACGAGGTTGCCCTCGGTCTGGAAGCGCGAGGTGTAGGAGCCGGGCGAGCCGGCAAGACCGGTGTTGTTGACGAGCAGGTTGCGGCGGCCGAGGTCGTAGTGCAGGTACTCGGCCTTCAGGGTCACCGCGGCGGTCTGGAAGCCGAGCAGGCTCAGCACGTTGAACTTGGCCAGGAAGCTGTCCGCCGGGATCGCGTACTCGATGCCGCCGCCATAGGCGTAGCCGGTCTGGACGTCGCTGGTGCGGCCGGTATAGGCCAGGGCAAGGCCGCCATTGTAGAAGTTCGCCCCCGTCGTCACGTCGCCGAAGGCGAAGCCGCCGAGGCCGAACACGAAGAACCGGTCGAACGCGTAGCCGGCCCGGCCGACCACGGTGCCGAGGTAGTTCAGGCTGTGCTTGTAGGTGCTGACCAGCACCGGAACGGTCGGGCTCAGGTAGCCGCGGTTCTTCTCGATCGCGGTCCAGGACACGTCCGCCTGGACGCCGACCACGAGGCCGTTGCCCGGCGTGAACTGGTAATTGTAGCCGATCCCGCCGCCCACGTTGGCGAAGCCGTCGACCTCCGCGAAGGTGGTCGGGGTGCGCAGGAGCGCCGCCACGTTGGCCTGGTTGAAGGCGGTGTTGCCGACCGTGGTGATGCGCTGCCGCTCGGTGAAGACGTAGTCGGTGTGCAGTCCGGCGTAGAAGCCCGTCCAGGTGAAGACCGGCACGGCGGCGAAGACCGGCGGCGGCGCCGCGCGGAGCGGCAGGTCGGCGGCCCCGGCGGCGCCGGAGAGGAGCGCCAGGGCGGCGCCGGTCAGGAGGGCGGTCTTCGTCATCGGCGCGGATCCGGGTTGTTCGCAGAACTACACCCAAAGATAGAGTGAAGCGTGGCCGCAGCCTATGGCCATCCTGCCACAGGGCCCGCTCAAGTCGCGCGCTTCTGGTCCGCCGGCGGCTCTGGTAAGGCGGCGCTTTCCCCGCGCGAGGGCCGCCGATGAATGCCCGCACCCTGATGATCCAAGGCACGGGCTCGGACGTGGGCAAGTCGCTGATCGTGGCCGGGCTCGCCCGGGCCTTCACGCGCCGGGGGCTGAGGGTGCGGCCCTTCAAGCCGCAGAACATGTCGAACAACGCCGCGGTGACGGCGGAGGGCGGCGAGATCGGCCGCGCCCAGGCCCTGCAGGCGCGGGCGGCCGGCGTGGCGCCCTCCGTCCACATGAATCCCGTCCTGCTCAAGCCGCAATCCGAGACCGGCGCGCAGGTGGTGGTCCAGGGGCGCCGGGTCGGCACGGCCCGGGCCCGGGAGTACCAGGGCTGGAAGCCGCGCCTGATGGCCTGCGTGCTCGACAGTTTCGGGCGCCTGCGCGCGGAGGCGGACCTCGTCCTGGTCGAGGGGGCGGGCTCGGCCTCGGAGGTGAACCTGCGCGCGGGCGACATCGCCAATATGGGCTTCGCCCGCGCGAGCGGGACGCCGGTGGTGCTCCTCGGCGACATCGACCGCGGCGGCGTGATCGCGAGCCTCGTCGGGACGCGGGCGGTGCTCGACCCGGAGGACGCGGCGATGGTCCGCGGGTTCCTGGTCAACCGCTTTCGGGGCGATCCGGACCTGTTCGCGGACGGGATGGCGCTGATCGCGGCGCGCACGGGCTGGCCGGCCCTCGGGCTGATCCCGCACTTCCCCGAGGCGGCCCGCCTGCCGGCGGAGGACGTGCTCGGGCTCAGGGGCGCGGAGCGGCCGGGCGGGCGCGTCGTGGCGGTGCCGGTGCTGCCGCGCATCGCCAATTTCGACGATCTCGACCCGCTGCGGGCGGAGCCGGGCGTCAGCGTGGTGCTGGTGGCGCCCGGCCGTCCCCTCCCGGCCGAGGCCGACCTCGTCCTGCTGCCGGGCTCGAAGACCACGATCCCGGACCTGATCGCCTTCCGGGAGCAGGGCTGGGACATCGACCTCAAGGCGCATGTGCGCCGCGGGGGACGGGTGCTCGGCCTCTGCGGCGGCTACCAGATGCTCGGCACGCGCATCGCGGACCCGCACGGGATCGAGGGCGAGTTGCCCGAGATCGAGGGTCTCGGCCTCCTCGACGTCGCGACCGTGATGACCCCGGACAAGCGGCTCGCCCCGGCCGAGGGCGTGAGCCTGCCGGACGCGACCCCTTTCCGCGGCTACGAGATGCATCTCGGCGAGACGCGCGGCCCCGACGCGGCCCGCCCGCTGCTGCGGCTCGCGGATGGCCGGCCGGACGGGGCGGTCTCGCCCGACGGCCTGGTCTGCGGCACCTACGTCCACGGGCTGTTCGCGGATGACCGCCAGCGCGCCCTCTGGCTCGGCCGCCTCGGGGCGGCGCCTTCCGGCGCCTCCTACGAGGCCGGCCTGGACTCGACGCTCGACGCGCTCGCCGACCACCTGGAGCGCCACGTCGATCTCGACCGGCTGCACGCCCTGGCGGCCGGCTGAGGGCCGCGCCCGGCCGGCGCCTCGCCGGCGCCCCCGGCCCGGGCCGGCGCGTCCCTTGACCGCGGGCTCCGGCCGTGGTGTGTCGACCTGCACCGGCGCCCGGCCCCGTAGCTCAGCTGGATAGAGCAGCCGCCTTCTAAGCGGCAGGTCGTAGGTTCGAGCCCTACCGGGGTCGCCACTCGAATGCTGCGCGACAGGGCCATGCCCATCCCCGCCGGTGAACGGCCATCCGGCCCGGACAATGACGTTACGTGACCCGCGTCGTCGCCCGGGGGGTCGAATCCGGGGGCGCCCGACGCCGCCTCTCCGTTGCCTCCACCGCCGACACGCCGCGGGGAGCACAGCAGATCGGGCAGCGACCCGCCTGCGGGGCGCCTCTCGGGCGAGGCAATGCGCCCGCCCGGGCCGTCAGGACAGACCGATCCACCCGTCCTTCACGGCACGGTGCGCATAGTAGCTCACGATCAAGGTCGCACCGGCCCGTTTCATGGCCAACAGGCTTTCACGGACCGTCGCCGCTTCATCGAGAGCGCCGGCATCGGCCGCGAACTTGATCATCGCGTACTCGCCGCCGACCTGATAGCTGACGAGCGGCAGGGGCGTGCGGTCCCGCAACCGCGTCAGCACGTCGAGATAGGCCAAGCCTGGCTTCACCATGAGCATGTCGGCGCCCTCGGCCTCGTCCAGCAGCGACTCGAGCAAGGCCTCCCGCCCGTTCGCCGGATCCATCTGGTAGGACGAGCGGTCCCCGATCGGCTCGCAGGCCGCCGCCGCGCGGAAGGGACCGTAGAACGCCGACGCGAACTTCGACGAATAGGCCAGGATCGGCGCGTCGTGATGGCCCCCCTCGTCCAGCGCACGGCGGATGGCAGCGACCTGCCCGTCCATCATCGCCGAGGGAGCCACCATGTCGGCCCCTGCCTCGATGGCGACCCGCGCTTGGCGACCGAGGTTGGTCAGCGTCGCATCGTTGTCGACTTGCCCCTCACGATAGACGCCGCAATGGCCGTGATGCGTGTATTCGCAGAAGCAATTGTCGGTGATCACGATCAGATCAGGGACTTCCCGCTTGGCGATCCGCACCATCCTCGCCATGAGACCGTTCGGGTCCCAGGTGTCGCTGCCGTGGGCGTCCTTACGATGCGAGATTCCGAATAGTATCACTGCCCTGAGGCCGTCCGCGGCAAGTCGCGCGATCTCCCGGGCCAGCATTCGCTCGGGCACGCGCGTGATCCCGGGCATCGTCGGGATCGGGATCGGGTCCGTGATGCCCTCCTCCACGAACACCGGATAGATGAGGTCGTGCGAGGACAGGCTGGTTTCGCGCACGAGCGACCTCATCGCCGACGTTCGGCGGAGCCGGCGCGGCCTGCGCAGGGGAAAGTGGGCCGTCACGGCACCCTCCCGGCCGACGCGCGGCCAGTCGTTGCAGGGAGCGCCGCGAGAGCACGCTGCCGGGTGACCAGTACGATCCCGATCGCGATCAGCAGGCCTCCCGCGATCTCATTCCACGACACCACTTCGCCGTGGAGGACGAAGGCCATCACCGCCGCGAAGAGCGGACAGAGAAAGAGGAACCCGCTCGTGTGAACCGCTCCGCCGATCCGAAGGGCGGCAAACCAGAGCCCCATCGCGCCCGTCGAGGCAGGTATGGCGAGCCATAGAAAATACAGCCACGTCGTCGTGCTGGCCGGCAGGCTGAAATCGTCGCCGCGGACCAGCGCGACGAGCGCGAGCGCCATGGACCCGAACAGCATCTGCCAGAACGCCAGCACCCAGGCGTCGACATGCAGGTTGAAACGCTTGGTGACGAGCGTCGCCAGGGCCCAGCATGTCGAGCCGAGCATGACCAGGAGCTCGCCCCGGCCGACCGCTCCATGAATCACGGTACCCGCGCCGATACAGATCACCACGCCGATGAACGAGATCGCGAGCCCCGCCCATACCTGCCCGCGGACGGGTTCCCTGAGGACGAGGCCGGCGAGCAGCGCGACGAGCAGCGGATTGCTGGCCATCAGGATGGCGGCCATCGGTGCCGTGGTCGAGGTCAGCCCGATGTTCAGGAAGGCCATGACGCCGGTGGATTGCAGCAGGCCGATGATGGCGAGCCGGAGCCAGGGCAGCGGCGGGCCGCCTTCCCCGCGCGGCCGCAGGAGGCGCGGGATCAGGACAGGCAGCAACGACACTGCGGCCAGGGCGAAGCGCAGCGTCGCCAGCCACATCGGCTGAACGTCCTGGAGAACGGCCTTGGTGGCTACGAAGGACGACCCCTGGAGAAAGGTCGAGAGGAGCACCAGGACGAGGTAGGATCGCGATGATCTGCCTTGCATCATGGGCGAGGACGATACGCGCGGCGTCGCTGTCTCGCGTCGCGGGTCCGGTCAAACGCTACGTCAGATCGGACAGCGTGAGGTGCGCGTCGCCCAGAGGCGCTGGAACGCCCGCGTCGAAGTAGCGACTGGGCCTTTCCCCCATCACGCCCCGGAACATGGCCGCGAACGCGCCCGGCGTCTCGTAGCCGAGGTCGATCGCCACGACGCTGATCGGCTCGCCGGCCGCGAGGCGTGGCAGGGCGCAGAGCGCGCGCAGCTGCTTTCGCCACACCAGGAAGCTGCTTCCGAATTCCCGCTTGAACAACCGCGCCAGTGTTCGCGACGACGCTCCGGCCTGCCTCGCCCAGTCTCCCAGGTCACGGCCGTCTCCGGGGTCGTCGATCAGCGCCTGACAGAGGCCTGCCAGCCGCTTGTCCTTCGGCATCGGCAGATAGAGGACGCCGTCGGCTTCCCAGGTGATCTCGTAGAGCAGCAGATCGAGAACGCGCCGCTCGTGCTCGGTCGGCTCCCGCTCCAGCGGCATCCTCGCCACGCGCAGGATCAACTCCCTCAGGAGAACCGATACGCGGACCGATCGGGGCGTCTCGGGAAACGACGCGGGGCAGGCCTCCTGCGCGATGTAGAGCGTTCGGAGGGACACGTCGCATCGAGCCCGCATCGCATGAGCGATGCCGGCCGGCATCCAGACGGCGCGCTGAGGCGGCAGCAGCCACAGGCCGTCCGCCGTCGTCACCTCCATCACGCCCGCGGTCGCATAGATCAGCTGCGCACGCTTGTGCACGTGCGAGGGAACATGGAAGCCGGACGGGAACTCCTTGGGCATCGCGACGATCCCGTGGCGCGACGCCTCGTAGTCCTCGGGATCGGTGCTCTTGGCAGGATCGGTGCTCTTGGCGGGATCGGTGCTCTTGGCGATCATCTCTCGGATTGTTCAACGGGCCGCATCCGGCGTCCACCCGTGACCGGCGTCGTCCGTGCGATGCGACGGTGCTCCGACCGACGCCGAAGGGTGACTCGTCGAACGGGGAGCGGAGCGGCTAGAGCGGCACCCGATCACGTTGCAATCGGGTGCCGCTCTCGATCTTTGATCTTGCCGCATTGTCCGCGACGAACCGGCATCCACTTCGTCGGAAAATGCTCTAAAGATCCAGCAGCTTTCGCGCGTCTGACACCGACGCGATCTCGCGGCCGAAATCCTCAGACAGTTTGACGATGCGTTCGACAAGCTGTGCGTTGCTCCGCGCAAGCTCGCCGCGCGAGTAGTAGACGTTGTCCTCGAATCCCGTTCGGACGTGACCGCCGAGCAGAATGGTATGCACGTTGATGGGAAGCTGAGCCTTGCCGATCGCCAGGGCCGACCAGGGCCTTCCGGATGGAATGCATTCGGAGAGATGAAGAAGGTTCTTGCACGTCGCCGACGTCGCGCCGCGGATCCCGAGAGCGAATGTGAACAACGGTTTGTCAGGAAGAAGGCCCTCCTTCATCAGGAGCCTGGCTTCCTCGATCACGCCTTCGTGGTAGACCTCGATCTCGGGTTTGACTCCGAACCGTTGCATGTCGGCGGCTAACGCCCGGAACATCTCTGGAGGATTGATGAACGGCTTGCCACCGTGATTGATCGAGCCGCAATTGAACGAGGCAATTTCGGGTTTGAATTGGAGATGGTTCCAGGCTTCAGAGACAGACTGACCTTTGGGGAGATTCAAGCCCGAAGTGCTGAAATTGATGATGATGTCACAGCGGTCGCGAATACGATCGATGATCTCCCTGTAGGTGCTTGCTGCATAGGATGGCGATCCGTCAGGGTTGCGCGCGTGGATATGGGCGATCGCAGCTCCGGCATTCCAGCACTCGACAACTGATTGTGCGATCTCTTCTGGGGAGTAAGGGACATTGGAATTTTTTTCGCGATTGGTGATACCGCCATTCACGGCTGCCGTGATGATAAGTTTTTCCACCGGAATCTCCTCATTATCAGCGCCGCAGGGCAGATTATCCGAACAATTCGGCAGCGCCCCGCATCGGAGGATAGTGAGAAGTGTTAGACACCTACAGCATGTCCGGCGTCGCGCGAACGGACAATCCCTACGTCAAATCGGACATCTTGCGATCCGCCATCTCGCAAGCCGTGTCGGACACCGATGCCGATCGAGCGTCCGTGAGGGTCGAGCCGAGGTGGGAGGGGCCGGAACGGCATGGCGGGAGATCAGGCCGGAGAGGGACTCCGGCGCCCGCGTGCGCCGGCGCCGGACGGGCCGGCCGGTCGCGATGAACCGCCCCCGGGCTGGGCGGCAGGTCGCGGCTTCGTCACGTCGCGGCTTCGTCGCGTGGAGCCCGCCGGCAGCGGCAGCCCGGCTCCTCGGTGGGCGCCGCCGGGTGGGCCCCGCGCCGGGACGGCATGCCGCCGGAGGCGGGCGGGCCCCGCTCCGGCCGGCGCGACGCCGCGAAGAGGCGGCGGGATCCGCCCTGCGGCACGGCGGGGAGGGCGGCAGCCGGCCGATCTACTGCTCGCCGCCTCGGCAAACATCGTACTCGCCGCAGAGCTGCGACAGCATCTTTTTCGTTTCGCAAAGAATAGCTCTCGCAATTGCCTCGCAAGGATCGTTCACGATCAGCTGGAAATCGGGGTCATAGCGGTTCCATCCCGTTACGGGAACGACGGAGATTTCGACGAGGTGGCCCAGGCCGGCATCGCTGAGCCTTTCCCGCAGGAGGCTCGCGATTTCCTGTTTCGTCTTGATTTCGCGCAACATCGGTCCAGCTCACTGCTGCGGCGGTTGGCTGACATCGCCGAATCTGCCATAGGCACGCAGATGAGACTTGCTGGACAACAAGTTCTGATGCGTAAAAATTTGACCAGGGAGCGATTTCGGCGCCCCGCGATGCTGCACCTGCTCACTCTGCCGCACGGTGCAGGGTCTTTCGCGCACGTCGCGGGCGCCGAACCGCGCAGCGCCGGGCGATGACACGGTCCGAGCACGGCGATGCGCCGCCGGACGCGACCTGGAACGTCATCACCGGCTGCTCGGCGGTCTCCGCCGGCTGCCTCCGCTGCGACGCGATGCGGCTGTCCGGCACCCGGCTCCGGCACCACCCCTCGCGGGCGGGGCTGACGCGGGACGGCGAGGCGGGTCCCGTCTGGACGGGGGAGGTGCGGTTCAACGAGGCGTGGCTGGACCGGCCGCTGCGCTGGCGCCGGCCGCGGATGATCCGCGTCTGCGCGCACGGCGACCTGTTCGCGGAGGCCGTCCCGGAGAGGTGGATCGACCGCGTCTTCGCCGTCATGGCGCTGGCGCCGCACCACACCTTCCAGGTGCTGACGAAGCGGTCGGCGCGCATGCGGGCCTACCTCGGCGATCGCGGCCGCGGCGGCCGGATCATGGACGAGCTCGGGCACGCCGCCCGCGCGCATGCCGGCGCCCGGGCGCTGGCGGACGGGCTGAGGGACCTCCTCGTGGTGCAGCGCAGGCCGCTGCCGAACGTCTGGCTCGGCGTCTCGGCCGAGGACCAGGGCCGCGCCAACGAGCGGATCCTCGACCTGCTCGCGACGCCCGCCGCCCTGCGCTGGATCTCGGCGGAGCCGCTGCTCGGCCCCGTCGACCTGCGCGCGCTCCGAATCGCCGCCCATCTCGACCTCGACGCGCTGACGGGCGCCGTCTCGGCGAGCGCGAGGCTCGATGGAGGGGCCGACTTCCGCACCGGCCTCGCCGCGCTCCCGCTGCTGCCCGAGGGGCGGCAGGGCCTCGACTGGGTGGTCGTCGGCGGCGAGACGGGACCGGGGAGCCGGCCGATGCATCCGGATTGGGCCCGCGCGCTGCGGGACCAGTGCGCGGCGGCCGGAGTCGCCTTCCGCTTCCATCAGCACGGGGACGGGAGCGTGGGCGGCGGACCGCCCGAGCCCGACGGAGGGCTCGCGGAGGGCGGGCGGACCGGCGGGAGGGCCGCCCGTCGCCTCCTCGACGGCCGCAGCTGGGCCGAGGTGCCGGACGGCCGCCGGCCCCCCGAGACGCGCCGCGGGGAAGCGGCGCGCGGTTGAGGGCGGCGCGCGCCGCGGGAGAGGCGCCGGGAGCGCCGGCCGCGGCTTACCCGCGGTCGCGAGCGAGATCGCTCGCGCCCCGAGGCGCCGCCGCGGCGGCGCCCGCTTGCGGCCGGCACGATCTTGGCCGAGGAGGATCACGGGGCCGGAGCCGGCTCCGCGCACAGCCCGAGGAGCAGACATGATCAGCCGCGGGGTCATCGCCGCCATCGGCATCGCCGTCCTCGCCACCGTCGTGGTGTGGCTGTGGGTGATGCCCGACGAGCCGCAGAGGGCGCTGGAGGACGGCGCCGGGGCCGCGGCCTTGGCCACGCTCATCGTCGGGGCGGCGATCCGCCGGGGCCTGTCGTGAGCCTTCTCCGTCCGGGACGCCGCTCCCCCGAGCGCGCGCGCGGCCGCCTGGCGGCCCGGACGGGCCCGGCCTGACCGCCCCTCCCCGTCCGGCACCCCGATCGACGCGCCTGGTTCACCCCCGGGCCCAGGCCCAAGCACAAGCCCAGGCCCAAGCACAAGCCTAAGCCCAGGCCCGCGGCTGCGACGCGGCCGTGCGCTCGCGCGGGGTCGGACGCCGACGAAGCGGCGTTCCGGACCTCGTCGGTCCCGCATGCCCCGGCGTCGAGGCTCGACCGGCCGCGGGCCGGCGCGGCGTGTCTCACCACGAGAGCGCGATCGTGCGGTCCGGCTAACCGTGGGTTAACCATAACGCGAACAAATTCCCCTGCGTCAACGGACGCGCCGGACGGGCCGGCCGCCCGACGCTGCGCGGCGGCCTCGTGCGCCGTCGCGCCGACCGGCGGCGCGGAACGTGCCCGCCTCCATCGAGGATGTTCGAGACGATGATCCGGCGATCCCCTCTCCGCCCGCTGATCGCCGCCGGGGCGGTCGGCCTCGGCGCCCTGTGCGGCGGCTGCGTCACCTCGGGCCAGCGCGAGCCGCTGAACGAGGCGCCCGAGGTCACGAAGCCCTCCCCGACCGGCCTCAACCTCGAGGCGCTGCCGCCGCCGGCCCGCGCCATCGACATCGCCGTCTACAGTTTCCCCGACCTGACCGGCCAGAACAAGCCGAGCGATACGTTCGCGGAATACTCGCGCGCGGTGACGCAGGGCGGCGCCGCCTTCCTGGTCGATGCCCTGCGGCGCACCGGCGGCGGCCGCTGGTTCCGGGTCGTGGAGCGCAGCGGCCTCGCCAACGTCCTGCAGGAGCGTCAGCTCATCCGGGCGACGCGCCAGGAATTCGACCAGGACCGGGCGAGGCCGCTGCCGCCGATCCGCTTCGCGGGCCTCCTCGCGGAGGGCGGCATCCTGGCCTACGACGCCAACATGGTGACCGGCGGGATCGGCGCCCGCTACCTCGGCATCGGCGGCGACGTGAAGTACCGGCGGGACATCGTCACGGTCGGGCTGCGCATCGTCTCGGTGCAGACCGGCGAGGTGCTGACGAGCGCCACGGTGACGAAGACGATCTACTCGATCGCGCTCGCCACGAACACCTTCCGGTACGTGGCCGTGAACAAGCTGCTCGAGGTCGAGGGCGGCATCACGCGCAACGAGCCGACCCAGCTCGCCGTCCGCGAGGCGATCGAACTCGCCGTCTACGCCACGATCATGGAGGGCGCGGACAAGGGTCTGTGGAAGTTCCTCAAGCCCGACGTCGGACGGGCCCTCGTCAAGGCCTATCGCGACCGCGACAAGGACGGCTCTCCCCCGATCCAGGCGGAGCCCGCGGACGCGCCCGTCGTCGCCAAGGGCTGATGGCGGGTGCCGCGACGCGGGGCCGGCGCCCCGGTGCGGGCCGGGACGCGGCCGAGACCTCACGCGGAGCCGAACGTGGACGACCGGGATGCGCGCGACGGCGAGCGGCAGGGGACGGGCGACCTGTGGGGACCCGACCTCCTCGACCGCATGGGGATCGGGGCGCTCCTCCTCGCCGCCTCGGGCGACGCCGTCGAGATCAACCGGACGGCCGCCGGCCTGCTGCGGGGCGCCGGGGCGGACGAGGCGGGCGACGCGGTCCTGGCCCGCATCCGGCACGCCGCGCGGGACGACCCCCACGGACGGATCGAGTGCGAGGCGCCGCCGGGCGCGCCGGCGCGATGGCTGGCCTTTCGTTCTCTCCCGATCGGTCCCGAGCCGGCTCCGCGCCGGCTGGTGATCCTGGTCGATCCCAAGGCGTCGACGCCGGTCCGCGAGATCGTGCTGGAGAAGGTCTTCCAGCTGACGGCGGCGGAGGCCCGGCTCGCCGCGCAGCTCTCCACCGGCATGCCGCTCGCCCGGATCGCCAAGGCGCGCGGCGTCAGCATCACCACGCTCCGCACGCAGCTGGCCGCGATCTTCGAGAAGACCGGCACGTCGCGGCAGGCCGAACTCGTCGTGCTGCTGGCCCGGACGAGTCTCATCGCCTGACCGAAGGGCGCCGCCGACGGAGTGCCCCGTGACCTCCAGCGAGGGTTGCACCATGAAGCAGAGAAAGCGTCGCGTCTCCGCGCTCCTGCCGGCCATCCTGGCGGCCCTGTCGCTGCCCGGCCCGTGCGCGCACGCCGCGGAGCATGCCAAGCCGGCAGAGGCAGCCAAGCCGGCCGAGGCAGCCAAGCCGGCCGAGGCAACCAAGCCGGCCGAGGCAACCAAGCCGCCGGACGCGGGCAAGCCCGGGCCGGCTGTCCCGGCGAAGCGGGCCGACCCGGCCGCGGCCGGGCCGCCTGCGGCTCAGGCGGCCGCGCCTCCCGGCCCCGCCAATGGCCCCGCCAAGCCGCTTTGCGACGAGGAATGCGTGCGCCAGGCCGTGCCGCTCGCCGTGCAGGCCTGCGCGCCGCGGATCGAGCGCGAGGCGCCGCGCGATTTCGACTGGCTCAGCCGCCCGGTCGGCAGCATCTTCCAGCAGGCCGTGCCGCCGCCGGAGCGCAGCACGGTCGCGCATTTCCGCGGCGACTCGATCCGCTTCCTCGATCCGCAGGGCCAGTGGGTGAGGGTCACCTACGATTGCGAGTTCGACACCGCCACGCGGACGGCGCGCGGCGTGAAGGTGCGGCTCGGGCGCCTGGACGGGCGGGGGAGCGGCGCCGGCCGCTGGGCGCCGGAGCGCCGAGCCCCCGGCCCCGCCCTCCCCGCCGCCGCAGGCCGAGGCCGAACCGCGCAAGCCGGTGCGGCTCAAACCCCGCGAGCCCAGCGCGATCGAGATCGAGCAGGTCGTCCCGTCCGGGAGCGCGCGGTGACCCGCCCGCGCGCGCTGCTCCTCGCCCTCGCGGCACTCTGCTGCGGCACGGGACCGGCCACGCCTCAGGCACTGACCGGCGTGAACGAGTGCACCCGCGCCGGCGACTTCGCGGCGGTGCGCGCCTGCATCGACAGGGCCCTGTCGCCGGGACTCCAACCCGTCCCGCCCTCCCCGCTTCCCCCGATCACGCCCGAGCGGCCGCATGCTTCCCGACCGGCCCGCGCGCTCCCGGCCGGTCCGGCCGGCGATTGGCTCGCGCCCGACGATGCGGCGCAGACCAGTGCTTCGGAGCGGGTGATCGACCTGACGGGTGAGCCGGAGACGGCCGGCCCGGCGAGCCGCGCCGCGCGCCCGGACCCGCTCGACACGGCTCCCGCCGAGCCGCTGCCGCGTAGGTAGTCTGCCCGCGCCCATCGCGGCACCGCGGGCGATGGCGGCGGCACGTCGCGGTTTCCTCTTGTTCTCCCGGCATTTCGGCGCCTCGCGGCGGGGGCGCCCGCCGCCGCGCGCGGGCACCGGGTCGGGGTCCCGCGCCGCGCTTCATCAGAATGAATGATGCGGGCCGGCCGCGATCATAATACCTAACGCTGCGTTAATACGGACGTTCGACTGTGCTGGTGACACGCAATTGTCACCGAAGACGCTCCAGTTCGACATGTCTGTGCATCGTGAAGATCAGTCATCTATCGGGGAATGCAAATGTCGAGGAATTTCGCGGCGGTCGTCGCCGGTCTCGCGGGTGTCGTGGTCGCCTCCGCCGCCCTGGCGGGCGATTCCAACGTGGCCAATCTCAGGCAGACCGGGCAGCGCGCGTTCATCGACCTGACGCAGACCGGTCAGGGCGGATCCGTGACCTTCGAGCAGAGCGGCTTGGAGAACGGCCGCGACGCGAGCGGCGCCGAGGCCGGCACCATCACCCAGGACGGCCAGTACAACATGATCTCGGGCGTCCAGGAGGGCAACCGCAACACCTTCGCGCTCAGCCAGAGCGGCGGCAAGGGCAATGTGATCCAGCTCAATCAGGCCGACACGGAAAACAACACGCAGGTCACGCAGACGTCAGGACTGTTCAGCGTGATCTACGTTGGACAGAATGGCTACAAGAACGACAATATCATCATCCAGAGCGGCACGAAGGACAGCTCGATCTGGCTGTCTCAATTCGGCCAGAAGCACTACGCCGTGCTTTCGCAACAAGAAACGACAAATTCTTCGATCGCCGTCTCTCAATACGATCTGAGCCAGACGGCAGACGTGACTCTATATCGGACTGCCGACTCGACGGTGCTTCTGCGTCAGAGCGGCGAGGCGAACCACGCGGTTCTCGGGCAATGGAACACGAGCGCCAGCCTGATCACGGCGGTGCAGGCGGGTTACGGCAACCTGATGCAGGTGGTCCAGCGCTGACCATGGCGCGGGGGCGGGCGCGCCCTCCGATTCGTCGGGCGCGCCCGGGCCGGATCGCGTTCGCGTATCGAGGGCGTGAACGTCGAGAACTTGCCCGTTCTCCTGCAAGGCGGCGTCTCGACGCGTTGACTTTAGGTCAGGTGCGGGCGACGGTACCGCGCGCGCCGGCTCCCGGGCTTGCACCGATCGGGCTTGCAGCGCGGGCCGACGCGCGGGTGAGCGTGGCTGTCCCGCGAGCGCAGCGCGCTGTCCGGGAGAGATGGAACTCCGCGATGCCTGTTCCCTCGAAGCGATCGCTCATGGCGTGCGCCCTCGCCGCGGTGGCGGGGGTGGCGCGGGCCGAGCCGGCGGGTCCGTCGCAGGGCCCGGCCGCCCGCGTGACGCAGGAATACGTGAGGATCGGGGGCGAGGTTCTGCCGATCGCGATCCTGTCGCTCGGGGATCCGCGCGCCGCGGCGCGCTCCGTCGGCTCCGGGGGCAGCCTCAACGTCACCACGGTGCGGCAGGTCGGCGACGGGAACGTCGCGAGCGTCACCAGCGTCGGCGACCGCACCCGCGCCTCCCTGAGCCAGGAGGGCAGCGGCAACCGCGGCGCCCTGTTCCTCTCGGGAGACGGGGCGACGATGGACGTGGTCCAGCGCGGGGACGACAACGCGACCCGGCTGATCGGCGGGCCGGGGACGACGGTCACGATCCGCCAGTTCGGGAGCGGGAACGCCGTGTCGGGCGTGGCGCCGGACGGCCGGACGGTCTCGGTCCGGCAGGTCGGCGACGGATTATCGGCCGGCATCGCGCAAGCCGGTGCCCCCACCGACATCGCCGTCTCCCAGACCCGCCTGCGCTGAGGCGCGCCGACTGCCTCCTCGATCCCCACACGGAGTTTCCGCAATGGTTGCGTTCACGCGGATGATCGGTCTCGCGGCGGGGCTGGTCCTGCTCCACGCCGCCCGGCCGGCCGAAGCGAGCAGTCTCGTCTACCAGCCCGTCAACCCCGCCTTCGGCGGCCCCCAGCTCAACGGGTCGTGGCTGCAGGCGGAGGCCAATGCCCAGAACATACCGCAGGCCGCCGCGCAGCGGCGCCAGCAGATCACCGGGGCGGCAGCCTCCGCCGCCCGCGGCGGGATCCTGACGCCCGGCCAAGCCTTTGCCCAGCAGTTGCAGACGCAGCTCTACAGCTCGCTGGCCAACCAGATCACGCGGGCGATCTTCGGCGAGAACGCGCAGCCGAACGGGCAGTTCAGCTTCCAGGGCACCACGATCAGCTACACCCGGGTCGGCAGCAACGTGTCGATCACGATCAACGACGGCAGCACGGTCACCACGGTGACGGTCCCCGCAACCCCGTAGGACGCGACCAGCCCGCGCGGGGGCCGCATCGGCTGCGCGCCCCGCCCCTCGGCGCGGCCCGGGACATCCGGCCGTGATCCGCGCTATGATGGCTGCCCGGCAGGGCCGGTCCGACGCGGCCGATGCCGGGAGGGTCCCTCCGATGCGATGCGCCTCGCTCGCGGTGATCGTGGCTGCCCTGGGCGGCGCGCCGGCTCGGGCGCAGTCGGAGGTCGAGACGGCGCTCCTGCTGATCGGCGGCCACCAGGCGCACGGGGCCGGGCCGGCCGGGGAACTCCGCGACACCGGCTTCGGGATCTACGAGTTCAGCCGCACCACGACCTGCCCCAATCCCCGCGACGTCGGCTGCGGCGTGCACGTCCTCCTGAAGAAGCTGGGCGATTGTCTCTGGATGGCGAGGACGCGGAGCATCGCGCGCTTCGACGGCGCGGGGCGGCCGGATTTCGCGGCGGGCGGCGGGGTGGTCGATCTGCACGAGCTCAGCGGCGTGCGGGGCGAGCCCGCCCCCGCGGGCGCATCGGGGAGCCGCGTCGTCCTCTACGGCGGCCCGCGGCTGATCTGCGCCGAGAGCCGGGAGGGGACGACCTGCCGCAGCGAGATCACCCACGCCAGCGACCTCGCGGCGCCCGCCTCGCTCGCGCTCTACCAGGAGGCGGCGCAGCGCATGAAGGCGAGCTTCTGCGAGACGCGGTAGCAGGAAATCGGGGCGGGTGGCGTTCCGCACATCGTTGCGGGCGTGCCCGGTCCAGTCTCGTCGGGGATGATCGACGACGAGGCTCAGTCATGATGCGCGCAGCGGCCGTGAGACGGCTGGTGGTGATGATCTCCGGAACCGCCGCCCTGGTTCTCGCGGTGCCGGCCGAGGCGCAGTGGGGCGGCTACGGCGGCTGGAAGCCCGACCGGGGCGGCCGCGACGGCGGCGCGCATTGCGGCCGCTTCGCCGGCTGCGGCCCGCGCCCGGTCGGCATCGGCGGGCCCAGACCCGGCAAGATCTGCTACAACTTCGCCGGGAGGCCCTACCTCTACCGGGGCGGCGGGCGCTGCCCGATCAGCTGAGAGGTTGAGCGGCCTGACCCGGCGCGACCACTCGGTCGGAGCAGGACCATGGACGAGGGTTGATCAGTGCGGATCGGAGCCGGACGAGTCATCGCCGGCCGCGGAGCGCTCATCCCGGATCCAGTGATGCCGTCGGGATGGCGGCTGCGGGCGTCGCTCAAGCCGCGCGGGCTCGTGATCCGGGATCCGCCGCGATCGACCGGATCCCGGATCAGCCCTCCCAGACCTGCCCCGGGCGCAGGGCGAGGAAGCGCTCGGGCGGGACCTCGGCGGCCGCCAGCGCGGCGCCGAGGGCGGCCTCCGGCTCGGCGATGCCCTCGTTGGTGAGGCGGAACGTTCCCCAATGGTGGCCGAGGGCTTGGCGCGCCTCGACGGCCTGCGCGATGCGCAGCGCCTCCTCCGGATTGACGTGCTGGGGCTGCATGAACCAGCGCGGCTCGTAGGCGCCGATCGGCAGGGTGGCGAGGCGGACCGGGCCGAAGCGCTCGCGCACCGGCGCGAAGATCGCGCCGTCGCCGTAGCCCGTATCCCCGACATGGTAGAGGGTGCCGTGCGGCGTCGTCAGCACGAAGGCGCACCACAGGGCCATGCGCCGATCGTTCACCCCCCGGGCGGACCAGTGATAGGCCGGCACGAGGTGCACCGTGATCCCGCCGCCGAGATCGACCTCGCCGCCCCAGTCGCGGGTCTCCACCGTGATCGCGTCGTCGTAGGAGCGGATGATGGCGTCGTTCCCGAGCGGCGCGACGACGAGCGGCTGGTGGGTCGCCCACAGCCGCGCCAGCGTCGGACCGTCGAGATGGTCGTAGTGGTTGTGGGTGATCAGCACCGCGTCGATGGGCGGGAGGTCCGCGAAGGCGATCCCCGGCGGATTGACGCGTTTGGGCCCGGCGAAGCCCACCGGGCTCGCCCGCTTGCCGTAGACCGGGTCGACCAGGATGTTGCGGCCCGCCACCTGGATCAGCAGGCTCGCATGCCCGATATGGACGACGCGCAGGCCCGCCACCCGCTCGGGCGGCACGTCCGCCGCAAAGGGGCTCGGCCAGCGCCGCGGCCAATTCTCCCGGCTCCGGCCGAGCTGCCAGCGCGCCAGTTCGACCAGGTCCTTGTCCTGGGCCTGACCGGGCGAGAAGAAGCGCGTCCCGTCGAAGTGGTCGCTGACCGGCCCCCGGTAATAGGGATTCTGGCTGCGCCGGTGGGCCGCGTAGCCGACCCCGCCCAGCGTCATGACCGTGACGGCGCTCGCGAGACTGATGAGGCGCCTGCGCTTCATGAGGGCCAAGCTGGCGGAGTGGCGGCCGCGGTCAAGGGCGCAGCATTAGGGCGGATGGCCGCGGCGCCGGTTCTTGCGCCGGGGGACGGGCCGCCTACATTCCGATCATCGTCAACAACCGAAAGGAGGTGGTCCAGTGTCTCATTGTCATCAGCCGCAGGCATCGGTGGCCCTGACCTGGATCGTCGCCTCCGGCTTCGCAGCCTGAGCGCACGACACGGGTCGCCGGGCTGCGGTTCGGCAATGGAAGGGTCGCTCCGGGAGACCGGGGCGGCCCTTCGTCGTATTCGGGAGCGTCCCCGTCAGGCGAGGCGCTCCATGGCCGCCGCCTCCGCCTCGACCAGGAGGCGGCGCAGCGTGGCGTTCTCGGCCTCGAGTTCGCGGATGCGGTGCATGAGAACGGCCGCCGGCACGTCGGCCCCCGGCGTCGGGGCGGCGGGGGCCGCGACCGCGGCATCCTCCTGGAAGGCGACGCCGACCCCGTCCGCCCGGCGCCAGCGCAGGGCGGCCTTGTAGACCTTGTCCTTGGCCGGGATGTGCAGGTCGAACGCGTCGGGCAGCACCGCCGTCTCGCTGAGCGCGAGCCGCGCGCCGGTCGCCGACAAGTCCCGGACCAGGCAGTCCATCGACGAGTTGCCGTTGTTGAAGACGATGCGTCCCTTGAGGAAGGTCCTCAGGCGCACCTCTCTGCGATGCTCAGACATCCCGCCCGCCCAGCCATTCGCGATCGCGATCGCGACGCGTGCAGGATGCGTGCGGGACGTTAAGGAACCCTCGACGCGATCGTCGGGTGGTCAGGTGCCCGCGCCCTCCATGCGCTGGAACAGGTAGAAGCCGTTGAAGCGCACGGCCGTGGCGGCGGCGTGCCGGTCGAATCCGAACGGGTGCCGGCCGGCCCCGTCGACCTTGCCGTCGAACACCCAGCGCGAGCCGGTGACGAAGGCCGGTACGGCGTAATCCTCCGGTACGGCGCAGATCAGCCCGTCGGGCTCCTTCAGGCGGAACAGATTGTAGCAGCGCACAGGACACCTCCCGATCTGCTGGATGCCAGCACTCCGGTTATCCAACAAATCTGACGAGACTATGTCAGAGCCGTGCGACCGTGTCTTGAGATATGGCCCCGGCCAAGCAGCGCAATCCGCGCCAGTTCCCGGCATCATCCCTCACGATCGTGTGTGCTGCGCTGCGGAATGTGGTGGCCGAATGAGCGGTCGAGGGACGGATTGCAGACTGAATTCATCGCCAATTGTGCAGGATCTGATCGATCGTGGCCGTTTCGAGCTGCTGTCCGAAGCGCTGCTGGTAGAGGGTGAGCATCGCGTCGTGGGTCTCGTCGCAGGAGGAGCACAGCCCGTCCGTCGCGAGCACGACCCGGTAACCCCGGTCGACGGCCCCGAGCACGGTGGCGAGCACGCAGACGTCGGTCTCGCCCCCGGTGATGACGAGAGTCTCGGCGCCGAGATCCCGCAGGGCGTGGTCCAGGCCCGGCTCCAGCCAGGGCGAGTAGACGTGCTTGTCGACCACGCGGGCGGGCGGGGCGAAGCCCGCAAGGTCCGGGACCAGCTCCACCATCTCCTCGCCGAGGGCGTCGATGGTCATGCTGGACCAGCGCTCGTAGTAGCGGCGCCAGGTTCCCCTCCCCTCGCCCGGATGGCGGGCCGGGACGAAGCGGGTGAACACCGTCCGCTCGGGGCTGCGGGCCGCGAGCTCCCGCACCCGCGGCAGGACCCGCGGCAGCCAGGGCGTGTGCCACGCGGTGTCGCGGGCGAACAGGTTCTGCATGTCCACGCAGACATGGATCGCGTCCTCGCCGAGCGGTCCATTCGGCAGCGCGTCGGTCGTCTCGGGCGTCGGCGTAGCCATGATGCTCCTGTCTCCCGGCGATGGCAGGCCCGGGGCGGGACAACCCTGCCGGGGCGCCCCTTGTTTCGCGGCCCGCATGGTTTCGGCGCCGTGAACCGGATCGGCGCATTTGAGCGGGACCTCTCAGCCGGCTCTTGGGCCTCTTCGCGGCCCGCGAAGTGCCGGCGGCCTTTCACTAAAATTGCGCGGAACCGCTTCAGCGGGTCCCAGCAGGCGGCGCGCGATCGTCCCCTCAACGAAGGGGATGGCACCGATGAGCAGGAAGACGGGGACGATCTGGACGCGCGCCGCGGGTCTCGGCGCGGTGGCGATGCTGGCGCTGCTGGGCGCCGCGCCGGCGGCGCGGGCCCAGACCGTCGCGGCCCTGCCGGCGACGACGCTGGCGGCGCCCAGCCTCGGTGCCGCCCGCCCGATCGCGGCCTGGGTCGAGTTCTGCCAGCGCTACGCGGCGGAATGCGCGGTCGACCCCTCCGAGCCCGAGACGATCACGCTGAGCCCGCGCGTCTGGCAAACCATCCTCACGGTCAACCGCGGCGTGAACACCCGCATCCAGCCGGTGACCGACCAGGAGCATTGGGGCGTGCCCGACCACTGGGACCTCGCCGAGGACGGCACGGGCGATTGCGAGGACTTCCAGCTGCTCAAGCGCAAGCTGCTCGCCGAGGGCGGCCTGCCGCGCCGGGCGATGCGCATGACGGTGGTGATCGACGAGAAGGGCGAGGGCCACGCGGTGCTGATGCTGCGCACCGACCGCGGCGACCTCGTGCTCGACAACAAGACCAGCGCGGTGCTCCCCTGGCACCGGACCGGCTACACCTTCATCAAGCGCGAGTCCCAGAGCGCGGTGGCCTGGGTCTCCCTGGGCGGCGCGACCGGACCGACCATGACGGCCAATCGCTGACGAATCAGCGCCGAATTGGACGTCTCGAATTGGAACCGAAATGCGGCGGGGACGTTCATTAAGGTTTAAATTTTTCGGTTGAGCGGGTCCCTGCACCGTGGCAGCCTGCGTGCAACGAATTTGCACATGGGTCGATGGGGCAGATGCGGGTTGTGTTGGTTGGCCCTGGCCGGGCGAGCGGTGTCGATCGCCAGGGCCTCATCTCGCGCTGCGCCCGTGCCGCGCAACTCGGTCTCGTGGGCGCCACGCTGCTGATCGGCGGCGCCACCAGCCAGGCCCAGACCCAGACCCTGGCGGCCCTCCCGGACGCGAGCGCGGCGATCGAGCGCGGCGGTTCGGCCAAGCCGGTGAGCGCCTGGGTCGAGTTCTGCCAGCGCTATCCGGGCGAGTGCGCGGTCGACGTCAACGAGCCGGCGGCGATCACCCTGACGCCGGCCCTGATGAAGACGCTGGTGGCCGTGAACCGGCGGGTCAATTCCCGCATCAAGCCGCTCACCGACCAGGCGCATTGGGGCGTGGTCGACCGTTGGGACTTCCCCGACGACGGCTACGGCGATTGCGAGGATTACCAGCTCCTGAAGCGCCGAATGCTGGTGGAGCGCGGCCTGCCGCGCCGCGCCCTGCGCATGACGGTGGTGATCGACGAGATCGGCGAGGGCCACGCGGTGCTGATGGTGCGCACCGACCGGGGCGACTACATCCTCGACAACAAGACCAACGCGATCCTGCCGTGGCAGCGCACCGGATACACCTACGTGAAGCGCGAGGGCCAGGAGGGTCTGGCCTGGGTGTCGCTGAACGGCGTCGCCTCGCCGGTCACCACCGCGAACCGCTGAGAGGTCGACGATCGAGCGGTTCCCGACGCCCCTTCTGACCTGGCGTGCCGCGAAGCCTGGATCCTCGGTAGCTCGCAGGTGTGGCGGGTCACATCCTCCCTCGTGCTGAGAGGCTCTGAGGCTCGCCGCACGCGCGCCGCAGCATGGGTCAGCGATCCCGCCCGATCCCTCGCACGTCCGCGGCGTGGTCGCGCAGGCCGTCCGGCACGTGTCGCCATCTCCGTGTCCGAGCGAGTCCTGTTCAGCCTCTGAGACGGGATCCGGTTGATCACGGCGGATCCCGGATCGCGAGCCCGCGCGCCGCCCGAGCGAAGCCCCGATCCGCCATCCCGAAGGGATCAAGCGGATTTGGTATGTGGGGCCTGCGAACGAGGCCCGCGGTCCCGTGCGGCTCATCGTGGGGCCGGCGCACCTCCGTCCCGCGATCGCTCCGGGCAACCGGAACCAGCGGGTGCGCGCCGCCGCCGGATGATCGTGCCCTCCCCGCTCAGGCCCGCGCCACCAGCTGCGCGATGTCGAGGACGAGGCGGCCCGACAACAGGCTCCAGCCGCAGGCGATCATCGTGGCCACCATCACGAACGGGATCGGCCGGCCTTCCAGGCGACGCCCGCGCACCGTGTTGCGCAGAATGATGAAGGGCGCCCCGAAGGCGAGGAGCGGCAGGGAGGCCAGGGCCGCCACGCCGCCGCCCTGCAGCAGGCTGAAGCTCGCGCGCCGCGCGGTCACGCACTCGAACCCGTTCGCCAGCAGCCCCGCGAAGGCGAGGCCGAGCACCAGGGTCTGCAGGTTCTCGATGGCTGTCGGCGTGAGGTTCATCGTCGGCTCCGCGCGGGACAGGGACGGCGCCACTCTGCCGGGCCGGTCACGGCCTGTTATAGTTAATCCTTCGTTATCCACAGAAATGAATGCGATATTCCGTTTCGGCACGGTGCCGATGCGGCGAACACCGCGTCGACCGGTAAGCCGGTGTTAAGCGTCCCGGCAGATCGTCACTGCACAGCGCCGCGCGGGCGGCAGGTCGGTGGGGATGGCGGCGATGGGGCCGGGAGCAGGCGTCGCGATGACGCGCAGGGCGCGGGTCACGCCGCGCCGCATCGCCATCGACCGCCCCCTCCTCCTCGCGGGCGGGCTCACGCTCCTGCTCGCGCTCGCCTCCACGGGCCTCGTCGCCGCGTGGCTGACCCGGCCGCCGGCCGCGACCGGCCTGCGCCGGACCACCGACCCGGCCGGGCGCGCGCTCACGCTGCCGGCCGCGTGGTTCGTCGCCGCCAAGCCCGCCGAGGCCGCAGCGAACCGCCTCGACCTCGTCATTCCCTGGAGCGACCTCTCGCTTCCCGGCGGCGGCGATGCCCTGCGCGTCACCGTGACTCGTGCCCCGGAGACCGAGGCGCCGCTCAGTCCGGCGCGCCGCTACGCGCGCTTCCTGACCGCGGACGTCGAACCCCTGGCGGATGGGCTGGTGCGGCGGCGCTTCAAGGCGGGCTCCCCGTTCGAGGGCGAGGATCTCTACCTGGCGCAGGCGGACGGCACGCGCTTCGCGGCGCGCTGCGCCGCCGATCCCGGCCCCGAGCCCGACAGCGCCTGCCTGAGCGAGGTCCAGATCGGCGACTTGGCCCTGCGCCTGCGCTTCGCCGATCACCGCCTGCCTGACTGGGCCGGCGCGCTGCGGGCCCTGGAACGCCTGTTCGGCGGCGCTCCGGCCGAGGGCTGAGGGCGCCCCGGCCGGCCGGGCTCAGTCCTCGAGGTCGGTGTCGAGGATCGCCATCGAGAAATTGTAGGAGCGGTCGCCGTCCTCGTCGTCGACCGACAGGACGCCGATGAACTCGTCGCCGAGATAGACCTCCGCCGAGTCCGTCTTCCTGGGGCGGCCGACGAGCCGGAGGGAGTGGTTGGCGAATTTGCGGCGCAGGTAGCCCTCCACCTTCGCCATTTCGGTCTTGTTCACGCTGGCCTCTTCGCGTTTGCCGTGACGGCGCCCCGGCCGCAGCGATGCGGCCCGGAGGGTGCGTCGCGGGCGTCCGGGAGCATCGGCGGCTGCCTTGCCATGGGGGCCGGCGCGGGGCAAGCGCGCGGCGCCGCTCAGATCCCTTCCATGGCGTGAATCAGGGGATCGACGCCCACCAGTTGATCCATGGCGCGGGACGGCTCCGAGCAGCCCGCCGTCCCGACGACCCGGGCCGGGACGCCCACGACGGTCGTGCCGGGCGGCACCGGGTGCAGCACCACCGAGCCGGCCGCGACCCGGGCGCAGGCCCCGACCTCGATGTTGCCGAGGATCTTGGCCCCGGCGCCGATCATCACCCCGTGGCGGATCTTGGGATGGCGGTCGCCGCCGTGCTTGCCGGTCCCGCCGAGGGTGACGGCGTGGAGGATCGAGACGTCGTCCTCGATCACCGCGGTCGAGCCGACCACCAGCCCGGTCGCGTGGTCGAGGAAGACGCCCCGCCCGATCTGCGCCGCAGGGTGGATGTCGGTCTGGAACACTTCCGAGGAGCGGCTCTGCAGGTAGAGGGCGAGGTCGCGCCGGCCCCGGTCCCACAGCCAATGACCGAGGCGGTGGGCCTGGATGGCGTGGAACCCCTTGAAGTAGAGCACCGGCTCCAGCGCCCGGCCGGTGGCCGGGTCGCGGTCGATCACCGCCCCGATATCGGCCCGGAACGCCTGGCCGAGGCGGGGATCGTCCGCCACCGCCTCCGCGAAGCTCTGGGCGATCAGGTCGGCCGAGAGCGAGGGATGGCCGAGCCGCGCCGCGACCCGGTGGGCGACCGCGGATTCCAGGCTGCCGTGGTTGAGGATCGTCGCGACGATGAAGGAGGCGAGGCGGGGCTCCTCGCGCACCACCACCTCGGCTTCCTGGCGCAGGCGGCGCCAGACCGGGTCCACGATCCCGGCGATGGCGTCCTGCCGGGTCTCGGAGGGAGCGGGGGTGGACGACATCAAACTTCTCCTCGGCAGGAGGATCGACGGAGGTATCGCTGCGCGAGGCCGGCATATCCGAACCGAAAACTCCCGCATAGGCTGGGAAGGCCGCGCCCCGGCGGCAAGACCCGCCACCCTTTCAGGGCGGCAGATGTGTCATGCGTCGCCCGCGCGGCAGCCCCTGCGCGACACCGAGTCCGAGCCCGCCATGCGCCCCTACGAACCACGCCGACCCTCCGCCGGCCGCCGCGTCGCGCTGCGGGGCCTGCGCCTGCACCTGCGCGAATGGGGGGCGCCCGAGGCCCCGCCCCTCGTGCTGCTGCACGGCAGCCGCGACGCCTCGGCGACCTTCCAGTTCGTGGTCGACGCGCTCGCCGGCTCCTGGCGGGTGATCGCGCTCGATTGGCGCGGCCACGGGCTCAGCGACTGGGCGCCGGGCGGCTACTGGTGGCAGGATTACCTCGCCGACCTGGACGCGCTCCTCGACACGCTCGGCTTCGCGGGCCCGGTCCCCCTCGCCGGGCACAGCCTCGGGGGCAACATGGCGCTGCTCTACGCGGGGCTGAGGCCCGCGCGGATCGCGCGCGTGATCTCGCTCGACGGGTTCGGGCTCCCCGATCGGGATCCGGCGCAGGCGCCCGCCCACCTCCGGCGCTGGCTCGACTCCGTCTCCGGCCCGGCGCCCTCGCCCGTCTATCCGAGCCTCCCGGCCCTCTGCGCGCGGCTCACAGCCGCCAACCCGGCCCTCGACACCGCCCGCGCCCTGTTCCTCGGGGGCCATCTCGGCCGGGAGCGGCCGGAGGGCGGCTGGACCTGGGCCTTCGATCCGGCGCATCGCCGGCCCTTCGCGACGCTGCATCGCTTCGCCGAGACCGCATCCTGCTGGCGGCGGATCGCGGCGCCGACGCTCTTCCTGGGATCCGGTCAGCCTTTCCCGCCCGCGCTCGCCGGCGAGATCGAGGCGCGCGCGGCCCTGGTGCCGGGCGCCCGCCTCCTGCGCCTGCCCGGTACCGGGCACAACCTGCACCACGATGCGCCCGAGCAGGTCGCGGCCGCCATCGAGGCGTTCCTGACCGGCTGATCCGGCTCAGCGGCGCTGGCGCAGGCCGAAATGGTTCTCCACGAGGCCGGTGAGCCGGGCGGCGGTCTCGGCGACCGTGAGGTCGGTGGTGTCGATCACCGCACGGGCCCTCGCGTAGAGGGGCTCGCGGCTGAGCAGCACCGCCTTCAGCTCGCGCAGCGCGCTGTCGTTGTCGGGCAGCCGCGGCCGCGCGGCCCCGAGGGCGGTCTGCTCCCGCACCCGGCGCAGGTGGTCCTCCGGCTGGGCCTTGAGCCAGACCGTGAAGAAGGCCGAGAGCAGCAGGTCGAGGGTGAGCGGCTCGGCCACGATCGCCCCGCCGGTCGCCAGCACGACCGGTCCCTCGTCCACCGCGAACTTGCGCAGGGCCGCCTGTTCGAGGCGCCGATAGCCCTCCTGGCCGTAGATCGCGAAAATCTCCGCCACCGACAGGCCGTTCTCCCGCTCGATCTCCCGGTTGAGCTCGACGAAGCGCCAGCCGAGCCGCTCGGCCAGGATGCGCCCGAGGGTCGACTTGCCCGCGCCGCGCAGGCCGATGAGGGCCACGCGCTGGGGCTCCACCTCCCCGGCCTGGGTGCCGCCGACCCCCGAGAGGATGCGCTTGGCCTCCGCGATCTGGGCGCCGGAGGCGGTCTCCAGCAGGTCGCGCACCACGGGCCAGTCCGGCGACGCGTCGACGGGGGCGATCAGGTCCTCCAGCGGCACGCCGATCGCGTGGGCGACGCGCCGCAGCAGGATGATCGAGACGTTGCCGTGCCCGGTCTCGAGCTGCGCGATGTAGCGCTCGGACAGGCCGGAACTGTGCGAGAGCGCCTTGCGGGACATCGCGCGCACGGCGCGCGCCGTGCGCACCCGCTGGCCGAGTTCGGCCAGGAAGCGGCTCTCGGCCTCGGCCGCCGGCGAATCGGCGCCGGCCGGCCGGCCCCCGGCCGCGCCGCTCCCTGACGACGGATCCGCGGCGGCGCGCGCGAGGGAGGGTGGGGAACCTGAGGGCATCGCCTTGTCGCTTCGTGAGGAGAGTCCGATCCCGCCTCGTGGCGGGATCCGCGGCCGCGGCCGGCCTCGGATCGGTCAAGGCGCCTCCTTTACGCCATAGGGGCGCCGGTGGCGACAGGGCGTCCCGCCGCCGCGGCGCGCGGAAACCGACCGGTCGCGCGCGGATCGCGGCCCGCTTGGCAAGATCCGGACCGTTTCCGCCCCGTTTGGCCGCCGAACCGGCGCGACATCAGGAGATCCGCTCGACCGCGAGCGCGACCCCCTGCCCGACCCCGACGCACATCGTGGCGAGCCCGAGCCGCCCACCCCGGCGGGCGAGTTCCCGCGTCACCGCCCCGGCGATGCGTGCGCCCGACATGCCGAGCGGGTGCCCCAGCGCGATCGCCCCGCCATGCGGGTTGACGTGCTCCGCGTCGTCCGGCAGCCCGAGCCCGCGCAGGCAGGCGAGCGACTGCGACGCGAAGGCCTCGTTGAGCTCGACCGCGTCGAAATCGCCGGGCTTCAGCCCGAGCCGCGCGCAGAGCTTCTCCACCGCCGGGATCGGCCCGATCCCCATCACGCGCGGCGGCACGCCGGCCGAGGCGAGGCCGAGCACCCGGGCGAGCGGGGTCAGGCCGTGGCGCCGCGCGGCCTCGGCGCTCGCCAGGACCAGGGCGGCGGCGCCGTCATTGACGCCCGAGGCGTTGCCGGCCGTCACGGTCCCGTCCCGCCGCACGAAGGGTTTGAGCCGCGCCAGGGCCTGCGCGTCCGTGTCGGGCCGCGGATGCTCGTCGGTGTCGACGCGCCGGTGCTCGCCCCGCCGGGTCGGGATCTCGACCGGCACGATCTCCTGCGCGAAGGTCCCGTCCGCCTGCGCGCGCGCCGCCCGCTGCTGCGAGCGCAGCGCGAAGGCATCCTGGTCCGCGCGGCTGATCTGGTAATCCTCCGCCACGTTCTCGGCCGTCTCGGGCATCGAATCGACGCCGTACTGCGCCTTGAGCACCGGGTTGATGAAGCGCCAGCCGATCGTCGTGTCGTGGATCTCGGCCTGGCGCTGCCACGGCGCCTCGCTCTTGCCCATCACGAAGGGCGCGCGAGTCATCGATTCGACGCCGCCTGCGAGGGCGAGGTCGATGTCGCCGGCCCTGATCGCCCGCGCGGCGGCCCCGACCGCGTCGAGGCCCGAGGCGCAGAGCCGGTTGAGCGTCGCGCCCGGCACGGTCTCGGGCAGGCCCGCGAGCAGAAGGGCCATGCGGGCCACGTTGCGGTTATCCTCGCCGGCCTGGTTCGCGCAGCCGAGGAAGACCTCCTCGACGCCCTCCTTCAGGGAGGGGTGGCGATGCACCAGGGCGGCGAGGGGCACCGCGGCGAGGTCGTCCGCCCGCACTTCCGCCAGCGCGCCGCCGTAGCGGCCGACCGGCGTGCGCAGGTAATCGCAGATGAAGACGTCCCGCGTCGCGCCCATGCGTTCCTCCCGGCTGGCTGCGGCCGCGCTTTCGAAAACGCGGTACGGCCGACCATAACGGGGAACGGGGGCGAGCGGAAACGACCGGTCTGCAGGTCCGGATTGCCGTGGATCGCAGGGCGGCGGCGCGGGCCCGGCCGCCGGGAAGGTCCGGGCGCGGGAATCCGCGCAGGAGCGCCCTCGCGGCTCGGCTCAGGGCGTCGCCGGCCCGGTGGTCTCCGGCGCGGCCGAGGCGGTCATCGGCACGGGCTTCGCCGGCTTCTTGGCGGCGAAGTGCCGGAACTCGACCGGCCGGCGCGGGGGCAGCGGGACGGAGATGGTCTCGGGCTCCGGCGCGGCGGCCGCGGCGACCGCATCCGCCGAGGCGACCAGCGTCCGCGCCTCGCCGCCGGCCGGGACGGCGGGTGCCGCCGCGGGGGCGGCGGCGGCTGGCGCCGCTTGAGCCTGGGCGGCGGCTGGCGCCGCTTGAGCCTGGGCGGCGGCTGGCGCCGCTTGGGCCGCGCCGGGCGCTTCGGCCTGGGCCGGCACGGCGCCGCGCAGCCCGTAGGTCGGAACGGGAAGCCCCGCCACCGGCGAGGCGGCCGCGTAGGCCAGGACGGGCGTCGAGGCCGGGACGGAGACCGGCCGCTGCGGCGGGAGCGGGGCCGAAATCAGCGCCGGGGCGGCGGGCTGCGGCGCCTCGGCGGCCGTGGCCTGGCTCGCCTGCGGGGCTGCTGCCGCCTGCGGGGCTGCCGCCTGCGGCGCCGGTGCGGCCGCGACGGCGTTCGAGAGCGCCGCCACGGACGGGTCGGCCGAGGCGGTCATGACCGGCGCCCGCGCGGTCGAGCCGCCGAACAGCTTGCCGAAGAACTGATTGAGCGGGTTGGCCGCGGGCTTCGGCAGGTCCGGCGGGGCTTCCAGTTCCGCCACGTCGGTGCGGATGCCGGCCCGCTTGGCCGCGTAGTAGTATCCCCGGGCGTAGTAGCTGTAGGCCTGGGCCTCGTTGCCGCGCGCGGTCTTGTAGGCGCCGGCCAGGTAGGCGACGCCGTAGGTGAGGTTGACCTTGGCGTCGAGCAGGCCCGAGGCGGGGCCCGTGTAGCCGAGGGCCCGCGCGGTGCCGTGCTTGATCTGCATCAGGCCGAGCGCGCCGCCGCGGCCGACCGCGCGCGGGTTGTAGCCGCTCTCCCGCTTCACGACCCGGTGGATGAAGCTCGCCGGCACGCCATTCGCCCGGGCCTGCGCCTCGATCAGCGCATCGATGTTGTCGCGGGGCGCCTCCAGCGCCAGGGCCGGGAGGGGCGCCGCGACCGCAAGGACGGCGAGAGAGAGGCGCTGGCGCATGCACGGACCTGTGGTTGCGATCATGTGCGGGTTCGCACATGCGTCGGGGGTCCGTGGTCCGGGCCAATTGCGGCAGGAAAGCGACTTGGCAGTCACAGACCGGCAAAGAACCCGGGAGGCTCGGCGGTTTCCGGTCGCGCTGTGGCCCGTGAAGCACAGCCGTTCGCGAACGGACCAGGGAGACCGGCCGGGGCTTCGCGCCGGTGAATTAAACCATTGGATTTCATCACATTGTAACATTCGAATGGGCGCGACCGGCGGTCAGCCTTCGGGCCGCGACTCGGCGAGCCAGGCGCCCTCGAAGCGCAAGACCGGCTCGCCATGCTGGTTCACGCCCTCGGCGCCGTGGTGGATGACGCCCCAGCCCGGCCGCGAGCGGGATGGGCGGACCTCCCGCACGGTGATGGCGTAGCGGATCGTGTCGCCCGGATAGACCGGCTTCAGCCATTTCAGGTTGCGGAAGCCCGGCGACGGGCCGCTCGCCGCCACGGCCTCGCCCCGCGCCCTCGCCTGCGCGATGCCCCGCTGCCGCGCGGCGACCAGGCGGTTCATCCAGGCGGCGGCGGTGTGCCAGCCCGAGGCGCAGAGCCCGCCGAAATGGCTCGCCCGGGCGGCCTCCTCGTCCGTGTGGAAGGGCTGCGGGTCGAAGGCCCGGGCGAAGGCGAGGATCTCGTCGCGGGTGAAGTGGTAGGGCCCGAGATCGTAGGTCGCGCCGGGCGCGAGCGTCTCGATCGGACCCGCCGGAAACGCCGTCGCCGGATCCGGGGCGGCGTCCGGGCTCCCGCCCCGGGGCGGGGCCGGGCGGGGCGGCAGCGGCGGGGCGCCGCGGCGGCCGAACATCGCCCAGAAATCCTGGCTCATCACCCGCTCGTCGGCGGCGTTGGCGAGGTCGAGGCGCAGGCGCACGAGACCGCGGTCGGGTTTCGAGACGGAGGGGCGGCTCTCCAGCACGGTGAGGGTCGAGGTCAGGGCATCGCCCGGCCGCACCGGGCGAAGCCAGCGCAGCTCGTCGATTCCGGGCGAGCCCATCGAGCTCGACTGCAGGACGACGCTCTCGGCGAGGAGCCGCATCCCGAGCGCGCAGCTGTGCCAGCCGGACGCGATCAGCCCGCCGACGAGGCTGTCGCGGGCCGCCGCCTCGTCGAGGTGGAAATCCTGCGGGTCGTAGGCGCGGGCGAAGGCGAGGATGTCCTCGCGGGTCACCACGCCGGGTCCACCCCGTCGCGTGAAGCCTGGCACGAGGTCTTCGAAATGGTAGCGGTGCATCGCGGCGGGTCCGGAGGTGGGATCCCCCGGCTAGCATCCGGGCGCCGCCGCTTCCAGCTTCGGCCGCGGGCGACCGCGCGCTCAGCCGAACGCGCCCGCCGCCTTGTGGGCCTGCCGGATCGGTTCGGGCAGCCGGTATTTCGGCGCGCAGGCGAGGACCAGGGCGACGGCGCTCGGGATATCGGCGCGGTGGCCGGGGGAGATGAAGAGCGGGTGAGTGCCCGTGCGGGTGCGGACCACCGCCCCGATCGTCTCGCCGCGATGCACCAGCGGGACCTGCGACCCCTTCTCCTCCGGCAGCGGCGCGTTGTGGCCGACGAGCCGGGTCTTGCCGCAACCGACGGTCGGGCGCTCCAGCCACAGCCCCATATGGGAGGCGATGCCGATGCGCCGCGGATGGGCGGTGCCCATCCCGTCGAACAGGAACACGTCGGGCACGGCCCGCAGCCGCCCGAGGGCCTCCTCCAGCACCGGCCCTTCGCGGAAGCTGAGCAGGCCCGGCACGTAGGGGAACGGCGTCGGGCGCTCGGCCGTCACGGTCTCGACGACGCGGAAATCCGGGAAGGTCGAGACCACGATGGCCGCGTGCGAGCGGTTCTCCTTCACGCTGACGTCGACGCCCGCGACGAGGCGCACGGCCGGGAGGTCGATCGGGTCGGTGGCGATGACCTCGGCGGCGAGCCGCTTCTGCAGCGCGACCGCCTCGCCCGGGGTGACCTCCCAGGCGTGACGCGGGTGAAGCTCCATCCGGGGGGTCTTAAGCCCCGGGGCTCAGTTCGCGAAGCGGAAATGCAGCACGTCGCCGTCCTGCACCACGTAGTCCTTGCCCTCGAGCCGCAGCTTGCCGGCCTCGCGCGCCCCCGCCTCGCCCTTGAGCCCGACGTAATCGGGAAACGCGATGGTCTCGGCCCGGATGAAGCCCTTCTCGAAGTCGGAATGGATCACGCCGGCCGCGGCCGGCGCCCGCGTGCCGCGGGTGATCGTCCAGGCCCGGGCCTCCTTCGGGCCGACCGTGAAGTAGGTGATGAGCCCGAGGAGGTCGTAGCCGGCGCGGATCACCCGGTTGAGGCCCGGCTCCGAGAGGCCGACCGCCTCCAGGTACTCGGTCTGCTCGGCCGGCGGCAGGACCGCGATCTCGCTCTCGATCTTGGCCGAGACCACCACGGCCTTGGCGCCCTCCTCCGCCGCGCGGCCGAAGACCGCCCGCGAATGGGCGTTGCCGCCCTCGGCGGATCCCTCCTCGACGTTGCAGACGTAGAGGACGGGCTTGGCGGTCATCAGCCCGAGCTGGGCGAAGAGCCGCTCCTCCTCGGGCTTGCGCTCGACCAGGCGGGCGGGCTTGCCGTCCCGCAGCAGGGGCAGGGCGCGCTGCACGAGGTCGAGCGCCTCCTTGGCCTCCTTGTCGGCGCCCTTGGCCTTCTTCTCCAGCGCCGCGACGCGCTTCTCCAGGCTCTCGAGGTCGGCCAGCATCAGCTCGGTCTCGATCGTCTCGATGTCGGCGATCGGGTCGACCTTGCCCTCGACGTGGGTGACGTCGCCGTCCTCGAAGCAGCGCACGACGTGCGCGATGGCGTCGACCTCGCGGATGTTGGCGAGGAACTGGTTGCCGAGCCCCTCCCCTTTGGAGGCGCCGCGCACCAGGCCGGCAATGTCGACGAAGGTGAGGCGCGTCGGGATGATCTCGCGCGAATTCGCGATCCGCGCGAGGTCGTCGAGGCGCGGATCCGGCACCGCGACCTCGCCGACATTCGGCTCGATGGTGCAGAACGGGTAGTTCGCCGCCTGCGCCGCCGCCGTCTGCGTCAGCGCGTTGAAGAGCGTCGACTTGCCGACATTCGGCAGGCCGACGATTCCGCATTTGAAGCCCATCGGTTCAGTCCCTTCGCAAGGAGCGGCCGGTGGCCGGCGCGGCCCCCCCGCTCGCGGTCGCGGGCGGTCGGATCAAGCCTGCTTGTCCCCGACGCGCTTGACGTCGTCCCAGCCCCGGCCCTGCAGCGCGAGGTGGATCCGGTTCTGGAAATTCGCGTCCTCGCCCGCCGCGAGGAGCGCCGCGTGGTCGGCCAGCGCGTCGCAGAGGTCGTCGACCCAGGGGCGCTCGGCCTTGGCGAAGTCGTTCAGCACGTAGGCGTGCACCAGCGCCTTGTCGCCCGGATGCCCGATGCCGAGCCGCACGCGCCAATACTCGTTGCCGCACTGGGCCGTGATCGAGCGCAGGCCGTTGTGGCCGGCATTGCCGCCGCCCTTCTTGACCCGCACCTTGGCGGGGGCGAGGTCGAGTTCGTCGTGGAACACCACCACGTCGTCGAGCGCGATCTTGTAGAATCGCTGTGCCTCGGCGACCGCCCGGCCGGACTCGTTCATGTAGGTCTCGGGCTTGAGCAGCAGCACGCGCTCCGTCCCGATCACGGCCTCGCTCGCCTCGCCCTGGAACTTGCGCCGCCACGGCGCGGCGCGGTGACGGCGCGCGACCGCGTCGAGCGCCATGAAGCCGATATTGTGCCGGTTCGCCGCGTAGCGGGCCCCGGGATTGCCGAGGCCGACGAACAGCCGCATGGCGCGTCAACGCTCCTCGAACGGGAAAGCGCCCCGGCGGCGGGCCGGGGCGCCAAGCAGAATGGCGTGCGGCAATTCTGCTCAGCCTCTTGGTTTCGCATCATTGTTCGCTGACGCGGCCCTTCGGCACCGGCCGGGACCGGCCGGCGGAATGATGCTTCGCGCAGGATCCGATCACGGCGCGATCGGGTCCTGCTCCAGGTTCTCGCGCGTGCCGCCCCGTCCGCGATGCGCGGCGGCCACGTCGTCGCGAAATGTCGGCGCGAAACGCCCCCGCGTCTCGCCGGGCGAGCCCTCGGCTCAGCCCTCCTTGGCGGCCTCGGCCGCCGATCCGGCCCGAGCCGCCTCGGCCACCGCGGCCTCCTCGGCCTCGACATCGGCCCCGAGCTTGGTCGGCGGCACCAGGGTCGCGACGGTCTCGGAGGGAGCGAGGGCGAGGCTGGCGCCCGTCGGCAGGACGAGGTCGGACACGTGCACCGTGTCGCCGATATCCTTGCCGGTCAGGTCGACATTCACCGCGTCCGGGATGGCGTCGGGCGACACGGCCAGCGTGATCGTGTGCAGGACGACGTTGAGCGTGCCGCTCTTCTGCTTCAGGCCCGGCGCCGCGTCCTGGTTGACGAAGTGCACCGGCACCTCGACCTCGATGGTCTGGCCGGAGACCACGCGCAGGAAGTCGACGTGGAGCGGCGTGTCCTTGACCGGGTCGAGCTGGTAGTCGCGCGGGATCGCCCGGATCGTGCGCCCGTCCACCGCGATCTCGAAGACGGTGCTGAGGAAGCCGCCGCCGTAGATCAGGTGGTGGGTCTGGTTCGCGTCGAGGGAGATCGATTGCGGCGACTGGCCGCCCCCGTAGATGACGGCGGGCACCCGGCCCTGGCGACGAACGGCCCGGGCGGCCCCCTTGCCGACCCGGTCGCGTGCCACGGCCTCAAGCGGCTTCACGGCGCTCATGGCGTGATCCTTCAAGATGATGTGAGTGGCTCAAACGCCGAAGGCCGCCCGTTGCGGAGCGGCCTCGTCAACCGGCGTCGCCGCGCCCCGGCCTCCAAGGGTGCCCGGATGCGCGGGCGGGCTTATAGCGGGGCGCGAGCGGCGGGGCAAGGCGGCGAGGCGAGACTTTCCGCCCGTTTCGCGCGAGTCCCGCAAGGAGCGCGAAACCATCAACCGCGGCCGCTCCCCGGCCCGCGCATCCGGGCGAGCAATCCTTAACGCTGGCACCCGAGAGTGAGCGCACCTTCTCGGGGAGCCGCCGATGACGCGTCCGCTACACTGGGCCTTGGGCGTGCTGGTGCTGAGCGCCGTGGCCGGCAACGGCACGGTCGCGCGCTTGACGGGGGGCTCAGGGGAGGCGCGGCCGGCCGGGGAGGCCGCCTCGCTCGACGCGGAGGGCGCGCCCGTCGTCACCCTGCAGCAGGATTGGAGCGGCCACTACCTCGTGCATCCCCAGATCGAGGGGCGGCGGACCCGCATGCTGGTCGACACGGGCGCGACACTCTGCGCCCTCACCCAGGACGATGCCGAGCGCGCGGGCATCCGCCTCGCCGAGCGGGACTTCACCCGGCCGATGGCCACCGCCAACGGGGTGGTGCGCGGCGCGCCGGTGCGCCTCGCCGAGGTCCAGGTGGGCGGCATCACGGTCCGGAACGTGGAGGCCGTCGTGCTGCCCCGCGGGCGCCTCGACACCAGCCTCCTCGGCATGTCCTTCCTGCGGCGGCTGCGCGGTTTCGAGGCGGCGGGCGGCCGCCTCACCCTGCGGGGCTGACCGCGCCGCTCGGCCGCGTCGGCGGGGTGCCGCGCCGCCATTCCCGGACGGCGCGGCGCGCGGCGCGGGTCAGCCCGCGAAGGTCGCGGGGCAGCGGCTGCCGGCCTGGTTGCCGTTCGGCAGCGTCACCTCCGGCCCGTTCCCCGAATATTGCGTCCCGTTGCGCACCGGCCAGGGGATCGTCTCCGACAGCGTCGTCAGCCGCGTCGCGTTGTAGAAGTTCGAGCCGAGCAGGGGCGTGTAGGTCATGGTGACCTCGACCTGGATGTAGCGGGCGCCCAGCTTCTTGTAGGCGTCGGGCGGGACCGGCGGAGTCGTCGAGGGCAGGGCCGAGAGGATCCCGGGATCGGAGGAGCCGCTGACCTGAGCCCCCGAGCAGACCTTCACCTGGGTCGCGGCGTCGTCGTAGACCCCGATCGCCTTGAACGTGAAGGTCGCGCTCGACGCGTCGTAGGGCTGCATCACCGCCTTGGCGGCCTTCACGATCAGCTGCAGCGTGCTGGTGGAGACTTGATCCTGCTCGCGCGAGACGAGGTCCGCCATGGTGCGGGCCGCGAGCGTGACCTTGCGGCTGTTGTTGATGAACTGCGTGACCTCGGTCGCCCCGAAATACAGCGCGAGCATCAGCGGCAGGACCAGGGCGAATTCCACCGCCGCCACCGCCTCCGCGTCGCGGGCGAAGCGGCGCAGACGGCGCGCGACCTGCGGGCGGGGCGTCATTTGTAGGGCTCCGTCCGGAAGGCCACCGTGGATTGCAGGATGCGCTGGTTCGTCCCGAACGTCGCCGGGTTGATCATGCTGAAGAAGATCGGGAACGGCACGGCCGCCTGGACCAGCACGATCTTGCCCGGCCCGGGCGGCGTGCCGACCGTGTCGCCGTAATGGCTGCCGAACCCGGGGGTCCAGGTCTTCGTGGTGGAATCGACCGGCTTGAGCGCACCGAAACTGTCCGTGTCCTCGAGCGTGCGGATGTCGACCTTGACGGTCGAGCAGTCGAAGATGGTCACGCGGTTCGCGCAGAGCTTGGTGCGGAAGGCGTCGAGGGCTTGGCTCGGCGTCAGCGCGCCCGACTGCGTCGCCTGGGACTGGAACGACCCGGTATAGACGGCGCGCGCCGTGTCGGTGACCGCGGCGTCCAGCAGCTGGCCGGCGAAGAAGGCGATCGCCGTCTCCATGATCGCCGCCAGCAGGCTGATGAAGGGGATCGCCACGAGCCCGAACTCGACCGCGGTGGCGCCGCGGCGCGCCCGCGCGAAGCGGCGGAGGATCGGGAGAACCGAGTGACGCAACATGCCTCGAACCCGCGGCCGGCGCGCCCCGCGCCGGCGACCGATCCGAGGTTAGGCGTCGAAGGCTTGCCGAACCGTTGACTGCACGCGGCTCATTTCGCGGTCGCCAGGGTGTTGCGCTGGCCGGCCTGGCTGCTGACCTCGGAGAAGTATCGCTGCGCGTCGCCGAGCTGGACGGCCGGCTGGCAGGCCGGGGTGCAGGAGTAGGATTCCCGCTCCAGGCCGCGCTGCACCGTCACCACCGAGGTGGTGGCGGCCTGCACGCTGATGAAGGATTCGGCCAGCATCGCGCCGGAGCCGTCGAGCGCGATCAGGTTCGTGGTGCCGAAGCTCTTGCCGGTGAGGATGACGAGCCCGTTCCGCTGCAGCGAGACGTCCGCGATGATCGGGTTGCCGACCACCACGGTCGCGGTGCGCTCCGGCAGCCGGATGATCTTGGCGTTGTCGACGGAGACGACCACCGTGGCCTGGTCCCCCGCCCCGCCGGCCGCCGCGGCCGGGAGCAGCGCGGCGAGGACGAGGGCGGCGCTGAGGGGGGCGCGCAGGAGGCGGATGGGGCGCACAGGCATCGGGGCGGGCCTCGGCGGGACGGCGTCACGTCAAGGGATGCCGGCAAGATGGTTGAGAAAGCCCTAATCGCGAGACCGCAGATCACGGAAGTCGCGACCGCGCGGGCGCTGAGACGTCGCGGGGAGAGATCATGTCGAACGGGCCGATCGGGCGCGACCGGACCCGGTCCGGGGCGCCGGAATCTGCCGGTTTCATCCTGTTAACCATCGGGCCCGGTCGCATTCAGACACGCAACAGCGCGCATCCCTTTAACCCAACCTCAACGGGAGGGGATTACGTTCGCCCCAGTTCCGCTCGGCGGTGAAGTCGCTGGTCGACGGAATGAAACCGGGAACGAGTTCGAGGAACTGTGCCATGAAGACCATGCTCAAGCGTTTCGCCAAGGACGAGAGCGGCGCCACCGCCATCGAGTACGGCTTGCTCGCGACCCTGATCGCGGTGGCCCTGATCACGGCCGCCCAGTCGGTCGGGTCGAACCTGAACTCGATGTTCCAGAAGGTTGCCGGCAACCTGAAGTGACGGCATCGAAGCGGTCCGGCGGCGGTCCGGACCGTCTCGCCGAGACGGCTCCCGGGCATGGGCGTGCGCGCCCCTGCCGGCCGGGCGCCGCGATCGGCCCGGCGGCGCGCACCGGGCGCGCGACCTGATCGTCCTCGATCCGGCGGTCGAGAGACCGGCGGTCTTCGGCGTGGGCTCGGCGGATGCGCCGGGCCGTCCTACCGGCGAAGGGCTGTCGACCATGGCCAGCATGTTCCTCCTCGTCGTCTTCCCGTTCCTCATGGCCTACGCGGCCGCGAGCGACCTGCTGACGATGACGATCCCCAACGCCCTGTCGCTCGCGCTCCTCGCGGTGTTCCCGGTCGCGGCGCTGCTGCTCGGCCTGTCGTGGGGCGAGTTCGGGGAGCATCTCGCGGCGGGCGGCATCACCCTCGCGGTCACCTTCGCGCTGTTCTGCTTCGGGCTGATCGGCGGCGGCGACGCCAAGCTCGCCGCCGCCACCGCCCTCTGGCTCGGCTTCGAGCCGCTCGCCGATTACGTGCTGGCGGCCTCCCTGGCCGGTGGCGTCCTGACCCTGCTGATCCTGCAGGCGAGGGCCTATCCCCTGCCCCGGATCGCCGCCTCGTGGCCCTGGGCGCTGCGCCTCCATGACACCCGCACGGGCGTGCCCTACGGGATCGCGCTGGCGGCGGCGGCGCTCGTCGTCTGCCCGAGCGCCCCGCTCTGGCGCGCGCTGCTGGGGGCCTGAGCGGGCTCGCAGGCGGGGTCGGAAGGAAGCGTTTCGTTTTCGCACAACTCGCGCGAGTGGAGCGGAAACGCTTGGGAGGAAAGGGTTAACCTTAATTTCAGGAATGCATGGTGAGGTGAGCGGGACGACGGCGCCGTGCCGTCCGAACCCGTTCCGGCAGATCCATGAGATCCTCCCGTGCCCTCCTCATCGGCGTCGCCGCCGTGACCGGCTTGGCGGCCTTCTACATGATGAGCGGCAGCCCCCCCCCGCCCCCGCCCCCGCCCGTCGTGGTGCAGGCGCCCGCCGTCCCCGACACGGTGGACGTGCTGGTGGCGGCGGCGGACCTGCCGATGGGTCAGACGCTCAAGCCCGCCGACCTGCGCTGGCAGGCCTGGCCGAAGGGCTCGGTGAATGACGGCTTCATCCAGCGCGGGCAGAATCCGCGCGCCCTCGAGGACACGGTCGGCTCCTTCGTGCGCGGCCCGTTCCTGGGCGGCGAGCCGATCCGGCGCGAGAAGCTGATCCGGGCGAATGGCAGCGGTTTCCTATCCGCGATCCTGCCCTCCGGCATGCGCGCGGTGGCGATCTCGATCGACGCCCGCGGCAGCAACACCGCCGGCGGCTTCATCCTGCCCAACGACCGGGTCGACGTGCTGCGCACCTACCGCGACGACGAGGCGTCCCGGGCGACGACCTCGGACGTCCAAGTCTCCGAGACGATCCTGCAGAACGTCCGCGTGCTCGCGGTCGGCCAGACCGTGCAGGAGCGCAACGGCGAGCGCGTGGTGACGGGCGACACCGCCACCCTCGAACTCACGCCCGCCCAGACCGAGCAGATCACCCTGGCCCAGAAGGTCGGCCAGCTCTCCCTCGCCCTGCGCAGCATCGCGGATGCCGGGATCAGCCAGCCCGAGAACCCGGAGCCGCAGAAGGAATCCGCCCTGACCGTCGTCCGTTACGGCGTCTCCCGCCAGGTGCCGCGCCGGTGAGCCCCCTCCCCGCCGGTCGCGCCGAGAAAGCCCGCACCATGACGAGATCCCTCTCCTCCCGGCCGCTGCGCGCGCTCCTGAGCGCCGGGCTCCTCGCCCTGCCCGCCCTGCTCGGCGGCCCGGCCCGGGCCGAGAAGGCCCCCGCCATCGCCGCGCCGGTCCTGTCGATCGGCCCGCAGGAGGCCGAGATCGCCCGGCGCATCGACCTGACCCAGGGCCGGTCCCTGGTGATCGACCTGCCGCGGGACGCCAAGGAGGTCTTCGTCGCGAACCCGAAGGTGGCCAACGCGGTGGTGCGCTCGACCCGCAAGGTCTTCATCATCGGCGTGGAGAACGGCGCCACCTCGATCTTCGTCATGGACGCGGAGGGGCGCCAGATCGCCTCCCTCGACGTGACGGTCGGCCGCGACCTCAACATCCTGCGCCAGACGCTGGCGACGAGCCTGCCCTCGGCCCGCTTCGAGGTCCGCCCGGCCGGCGATTCGATCCTTCTGTCCGGCACGGTGAACTCGGCCACCGAGGCGCAGCAGGCCCTCGACATCGCCAACGCCTTCGTGGGCATCGCCGGCGGCACGGTCACCCGCGGCGCGGTGATCAACAACATCACGATCCGCGGCAAGGACCAGGTGATGCTGCGCGTCACCGTCGTCGAAGTGTCGCGCACGGTGCTGAAGCAGTTCGGGGTCAGCCTGAGCGGCAGCTGGTCGGGGCTCAACCTGACGAACGCGACCCAGTTCGCCCTCAACGGCGATCGCGGCCTCGGCAACCTGATCGAGGGCACGATCAACGGCGGCGCGGGCGCCTCCCTCAAGGCCACCCTGAAGGCCTTCGAGCAGGCCGGCGTCTCGCGCATCCTCGCCGAGCCGACCCTGACGGCGATCTCGGGCGAATCCGCCAAGTTCACCGCCGGCGGCGAGATCGCGGTGCCCTCAGGCCTCAGCTGCACCACCGCCAACAACTGCATTCCCGGCATCACCTTCAAGCAGTACGGCGTGGTGCTGAACTTCACCCCCGTGGTGCTCTCGGAGAACCGCATCTCGATCCGCGTCGGGACCGACGTGACCGAGATCGATCAGCAGAACGCCTACAGCTACAACATCGGCACGACCTCGACCTCGGTCCCGGGCTTCACCATCCGCAAGTCCGAGACCACGATCGAACTCGCTTCGGGCGCGACGATCATGACGGCGGGCCTGATTCAGCAGAAGAACAAGGCCGCCGTGATGGGGCTGCCGGCGCTGATGAACCTGCCGGTCCTGGGCGCCCTGTTCCGCTCCCGCGACTATCAGCGCGACGAGACCGAGCTGATGATCATGGTCACCCCCTACATCGCCAAGGCGATGGATCCGGGCGAGGTCAAGCGGCCGGATGACGGCTTCGTCGACGCCACCGACGGGCAGGCCATCCTGCTCGGTCGCTTCAACCGCCTCTACGGAGTGGTCGGCGCCGCCCCGCTCGCGCCCAAGGCCTATCGCGGCAAGTTCGGCTTCATCACCGACTGACCGGCGCCCGGACGCCCCGCCGCCCACCCGCCCATGACACGGATGCCCGCGATGATCCGCCTCCCCCGCCCCGCCCCCCGCACCGCCGCGCGGGCCGCCTGCCTCGGAGCCCTCGCCCTGTCGCTGGGCGCCTGCGTCTCCAACCGGGCCGCCACGACGGGATCGATCGAGCCGGCGTCGGTGCAGGCCCGACACCCGATCGCCCTCGCGGACGCGCCGCGCAACCTGGACGTCTTCGTCACCGGCATGGGGCACGTCGATCCCCGCCAGGCCGACGACGTCGACGCCTTCCTGCTGGAATTCCGCCGCTACGGCCGCGGCGTGCTGGTGATCGAGGTGCCCCGCGGCGGCCAGGCGCCCGGGCCGGCCGTCGCCCGCACGGCCGCGCTCCTGCGCGAGCGGGCGCTCGCCCGCGGGGTCTCGGCGCGGGAGCTCGTCGTCGCTCCCTACCCGGTCGCGAACGCGTCGGTCGCCGCTCCCGTGCGGCTGAGCTTCCAGCGCATGCAGGCGAAGGTGACCAGCACCTGCGGGCTGTGGCCGAACGATCTCGGCGTCAGCGACCCCGCCGTCGACGTGTCGAACCGGACCCACTGGAACCACGGCTGCGCCTACCAGTCGAACTTCGCCCGCCAGATCGCCGACCCGGTCGACCTCGTGCGCGGCCGCCAGGAAGGCCGCATCGACACGATCTCCCGCACCCAGGACATCGAGAGCCTGCGGGCCGGAAAGGATCCTTCAACCACTTGGAAGCAGGATGGCCAGGCCAGTGTGAGGTCGCAGGTCGGTCAGTGAATCGCGGCGCAGGGGGCCGCGTCCGCGGCGGCCTGCACTGACCGCCGGATCCGAGTTCACCGAATCGCACTCCGCCGAGCGCAAGTCCGCGAGCCACCCCATGTCTGACAGGACCGACACGGCCGACCGGGTGATCGCGCCAGTTCCGCGCATCACGATCCAGGCCTTCTGCGACACGCCCGAGGTGGCGGAGGTGATCGAGGCCGCGGCGGAGGACCGCCGCATGCACAAGGCCCACCTGAAGGTGCAGATGGGCGGCGCCGCGGCGGCCGTGGAGGCGTTCCGCAGCGCGCCGACGCCGAACGTCCTCGTGATCGAGATGCACGGGCCCCGCGCCAACCCGCTGGCGCAGCTCGACACCCTGGCGGAGGTCTGCGACCCGGGCACCAAGGTGGTGGTGGTGGGCCACGTCAACGACGTGCTGCTCTACCGGGAGTTCATCCGCCGCGGGGTCAGCGACTACCTGATCGCGCCGATCGACCCGGTCGGGGTGATCGCGGCGATCTCGGACCTGTTCACCGAGCCGGGGGCCGAGCCCCTCGGCCGCACCGTCGCGGTCGTCGGCGCGAAGGGCGGCGTGGGCGCCTCGACACTCGCCCACAATCTCGGCTGGTCCATCGCCCGCGACTACGCGACCTCGACGGTGATCGCCGACCTCGACGTGGCCTTCGGCACCGCGGGCCTGAACTTCAACCAGGATCCTCCCCAGGGCGTGGCCGAGGCGGTGTTCGCGCCCGAGCGCATCGACGCCAACTTCGTCGACCGCCTCCTGTCGAAATGCACCGACAACCTGAGCCTGCTCGCGGCCCCCGCCACGCTCGACCGGACGAACGATTTCGGCGAGGGCGCCTTCGACGGCCTCGTCGACATCCTGCGCGGCATGGTGCCCTGCATCGTCCTCGACGTGCCCCATGTCTGGACGGCCTGGAGCCGCAAGATGGTGATCGGGGCCGACGAGATCCTGATCGTCGCGGCCCCGGAACTGGCCTCCCTGCGCAACGCCCGCAACCTCGTCGACCTGCTGCGCCAGGCGCGCCCGAACGACCGGCCGCCGCGGCTCGTCCTGAACCAGGTCGGCATGCCCAAGCGGCCGGAGATCGCCGCGGCGGAATTCGCCAAGGCGCTCGACGTGACCGCCGCGGCGGTGGTGCCCTTCGACCCCGCCCTGTTCGGCGCCGCGGCCAATAACGGGCAGATGCTCGCCGAGGTGCAGGCGGGCAGCAAGGTCATCGACATCGTGACGGCACTGGCGGGCACGGTCACCGGGCGCGCCGAGGCCAAGAAGTCCCGCCCGACGCTCCTCGACCCCATCCTGTCGGCCCTGGCGCGGCGCAAGGCGTCCTGAGCCTCGCGCCCCGGGGCCGGCCAGGGGCGGTGGTCGACAGCCGTGATCCCGTTCCGGTCGTGGGGGGTCGCGGCTCTCCCGCAACGACCGTAGCGAAGGTGCCGCAGGACCCATGTTCGGCAGGAGACCCGGAGCGACGGCGTCGAGGCCCGCGGCCGCGCCCGTCGCCCCTTCCCCCCAGGCGGCCACGGCGCCCGTCCTCAACGATTCCGCCGCGCCCCGGGTGGAGACGCCGCGGGCCGCGCCGATCGTGGTCGAGGCCGCCCGGTCCGAGGATTACTACCGCACGAAGAGCATGATCTTCGGCGCGCTGATCGAGGCGATCGACCTCGCCCAGCTCGCCCGGCTCGAGGCGGACGCCGCCCGCGAGGAGATCCGCGACATCGTCACGGAGATCATCGCGCTCAAGAGCGTGGTGATGTCGATCGCCGAGCAGGAGGACCTGCTCGACGACATCTGCAATGACGTGCTCGGCTACGGGCCCCTGGAGCCCCTGCTCGCCCGCGACGACATCGCGGACGTGATGGTGAACGGCGCGAACCGCACCTACATCGAGGTCGCCGGCAAGATCCAGCTGACGAACGTGCGCTTCCGCGACAACCAGCAGCTGATGAACATCTGCCAGCGCATCGTCAGCCAAGTCGGCCGCCGGGTCGACGAGGCCTCCCCGATCTGCGACGCGCGCCTGCCCGACGGGTCGCGCGTCAACGTGATCGCGCCGCCGCTGGCCATCGACGGCCCCGCCCTCACCATCCGCAAGTTCAAGAAGGACAAGCTCACCCTCGACCAGCTCGTCCGCTTCGGCTCCATCTCGCCCGAGGGCGCCAAGATCCTGCAGATCATCGGACGGGTGCGCTGCAACGTGGTGGTGTCGGGGGGCACCGGCTCGGGCAAGACGACCCTCCTCAACTGCCTGACGCGCTACATCGACGACGACGAGCGCATCATCACCTGCGAGGACGCGGCCGAATTGCAGCTGCAGCAGCCGCACGTGGTGCGCCTGGAGACCCGCCCGCCCAACCTGGAGGGCCAGGGCCAGATCACCATGCGCGACCTGATCAAGAACTGCCTGCGCATGCGGCCGGAGCGGATCATCGTCGGCGAGGTGCGCGGACCGGAGGCCTTCGACCTGCTGCAGGCGATGAATACCGGTCACGACGGCTCGATGGGCACGCTGCACGCCAACTCGCCGCGGGAGTGCCTGTCGCGCATCGAGTCGATGATCTCGATGGGCGGCTACTCCCTGCCGTCGAAGACGATCCGCGAGATGATCGCGGGCTCGGTCGACGTCATCGTCCAGGCGGCGCGCCTGCGCGACGGGTCGCGGCGCATCACCCACATCACCGAGGTGATGGGGATGGAGGGCGAGGTCATCATCACCCAGGACCTGTTCGTTTACGACGTCGTCGGCGAGGACCAGAACGGCAAGCTGATCGGCCGCCACCGCTCGACCGGGATCGGTCGCCCGCGCTTCTGGGACCGCGCACGCTACTACGGCGAGGACCGCGCGCTCGCCGCCGCCCTCGACGCCGCCGAGGTCCGCGACACCGGGGGCGAGGCGTGACGAGCTTCGACGCCCTGATCGTGGCCGGCCTCCTGGCGGTGACGGCCTCCTGCCTCGCCTACGCGGTCGTCGTCCCGCTTTTGCCCTCCGAGGCGCGGGCCGCCAAGCGCCAGCAGGCCATCGCGGGGCGCCGCTCGCCCATGGAGCGCGTCCAGGCGGTCAACCGCCGCGAGCAGGTCGCCAAGAGCCTCAAGGAGCTCGAGGCGAAGGAGAGGAAGGCCCGGCCGAGCCTGGAGCTTCGGATCACGCAGGCCGGCCTCAGCATCACCAAGAGCCAGTTCTACGTCGCGAGCGGCGTCCTGGCGGGTGTCTCCCTCGTGATGGGCTTGGTGATGAGCGGCAGCCCGCTGACGGCGATCGCCCTCGCCTTCGCGGCCGGGCTCGGGCTGCCGCAATGGCTCCTCGGCTACCTGCGCAAGCGGCGGATCGCGCGGTTCGTCCTCGAATTGCCGAACGCGATGGACGTGATCGTGCGCGGCATCAAGTCGGGCCTGCCGGTGGGCGATTGCCTGCGCATCATCGCCCGCGAGGCGCCCGAGCCGGTGCGCACCGAGTTCCGCGCCCTCGTCGAGTCGCAGGCCGTGGGCGTGTCCCTGAGCGAGGCCGCCACGAAGCTCTTCGAGCGCATGCCGGTCTCGGAGGCGAATTTCTTCGCCATCGTGATCGGCATCCAGGCGAAGTCGGGCGGCAATCTCTCGGAGGCGCTCGGCAACCTGTCGCGCGTGCTGCGCGACCGGCGGCGCATGGCCGACAAGGTGAGCGCGATGAGCATGGAGGCCCGGGCCTCGGCGGCGATCATCGCCTCCCTGCCCTTCGTGGTCGCGGTCCTGTGCTACTTCTCGAGCCCCGACTACATCTCGCTCCTCTGGACGACGCAGGTCGGCCAGATCGCGATCACCCTCTCGGGCCTCTGGATGGTGGTCGGGGTGCTGGTGATGAAGCGCATGATCACTTTCGAGATCTGAGCGTCCCCCGCCGCGCGAGCCCCGGCCCGGCGGCGGGCAAGCCAGGACAGGAACCACGGCAGGATTGCATCGGGCAATCCTGCCCAGGCAGGGGCCGGGCGCCGGCCCGCGAGCGAGACGCCGGATGCTTCAGCTCCTCTCCTACCTGATCGACCCGCAATTCGTCGGCGCGGTGCTCGCCGCGGTGGCGGCGGCGGCGACGGCCTTCACGCTGCTGCAGCCCTTCCTGGAGCCGAACCGCCTCGCCCAGCGCATGAAGAGCGTGGGCGAGGAGCGCGACCGCATCCGCCTGCGCGAGCGCGACAGGCTCAACCAGCGCGGCAATCTCCGCCAGCAGCCCAAGGCCTACATGAAGCGCGTGGTCGAGCGCTTCAAGCTCGACAACTGGCTCGCCACGGAGGACGCCAAGAACAGGCTGATGATGGCCGGCTACCGCGGCCCGCAGGCCGAGACGGCCTTCCTGTTCTTCCGCCTCGTGATGCCGCTCGGCTTCCTGGTACTGGCGGTGTTCTACCTGTTCGTGCTGCAGGTGCTGAACCAGCCGTTCTCGATCCGGCTCCTGATCGTGATCGCGGCGACCTACGGGGGCGTCAAGGCCCCGGAGATCTTCCTCAAGAACCAGACCGACAAGCGGCAGGCGCAGATCCGCAAGAACTGGCCCGACGCCCTCGACCTGCTGCTGATCTGCGTGGAATCCGGCATGGCGATCGAGCTCGCCTTCCGGCGGGTCGGCGTCGAGATGGCCAACCAGTCCATCGTGCTGGCGGAGGAACTGGCGCTGACGACCGCGGAGCTGAGCTACCTCACCGACCGGCGCGTCGCCTACGACAACCTCGCGATCCGGACCGGCCTCGATTCCGTGAAGGCGGTCTGCACCGCCCTCATCCAGGCCGAGCGCTACGGCACCCCGATCGGCCAGGCCCTGCGGGTGCTCGCGCAGGAGAGCCGCGACCAGCGCATGAACGAGGCCGAGAAGAAGGCGGCCGCGCTGCCGCCCAAGCTCACCGTGCCGATGATCCTGTTCTTCCTGCCCGTGCTGTTCGTGGTGATCCTCACGCCTGCGATGGTGCAGGTCTTCGCCGCGAAGTAGCGCGGCCCCGCCGGGCCGGGCGCCGCGACGACGCGCGTCATACGAAATCCGATGATTGCTTCGCCATGCGGATGTCGGCTTCGCTCACGCGCCGCGCGGGCTTGGCATCCGCTGTCCGGACGATCACGTCCGGACAGTGGATCACTTGATCTCCGCGCAGGCGAGGCGGGCGCCCGCATTGCCGATCGGCTGGGTCGCGTGGTCGTCCTCGCCGGCGTGGATCACCAGGGCCGAGCCGTCCGCGTCCTTGAGGCCGCCCTCGCCGGTCAGCGCGGTCTCGCTCGACACCTCCGCGTTCACCGAGCCGTCCGCGTTGGCGAAGACGTTCGGCAGGTCGCCCTCGTCCGGGCCGTCCGGGTTGAGCAGTCCGTGCTTGCTGGATTCATGATTCACGTGACCCTTGGACAATTCGAACTTGGCGGTGTCCGAGCAATTCGCCACGGCATGGAAATGGATGCCGTGCCAGCCCGGGGACACGCCGCCCGGCTCGATGGTGAGCCGCAGGACCAGCGCGTTGGCGCCGTCGCGAATCTGGATTTTCCCGATCGTCGCGCCCTTGTTGTTCACGACCGGCGCCTCGTAGACCTGAACCGCCGGCGCCTGGGGCTGTTGTGCCCCGGCCGGACCGATCGCGCCGAGCGCGACGGTGCCGGCGAGCAGGATGCCTCTCGTCATCGACCCTCTCCTCTCCACGGCCGCATAAGGTAAGGGAGACGAGGCGTGGCCGACAGGGGCCGGACCGGACGGGAGGGCGTTTTGGCAAGCGAGGAGCGGGTGCGGGCCGACCGCCTCCTGGTCGAGGCCGGGCTGTTCGAGAGCCGGGCCCGCGCCCAGGCGGCCATCGCGGCGGGGCTGGTGCGGGCGGACGGGGCGCCGGTGCGCCGCGCCTCGGACCTGCTCTCCCGCGCGGCGGTCCTGGGCGCCGAGGCGCCCCACCCCTTCGTGTCGCGGGGCGGGCTCAAGCTCGAGGCGGCGCTCGACGCGTTCGGCGTCGATCCGGCCGGCCTGACCTGCCTGGATCTCGGCGCCTCGACCGGCGGCTTCACGGACGTGCTGCTGCGGCGCGGCGCGGCGCGGGTCTACGCGGTCGATGTCGGGCGCGGCCAGCTCCATCCGCGGATCGCCGCCGACCCGCGCGTCGTCTCCCACGAGGCCACCGACGCCCGCGGCCTCGCGCCGGACCTGTTCGCCGCGCCGCCCGCCCTCGCGGTGGTCGACGTGAGCTTCATCTCCCTGCGCCTCGTCCTGCCGGTGCTGCCCGCCCTCCTCGCCCCGGCGGCGCGCCTCGTCGCGCTGATCAAGCCGCAATTCGAGGCCGGGCGCGAGCGGGTCGGGCGCGGCGGCCTCGTGCGCGACGCCGCCGTCCAAGCGGAGGTCTGCGCGGGCATCCGCGACCTCGTCGGCGCGCTCGGCTTCCGGGTCGAGGGCCTGATCCCCTCGCCGATCGAGGGCGGGGACGGCAACCGCGAGTTCCTGATCGGCGCGCGCCGGAGCGAGGACAGGGCATGAGTGGGGCGGATCCGGAGATGACCGTCGCCATCGCGCGTCTGGGCGCGCGCGGCGACGGGATCGCGGCGGACGGGCTCCTGGTGGCCGGCGCCCTCCCGGGCGAGAGCGTGCGCGCGCGGCCCGAGGAGAGCCGCGGCGGCCAGCGCCGCGCCCATCTGGAAGCGGTGCTGACCCCCTCGCCGGACCGGGTCGCGCCCTTCTGCCCCTATTTCGGCCGCTGCGGCGGCTGCGCGATCCAGCACCTCGCCCCGGAACCCTACGCGGCCTGGAAGCGCGATCTGGTCGCGACCGCCCTGGCGCGGGCCGGGATCGCCGCGACGGTGGCGCCGCTGCGGGACGCGCACGGGGCCGGGCGTCGGCGGGCGACCTTCCACGTCCGGCGGGTCGAGGGCGCGCTCGAGGCCGGCTTCATGGCGGCGCGCAGCCACGCCCTCGTCGCGATCGACCATTGCCCGATCACCGAGCCCGCGCTGCACCCCGCCCCGGACGCGGCCCGCGCCCTGGCGCGCCCGCTCGGCGGCGGCAAACCCCTCGACGTCCAGGCCACGGTGACCGAGGCGGGGCTCGACGTCGACCTGCGCGGGCACGGGCCGGCGGATGGGCGCGCACGCCAGGCCCTGGTGGCGCTGGCGGGCGACCTCGATCTCGCCCGCCTGTCGCTGCACGGCGAGGTGCTGGTGGAGCGCCGCCCGCCGCTGCTCCGGGTCGGCCGCGCCGCCCTCGTGCCGCCGCCGGGCGGCTTCCTGCAGGCGACCCGGGCCGGCGAGGCGCTGCTCGGCGACCTCGTTGTGGCGGGCGTCGGCGACGCCAAGCGGGTCGCCGACCTGTTCTGCGGATCGGGCGCCTTCTCGCTGCGCCTCGCGGAGGCGCGCGGCGTGCACGCGGTCGAGGGGGACGCGGCGGCGCTCGCCGCCCTCGACCGGGCCGTGCGCGGCGCGCCGGGCCTGCGCGCGGTGACGACGGAGCGCCGCGACCTCTTCCGCCGCCCCCTCCTCGCCCCCGAACTCGACCGCTTCGACGCGGTGGTGTTCGACCCGCCGCGGGCCGGGGCGGAGGCGCAGGCGGCCCGCCTCGCCGGCTCGAAGGTGCCGGTGGTGGTCGGAGTCTCCTGCGATGCCGGAACCTTCGCGCGCGACGCCGCCCTGCTCATCGCCGGAGGCTACCGGCTCGACGAGGTGGTGCCGCTGGACCAGTTCCGGCACTCGCCGCACGTCGAACTCGTCGGGGTGTTCCGGCGGCCCGCGCGCCGGCGGCGATGACGGCCGGGTCCGGGAGCCTCGCGGACCGACGCCGCGGAGCGCCCGGCCTGCCGCTTCCCCGCATCCGGGCCCCTCACACCAACGGCTCAGGATGCTGACGCATCGAGCCGTTGGTCCATCTCGAATTTGCGATTTCAAGCCAAAGACTTGGCGAGAATTCGAGAGCAGCACCACCGGTCATTTTCAATGACCGGCGGTATCAGAACAGGCTCCCCTGCGCCGGTGCCGGGCGTGCCGGGGGTGGGGGCGGCGCGGCCTCGTCCTCTCCCGCCAGCAGCGCCGGGTCGTCGTTGCGGTGGTCGTTCACGCGGGGATGCGCGGGGGCGAGCGTCAGCCACTCCTCCGGGCAGGGCCGGCACAGGGCGGAGGCCCGCGCGGCGTCCACCTGGCCCAGGTCGAGCCAGGCCTCGACCCCCTCGGGCGACAGGATCGCCGGCATGCGCTCGTGCACCGCAGCCAGGAGCCCGTTCGCCGCGCAGGTGACGATGGCGGCCGTGTCGATCTCGGAGCCGTCCCGGCTGCTCCAGGTCTCCCACAGGCCCGCGAGGGCCATCGGCCGCCGGTCGGCGCGGCGGATCAGGAACGGGGCCGCGCCGCGCCCGGCCCCGCGCCGCCACTCGTAGAACCCGTCCGCCAGGAAGACGCAGCGCCGGTAGCGCAGGGCGTTGCGGAAGCTCGGCTTCTCGGCCGCGGTCTCGATCCGGGCATTGATGATGAGCGGGAACTCGGCCGGGTCCTCGACCCAGGCGGGCAGGAAACCCCAGCGCATCAGCACGAAGCGCCGCCGCCCGTGCTCCGCCGTGACCACGGGGACCGGCTGGGTCGGCGCCACGTTGTGCCGGGGCGGGAAATTCGGCCGCTCGGCGTAGCCGTAGGCGTCTCGGAACAGCTCGGGCGGCGACAGGATCACGAAGCGGCCGCACATCCCCGCACCCTCACAGCCAGCGCTTCCAGCGGAAGAACCCGTACGGCAGGATCGCCGCCACCACCATCATCACGATCGCCATCGGGTAGCCGTAGGGCCACTCGAGCTCCGGCATCGCCTTGAAGTTCATCCCGTACATCGACGCGATCAGAGTCGGAGGCATGAATACCACCGCCATGACCGAGAACAGCTTGATGATGTTGTTCTGCTCCAGGTTGACGAGCCCGAGCGTGGCATCGAGCAGGAACTGGATCTTGCCGGACAGGAAGGTGGCGTGCTCCTCCAGGGATTGCAGGTCGCGCAGGGTGGAGCGGACCTCCTCGCGGATCTCGCGCGGCGCCTTGCTGGTCCGGTAGCTCGCCGAGAGCGACAGCAGGATCCGCTCCATCGACACGAGGCTCTCGCGCTGCTTCGAGAGCAGGTCGTTGTGGCGCCCGAGCCCGCGCAGGGTCTCCTGCAACTCGGCGTTGCGGGCGCCGGGGTCGTCCCGCTCGGCGAAGACCATGCGGGAGATCGCGTCGATGCGCTCGCCCTGGAGCTGGAGCACGTCGGCGGCGCGGTCGATCACCGTCTCGATCAGCCCCGACAGGATCGCCTCGCCGCCGAGCATCACGCCGGCGGGCCGGGCCGCCCGCTGCACGAACATGCGGAAGGCCAGCGGGTCCTCGTAGCGCACCGTGGCGAGGCGGTTGTCGCGCAGGATGAAGGTGACGCCGGTGAGGATCGCGTCCTCCGTCTCCACGCGGCAGAGCAGGCGCCCGGTCATGTAGCGGGCGCCGGCCTCGACGTAGAGCAGTTCGGACGGCTCGATGTCCTGCATCTCCTCCCGGGTCGGGATGGAGATGCCGAGGAACGCCTCGACCCGGTGGTCCTCGTCCCGGGACGGCTCGACGAGGTCGATCCAGAGGGTGTCGGGCGGGATCGGCTCGTGGGGGTCGAGGAGGCGCCGCTCGAGGAGCGGCTGCCCCGTGCTGGCGCAGGCGTTCGGCTGGTGGACGAAGATCAAGGGCGGGCTCAGTCGAGGGCGTGGGGCGGAGGCACGCTCGTATCCGGCACGAAGAAGTCGGGCGCAAGCGGCACGCCCGGTGTGACGCGGTAGTGTGAGAAGTCCGTGACGCCCTCCGCGGCGAGGAAGCTGTCGTCGATGAGGAACTGCCCGCTGAACGCGCGCGCCGGCTTCTGGAAGATGCGCCAGGCGGCGTCGGCCAGGATCTCGGGGGTGCGGCTCGCCTGCATGAGCGCGTCGCCGCCGAGCAGGTTCCTCACCGCGGCGGTCGCGATCGTGGTGCGCGGCCAGAGCGCGTTCACGGCGATGCCCTTGCGGCGCAGCTCGCCCGCGAGGCCGAGCACGCACAGCGACATGCCGAACTTCGCCATCGTGTAGGCGAGGTGCGGCGAAAACCACTTCTCCTGCATGTCGAGGGGCGGCGACAGCATCAGGATGTGCGGGTTCTCCGCCCGCTCCAGGTGCGGGATCGCGTATTTCGAGACGACGTAGGTCCCGCGCGTGTTGATCTGATGCATCAGATCGAAGCGCTTCATCTCGGTGGCCGGGGTGGTGGTGAGCGAGATCGCGCTCGCGTTGTTCACCACGATGTCGAGCCCGCCGAAGCGCGCCGCGGTGGCGTCGATCGCCTCCCGCACCTGCGCCTCCTCGCGCACGTCCACGACCAGGGGCAGCGCGGTCCCGCCCGCCCGCTCGATCGCCTCGGCGGCCGTGTGGATGGTGCCCTCCAGCTTCGGGTGCGGCTCGGTCGTCTTGGCGGCGATCGCCACGTTCGCGCCGTCGCGGGCCGCCCTGAGCCCGATGGCGAGCCCGATGCCCCGCGAGGCGCCGGTGATGAAGAGGGTCTTGCCCTTGAGTGACATGGGGAACTCCGTTGGGGCGAGTGGCGACGATTCGGCCTCAATCCGTCACGTGGGATTCGGTCCGCGATCTCTTGCGAACACGCGCGTCGCGGATCGCCGCCCGCCGGAGCGACGCCCGATCACGCTGCGATCGGACGCTGCTCCGGGTCGTCGATGGTGCCGCGTCGGCTTCGACGGACCGGCATCCCCGTCGTCGGAACACGCTCTAATCGCCATCCGCCGCTCCGCCTCCGAGCCGAAAGCGCTGCGGCTGAGACCCGTCCTCGTCGGTGAAGCCGTAGGTGCGGGCGAGGTCGGCGACGTGGAGCGTGCGACCGGCCTGGGCGGCCACGGCGGGATCGCCCGCCAGCGCCGCCACGGCCCGTCCCGCGTAGAGGGGGCTCTCGGCCCCGGTCGGGTCGGTCCCGGCCGAGAGGGCGCGCTCGGTGCGCACCGGCCCGGGCGCCAGGGCGAGGGCCGTGACCCCGCGCGGGGCGAGTTCGGCCCCGGTCGCGAGGGCGAGCCGGTTGGTGGCCGCCATGGCGAGATCGTAGAACAGGTCCCCCAGATAGCCGTCCTCGGTCCCGAAGGAGACGAAGACGACGAGCCCGGTCTTGGCCGAGACCATCGCCGGAGCCACCGCCCGGGCGAGGAGGAGCCCCGCATAGGGGCCCGATCGCAGGGCGTGGCCGAGCGGGGTCGCGGCCCGGCGCCAGAACGGGTCGCCCCAGGCGGCCCCGTCCGGGAAGCGCTCGCCGTCGAAGCCCTCGTGGCCGCCCCAGACGCTCGACACCGCCAGGTCGAGGCGGCCGAAGCGGCGCAGGGCCCAGTGCACCAGCCCGTCGACCGCCTGCTCGCGCGTGTGGTCGCAGAGGTAATGGAAGCCCCGCCCCCCGGCGAGGTCGACCTCGCGGGCGGCATCCTCCAGCACCTCCGGGCGGCCCTCCGTGCGCGGGCCGCTCTCGCTGGAGCGCCCGGTGACGATCACGGTGGCGCCCGCCTCGCCGAGCGCCCGGGCGATGCCGCGCCCGACGCCCCGCGAGGCCCCGGCGACGAGGCAGATCCGGTTCGACAGGTCCGGGACGCCGGCGGGCCTCATCCCCGGCTCTTGCTCTTGTCCAGGAAGGCCCGGAAGGCGGCCTGCGCCTCGGGCGAGCGCAGGGCGGCGTCGAAGGCCGCGACCTCCGCGTCCAGGGCCGCCGCCACGGCGGCGTGGTCGCCGCGGATCAGGGCGCGCGTGGCCGCGAGGGCGCCGCGCGGCTTGGCGGCGAGCTTGGCGGCCTGGGCGAGCGCGTGGTCGAGGAGCGCGTCGCTCGGCAGGAGGGCGTTGGCGAGGCCGAGGCGCAAGGCCTCCTCGCCCCCGAAGGGCTCGGCCAGCATCAGGATCTCGCTCGCCTTGGCGAGGCCGACCCGGCGCGGCAGCAGGTAGCTCGACGCCGCCTCCGGCACGAGCCCGAGATCGACGAAGGGGGTGCGGAACTGCGCCCGGGGCGAGACGTAGACGAGGTCGCAATGCAGCGTCAGCGTCGTGCCGATGCCGATGGCGAGCCCGTCGACGGCGGCGACCATCGGCGTGCGGGTGACCGAGAGCTGGCGGATGAAGCGCAGCGAGGGCGCGTCGCCGAAGGCGGCGCCCGCCCGCGCCACGAAATCGGCGATGTCATTCCCGGCCGAGAAGGCGCCCTCGCCGCCCGCGAACACGATGGCGCCGGTGCCGGACCCGTCCGCGTCGGCCGCGATCAGCGCCTCGCGCATGGCGTCGTACATGGCGCCGGTGAGCGCGTTCTTCTTCTCCGGCCGGGCCAGCCGGATCAGGCAGACACCGCCCGCCTCCCGGGTGATCCTGACAAGCTCGGTCATGGGACGTCCTCGGTCGTGGTGACGGGATCGGGGGACGCGGCGTCGCGGCGCGGCGTGCCCCCGCGGAGGGGGAGGCTCGCGCTCCGGTCCGGCCGGGGCGCGGGCGGCGTTCGTCGGGGCTCCGGAGGGGCTCAGCTCGCCAGGGCGAGCGGCGCGTCCTGCAGGTAGCCGGCCCCGGAGGTCACGGTGTCCTCCAGCCCGCGGGCCGCCGTGGCGAGGTTCTCGGCGAAGAACCGCGCCAGCGCGACGCGGGCCGGATGGGCCGGATCGGTGTCGCCCGACGCGGCGGCGGCCTGGGCGGCCAGCGCCGCCTGGGTCAGCGTCGCCCCGCCCTGCGCGAGGCCGAACAGGCGCAGGTAGGGCGTCGCCCCCGCCAGCGCCTCCTCGGGCCGGTTCGAGCGCAGCGCGCGCAGCAGGAAGCTCGTCGCCCGGTCGAGGCTCTCGACCGCCTCGCGCAGGCGCGGCGCCGTCAGCCCGAAGGCCGGACCGCCCTCGCGCAGCGCCCGCTCGGCGAGGCCGCGCATCCGGGCAATCTGCGCCCGGACGATTTCGCCCTCCCGGAGCGGCAGCTTGCGGGTCACGAGGTCGATCGCCTGGATCCCGTTCGTGCCCTCGTAGATCGCCGCGATGCGCGCGTCGCGCAGGTGCTGGGCCGCCCCGGTCTCCTCCACGAAGCCCATGCCGCCGTGGACCTGAATGCCGAGCGAGGCCACCTCGATGCCGATATCGGTCGAGAAGGCCTTGGCGACCGGGGTGAGCAGCGAGGCCCGGTCCAGCGCCTCGCGCCGCTCCGCCTCGCTCGGGGCGCGGTGCGCCCGGTCGAGCGCCTCGGCAGTGAGGTAGCAGATGCCCCGCGACGCCCCCGTCAGCGCCTTCATGGTCAGCAGCATGCGCTGCACGTCCGGATGGCCGATGATCGGGCTCATGCCCTCCGTCCCGCCGGCGGCCCGGCCCTGGCGCCGGTCCCGGGCATAGGCCAGCGCCTGCTGGGTGGCCCGCTCGGCGATGCCGACGCCCTGCAGGCCGACGCAGAGGCGGGCGTTGTTCATCATCGTGAACATGCAGGCGAGGCCGCGATTGGCCTCGCCGACGAGCCAGCCGACCGCGCCCTCCCCCTCGCCGTACACCATCGTGCAGGTCGGCGAGCCGTGGATGCCGAGCTTGTGCTCCAGCCCGGCGCAGCGCAGGTCGTTGCGGCGCCCGTCCGGCAGCACCTTGGGCACCAGGAAGAGCGAGATGCCCCGCGTGCCGGCGGGCGCGTCGGGCAGCCGCGCCAGGACGAGGTGGATGATGTTGTCGGTGAGGTCGTGCTCGCCCCAGGTGATGTAGATCTTCTCGCCCCGGATCCGGTAGGTGCCGTCGCCGGCGGGCTCCGCCTTCGTGCGCAGCCCCGACAGGTCCGAGCCGGCCTGCGGCTCGGTGAGGTTCATGGTCGCGGTCCAGGTGCCGGTGACGAGCTTCTCCAGGTAGCGCGCGCGCAGCTCCTCCGAGCCGTGCGCGGCGAGCGCCTCGACCCCGCCCGCCGTGAGCAGCGGCCCGAGCCCGAAGGACATCGAGGCGGCGTTCCACATCTCGACGCAGGCCGCGTTGAGCAGGAGCGGAAGGCCCTGTCCACCGTAGGCTTCCGGGCCCGGCAGCGCGTTCCAGCCCGCCTCACTCCAGGCGCGGTAGGCCTCGCGGAAGCCCGGCGGCATCGTCACGGCGCCGTCCCGCAGCACGGCGCCCTGCCTGTCCCCGACTTGGTTGAGCGGCGCCACCACGTCGTTGGCGAAGCGGCCCGCCTCCTCCAGGATCGCCTCGGCGAGGTCGGCGGTGAGGTCCCCGTGCAGCCCCTCGGCGATCGCTTGGTCGAGCCCGGCCACCTGCCGGATCGTGAAGGCCATCTCGGCCACCGGTGCGCGAAAGCTCATGCGGATCCTCCCGGGACAGCGCCGCCCGGCCGCGCGGGCCGGGGCCTCGTCATTTGACGCGAAGCCGTGCCCGAGGCTAGGGCCGCTGTCATGCCGGAAGATAGTTTACATGTGAACCAATTCGGGTCAACGGGTCGGGCGACCCTGCGGCTCGCGGGCGACGCCGCCGGGGTCGCGGCCGCGGCGGAGCTGCTGCGGGCCGGCGCGGTGGTCGCCTTCCCGACCGAGACGGTCTACGGCCTCGGCGGCGACGCGACCGACGGCGCGGCGGTGGCGGCCATCTACGCCGCCAAGGCGCGCCCGCGCTTCAACCCGCTGATCGCCCACCTGCCCGAGGCCGCGGCCGCGCGGCGCGAGGGCGTGTTCGGCGCGCAGGCCTCGCGCCTCGCCGAGGCCTTCTGGCCCGGCCCGCTCACCCTGGTGGTGCCGCGCGCTCCGGAGGGGAGCGTCTGCGACCTCGCCCGGGCGGGGCTCGACAGCGTGGCGCTGCGGGTGCCCGCCGCGCCCCTCGCGCGCGACCTGCTGCGCGCCGTCGGCCGGCCGATCGCGGCGCCCTCGGCGAACCGCTCCGGGCGGGTCAGCCCGACCCGGGCCGAGCACGTGCTCGCGGATCTCGACGGCCGCATCGCGGCGTTGCTCGACGGCGGTCCCTGCCCGGTCGGGGTGGAATCGACGATCGTGGCCTGCCTGGACGATGCCCCGCGCCTGCTGCGGCCGGGGGGCGTTCCGCGCGAGGCCCTCGAAGCCGTGCTGGGCGGCCCGCTCCGGGCGGCCGCCCCGGCGGGCGCGGCGCCGGTCTCGCCCGGCCTGCTCGCCTCGCATTACGCGCCGCGGGCCGCGCTCCGCCTCGACGCGGCCGAGATCCGGCCCGGCGAGGCGGCGCTGCTGTTCGGCGGCGCCCGGCCGCCCGGTCTGGCGGCGGCGGCGGCGCGGCTCGATCTCAGCCCGCGGGGCGACCTGGCGGAGGCCGCGTCGCGGCTCTTCGCGGCCCTGCGCACCCTCGACGCCTCGGGAGCGGCGACGATCGCCGTCACGCCGATCCCGCGCGAGGGTTTGGGCGAGGCCATCGCCGACCGGCTGGCGCGGGCGGCGGCCCCGCGCTGAGCCGGAAAAAATTCGAGCGGCCGGCGGAACCGGCCGCGGTGGGGTGGCGTTAATGGTTCATCGAAGGCCATCTCAAGCCCCCATCGGCCTTCCCCCTTCCAAGGCCCGGACAGGTTCCGGGCCTTTTTCTTTGAGCAAGGCCCGGACAGGTTCCGGGCCTTTGTCTTTGGGGCTTTCAGCCCGCGAGCTTGGCGGCGATGCCCGCCACGTGCCGGCCCTGGTAGCGGGCACCGTCGAGCTCGATCGGCGAGGGCTGGCGGCTGCCGTCGCCGTCCGCGATGGTCGAAGCGCCGTAGGGCGAGTTGCCCATCACCTGCGACACGCCGAGCTGGCCCTGGAAGGCGTAGGGCAGGCCCACCAGCACCATGCCGTGGTGCAGCAGCACCGTGTGGAAGCTGAGGATCGTCGATTCCTGGCCGCCATGCTGCGAGGCGCTCGAGGTGAAGACCGAGCCGACCTTGCCGACCAGCGCGCCCTTCATCCACAGGCCGCCGGTCTGGTCGAGGAAGTTCTTCATCTGGGACGCCATGTTGCCGTAGCGGGTCGGCGTGCCGAAGATGATCGCGTCGTAGTTCGGCAACTCGTCGACGCGCGCGAGCGGCGCCGATTGGTCGAGCTTGAAGTGGGACTTGCGCGCGACATCCTCGGGCACGAGCTCGGGCACGCGCTTGACGTCGACCTCGGCCCCCGCCTCGCGGGCGCCCTCCGCGACCGCGTGGGCCATCTGCTCGATGTGGCCGTAGGTGGAGTAGTAGAGAACCAGAACCTTCGCCATCGCAACCTCCATGTCGACCGCCAGCGGCGCGGGCCGAGCTGCCGGCACCATCGGGGATCGCCCGCCGCGACGGAATGGCCTAAACTGCAAGCGCGATCTTGCAGGAGTGCACGCGACGCCGTGGCGAAGACGCTCGCCTGGGACGATTTCCGCCTGATCAAGGCGATCGCCGACCAGCGCGGGCTCGCGCCCGCCGCCGAGCGGCTCGGCATCAACGCCTCGACGGCGTTCCGGCGCCTCGGCCAGATCGAGGCGGCGCTCGGCACCATGCTGTTCGAGCGCCACCGCGCCGGCTACGCGCCGACGCCCGCCGGCGAGGCGATGGTCCGGGTCGCCGCCCGCATGGAGGAGGACGTCGCGGGCTTCTCGCGCCGCCTCGACGGGCAGCTCCTCGCCCCGTCCGGCGAGCTGCGGGTGACGACGGCGGATTCCCTGTTCACGGACCTGCTGGCGCCGCTCCTCGCCCGCTTCGCCGACCGCTACCCGGAGGTGCGCCTCGACGTCGTCCTGTCCAACCGGCCGCTGAACCTGTCGAAGCGCGACGCCGACGTCGCCCTGCGCGCCACCGACGAGCCGCCCGACACCCTGGTCGGGCGCCGCCTCGCCACCATCGCCTGGGCGCTCTACGGGCGGGCGGAGGACGGGACGGAGACGCCCCCGGCCGCGCGCCGCTGGGTCTCGCTCGCGCAGGAGACCGGCGCCGCCAAGGTCGCCCGCTACGTCGCGGCCCGGGCCGATCCGGGCCGGGTCGTCCTGCGCCTCGACACCGTCTCGGCGCTGGTGGCGGCGGTGGAGGCGGGGATCGGCATCGCGCCCCTGGCCTGCCTCGCGGGCGATCGCAGGCCGGGCCTGATCCGCCTCTCGCAGCCCGAGCCGGACCTCGCGGCCGGGCTCTGGCTGCTCACCCACGCGGATCTGCGCCACGCGGCGCGCGTGCGCGCGTTCCTCGACTTCGTGGCGACCGAGATCGGCCGCCTGCGCGACTGCATCGAGGGACGCGGGGTCAGCGCACCTCGATGATCTCGACGTCGTGGTCGGCGACCCGCACCACGTCGCCGGCCAGCTTGCCGGTGAGCGCACGGGCGAGCGGCGCCACGTAGGCGATGGAGCCCCTGGCCGGATCGGCCTCGTCCTCGCCGACGACGCGGTAGGTCTGGCGACTGCCGTCCTCGCGCTCGACCACCACGGTCGAGCCGAAATGCACCGTGTCACCGGGCGTGGGCTCGATCACCTGGGCCGAGTTGCGGCGCGCCGTCCAGTACCTCAGGTCCCGGTTCGTGCGCGCCAGCCCGGCCTTGTCGTCGGGGCTGAGCGCGGCGTGCTCGGCATGCAGCCGCTCCAGCTCAGCCTCGATCAGGGCGAGCCCCTGCGGGGTGACGAAGTTGGGGTGGGGGGAGAGCGGGCGGTCGGGCAGGTCCTCGAAGGCCTCCCCGCCCTCCGGCTCACGGACGAAGGCGATGCTCATGAAAACGGCAATGCGCGGAGCAAGGTCAAGGTTCCCGCCCGGGGCGTGAGTTTCCGGCGGGCAGGATGATCACGTGATCGCCACGACCACCCGGCCACGGACGCGGCCGGCCAGGATCTCGGGCGCCGCGGTCAGCACCTCGTCGAGGCCGATCGTGGTCGTCATGGCGGCCAGCTTGGCCGGGTCGAGGTCGCGGGCGAGCCGGTTCCAGGCCTCGCGCCGCAGCGGCAGGGGCGCCATGGCGCTGTCGATGCCGAGGAGGGCGACGCCGCGCAGGATGAAGGGGGCGACCGAGGTCGGAAGGTCCATGCCCCCGGCATTGCCGCAGGCCGCGACGGCGCCGAGGGCCTTGGTCATCGACAGGAGGTTGGCCAGCGTGGCCCCGCCCACCGTGTCGATCCCCGCGGCCCAGCGCTCCTTGGCGAGGGGCTTGGCCGGTTTCGACAATTCGGCCCGGTCGATGATCTCGGCGGCCCCGAGGTCGCGCAGGTAGGCTTCCTCCTCCGACCGCCCCGTCGAGGCGATCACCCGCCAGCCATTCGCCGCGAGCAGCGCCACCGCCACCGAGCCGACGCCGCCCGCCGCCCCGGTCACCACCGCCGGCCCCTTCTCGGGCGCGAGGCCGTGCCGTTCGAGGGCCAACAGGCAGAGCATCGCGGTGTAGCCGGCCGTCCCGATCGCCATGGCCTGCTGCGGGGTGAAGCTCGCCGGCAGGGGAACCAGCCAGTCGCCCCGCACGCGCGCCTTCTGCGCGTAGGCGCCGAGATGGGTCTCTCCGGTGCCCCAGCCGTTCAGCACGACCGCGTCGCCCGGCTTCCAGTCCGGATGGTTCGACTGCTCGACGACCCCGGCGAAGTCGATGCCCGGGATCATCGGGAAACGGCGCACGACCGGCAGCGCGCCGGTGATCGCCAGCCCGTCCTTGTAGTTGAGGGTCGAGTGCGTCACCCGCACGGTGACGTCACCCTCCATCAGGTCGGCCTCGTCGAACGCCTTCAGGGCCACGGTCTGCCCCTGCTCGCCCTTCTCGATCACGATGGCCCGGAACTGCGCCATGCGCCCCTCCCCGTCTTCAAGGGGCGGTTGTGGGGCGCCCGCGCGGTCGCGGCAAGGCGGAACGCCGCCTCGCCCACCCGTTTCGCGGCGGTCCCGGGCCCGAAAGGTCCGGCCCGGGGGTCAGTAGCCGCCGAGCGAGAACGAGGCCGCGGTGAGGCCGAAGGGCGTGGTCGGGGCCGGCGCGTAGACGCCCGGATAGCCGACGGAGCCGCCATAGCCGCCCGCCGGGACCCAGCCGGACCGGGCCGGCTCGACCAGCACGCGGCGCTGATAGGTGGCGTAGGCGGGCGGGATGACCTCCGGCACCACCTGCGGCGGGCGCACTAGCACCCGCCGCTGGCGGACGGCGAATTGCGGCGGCGTGGTCACCCAGCACCCGACCAGCTGGCCGTTGGCGTCGTAGGAGGTCTGCCAGACGCGACCGCCCGGCGAGACCATCACCTTCTCGGCGACCGTGTCGTAGACGGGCGGCACCACGTGGGTCACGGTCCGGGCCGGCCGCACCATGACCTGCTCGGACACGGTCCCGTAGACCGGGGGCGTGGTGACGTGCCGGTAGCACTCGGCGGAGGCGCAGCCGTAGCCGTAGCCGCCGGCCACGGCCGGCAGCGCGGAGGCGGCGAGGCCTGCCGCGGCGAGCAGGAGCGGAAGGCGGGCGACCGGAGCGGTCATCGGGTACTCCTTAACGGGAATCGGACGGTCGGTGGCCGGCGGCGGCAGGCCGCGCGTGGCCGCATCGAAGCCGGATCCCGGGCTCGGCGGCAAGTCGAAACCCCCGCAAGGGTAAAATCGCCCTCGGAAATTACTACGTATTTGCGACATAGACGGAGAGGTTCCCATAAGATTCTGCGCGTCCGGGCAGTCCTTGCGGGGAGTATGGGTGGCGCGGTGAGCGCGCTGGACCCGATTAAGCTTAATGCCGGGTGGGAAGACGGGGCGCCGCGCGCCGGTCCGGGCGAGGAACGGGGCGCGGATGCGAGGCCGCGCGGCGCTTGAGCGAAGCCGCCATCCGCATGGCGAAAGCAATCCGTCGGATTCGAATCAGGCGGCCCGGACCGAGGCCACGAAGCGCACCATCTCGGCCCGCAGCACCTCAGCCTGGCGCGCCAGCTCGCTCGCCGAGGCCAGGATCTGGTCCGCCCCCGCCCCGGTCTCGGCCGCGGCCCGGGCCACATCCGCGATCGTGGTCGTCACCTCCGAGGTCCCGGCCGAGGCGTGGCTCACCGACTGCACGATCTCCCGCGTGGCCGCGCTCTGCTGCGTCACCGCCGCGGCGATCGCCGCGGCCGTGGCGTTGATCGTCGCGATCGTGCGCGAGATGCCCTCGATCGCCGGAACCGCCCGCTGCATCGTCCCCTGGATCGCCGAGACCTGCCCGGCGATCTCGCTGGCCGCCTTGCCGGTCTGCTCGGCCAGGCTCTTCACCTCCGCGGCCACCACCGCGAAGCCGCGCCCCGCCTCGCCGGCCCGCGCCGCCTCGATCGTGGCGTTCAAGGCCAGCAGGTTGGTCTGGCCGGCGATCCCGGAGATCATCTCGATGATCGCGCCGATCCGCGAGGCGCCCGCCGACAGGTCCGCCACGATGGCGGCGGTCGCGGTGGCCTCGTGGACGGCCCCGCTCGCCAGCTGGGCCGCGTGCTCGACCTGCCGGCCGATCTCGACGACCGAGCTGCCGAGCTCCTCGGCGGCGCCGGCCACCGCGGTGACGTTGCCGGCGGCCTGCCCGGCGGCGGCGGTGACGGTGCGCGACTGGCGCGAGGCGTGGTCGGCCGAGCCGGTCAGGTGCTGGGCGGTGGCCTGGAGTTCGGTGGCGGCCGAGGACACGACCTGCACGATGCCGCCGACCGAGTGCTCGAAGGCGTCGGCCAGCTCGGTCATGGCGCGCCGGCGCACGGCCTCGCCGTCGCGGCGGGCGGCCTCGGCCTCGGCCTCGAGGGTGCGGTTGCGGGCCAGCCCGTCGCGGAAGACGTGGACGGCCTCGGCCATCGAGCCGATCTCGTCGCGCCGGCCGACGCCCGGGATGGCGGCGTCGAGGTCGCCCGAGGCAATGCGGTGCATGCTGGCGGTCATGGCGGCGAGCGGCCGGGTGACGCGGGTCCGGATGAGCCAGAAGGCGGCGGCGGCGATGGCCAGCATGGACGCGAGGGTGAGCCAGGCGAGCCGGGCCTCGGACCGCGCCCGGGCCGAGAGGTCCTCGATCCGCGCGATCGCGCTGTCGAAGGCGGCGTCGCGCATGGTGAGCACGATCCCCCACATCGGCAGCACGACGTCGCGGAAGCGCTTCACATCCACGCTGAAGCGGCCGGTAGCGAATTCCGTGCCGAGCGTGGCGCGCAGGGCCTTGAAGGGCTCGTAGTAGCCGGCGGTGGCCTGCCGGATCGCCTCGCGCAGGGCGGGCGCGGTGGTCGGGCGGGCGCCGGCCGCGGCGATGCGGGTCCAGATCGAGAGCACCTGCCCGTCCAGCTGGGTGAGCGTCGTGCGGGTCGCCTCCGGCACCGGCCTGCCCTGAGCGAGCAGGTTCATGAGAATTCCCGCCGAGCGTCCACCCACGTCGCGCAGCTCCCACACGCTCATGGCGAGAGTGCCGGCACCGTAGGCGACGCCGTCGGCCTCCGCGATCGCCTCCAGCTGCGCCTGGATCATGCCGGTGATCGCCTCGTTCATCCCGGTCGTGGTGTCGATCGTGGCCTGCGCGGCGCTGGCCCGCTGGTCGATCGGTACGGTCCGGATCACCTCCTCGCTGCGCCGGCGCAGGTCGGCGAGGACCTCCCGCTGGCGGTCGAGTTCGGCCCGAACGGGCGCGAGGGCGGGCATCGCGGCGACGAGGTCTGCGACCGCACCCTGCGCCGCCTGGAAGGCGGCGTCGGTCGGCTTGCGGGCGTCGGTCAGGGCTTGGCTCTGGGAGGTGTCGCCGGGCGCCACGGTGCCGAGCTGCAGCTGGATGACGCCGCGTTCCGGATTGGCGGTGGCCGGGATCTCGGCGAGCGCCTTGGCGGCCTTCAGCCGGGTCAGGGCGACCGCGTAGGTGTCGAGGCGGCGCTCGTGGTCGAGGCCGATCCAGAGCGCCAGCCCGCAGCCGAGCAGGGCGAGCGCGAGTACGATCGTCGGAAGCAGCCTTGCCAATCTCATTGTATTCCCCTGCTCAACGGACCCAAGCGGACCACCCGGCGATCGGCCGCGCAGAGAATTTCGAAGATGCCTTCGACGAAGCGCGCGCGCTCGCGTGGTGGGATCCGACAACCGCGCCGCCCGTCTATCGGCTTGCCGACGTCATTCGGATTAGATCGATTTTCCTGACGTTTGGTAATCGATCGGCATCATCGCCCGCGTCCGGCGCCGAATTTCGCTCCGCGGCGGCGCCTCGCGGCTGCCGCCGTCGGCCCGGCGCGCCGGGCCCATGCGCGAGGGGTCGACCCCCGGCATCCGCGACGCGTCACGCGCGCGGCCCGGCGCCGGGCGCCGGCGCGCTCAGCCGCACGGCACCAGCAGGACGAGCTTGCAATCGGGGCGGTCCGCCGGGCTGAAGCTGTGCTGGAGAAAGGTCACCGGGCCGTCCTCCGGGTGCAGGAAGCGGCGCAGGCCGCCGGTGCGGTCGCGGACGTCCTGCTCCTCCCAGATCACGGCGAAGAGCGGGCTCTCGCGGCGCAGCGCCGCCACCAGCGCCCGCGCCCGCGGATCGGCGCGGCCGTGGCCGAAATCGGCCCGGAACTCGGCGATCACGCGCCGCACGCGCTCGTCCCAGTCGGGGATCAGCCGCCGCGCCGCCGGATCGAGCAGGACGAAGCGCAGCAGGTTCGGGCCGGCCGCGGTCTCGAGCCAGCCGCCGAACAGGCGGCGGGCGGCCTCGTTCCAGCAGCACAGCGTCCAGAGCCGGTCGAGCCCGTAGGCCGGGGATGCGAAGGCGGCGACGGCGGCCCGCAGGGAGGCGGGCGCGTCGGCCCCGGGATCGGGCGGCGCGGCCCGCGGGTCCTTCCGGCCGGCGAGGTCGAACAGGTAGGCCCGCTCCGCCCGGGTGAGGCCGAGCGCGCTCGCGAGGCGACCGAGGGCCTGGGCCGAGACCTGCACCTCCCGCCCCTGCTCGATCCAGGCGCACCAGGTCGCGCTGATGCCGGCCCGCGCGGCGAGTTCCTCGCGGCGAAGCCCCGGCGTGCGCCGCCGGCCGGTCGGCGCCTCGGGGCGCAGGCGCTCGCGGTGCGCGCGCAGGAAGGCGCCGAGGTCGCGCCGCTCGTCGGGTCCCAGCATGGCAGCGCTCATACCAGGATAAACCCTCAACTTGTACCAGGCTGCGGGTCGGGCAGGATGCGGATCGGAGGGACCCCGATGGACAGATCGCACGAGACCCTGGTGACGGCGCAGTTCGGCCCGCAGGCCGCGGCCTACGTGGAGAGCGCGGTGCATGCCGCGGGCGAGGACCTCGCGGCCCTCGACGCGATCGCGGCGGCGGCCGCGCCGCGGCGCGCCCTCGATCTCGGCTGCGGCGGCGGCCACGTCGCCTACCGGCTGGCCCGGCACGCGCGCGCCGTGACGGCCTGCGACCTCTCGGCCGAGATGCTGGCTGCGGTGGCGGCGAATGCCGCCGCCCGCGGCCTGTCGGGGATCGAGACGGTCGAGGCGCCGGCCGAGCGCCTGCCCTTCCCGGACGGGCATTTCGACTTCGTGGCGACCCGCTTCTCGGCCCACCACTGGCGCGACGTGGAGGGCGGCCTGCGCGAGGCCCGGCGCGTGGCGGCGCGGGGCGCCCCGATGATCGTCATGGACGGGTGCTCGCCCGGCGCCGCGCTCCTCGACACCCACCTTCAGGCGGTGGAGCTGCTGCGCGACCCCTCGCACGTGCGCGACTACAGCGCCGCGGAATGGACCGGCATGCTGACCCGCTGCGGCTTCGTGATCGAGGCCTGCCGGACGTGGCGCGTGCGGATGGATTTCCCGACCTGGATCGCCCGGATGCGCACGCCCGAGGCGCATGTGGCGGCGATCCGCGCCCTGCAGGCCCTGGCCTCGGCCCCGGTCCGGGAGCATTTCGCGATCGAGGCGGACGGATCCTTCCTGCTCGACGTGCTGATGGTCGAGGCGCGGGCGGCCTGACCGGGTTCGCAGGCCCAACGGCGCCCGCGTCGCGCCGTCGGGCCGTCGTCTAGCTGCCGGAGACCTCCGCGCAGGCGAAGGCGCCGAGATCGAGGGCGTGGCCGGCGACGTCGCGCTTGGCCGCGAGGTAGCGCGCATTCTCGGGCGTCACCCGGCCGAGGGCCCGCTGCTCGCCCACCACCGCGAGCCCGGCCGCCGCCAGGGCCGCGACCTTCTCGGGATTGTTGCTGAGCACCCGCACCGAGGCGACGCCGAGGCAGCGCAGCATCGCGGCCGCGAAGTCGAAGCGGCGCTGGTCGAGGCCGAACCCCAGCATCTCGTCGGCCGCGTAGGTGTCGTAGCCCTTGGCCTGGAGCGCGTAGGCGCGGATCTTGTTGGCGAGCCCGTTCCCGCGGCCCTCCTGGTCGAGGTACAGGATGATGCCGCCGCCGTTCTGCGCCATCCACTTGGCGGTGCCGCGGAGCTGGTCGCCGCAATCGCATTTCAGCGAGCCGAACAGGTCGCCCGTGAGGCAGGCCGAGTGCACCCGCACCGCGACCGGCTGCGCCGGATCGGGCCGGCCGATCACCACCGCCACCTGGTCGCGCAGGCCCTCGCCGCCGCGGAAGACCACGAATTCCGTCTCGGGCGCCCCGTCGAGCGGCACGGGCGCGCGGCTGACGATCTGCAGGGCGGCGGCTTGGCGCGTGCGGAAAGCCTCGACCGCACCGGGCTCGACCGCGACGAGATCGCCGGGCGGCGCCGGCACCGGCACCACCAGCACGGCCGGGATGACCTGAGCGAGCCGGGCGAGTTCGAGGGCGACGGCGTCGGCCCGGGCCGGGCAGCAGACGGGCGCGTCGATGCGGCCGTCGACCCGCAGGGCGAGCGACACGATCCGCTCCGGGTCGATCTCCGGCATGGCGACGCAGCCCGCCTCGAAGCGATTCGCCAGCCCGATCCGGCGCAGCCGCGGGGCCGGCAGGACGAGGTGCGCGCCGGTGCCGAAGCGCTGGAGCGCGTCCGCGAGTTCGGGCGACACGGCCTCGGCGCTCACGGCGACGGCGCAGGTCTCGCCCGCGATCGCCACCGGACGACCGGCGCGCATCTCGGCGACGGCGCGCTCGACCTGGACCTGTTCGCGGCCGAGCCGCTCTTCTACAATCGTGACGGTCATGGACATCAGCAACTCGTGGACGTGCCGCCCGGGACCGAACCGCGTCGGGAGATCGTGATGAAGGCCGGGGTGGATGACGCAGGAGAGGGATGGATGGCCGCGCAGCCCTGGACGGGGCTCGGCGCGGGCCAGGGCACAGATGGGGTGGCGGCCACGCTTTTCTCGCCCCTGTCGGAAGGTTCCACCGTTCAACCTTTCGTGATTGCCCAGCTTGGTCAATCCCTCGACGGGCGCATCGCGACCCTGTCGGGCGACTCGAAATACATCAACCGGGGGGCCGCGCTCGACCATCTCCACCGCCTGCGCGCCCACGTGGACGCGATCGTGGTCGGGATCGGCACCGTGCTGGCGGACGATCCCCTGCTGACCGTGCGCCGGGTTCCGGGGCACAGTCCCGCCCGGGTGATCATCGACCCGGCCGGACGGATCCCGCCCGGCGCGCAGTGCCTGCGGGAGGACGGGGCGCGCCGCATCCTGGTCTGCGGGCCGCAGGCGCGGGTGCCGCCGGGGGTCGAGGTCCTGCGCATGGAGGAGCCCTCGCCCTTCCCGCCCCGGGCGGTGATCGCGGCCCTCGGCCGGCTCGGCTTCGCCAGGATCCTGATCGAGGGCGGCGCGCGGACGATCTCGGCCTTCATCGACGCGGGGGCGATCGACCGGCTCCACGTGATGGTGGCGCCGCTGCTGCTCGGCTCCGGCCGCCCCGGCCTCGACCTGCGGCCGATCGCCGCCCTGCGCGAGGCCTTGCGGCCGGCGACCCGCAGCTACCTGCTCTGCGACGGCGACGTGCTGTTCGACTGCGACCTGCGCCGCTGCGCCGAGACCTGAGGGGAGAGCCGATGCCGTCCCGCTACTCCGCGGCCCAGAAATTCCTGCACTGGACGATCGCGGCGCTGATCTTCGGCCTCGTCCCGGTCGCGATCGTGATGACCAACATCGGCGAGGGGGAACTGCAGAACCGGCTGTTCGAGCTGCACAAGTCGTTCGGGCTGACGGCGCTGGCGCTGATCCTCGCCCGCGTGCTGGTGCGGGTCTCGCGCGGCGCGCCCGGATTGGTGCCGGGGCTGCCGGCCTGGCAGCGGCGGGCGGCGCGCGCCTCGCACCTCGCGCTCTACGGGCTGATCCTGCTGGTGCCGCTCCTCGGCTGGGCCGGCACCTCCGCCTGCTGCGCGCCGGTGGAGTGGTTCGGTGCGGTCCCGGTCACGCTGCCGATCTCGGGCGGGATGCCGGTCGGCGAGAAGATCCTCTCCGTCCACGTGGCGGCGGCCTTCCTGCTGGTCACCGTGGTGGCGATCCACGTCGGCGCCGCCCTGCATCACCACTTCGTGCGCCGCGACGCGACGCTGCGCCGGATGCTGCCGGGCCGCGGGGCGTGACGGCGACGGTCCTGGCCCCGGGGTTCCGCATCGAGGGTGACGGGGAGCGGGGTCGGGGATGGTTGCGGGGTCCCCTCCGGCGACCTTGCGGCGGAGCGTGAGGCTCATGGGCGGAGGCCTCATGGGCGGCGCTCCGGCTCGTCGCGCCGCTCCCTGAGTCTGTCTTCACCCCTCCCGTCCAATGCCGCTCGCCCGATTTGGCTGCCCTGCCCGCGCGAGGGCGGCCCCGGTGAGCGGGCGCCACTCGGCCCAAGCTACTTTATCAATCCGCGCCCCCGCGAGGGGGCGATCTCGGCAGCCGCCCGCCCGAGGTCTGGTACGACTGGTTTCAATCCGCGCCCCCGCTAGGGGGCGATAAAGCCGAAGTCGAACCGGCGTCGCGCTTGCGTTGTTTCAATCCGCGCCCCCGCGAGGGGGCGATCCGGCCATAATGAACTGATTGAGCTCCTCGTAGCGGTTTCAATCCGCGCCCCCGCGAGGGGGCGATCCTCGGAGGGTGTCTGAAGCGATGCCGTCATGCTCAGTTTCAATCCGCGCCCCCGCGAGGGGGCGATGGCGGCGGTTCAGGGACGGGCATCCAATGCGTGACGTTTCAATCCGCGCCCCCGCGAGGGGGCGATGCCAGGATCGAATGACGATCAAGGCCGCAGCAAGTTTCAATCCGCGCCCCCGCGAGGGGGCGATCGGGTGATCAACCCGTTGTAGGCGGACGGAGACAGTTTCAATCCGCGCCCCCGCGAGGGGGCGATGCGTCACCCGCCCCCATGCCGGTCGTATCGTGCACGTTTCAATCCGCGCCCCCGCGAGGGGGCGATGGCGCCACTCTAACCAACGGCGGGATCAGCGCAATTCCGGCCGTTCGCGCGAACCGGCCGGACAGCGGCGTGCGGCGGCCCGCGGGGTGGAGAGCGCGATCCTGATCGGCTTGGTTGGTCAGCGCGTTACGTCCTGCGCGAACCGTCCGGAGGACGCCTGGGCGCTTGCGGTTCGCGCGCCTCAGAAGACGAGCGGCCCGTCGAGATCCGGGATGGGCTTGGCGCCGACATGCGCGGTGCGCCGTCGCCCCTCGGCACCGAGACGGTCGAAGCGCAGGGACTCGCGCTGCGGGTCGACCAGCCCGACGCGTCGGTCGCGCAGGGCCATCCACTGGGCCGGGTCGACCTCGCACGCGAAGACCGAGTTCTGCACAGGCTGCCCCACGTCGAGGCAGGCACGGGCCACGCGGCGCAGCCGGCTGCGCCCGGCCGGCGCCCGGGCGTTCACGCCGGAAGGAATGAGCACCGCGGCAGCACGTTCCCGGTGCGCGGCCCCTCGACCCGGGCGAGGAAGCGGCCGACGCGCCGAGATACGAGACCGCGGGTCATGTCCCACGAGCGTCGGGTCCGGTCCCGAAGCGTCGCCAAGGCGATGGTATGCCCAAGCCGTCGGCTCGGTCGCGGCCGTTCGCGAGGGTCGACGGCCCGGCGCGTCCGCATCCGGGGCCGGTGAGACGGGTGGGCGGCGCCGGGCTACGCCGCCCGCGGCTGCGCGTCCCGCGGGGCGGCGCCGAAGGCCCGCAGCACCAGCGGATCGAGGCCGGCCGCGCCGTCCGCGCAGGCGGCCGCCAGCGCGTCGCGCATCTTCGGCGTCCAGAAATCCTTGACGTGCCTGGCGATGCCCGCGACCGCCTCCTCCTCCGGGTAGGGATGGAAGAAGGTGGCGATCTGGTTCGCCATGCGGATCAGCTTCGCGGTCTGGTCGGCGGCGCTCATGCGGTCTCCTCCGGTGGCGCGAGGACGAGGCGCTCGGGCCTCGTGAAGATCGTGACGGTGTCGCGGCGGGCGATCGCCGCGAGGGTGAGGCCGTTGGCCCGGGCGCGCTCGACCGCCAGCGAGGTCGGCGCCGAGATCGCCACGAGTACCGCAGCGCCGAAGCTCGCCGCCTTCTCGGCCATCTCGAAGGAGCAGCGGCTGGTGATGACCAGGAACCCCGCCGCCGGGTCGGTGCCGGCCCGCATCAGCGCGCCGATCAGCTTGTCGAGGGCGTTGTGGCGGCCGACATCCTCGCGCACGGCCAGGATCTCCCCGTCGAGATCCGCCCAGGCCGCCGCGTGGACCGCCCGCGTCTCGCGGTTGAGGACCTGCTGCCCGTCGAGGGCGACGAGCGCCCGCGCCACCGCCCCGATCCCCACCCGCACCCCTGCCTCGGGCCGCGCCTCGGCCCGCGGGATGTCGGCGAGGTCGTCGATGCCGCAGACGCCGCAGCCCGTGCGCCCGCTCATGGCGCGCTTGCGCGCGAGGTGCTCGCGCAGCCGCCCCGGCGCGAGGTCGACCAGCAGCCGCAGGCCCCCCTCCCCCGGCTCGACCGCGGCGCCGCGGATCTCCTCGGCGCCGCGCACGATGCCCTCGGTCAGGCTGAACCCGTAGGCGAAGTCCACGAGGTCGGCGGGGGTGGTCATCATCACCGCGTAGGGCACGCTGCCGTAGATCACGTTGACCGGCATCTCGACGGCGAGCGGGCGGGTGTCCTCCCGCGCCGCGCGATCGTCGTAGGCGACGACCAGGGTCGGGACGCGGGAGGCCGTCTCGGCCGCCGCGTCGCCGCCGCTACTCGGCCGCATCGAGGCTTTGGGCGATGCGGGTGAGGGAGATGTCTTCCTCATAGAACCGGGCCTGCCAATCGGAGGGCCGGTTCGTACGCCGGACCTGCACCGCCGTCACCTTGTATTCCGGGCAGTTGGTGGCCCAGTCCGAATAGTCGGTGGTGATCACGTTGGCGCCGGTCTTGGCGTGGTGGAAGGTCGTGTAGACGATGCCCGGCTGCATCCGCTCGGTGACGCGGGCCCGCAGGGCGATGTCGCCCGAGCGGCTCTCCAGCGCCACCAGGTCCCCGTCCACGATGCCGCGGGTCTCGGCGTCGAAGGGGTGGATCTCCAGCACGTCCTCCTCGTGCCAGCGCGAATTGTGGGTGCGCCGGGTCTGCGCCCCGACATTGTACTGGCTGAGGATCCGGCCGGTGGTGAGGATCAGCGGGTACTTGGCGGTCGTCCGCTCGTCGGTGGGCACGAACTCGGTGATCATGAACTTCCCGAGGCCGCGCACGAAGCGGTCGACATGCATCATCGGCGTGCCCTCGGGCGCCTGCGCGTCGCAGGGCCACTGGATCGAGCCGAGTTCCTCCAGCCGCGCGTAGGAGACCCCCGCGAAGCTCGGGGTGAGCCGGGCGATCTCGTCCATGATCTCGGACGGGTGCTCGTAGCGCATCGGATAGCCGAGGGCGTTCGAGAGCATCACCGTGCCCTCCCAATCGGCGTAGCCCCCGAGCGGCGGCATCACCCTGCGCACCCGGCTGATGCGCCGCTCGGCATTGGTGAAGGTGCCGTCCTTCTCCAGGAACGAGGCGCCCGGCAGGAAGACGTGGGCGTACTTCGCGGTCTCGTTCAGGAACAGGTCCTGGACGACGATGCACTCCATCGCCCGGAGGCCGGCCGTGACGTGGTGCGTGTCGGGATCCGACTGGGCGATGTCCTCGCCCTGGATGTAGAGGCCCTTGAAGCCGCCGCCGACCGCCTCGTCGAGCATGTTGGTGATGCGCAGGCCCGGCTCCGGCGACAGGCGCGCGCCCCAGAGGGCCTCGAAGGTCTCGCGGGTGGCGTCGTCCGAGACGTGCCGGTAGCCCGAGAGCTCGTGCGGGAACGAGCCCATGTCGCAGGAGCCCTGCACGTTGTTCTGCCCGCGCAGCGGGTTCACGCCCGCGCCGGGCTTGCCGATGTTGCCGGTCGCCATCGCCAGGTTGGCGAGGCCCATCACCATCGTCGAGCCCTGGCTGTGCTCGGTGACGCCGAGGCCGTAATAGATCGCCGCGGCCCCGCCGGTCGCGTAGAGCCGGGCGGCCCCCCGCAGGTCCGCCGGATCGACGCCGATCATCGGCCCGACCACCTCGGGCGCGTGGCGCGCCTCGGCCACGAACCGCGCCCAGACCTCGAAATCGACGAGGTCGCAGCGCGCGCGCACGTAGGCCTCGTCCACCAGCCCCTCGGTGACGATCACGTGCGCCATCGCGTTGACGAAGGCGACGTTGGAGCCGGGCCTGAGCGGCAGGTGGTAGTCGGCCCGGATGTGGGGCGACTTCACGAGGTCGATCCGGCGCGGATCGGCCACGATCAGCTTGGCGCCCTGGCGCAGCCGCTTCTTCATCCGCGAGCCGAAGACCGGGTGCCCGTCGGTCGGGTTGGCGCCGACCACCAGGATCACGTCGGCGGCCTCGACCGACTTGAAGTCCTGCGTGCCGGCCGAGGTGCCCAGCGTGGTCTTGAGCCCGTAGCCGGTCGGCGAGTGGCAGACCCGCGCGCAGGTATCGACGTTGTTGTTGCCGAAGGCCGCGCGCACCAGCTTCTGGACGAGGTAGGCCTCCTCGTTGGTGCAGCGCGAGGAGGTGATGCCGCCGACCGCGTCGCGGCCGTACCGGGCCTGGATGCGCTTGAACTCGGAGGCGGCGCGGGCGATCGCCTCCTCCCAGGTCACCTCGCGCCAGGGATCGGTGATCCGCTCGCGGATCATCGGCTTGGTGATGCGGTCGCGGTGGGTGGCGTAGCCGTAGGCGAAGCGGCCCTTGACGCAGGAATGGCCCTCGTTGGCCTTGCCGTCCTTGGAGGGGACCATGCGCACCACGCGGGTGCCCTGCATCTCGGCCTTGAAGGCGCAGCCCACGCCGCAATAGGCGCAGGTCGTCACGGCCGCGTGCTCGGGCTGGCCGTGCGCGATGACCGACTTCTCGGTGAGCGTGGCGGTCGGGCAGGCCTGCACGCAGGCGCCGCAGGACACGCATTCCGACTCGAAGAAGGTCGTCGGCCCCGCCGCGACGCGCGAGTCGAAGCCGCGGCCCGCGATGGTGAGCGCGAAGGTGCCCTGCACCTCCTCGCAGGCCCGGACGCAGCGGTTGCAGACGATGCACTTCGCCGGGTCGTAGGTGAAGTAGGGGTTCGACTCGTCCTTCGGCAGGTAGAGGTCGGAGGACTTGGCGACGTGGTTCGCCCCCTCCTCGTAGCGGACCTCGCGCAGCCCCACCGCGCCGGCCATGTCCTGCAATTCGCAGTCGCCGTTGGCCGCGCAGGTCAGGCAGTCGAGGGGATGGTCGGAGATCTAGAGCTCCATCACCCCCTTGCGCAGCCGGGCGAGCTTGTCCGACTGGGTGCGGACCACCATGCCGTCCTCGGCCGGGGTGGTGCAGGAGGCGGGCGTGCCGCGCCGCCCCTCGATCTCGACGAGGCACAGGCGGCAGGAGCCGAAGGGCTCCAGGCTGTCGGTGGCGCAGAGCTTCGGGATTTGGGTCCCGGCCGTCACGGCGGCGGCCATCACCGAGGTGCCGGCCGGGACCGTGACGCGCTCACCGTCGATCGTCAGCGTGACGGTCTTCTCGGCCACGCGGATCGGGGTGCCGTAGTCGATTTCCTTGATCAGCGGCATGGGACGCCTCTTCAGGATTTCCGGTTGATTGCTTCGCAAGGCGGAGATCGGCTTCGCTCAGGCGCCGCGCGGGCTCGTGATCCGACCGATTGCTTCGCCATGCGGATGTCGGCGTCGCTCAGGCGCCGCGCGGGGGTGTCAGACGTTGTCCGGAGGTGATCGTCCGGACGACGGATCACTCGGCCGCGAGCGGCAGCCGGGAGCTGCGGTCGAAATCCTCGGGGAAGTGGGTGATGGCGCTCATCACCGGCACCGGCGTCAGCCCGCCCATGGCGCAGAGCGAGCCGTCGGTCATGACCTCGCAGAGGTCCTCGATCAGGCGCAGCGGCTCGGCCGGGGCCTCGCCGGCGAGGAGCCGGTCCATGGTCTCGCGCCCGCGCACCGCGCCGATCCGGCAGGGCGTGCACTTGCCGCAGGATTCGACCGCGCAGAACTCGAAGGCGAAGCGGGCCTGGCGGGCCATGTCGACGCTGTCGTCGAACACCACCACGCCGCCATGGCCGACGAGGCCCTTCCGCGCCGCGAAGGCCTCGTAATCCATCGGCGTGTCGAACAGGCCCTCGGGGAAGTAGGCCCCGAGGGGCCCGCCGACCTGGGCGGCGCGGACCGGCCGCCCCGAGCGGGTGCCGCCGCCGAAATCCTCGATCACCTCGCGCAGCGTGATGCCGAAGGCGGTCTCGATCAGCCCGCCCTGCCTGACGTTGCCGGCGAGCTGGATCGGCAGCGTGCCGCGCGAGCGGCCCATGCCGTAGGCGGCGTAGGCCTCCCCGCCATGGTCCAGGATCCACGGCACGGCCGCGAAGGAGAGCACGTTGTTGACGAGGGTCGGCCGCCCGAACAGGCCCTTGAGGGCCGGGATCGGGGGCTTGGCCCGCACGATGCCGCGCCTGCCCTCCAGGCTCTCCAGGAGCGAGGTCTCCTCCCCGCAGATGTAGGCGCCGGCCCCGAGGCGGACCTCCAGGTGGAAGTCCCGGCCCGAGCCCATGACGTTCCGGCCGAGGACGCCCGCCCGCTCGCCGGCCGCGATGGCCGCCCTCAGGGTCTCGCAGGCGTTCGGGTACTCGGAGCGCAGGTAGATGTAGCCCCGCGCCGCCCCGACCGCGACCCCCGCGATGGTCATGCCCTCGATGAGCGTGAAGGGGTCGCCCTCCATCAGCATCCGGTCGGCGAAGGTGCCGGAATCGCCCTCGTCGGCGTTGCAGACCACGTATTTGCGGTCGGCCTCGGCCCGCATCACGGTGTTCCACTTGATGCCGGTCGGGAAGCCGGCGCCGCCGCGGCCGCGCAGGCCCGAGAGCGTGACGGCGTCGACCGTGGCCGGCGCGCCGATCTCCAGCGCCCGGGCGAGGCCCCGATACCCGCGATGGGCCCGGTAATCCGCCACCGAGACGGGGTCGATCACGCCGCAGCGGTGGAAGGTCAGCCGCTGCTGGCGGGCCAGGAACGGGTGATCCTCCGGCCGGCCGACGCGCAGGCGATGCGCCCCGCCCGCCAGCAGGCCGGATTCGAGCAGGGATTCGACGTCGCCCGCCCGCACCGGGCCGTAGGCGATCCGCCCCTCCGGCGTCTCGACCTCGAGCAGCGGCTCCAGCCAGACCATGCCGCGGGAGCCGGTGCGCACGAGGCGGATGTCGAGGCCGCGGGCGAGCGCGGCGCGGGTGAGGGCCTCGGCGACGCGCTCGGCGCCGAGGCCGATCGCGACGGCGTCGCGGGGCAGGAAGATCGTGGCGGTCACGCGGCCTCCTCCGTCAGGGCGGCCGCGAGGCCCTCGGCGTCGAGGCGGGCCACCGGCGCGCCGTCCACGAGGGCGGCCGGACCGCAGGCGCAGAGGCCGAGGCAGAAGACCGGCTCGATCGTGACCGCGCCGTCCGCCGTGGTGCCGTGCCAGCCGACGCCGTAGCGGCCCAGGATCTCCGCGTGCAGCGCGTCGGCGCCGACCGCCTGGCAGGCCTCGGCGCGGCACAGCTTGACCACCCGGCGCCCGGCCGGCTCCGCCCGGAAATCGTGGTAGAAGGTGATGCAGCCGTGAACCTCGGCCTTCGAGAGGTTCAGCGCGTCGGCGATCAGCGCCACCGCGCCCTGGTCCACGTAGCCGAACCTCTCCTGCAGGGCGTGCAGGATCGGCAGCGTGGCCCCTTCCAGCTGGGCGTGTTCGGCGATGATCCCGGCCGCGCGCGCGGCATCCCAGGGCTCGTGTCCCGGCATCGTCCCCTTCCCGAATTCGTTCTGGTTCTAAGGTCAGGGTGGGTGATGACGTCGGGTGAATCAATCGCGCGGTTCGGTGGAACGACAGGGATTTTTTGTTAAGGATCGCGGCCGCCACCGGATTGCTCGCGTGATCCGGGGCTCGACGGGGAGGGGGCGATGCTGACGGGCGGATGTCTGTGCGGCCGGGTGCGCTACGCGGCCGACGCGCCGGCCTTCCACGAGACCCTGTGCCACTGCGCCTCCTGCCGCCGGGCGGTGGGGGCCGCGCCGGTGGCGTGGTTCAGCGTGGCGCGGGCCGCGCTCCGGTTCACCGGGGAGGCCCCCTCCCGCTACGCGTCGAGCCCCGGCGTGGTCCGGGGCTTCTGCGCCACCTGCGGGACCTCGCTGACCTACGAGGCCGAGGCCCACGCGGAGGAGATCGACGTGACGATCGCGAGCCTCGACGACCCGGACGCCGCGCCGCCCCGCGACCACACGCAGGCGGCCGGGCGGCCGCGCTGGACGGTGCTGGCGGACGGGCTGCCGGCTTACCCGGGCCGTCGGCCGGGGCGGTGAGGCGCCCCCGCGCCCGCCCCGACCATCCCCTCACCCGCCGGCCAGCTCGCGCCCGAGCTGGGGCGCCAGGGCCCGCGCCTCGGCCAGGAAGGCCGCCACCAGCGGCGTCATCGGGTCGCGGTCGGGCACGACGAGGCCGATCGTGTGGCGGATGTCGGGCTCCGTGATCGGCACCGCCCGCACCCGCTCGGTGAGCTTGAAGGTCTCGGCCAGGGCCGCCGGCATGATGCTCGCCCACTTCGCCGTCCGCACGTGGGTGACGAGCACGATCATCGAGTTGGATTCGAGGATCGGGGCCGGCTCCGCCCCCACGGCGCGCAATTGCCGGTCGATGATGCGGCGGTTCTGCATGTTGGGGGTGAGGAGGCAGAGCGGGATATGGGCGACCTCGGCCCAGGTGACCTCGTCGCGCCCGCCGTAGATGCCCTCCGCCGCGGTGAGCAGCCGGTACTGCTCGCGGTAGAGCGGCACCGTCGCGACCCGCCCGAGCGGCTCGTTCTCCAGGTAGGTGAGCCCGGCATCGAGTTCGAGATTGGCGATCTGGCGCACGATCTCGTGCGAGGTGGCCGATTGCACGCTGAAGCGCACGGCCGGGTGGCGGGCCCGGAAGGGCGTCGTCAGGGCGGCGACGATCGGCGTCGCGGTCGGCACCGCCGCCATGCGCAGGGTGCCGGAGAGGCCGCGGCGCAGGGCCGCCACCTCCTGGCGCATGGCGCGGGCGTCCCCGACGATCCGCCGCGCCCAGTCGAGCACGCGCTCGCCCTCCGGGGTGAAGCCCTGGAAGCGCGAGCCGCGCTGCACGAGCATCACCCCGAGCCGCTCCTCCAGCTGCTTCACCCCGGCCGAGAGGGTCTGCTGCGACACGCCGCAGGCCTGGGCGGCGCGCCCGAAATGCTGCTCGCGGGCGAGCGCCAGGATGAATTCCAGCCGGTCGATCATGGGATCGCGTGGGCGCGGCGATGGGGTCGCGGATGGGGTCGCGTGGGCGCGGGGCGCGCCCGGCGCCCGCTGCCGCCGGACCCTGCCCGAAGGCGGGGCCTCGGCACAACCCGCGACGCGCCCCGCGGCCCCGTCATCCCGCCGCAACAGGGGCCCGAAACTGGACGAAGGTCCGGGGCCGCCTGGGGTTTGCGGGCCCCGGATGCGACGCCAATGCCGTTGCGCTTGCTCCGGCGTTGTGGTGTGAGACGCCCACTGAAGGATCGTCGGCGGGTGCCGGACCCTGCGCGGCCGGCCGGCGCGGCGATCGACGGCCGACCGGCTCGCGCGAGCCTCACCCCGGCCGTCTCAGACCGGATCAACGGGAGCACCGAGGGCGATATGGGGATGGCGAGGGCGCAGCATCGGCGGTTCGGCCGAGCAATTCTGGGAGGCGCCGCGGCACTGGCGGCTTTCCTCACCGGCACAGCCGCCTTCGCGGCCGGCACCGGTCAGCCCGAGCCGTGGCAGATGGATCTGCAGAAACCCGTCACCCAGGTGGCGACCGAGATCTACAACTTCCACCACCTGCTGAACGTCATCATGCTGGCCATCGTGCTGCTGGTGCTGGCGCTGCTCCTGGTGGTGATCTTCCGCTTCAACGAGCGCAAGCAGCCGGTCCCGTCCCGCACCACCCACAACACGATGCTGGAGGTGGCCTGGACGATCGTGCCGGTGCTGATCCTGGTGGCGATCGCGATCCCGTCCTTCCGGGTGCTGCGCACGCAGCTCTCCGACCCGAAGGCCGACCTGATGGTCAAGGTCGTCGGCCACGCCTGGTACTGGTCCTACGAGTACCCGAAGGAGGTCGGCGGCTTCGGCTTCGACGCCAACCTGCTGGAGGGCGAGGACCAGGAGAAGTCCGGCCAGCCCAAGCTGCTCGCCACCGACAACATCATGGTCGTCCCGGTCAACAAGATCGTGAAGATCCAGGTCACCGCCGCGGACGTGATGCATTCCTGGGCGATGCCGTCCTTCGGCTTCAAGATCGATGCGATCCCGGGCCGCCTGAACCAGTTCTGGTTCAAGGCGGAGCGGGAGGGCACCTATCACGGCCAGTGCTCCGAATTGTGCGGCCAGCGCCACGCCTTCATGCCCATCACCGTGCGGGTGGTGAGCGACGAGGCCTTCCAGGCCTGGCTCACCGAGGCGAAGACCAAGTACGCCCGCCTCGACGCCGGCGCCAAGTTCGCCTCGGCCCGCTGACCCGCGTTCCGGCCGGGCCGCGAGGCCCGGCCGCTCCCGACACGATACGCCCACTTCCCGGTGGTCCCGTTTCAAGAGGTCCCGTTCATGGCAACCGCCGCATCGGCCGGGCACGCTGAGGCCCACGAACACACCCCACCCTTCTTCCAGCGCTGGTTCAACTCCACGAACCACAAGGACATCGGCACGCTCTACCTGCTCTTCGCCTTCTCGGCGGGCATCGTGGGCGCCTTCCTGTCCTTCGGCATCCGCATGGAGATGGAGCAGCCCGGGCTGCAGTACTTCTCCAACCCGCAGACCTACAACGTCTTCGTGACCGGCCACGGCCTCATCATGGTGTTCTTCATGGTGATGCCGGCGCTGATCGGCGGCTTCGGCAACTGGTTCGTGCCGCTGATGATCGGGGCGCCCGACATGGCGTTCCCGCGCATGAACAACATCTCGTTCTGGCTGACGGTGGCGGGCTTCCTGAGCCTGGTCTGCTCGCTCTTCGTCGAGGGCGCCCCGGGCGCGGTCGGCGCCGGCACCGGCTGGACCGTCTACCCGCCGCTCTCCACCGACGGCCATCCCGGCCCGGCGGTCGATTTCGGCATCTTCGCCCTGCACCTCTCGGGCGCGGGCTCGATCCTCGGCGCCATCAACTTCATCACCACCATCCTGAACATGCGCGCGCCGGGCATGACCCTGCACAAGATGCCGCTGTTCGCGTGGTCGATGCTGGTCACGGCCTTCCTGCTGCTGCTGTCGCTGCCGGTGCTGGCCGGCGCGATCACCATGCTGCTCACCGACCGCAACTTCGGCACCACGTTCTTCAGCCCGCAGGGCGGCGGCGACCCGATCCTCTACCAGCACCTGTTCTGGTTCTTCGGCCACCCCGAAGTCTACATCATGATCCTGCCGGCCTTCGGCATCGTCTCGCACATCATCTCGACCTTCTCGCGCAAGCCGGTCTTCGGCTACCTCGCGATGGCCTACGCGATGGTGGCGATCGGCGTGGTCGGCTTCGTGGTCTGGGCCCACCACATGTACACGGTCGGCCTGACGCTGCAGACGCAATCCTACTTCGTCTTCGCCACCATGGTCATCGCGGTGCCCACGGGCGTGAAGATCTTCTCCTGGATCGCCACGATGTGGGGCGGCTCGATCCGCTTCACCGCCGCCATGCACTGGGCCGTCGGCTTCGTCTTCCTGTTCACGGTCGGCGGCGTCACCGGCGTGATCCTGGCCAACGCCGCGGTCGACCGCTACCTGCACGACACGTACTACGTCGTGGCCCACTTCCACTACGTGCTGTCGCTCGGCGCGGTCTTCATCATCTTCGCGGGCGTCTATTACTGGTTCCCGAAGATGACCGGCCGCATGATCCCCGAGTGGGCGGGCAAGCTGCACTTCTGGCTCGCCTTCATCGGCGCCAACGTGCTGTTCTTCCCGATGCACTTCCTGGGCCTGGCCGGCATGCCGCGGCGCTACGCGGATTACCCGGACGCCTTCGCGGGCTGGCACTACGTCGCGACGATGGGCGGCCACATCTTCGCCCTCGGCATGGTGGTCTTCGTCATCGGCGTGGTCCTGGCCTTCCGCTCGAAGGAGCGGGCGGCGGACAATCCCTGGGGCGAGGGCGCCACGACGCTGGAATGGACCCTGTCCTCTCCTCCGCCGTTCCACCAGTACGAGACCCTGCCGGTGATCGTCGACGAACCGTCGCACGCTCACTGAGCCGGACAGCCGAGCAGGGCCGCCCTCGGGCGGCCCTCGCTCTTCTCCCGAACCCCCGCGCGGCGCGGGTTCCGGCGAGGAGCGAAGCCCCTCCCCGTTCTTCGCCTTCGCAACCGGTGGCCATGACGAGTCTGACGAACAGCCTGAATCCCGCCCGGAGCCTCGCGCCGGCCTCGAACGGCGACGTCGCGGATTTCTTCGCCCTGCTGAAGCCGCGGGTGATGGCGCTCGTGATCTTCACCGCGCTCGTCGGGATGACGGTGACGAAGAGCCACGTGAACCCGGTCATCGCCGCGGTCTCGCTCCTGATGATCGCGGTCGGCGCGGGCGCTTCGGGCTGCCTCAACATGTGGTGGGACGCGGACGTGGACGCGGTCATGTCCCGCACCCGGACGCGGCCGATCCCGGCGGGCAAGATCCGCCCCGACGAGGCCCTGGCCTTCGGGATGACGCTCTCGGTCGGCTCGGTGCTGATGCTCGGGCTCGCCGCCAACTGGCTCGCGGCCGGGCTCCTCGCCTTCACCATCGCCTTCTACGCCGTGATCTACTCGATGTGGCTGAAGCGGGCGACGGCGCAGAACATCGTGATCGGCGGCGCCGCCGGCGCCCTGCCGCCGATGATCGGCCAGGCGGTCGTCACCGGCACGGTCGGGATCGAGGGCCTCGTCCTGTTCCTGATCATCTTCGTCTGGACGCCGCCGCATTTCTGGGCGCTGGCCCTGGTCAAGTCTGGCGACTACGCCAAGGCCGGCATCCCGATGATGCCGAACGTGGCCGGCCCCGACTCGACCCGCCGCCAGATCGTCGCCTACACGCTGCTGCTCGCGCCGCTCGGCCTCGCCCCGGTGGCGCTCGGATTCGGCGGCCTGATCTACGGCCTCGTGGCGCTGCTCGGCGGCCTCGCGATGCTGGCGCTCAGCCTGCAGGTCTACCACCGCCGCGAGGGCGAGGGCGCCGACAAGGCCGCGATGGGCCTGTTCGGCTTCTCGATCCTCTACCTGTTCCTCCTGTTCTCGGCGCTGCTCGCCGAGCAGGGCCTCGGCCTGTTCCGGCCGGTCTCGCAGCTGTTCGGATGAGCGACTTCCCCGCCCTGACCCCCGAAGAGGCGCGCCGCCGCCGCAAGCGCTCGCTGGCGATCGCGCTCACCCTCGCGGCGCTCGTCGCCATCTTCTACGTGCTGACGATCGCCAAGCTCGGGCCGCAGGTCCTCAACCGGCCGCTGTGACCCGGGAGGTGCCCCGATGACCGCACACCGTTCCAGCCCCGCGCAGGCGGGCACGCCCGCCCGGGCGGGGATCCGCACCACCCTGATCGCCTGCATCGGCACCGTGGTCGGGATGACGGCGCTCGCCTTCGCGTCGGTGCCGCTCTACGACCTGTTCTGCAAGACGACGGGCTACGACGGCACGCCGCTGGTCGGCCGCGCGCCCTCGGCCCCCGCCTCCGACGAGGTCATGACCGTCCACTTCGATACCAACGTCTCGCCGAGCCTGCCCTGGCGCTTCGAGGCCGAGGCGCCGCGCGTCGAGGCCAAGCTCGGCGCCACCCAGACGGTCTTCTTCCGGGTCACCAACACGGCGAGCCTGCCGACCACCGGGGTGGCCACCTTCAACGTCCAGCCCGGCCTGATGGGCGGCTACTTCGTGAAGATCCAGTGCTTCTGCTTCAACGAGCAGACCCTGAAGCCGGGCGAGACCATCGACGTGCCGGTGGTGTTCTACGTCGACCCGGCGGTGCGGACGGACCCGAACACCCGCGATTACGCGGAGATGACCCTGTCCTACACGTACTTCCCGTCGAAGAACGGCCAGCCCACGGCCGCGCTTGCGACAACGAGCGCGGGCGAACCGCGCCCGAATTGACCCTATGGCCCGGTGACAGGCGAGAGGGTGCACACTAAAGCGTGAGCCGGCCGAGCCGCCCCGGGGACCAGGGGGCACCGGCACACGCAGGCAAGGGGCCGCGACCCGCGCGCCGGGTCGAACGAGAGGCGAGGAGATCGATCACGATGGCCGAGGCGCACGCGAAGCACCACGACTACCACCTCGTCAATCCGAGTCCCTGGCCGCTCGTCGGCTCGGCCAGCGCCTTCCTGATGGTGTTCGGCGCGGTCTTCTGGATGAAGAGCCTGACCCTCGCGAAGCTCGCGATCGGGCCGTACTTCTTCTTCGCCGGCGTGATCGGCGTCCTCTACACCATGCTGAGCTGGTGGCGGGACGTGGTGCACGAGGCCGAGACCGGCGACCACACCCGCGTGGTGCAGCTGCACCACCGCTACGGGATGATGATGTTCATCGCCTCCGAGGTGATGTTCTTCGTGGCGTGGTTCTGGGCCTATTTCGACGCGGCGCTTTACGCGGCCGAGCCGATCCAGGCCTCGCGGCTCGAATTCACCGGCGGCCACTGGCCCCCGAAGGGCGTCGAGGCCTTCGATCCCTGGCACCTGCCGCTCCTCAACACCCTGATCCTGCTCACCTCCGGCACCACGGTGACCTGGGCGCACCACGCGCTCCTCAACGACGACCGCAAGGGCCTGAAGTACGGCCTGTGGCTGACCATCGCGCTCGGCGTGCTGTTCAGCTGCGTCCAGGCCTACGAGTACGCGCACGCCCATTTCGGCTTCTCGGGCAGCATCTACTCGGCGACCTTCTTCATGGCGACCGGCTTCCACGGCGCTCACGTCATCATCGGCACGATCTTCCTCGCGGTCTGCCTCTACCGCGCCTATCTCGGCCAGTTCTCGCCGCGCCAGCATCTCGGCTTCGAGTTCGCCGCCTGGTACTGGCACTTCGTCGACGTGGTGTGGCTGTTCCTGTTCGCGGCGATCTACGTCTGGGGCTCGGGCTTCGGCCACGCCGCCGGGCACTGATCCGACATCCGACGGATTGCTTTCGCAATGCGGATGTCGGCTTCGCTCAAGCGCCGCGCGGGCTCGCTCCGCGCGGGCTCGTCATCCGCGGTCCGGACGTGATCGTCCGGACCGCGGATGAGGCGCCGGCACGCAACGGTGCGGGAGAGGGCGGCGCGAGCCGCCCTTTTTCGTGGCGGGGCCCGCGTCCCCTCCCCATATGCGGGTGGGCGCCGCGCTCCCCCCGGTCCCGGGGCGCGCGAGCCGGCCGCCCTCCCCAGCGCAGGAGCGACATCAGGTGGACGACATCCGCACCATTCCATCCCCGGCGACGGCGGGACTGCGCGGCCGCTGCCCGCGCTGCGGCGAGGGCCACCTGTTCAAGGGGTTCCTGAGCTTCCGGCCGTCCTGCGAGGTCTGCGGCCTCGACTTCAAGTTCATCGACTCGGCCGACGGCCCGGCCTTCTTCGTGATGTCGATCGTCGGCCTCGTGGTGGTGGCCCTCGCGATGTGGGTCGAGTTCGCCTACGAGCCGCCGCTCTGGCTGCACGCCGTGCTCTGGGTCCCGCTCTCGGTCGTCCTGAGCCTGATCCTGGTGCGCCCCCTGAAGGGCCTGATGGCGGCGCTGCAATTCTCCAACCGGGCCGAGCAGGGACGCTTCCGCTGATGCGCGCGCGGGCCGAGCCTGCGGCCGGGGCGCCGCGCTGGCGCGCCCTGGTGGCGCCCGGCCTCGCCACCCTGGTCTGCCTCGCGATCCTGCTCGGGCTCGGCACCTGGCAGGTCGAGCGCAAGGCCTGGAAGGAGGGCCTGATCCGCCAGATCGTCGAGCGCGCGAAGATCGATCCCCCGCCCCCACCCCCGGCTCCCGGGGCCTGGGATCCGGGCGCCGACGAGTTCAGGCGCGTGCGCGCGACCGGCCGCTTCCTGCACGACAAGGAGACGCTGGTGCACGGGCTCGCTCCGGGCGAGGTGCCCGGGCGGGCGCAGCAGGGCTACTACGTGCTCACCCCGCTCCTGCGCGACGACGGCCCGCCGATCCTGGTCAATCGCGGCTTCGTCCCGACCGAGCTGAAGAACCCGAGGGATCGCGCGGCCGGGCAGGTCGAGGGACCGGTCACCGTGACGGGGATCCTGCGGGCGAGCGAGGCGCGCGGGATGTTCGTGCCCGCCCCCGATCCGGCGCGCGGCGAGTGGTTCAACCGCGACGTGCCGGGCATCGTCGCCGCCCGCGGGCTCGACGGGGCCGCGCCCTACCTGATCGAGGCCGACGCGACGCCCAATCCGGGCGGCTGGCCGAAGGGCGGGCAGCTGCGGGTCGACCTGCCCAACAACCACCTGCAATACGCGTTCACGTGGTACGGCATCGCGCTCTGCCTCGTGGGCGTGTTCGGGGCCTATGCGTGGAGGACGCTGTCGGCGCCGGCCTGAAGCCGGAGGCTGTCCGGGCACGCGTTGCGCGGCGGCCCGCATTCCGGGCGAGGCGCGTGCGGTGCACCTGCCGAAGCGAGAGCGATGGCGGAGACCGAACCCGATCTCCGAATCCGCGCCGCCCACCCGCGTCCGGCCATCTCGCGGCATCCACGGCGACCGGCTGACGCCGCCGCTCATTTCGTGTAGGCCACCCGCCAGCCTCAGGACCTTTCCCGTGCTCCATGTCTCGACGCGCGGCGCCGCCCCGCCGCTGACCTTCACCGACGCGCTCCTCGCCGGCCTCGCCCGCGACGGCGGCCTCTACCTGCCCGAGAGCTGGCCCAGCCTCGCGCCCGAGACCATCGCGGGCCTCGCGGGCAAGCCCTACGCGGAGGCCGCCAAGGCCGTGCTCGCGCCCCTCGTCGACGGCGAGATCCCGCGCGCCGCGCTCGACCGGATGATCGAGGCGGCCTATGCCGGCTTCCGGCACCCGGCCGTGTGCCCGCTCGTCCAGCTCGACGCGAACCTGTTCCTGCTCGAACTCCACCACGGCCCGACGCTCGCCTTCAAGGACGTGGCGATGCAGCTCCTCGGGCGGCTGATGGACCACGTGCTCAAGGCCCGCGGCAGCCGCGCCACCATCGTGGGCGCCACCTCGGGCGACACCGGCAGCGCCGCCGTCGAGGCCTTCCGCGGCCTCGACCAGGTCGACGTCTTCATCCTGTTCCCGCACGGCCGCGTGTCGGAGGTCCAGCGGCGCCAGATGACGAGTGTGGACTCGCCGAACGTTCACGCGCTCGCGGTCGAGGGCACCTTCGACGATTGCCAGGCGATCGTGAAGGCCCTGTTCCAGCACCCCCGCTTCGCCGAGGAGGTGCGGCTCTCGGGCGTGAACTCGATCAACTGGGCGCGGGTCGCCGCGCAGGCCACCTACTACTTCACCAGCGCGGTCGCCCTCGGGGCGCCGCACCGGCCGGTCTCCTTCGCGGTGCCGACCGGCAATTTCGGCGACATCCTGGCCGGCTGGGTCGCCAAGCGGATGGGCCTGCCGGTCGGCCGCCTGATGATCGGCACCAACGCCAACGACATCCTGGCCCGTACCCTCGCGACCGGGACCTACGAGGTGCGCGGCGTCGCCCCCACCACCTCCCCCTCGATGGACATCCAGGTCTCGTCGAATTTCGAGCGCCTGCTCTTCGAGGCCCTCGGCCGCGAGCCGGAGGGGCTGACCCGGCTGATGGCCGGCCTGAAGCAATCCGGCCGCTTCACGCTGCCGCCGGAGGTGCTGAAGCGGGTGCGGAGCGAGTTCGACGCCGCCGCGGTGCCGGAGCCGGAGGTCGCGGCCGAGATCCGCGACACCTACGCGCGCACGGGGCAGATCCTCGATCCGCACAGCGCCATCGGCGTGCGGGCGGGGCGCCGGCTGCTCGAGGCCGATCCGGCGACGCCGGTCGTGGCGCTCGCGACCGCCCACGCGGCGAAGTTCCCGGACGCGGTCGAGGCGGCGACCGGCATCCGCCCGGCGCTGCCGCCCCACCTCGCCGACCTGATGACCCGGCCCGAGCGCTTCAGCGTGGTGGCCAACGACGAGGGCGCGGTCGAGCGCGTCATCCGCGAGCGGGCGCGCATCCTGCGCGGGGCGGCGGCGTGAACCAGCACTTCTCGACCTTCGGCGCCTCGCCGACGCTGCGCGTCACCCGCCTGCCGAACGGCTTCACGGTCGCCACCGAGCCGATGCCCGGGGTCGCCACCGCGACGCTCGGGGTCTGGGTCGGCGCCGGCTCGCGCCACGAGCGGCCTCAGGAGCACGGGCTCAGCCACCTCATCGAGCACATGGCCTTCAAGGGCACGCGCACGCGCAGCGCCCGGGCCGTGGCCGAGGACATCGAGAATGTCGGCGGTGACATCAACGCCGCCACCAGCGCCGAGCAGACGAGCTACACGGCCCGCGTCCTCGGCGAGGATGTCGGCGTCGCCCTCGACGTGATCGGCGACATCCTGACGAACTCGGTCTACGAGGAGGCCGAACTCGCCCGCGAGAAGGGCGTGATCCTGCAGGAGCACGCCGCCGTCGAGGACACGCCCGACGACGTGGTCTACGACGCCTTCACGGAGGCGGCCTTCCCGGACCAGCCGATCGGCCGACCGATCCTCGGGCGCCCGGAGACGATCCAGGGATTCGACCGCCCGGCCATCGAGGCCTACCTCGCGCGCGAGTACACGCCCGACCGCATGGTGCTGGCGGCGGCCGGCGCCGTCTCGCACGAGGCGATCGTGGCGGCGGCCGAGCGCCATTTCGGGATTCTCCCGGCCCGCGCGGCGCCCGAGGCGGTGCCCGGCCTCTACCGGGGCGGCGAGCGGCGCATGGCGCGCAAGCTCGAACAGGCCAATCTCGTGCTCGGCCTGCCCGGCCTGTCCTTCCGGGACGAGGGCTACTACGCGCTCCACCTCTTCGCGCAGGTGCTCGGCGGCGGGCTGACCTCGCGGCTCTGGCACGAGGTGCGGGAGACCCGCGGCCTCGCCTACGAGATCCACGCCTTCCACTGGCCCTTCTCGGATTGCGGCCTGTTCGGGATCGGGGCCGGCACGGCGGGCGCCGACCTGTCCGCCCTCGTCGAGGTGACGATCGGGTGCCTCGGCGCGGCCGCGGGCGCGATCGAGCTGGCGGAACTGGCGCGGGCCAAGGCCCAGCTCAAGGTCTCTCTCCTCTCGGCCCTGGAGACGCCGGGCGGGCGCATCGAGCGCATCGCCCGCCAGCTCCTCGCCTGGGGGCGCGTGATCCCGGCCGAGGAGATCATCGCCAAGGTCGACGCGGTGACGCTCGACCAAGTCCGGGCGGCGGGCCGCTCCGTGATGGCGGGCGCCCCGACCCTCGCGGCGATCGGCCCGATCCGGAGGCTGCAGAGCCTCGACGCGGTCGGCCGCGCGCTCCGGGCGGCCTGAGCGCGGGGCGCCCCGCGCCAACTTGATTTGGCCGCAAAGCGGGACCACCACGGCCCCCGCCCGGAGGCAGGCGGCAGGGGAGACCGGGCCCGCGCGCCTTGCTCCGAAGCTTGGGCGTCGGTACGGTTCGGGGCCCCTCGCGAAGGGCCACCTCCCTCCCCGGTCTGAAGACGTTCGACAGCGTTGCGCCACGCCACCCTCGCCCTCGCCCTCCTGGTCGCCCTCGCGGGCGCGCTGCACCCCTCGGCGGCCCGCGCGCTGGAGGCGGTGCGGGTCAGCCTCGACGCCCAGGCCATCGACCTGACGCCCGCGATCGAGCGCTACCGCTCGGACGGCGACCTGATCCAGATCTCGACCGCGCCCGGCAAGGACGGCATCGTGCGCCGCATCGCCGTCAAGGCGCGCGAGACCGGGGCGCGGCCGGACTGGATCGTGTTCGCGCTCACCAACGACACCGACGAGCAGATCGACCGCATCCTGGTGGCGCCGCATTTCCGGCTCGTCGGGTCGGGGATCGTCTGGCCGGATCTCGGCGGGTCGCGCATCGCCGCCATCACGGCGAGCCAGGGCATCCGGCCCGAGCGCGACGAGAGCCCGGACGCGGACCAGTTCACCGTCACCCTCGACCCGGGCACCACCGTCACCTTCGTGGCGGAGCTGCGCACGCCCAACGTGCCGCAGATCTACCTCTGGGACCAGGACGCCTACCGCAAGAAGGCGACCGGGCTCACCCTCTACAAGGGCATCATCATCGGCATCGCCGGCCTGCTCGCCCTCTTCCTGACCGTCGTCTTCGTGGTGAAGGGCGCCATCATCTTCCCGGCGGCGGCGGCCCTCGCCTGGTCGGTCCTGGCCTATACCTGCATCGATTTCGGTTTCTTCCAGCGCATCTTCCCCGTCACGGAGGCGGCCGAGCGGATCTACCGCGCCTCCGCCGAGGCGGTGCTGGGGGCGACCCTGCTCGTGTTCCTGTTCGCCTATCTCAACCTCGCCCGCTGGCACGTGCGCTACAGCCACGTGGCCCTGCTCTGGCTGATCTTCCTCGCCGGCCTCGTCGCCCTCGCGGTGGTCGATCCGCCGGTGGCGGCGGGCGTCGCGCGCATCTCGATCGCGACCGTGGCCGGGGTCGGCCTCCTCCTCGTCCTCTACCTCGCGGCCCATAACGGCTACGACCGGGCGATCCTGCTGATCCCGACCTGGCTCCTCCTCACCGCCTGGGTGGTGGCGGCGGGCTTCGCCATCACCGGCCAGCTGCGCAACGACCTCGTGCAGCCGGCGCTGATCGGCGGCCTCGTGCTGATCGTCATGCTGATCGGCTTCACGGTGCTGCAGCACGCCTTCGCGGGCGGGGGCATCGGCGCGACCCTGGTCTCGGACACCGAGCGGCGGGCGCTCGCGCTCACCGGCGCGGGCGACGTCGTGTTCGACTGGGACGTGCCGGGGGACCGGGTCTTCGTCGGGCCGGAGATCGAGGGGCAGCTCGGCCTCAAGCGCGGCGCCCTGGAAGGGCCGGCGGCGAACTGGCTCGCCCTGCTGCACCCTTTCGACGTCGACCGCTACTCGGCCGCCCTCGACACCGTCATCGAGGAGCGGCGCGGGCGCATCAGCCAGGATTTCCGCCTGCGCGCCGCCGCGGGTCCGTATTTCTGGTTCCGCCTCAAGGCTCGCCCGGTGATCGGGGCGGATGGCGAGGTGATCCGCATCGTCGGCACCATCGCGGACGTGACGGAGCTCAAGATCGCCGAGGAGCGGCTGCTGCACGACGCGGTCCACGACAACCTCACGGGCCTGCCGAACCGCGAGCTCTTCCACGACCGGCTCGACGCCGCCCTGACCCTGGCGGGCCAGGATCCCCGGCTGAAGCCCACCGTCTTCGTCCTCGACATCGACCGCTTCAAGCAGGTGAACGACGCGATCGGGCTCTCGGCCGGCGACTCGATCCTGCTCACCCTGTCTCGGCGCCTCGGCCGGCTGCTGCGGCCGCAGGACACGCTCGCCCGCATCGCCGGCGACGAATTCGCCATCATCCTGGTCTCGGAGCGCGACCCGGACCGGATCATCGCCTTCGCGGAATCGATCCGGCGGACCATCACGACGCCGATCACCTACGCGGACCGGGAGATCTTCCTGACGCCCTCGATCGGCGTCGCGCTGCACGAGACGGGCGCGAACGCCAAGCGCGATCAGGTCTTCAAGAACGCCGAGATCGCCATGATCCAGGCCAAGCGCCAGGGCGGCGACCGGATCGAGGTCTACCGGCCGACCATGCGGGCGGACCGGGGCGACCGGATGCTGCTGGAGAACGACCTCCGTCGGGCGCTGGAGCGCAACGAGATCAAGGTGCTGTTCCAGCCGATCGTGCGGCTGGAGGACCGCACCGTCGCGGGATTCGAGGCGCTGCTGCGCTGGGACCACCCCAAGCACGGGCGGATCTCGCCCCAGACCTTCATCCCGATCGCCGAGGAATCCGGGCTCATCGTCGATCTCGGCGTCTTCGCCCTGGAGCGCACGGCGGCCGAACTGGCGGCCTGGCAGCAGGCGCTGGTCGTCGAGCCGCCGCTCTTCGCCTCGGTCAACGTCTCCTCGCGCCAGCTCCTGCGCCACGACCTGCTGCACGACGTCAAGACAGTGCTCGCCCGCACCGGCGTCGCCCCGGGATCGCTGAAGCTCGAACTCACCGAGAGCCTGGTGATGGAGAACCCGGAATACGCCGCCCAGATGCTCGCGCGCATCGCCGAGCTCGGGGCCGGGCTGTCGCTCGACGATTTCGGCACCGGCTACTCGGCCCTGGCCTACCTGCAGCGCTTCCCGTTCGACACGCTCAAGATCGACCAATCCTTCGTGCGCCAGATGGCGAGCGGCCGGACCGTGATCCTGCGCTCGATCGTCCGCATGGCGCAGGAACTCGGGCTCGAGATCGTCGCGGAGGGGGCCGAGACCGAGGCCGACGCGCAGGCCCTGGCCGAACTCGGCTGCGACTACGCGCAGGGCTTCGCGTTCGGCGAGCCGATGTCGATCCACCAGGCGCGCCAGCTCGTCGGCGCGGCGCCCGCGGCGGCCTGATCCGGGATCCGCTTGATCGAAGCGGATCCCGGATCACAAGCCTGCGCAAGCAATCAACCGGATGGCGGATGAGAGGTCTCCGCCTGATCCGGTCAGACTTGCGCCGAGCCCGAGGACGATCTCGGCCGACGGCGTCTCGGTCCGATTGGCGCCGGAGCGGCGTCGCACGGGTTCCTGCTGATCGGTTCGGCGTGACGCGGCCAGGGCCGTCATCGCCCGTCCGGGATCCGGGCGGCCGGTCTCGGCGGACGACGACGCCGGACCCATCGATCGAGAGCCGCACGGGAGGCGCGCGGGCTGCGACCGGGCGGGACGCTCAGGGCGCCCGCGCCTCGCCGGCCTGATGCGGGCAGAGGGCCTCGAGGGCGCGCAGCAGCCGGTCCCCGTGCAGCGGCTTGCGGTGGACGGGCAGGTCCGGCCACATCAGCCGCATGGCCCGGGGCAGGACGCCCCCCGTGCAGACCAGGACCGGGATGCCGCCGCGGATCAGGCGCTCGGCCGTCGGCGTCGCCTCGCCGTCCGCGAGGTTGAGGTCGAGGATCGCCACGTCGACCGGCTCGCGGTCGAGGAGCGCCAGCGCCTCTCGGTTCGTGCGCGCCGGGCCGACCGGACTGCCCTGCGCGTCGGTGACAAGGTCGCTCAGTTCGAGCGCGATCAGCATCTCGTCCTCGACGATCAGGACGCGCCGGCCAGTCAGCATCTGGGCCTCCAAGCTCCGCGGGAGCCGGTGTCGGGGTGGAGGAAGCAGGGTCGTCGGGGGAGGCCAGCCTCGCTTCCGGGGGCGCCGAATCGCCACGCTTCAGACTGAGTTGCCGCCGCTCCGCGGTCAATCGACCAGTTCGCGCAGGTCGCGTTTAAACGCTCCTTAACCATACACGCGGCACCGTCCGCACGTGGCCGGGGTGCGATCGGATGCCGGCCCGGAACCGGACGGGGAACAGGCCATGGGCGAGGCGGCACGGGATCACGCGTGGCAGGGGGGATCGACGGATTCGTCGCGCCTGCAGCGGCTTCTCCTGCGCCCGCTGCCGCGCGCGGCGGCCGCGCCGGCCGTCGCGCCGGACGAGGCCGACGAGGACGTCCTGGAGGAGGAACTCTCCCGGCTCGCGGCCGAGAACGTCATCATCAAGGCGGCCCTGCGCTCCGAGCAGGCCGAGGTCGCGGAACTGCGCGCGCGGCTCGGCGAGGCGGCCGCCAGCGAGAGCCTGGAGGATGTCCGGGCCGACCGTGACCGCTGGGCCGGGCTCGTCGAGCGCCTCCTCTTCGCCGGCCGCTGACGCGCCGGGCCGCCGATGTCCACCCGACCGCGCTGCTCGCTCGTCGTCAACGGCAAGACCGTGCGCGTCGCGACCGGCGACACGCCCCTCGATGCCGCGCTCACCGCGGGCGTCGCCGCCGGGCATGACGGCGTGGTGCAGGACGCGGTGCCGCGCCTGCCCCAGACCGGACGGACCCGGCCGCGCCTCGGCGACGGCGCCACCCGCCCGATCCCCGCCCCCTCCCCCCTCGCGGCGCTCCGCGCCGCCAAGCGGGCCGGAACGGTGCTCAGCGTCGCGGCCCTGTCGGAGAACGTCCGCGAGGTCGTGATCACCGTCTCCCGTCCCCTCGACCTGAAGCCGGGGCTGGCCATGGAGGCGGCCTTCGCGGGCTTCCCGGCCCGCCCGCTCTGCCCGACCCAGCGCCTCGACGGCAGCACGGAACTCAACGAACTCGTCTTCCACCTGCGCCGCGACGGGCCGCTCGGGGCGGCGCTCGGCGGGGCGGTCGGCCCGGGGCACGGGGTGCGCCTGCGCGGGCCGGTCGGCGGGGCGGCCTATCGGCCCGGGACGGGACGGCTCGTCCTGGTCTCCGCCGAGACGGGCTTCGCGCCGATCTGGGCCATCGCCCGCGCGGCCCGCTACCTCGAACCGGACCGGGAGATGGTCCTCGTCGCCGGCGCGCGGGACGCGGACGACCTCTACATGCGCCCGGCGCTCGCGTGGCTCCGGGCCACCGGAATCGGCCAGATCACCCTCGTGGCCTCGGCGAACCGCGCCGGGGCGCCCGATATCCGTCCCGGCCCGATCCCCGCCCACCTGCCCCCCTTGGGCCCCGCGGATTGCGTCTACGCGGCCGGGGTGCCCGACGTGGTGCGGGCGGTCGAGCGGCTGTCGGCCGCGGCGGGCGCGTCCTGCGCCGCCATCCCGTTCCTGCCGGCCATCAGCCGGGCGCGCCGCCTCGTCTCCCCGGGCGAGCAGGACGCGACGCTCATTCGGTAGGCGCCGCCGGGGGCGCGGGCCGGCCTGCGGGCGCGGGCCCGCTGCGGGTGCGGGCCCGCCGCGGGCCCGCGCCCGCCGCGATATTGCCGCGCTGGTGCCCGACAGGCAGGGTCCGCCCGCTGGGTGGCGGACGAGCAGGATCGAGGATGGAGCGGGATCCCATCGCGTTCGCGTGGCGCAGCGCCCCGCGCCAGCACGCCGTCGCGGTCGCCGTCGCGCTGGGCGCGGGCCTGCCCGTGGTCGCCCTCGGGCTCGCCCTCGTGCGCGACCTCGTCGACGAACTCCTGGTCGCCGCCGATCCCGGCCACGGCCCCCTCCTGCTCCTGCGGATCGTGCTGCCGCTGCCCGAGCGGCTCGGCGGCCCGCTGACGCTCCTGCCGGGCTGGCCGATGAGCCAGGAGGCGATGACCCTCCGGGCCGTGGGCGGACTCGCCCTGGTCGGAATCCTGCTCGCCGGCCTCGGCTGGATCACGGCCCGGCTCTGCTTCTCGGGTCAGGGCGCGGCCGTGGAGCGCCTGCGCCGCGGGGCCGCCGAGGCGATCCTGCGCTCGGGACCGGCCGGCCGCGACGAGGCGCGGGCCCTCGCCGGCCAGGTCGGCGAGGGGCTGCGGGCGGTGGACGCGCTGCTGGCGGTCGGCCTGCTGGTCCCGGCGCTGACCGGGGGCGCGGTGCTGCTGGCCCTCGGGGTGGCGGCCGCGGCCGCGCCGCGCCTCGTTCCCGCCGTGGCGGTGAGCGTCGTCGCGGCGGCCCTCGCCCGGGCCCTGCTGATCATCCGGGCGAATCGTCAGATCGAGAAGCGCCGCGACGAGAGCCTCGCCCTGGAGCGGGCGCTCACCGACCTCGTGCGGCGCCTGCCGGCGGTGCGGGCGCACGGCACCGCCGCCTTCGAGCGGGCGCGCCTCGGCCACGCGGCCCTGGCGGCGCGCCGCGGCCTCGCGCGGGCGGAGGCGTCGCTCGCCCGCGCCCGCGCCCCCGCCCTGGCGCTCTTCGTGCTGCTGCCCGCCCTCGTCCTCGCCACCGCGCTCTGGCACGAGGCGGGACCGGCCCCGCCCGTCACCGCCGGGGCGCTGGCGGCCGCCTTCGGGGCGCTGGCCCTCGCGGCGAGCCTGCTCGCCCTGCTGCTGCGCCAGAACGAGCGCCGCCGGGCGGCGCTCCCCGCCTTCGGGGAGATCGGCCGCCTCGTCGCCGCCCTGGAGGCGCGGGCCAAGGCCACGCGCCGCCTCGCGCCGGCCGCGAGCTTCCCGCGCGGCGGACCGATCGTGCTCGCGGGAGCGGCGGCCTACGATCCCGCCTCGGGCGAGCGGCTCATCGGCCTCGACCTGACCCTGCCGATGCCCGGACACGTGGCGATCCTGGGGCGCCGCGGCAGCGGCGGCCGTGTCCTCGCCGCGCTCGTCGCCGGCCAGCTCGAGCCGACGACCGGCCAGGTGACCTATGCAGGCACGGACCTGCGGGCGCTCGACCCCTCGGAGCGGGCGCGCCGCATCGCCTTCGCGGGGGACGAGCCCGTCCTTGTGGCCGGCAGCCTCCTCCAGAACCTGCTCTACGGCGACCTCGCCTTCGCGGACGGCTCGGCGCCGGACCCGGACGCGCCCCCTCCCCACTCGCCCCACCTGGAGGAGCGGCTCGTGGAGGCGCTGGCCGTGACCGGGCTCGACGCGCTGGTGCGGGCGCGGGGCCTCGCGAGCCTCGTCGCGCCGAGCATCGACCCGGATACCGCCGCGGCGATCGTGGCGACCCGCTCGGCCCTGCGCGAGGCGCTCACGTCCGAGCAGGCTGCCCACCTGATCGAGCCCTTCGACCCGCACCGCTACAACGCCCAGGCCACGGTCGGGGAGAACCTGCTGTTCGGCGAGCCGGTCGGCCGCGCCTTCGCGGAGGAGCGGCTCGCCGGGCACCCCTTCACCCGCGCGGTGCTGGAGGCCGAGGGCCTGACCCGGCCGATGATCGAGATGGGGCTCGCCATCGCCCGGGCGACGGTGGAGATCTTCGCCGACCTCCCGGACGACCACCCGCTCTTCGACGCGTTCTCGCTGTTCCCGGCGGCCGAGCGGGGCTTCTTCGAGGATCTCGTCGCCCGCCAGCCGGAGGCGACGGGCTGGCGGCGCGGCCCGGCCGGGCAGCGGGACCGCGCCCGGCTGATCGGCCTCGCGCTCCGCTACAGCGAGAGCCGGCACCGCTTCGGCCTGATCGACGCGGCCTTCGAGGAGCGGCTGGTCGCGGCGCGCCGCACCTTCGCGGCCCTGCTGCCGGCCAACCTGCGCGCCAGCGTGGAATTCTACGACCCCGCCAAGGTCACGATCGCGGCGAGCCTGGAGGAGAACCTCCTGTTCGGCCGGATCGCGGGCGCGGAGGCGGGCGCCGGCACGCGGGTGCGCGCCGTGATGCAGCGGGTCCTGGCCGAGCGCGGCCTCGAACGCACGGTCTACCGCTTCGGCCTCTCGGCCAAGGTCGATCCGCGCGCGGCCGAGAGCGGGCTCGGCAACCGCGACGCCGCCCTCACGGCGGCCGAGCGCAGCGCGATCGATCTCGCTCGCTGCCTCGTGCGCCAGCCCGACATCCTGGTGGTGGGGCTCGCCCTCGACGACCGCAGCCCGGCCGAGATCCGGGCCGGCCTGGCGCGGCTTCGCGCCGCCCGGGCCGGGCGCGGCCTCGTCGTCTGCCTGCCCGACGCGGTCAGCCTGCCGGAGGACGCACCCTTCGATGCCGTGGTGCGGGCTGAGCGAAACACCGCCCTGCCGATTCAACCTTCGGGTGACGCATCCGACCTATCCCCCTTGCGCAAGCCGCACGTTCTGGGGAACTTCGCGCACGAGACACCCGTTCGTGATGGAGTGACCGCGTGGAAGTGATCGAGGTTCCGCAGCGACGCGATTGGGCGTCGACGCGCGCGGCCCTCCATCAGGAGGCCGGGTCAGGAGCCCCGCGCGGCCGGTCGACGAGGGTCGTGCTGTGCGAAGACGCACATTCTTCAGCGCCGAAGCGGATCATCGTGAGGGCATGAAACATATGGGTCTCCTCGCGTCGGACAGCCTGACGCTCCGCTTCTGGGGCGTGCGGGGGTCTGTCTGCGCGTCCGGTCCGAACGTCGTGGAGTTCGGAGGCCACACGCCCTGCGTCGAGATCCGGTGCGGCGAGCGGCTCTTCGTCATCGATGCGGGGACCGGGATCAACGCGCTCGGAGCCTATCACGGGGCGGATCTGCCGCAGCGAATCGACCTGCTGTTCAGCCACCTCCACCTCGACCACGTCACGGGACTCGCCTTCTTCAAGCCGGCGGTGCTCGACCGGACCCGCGAGATCCACACCTATTGCGGCAACCTCGACGGCGAGAGCGCCGAGGCGCCCCTGAACCGCCTGTTCTCGCCCCCGCTCTTCCCGATCACCCTCGACGCGCTGCCCGCCCGCTTCGTCCATCACGGATTCCGGGCCGGCGAGACCCTGACCTTCGCGGACGGGAGCACGGTCGCCACCCTGCCGCTGCAGCATCCGCAGGGCGCCACGGGCTACCGCTTCCGCCACGCGGGCCGGACCGCCTGCTACATCAGCGACATCGAGCACAGCGAGCCCTGGCCCGAGCGCAACCTCCTGAACTTCGTCCGCGACGCCGACCTCGTCGTCTATGACGGGATGTTCACCGAGGGCGAGTATCCGGCCTGCCGGGGCTGGGGCCACTCGACCTGGGAGAAGGGCGTGGAGCTGTGCCGCGCGGCGAATGTCGGCCGGCTCGGCATCATCCACCTCTATCCCCAGCACAGCGACGCCGAGCTGCGCGACATGGAGAAGGCGCTGCAGGCCGCCATGCCGACCGCCTTCATCGCCCGCGAGCGGCAGAAGCTCGTCCTCGCCGCCGAGACCTGCGTGCCGGAATTCGTCTGAACCGACGGCCCGGCGGTCAGACGATCGCGGCGGCGTAGCCGGTCAGGAGCGCCGCGCCGAGCACGAGGACGAAGGCGCCGGCCAGGAGTTCGAGCCCCGCGAGCGCGAGCGCCCCGATCTCTCCCCGTCCCCCGGCGAGGCGCAGGGCCGCCGCCTTGGCGAAGACCGCGAGCGCGGCGAGCGCCGCGGTGGTGAGTGCCGTGCCCGCCGCCATGGCGAGGGCCGCGAGGATCCCGGCGGCGAACACCTTCTGGGAGAGGGCGAAGACCAGGACCAGGATCGCGCCCGCGCAGGGCCGCGCCCCCGCGGCCAGGACGACGCCGGCCTGCTCGCGCCAGGTGCCGAGCCGCTCGATCCGGCCGGCATCCGCCAGGACCGCGTGGCCGCATTCCGGCCCGCAGGGCGCCGGCGCCGCGCCCGCGAGGCGCGACGCGAGGGCGCCCGCCTTGCGCCAGGTCACGGCGAGCCCGAGCAGGGCCACGCAGGCGAAGCCCGCGGTCTCGACCGCGCGGCCCGCCTCGGTGATCCCCGCCGCGGTCCAGCGCAGCAGCGCCGCGCCGCCGCCGACGAGCGCGATCGCGACGGCGGCCTGGACCAGGGCCGCCGCGGCGCTGAGGGCGAGGCCCCGCCGCAGCGCCCGCTCGCCGGCCACGATGTAGCCCGCGATCACCGCCTTGCCGTGGCCGGGACCCGCGGCGTGGAAGACCCCATAGGCGAAGCCGAGGCCGGCGAGCGGCCCGTAGCCGCCCTGCCCGGCCCGGATCCCCGCGACCGCCGCTTGCAGACTGCGCGAGAACCCCGCCTGCATGGCGAGCAGCCAGGCCCCGAGCGAGCCGGCCCCCGAGGGCGCGGCCTCGCGGAAGCCCATGCCGAAGGGCGAGCGCGGCGGGGGCGCGAAGCCCGGCGCCAGCACCGCGACAAGCCCCGCGAGCAGGGCGGCGGCGACCAGCGCCGCGGCGAGGGCGAGGCCCAGCCGCAGGAGCGCCCCGCGCGCGGCGGGGAGGGCGACGGGGGCGGATCTCACGAGCACGTCACTGTAATCCGATTCGCGAATTGCACGCCGTAATTGGCCGCGTCGGTGAGCGCGGAGAAGAAGGATTCCGACATCTGGGCCGGCGCGGCGCTCTTGGGCCGGTGGGCCAGGGCCTTGCAGGAGGCCGGCGCGCCCACGAGGGTGGCGGCATCCTCGCCCTCGGCGAGGCTGAAGGCGACGAAGTAGGTCGGGTCGTAGACGTCGAGGGAGATCGGCCCCTTCGCGGGCGTGCGCAGCGGCAGGGTGAAGCGCAGGGTCAGCCGGCCCTCCGCGAAGGTCATCGCGGCGGCCTGCGGGCCGTCGAACTCCTGCTTGCGCCCGTCGATCTTCAGGCTGGTGAAATAGGCCGATTCGGCGAGGTTCTCGGTGTTCTCGCGCGCGAGGGCGGCGAGGCCGTCCGGGCTCGGCGCCTCTCCGCCCAGGCCCTGCACCGCGAAGGCCGAGTAGGAGGGGTCGAAGGTCCAGGCGTGCCGGATCGCGGCGACGCGCCCGTCAGGCCCGTAGACCACCTCCGCCCGGGTGGTGATCCAGACATGCGGATGGGCCTGGGCCGCGCCGCCGGCCGCCAGGAGGGCGCCGAGGGAGAGGGTGAGGCGGGCGAGGCGGGATAACGGCATGGTCACGCTCGGGAGCCACCTCGCGGGATTCGGCGGCCCCGAGTGGTCCCGCCTCAAAGCGGCGAAAGCGCGGCGGCGGCCTGCCCGTGCAGCCAGGCGCGGAACCGGGCGACCTTGGGCGAATCGGGTTCGTCGGGGGTGACGATGTAGAAGGCGTAGGGGCTCGGCACCTCCTCGGCGAAGGGGCGCACGAGGCTGCCCGGACGGACGAGGTCGCCGCCGAGCACGCGGGTGGCCAGGGCCACGCCCTGCCCGGCGGTGGCGGCCTGCAGGACCATGAAGGTGTGCGTGAAGGTCGGCCCGCGCTTCGGCCGCAGGTCCGCCGCTCCGACCGCCGCGAGCCATTGCGGCCAGACGATCATGTCGGCGTCGACGGGATCGCCATCGTGCAGGAGCGTGTGGGCGGCGAGGTCGCGCAACTCGCGCAGGGGCGGGTTTCCGTCCCGCAGGCCGGGGCTGCAGACCGGGAAGACCGCGTCGCGCAGGAGCAGTTCGCAGCGCAGGCCCGGATAGGCGCCCCTGCCGTGCCGGATCGCGACGTCGGCCTCGTCGCGGGTGAAGTCGATGAGCTGGTTGTTGGCGACGATGCGCACGTCGAGGTCCGGATTGGCCTCGCGAAAGGCGCCGATCCGCGGGATCAACCAGAGCGACGCGAAGGAATGGGTGGTGTTGACCGTGAGCGCGCCGTCGACGCCCTGCCGCCGCAGGACCAGCGCGGCGGCGGCGAATCCGTCGAGGAGCCGGCCCGCCTCCTCGGCGAAGCGCAGGCCCGCCCGCGTCGGGACGACGCCGCGGCTCGGCAGGCGGCGGAACAGCGGCATGCCCGCCCAGGCCTCCAGGGCCTTGACCTGCTGGGCGATCGCCCCGGCGCTCACCCCGAGTTCGTCGCCCGCCGCCTGGAAGGTGGGGTGGCGGGCGGCGGCCTCGAAGGCCCGGACGGCGTTGAGGGGGGGCAGTCGGCGCCCTGCCATGGCCTAGAAATCCTTGGTCGGCGGCGGAGAGCTTCTGGTTTGCGCCGCGGCGCCCCCGCGCGCAAGCTGCCTCGCATCAGATCGACGAACCGACGGAGACAGCCATGACGACCCTGGTCGGAGGCCGAGAAAATCTGCGCCTCGTGCCCGCCATCCGGCGGTCCTCGCCCCGGCCGCGCCTCCTCACGCTGGTGGAGCGGCTCGAACTCTGGGGGCAGCGCCACCGGCAGCGCCGCGACCTGCGCCACCTCCCGGACGGGCTGCTCAAGGATATCGGCGTGTCGCGGGCCGACGTGGCCCGGGAATCCGACAAGCCGTTCTGGCAGGCGTGAGGGCGGGCCGGCGAAGGTGACGTGCGCCGCGCTCAGGGCCGAGGCCTGGACGTTCGGGAGGCGGATCGCGTCGCCCGCGCCGGAGGGGTTCCCGCGTCGGCGCCGACCTGCCAGGGCGCCGCGGATCGGTCGGGCAGCAATCGCGTGAGGCTCGTTGCCGGATCAGCGAGGGGCGTGCGGGCGCCCGGCTGGGCCCCGGGAGGCGGCGCCCTACACTGGAGGCACCGAAGCTGCGCGAGGCCGCGATGATCCACCTCTACACCTGGACCACGCCGAACGGGCGCAAACCCCCGATCCTGCTGGAGGAACTCGGGCTGCCCTACACGGTGCATCCGGTCGATATCGGCAAGGACGAGCAGTTCGCGCCGGACTTCCTGCGCATCTCGCCCAACAACAAGATCCCGGCGCTCGTCGTGGACGACGCGCCCGAGGGGCCGCTCACGATCTTCGAGAGCGGCGCGATCCTGACCTACCTCGCCGAGACGTCGGGGCGCTTCCTGGCGCCGTCCGGGGCGGCGCGGTTCAAGGCGCTCGAATGGCTGCACTGGCAGGTCGGCGGCCTCGGGCCGATGCTGGGCCAGCTCGGCTACTTCGCCGTGCGCGCGCCCGAGAAGGCCCCGCTCGCCATCGGGCGCTTCACCGACGAGGCCGACCGCCTGCTCGGCGTGATGGAGCGGCGCCTCGCCGAGGTGCCCTACCTCGCGGGCGAGGATTACTCGATCGCCGACATCGCCTGCTATCCCTGGATGGTGGCGGCGACGACCTTCCTCAAGGAGCCGCTCGGCCGGAGCCTGGAGGGCAAGCCGGCCCTGCACCGCTGGCTCGCCGCACTCGGCGCGCGCCCGGCGGTGCGCAAGGGGATGCAGGTGCTCGCGCGCTAGGCGCCGGGGCCGGCACGGCCCGCGCGCGCGGGGCCGCCGCATCCCGCTCGCGGGCCCGCGCGGCCCGGTGCTGCGCGTGCGTGATGGCGATGGCGAGGGCGTCGGCGGCGTCCGCGGTGGCGGGATCCGCCTTCGGCAGCAGGAAGCGCACCATGGCGGCGACCTGCCCCTTCTCCGCGTGGCCGACCCCCACGACGGTCTTCTTGACGAGGTTGGCGGCGTATTCCGCCACCGGCAGGCCGGCCAGGGCCGGCACCAGCAGGGCGACGGCCCGGGCATGGCCGAGCTTCAGCGTCGCCTGCGCGTCCTTGTTGACGAACGTCTCCTCGACCGCGACCTCGTCGGGACGCTGGGCCGCTACCACGCGCACGAGCCCGTCATGCAGGTCGCGCAGGCGCAGCGCCAGCGCGTCGTCCCCGTCCGAGGTGAGCACGCCGCAGGCCTCGAAGGCGAGCCGGGTCCCCGTCACGGTGATCAGGCCCCAGCCCGTGCGCCGCAGGCCCGGATCGATGCCGAGGATGCGGACCGGTGTCGTTGCCATGCGGACCCTTTCGCGGCGCGAGCGGCGGGCGGCCAGCATCGCCCGAAAGCCGCCGCGACGCCAGGAGGTGGGGGCTTTAGCCGGGTCGGCCCCTCACCGCCATAGGCGATGCGCCTTGACGGAGCGTGACCGGCGGGCCACCGCTGCGGCGATGGCCCTCCCCTCCTTCGTGCCGGCATGCCGGCCCTGATCCCCGACGCGGCGACGCTCGCGACCCTCCTCGCCGCCGCCCTGGCCGGGGGGCTGGTGCGCGGCTTCACGGGCTTCGGCTTCGCGATGGTGTTCGTGCCGGTCGCGGCGGCCGCCATCGGCCCGGCCGCCGCCGTGGGGCTGATCTGGCTGGTGGACGCGCCCTTCGCCCTGTGGCTCGGCGGGCTCTCGGCGCGGCGGGCGGTATGGCGGGAGGTGCTGCCGCTCCTCGCCGGCGCCAGCGCGCTGCTGCCGGCGGGGGTCTGGCTGCTGACGCGCCTCGATCCGGCCCTCGCGCGCTGGCTCGCCGCGGGGGCGATCCTGGCGGCGCTCGCCGCCCTGATGACCGGCTGGCGCTATCGCGGCCGGCCCTCCCTCGCCCTCTCGGTCGCGGTCGGCGGCGCCTCGGGCCTCGCGAGCGGCTTCGCGGCGCTCGGCGGGATGCCGCTCGCGGTGTTCTGGCTCGCCAGCCAGACGGCGGATGCCGCCCAGGTGCGTCACAACCTGATGGCCTATTTCGGCCTCTCGACCCTGGTCTCGGGGGTGGTCTTCGCTGGCGGCGGCGTGCTCACGGCCGAGCGCGCCGCCCTCGCGCTGCCGCTCCTCATCCCCTACGGGCTCGGGCTCCTGGCCGGGAGCCGGGGCTTCCGCGCCGCCTCGGACCGGATGTTCCGGCGCATCGCCTACGCGGTGATCCTGGCCGCCGTCTGCCTCGCGCTGCCGCTCCGCTGAGCGGACCCGCTCCAGGGCAAGACCTCAGCGAAGCGCGACGACGCTCCTCGAGGCCGAGCACGGGTCGTGCAGGGTCTGCGGCCCGAACCTCACCTGCCCGAGAGGGCGGTCGCGGACCTGATCCTCCCCGTCGAAGCATCGTTCGAGCCCGGTGCGGCCGCCGCGCAGCACGACCACCCCGTGAAGGTCCAGACGCGCTTCTCCGCCACGGCGCGGTCGAGGCGCGCCGCGAGATCGCCGTCGCCCGGCGCCGATGAAAGCGGATCGGCCGCCATGGCGGACCGCGCGGGCCGGAGGGACGAGAGGGCCGCCGCCGGGGCGGCGGCCGGAAAGCGGCGACGGCGGATCATGCGCCGGCCCTACCTCTCGGCAGGATCCTCGCGCAGGACGTAGGTGTAGAACCGGATCCGCCCATCCGGCTCCACCTGCCGGTAGACGCTCTGGATCTCGGCCTCGAAGCCCGGGAACAGGTTCGCGGAGGCCTCGAACTTGGCGAAGTAGTCGAGCATCGGCTTGGCCCGCCCGTCGAGCCGCTCGCCCGGCAGCAGGGTCGCGATGCCCGGCGGGTAGACCAGCATCAGGGTGGTGGCGATGCGGCCGGCCGCCTCCGCGATCGGCACGAAATCGACCTTGTTGCGGGTCAGCATCTGGGCGGCGGCCTTGGGCGGCAGCACCATCTCGGGGATGTGGTCGGCGGTGAATTGCAGGCGCTGGAGCGCGGCGGTGTTCGCCTCGCGGTGGAAGGCGTGGAACTCGGCGCAGAGGTCGCGCAGGCGCACCCCGCGGTAGCGCTGCGGCCGGCGCCGCACGAAATCGGGCATGGCCTCCTCCAGCGGCGCGTTGTCGTCGTGCAGGCGCTTGAAGGCGACGAGGCCCGAGATCAGGGTGCCGGCCTTCGACGATTCGACGCCCGGCGTCAGCAGGAAGAGCAGCGAGTTCAGGTCGTTCTTCTCGGCCACGATCCGGTTCTCGCGCAGGTACTGCGCGACGATCGGGGCCGGCACGCCGTGATCGGCGTAGGTTCCGCTCGTCCGGTCGAAGCCCGGGGTGAGCACCGTGAGCTTGTTCGGATCGGTGATGGCGTAGCCCGGCGCCACTTTGGTGAAGCCGTGCCAGCGCGCCCCGGGGCTGAGCTCCCAGTAGCGCGGCTCGCTGGCCAGGAGGTCGGTGGGGAGGCTCTCCCAGGGCACCTCGGCGCCCTCCGGGCCGCGCACCATGTCGGGCACGAAGGGATCGAAGAACCAGCGCCGGGCCGGATCGGCCTCGTTCTCCTCGAATTCCCGCCGGATCGCCCGCACCTTCTTGCGCCACTCGATGCCGAGCCGGATCGTGTCGTCCCACAGGATCATGCCGGAGCGGCCCTTCATCATCTGGGCGCCGACATCCAGGGAGGCGAAGAGCGGGTAGAAGGGCGAGGTCGAGGCGTGGACCAGGAAGCTCTCGTTGAGGCGCCGGTGCTCGACGCGCCGCTCCTGGCCGCGGATATGCCCGTCCTTGGTGTGGATCTGCGAGGCTTGGCTGAAGCTCGCGAGCTGCTTGTGGGTCGATTGGGTGGCGATGATGCCGGGGGAATCCGGGCCGAGCCCGTCCAGCCCCATGGCGAAGCGGCCCGCATAGAGCGGGTGGAACTTCATGAACCCGGCCCAGGCCTCGTCGAACAGGATGTAGTCGCAGAGGGGGCCGATCCTCGCCAGGATCTCGCGCGCGTCGTAGATCGTGCCGTCATAGGTGCATTGCTCGATCACCGCGGCACGGAACGGGCGCTCCCGGCGCTACGCCTCCTTGTCCCGGACGAGCGGGTTGCGGCGGATCTTGTCGCGGATCGCCGCCTCGTCGAGGGCGGCATGGTCGATCGGGCCGATCAGCCCGTAGGCGTTGCGGTCGGTCTCCAGGAAGATCGGGATGCCGCCGCCGAGGAGCAGCGCCCCGTGATGCGCGGCCTTGTGGTTGTTGCGATCGAACAGGACGAGGTCGTCCTCGGCGACGAGGGCCGAGAGCACGATCTTGTTCGAGGCCGAGGTGCCGTTGAGGACGAAGTAGGTCTTCTCCGCCCCGAAGATCTGGGCCGCCTCCTTCTGCGCCTTGAGCGCCGGCCCCTCGTGGGTGAGCAGGTCGCCGAGATCGAGCACCGAATTGTCGAGGTCGTTGCGGAAGATCGCCTCGCCGAGGTGCTCGACGAAGATGCGGCCGATCGGCGAGCGGTTGTAGAAGATGCCGCCATTGTGGCCCGGGCAGGTCCAGAGCTGGTTGCCCTTCTCGGCATAGTCGACGAGGGCGCCGAAGAACGGCGTCTTCAGCGTCTCGGCATACTGGGTGACGCGCGAGACCAGGCCGCGGGCGATGAATTCCGGCGTCTCCTCGGCGAGGAAGATGTAGCCGTCGATGAAGTCGAGGAGTTCGACCGGGATGTCCTCCAGGCGCTTGCGGCGGACCATGATGACGATCGGCATCTCGAGGCCGCGCCGGCGCATCATGTCGATCAGCGCCGCCGCCTTGCCGTCGAGGCCGCGCTTGCCCCAATCGACCACGAGGCAGCCGACCGCCGCGTCGGTCTGGACCGCGATGGCCGCGTCCTCGACCCGGCGGGCGCGGACCACCTCGAAGCCCCGCTGCTCGACCGCCGCCACGATCTGGTCGACGCGCGCGCCTTCGAGATCGCCCGGATCGAAGGCGGGCGTGCACATCAGCACGGTGAAGCGGCGGTGGAAATCCATGGGCCGAGGGCTCCGGAGGAAGGGCGGCCAGAGCTTTCGGGCGCGCGCGTGACGGTCGGATGACGGGAGTCGGGCCCGTCGCGCGGCGCCGCTCGCGGGCGGCCCTCACGCCGCAGCCCTGTCGGGCTCAGAGGCTGAACAGGACGCGTTCGTTCCCGTCGTGCAGGGCGTGCGACGCTGCCGTCCGGCAATCCATCCGCACAGGTGTGCCGCACAGGTGTGGCATCCACACCTGTGCGGTGTCATAGTCTGTGCTTCACGACAACGCCAAGTCAGGCCGGCACGTCGGACATTGAGAGAGCGTCACCCGCTCACTCCGCCGCCGTCGCGAGCGGCACCTCGGGCGCCCGGAACCGCGCCAGCAGCGCCGCCTCCTCCTCCCGGGCCTTGGCGAGGTTCTTCGCCTTGACCGGCCCGAAGCCGCGGATGCTCTGGGGCAGGTTGGCGAGGCCGACCGCGACCGCGTGGTTCGCCGGCGTCAGGCCGCGCAGGATCTCGGCGATCAGGGTTTCGAACGCGGTGACCAGCCGCCGCTCCTCGCGGCGCTCGCGCGTGTAGCCGAACGGGTCGAGGGGCGTGCCGCGCAGGCGCCGCATCCGGGCGAGCACCCGGAAGGCCCGCATCATCCAGGGGCCGAAGCTCATCTTGCGCGGCCGGCCGGTGCGCGGGTCGGTGCGGGCGAGGAGCGGCGGCGCGAGGTGGAACTCGTAGCGCAGGGACTCGCCCTCGAAGGCGCTCCGCACCTGCGCCTCGAAATGGCCGTCCGTGTAGAGGCGGGCGACCTCGTACTCGTCCTTGTAGGCCATCAGCTTGAACAGCGAGCGGGCCACCGCCTCGGAGAGCGGGGTGCCGCCCGGATGCACCGCGGCCTCGCGCTCGCGCACGGACGCCACGGTGCGGGCGTAGCGCCGGGCGTAAGCGCGGCTCTGATAGGCGGTCAGGAAGGCGACGCGCCGGGCGATCAGCGTGTCGAGGTCGTCCGGGAGATCCGCCTCCGGGGCGGTCGCGAGCGCGGCGAGGGCGGCCGGGTCCGCGGCCGCCCGCCGCCCCCAGGCGAAGGCCGCGAGGTTCATCGGCACCGCCTCGCGGTTGAGCTCGATCGCCCGCAATATCGCCTCACGCGACAGCGGGATGCGCCCGCGCTGCCACGCGTAGCCGAGCATGAACATGTTGGCGGCGAGCGCGTTGCCGAGCGCCGCGAGCGCCAGCCCGGTCGCGTCGGTGAGGTCCGCGTGGCTCGGCCCGGCCTTGTCGCGGATCACCCGCTTGATGCGCTCGGCCGGGAGCGAGAAATCGGGCTTGCGGGTGAAGTCGCCCGGCATGATCTCGGCCGTGTTGACCACCACGTGGGTGCGCCCGGGCCGCACCGCCGCCAGCACCTTGCGGGTGCCGGTCACCACGAGGTCGCAGCCGAGGATCAGGTCGGCGGCCCCCGCCGTCACCCGGATCGCGTGGATGTCGTCCTGGTGGCGCGCGAGGCGGACGTGGCTGAACACCGCCCCGCCCTTCTGGGCGAGGCCCGCCATGTCGATCATGCCGAGGCCCTTGCCCTCCAGATGGGCCGCCATGCCGAGGATCGCCCCCACCGTCACCACCCCGGTCCCGCCGACGCCCGTGACGATGATGTTGTAGGTGCCGTCGATCGCGGGCAGCGCCGGCTCGGGCAGGTCCGCGTCCGGCGATCCCGCCAGGGCCACCGGCGGGCCGCTGCGCGGCTTCGCCCCGTGCACGGTCACGAAGGACGGGCAGAAGCCGTTGAGGCAGGAGAAATCCTTGTTGCAGCTCGACTGGTCGATGCGGCGCTTGCGGCCGAACTCGGTCTCCAGCGGCTGCACCGCCACGCAGTTCGACTGCACCGAGCAGTCGCCGCAGCCCTCGCAGACGAGGTCGTTGATGATCACCCGCTTGTCGGGATCGGGGAACCGGCCGCGCTTGCGCCGCCGCCGCTTCTCGGAGGCGCAGGTCTGGTCGTAGATCAGCACCGACACGCCCGGCACCGTCGCGAGGTCGCGCTGCACCGCGTCGAGGTCGTCCCGGTGATGGATGGTCAGGCCGTCCGGCCAGCGCATCCCGGCCGGGTACTTGTCCGGCTCATCGGTCACCAGGGCGATGCGCCCGACGCCCTCCGCCCGCACCTGCGCGGCGATCCTGTCCACGGTGAGCCCGCCCTCGTGGGGCTGGCCGCCGGTCATGGCGACCGCGTCGTTGAACAGGATCTTGTAGGTCATGGTGGTGCCGGTATCGACGGCCCAGCGCAGGGCCAGCGACCCGGAATGGTTGTAGGTGCCGTCGCCGAGATTCTGGAAGACGTGGCGGCGCGTCGAGAAGGCGGATTCGCCGATCCAGTTGGCGCCCTCCCCGCCCATCTGGGTGAAGCCGTCGGTGGCGCGGTCCATCCACTGGACCATGTAGTGGCAGCCGATCCCCGCATAGGCGCGCGCGCCCTCCGGCACCCGGGTCGAGGTGTTGTGCGGGCAGCCGGCGCAGAAATGCGGCGTGCGGGTCGCCACGTCGGTGGTCGCGGCCAGCACTTCCTGGGCCTGGCGCAGGCTCGCGACCCGGGCCGCGAGCGCGTCGTTGCGGTGGTAGCGCAGCAGGCGCTCGCCGAGCGCGACCGCGATGTCGTTCGGATCGAGCGCGCCCTTCACGGGGAACAGCCAGCGTCCCTGCTCGTCCTTCTTGCCGACGCAGATCGGCTGGTTGGCGGTGCCGTAGAGCTCCTCGCGGACCTGCACCTCGATCAGGGAGCGCTTCTCCTCGACCACCATGATCAGGTCGAGCCCGTCCGCGAAGGCGAGGAGTTCGCGCTGCGACAGCGGCCAGGGGCAGGCGACCTTGTAGAGGCGAAGCCCCATGTCGTTCGCCGCGACCTCGTCGAGGCCGAGATCGTCGAGGGCTTGGCGCACGTCGAGGTAGGACTTGCCCACCGTGATCACGCCGAGCTTCGGCCGGCGCCCGCCCGACAGGACGATGCGGTTGAGGTTGTTGGCCCGCACGAAGGCCAGCATCGCGTCGCGCTTGAAGTCCTGGAGCCGGGCCTCCTGGTCGAGGATCCCGTCCGGCGTGCGGATGTTGAGGCCGCCCGGCGGCATCAGGAAATCGTCCGGGAGCACGATCTTCACCCGGTCGAGGCGCGCATCGACGCTGGCGGTCGATTCGATGTTCTCCTTCACGCACTTGAAGGCGATCCAGGCGCCGCAATAGCGGCTCATGGCGTAGCCGTAGAGGCCGTAATCGAGGATCTCCTGCACCCCGGCCGGGTTCAGGATCGGCATCATCACGTCGACGAAGTGGAATTCGGACTGGTGGGCGACCGTGGAGGATTCCGCCGTGTGGTCGTCGCCCATCAGCGCCAGCACGCCGCCGTGGCGCGAGGTGCCGGCCATGTTGGCGTGGCGGAAGACGTCGCCCGAGCGGTCGACCCCGGGCCCCTTGCCGTACCAGAGGCCGAAGACGCCGTCGTAGCGCCCCTCGCCCCGCATCTCCGCCTGCTGCGCGCCCCAGATGGCGGTGGCGGCGAGTTCCTCGTTGAGGCCGGGCTGGAAGACGATGTTCGCCTTCTCCAGGACGGGGCGCGCCTTGAACAGGTTCTGGTCGAGCCCGGCGATCGGCGAGCCCCGGTAGCCCGACACGAACCCCGCGGTGTTCAGTCCGGCGGCCCGGTCCCGGGCCTGCTGCATCAGCAGCATCCGGATCACCGCCTGGGTGCCGGTGACGAAAACCTGCTCGCGGGAGAGGTCGTACTTGTCGTCGAGGCTGACGGGTCGAAGGGACGCGACCGCCGAGTGGCTGCCCATCGGGAAACCTCCAGAACTCTCCCCGCAGGCGTCGGCGGTCCGGTTCGGCCGGGCCTGCCTCATCACCCGATTATGTCAGCAATGCTGACATTCTTTGGTACGGGGGTCAATGCGCATCGCGCCGGCGTCCCGCGGGAAGACGCGGTGCGGCCGGCGCCTTGCCGCCCGGCGCGATTGCCGGCATCAGACGGAACCGTCCCTGCCCGCGAGCCCGCCGCGAGACCCGCCATGCCGCCCAAACCCGACGTCCTGGCCGCCATCGGCGCCACGCCGCTGATCCACCTGCGCCGCGCCTCGGCGGAGACCGGCTGCACGATCCTGGGCAAGGCCGAGTTCATGAATCCCGGCCAGTCGGTGAAGGACCGGGCGGCCCTGTTCATGGTGGAGGCGGCCGAGCGCGCCGGCCTGATCCGGCCGGGGGGGACGATCGTCGAGGGCACGGCGGGCAATACCGGCATCGGGCTCGCCATGGTGGGCAATGCCCGCGGCTACCGCACCGTGATCGTGATCCCGGAGACGCAATCGATCGAGAAGAAGGACGCGCTGCGGCTCGCGGGCGCGACGCTGGTGGAGGTGCCGGCGGTGCCCTTCGCCAACCCGAACAACTACGTGAAAGTGGCCGGCCGCCTCGCCGCGCGCCTGAGCGCCACCGAGCCGGCGGGGGCCTTCTTCGCCGACCAGTTCGACAACACGGCCAACCGCGCCGCCCACGCGGCGATGACCGGCCCGGAGATCTGGGAGGCGACGGACGGGCGGGTCGACGGCTTCATCTGCGCGGCGGGCACCGGCGGCACGCTGGCGGGCACCGCCGAGGCGCTGCGCGCCCGCAACCCCGCCGTGCGGATCGGACTCGCCGACCCGCAGGGCTCGGCGCTCTACCGCCACTACGCGACCGGGACCCTCAAGGCCGAGGGCACCTCGATCACCGAGGGCATCGGCCAGGGCCGCGTCACCGGCAACCTCCAGGGCTTCGTGCCGGACGTCGCCTACGAGATCCCGGACGCGGAGGCGCTGCCGATCGTGTTCGGCCTCCTGGCCGAGGAGGGTCTGTGCCTGGGCGGCTCGTCGGGGATCAACGTGGCGGGGGCGATCCGGCTGGCGCGGGACCTCGGCCCCGGCCACACGATCGTGACGATCCTGTGCGATTCCGGCACCCGCTACGCCTCGAAGCTGTTCAACCCGGCCTTCCTGACCGAGCGCGGCTTGCCGGTGCCGGCCTGGCTCGCCGCGCCGCGGCGGCTCGATCCGGGGCTGGTGTGAGCGGGGCGGCCGGCGCGCGGCGCCGCGCCGCCGACGTCACCTCCCGGACGGATCCGCGGCGATCTCGGGGCGCCCCGTGAGCACGCCGTCGATCAGCCCGAAGGCGCGGGCCGCCTCCGGGTCGAGGAAGGTGTCGCGCTCCAGCGCCCGCTCCACCGTGGCGTAATCCTGGCCCGTGTGCCGCGCGTAGATCTCGGTCATGCGCCGCTTGATGGCCTCGGTCTCGCGGGCATGGATCATGATGTCCGTCGCCTGGCCCTGGAACCCGCCGATCGGCTGATGGACCATGATGCGGGCATTCGCCGTGGCGAAGCGCTGGCCGGGAGCCCCGGCGGCGAGCAGCAGGGAGCCCATCGAGGCCGCTTGCCCGACGCAGAGCGTCGAGACGGGGCAACGGATGAACTGCATCGTGTCGTAGATCGCCAAGCCCGACGTGACCACGCCGCCCGGCGAATTGATGTAGAGGGAAATCTCCTTCTTGGGATTCTCGGCCTCCAGGAACAGCAGCTGCGCCACCGTCAGCGATGCCGTCTGATCGTCGACCGCGCCGGTGAAGAAGACGATGCGCTCGCGCAGCAGCCGCGAGTAGATGTCGAAGGCACGTTCGCCGCGGCTCGATTGCTCGACAACCATCGGCACGAGGCTGGCGTAGCGGGTGACAAGGTCTGGCACGTCTCTCTCCGGCAGGAAGGCGCGACGCGTCGGTCCGGCGCGACGGCGCCGGCGAGCGAGCCGGGCGGGCAATGTGGGGAAGATTGATCGGTCTTCGGCCGATCGCCGCGCGATCAGGTTGCCGGGACGGCGTCCGAACCGATCGCGGCGAGCCCGCTTCAGGCGGCGCGGCGGAGGAGCCGCGGCGCCGTCCGGGCCCGCGGGCGGGCCGCCGGCCGCATCAGGGCGAGCGGGCGGGCGGGGGCGGCCCGGCGGGCGGCGACGGGCCGGTGCACGACGCGCAGATGCGTCCCGCCATCCGGCCCGGGCGTGAGATCGAAGGTCACGACCGAGTCGCCGAAGGCGTCGCGCCAGCGGTAGGAGAGCCGCTCGTGCGGCACCGCCTCCAGCATCTCGCAGGCGACCGGGCCGCCCTCGGCGGCCGGCAGGTCGAGCCGCAGCGCGTCGCCAGCGGCCGGCGAAACCGGCCCCAGCCACTCGGCCACGATCTCCGGCACGGTGAGCGCGCGCCAGACCAGGGCCGGCGCCGCCGCGATGTCGCAGGACGCGACCACCTGCGGCGCGGCCTCGTCGGGAGTGGCATCCATCAATCCATCCTCGCGATGACGTCCTTGAGCCGCTCCAGGCGCTCGGGCCAGAACGCGCGGTAGCGGTCGATCCACTCCACCAGCGGCGTCAGGGCCGCCGGATCGGCCCGGTAGTAGGAGAAGCGTCCCTCCCGCCGCTCGCGCACGAGGCCGGCGCCCTTGAGCGCCGCGAGGTGCTGCGAGATGGCGGGCTGGGAAATGGTGAACCCGGCCTTCAGGTCGGACACCGTCATCTCGGCGGCCGAGAGCCGCTCGAACAGGGCCCGACGCGTCGGGTCGGCGAGCAGACGGAAGAGATCTGCGTCGGTCATGGGCAACGTATAAGTGGCGGCTTATGAGAAGGCAAGCGGGTTCCCGGCACCCGCGGGCATCCTCCCGTCGGGGTGGGGCGCCGGGCGGCGTCTTCGCATGAGACGTCGACGCGCGGTCGAGTCCCGGCGCGCCCGTCTGTTGCCGGCCGCCCAGGATGCTCGCGCATCGGGTCGTCGACCATCTCGGATGGTCGGCACCAGGCCAAAGGCTTGGCGAGACGGCTTGGCGAGACGGCTTGACGAGACGGCTTGGCGACGATCCGAGAACGGAACCAGCGCTCAGGAGACATGACCGCTGGTATGATCCGGGATCCGGTTGATCCAACCGGATCCCGGATCGGACGCTTTCCGGAAGATCGCTTCCGGAAAGCGTCCGACAAGCCCGCGCGGCGCGTGAGCGAAGCCGAAATCCGCATTGCGAAGCAATCCGTCGGATTTCGTATGACTTGGCGCCGCCTTGGCGCATCGATCATGAAACCGCACGGGCGTGGATCGCCGGACGGCCGCATCGCACGCCCCGTACGCTGCGAACGAACCAGTCCCGTCCAGCCTCCGAAGGCCGCGAAGGCTTCGGACGGATGCGAGATTTCGCCCGGAATCTCGCGTCGCGCCTCGACCCTGCCTACGCCGTCCGCTCCACCGCGAGCCCGAGCCGCTCGATCATCGCCTCGCGCATCAGGTATTTCTGCATCTTGCCGGTCACGGTCATCGGGAACGCGTCCACGAACTCCACGTAGCGCGGGATCTTCTGGTGGGCGATCTGGCCCCCGCAATGGGCGCGCAGCTCCTCGGCGGTCAGCGTCGCGCCGGGCCGCAGCTTCACCCAGGCGCAGAGCTCTTCCCCGTAGCGGGGATCCGGCACGCCGAAGACCTGGACTTCCTGGATCGCCGGGTGGCGGTAGAGGAATTCCTCCACCTCGCGCGGGTAGACGTTCTCGCCGCCGCGGATCACGAGGTCCTTGATGCGGCCGACGATGTTGCAGAAGCCCTGGTCATCGAGGGTCGCGAGATCGCCCGTGTGCATCCAGCCGGCGGCGTCGCGCACCTCGGCGGTCTTCTCGGGGTCGTCCCAGTAGCCCCGCATCACGCTGTAGCCGCGGGTGCAGAGTTCGCCCGGCGTGCCGCGGGGCACGATCCGGCCCTCGGCATCGACGATCTTCACCTCCGTGTGCGGGTGGATGCGGCCCACCGTCGAGACCCGGCGCTCCAGCGGGTCGTCGACCGCGCTCTGGAAGCTCACCGGGCTGGTCTCGGTCATGCCGTAGCAGATCGTGAGCTCCCGCAGATGCATCCGGTCGACGGCGCGCTGCATCACGGCGATCGGGCAGGGCGAGCCCGCCATGATGCCGGTGCGCAGGCTCGACAGGTCGAAGCGCGCGAATTCCAGATGGTCGAGCTGGGCCAGGAACATCGTCGGCACCCCGTAGAGGGCGGTGCAGCGCTCGGCCTCCACGGCGCGCAGGGTCGCGAGCGGGTCGAACCCCTCCCCCGGATAGACCATGGCGGCCCCCGAGGTGACCGCGGCGAGGTTGCCCATCACCATGCCGAAGCAATGGTAGAGCGGCACCGGGATGCAGATCCGGTCCTCCGGCCCGAGCCGCATCGCCCGCCCGACGAAGGAGCCGTTGTTGAGGATGTTGTGGTGGCTCAGCGTCACCCCCTTGGGGCTGCCGGTGGTGCCGCTGGTGAACTGGATGTTGACCGGGTCGTCGAATTGCAGCGCCGCCCGGTTCGCCGCGACGCGCGCCCGCTCCGCCGCGCCGGCCCGCTCGGCCACCGCCTCGAAGGCCAGCGTTCCGGGCAGGGAGTTGCCGCCGATCTCGATCACCACGCGCAATTGCGGCAGGCGCGCCGCCCGCAACCTGCCCGGCTCCGCCTCGCGCAATTCGGGCGCGAGCGTCGTCAGCATGCCGAGATAGTCGCTGGTCTTGAAGGCGCGCGCGGTGACGAGCGCCTTGCAGCCGACCTTGTTCAGCGCGAATTCGAGCTCCGCCAGCCGGTAGGCCGGGTTGACGGTGACCAGGATCAGCCCCGCCTTGGCGGCCGCGAACTGGGTCAGCGCCCATTCGGCGTTGTTGAGCGACCAGATCCCGATGCGGTCGCCGCGCTCCAGCCCGAGGGCGAGCAGCCCGGCCGCGAAAGCCTCGGCCCGCGCGTTCAGCTCGGCCCAGCTCCAGCGCAGGCCGGCGGCCGGGGCGATCAGGGCCGCGCGATCCGGCCAGCGCGCGGCCGCCTCCCGCAGCGCCTCGCCGATGGTGAGGCCGAGGAGCGGGACGTCGCTGGCGCCGTGGACGTAGCTCGGCTGCGGCGGCTGGGTCATGAGTCCCTCCGGGTCCGGCGCGGCGACTCCCGCGCCGCTGCCGCGAAACCACCTTGCTTTAAAAACGATCGTTCGTATAGATAGCCGAAACGATCGGAGGACGCCCATGATCCCGAACGCCGCGCGCGAGTTCAATTTCGCCCTGGGCGAGACGGCCGACGCGATCCGGGACAGCGTGCGCGCCTTCGCGCAGGACAGGATCGCGCCGCGCGCCGAGGAGATCGACCGCACCAACACCTTCCCGCGCGACCTCTGGCCCGAGATGGGCGCGCTCGGCCTGCACGGGATCACGGTCGAGGAGGAGTATGGCGGCCTCGGCCTCGGCTACCTGGAGCATTGCGTGGCCATGGAGGAGGTGTCGCGCGCCTCCGCCTCGGTCGGCCTGTCCTACGGCGCGCACTCGAACCTCTGCGTCAACCAGATCCGGCGCAACGGCTCGGCGGCGCAGAAGCGCAAGTACCTGCCCACGCTGATCTCGGGCGAGCATGTCGGGGCGCTCGCCATGTCGGAGCCGGGTTCCGGCTCGGACGTGGTCTCGATGCGCACCCGGGCCGAGAAGCGCGGCGACCGCTACGTCCTCACCGGCTCCAAGATGTGGATCACCAACGGCCCGGTGGCCGAGACGCTGGTGGTCTACGCCAAGACCGACCCGCAGGCCGGGCCGCGCGGCATCACCGCCTTCCTGGTTGAGAAGGGCATGAAGGGCTTCACCACCGCCCAGAAGCTCGACAAGCTCGGCATGCGCGGCTCGGACACCTGCGAACTCGTCTTCGAGGAGTGCGAGGTGCCCGAGGAGAACGTCCTCGGCGAGGTCGGGCGCGGGGTCAACGTGCTGATGTCGGGCCTCGACTACGAGCGCGCCGTGCTGGCGGCGGGGCCGCTCGGCATCATGCAGGCCTGCCTGGACGTCGCCCTGCCCTATGTGCACGAGCGCAAGCAGTTCGGCCAGCCGATCGGCGAGTTCCAGCTCGTCCAGGGCAAGCTCGCCGACATGTACGTGTCGACGAATGCCGCCAAGGCCTACGTCTACGCGGTGGCCAAGGCCTGCGACCGCGGCGAGACCACCCGGGAGGACGCGGCCGGCGCGATCCTCTACGCGGCCGAGCGGGCGACGCAATGCGCCCTCGACGCGATCCAGCTTCTCGGCGGCAACGGCTACATCAACGATTACCCGACCGGGCGGCTCCTGCGCGACGCCAAGCTCTACGAGATCGGCGCGGGCACGAGCGAGATCCGCCGCATGCTGATCGGCCGCGAGCTCTTCACGAAGACGGCCTGACGCCATGCCGGCCCTCGCCCCCCGCGCCGACCTCGCCTCCCCGGAGGCCGCCCGCAACCGCGAGGCCTGGGCCGAGCTGCGCGCCACCCTGAAGGCGCGCCGCGCCGAGGCCGCGGCGGGGGGCCCGCCCCGGGCCCGCGAGCGCCACCTCGCCCGCGGCAAGCTCCTGCCCCGCGACCGGGTGCTGCGGCTCCTCGATCCGGGCTCGCCCTTCCTGGAGATCGGCCAGCTCGCCGCCTTCGGCCTCTACGACGACGCGATCCACGCCGCGGGCGTGATCGCCGGCATCGGCCGGGTGGCCGGCCGCGAGGTGATGATCGTCTGCAACGACGCGACCATCAAGGGCGGCACCTACTTCCCCGTCACCGTGAAGAAGCACCTGCGGGCGCAGGAGATCGCGGCGCAGAACCGCCTGCCCTGCCTCTACCTCGTCGATTCCGGCGGCGCCAACCTGCCCCAGCAGACCGAGGTCTTCCCTGACCGCGAGCATTTCGGCCGGATCTTCTACAACCAGTCGCAGATGTCGGCGGCGGGCATCCCGCAGATCGCCTGCGTGATGGGCTCCTGCACGGCGGGCGGGGCCTACGTGCCGGCGATGTCCGACGAGAGCGTGATCGTGCGCCGGCAGGGCACGATCTTCCTGGGCGGCCCGCCGCTGGTGCGGGCCGCGACCGGCGAGGTGGTCTCGGCGGAGGATCTCGGCGGGGCGGAGGTGCATGCCCGGCTGTCGGGCGTCGCCGACCACTACGCCACCGACGACGCGCACGCGCTCGCGATCCTGCGCCGGATCGTCGGCACGCTGAACAGCGTCAAGCGGCCCGGGCTCGACATCGCGGAGCCCCGGGAGCCGCTGCATCCGGCGGACGATCTCGACGCGGTCGTGCCGGTCGACCTGCGCAAGCAGTACGACGCGCGCGAGCTGATCGCCCGCCTCGTCGACGGCTCGGACTTCGACGAGTTCAAGCGGCTCTACGCCACCACGCTGGTGACGGGCTTCGCCCGGATCTGGGGCATGCCGGTCGGGATCCTGGCCAATAACGGCATCCTGTTCTCGGAGAGCGCGCTCAAGGGCGCCCACTTCATCGAGCTGTGCTGCCAGCGCCGGGTGCCGCTGCTGTTCCTGCAGAACATCTCCGGGTTCATGGTCGGGCGCGAGGTCGAGGCGGGCGGCATCGCCAAGAACGGCGCCAAGCTCGTCACCGCGGTGGCGACGGCGGCGGTGCCCAAGCTCACCGTGCTGGTCGGCGGCTCCTACGGGGCGGGCAATTACGGCATGTGCGGGCGCGCCTACGGCCCGCGCTTCCTGTTCGCGTGGCCGAATTCGCGCATCTCGGTGATGGGCGCCGAGCAGGCCGCCAGCGTGCTCGCCACGGTGCGCCGCGACAACATCGAGGCGGCGGGCGGCGCCTGGAGCGGCGAGGAGGAGGAGGGCTTCAAGGCCCCGATCCGCGCGCAGTTCGAGGCGGAGGGCTCGCCCTACTACGCGACCGCGCGGCTCTGGGACGACGGGATCATCCTGCCGGAGGAGACCCGGCGGGTGCTGGGCCTCGCGCTCTCGGCCTGCCTCAACGCGCCGGTCGAGGAGACGCGGTTCGGGCTGTTCCGGATGTGAGGGCGACGCGTCCGCGTCGAACAGGTGAGGCGATGCCTATGGGTCGAAGGACCGGCCGCGGGAGCCCGTCTCCCCTCTCCCACTCCCAGCCGGGAGGAGGGCGCCGCGCGCTCGCCCGGGCGGCGGGACGGCCCCGGAGGAGGCCCGCATGACAGGGCTCCGCTCCGTCCTGATCGCCAACCGGGGCGAGATCGCCTGCCGGATCATCCGCACCGCGCGGCGCCTCGGCCTGCGCACCGTCGCGGTCTACTCGGAGGCCGACCGCGCCGCCCAGCACGTCGCCCTCGCGGACGAGGCCCATCCGATCGGCCCGGCGCCGGCCGCGGAATCCTATCTCCGGATCGACCGCCTCCTCGACGCGGCGCGGCGGGCGGGGGCGGATTGCATCCATCCGGGCTACGGGTTCCTCTCCGAGCGGCCGGATTTCGCCGAGGCCTGCGCGCAGGCGGGAATCGTCTTCGTCGGCCCGCCGGCCGCGGCGATCCGGGCCATGGGCCTCAAGGACGCCGCCAAGGCGCTGGTGGCCAGGGCCGGGGTGCCGGTGGTGCCCGGCTATCACGGCCCGCGCCAGGAGCCCGACTTCCTCGCCGCGCAGGCCGCCGCGATCGGCTATCCGGTGCTGATCAAGGCGGTGGCGGGCGGCGGCGGCAAGGGCATGCGCCGGGTCGAGGCCCCGGAGGCGTTTTCGGCCGCCCTCGAAGGGGCGCAGCGCGAGGCGCTCGGCGCCTTCGGCGACCCGCGCGTGCTCGTCGAGAAATACGTGCTGAGCCCGCGCCACGTGGAGATCCAGGTCTTCTGCGACGCCCACGGCAACGCCCTGCACCTGTTCGAGCGCGACTGCTCGCTCCAGCGCCGCCACCAGAAGGTGATCGAGGAGGCCCCCGCCCCCGGCATGCCGCCCGAGATGCGCGCCGCGATGGGGCGGGCGGCGGTCGAGGCGGCCCGCGCGGTCGGCTATGTCGGCGCCGGCACCGTCGAGTTCATCGCCGACGGGCGCGAGGGACTGCGGCCGGACGGGTTCTGGTTCATGGAGATGAACACGAGGCTGCAGGTCGAGCATCCGGTGACGGAGGCGATCACCGGGCTCGACCTGGTGGAGTGGCAGTTCCGCGTCGCGGCGGGCGAGCCCCTGCCGCTCGGCCAGGACGACCTCGCCATCGACGGCCACGCGGTCGAGGCGCGGCTCTACGCGGAGGATCCGGCCGGAGGCTTCCTGCCCTCGACCGGGCGGCTGCGCGCCCTCGCCCTGCCCTCCGGCGAGGGCCTGCGCGTCGATGCCGGCGTGCGCGAGGGCGACACCGTCTCGCCCTTCTACGATCCGATGATCGCCAAGGTGATCGCCCACGGGGCGACCCGCGGCGAGGCGCTCGACCGGCTGGCCGCGGCCCTCGACCGCACCCTGGTGGCCGGCCCGAAGACCAACGTCGCCTTCCTGAGGGCGCTCGCCCTCGCCCCGGATTTCCGGGCCGGGCGCTTCGACACGGGCTTCATCGACCGCCACCTCGACGCGCTGACCGGGCGCGGCGCCGGGATCGATCCCGGGGCGATCCGGCAGGGCGTCGCCGCCCTCCTCGCGCGCGAGCGGATCGCGCCCGCTTCCCCGCCCTCCCCCTGGGACCTCGCGGACGGATTCCAGCTCGGCGCCGGCCGGCGCCAGGCCTTCCCGATCCTGGTCGAGGGCGAGGCGCACGAGGTCGTGCTGGCCTGGCCGGAGGGCGGCGGCGCGCTGACCATCGAGGTGGGCGGCGAGGCGCGGGCGCAGGACCGGGCGCACGTCGTCCCGGGCGAGCGCGGCGTGCTCGTGGTGGCGGGCGGGCGGCAGGTGGCGCTCGCCCCGCCCGACCCGTTCGACGTCGATCTCGACCATATCGGCGAGGGCGGCAGCGTGAAGGCGCCGATGCACGGCCGCCTCGTCGCGCTCTTCGTCGCCCCCGGCGACCGGGTCACCCGCGGCCAGCGCCTCGCCATCGTCGAGGCGATGAAGATGGAGCACGCCCTCACCGCCCCGTCCGACGGCGAGGTGACCGAGGTGACGGCGCAGGCCGGCGCCCAGGTCGCCGAGGGCGCGCGCCTCATCGGCATCCGCCCGGACGCCGACGGGGAGACGAATGCCGCCGGCCCGGAGGAACCCGCATGACGCCGCCCCTTCCCGTCTCGACCCATCCGCGCGGCGGCCTCTACTTCGAGGATTTCGAGGTCGGCCGGGTGCTGCACCATCGCCTCACCCGCACGGTGACGCAGATGGACAACATGCTGTTCTCCACCATGACCCTGAACCCGCAGCCGCTCCACATCGACGCGCATTTCTGCGCCACCGAGACCGAGTGGGGCCGCCCGCTGATGAACTCGCTCTTCACCCTCGGGCTGATGATCGGGATCTCGGTCAACGACACCACGCTCGGCACCACGATCGGCAATCTCGGCATGACCGACGTGCGCTTCCCCGCCCCGCTCTTCGAGGGCGACACGATCCGGGTCGAGACCGAGGTGGCGGGCAAGCGCGAATCCCGCTCGCGGCCCGATGCCGGCCTCGTCGAGTTCGTCCACCGGGCCTACAAGCAGGACGGAACCCTGGTGGCCGAGTGCCGCCGCCAGGCCTTCATGCGCCGCCGCCCGGCGGCTTCGGAGGCGGAGACCGCCTGATGCGCTCGCTCCTGTTCGTGCCGGGGGATTCGCCCCGCAAGCTCGACAAGGGCCTGGAATCCGGGGCCGACGCGCTGATCCTCGACCTGGAGGATTCGGTCGCCCTCGACGCCAAGCCGGCGGCCCGGGCGGCGACCGCGGGCTTCCTCGCCCGGGCGCGCGGGCGGGGAGGCCCGCGCCTCTACGTGCGGGTCAACGCCCTCGACACCGGTCTCACCGAAGACGACCTCGCGGCGGTGATGCCGGCGGGGCCGGACGGGATCGTGCTGCCGAAGGCGGCGGGCGGGCCGGACGTGGCGGCGCTCGGGGCGCGGCTCGCCGTCCACGAGGCGCGGGCGGGCCTGCCCGACGGCGCCACCCGCATCCTGCCGATCGCCACCGAGACCGCCCGGGCGGTCTTCGCGCTCGGCAGCCTCGCGGGGTCGAGTCCGCGCCTCGTCGGGGTGACCTGGGGGGCGGAGGACCTCTCCGCCGATCTCGGCGCCGAGACGAACCGCGACGAGACCGGCTGGAGCGGCCCGTTCCGGCTCGCCCGCCACCTCGCGCTGCTCGCCGCCGCCGCCGCGGAGGTCGACGCGATCGACACGATCAACGCCGCCTTCCGCGACCTCGACGGCCTCGCGCGGGAATGCGCCGAGGCGCGCCGGGACGGGTTCGTCGGCAAGATGGCGATCCACCCGGCCCAGGTGCCGGTGATCAACGCCGCCTTCACGCCGAGCCCGGAGGCGATCGCGCGGGCCCGTGCGGTGGTCGCGGCCTTCGCGCAGGCGCCCGGGACCGGCGTGGTCGGGATCGAGGGCCAGATGCTCGACCGGCCGCACCTGCGGCGGGCGGAGCGGCTGCTGGCGCGCCACGGCGGCTTTCCGTGACCGGCGACCTGTGCGAAGGTCTTCCCCGTCTCCGCCATGAACGAATGCGCGCCGTGAACGTAACCGTCCCCATCCCGGACGATCTGGCGAAGCGTCTCGCCTCGAACGGAGAGGATCTGTCCCGGCGAGCGCTCGAGGCCTTCGCCGTCGAGGAGTACCGATCGGGCCGGGTGACCGAGCCGGAATTGCGTCGGCTGCTCGGCTTCGGCACTCGGGCGGCCCTGGATGGCTTCCTCAAGGCTCGTGGGATCTTCACGGAACTCGGTCTCGCCGATCTCGATCGCGATCGGTCGGACCTCGCCAAGCTCGGCTTGTGAGATTTGCGCGTCGTCGCCGATACCGGGCCGCTCAACTATCTCATCCTGATTCGAGAGATCGACATCCTTCCGGCGCTGTTCCGGGTGATCGTCGTTCCGGAGGAGGTTGCCGCCGAACTGGGACACCCGGACGCTCCACCGGCGGTACGCACCCGCATTCAGGAGCCGCCGTCCTGGCTCAGGGTGGAGACCTGTCCGGGGCAGGACGTCCCGCATCTCGCGCGTCTCGACATCGGCGAGCGCGCCGCCGTTCTGCTCGCCTGCGCGACGGGCGCCGACCTGCTCCTGATGGATGACCGCGCCGGCGTGCCTGCGGCGCGGGCGAGCGGGCTCTCCGTCACCGGGACGCTCGGCCTCCTCGATCTCGCGGCGCGCCGCGGGCTCGTCGACCTCGAGCTCGCGCTGCAAAAGCTGCGCGCGACGAGCTTCCGCTGCCGGCCCGCTCTCCTGGACGCGGTGCTGGAGCGTCACCGGAGTGAAACCGGCGAGGGGGCGCCCTGAGCGGGCACCCGGCCTCGTCCCATCGGACGAAGGACCGGCGACGGGCCGGCCGACAGGGAGGACCGCATGTCCGAGCACTACGACGCCCGCGAGACCGAGAGCCCGGCGGCGCGCGACGCCGCGCTCTTCGCCCGCCTGCCGACCGCCCTGGCGGCGGCCCTGAACAGCCCCGCCTACGCGGCCCATCTCGGCGCGATCGACCCGGATTCGGTCACCGACCGCGCCGCCCTCGCCCGCCTGCCGGTCCTGCGCAAGGGCGAGATGCCCGGGATGCAGCGCGGCGCCCCGCCGTTCGGCGGCTTCGTGCCGGCGGCGCCCGGGCGCTTCCCGCGGCTCTTCACCTCGCCGGGCCCGATCTTCGAGCCGCAGCGCGCGGGCGAGGATCCCTGGGGCGGGGCGCGCTGCCTGTTCGCGGCCGGGTTCCGGCCCGGCGATGTGGTGCTCAACACCTTCGGCTACCACCTGACGCCCGGCGGCTTCATCTTCGACACGGCGGCGCGGGCGCTCGGCTGCGCGGTGATCCCGGCCGGTCCCGGCCAGACCGAGCAGCAGCTCGACCTGATCGAGGCCTACCGGCCGGTCGGCTATTGCGGCACGCCGGACTTCCTGCGGATCCTGGTCGAGGCCGGGCGGAGCGCCGGCCGCGACGTCGCGAGCCTGCGGCGCGCCCTCGTCTCGGGCGCGGCCTTCCCCAAGAGCCTGCAGGAGATCGTCGCCGGCTTCGGCATCGACGCCTACCAGGCCTACGCGACGGCCGATGTCGGCTTCATCGCCTACGAGAGCGGCGCCCGCGACGGGCTCGTGGTCAACGAGGACCTGATCCTGGAGATCGTCCGGCCCGGCACGGGCGACCCGGTCCCGGACGGGGAGGTCGGCGAGATCGTCGTCACGGTGCTCGATCCCGACCGGCCGCTGATCCGCTACGCCCTCGGCGACCTCACCGCGTCGCTCGGCGGCGCGAGCGCCTGCGGGCGCACGGCGCCGCGGATCCGCGGCTGGATGGGCCGGGCCGATCAGGCCGCCAAGGTGAAGGGCATGTTCGTGCGGCCAGAGCAGGTGGCGGAGCTGGGCCGGCGCCACCCGGAACTCGGCCGCCTGCGCCTCGTCGTCGCCCGCGCCGACGAGACCGACGCGATGACCCTGCGGGCCGAGTGCGCCGCGCCCGGCCGAGCCCTGGCCGAGGCGGTGGCCGAGACCCTGCGGGCGGTGACGAAGCTGCGCGGCGACGTCGATCTCGTCCCGCCGGGCAGCCTGCCCAACGACGGCAAGGTCATCGCCGACGAGCGCCCGACCGGCTGATCGCGGCGAGCCGGGGCGGCTCGGCGAAGCTCTCGCGCATCCCCGCCCCGCTCACCAGCGACAGGACCATGCCGAGGAAGGTCTCCCGCACGTCGTCCTTGCTCAGGCGCCCGCCCGGCCGGAACCACGTGCAGATGCCCGACAGCAGGGCGAGGATCGCGTAGGCGGTCATCTTCGTGTCGGCGAAGCGGAACTCGCCGGTCTCCCGGCCGAATTCCAGGATCTCGACCAGCTTGGCCTCGTAGTCGCGCCGCATCGCGACGATCGCGGCGTAGTTCTCCGGCTCGAGGCTGCGCAGCTCGGAGTAGCAGATGAAGACCTCCTGCGGCCGCTCGACGTGGTAGGCGACGTGGAACTCGACGAAGCGCGTCAGCCGCGCCACCGCGCTGCCCTCCGGCAGCAGCGCCGCGTCGAGCGCCGCGTGCAGGTCGCGCATGTGGCGGCGGATCAGGTCGAACAGGAATTCCTGCTTGTTCCGGAAATAGTTGTAGAGCGAGCCCTGCTGGATGCCGACCACGCCCGCGAGCTGGCGCAGGCTCATGGCCGCGTAGCCGTGCGTGTAGAGGAGCTGGAGGCCCGCCCTGCGGATCGCCTCCTCGGTCCTCGGCCCCGACGAGCCGGCGATGCGCGCCATCGTGTGCTTCGACCCCCGTCCCACCGGCCCGCCGAGGCGCCGGGTCTCTCCCCGGTGCGGGCGGGCTTCCCCGCCCCTCTTCGACGAACGTCGCGCCACTGTATCACTTGACGCTCAGAAAAAAACAGTCGAACGTATTTCCCAGCTGCATGGCACCGCCCCGCGGGGCGGGGACCTGCACGGCAGAGCCGCCCCGACCATGAGGGCGGCCGCCGGAGCGGAGGGAGGAAGAGCGTGGCGGGAGCCCTTGAGGTTCGCCAGGTCTCGCTGCGTTTCGGCGGCGTGAAGGCCCTGACGGATGTCGGCTTCACGGTCGAACCCGGCGAGCTGTTCTCGATCATCGGCCCGAACGGCGCCGGCAAGACGTCGATGCTGAACTGCATCTCGGGCCGCTACCGGCCGACCGAGGGGCAGGTCCTGTTCGGCGGCAACGACATCACCCGGGCGAGCCCGAACGCCCGGCCGAAGCTCGGCATCGGCCGCACCTTCCAGAACCTCGCCCTCTTCCACCACATGAGCGTGCTCGACAACATCATGGTCGGGCGCCACCACCTCTTGCGCAACAACTTCCTGACCGGCGCGCTCTACTGGATCCCGGGCGTCCGGAGCGAGGAATTGGCGCATCGCCGGCGCGTCGAGGAGATCATCGACTTCCTCGACCTGCAGCCCTACCGCAAGGCGGTGGCCGGCACCCTGTCCTACGGGCTGCGCAAGCGGGTCGAGCTCGCCCGCGCGATGGCGCTCGAACCCAAGCTGATCCTCCTGGACGAGCCGATGGCCGGCATGAACCTCGAGGAGAAGGAGGACATGGCCCGCTACATCGTCGACCTGAACGAGGAATTCGGGATGACGGTCGTGATGATCGAGCACGACATGGGCGTGGTGATGGACATCTCGCACCGGGTGATGGTGCTCGATTTCGGGCGCCGGATCGCGCTCGGGCGCCCGGAGGCGGTGCTGGCCGATCCCCACGTGCGCCGGGCCTATCTGGGCGAGGAGGACGAGGCCGAGACCCCGGCGGCGCCGATCCGGGCGGTGTCGTGATGGCGGCCGTCTCCGCCGCCCGCACGGCCGTCTCCGCCGCCCGCGCGACCGACTACGCCGCCCGCGCGGCCGCGGCCGACACCTTCCCGAAGCTGCTGCGGCTCAACGCGCGCGAGCACCCGCACGACGTGGCCCTGCGCGAGAAGGATCTCGGGCTGTGGCGCCCGATCACCTGGGCGCAGTATCAGGACCGGGTGCGGGCCTTCGCCCTCGGGCTGCGCGACCTCGGCATCGGCGAGGGCGACGTGATCGGCCTCATCGGCGACAACCGGCCCGACTGGGTGGCGGGCGAGATCGCCGCCCACGCGCTCGGCGCCCTCTCGCTCGGCCTCTACCGGGACGCGCTGGAGGACGAGGTTCTCTACCTCCTCGACTATGGCGAGGCCCGGGTGGTCTTCGCCGAGGACGAGGAGCAGGTCGACAAGCTCCTCGCCCTCGCCGACCGCGTCCCGAGCCTGCGCCACATCGTCTACTCGGACCCGCGCGGGATCCGCAAATACGACGACCGCCGGCTGATCTCGGCCGAGGCGCTGGCCCGGCGCGGCGCCGCGCTCGACGCGGCCGAGCCCGGCCTCTACGACAGGCTGGTCGAGGCCGGGGACGGCGAGACGGTGGCGATCCTCTGCACCACCTCGGGCACCACGGCGCGGCCGAAGCTCGCCATGCTGAGCGCCGGGCGGGTGCTGCGCCACTGCGCCAGCTACCTCGCCGCGGATCCCAAGGGGCCGCAGGACGATTACGTCTCGGTGCTGCCGCTCCCCTGGATCATGGAGCAGGTCTACGCCCTCGGTCAGGCCCTCCTGTCGCGGATGAAGGTGAACTTCGTCGAGGAAGCCGACACCCTGATGCACGATTTCCGGGAGATCGCCCCGACCTTCGTGCTCTTCGCGCCCCGGGTCTGGGAGGCGGTCGCCGCGGATGTGCGCGCCCGGATGATGGACGCCTCGCCCCTCAAGCAGTGGCTGTTCGCCCGCGGGATGGAGCGGGGCCTCGCCGCCCTCGACACGGGCGCCCGCTCGCCGCTCGCCGAGCTGATCCTGTTCCGGGCCCTGCGGGACCGGCTCGGCTTCACCCGCCTGCGCTCGGCGGCGACGGGCGGGGCGGCGCTCGGTCCCGACACGTTCCGGTTCTTCCGCGCCCTCGGCGTGCCGCTGCGCCAGCTCTACGGGCAGACCGAGGCGATGGGCGCCTACACGCTCCACCGGGGCGGCACGGTCGACTTCGACACGGTGGGCGTGCCCTTCGACGACGGCATCACGGTGCGGATCGTCGATCCCGACCGCAACGGCATCGGCGAGATCCACGCCAAGCACCCCAACATGTTCCTCGGCTACTACAAGATGCCGGAGGGCACGGGCGACGTCGTCGACGGCTGGATGCACACCGGCGATGCCGGCTACCTCGATGCCAAGGGCGAGCTCGTCGTCATCGACCGGGTCAAGGACCTCGCGGTCAACGCCCGCGGCGAGCGCTTCTCGCCGCAATACCTGGAGAACAAGCTCAAGTTCTCGCCCTACGTGGCCGAGGCGGTGATCCTGGGGGCCGGGCGCGACTACCTCGCGGCTCTGATCTGCATCCGCTTCTCGGTGGTGGCGAAATGGGCGGAGAAGAACCGCGTCGCCTTCACCACCTACAGCGACCTTGCGGCCAAGCCCGAGACCATCGCGCTCCTGCGCGCGGAGGTCGAGCGCGTCAACGCCTCGCTCGCCGAGGCGCAGCGCATCGCCAAGGTCGTGCTCCTCTACAAGGAACTCGACGCCGACGACGGCGAGCTCACCCGCACCCGCAAGGTCCGCCGCGGCGTGATCAACGAGAAATACGCCGACCTCATCGCGGCGATCTACGCGGGCCAGCCGAGCTACCGGGTCGACACGGTGATCCGCTTCCAGGACGGCTCGACCCAGCGCATCCGCACGAATCTGCCGGTCATCGATCTGCGCCCGGCCGCCCCGATCCTCGCCGCCGCCGAGTAGCGCCGATGACTTCGCATCTCCTGCTCCAGCTCGTCCTCAACGGGCTCATCGTGGGCGCGCTCTACGGCGTCGTCGCCATGAGCTTCGTCCTGATCTACAAGGCGAGCCAGGTCGTGAACTTCGCCCAGGGCGAGTTCCTGCTCATCGGCGCCTGGATCTGCTGGTGGCTCCTCACCACCTACCAGCTGCCCTTCTGGGTCGGGATGCTCGTCACCTTCGCGTTCATGCTGGTCTTCGGCATCGCCCTGCAAGTCGTGGTGCTGCGCCCGCTGATCGGCGAGCCGATCATCTCGGTCATCATGGTCACGATCGGGCTCTCGATCTTCTTCCAGGCCCTGTGCAAGTGGCTGTTCGGGGTGTTCGCGCAGCCCTTCCCGCCGATCTTCTCCGCGCAGCAGGTCTCGGTGCTCGGCTTCGAGTTCCAGAGCGCCTACGTGATGAGTCTCGGCATCTCGCTCGCCATGATGGCCGCCTTCGCGTGGTTCTTCCGCTACTCGCGGCACGGGCTGGCCATGCGGGCCACCGCCTTCGACCAGCAGGTGGCGCAGTCCCTCGGCATCCCGGTGCGCAACGTCTTCGCCATGGCCTGGGCGATCTCGGCGGTGGTGTCCTCGGTCGCCGGGGTGGTGGTCGGCATCGTCAACGGCGTCTCCTCGGCCCTCTCGCTCTACGGCATCAAGGTCTTCCCGGCGGTGATCCTGGGCGGCCTCGACTCCGTCGTCGGCGCCGTCATCGGCGGCCTGGTGATCGGGCTCCTGGAGAACCTCGCCCAGTACGTGGACGGCCAGTACCTGCACTGGGGCAACCTCTACGAGATCGTGCCCTTCTACGTGCTGGTGGTGATCCTGATGATCAAACCCTACGGCCTGTTCGGCACCCGCGACATCGAGCGCGTCTGAGGACACGATGGCGACCCAGAGCCTGATCCCGGCCGGCGACTTCCGCGCCAGCTACGCGGCCGACACCACCATCTTTCCGACCGCGGGCAGCCGCTACGCGGTCCTCGCGGGCATCGCGCTCCTGGCCTGCGCGCCCCTCGTCCTCGACCGCTACTGGCTGAGCCTGCTCATCCAGATCGGCTACTTCGCGGTGGCGGCGCTCGGGCTCAACATCCTGGTCGGCTTCACCGGCCAGATCTCGATCGGGCACGCCGCCTTCTTCGGCTTCGGCGCCTTCGCGTCAGCCTGGCTGTCCAACACCTTCTCGGTTCCGGTCTTCTTCGCGATCCCGCTCGCGGGCGTGCTCACCACGGCGGTCGGCCTCGTCTTCGGCCTGCCCGCGGCGCGGCTCAAGGGCCTCTACCTCGCCATCGCGACGCTCGCCGCGCAGTACATCCTGCAGGATTTCTTCGCCCGGGCGAACTGGTTCACCGGGGGCGTGGCGGGCACGCCGGCCGAGGCCTTCTCGATCCTGGGCTTCGCCTTCGACACCGACCAGCGCTACTTCTACGTGGTCCTCGCCTACCTCGTCCTGACCTTCGTGCTCGCCACCAACCTGATGCGCAGCCGCGACGGCCGGGCGCTGGTGGCGGTGCGCGACCACTATCTCTCCGCCGAGATGATGGGGATCAACCTCACCCGCTACCGCACCCTCTCGTTCGGCCTCTCGGCCTTCTTCGCCGGGGTCGGCGGCGGGCTCTACGCCCATTACCTGCAGTTCGTCTCGGTCGAGGGCTTCGGGATCCTGCTCTCGATCCAGTTCCTCGGCATGATCATCATCGGCGGCCTCGGCTCGATCATGGGCACGCTGATGGGCACCGCCTTCATGGTGCTGGTGCCCGAGGCGATGGGCTGGCTCACCGACGCGGTGAAGGGCTCGGCCGTCGACCGGGCGCTCGCGCTCAAGGACAACCTCTCCTTCCTGCGCGAGATGGCGATCGGCCTCGTGATCGTCCTCTTCCTGATCTTCGAGCCGGACGGCCTCGCCCATCGCTGGCGCCAGATCAAGGCCTACTGGAAGCTCTACCCGTTCTCGCACTGACGCCAAGACACCCGAGCATCGTTCGCCGGAGGGGTCACCGGTTCGGCGAATGAGGCGGCAACAAGAAACCAAGCAGAACCACGCCACGCCATTCCGCTTGGCAGGCCGAACGGCCGCAGACCGTGACCGGAGGAAATCCAAGGATGCTTCGCCCCGTCTCCCTCGTCCCCGCGCTCGCCCTCGCCCTCGCGCTGCCGGCCCGCGCCGCCGACGTGCCGATCGGTCACCTCGCCGACCAGAGCGGCGCCACCTCCGACGTCGGCGTGCCCTATGCCCAGGGCGTCGCGGACGCGCTCGCCTGGATCAACCGCAAGGGCGGCGTCGGCGGCCAGAAGCTCGCGGTCGAGTCGGTCGATTACGGCTACCAGGTGCCGCGCGCGGTCGCGCAGTACAAGAAGTGGACGAGCGGGCGCGACAAGGTCGCGGCGATCCAGGGCTGGGGCACCGCCGACACCGAGGCGCTCTCGGCCTTCGTGGCCAAGGACGAGGTGCCCTACATCTCGGGCTCCTACGCCGCGCAGGTGAGCGACCCGACCGGCGCCAGCGGCAAGGCCAAGGCCGCCCCCTACAACTTCTTCTACGGGCCGACCTACTCGGACGCGCTGCGGGCCATGCTGCTCTGGGCGGCCGAGGACTGGAAGGCGAAGGGCAAGCCCGGCAAGCCGAAATACGTCCACATGGGCGGCAACCACCCCTACCCGAACTCGCCCAAGGAGGCGGGCGAGGCGATGGCGCGGGACCTCGGCTTCGAGGTGCTGCCGGCCATCGTCTTCGCGCTGGCGCCCGGCGACTACACCGCCCAGTGCCTGACGGCCAAGAATGCCGGGGCGAACTACGCCTATCTGGGCAATACCGGCGGCTCGAACATCTCGCTGCTCAAGTCCTGCAAGGCGGCGGGCGCCGACATCCAGTTCATGGGCAACGTCTGGGGCATGGACGAGAACGCCGCCAAGGCGGCGGGCGAGGCGGCCGACGGCGTGGTCTTCCCGGTGCGGACCGCCGCGGTGACCGGCGGCAGCGCGCCGGGCCTGAAGACGATCGCCGAGATCTCGAAGGAGTCGGATCCGAACGGCACGGTCTACCGGCCGGTCCACTACCTCTCGGGGGTGTGCGCGGCGCTCTACATGGTCGAGGCGATCGGCTGGGCCAAGGACAACGGCGGCATCGCCGGCCCCAACGTGCGCAAGGGTTTCTACCAGAAGAAGAACTGGGTGCCGGCCGGAATGGAGGGCGTCTGCGTTCCCTCGACCTGGTCCGAGAACGACCATCGCGGGATGATGACGGTGTCGATCTACCGCGCCAGGGTCTCGGGCCCGACCGAGGGCGCCATCGCCGACCTGATGAAGGCCGGCACCGTGAAGCTCGAACCGGTCAAGACGGTGGAGCTGCCGCGCAAGCCGGACTGGTTCGGCTGGTGATACGACATCCGATTGATTGCTTCGCAATGCGGATTTCGGCTTCGCTCAAACGCCGCGCGGGCTCGCGCCGCGCGGGCTCGTCATCCGCCGTCCGGACGTGATCGTCCGGACAGCGGATGACCCCGTCCGGTCCCGCGTGAGGCGCGGGGCCCCCTCGCCGGGGCCCCGCATCGACCGGATCCCGCCCCCTGCCACCGTCGCGGAGCCCCCATGTCCGAGATCATGACCCTGGAGCGCCCCGCCGCGGAGGCGGGTTCCGCGCCGCTCCTCGCCCTGCGCAACGTCGAGGTCGTCTACGACGACGTCATCCTGGTGCTGCGGGGCTTGAGCCTCGACGTGCCTGCGGGCTCGATCACGGCGCTGCTCGGGGCGAACGGCGCCGGCAAGTCGACCACCCTCAAGGCCGTCTCGGGGCTGCTGCGCTCCGAGAACGGCGAGGTCACCCGCGGCGAGATCCTGTTCGGGGGCGAGCGCATCGACGGGATCGAGCCCGACCTGATCGTGCGCCGGGGCATCTTCCAGGTGATGGAGGGCCGCCGGATCATCGCCGACATGACGCCGCTGGAGAACCTGCGGCTCGGCGCCTTCTCGCGCCGCGACCGGTCGGGCATCGCGGACGACCTGGAGCGGGTGCTGACCTACTTCCCCCGCCTGAAGGAGCGCACCGGCGCGGCCGGCTACCTCTCGGGCGGCGAGCAGCAGATGCTGGCGATCGGGCGCGCCCTCATGGCCAAGCCCCGCCTGATCCTGATGGACGAGCCCTCGATGGGCCTGTCGCCCCTCCTGGTGAAGGAGGTCTTCTCGATCATCCGGCAGATCAACCGGGCCCTCGGCGTCACGATCCTGCTCGTGGAGCAGAACGCCCGCGCGGCGCTCGCCGTCGCGGACCGCGGCTACATCATGGAGCAGGGCAAGGTCGTGCTCGACGGCGCCGTCGAGGAGCTGCGCGCCAACGAGGACGTGAAGGAGTTCTACCTCGGCGGGGCCGGTGACCAGCGCAAGACCTTCAAGAACCTGAAGAGCTTCAAGCGCCGCAAGCGCTGGATCTGACGCGTCGAGCGGGACCATTCCGGGCCCTCGCGCGTTGTCGGGGGTCACGGAGGAGCGAGACGCGGATGCCGACCACCACCCACCTGTCGCCCGACGACGTCGAGGCCTGCGCCAGGGCCGGCGAGGAGGCGCTCAACCTCCGCCTCTCGGATCTCGGCCCGGAGGCCCGCGCGGCGTTCTGGCACGCGATCCGGCGCTGCTACGTCCAGAGCCCCTCCCCCGCGCCGAGCCAGGACCTGGCGGGGCTGCCGGACCCCGCGACGCTCCCGCCGGCCCACGTGATCCAGGCCGCCGTCGAACTTCACTAGAGCAGGATCCGGTTACGCCGCGATCGGGGAGCCTGCTCCGGGTCCTTGATCGTGCCGCGTCGGCCGCGACGAGCCGGCGGTCGCCTCGTCGGACGATGCTCTCGCGCCCCGCATCGCCCGCGCCCCATCTTGGCGCTTGCGCGGCGCCCGGTTTCCCGCCTCTGCTTTCCCGCGGGACAACAGGGAGCCGGAACCATGACGCGGCGGCCGAAAGTGGCCTTCATCGGGACGGGCGGGACGCTCTCCTCCGTCGGGCGCGACAGCCTCGACCTCCTCGACTACACCGCGACCGAGCAGCGGCTCGAGGCCGACGCGATCCTCGACGCCGTGCCGGAGGCCCGCGCCGTCGCGGAGGTGATCCCGGTGCGGTTCAGGGCCGTGACCAGCCCGGGCATCGGCTTCGCCGAGTGGCGCGACCTCGTGCGCCTGTGCGAGGATCAGGTCGCCGCGCATCCGGACCTCGCCGGCATCGTCATCGGACACGGCACCGCCACGCTGGAGGAGACCGCCTACGCGCTCTCCCTGACCCTGACGGTGGACGTGCCGGTGGTGGTAGTCGGCTCGCAGCGGCCGATCAGCGGCCTGTCCAGCGACGCGCCCCTCAACCTCGTGAACGCGATCCGCACCGCGGCGTCCCCGCAATCCCGCGGACGGGGCGTGCTGGTCGTGCTCAACGACGAGATCCAGGCCGCCCGCGAGGTGACCAAGACCTCGGTCGCCCGCCTGCAGACCTTCCGCACGGCGGATTTCGGCATCCTCGGCCAGGTCGACGGCCCCTCCGTGACCTATTACCGGCGCGCCGAGCGGCGGCACGCCCCCGGCACCCAATTCGACATCCGCGCGCTCCCCGCCCTGCCCCGGGTCGACATCGCCTACGCCTACGCGGACGCGGACGGGACGGCGGTGCGGGCCTTCGTGGCGGCGGGCGCGAGCGGCCTCGTCTCGGCCGGCCTCGCCCCCGGCATGACGCCTCCCGCCGAGGCGGACGCCCTGGCGGCGGCGGCGAGGGCCGGCGTGCTCGTCGTGCAATCGACCCGCGCCGGCAGCGGCGTCGTGCCCCTCTCCAGCCGCCTGCGGGAGCGCGGCATCCTCAGCGCCGACAACCTCACCCCCCAGAAGGCGCGCATCCTCCTTGCCCTGGCCCTCACGCTGACGCGCGACCCCGGCGCCGTGGCGGAGATCTTCGCGACCTACTGAGCCGGCCGGCCGCGGCCTCGCCGGGCTTTTCCGGCGAGGATCGGTCGATCGACCGTTAATCTTTCGTTATTTGCCATATCTCCGCCACATCTCCCCGTCGTGATTCGTTCCGGGCGACGGGGATCTGATACGGAGAACCCGATGAGCTTGATCGTTCTCGATCCCCTCACGGGAGAACGCGTCTTGATCTGCCGCGAGCGGCCGTCCGGGGCCGTGCCCGGACCGGAGACAGACCGATGCAGCGCTTCTACTTCAATGCCCAGATCGGCGAGACCCTGGTGGCCGACCTCGCCGGTGAGCCCCTGCCCGACGCCGAGCAGGCCTGGCACGCCTCCCGCGCCGTCGCCGCGGCGATGATGCGCGACCTGCGCAACCGCGAGACCCTGCGCGAGGGCAGCCTCGTCGTCACCAACGAGGCCGGCGAGGTGGTGGTCGACCTCCCCTTCGCGGAAGCGGACGAGGCCTTCGCGGCGGCGTGATCCGGGATCCGCTTGATCGCAGGGGATCCCGGATCGCAAGCCCGCGCGGCGCCTGAGCGAAGCCGACATCCGCATGGCGGACGCAAATCCGTCGGATTTCGCGTCGGCCCGGCCGGCCCACTGCGACGCCGCAGCAGGCGCAGCGCGGCCGTCCCGCGCCTCGATCCGTTTGTCTTGAGGTCACTTGACGGCACGCGACGTCGGGCGCGGAAAGTCTCGGATCCCGGCTCCGGGCAGGAGCCGCGGCGCGGACGCGCCTCGCCCCGCGCCCCGATCGGCATCCCCTACGCCGCCGCGAGCGTCCGCTTGGCGGCGCGGCCGATCATCAGGGACATCAGCGCCGCGACGAGGCCCGTGAGGCCCGCCGCCAGAAAGGCCTCGAGGTAGCGGCCCTCGACGGCCCGCGACAGCCCCGCCCCGAAGGCCGCCGTGGCGGCGCCCGCCTGGTGCCCCGCCGCGATCCAGCCGAAGACGATCGGCGCGTCGCGCTCGCCGAACACCTCGTTCGTCAGCCGCACGGTCGGCGGCACCGTCGCGATCCAGTCCAGGCCGTAGAACACCGCGAAGAGCGACAGGCTGTAGAACGAGAAGTCCGTGAAGGGCAGCGCCATCAGCGACAGGCCCCGGACGCCGTAATAGACGAAGAGCAGCTTGCGCGGATCGTAGCGGTCGGTGAGCCAGCCCGAGCCGGTCGTGCCGACCATGTCGAAGATGCCCATCATGGCGAGGAGCCCCGCCGCCCGGACCTCCGGCAGGCCCATATCGGCGCAGAACGAGATCAGGTGCGTGCCCACGAGCCCGTTCGTGGTGAGGCCGCAGATGTAGAAGGTGCCGAACAGCAGCCAGAAATCCGACTGGCGGCTGGCCCGGGCGAGGCCGTCGATCGCGGCGCGGAACGGGTTCGCCCGCCGCGGCGGCTCCACCACCGTCCCGGGCTGCGCCCCGTAGGGCAGGAGCCCGATATCGGCCGGGCGCTCGGGCAGCAGCCAGGCCACGAGCGGGATCAGCGCCGCCACCGCGGCCGCGACGGTGAGCACCACCGGCCGCCAGCCGCCCGCCTCGGCGATCGCCGCCAGGCCGGGCAGGAAGACGAGCGTCCCGGTCGCCGTGCTCGCGGTCAGCAGCCCCATGACGAGGCCGCGCTGGACGACGAACCAGCGGTTGACCACGGTCGCCCCGAGCACGATGGCGACGCAGCCGCTGCCGAGCCCCGAGAGCACGCCCCAGGTCGCGACGAGGTGCCAGGGCTCGGTCATCAACGCCGACAGGGCCGTCGAGCCCGCCATCAGCGCCAGCGCGCACAGCAGCGTGCGGCGGATGCCGAAGCTCTGCATCAGGGCCGCCGCGAAGGGCCCGACCAGCCCGTACAGGAAGATGCCGAGGCCCACCGAGAACGAGACCGTGGCTCGGCTCCAGCCGAAAGCCTGCTCCAGCGGCAGGATCAGCACGCCGGGCGCCGCCCGCAGGCCCGCCGCGGCGAGCAGGGACAGGAAGATCACGCCCACCACCACGAAGGCGTAGTTCCGGCCGAACGGCCGGCGCGAGACCGGGGGAGCGCCCCCCGCGGCAATGGCCTTCGACATGTGGGCGCGGCCCCCGAATCCGTGCTAGCGTGTGACGTACCGGTCAGTAACATCACTGGGCGCAAAGGCAAGAGGCAGCGATGGCAAGCCAGGGTGTCGCGGGCGGCGGCGAGGACGGCGCCCCGGTGCGGGCCGGGGACCGCATCCGGGCGGCGGCCCGCGACCTGTTCTACCGGCGCGGCATCCGGGCGGTCGGGGTCGACGAGATCGTGGCGCGGGCCGGCGTGACCAAGCCCAGCCTCTATCGCGGCTTCGCGTCGAAGGACGCGCTCGCGGTCGCCTGCCTGGAAGACTTCGCGGCGGCCTTCGCGCGGCGCCTCGACACGGCGCTGGCCGCCCATCCGGGGGATGCGCGGGCGGGGTTGATGGCCTTCCTGGCCGACCTCGCCGACCGCACGGCCCGGCCGGATTACCGCGGCTGCGGGCTGTCGAACGCGGTGATCGAGCATCCCGAGCCGGATCATCCGGCGCGGCGGGCGGCGCTGGCGAGCAAGCGGGCGCTCCGCGCGCGGCTGGAGGCGGTCGCCCGCGACCTCGGCGCCCGCCAACCGGACGTCCTGGCGGACGGCCTGCTGCTGCTGATCGAGGGCGCCTTCGCCGCGGGGCAGATCTTCGGGGCGGGCGGCCCGGCCCGCAGCCTGACCCGGACCGCCGACGCGCTGGTCGCGGCGAGCCTCGCGGGCTGAGGCGCGCGCGCCGAAGATCTGCCCCGCGGCGTCCGGGGCGGCCGCCCGTCCGTCGCCTCCTGCGTGCAATCTCCGCCGGTCGCTGTTGGAGCGGCCGCCCGGTTCGGGTAGGACCGGGGCGATTGAGCCGGCGAACCGGCCCGGTAGGAGTGGAGTTGCGGCCATGAGCCTCGCGCGGCGTTTCCTGGTAGCCTCGTCCCTGGTCCGGCTGATCCGGAAGGAGCGTGGCGCGACCCGCGTCACCGAGGGCTACTTCCCGCCCCAGGCGGGTCGCACCTCGTTCGTGCGGGTCGATGGCGGGCAGTGCCACCTCGTCCTGGTGACCAGCGACGGGGCCGGGACCTCGGCGGAGGAGCGGACGGAGGTGCCGCGGGCCCACGGCGACGCGCTCCTCGACGTGTGCGCCGGCAAGGTCGCCTACGACCGCACCGTGGTGGCCCTCGGGACCGGGCGCGACGCCCTGGTCGACCGCTACGTGGCGCCGGGCGGCCTCGATCTCGTCTCGGTCGCCTTCGACGCCCCCGACGAGGCGGCGGGCTTCGCGCCTCCGCCCTGGTTCGGGCCGGAGGTCACGGCGGATCCCGCCTATCTGGGGCCGGGCATCGCGCTGCAGGGCCCCCCGCAGCCGGGGGAAGTTCCGCTCAGCAACGCCGCCCTGGAGGCGGTGCTCGACCTCGTGGAGCACCGCTACGGCTTCGGCCGTTTCGGCGCGGGCCGCCCGGAGGAGGCGAACTCGGTCGCGAATGCCCTGCGCCGGCTGGCGACCCGCCCCGCCCCGGAGGCGGCGCCCGCCCCGCCCGCGCCGGAGGCGCAGGGCGAGCCGGCCGAGGCGCGCATCGACGACGTGATCGAGAGCCTCTCGCAGGCCCTCGGGGCCTCCGTCCCGGGAGAAGGCGGGCGCGACGAGGGGATGCCCCTGGAGCGCTGGACGGTCCGCCCGCGGCGCAACCCGCAGCCGAGCTGAGCGTCCGGCGGAGCGCGACCCGGGTCCCTCCGGGCCGGCGCGCGGGGCGCCGTCCAGGACGGCGGCGCTCCCGTCCGCGGTCCGGGACGGCGTCGCATCGGCCCGCGTCACCGCGGCCATTACCTTCGCCGGACGCGTGAAGCCCGAGACGTCGCGGCGCGCGGATAGACGAGGCTTCTCCCCGGCGACGTTGTGTGATCGATTCCGTCGGCCGATTCACCGATGAGCCCATCCCCGCGTCTTGCCTCCGCCTGCGCGGGGGTGCAGATCCGGGTCAGGTTCCGCCCGGACGGGGCCCGCCCGGGAAGAGGACAGGCCCCGCCGGACCGGTCTCCTTCCTTCGGTCCCGATGCATTCCGGAGGCGGTCGCCCGAGCCGCCCCACATGTCCTGAGGGAGAGAGACCGATGCAGCCCCCCGCCGCTCCCGCCGCCGCAGCCCCGACCTCGTCGCACCAGCCCTGGTACCGCGTGCTCTACATCCAGGTGCTGATCGCGATCGCGCTCGGCGTGCTCCTCGGCTACGTCGCCCCCGACACCGCCAAGTCGATGAAGTGGCTCGGCGACGCTTTCATCGCGCTCATCAAGATGATGATCGCGCCCGTCATCTTCTGCACGATCGTGCACGGCATCGCGTCGATCGGCGACCTCAAGAAGGTCGGCCGCGTCGGCCTCAAGGCGCTGCTCTACTTCGAGGTGGTGTCGACGGTGGCGCTGCTGATCGGGGTGCTGGTGGGCGAGCTGATCCAGCCCGGCGCCGGGTTCGGGGCCGACGCGGCCAAGCTCGACGCGAGCGCGGTGGCGGGCTACGCGAAGAAGGCGGCCGACGACTCCGCCGTCGCCCACCTGATGGCGATCATCCCGAAGAGCTTCTTCGACGCCTTCGCGTCGGGCGACCTGCTGCAGGTGCTGCTGGTGGCGATCCTGACCGGCGTGGTGGTGACCGGGCTCGGCGATCGGGCCAAGGGCGTCACCCACGCGATCGACGTGGCGGGCGAGATCTTCTTCCGCATCATCGGCCTCATCGTGAAGCTCGCGCCGATCGGCGCCTTCGGCGCCATGGCCTTCACCATCGGCCAGTACGGCATCGGCAAGCTCGGCAACCTCGCCGGCCTCGTCGGCACCTTCTACCTGACCAGCCTGCTCTTCGTTCTGGTGGTGCTCGGCCTGATCGCGCGGTTCGCCGGCTTCTCGATCCTGCGCTTCCTCGCCTACATCAAGGACGAATTGCTGATCGTGCTGGGCACCTCGTCGTCCGAGACGGTGCTGCCGCACATGATGCAGAAGATGAGGCGGCTCGGCGCCTCGGACTCGGTCGTCGGCCTGGTCATCCCGACCGGCTATTCCTTCAACCTCGACGGCACCAACATCTACATGACGCTGGCCACGCTGTTCCTGGCGCAGGCGGTCGGCGCGGACCTGAGCTTCGGCCAGTACGCCACTATCATCCTGGTGGCGATGCTGACCTCGAAGGGGGCCTCGGGCGTGACCGGCGCCGGCTTCGTCACCCTGGCGGCGACGCTTGCGGCGATCCCCGGCAACCCGGTCCCGGTCGCCGCCATGGCGCTGATCCTCGGCATCGACAAGTTCATGTCGGAGTGCCGCGCGCTGACCAACCTCGTCGGCAACGGCGTCGCCACCATCGTGGTGAGCCGCTGGGAGGGTGAGCTCGATCCGGTCAAGCTGCGCCAGGTCATGGCCCACCCGGTCGCGATCGGCACCGAGATCTCGGACGAGAAGCCGGTCCCGGTCTCCCCGTGAGCGAGGCTCCGCCGCTCCTGATCGGCCTCGACGTCGGCGGGACCAAGATCGCGGGCGTCGCCCTCGATCCCGCCGGCCGGGTGCGGGCGCAGCGGCGCGTGCCGACGCCGCGGGGCGACTACGAGGCCTCGCTGCGGGCGATGGCCGACCTCGTGGCCGCGCTGGAGGCCGAGGCCGGCGGGCGCGGCAGCGTCGGCCTCGGCATCCCGGGAGCGGTCTCGCCGGCGACGGGCCTGATTAAGAACGCCAACTCGACCTGGCTCAATGGCCGCCCCTTCCTGGCCGACCTGGAGCAGCGGCTCGGCCGGCCGGTGCGGATCGAGAACGACGCCAATTGCCTCGCGGTCTCGGAGGCGGTGGACGGGGCCGGAGCCGGGGCGGAGGTGGTCTGGGGCGTGATCCTCGGCACGGGGGTCGGCTCCGGCATCGCGGTGAACGGCCGGGCGCTCGCCGGCCGCAACCGCATCGCCGGGGAATGGGGCCACAATCCCCTGCCGGCGCCCCGCCCGGACGAATTGCCGGGGCCGCCCTGCTATTGCGGCCGCGCCGGCTGCATCGAGGCCTGGATCTCCGGGCCGGCCCTCGCGGCCGACCACGCGCGGGTGACGGGCGAGGTCCTGACCGGCGAGGCGATCGTCGCGGCGATGCGGGCGGGCGCCCCGCGCGCCGCGGCGAGCTTCGCGCGCTGGCGCGAGCGCCTCGCCCGCGGCCTCGCCTCGGTGATCAACGTGCTCGATCCGGACGTGATCGTGCTCGGGGGCGGGCTCTCCACCGTCGAGGAAGTCTATCCGGGGTTGATCGAGGCGGTGGCGCCGCACGTCGTCTCGGACACGCTCACCACCCCGATCCGCCGCAGCCGCTACGGCGACGCCTCGGGCGTGCGCGGGGCGGCGTGGCTGTGGAAGGATGCCGCCGGCGCGGGAATCTCGGCGCCGTGAGGTCCGGCGCTGCCGGACCGGCCCGCGATCACCGCCCGAACTCCGATCCGTCCCCCCTCACGCCGGCCGCCCGGCGCCGGGCGGCAGGGCCGGATTGTTCCGGCTGCGCAGGCGGAAGGCCAGGACCAGCATGAGCGCCCCGAAGGCGATCGCGTAGCCGGCCATCCAGTAGGTCAGCACCACGAGCGACACGACCGGGTTCACGAGGAGCGCGATCCCGAACAGGACCGAGCACAGGCCGCCGAGCACCAGCCACCAGCGCCCGTGGTCGAGGTTCAGCCGGAACGCCGCCGCGATCATCAGGGCACCGGTCACCAGCGCCCAGGCCGCCGTCAGGTAGACGAAGGCCAGGAGCGCGCTGCCCGGCATCAGGAAGGCCACGATGCCGACCAGGATGTTGAGCAGCCCCTCGGCCAGGAGGAAGCCCCAGCGCTCGTGCCGCTCGGCGGCGCGCACCGCCGCCACGATGCCGGCGATCCCGTCGACCAGCATGTAGGCGGAGAAGAAGACCACCAGGGTCAGCAGCGTCGCGAAGGGCGAGACGAGCGCGACGATCCCGAACAGGATCGCGAAGGCGCCGCGCAGGGCGAGCAGCCACCAGTTTCGGGCGAGCACCGCGCTCATGGCGGCGAGGCGGTCGGGCGGCGTCCCGGCGGTGGGAACGGAAGGTCCGCTGGTCATCTGCAATCTCCGGACGGCGCCGGGGCGCCGGCAAGCTCGGCCGCACCCCCCTGCTGCTGAACGCGAGCGGGCGCGCCGCGTTCCGTCGCGGCGCCCGGGATCAAGACCTGCGCGCATTCGCCCCTGCGGAACCTCGCCGCCGAAAGGCTGATTGTGCTGCCCGAGGCGGGCCCGTGCGACGGCCGCGTATCCGGCCGCACCATGGAAGTCATCCGACATCCGGTTGATTGCTTCGCCATCTCCGATTTCGGCCATGCGGATGCCGGCTTCGCTCAGGCGCCGCGCTCAGGCGCCGCGCGGGCTTGGGATCCGGGAACCGCTTCGAGCAAGCGGATCCCGGATCAGACATGCTGGATGGTCGATCCCGGGCGGAGCGCCGCGGCGGGCAGGACCTCGACGCGTCGGCCGCCGGGCACTGAGGCCGGCCCCGGGCGTTGGGGCCCGAGGAGGCCCCCCCGTGAACCAGTCCGGATCGCGCTTCGTCGTCTACGCCGCCCTCGCGGGCAACCTCGCCATCGCGGCGACCAAGTTCGCGGCCGCGCTCTACACCGGATCGAGCGCGATGGTCACCGAGGCGGTGCATTCCTTCGTCGACACCGGCAACCAGGGGCTGCTGCTCTACGGGATGCGCCGGGCCGCGCGGCCGGCCGACGACAGCCACAATTTCGGGCACGGTCTCGAACTCTACTTCTGGTCCTTCGTGGTCGCCCTGATGATCTTCTCGGCCGGAGGCGCCTTCGCGATCTACGAGGGCATCGAGAAGATCCGCCATCCGGAGCCGATCGACTCGGCCTGGGTCAACGTCGCGGTGATCGCGGCGGCGGCCTTCTTCGAGGGATTGTCGTTCCGCACCGCGTGGCGGGAGATGCGGCAGCGCTTCGCGCGGCTGCCCCTGTGGCGCGCGGTCGCCCGCAGCAAGGATCCGAGCACCTTCGCGGTGGTGCTGGAGGACGGCGCGGCGCTGATCGGCCTCGCCTTCGCGCTGGCGGGCAGCGTCGCGGTGTCCTGGCTCGGCTGGCCGCCGGGCGACGGGGTCGCCTCGGTGGCGATCGGCCTGCTCCTGATCGCGACCGCCTTCGTGCTGTTCCGCGAGACCCGCAGCCTGCTCACCGGCGAGAGCGCCTCGCCGCGGCTGATCGAGCAGGCGACCGCGATCCTGCGCGCCGACCCGCGGGTGATCGGCGTGTCGCGGGTGCGCAGCCTGCATCTCGGGACGACGACGGTGCTCCTCGCCGTCTCCCTCGACCTCGACCGCTCGCTCGGCACGGAGGCGATCCGCCGCGCCGTGCGCGAGCTTCGGGCCGCGATCGGCCGCGCGCTGCCGGGCGTGGAACTGCTCCTCGACCTGCGGGAGGAGGACGGCGCCGAGGAGGCGCGGCAGGCAACGCGGACCGTCGGGGCGGCGTGACGGGGCGGACCCTCGGCCGCGGCGCCGGCCCCGGTCCGGGAGAGGGAAGACCGGGGCGCCGCGACCGACCAGGACGTGGCGGGGGACCTTCCACCCTTCCCTCGCGCCCAGCGATCCCCACTTGGGTCGCGAAGGCCACGCTTGCGCCGAGCGAAGATCGCCCATGGCTCCCGTCATTCCCGCCGCCCGGCCGGACGGCCGCGCGCCCGCCGCGCCGGCGGGCCTGTGGCGCGGCTCCCTCGTGCAGCGGCTGCGGCTCGCCTCCGGCCTCGTGCTCTTCGCCTTCGCGGGGACGCACTTCCTCAACCACGCGCTCGGGCTCGCCGGCCTCGAGGCCATGGTCGGCTTCGCGCGCTGGCGGGTCGCCGTCACCCGCTCGGCCCCCGGGACGGGGATCCTCGCCGCCGCGCTCGTCGTGCATGCCGGCCTCGCCCTCGCCCGCCTCGCCGCCCGCCGCAGCCTGCGCATGCCGGCCTGGGAAGCGGGCCAGGTCGCGCTCGGCCTCGCCATCCCGTTCTTCCTGCTGCCGCACATCGTCGGGACCCGGGTCGCCAACCTGCTCTACGGCCTCGACACCGGCTACCCGGCGGTCATCGCCCGCCTGTGGCCGGACGCGATCCCGCACCAGGCCGCCCTGCTCGCGCTGGTCTGGGGGCATGGCTGCCTCGGGCTTCACCATTGGCTGCGCCTGTCGCCGCGCTACCGGCGCGTCGCCCCGGCGCTGGGCGTGGCGGCGCTGATCCTGCCGCTCGCCGCGGCGGCCGGCATCGCCGTGCAGGGCGAGCTGATGGAGCGCGACCTCGCCGCCGCCGCGCGCTTCGACGCGCCCGATCTCGCGGCCCGCTGGCCGCGCCGGAGCCCGCCCGAGGCGCTGGCGGCGATCGGCGGACCGGTCCGGGCGGGGTTCTACGCCCTCGCCGGCCTCGCCCTCGCGGCCGGAGCCCTGCGCGTCGCGGCGGCGTGGCGGGCGCGGCGGATCACCGTGACGTATCTCGACGGCCCGGCGGTGCGGGCCCTCGACGGCGCCACGCTCCTCGAGGTCAGCCGCGCCAACCGCATCCCGCACGTGGCGGTCTGCGGCGGGCGCGGGCGCTGCTCGACCTGCCGCGTGCTGGTCACCGAGGGCGCCCACCGGCTGGCGCCGCCGAACCCCGACGAGGCCGCGACGCTGGCGGCGATCGGCGCGCCGCCCGGCGTGCGCCTCGCCTGCCAGGCGCGGGTGCGCGGCGACCTCACCGTGATGCGCATCCTGCGCCCGCGCCGCCAGGACCGCGCCGACGCGCTCCTCGGCGACCCCGACCTCGCCGGCGTCGAGCGCGAGGTCGCGATCCTGTTCGTGGACGTGCGCGGCTTCACGCCGCTCGCCGAGCGGAAATTCGCCTTCGACGTCGTCTACATCCTCAACCGCTTCTTCGAGGCGGCCGGGCAGCCGGTCGTGGCGCGGGGCGGCTGGATCGGCGGCTACGCGGGGGACGGGCTGCTCGCGCTCTTCACCCATCCGGAGGGGATCGACGCAGCCTGCCGGGCCGCCTTCGCGGCGGCGGCCGAGATCGACGGGGCGGTGGAGCGGCTGAACGGTCAGATCGCCGCGGAGCTGCCCGCCTCCCTGCGGGTCGCCATGGGGCTGCATGCCGGCCCGCTGGTGCTCGGACGGCTCGGCTACGGGGAGAACCGGCCGATGTCGGCGATCGGACCGGCGGTCAACATCGCGAGCCGCCTCGAAACCCTCGCCAAGGCCGCGGACGTGCAGCTCGCCGCCTCCTGCGACGCCGCCCGCCGGGCGGGCCTCGCCCTCGACGGGCTCAGGATCGAGACCACCGACATCCGCGGCAGCGGACGCCCCCTCGACGTCCTCTACGTGCCGCGGGCTTCCGGGCTGACTGAGCGCTTGCCGGGATGAAAATCCCGCCGGCCGGCGGAACCGACCGGCGCGGGACGAATTATCAACGCAGTGCCGCGCGCCTCAACCGCCCCGCGGCCGACAGGTTCCGCGGGACAGCTTCGTCGGGAGTCTCACGGAACCAGCATCACCTCGGCGGGCAGCGCGTCGCCCGGGCGACGGGTGTCGATGCGCTCCGCCAGGGCCGCGGCCGACTGGAAACGGTCGAGGCGCCGATCGATCATGAGGTCGAGTCGCTCGTAGACTTCGGCCACCGTGAGGCTGCGCGTCGTCTTTCCCCGCCGCTCGAAGAACAGGCTGCGATTGGCCCGGGCGGCGGCGCGGAACAGGCGCGGCGCCGGCTGATCGGGCTTCTCCATGGTGAGTTGCATGAAGCGGCTGGCGCTGGCGGCGCCGAGCAGATGCGCCACGTAGCATTCCGTGCGCTTGAGGTCGCGCCCGAGCCGCTGCTCGATGCGCGCGCGGTCGCGCTTCATCATCTCGCCGGCCATCAGGCTCGCCGCGTAGGGATCCCGGCGCAGGGCCAGGATCCGCCGCCGGGCGGCGGCGTCCGGCACGGTCAGGAGGCCGCCCCGGCGCTCGATGAGGCTCGCCTCCTCGCCGTAGCCGTGCTGCGGGCCGAAGCTGCGCAGCAATTCCAGCCAGGTGCCGGTCAGGAACTGGAACAGCCCCTCCGCCGAGGAGGTCGCCGCCTGGGCCTGCGGCCGGAAACTCGATTCCTTGTCGGCGAGCGCCATCAGGTAGACCGGATCGACGTCCGTCTCCTTGGCGGCGCGCAGGATCGTCTCCACGAGGCTCCGGGGCACGCGCAGCCCGTCGAAGGCGACCGTGTCCTCCTCCCCGGCCTCGGCGGCGAGCCGATCGAGGTCGAGCTGGATCAGCTCCGCGGTGCTCGGGCTCTCCTGCGGCAGGGGCAGGCCGCGCCACTCGCCGGCGGCCATCGGCGGCAGGGCGGAATGGCGCGCCGCCTTCGGGTCGACGCGGTCGTGCGCGGCGGCGGCGGGTGCCAGCGCGTCGCGCGGCAGCCCGGCCGCGAGGGCGAGCCCGACCGTCAGGGCGGTGAGCACCCGCGAGGAGAGCGAGCGTCCGGCGCGGCCAGCGGAGCGCGGCCCGGTCGCCGGGCGCCGCCCGGTCGCCGGGACGGCGCCCCCGGCCCCCGCCATTCTGGCGCTCAGCGGCACCAGCCACCGGATGGCGGCCTCGTCGTCGACCCCAATCTCGGGCACGAGTCGGTGCGCGTCGTCGGCGCGGCGCGCCGGCTCCGGGAAAACCCCCATGTCCTCGCCTTCAGTACCGCCCGGCCACTCGCGCGGCCGCGCCTTGCTTCGTCAGGGCCGGCACGTCTGACGGCCCGAAGTGTCCAGAATGGGACAGCGTGGCGTTAACGCCGGGGGTCATTTTGCGGCGCGGTAAGGTCCTGGCCGGTCACGGATTCGGCCGAAATGCGGCGGGCGGCCCCGCGTGCGCGAGAAAAAAACGCGCAACCCTGTCGGGAACCAAGCATTTCCTCGCGCATTTCCCGGGGCCACGCCGAACGGCATGCGTCGTCACGCCAAGCCCTCGCCGACGTCCTCACACCTCGCCGTTCGCGCGCCTCACCAGAAGGAAGTCCCTGTCCGATGAGCATGCAGACCGGTCGCCGCGTCGGCGTCGCTTTCGTTGGCATGGGTGGGGCCGTCGCCACCACCGCCATCGCCGGCATCGAGATGATCAAGTCCGGGTCGAACCGGCTCGATGGGCTGCCCCTTGCGGGCAAAGCGGTTGCCGGGATGGTCGGCTACAAGGATCTGGTGTTCGGCGGCTGGGACCTGAACGGCGACGACCTCGGCGCCGCGGCGAGCACCCACGGGGTCCTGACCAAGCAGGACCTGGAGAACGGCGCCCAGGTGCTCAACACGATGCGGCCCTGGCCGGCGGTCGGCAGCGCCAAGTTCTGCAAGAACATCGACGGGCAGAACCGCATCGTCGCCAAGGATCACCGCGAGGCGGTGACGGCCATCGCCGAGGACCTCCGGCGCTTCCGCAAGGAGGCGGGCGTGGACGAGGTGGTGGTGGTGAACCTCGCCTCGACCGAGCGCTGGCCCGACCTCACGGCCCCGAGCCTCAACTCGCGGGCGGCGTTCGAGCGCGGCCTCGACGAGAGCGACGAGGCGATCAGCCCCGCCATGCTCTACGCCTACGCGGCGATCAAGAACGGCATCCCCTACGCCAACTTCACCCCGAGCGTCGCGGCCGACGTGCCGGCCCTGATCGACCTCGCCCGCGAGTTGAACGTCCCGGTCGCCGGCAAGGACGGCAAGACCGGGCAGACCATGATGAAGACCGTGCTGGCCCCGGCCCTCAAGGCGCGCGCCCTCCACGTCGACGGCTGGTTCTCCACCAACATCCTCGGCAACCGCGACGGCCTCGCCCTCAACGATCCGTCCTCGTTGCAGTCGAAGCTCAATACCAAGGGCACCGTGCTCGATTCGATCCTCGGCTACCCGGTCGAGGACCACCTCGTCCACATTCACTACTACCGGCCGCGCGGCGACGACAAGGAGGCCTGGGACAACATCGACGTCACCGGCTTTCTCGGCCAGAAGATGCAGATCAAGATCAACTTCCTGTGCAAGGACTCGATCCTGGCGGCGCCGCTGGTGATCGAGATCGCCCGGGTGCTCGACCTCGCCAAGAAGCGCGGCGACGGCGGCGTGCAGGAGCAGCTCTCGCTGTTCTTCAAGGCCCCGATGGTGAGGAACGGCCACGGGCCGGAACACGCTTTCGGCGTGCAGGAGCGGATGCTGGCCGACTGGCTCGGCGTGCACTGAGCATGGCGGCGGGCCCCACCGAGGCCGCGGCGCCGGCGCCGCTGCGCCCGCTCCTGGTCGAACTCAACGACCTCAAGCGGGTGCGCTCGGCCGGCCGCCGCGGCTCGATCGCCGAGCGGCTCTTCGCCCAGAGCTGGGGCGCCCTCTGCGGGGGCGCCGAGGCCGAGGGCGTCGCCCTCCAGGTGACGGCGACGGCGCTCGCCGCCGCCCGCCTCGGCGACCTCGACGCGGTCTTCCTGGCGGCGCTGGGCTTGGCCCCGGGCGAGGCGGGCGAGGTGCTCGGGCGCGCCTTCGACGAGGTCGCGCGCGACCTCGATCCCGCCCTGCGCGACGCGCTGCGGCGCGCCCTCCTGGGCGCGGAGGAGGTGCCGGCCGGGCCGCTGCCGGGCTTCGTCGGGCTCCTCGCCGCGCAGCCGCGCGCGGGCGTGACCTGCCCGGGCCGGCCCCGCATCGTCCTGGAACCGCCGGAGAACCACGCCGAGCACTGCCTGATGGTGGCCATCTACGGCGTGGTGCTCAGCCCCTTCTACGGGGCCGATCCGGCCACGGTGTTCGTGGCGGCCCTGGCCCACCACCTCCACAACGCGCTGATGCCGGATTCCGGCTTCACCGGCGAGGTGCTGCTCGGCCCGCACCTCGACGGGGTGATCGCCCGCAGCAGCGCCCACGCCCTGGAGGAGCTCGAGCCGGGCCTGCGCGCCCGGGTCGAGCGGGCCCGGCGGATCCTGCCGGACGACGGCACCGCGGAGGGCCGCGCCTTCCACGCCGCCGACGTGATCGACCGCGTCCTGCAGATCGCCCAGCACCTGCGGGCCGCCTCGCTCGGCATGGACGACGTGCTGGGCGAGATGGCACTGGTGCATGAGGGCCCGGTGAAGGGCTTCCACGACCGCGTCCTCGCGGCGATGCGGCTGCCGTGATGCGCGCCGACCTGCCGGCCGCCCCGCTGGATCTCCCCCCGCAGGCTCCCATGTCGGTCTCCGATACCCCGCGCATCGGAGCTGCCGCGTGATCCCCTTCGGTCTCCTCTCGCCGCGCACCGGCGAGACGCTCCATCCCGACACGCCCCATTCCCTGCGCGAGGGGCGCAACGGGCCGCGCTGGCCGGTGGTCGACGGCATCCCCTTCCTGCGGACCGGGCGCGACGACCTCGCCCGCGAGGCGCTCGGCCACCTCGACCGCGGCGCGCCGGGCCACGCGCTCGAACTCCTCCTCGCCGACCAGGACGCGTGGTGGACCGGCCCGCGGCCGGACCCGGCCGCGCTGCGCGACCTCGTGCGCGACCTGAAATACGTCACCCTGCGCGAGGCGGTGGCGAGGCTCGGCTGGGGCCGGGTCGGGGATTACTTCGTGCATCGCTGGACGGACCCGACCTTCCTCGCGGGCCTCGCCCTGCTCGAAGCCCATTGGAACGCCCCGGTCTGCGCCTTCGAACTCGCCTGCGGCATCGGCCACTACCTGCGCGAGCTTCAGGGCCGGGGACTTCGCGTCTCCGGCGGCGACGTCGTCTTCGCCAAGCTCTGGGTCGCCCGCCACTGGGTCGTCGGGCAGCGCGCGCAGCTGGTCTGCTTCGATGCCGGCTCGCCGCACTGGCCGGTCGAGGGGGCGCCGGCCGACCTCGTGCTGTGCCAGGACGCCTTCTACTTCCTGGAGCGGAAGGCCGCGATCCTCGGCTGCCTGCGCAGGAATGCGGGCGAGGAGGGCTGGCTCGCCCTCGGCCACATCCACAACAGCGCCCGCGCGGGCTTCTCGGCCGGGCACGCGGTCTCGTCCGCCGAGATCGAGGAGCTGTTTCCGGACGGCCTCGTCTACGACGACGCGGAACTCACCCGCGCCCTGGTCGAGGCCCGCGCCCCCGTCCCGGCCGCCCCCTCCGAACTCGACCATGCCGAGGCGTTCTCGGTCGTCTGCGGGCCGGGCATGCGGCCGGCGCCGCGGGCGCTCGTCGACGGTCTGACCCTGCCGCCCGACGGCACCCGCCTCGTCCTCAATCCCCTCTACGGGCCCGATTCCGCGGGCGGCTACGCCATCGCGTGGCCCTCCGCCCGCTACGAGGCCGAGTACGGTCCCCGCGCGACCTACCCGCCGCGCTCGCCCGGGCCCGAGGCGGTCGAGGCCGGGCCCGCCCTCGCCGAGCGGGCGCGGCGGCGCGAGTTCGTGTCCCTGCCGGAGCGCTGGTGATGGCGAGCGCGCGGCCCGTCGGCTGGGGCATCGTCGGCTACGGCTGGGTCGCCCGCGACTTCATGGCCCCGGCCATCGCCCGGGCCGGCCACCGCCTCGTGGCGGTCTGCGACCTCCACCCGGAATCCCGCGCCGCCGCCGAGCGGGCCGGCGCGCGCAGCCACGCCTCCCTGGACGGCCTCCTCGCGGCGCCCGAGGTCGAGGCCGTCTACGTGGCGACGCCGAACCACCTGCATCGCGGCGCCGTCGAGGCCCTGGCGGGGGCCGGCAAGGCAGTGCTGTGCGAGAAGCCCATGGCCGCGACGCTCGCGGACGCGGAGGCGATGGCGGCCTGCGTCGCCCGCACCGGGATCCTGTACGGGACGGCCTTCGACCAGCGCCACCATCCCGGCCACCGGGTGCTGCGGGAGGCGATCCGGGCCGGCCGGATCGGCACCGTGACGGCCCTGCGCATCGTCTACGCCTGCTGGCTCGACCGGGCCTGGACCTCGCTGCCCGGCCAGGCGAACTGGCGCATCGACCCGGCCCAGGCGGGCGGCGGGGCGCTGATGGACCTCGCGCCCCACGGGCTCGATCTCGCCGAGTTCCTGCTCGGCGAGCCCCTGGTCGAGATCGCGGCCCTGACCCAGGCCCGCGCGCAGGCCTACGCGGTCGATGACGGCGCGCTCCTGATCGGGCGCACGGGCTCGGGCGTCCTGGCGAGCCTGCACGTCGCCTACAATTACCCGGAGGCGCTGCCGCGCCGCCGCCTGGAGGTCTCCGGCACGGCCGGGCTCGTCACCGCCGAGAACACGATGGGCCAGGAGGCCGGCGGCCGGGTGACGCTCACGGACGGCCGGACCGGCGCGCGCACCCCGCTCGCCTTCGACGAGGCGGCCTCGCCCTTCCTGGAGCAGGTGCGCGCCTTCGGCCGGGCCCTGCGCGACCCGTCCGAGCGGGCCGCGTGGTCGGTCGCCCGCGACCTCCACACCATGCGCCTCATCACCCGCGCCTACGCGGCGGCCCCCGCCGCCCCGGACGCGGCCGCCTGACCGCCGAGACGAGAGGGAGCCCCGTGACGAGCGACACGCCCCGCCTGCGACCGAGCCGCCCGCGCCCCACCCGATTCGGCGAGAAGCGCGTGGTCGAGGGCCTGCCGGCCGACCTGCCCGACGCCGCCCGCGCCTACCTGGAGGTGCTGCCGCCGGGCCGCGTCGTCGGCTTCCCCCTCGCCCCCCTCGACCGCACCGGCGTGCCGACCTGGTTCGTCTCGCTCTTCCTCGACGATCCCTTCTTCGTCGGTGCCATGCCGAGCGGCATCGGCTACGGCGCCACCGATGCCGAGGCGATCATCGGCTCGATCGCCGAGATCGCCGAGAACCTGATGCCGAGCGTCGCGCTGATCCCGCGCAAGAAGGAGCGCGGCAGCTACCACGACCTCGCGCGGGTGTTCGGCGCCGGCTCGGTCGCCGACCCGCTCACCCTCGGCCTGCCGGCCGGCAGCCCGGTCGGCCGCGACACGGTGCTCGAATGGACCGAGGTGGTGCGTGCCCGCACCGGCGAGACGGTCCTGATGCCCCTCGACATCGCGGCCACCGACTATTTCGAACTCTCCGAGGACTACGTTCCCTTCACGAACCTGATCACCAACGGACTCGGCGCCGGACCCGACGTGGCCTTCGCCCTCGGCCACGGGCTGCTCGAACTCCTGCAACGCGACGGGAACGGGCTCCTGTTCCGCGCCCTCGACCAGGGCGTGCTGCTCGACCTCGCGGAGGGGGTCGGGCCGGAGACCCGCGCCATGCTCGACCGGCTGGAGGCGCTCGGCATCCGCGCCATGCCGAAATTCGCCACCGACCAGTTCGGCTTCGCCAACGTCTACTGCGTCGGCTACGACCTCGACCCGGCCCGCGCCCCCGCGCCGATCGCGCTCTCGGCCTGCGGCGAGGCCTGCGACCCGGACCGCGAGCGCGCCCTGCGCAAGGCGCTGCTGGAATTCCAGGCCGCGCGGGTGCGCAAGACCTTCGGCCACGGGCCGCTGGCGCTCGCCCGGGGCATCACCCCGCCCGGCTACGTCGACGCCTTCATCGAGACGGCCCTGCCGAGTCTCGACAAGGAGGAGAGCCGCGCCCTCTCCGCCATGCTCCACTGGATCGAGCAACCGGCCGAGACCCTGCGCGGCTTCCTCGCCGACACGGTCTTCTCCGAGCGCGCCCGCAAGCCCTTCGCCGAGCTGCCGACCGCGGCCGCGCCGGACGGCCAGGCCCGCGGGCGGCTCGCCCGCGAGCGCCTGGAGGCGGAGGGCTTCGACGTCCTCTACCTCGATGCATCCCCGCCGGGCGGCGGCGTCGGGGTGGTGAAGGCGATCGTGCCGGGGCTCGAAGTCGAGACCATGAGCTATTACCGGATCGGCGAGCGCAACACCGCCAAGCTGATCGCCCGCGACCACCCGCTGATCCGCTTCGGGCAGGAGAGCGAGACCCTGCGGCCGGTGCGCCTGACGCCCGAGGCCCTGGAGCGCTTCGGCGGCCAGCCGCTCTTCGACGTTGCCCTGGCCGAGCGGATCGTCGGGCCGCTCTACCCCCTCTACCGCGAGCCGGAATCGCACCACGCGCCGTTCCGGCTCGAGCGCCGCGGGAGGGCCGCGTGAGCCTGCGCTTCGCCTACAACACCAACGGCGCCGCCAACCACCGGCTCGACGACGCGCTCGCGCTCATCGCCGAGGCCGGCTACGACGGCGTCGCCCTCACCCTGGACATCCACCACCTCGACCCCTTGGCCGAGGACTGGGCCCGCGAGGCCGAGCGCGTGCGCGGGCGCCTCACCGCCCTGGGCCTCGGCTCGGTGATCGAGACCGGGGCGCGCTTCCTCCTCGACCCCCGCGCCAAGCACGAGCCGACCCTGGTGACCGCCGACCCGCAGGGCCGGGCGCGCCGCGTCGCCTTCCTGCGCCGGGCCATCGACGTCGCGCAGATCCTCGGCTCCGAGGCGGTCTCCTTCTGGGCGGGGGTGCCGAGGCCCGGACTGGCCCCGGGCGAGGCGCGCGACTGGCTGCGCGCCGGGCTGGAGGAGGTCGTCTCCCACGCCCGCGCCCGCTCCGTGGTGGCGGCGCTCGAACCCGAGCCCGGGATGCTGATCGAGACGCTGGACGATTACGCGGCCCTGCGGCTGGAGGGCCTCTCGCTCGCCCTCGACACCGGCCATTGCCTCGTCACCGGCGAGCGCGATCCGGCCGCCGCGGTGCGGGAATTCGCCGGGCAGCTCGGCACCGTGGCGATCGAGGACATGGCGCGCGGCGTCCACGTCCACCTGCCCTTCGGCGAGGGCGACATGGACGTGCCGGGGGTCCTCGACGCGCTCGAGGCGGTGGGGTTCCGGCGCCTGGTCTGCGTGGAGCTGTCGCGGGAGAGCCACCGGGCGGACCGCATGATCCCGGAGGCGCTGGCCTTCCTGAAGACGTGTCGGGGGCGACGGGGATGAGGATCTGCTTCGTCAGCCGGCGCTACTTCCCGGCGATTTCGGGCATGAGCGTGTACGCGCAGAACCTGCTGCGGGAATTGGTCGGGGCCGGCCACGACGTGACGATGGTGAGCCAGTACCGGGGCGACGCCTTCGGCACCCGGGTCTACGGCGGCGGCCCGCCGCCGCCGGTTCCCGGCGTGCGGGTGATCGGCCTCGAACAATGCGGCGAGCAGGACGGGGGCGATTTCGAGCGCGACATCGACGCGATGGTGGCGGCCATCGCGGCCGAGCACCGGCGCGCGCCGTTCGACGTCCTGCACGCGCAGTACGGCTACCCGACCGGCTGGGCGACGCTGCTCGCCTCGCAGGATCTCGGCGTCCCGAACGTGGTCTCGATCCAGGGCGGCGACGGGCACTGGGTCGGCTCCTGCTGCGAGACCCACCGCCTCGCCATGGTGCGGGTGCTCGCCCGCGCCAACGCGCTGCTGATCGGCGGGCGCTCCTTCGTGCGGGAGGTCTGCGACCGGCTCGGGGCCGATCCGGCCCGCTTCACCATCGTGCCGGGCGCCGTCGATACCGAGCGCTTCCGGCCGGTGCCCGGCCGGCAACCGGGCGCGGCCGCGGAGCCGGTGCGGCTCCTCTATCACGGCCGGGTCGACCGCCGGAAAGGCGTCCTCGACTTCCTCGACGCGCTGAGCCTGCTGCGCCTGCGCGGGACGCCCTTCGCGGCCGTGATCTCGGGGATCGGCCCCGACGTCGCGCCCGCCCGCGCGCTCGCGGCCGATCTCGGCTTCGGCGAGGCGCAGGTCCGCTTCACCGGCTACGCGGAGTACGACGCCGTGCCGGCCCTCTACGGGCAGGGCGACGTCTTCGTCTCGCCGACCTACGCGGAGGGCTTCTCCAACACCATCCTGGAGGCGATGGCGGCCGGGCTCGCGGTGGTCTCGACGCACTCGGTCGGGGTCTCGGACTGCCTGCGCGACGGCGAGAACGGCCTCCTGGTCCAGCCGGGCGACGTGACGGCCCTGGCGGAGGCGCTCCACCGGGTGATCACCGACCGGACGCTGCGCGCCCGCCTCGCCGCGGCGGCCCTGGCGGAGTGCCGCCGGGACTATTCCTGGACGGCGGTCGGGCGGCAGATCATGGGGGTCTATGCCGGCCTGCGCGGCCGCGCGCCCGACCCGGTCGACCCGGTGCTGCCGCGGGATCCCGCCTGCCGCTTCCGCGCCGAGCCGCACCTGCTCTGATGCTGCACTGATGCCTCTGGCCCTCGCCCTGTCGCCCCATCTCGACGACGCGGCCTTCTCCTGCGGGGGCACGCTGGCGCGGCTCGCCCGCGCGGGCTGGCAGGTCGTGGTGGCGACGCTGTTCACCGCGAGCGTGGCGCGTCCGACGGGCTTCGCGCTCGCCTGCCAGCTCGACAAGGGGCTCGGCCCGGAGGTGGATTACATGGCCCTGCGGCGGGCCGAGGACGCGGCGGCCTGCGCGTCGCTCGGGGCGCTCGCGCGCCACCTCGCCCTGCCCGAGGCGCCGCACCGCGGCTACGGTTCGGCCGCGGCCCTGTTCGGGGACCTCCTCCCGGAGGACGGGATCGGCCCCGCCCTCGCCGCAGCGCTCGCCAGCCTCTCTGCCGAGACGCCGCCCGATCTGCTCCTCGCGCCGCAGGCGATCGGGGGGCACGTCGATCACGTCCAGCTCGTGCGGGCGCTGCGCGCGGTCGCGCCCGCGGCGCCGGTCCTGTGGTGGCGCGACTTCCCCTACACGGTGCGCCATCCCGACCCGAAGACGCCGTTTTGCCGGGACTTCGCCCTGCTGCCGGACGTCGCGGTGCGGCTCTCGGCCGAGGACGAGGCCCGCAAGGAGGCCGCCTGCGCCGCCTACGCGAGCCAGCTCGGCTTCCAGTTCGGCGGGCGCGAGGGGCTGGCGGCGCGCCTGCGCGCCGAGGCGGGCTGCGAGCGGTTCCGGGCGCAGGGGCGCGTGCCCGCGGGCGTTCCGGTGGAGGACCTGCCGGCGGGACCGTAGTCGCGGAGGAGCGACGCCGGTCGCCCGAGGGCTGCCTGAGATGCGCAGGGCGGATGAGGCGGGTCGTGGCGACCCATTGCGTCCCGTCGCGGTGTCGTTCGCGTGCAGCGCCGACCCGAGTCTCATGGCGGAGCACGCTCCTTCGAGGACGTCCCTACGCCGCCACCGGCGCCCCCGCCGGCGCGCCGGGCGGGCGCAGCGGCAGGGTCGGCAGCCAGGAGGCGCCCTCCTTGACCACGTAGTCCCACAGCGACCGCGCCGCCGGGCTCAGCACCTTGTCGGCGCGGCGCACCACGAACCACTCGCGCCGGATCGGCAGTCCCTCGACGTCGAGGAGGACGAGGCGCCGGCTCGCCACCTCCGCCGCCACCGTGTGGCCGGAGATCAGCGCGATGCCGAAGCCCGCCATCACCGTCTGCTTGATGGTCTCGTTCGAGCCGCTGTCGATGCCGAGGCGCGCCCGCTTGATCATCACGCCGGTCATGAACTCCTCGAACACCGTCCGGGTGCCCGACCCGTACTCGCGCACCAGGAACGGCTCCTCGGCGAGCTCCGCCTTGGTGATGCCGACCCGCCCGGCGAAGCGGTGGCTCGGCGAGGCGATCACCACCAGCGGGTGCGGGCCGAAGGATTCGGCCGAGATCGGGAAATCGCGCGGGGGCCGGCCCATGATCGCGAGATCGACCTTGTAGTCGCGGATCGATTCGAGCGTGGCTCCCCGGTTGCCGACCACGAGGTCGATCTCGACCGAGGGATGCTGGTGCACGAAGCCGCCGATCAGCTGGGGGGCGAAGTACTTCGCCGTCGACACGACCCCGATCGACACCCGCCCGCCGCTGCCGCCCCGCAGGGCCTTCAGGCGTTCCGCGCAGGTCTCCAGCACCGTGTTGATGCTGTCGATCGCCCACAGCATCTCGCGCCCCGCATCGGTCGGCTTCAGCCCGGCGCTGGTGCGGTCGAACAGCAGCAGCCCCGCCTCGTCCTCCAGGGCCTTGATCCGGGCGGTGAGCGCCGCGGGTGTCACGTTCAATTCCTGGGCCGCCCGAGTCATCGTCCCGAGCCGCGCGATGGAGGCAACGGCCTGAAGCTGCTTGAGCGAGAGGTTGCGCATCACGTCCTGCCACGTTCGCGCCATGCTTATTTTTTTTGAAAGCGGTGGCAAGTTTTTTCAGATTTGCCCCCGCGAGCCCGGCCGGCCATAGTTTTCGCGGGGTGACAGGCGAGCGGATCGCCCCGCATTCCGCCGAGGAGGCCGCGGCGTCCGGGGCGGGCTTTCGGGACCGGCCCGGATCCGCGGCGGGGCGCAGGGGACGGAAGGAACAGCGGCATGGGGCTCGGATCTCGCCTCGACGCCTGCCTCGCGCGCGAGGTGGCTGGCGGCGATCGTCCGATCGCGGCCGTGCTGGCGGCGCTGGCGGAGGCGGCGGCCGGGACGGGGCGGCTCCTGCGCGACGGCGGCGCCGATGCCGGCCCGGACGACCTCGACGCCGCGGTGCAGGCCCGCTTCGTCGCCGCCCTGCGGGAGACGCCGACCGCCCTCCTCGCCCTGCCGGAGGCCGAGGCGCCGCTGGCGCTCATGCCCGACGGCGCGATCGCGGTCGCGCTCACGCCCCTCGACGGCCGGGAGAACCTCGCGGGCAACCAGCCCGCCGGAACCCTGTTCTCGCTGCGCCCCGCCGCGGGCGCGCCCTTCCGGGAGCCCGGCCGGATCCAGGTGGCGGCCGGATTCGTCACCTACGGGCCGCGGACCGAACTCGCCGTGACCTGGGGCGCGGGGGCCCGGATCTTCACCCTCGATCCCTCCGGCGCGTTCCGGCTGAGCCGCGAGGCGGTGGCGATCCCGCCGACGAGCACCCTCTACGCCATCGACGCGGCCAATGCCCGGTTCTGGGAGGCGCCGATGCGCGCCTTCGTGGAGGATTGCCTGCGCGGGAGCGAGGGGCCGCGCGGGCAGGATTTCGCCATGGGCTGGTGCGCCTCCCTGGCGGTCGGGGCGCAGCGGGCCCTGTGCCGCGGCGGGGTGCACATCCTGCCCGGCGAGACCCGGCGCGGGCGCGCCAACGGCGCGACCCGGCTCATCCACGAGGCGGCCCCGATCGCACTCGTGATGGAGGCGGCCGGGGGCGCGGCCACGGACGGGCGCGACGCCCGCATCCTCGATCTGCCGACCCTGGACCTGCAGCAGCGCACGCCCCTGGTGTTCGGCTCCGCCGAGGAGGTCGCCTGCGTCGGCAAGTACCATGACGGGCGCCGCCACACCGGCGCCCGCTCGCCCCTGTTCGGCCAGCGCGGCCTGCTGCGCGCGTGACGCGCCGCCCGCCGCGCGGGCCCCTCCCCCTTATGGCCGGTCGCGTTTTGCGGCGCGAGGCGGCATCCATAGAGCGGGGAACCCTTCAGTCTCGACCGGCCGCGCGATGTCCGCCCTCCACCCGATCATCTCCGTGACCGGCTCCTCGGGGGCCGGCACCACCTCGGTGCGCAACACCTTCGAGCAGATCTTCCGGCGCGAGAGCGTCACGGCGGTCTACATCGAGGGCGACGCGTTCCACTCCATGGACCGCGCCACCATGCGCAAGGCCATGGCCGCCGAGCCGACGCTCAGCCATTTCGGCGAGCGGGCGAACCTCCTGGACGAGCTGGAGGGCGTGTTCCGCCTCTATGCCGAGACCGGCGGCGGCCGCACACGCCACTACATCCACGACCGCAACGATTCCGAGCGCTGGGGCGGCGCGCCCGGCACCTTCTCGGCCTGGGAGGAGTTCGAGCCGGATTCCGACCTGCTCTTCTACGAGGGGCTGCACGGGGCGGTGCACAACGAGCGCATCAACATCGCCCAGTACGCCGACCTCAAGATCGGGGTCGTGCCGGTGATCAACCTCGAATGGATCCAGAAGCTCCACCGCGACCGGGCGACCCGCGGCTACTCGACCGAGGCCGTGACCGACGTGATCCTGCGCCGGATGCCCGACTACGTGAACGTCATCTGCCCGCAATTCACCAACACGGACATCAACTTCCAGCGCATCCCGACCGTCGACACCTCGAACCCCTTCATCGCCCGCTGGATCCCGACCGCCGACGAGTCGATGGTCGTCATCCGCTTCCGCGACCCCAAGGGGATCGACTTCCCCTACCTGATCTCGATGATCGCCGGCAGCTTCATGTCGCGGGCGAACTCGGTGGTCATCCCCGGCGGCAAGCTCGACCTCGCCATGCAGCTGATCCTGACGCCGATGATCCTCCAGCTGGTGGAGCGGCGCCGCCGGCTCCTGTGATCCGGGATCCGCTTGATCGAAGCGGATCCCGGATCACGCGCCCGCGCGGCGCCTGAGCGCGGCGCCTGAGCGCGGCGCCTGAGCGAAGCCGACATCCGCATTGCGAAGCCATCAACCGGATGTCGGAACAAGGCCCGGGCGGGCCCGCGCGCCGCGGCCGCCCGGGGCGAACCTTGCCGGCTCCCCAAGGCCCGGTCACCGCGCTATGTACCAAGGTCCCAGGGAAGACCGCGCGGTGCTGAAAGCCCTCATCTTCGACGTCGACGGCACGCTGGCCGAGACCGAACCCGTTCACCGGGAATCCTTCAACCGCGCCTTCGCCCGGTTCGGCCTGCCCTTCACCTGGGACGAGGCCCTCTACACCGACCTCCTCCAGGTCACGGGGGGGCGGGAGCGGCTGCTGCACTATCTCGCCACTTACCGCCCGGCCGGGGTCGAGCGCATCGGCGCCCTGGTGCCGGAGATCTACGACGCCAAGACGCGGGCCTACGTCGCCCTGGTCGCGGAGGGGCGGCTCGCGGCGCGGCCCGGCATCCGCCGGCTCGTCGCCGAGGCGAAGGAAGCGGGGCTGCGCCTCGCCATCGCGACGACGAGCCACGCCGACAACGTCCAGGCCCTGATCGCGTCCCTGTTCCGGGACGGGCCGTTCGACGCCGTGGCGGCGGGCGACGCGGTGGCGCAGAAGAAGCCCTCGCCGGCGATCTACGCCCTCGCCCTGGACCGGCTCGGGCTGGGACCGGAGGAGGCGGTGGCCTTCGAGGATTCGACGAACGGCGTGCGCGCCGCCCTGGCCGCGGGCCTGCCCGTGGTGGCGACCCCGAGCCGGTTCCTGCCGGCCGACGACCTCGGCGCGGCCGGGTCCGTGGTGTCGGATCTCGGCGAGCCGGGCCGCCCGCACCGCCTGCTCGCGGGCGAGCCCTGGCCGGACGGCGTGGTCTCCCTCGACGCCCTGCGCCGCTGGCACGCGCGGCGGGCGGCTGCTTGTCCTGCGGGCAGGATGGCGTAAGAGTTGGGGCAGCCTCGCCGCGGCGCGGGTTTTGGTGCGGGTTCCTGGCGATGTCGGGTGAGTGGTCGAACCGGGAGACGCCGGAGGGGGGACGCGCCGAGCCATCCTACCGGCTCCGGCAGCAGGGGCTCCTCGGGTCGCTCCCCCGGATGCTGCTCCAGAGCCGCGACCTCGGTGTCCTGCTCCGGCGCGCCTGCGAGGCGGCGGCGGAGGGGCTGGGCGCCCCCTTCGCCCACATCCTCGAATACCGCCCGCACGAGCACGACTTCCTGATCCGGGCCGCCGCCGGCTGGCCCGAGGAGACGACCGGGGCGACCTGCCCGGCGGCCGACGAGGCCGCGCCCGCCGCCTACGCCTTCCGCACCGGGGCCGGGATCCTGGCGAACGGCCTGTCCGAGGGCGGCCGCTTCCGGCTGCCCGCGCCCTTCGCCGGGGCGGCGATCCACCACGCGGTCAACGTGCCCATCCCCCTCGGCGAGGAGGGGCGGCGCGCCTACGGGGTGCTCGAAGTCTGCGGCCGGGACGGGCCGGGCTTCGACCGGACCGACCAGGATTTCCTCGCGGGCCTCGCCGGGCTGGTCGGGCTCGCGGTGGAGCGCCACCACGCCGACCTGCGCCTGCGCGACGCCCTCGACCACCAGGCGCTGCTCGCCCGCGAGATGAGCCACCGGGTCAAGAACAGTCTCGGGGTCGTGGCGGGCCTGCTGCGGCTGCAAGCGCGGGACACCCATTCGGACGAGGTGCGCTTCGCCCTGGAGGATGCGGGGGCGCGCATCGCCACCGTGGCGCAGGTGCACGACCATCTCTGGCGCGGCCTGCACGTGGGCACGGTCGAGGTGGCGGGCTTCGTGCGCGAACTCGTCGGCAAGCTGCAGGAGGCGGCGCCGCACCACCCCCTCCACTGCGAGGCCGACCCGCACGTCATCGCCGCCGATCAGGCGATCCCGATCGGGCTGATGGTGAACGAACTCGTCACCAACGCGGTGAAGTACGCCTATCCGGGCGGGACCGGCCCGGTGCGGGTCACCGTGCGGGTGAGCGAGGACATGATGCGGGTCGACGTCGCGGACCAGGGCGTCGGCCTGCCCCCGGGCTTCGACGTGCATGCGCGCCAGCGCAGCCTCGGCCTCAAGATCATCAACAACCTCACCCGCCAGCTCGACGGGCGGCTCTCGGCCGAGCCGAATCACCCGGGTGCCCGCTTCGTGCTGGAGATGCCGCTCGGCTGAGCGGGATTCGGCCGGGAGCGCCGGCCGGCACCCTGGCGGGGCGATGCCGATCTCGCCGACCCGGCCCTACCACTCGTCCTCTCGCCCGGTGCGCCAGCGCGTGCGCAGCGCGTGCCCGTAGCGGTCGTTCAGCGCGGCCAGGTGGCCGGCGCTCTCCAGGGCGCGGGCGCGGTAGCGGCGCGCCAGTTGCCGGAAATCCGGCCCGCCCGCCTCGCCCCCCGCCGTCGCGCACAGATGCGCCAGATGCGCGTACTCGTTCGCGATCCTGTCCTCGATCACGACGCTGCGCCCGATCGCGTCGATCAGCGAGCGTACAATTTCGGCGCTCGGATCATCCCCCATGCAAAACTCCGCGCCGCCACCCAACGACCAATGAATATTTACGTATGCATTGCCATTATATTAAAACGTAATCTATGACATTATCGAATGTTACGGCGGGGAGCGGCTGGCCGGCACGGCATGGCACGGCAAGCGGCCCACCGGGCGGGCGGAGCGTCCCTGCCCGTCCGAGAGGCAGGCTGCCCGCCAATATGTCTATACAAAAGCGGGCGGCGCCGCTACGAAAGTCTGACCACCGGGACAGTGGAGACACCGGATGAGAAGGGCAGCGATCGGGTTCTGTCTCGCCGCGGCGATCGCCGCGCCGGCCTACGCGCAGGAGACCAAGGTCACCATCGGCATCAGCGGCTGGACGGGCTTCGCCCCGCTCACCCTGGCCAAGGAGGCCGGCCTGTTCCGGAAGAACGGCCTCGACGTCACCATCAAGAAGATCCCGCAGGGCAGCCGCCACCTCGCCATCCGCTCGGGCGACGTGCAATGCGCCGCCACCACGGTCGAGACCTGGGTGGCCTGGAACGCGAACGGCGTGCCGACCAAGCAGATCTTCCAGCTCGACAAGTCCTACGGCGCCGACGGCATGGCGGTGCGCGGCGAGATCGGCTCGATCAAGGACCTGAAGGGCAAGACCGTGGCGGCCTCGGTGCCGGGCACCTCGCCCTACTTCGCCCTCGCCTGGATGCTGAAGGCGAACGGCCTGTCCCTCAAGGACGTGAAGGTGGTCAACCTGGAGCCCGGCCCGGCCGCCCAGGCCTTCATCGCCGGCCAGAACGACGCGGCGATGACCTACGAGCCCTATCTCTCCTCGGTGCGGGCGGCGCCCCAGGCGGGCAAGATCATCGCCACCACCCTCGACTACCCGATCGTCATGGACACGTTCGGCTGCACGCCGGACTTCCTCGCCCAGAACCCCAAAGCCGCCAAGGCGCTCGCCGAGAGCTACTTCGAGGCCCTCGACCTGATCGCCAAGGATCCGGCCAAGGCCTACGAGATCATGGGCGCCGACGTGAAGCAGACCGGCGAGGCCTTCGCCGCCTCGGCGAAGTTCCTGCGCTGGCAGGATCGGGAGGCGAACCGGGCCGCCTTCGCCGGCCCGCTCCAGGCGTTCTCCGCCGAGGCGGCCGACCTGCTCCTGGAGGTCGGGATCATCAAGCAGAAACCGGAGATCGACGGCCTGTTCGACGCAAGCTTCGTGAAGTGAGCGCGATGCGTCCGCTGGAGCCGGTCGGTCCGGCCGCGCGCGCGGCGCTCGGGCTCGGCTTCTTCGTGGTCTTCGTGGGCGCCTGGAGCCTCGCGACGCTCGGCGGCTTCGTGCCGGCGACGTTCCTGGCCGACCCGATCGCGATGGTGCGGGACGGCTGGCTGCTGCTGACGCGGTTCGGCTTCCTGTCGGATATCGGCATGACGGTCTGGCGGGTGCTCGGCGGCTTCCTCCTCGCCTCCGCGGTGGCGGTGCCCCTCGGCATCCTGATGGGGGCCTACAAGCCGGTCGAGGCCTTCCTCGAACCCTTCGTCTCCTTCGCCCGCTACCTGCCGGCCTCAGCCTTCGTGCCGCTGCTGATCCTGTGGGCCGGGATCGGCGAGATGCAGAAGCTGCTCGTCATCTTCATCGGCTCGGTGTTCCAGATCGTCCTGATGGTGGCGGTGGCGGTCGGCGCGGTGCGCCGCGACCTGGTCGAGGCGGCCTACACGCTGGGCGCGGGCGATTCCGGCATCATCCGGCGGGTGCTGATCCCCGCGACCGCGCCGGACATCGCCGAAACCCTGCGGCTCGTGCTCGGCTGGGCCTGGACCTACGTGATCGTCGCCGAGCTGATCGGCTCCTCCTCGGGCATCGGCCACATGATCATCGAGAGCCAGGCGCTGCTCGCCACCGGCCAGATCATCTTCGGCATCATCGTCATCGGCCTGATCGGTCTCGCCTCGGACTTCCTGTTCAAGGCGCTGAACCGGCAGCTCTTCCGCTGGAAGCTCGCGTGAGCGCCCCCGCCGCCGTCGCGATCGAGGGCGTGGCGCGGGTCTTCCCGGGCGTCGCCGGGCGTGCGCCCCTGCGCGCCCTCGACCCGACCGACCTCGCCGTGGCGCCCAACGACTTCATCACCCTCCTGGGCCCCTCGGGCTGCGGGAAGTCGACGCTCCTGCGGATCGTGGCCGGGCTCGACCGGCCGACGCGCGGGCGCGTCCTCGTCGGCGGGCGGGAGGTGCGCCGCCCGGGGCCGGACCGCGGCATGGTGTTCCAGTCCTACACGCTGTTTCCCTGGCTGACCGTCGCGGAGAATATCGGCTTCGGCCTGCGCGAGCGGGGCCTGCCCGCCCCCGAGCGGCGCGAGATCGTGGCCTCCTTCCTCGACAAGGTCGGGCTGCGCGGCTTCGAGGCGCATTACCCCAAGCAGCTCTCCGGCGGCATGCAGCAGCGCACCGCCATCGCCCGGGCGCTCGCCAACGATCCGGCGATCCTGCTCCTCGACGAGCCCTTCGGCGCCCTCGACACCCAGACCCGCGGCCTGATGCAGGAATTGCTGCTCGACCTCTGGGAGCGGGAGCGCAAGACGGTGATCTTCGTCACCCACGACATCGAGGAGGCGGTGTTCATGGCCTCGCGGGTCGTGGTCATGACCGCCCGCCCGGGCCGCATCAAGGCCGACGTGCCGGTCGACCTTCCGCATCCGCGCCACTACACGGTGAAGACGAGCCCCGCCTTCTCGGACCTCAAGGCCCGGCTGACGGAGCTCGTCCGCGGCGAGGCGGTGCTCGCCGCGCTGGCGCAGTAGCGATCCGGGAGCCGCGGCCCGCGCCCCGGAACCGGGGAGGTGGGCATGGACGGCATCGTGGTGGTGGGCGCCGGTCAGGGGGGGTTCCAGCTCGGGGCCTCCCTGCGCGAGGGCGGCTATCGCGGCCCGGTGACCCTGATCGGCGACGAGCCGGGGCTGCCCTACGGCCGCCCGCCCCTCTCCAAGGCCTACCTGGCTGGCAAGACCGATGCGGAGGGCCTGCAGCTGCGTCCCCCCGCCTACTACGCCGAGCACGGGATCCGGGTCCGCGCGGGCGAGCGCGTGAGCGCGATCGACCGCTCCGCGCGGCAGGTGCTGCTCGCCTCCGGGGAGGCGGTCGCCTACGAACAGCTCGTGCTCGCCACCGGCGCCCGCAACCGGCCGCTCCCGGTGCCCGGGGCGGAGCTGCCCGGCCTGTTCCAGCTGCGCAGCCTCGCCGAGGCCGACGCGCTGAGGGCGGCGCTCCCCGGGATCGCCCGGGTCGCCGTGGTCGGGGCCGGGTTCATCGGGCTCGAATTCGCGGCAGTCTGCGCCGCGCGGGGCCTGTCCGTCACGGTGATCGAGGGGCTCGACCGGGCGCTGGCCCGGGCGCTGTCGCCCGAGATGGCCGGCGCGGTCGTGGCCGCGCACGAGGCCGCCGGGGTGCGGTTCCGCTTCGGCGCGACCGTCCGGGGCATCGCCGGCGAGACGCGCGCCCGCGGCGTCGTGCTCGGCGACGGGAGCACGGTCGAGGCCGACCTCGTCCTCGTCGGCATCGGCGTCCTGCCCAACCAGGACCTCGCCGAGGCGGCCGGGCTCGCGACCGGCAACGGCATCCACGTCGACGCGATGCTGGCCACCGAGGACCCCGCCGTCTCGGCCATCGGCGATTGCGCGGCCCACCCCTCCCCCCACGCGGACGGCGCGCGGGTGCGCATCGAGTCGGTGCAGAACGCGGTCGACGGGGCGCGCTGCGTCGCCGCGCGCCTCACCGGCCGGCCCGCCGCCTACGCGGCGGTGCCGTGGTTCTGGAGCGACCAGGGCGCGCTGAAGCTGCAGATGGCGGGGCTGAGCCGCCCGGACGACGCGGTCGTGCGGCGCGGCGCGGCCGGGGCGGGCTTCTCGGTCTTCCGCTACCGCGGCGAGCGGCTCACCTGCGTCGAGTCGCTCAACCGCCCGGCCGACCACATGATCGCCCGCCGGCTGATCCAGGCCGGGGTGAGCCCGAGCCCCGACCAGGCGGCCGACCCGGCCTTCGACCTCAAGGCCCTGGCGCTCGCCGCCTGAGCATCAGGCGCCGAAGCGGTCGCCGGTCCGGCGGCAAAGATGATGCGGGAACGCGGATCTCAGCGGGACGCGCGGCGGACCGTTGCGCGGGGGCTCAGGCGCTGCCGTCGTCGTTCTCGGTGGTGAGCTCGCGCGGGTGGATGCCGTCCTGGACCGCGCCGGCGCCGCGCAGCCGCGCGCAGGGCTCGCCATGCGCGCTGAAGGCGACGCCCGCCGCCACCAGCGCGCGGCGCAGCGCGTCGCGCTGGTGGCGGGAGGGCGGGTAACCACCCGACTCGAAGCTGCGGATCACCCCGGCATCGACGTTGGCGCGCAGCGCCAGATCCGTCTCGGACCACCCGAGCAGGTCCCGCGCCTGCCGCACCTGACCGCCCGTCACGTCAATCCCACCGCTCACAGCCATCCCTCTCGCTCGTTGCGACTGCGCCGATTCATAGCAGGCCGCCGCCCCCGCGCCAGCCGGCCGTTCGTTGCGGCATGGTCAAGCTTGTCGTTCCGGCTATTCATCCCAAGTTCCACCCTACAGCCAAGCTTGCTGCAAAATTGCAACAGTCTTCGAAGAGTCTCGATTGGTGGCCGCGCGCGCGAATGCGCAGGGCTCCGGTGGGTTGCATGGCCATGCCGGCCTGACTAGAGTCCCGCCCCAACAGCAAGGCTCGATGGGGCAATGATGATGACGATGCGGATGGCGGCTGCGGCCGGTGCCGTCGCGCTCGTGGCGTTCGCCGCTCAGGTGGCGAGCGCCACCTCGGCGTCGGCGCAGGCGATCCTGGGTTACGGCCAGAAGAACCGCGACAAGTCGGAGCAGAAGCAGTACATCCCGCCCGCCAAGGCGCAGGAGAAGATCTTCCCGCTCGACTCCACCTGGACGGCGGTCAGCCTGAACGGCAAGCCCTTCCCGAGCAGCGAGCGGCCGAGCTTCATCATCGACAAGCAGTACCGCGCCCGCGGCTTCGGCGGCTGCAACACCTTCGCGGCGACGGCCTTCCCGCTGAAGGAGCAGCACCTCGCGGTCGGCCCGCTCGCGATCACCAAGAAAGCCTGCGACAAGGGCCTCGCCGCCACGGAGATGCAGTTCTTCACGGCGTTACGCACCTCGGCGCAGTGGGACCTGGTCGGGTCGCAGCTGGTGATCAAGTCGCAGGCGGGCGAACTGCGCTTCGACCGGGCGCTGTGACGGTCCGCGCCGCGGCGTGAGGAAAGCGGGCGGACCCGTCGCGGTCCGCCTTTCTCGTCGCGAAGGTCGCGAGACCGGGCCGCCCGCCGCCGCCGCGGCGCGCTCCGCCGCGATTCGAGGTCGATACGACGATTGTCCGAGACCCGCGCCTGCTCTAAGGCAGCGTTCGCCCCGCCGAGAAGACCGGCACCGCGCCGCGTTGTGCGGCAGTTTGCGGCGCGGGCGGGCAGTGCGGAGGGAGGAGCGGATGCGCTCGCTGATGAAGGGGATGACGGCGGCAGCGATGCTGCTCGGTGCGGTCGCGGGCGCGGGCGCGCAGGACAAGTCGCCGGTGAAGCTCGGGGCCATCGAGATCCTGACCGGGCCGAACAGCCGCTACGGCGTCGCGATCCAGCGCGGCTTCGACCTCGCGCTCGCGGAGATCAACCGGAACGGCGGCGTGCTCGGCGGGCGGCCGCTCGCCCTCGCCTACGAGGACTCGGCCGGCGCCAAGGAGCAGGCGCTCAACGCCGCCCGCAAGCTGATCGGCCGCGACAAGGTCCCGCTGATCCTCGGACCGACCCTGTCGAACGAGATGTTCGCCGCCGGGCCGGTCGCCAACGAGCGCAAGGTGCCGATCGTCGGCACCTCCACCACGGCCAACGGCATCACGGCGATCGGCCCCTACGTGTTCCGCACCTCGCTGCCCGAGGCCGACGTCATCCCGGTGACGCTGCGGACCGCCAAGGAGAAGTTCGGCGTCAAGCGCGTCGCCGTGATGTACGGCAACGACGACGCCTTCACCAAGTCGGCCTACGACGTGATGAAGGCCGGGCTCGAGAAGCTCGGCATCGAGACCCTGACCACCGAGACCTTCGGGTCGAAGGACACCGACTTCTCGGCCCAGCTCACCAAGATCAAGGGCCTGAACCCGGACGCGATCGTGCTGTCGGCGCTGGTGGAGGCGGCGTCCGGCATCGCGCTCCAGGCCCGGCAGCTCGGCATCGACCCGAAGGTGTTCATCATCGGCGGCAACGGCCTCAACTCGCCCAAGCTCGGCGAGATCGCCGGCGCGGCGGCGGACGGCACCATCGTCGGCAGCCCCTGGTTCGTCGGCAAGAAGGATCCGGCGAACCAGGCCTTCGTGGCCGCCTTCCGCGAGAAGTACAGCGGCGACAGCCCCGACCAGTTCGCGGCCCAGGCCTACGACACCCTGTTCATCGTCGCCAAGGCGATCGACGCGGCCGGGGCGCCGGATTCCGAGAAGATCAAGGACGCGCTCATCAAGGTGAAGCACAGCGGCGTGATGGGGCCGTTCTCCTTCTCGGAGAGCCGGGACCCGGCCGACACGTCGGGCGTCGTGGTCCTCACCATGAAGGGCGGCAAGTTCCAGCTGCTGGAGTGAGCCCGGCCGCGAGCCGGTGAGGCGGGGAGCGGCGCGCTCCCCCGCGCGGGACCCCCGCGCGGGAGGTGGGGCGCGCGGCGCCGCCCGGCCGGCGCGCGGCTCCCCGCGCCCATCCACACGCTCCGCCGCACCCCGATCGCGGGCTCCATTCGAAGGCTCCATGCCGAACGCGTCCCATGCTTGAGCAGCAGCTCGTCAACGGCGTCGTCCTCGGCGCGACCTACGCGCTCTTCGCCGTCGGCTTCACCCTGATGTTCGGCGTGATGGGGGTCATCAACCTCACCTACGGCGTCTACTTCGCCCTCGGGGCCTTCGCGGCCCTGTGGACCACGCAGGGGCTCGGGCTCGGCATCGCCGCTGCCCTGCCGGTCGGCGCCCTGGTGGCGGGCCTCGTCGCGGTGGCGATCGACAGCCTGCTCCTCACGCGCCTGCGCCGGGCCAAGGCCCCCGAACTGGCCTCGCTGATGGTCACGCTCGGGGCGACGCTCTTCCTCTATGCCGGCATGGCCGCCTGGCTCGGCACCGAGATCCGCCGCTTCCCCGCCGCGATCTTCGACGGCGGCGCCTACAGCCTCGGCAGCGTGCGGGTCGGCACGACCCAGCTCCTGATCATCGGCGCGGCCTTCCTGTTCGTCGCCGCCCTGCTGGCGCTGGTGCGCGGCTCGCGCCTCGGCCTCGCCATCCGGGCCGTCGCCGAGAACCCGGAGGCGGCGGCGCTGATGGGCATCAACGGCGGCCTGATGGTGCGGGTGGTCTCGTTCCTGTCGGGGGCGATCGGCGGCGCGGCGGGCGTCCTCGTCGGCCTCAACTTCAACGCCATCCAGCCCTTCATGGGCGAGCACATGATGCTGCGGGGCTTCGCGGTGATCATCGTGGGCGGGCTCGGGGACCTGCGCGGCGCCCTGGTGGCCGGCCTCCTCCTCGGCTTCGCCGAGGTGCTCACCGCCGCCTACATCTCCTCGACCTTCAAGGACCTCACCGCCTTCGCGCTCCTCGTGGCCACGCTGTGGTTCCGGCCGATGGGCCTGTTCGGCCGCGCGGCCGCCAAGCGCGCCTGAGGGAGGCCGCCATGTGGGAGACCCTCGACGATCTCTACTGGACCTACCAGAGCCTGATCCACGGGATCGGGGTGAACGGCATCCTGGCGCTGTCGATCTACGTGGTGCTGGCGGTGGGCCAGCTCTCGCTCGGCCAGGCGGCCTTCATGGGGGTCGGCGCCTACACGGGCGCGCTCCTCACCGTGAAGGCCGGCGTGCCGTTCCCGGTCGCGATGGCGGGCGCCGCCGCGGTGCCGGCGCTGATCGCCCTCGTGGTCGGCGGCCCGACCCTGCGGCTCACCGGCGTCTACCTCGCCATCGCGACGATCGGACTGGGCGAGATCACCCGGATCGTCTTCCTCAACTGGGACTACGCGGGCGGGGCGCTCGGCCTCTCGGGCATCCCCGAGAAGGGCGGGGTCGGGGCGATCTACGGCACGCTCGCGGCGGCGCTCCTCGCCCTCGTGCTGATCGCCCGCTCGCGGATCGGGCGCGCCATGGAGGCGATGCGGGAGGACGAGGCCGCGGCCGGCGTGATGGGCGTGAACCTGCCGCGCTACCGCATGACCGCCCTCGTGGTCTCCTCGGCCCTCGCCGGCCTCGCGGGCTGCCTGTCGGCCCACGTCTCCTCCTTCATCGGCCCCAACGAGTACGGGTTCGAGACCGCGGTGACGATCCTGAGCTACGCGCTCCTGGGCGGGATCGGCTCGCCGGTGGCGCCGGTGCTCGGCGCCGCGATCCTGACGCTCCTGCCCGAGGTGCTGCGCCCGCTCGCCGATTTCCGCCTGATGGTGAACGGCCTCATCATCGTGCTGGCGGTCCTGTTCATGCCGCGGGGCATCCTGCCCTGGCGCATCGCCCGGACGGGGGCCCGATGAGCAGCCCCCCCCTCCTCGCGGTCGAGGGCCTGACCCGCCGCTTCCAGGGCCTCGTCGCGGTGGATTCCGTCGACTTCACGGTCAGCCCGGGCACGGTGCACGGGCTGATCGGCCCGAACGGGGCCGGCAAGACCACCCTGTTCAACCTGCTCTCGGGCGTGCTCGCGCCGAGCGCCGGCCGCATCCAGCTCGACGGCCGGCCCCTCGACGGGCTGCCGCCCTACCGGCGTACGGCGCGCGGCCTCGCCCGCACCTTCCAGAACATCCGCATCTTCTCGGAGATGACGGTGCTGGAGAACGTGATGACCGGCATGCACGCGCGGCTCTCCTCCGGGCTCGGCATCCTGTGGCGCAGCCCCGGCTTCCGGGCCGAGGAGCGCGCCGCCAAGGCCCGCGCCCGCGACCTGCTCGCCTTCGTGGGCCTCGCCGAGGCGGCGGAGCGCCGGGCCGGCAGCCTGCCCTACGGCGACCAGCGCCGGCTCGAGATCGCCCGGGCGCTCGCCTGCGAGCCGCGCCTCGTCCTCCTCGACGAGCCGGCGGCGGGGATGAACCCGGCCGAGACCCACGCGCTCCTCGCCCTGTTGCGCCGCCTGCGCGACGAGCGCGGCCTCACCCTGCTCCTCGTGGAGCACGATATGCCCCTCGTCATGAGCCTGTGCGACCGCCTGACCGTCCTGAATTTCGGCCGCCGCATCGCGGACGGCACCCCGGCGGAGGTGCGCGCCCACCCGGCCGTGATCGAGGCCTATCTGGGCACCAAGGCCGCCGAGGGAGTCGCCCCGTGACGGCGCTGCTCAGCGTCACGGGCCTGACCCTCGGCTACGGCCGGGCGGACGTGATCCACGGCATCGACCTCGCCGTGCCGCGGGGCCGCATCGTCTCGCTGATCGGCTCGAACGGGGCCGGCAAGACCACGATCCTGCGCGGCCTCTCGGGTCTGATGACGCCCCGGGCCGGCGCGATCCGCTGGGGCGAGGACGGCAGCGACCTCGCGGGCGAGCCCGCCCACCGCATCGCCCGGCGCGGCATCGTGCAGGTGCCGGAGGGCCGGCAGGTCTTCGCCAACATGAGCGTGGCCGAGAACCTGCGCCTGGGCGGCTACCACGTCGGCGGCGCCGAGGCGGCGCGGCGGCAGGAGGCGGTGGTGGCCCGCTTCCCCCGCCTCGGGGAGCGGCTGTCGCAGCAGGCGGGCTACCTCTCGGGAGGCGAGCAGCAGATGCTCGCCATGGGCCGCGCCCTGATGGCCGAGCCGAAGCTGCTCCTCCTCGACGAGCCCTCGATGGGTCTGGCGCCGCTGATCGTGGAGGAGATCTTCGCCATCATCGCGGCCCTGCGGGCTGAGGGCCGCACCATCCTGCTCGTGGAGCAGAATGCCGGGGCGGCGCTCGCCATCGCGGACGAGGCCTACGTTCTGGAGACCGGGCGCATCCGCCTGCGCGGCCCCGCGGCGGCGATCGCCCGCGACCCGGCCGTGACCGCGGCCTATCTGGGCCTCTGATCCGCTGTCCGAACGATCACGTCCGGACGGCGCATGACACGCCCGCGCGGCGCGTGAGCGACGCCGGAACCCGCATTGCGAAGCAATTCGTCGGCTGACGGTGCCGGACCGGGCGGCCGACGCGCGTTTCGCCGATCGGGAGAACGGCCCGTTTACGACGATCCCGGCGGCGCCTGCCCGGTTTACGCCCTCTTCACCCGCGGCGTCTGTGATGCGGGGACCAGAAACGGCGATCCGCGACGGCCGCGCGAGCGGCCCACGCGGGCAGGGACGCGGGCATGCAACAGAGTTGGACGCCGGGAGCGGCGGCGCGCGGCGCTCCGCCGCCGCTCCTCAGGCCGCACGGGACCGAGACGAAGCGCTACGCGGCGGCGCCGGCCTTCGACAGGGCCGCCCTGGTGGCGGCCTCCCTCGGGCCGCTCCTCGGCGCGGGGCTCCTCGCCCTGATCGCGCTCACCGCCCGCGCGGCGGTCTGACCTGAGCACCATGGGCCGAGGCGGTCACCGCGTCGGCGGCGAAAAATCGTGCGGACACAATCGGCCAAGCGGAATTGCCGAATCCCGTTCCGCTTAGGCCTCGTCCCGGACGTGGTGTCCGAGGAGGAGCGGTCGCGCCCCCGCCGCGGCCATCGCGGCACCGGCCGGGCCGTCCCGCTGGATGGCGGCCCGCGGGCGTCGCGTCACGGCCCCTTGCCGCGGGCCGGGTGGCGCCGCACCTTGGTCGGTCATGATGCGCCGTCACATCCCGATCGCCGTGGCGACGCTGCTCGCCCTGCTGGCAGCCGGGCTGCTCGCCTACCAGTGGGCGTGGCAGCCGACGACGCTGCGCGTCGCGGTCGGGCCGCCGGGAGGCGAGGACGCGCGGATGATGGGCGCCGTCGCCCAATCCCTCGCCCGCGGCCACGAGGACGTGCGCCTGCGGGTCGTGCCGGCGGGCGGCGTCGCCGAGAGCGCGGCCCTGGCCGAGCGCGAGAAGGCCGACCTCGCGGTGGTGCGCTCGGATGTCGGCATTCCGGCCACGACGCAGACCGTGGCCATCCTGCACCGCGACGCGGCCGTGCTGGTGACCGTCGAGGGCGGTCCCTCCGAGGTGGCCGACCTCAAGGGCCGGCGCGTCGGCGTGGTGCGTCCGCAGGCCGGCAACGCGCAGCTCCTCGCCACCATCCTGGAGCATTACGAGGTGCCGCCGGGCAGCATCGCCACCGTTCCCCTCGCGCATGGCGAGGAGGTCGGGCACGCCCTCCAGGAGGGTCGGATCGACGCGGCGCTCGTGGTCGCCCCCCTCACGGGGCCGACGATGACCGACGCCGTGGCCGGCGTCGCGCGGGCGGGCCTGCACCTGAGCTTCATCCCGGTCGGCGAGGCGGCGGCGATCGCCCGGCGCAGGCCGGCCTTCGAATCGGTCGAGGTCGGCCGCGGCACCTTCGGCGGCACGCCCTCGCGCCCGGCCGAGGCCTTCACGACGCTCGGGGTGAGCCACCGCCTCGTCGCGCAGGCCAAGCTCCCGGACGCCACCGTCTCGGAACTCACCCGCCTCCTCTTCGTCACCCGGCCGGCCATCGTCGGCGAGGTGCCCCTCGCCAACCAGATCGAGGCGCCCGACACCGCCAAGGGCGGCTCGCTGCCCCTGCATCCCGGCGCCGAGGCCTATTACGACGGCGAGATCGAGACCTTCTTCGAGCGCTACGGCGACTGGTTCTACCTGCTCGTCATGGTGCTCTCGATCCTGGGCTCGGTCGGCGCCACCCTGGTGTCGCGGGCGGCGAACCGCTCCCGCGCCCGCGACATGGAGCTGCTGCGCGAACTCCTCGCCATCGTGCGGGCGACCCGGGACATGGAGAACGAGGACGACCTCTTCGCCCTGGAGCACAAGGCCGACGAGATCCTGGCGGCCGCGCTCGCGCGGGCCGGAACCGGCGCGATCGACAATGCCGGGGTGGCGGCCTTCACGCTCGGGCTCGATCAGGCCCGCCGCGCCATCGCCGAGCGGCGGGTGCTGATCCAGAGCGGGCACGTGCATCCGGCCGAGCCGCCGGGGCGGGTCGCGGCCGAGTAGGACGATCGGTCCCTCTTGCCGGGGGACGTCGCGCATTATATTGCGGTGCAACAGCATGTCCCCCGCCCGTCCTGCCGGCTGCCGACCCGCGGCCCGCGTCAGGCCGGGCGATTTTTGCTTCGGACCCCCCATGAAGCTGCGCAACATCGCCATCATCGCCCACGTCGACCACGGGAAGACCACCCTGGTCGACAAGCTCCTGCAGCAATCGGGGGCCTTCCGCGAGAACCAGCGCGTCGAGGAGCGCGTGATGGACTCGAACGACCTCGAGAAGGAGCGGGGCATCACCATCCTGGCCAAGGCGACCTCGGTCGTCTGGAAGGACACCCGGATCAACATCGTCGACACGCCCGGCCACGCCGATTTCGGCGGCGAGGTCGAGCGCATCCTCTCGATGGTCGACGGCGTGATCGTGCTGGTGGACGCGGCCGAGGGGCCGATGCCGCAGACCAAGTTCGTGGTCTCGAAGGCGCTCAAGATCGGCCTGCGCCCGATCGTCGCGATCAACAAGGTCGACCGGCCGGATGCCCGCATCGACGAGGTGGTCAACGAGGTCTTCGACCTGTTCGCGGCGCTCGACGCCACCGACGAGCAGCTCGACTTCCCGATCCTGTACGGCTCGGGCCGCAACGGCTGGATGGCGACTTCCCCCGAGGGGCCGCAGGACGGCATGGGGCCGCTCTTCGACCTCGTCCTCGCCCACGTGCCGGCGCCGCAGGTGGAGGAGGGGCCGTTCCGGATGCTCGGCACCCTGCTCGAGGCCAACCCGTTCCTCGGCCGCATCGTCACCGGGCGGATCGCCTCCGGCAGCGTGAAGCCGAACCAGAGCGTGAAGGTCCTCGACCGCACCGGCAAGGTGGTGGAGACGGGCCGGATCTCGAAGATCCTCGCCTTCCGCGGCCTGGAGCGCCAGCCGATCGAGGTCGGCGAGGCGGGCGACATCGTGTCGATCGCGGGCCTCACCAAGGGCACGGTGTCGGACACGTTCTGCGACCCGGCGAACGAGACCCCGATCCAGGCCCAGCCGATCGACCCGCCGACCGTGACCATGTCCTTCATCGTCAACGACTCGCCGCTCGCCGGCACCGAGGGCGACAAGGTCACGAGCCGCATGATCCGCGACCGCCTGTTCAAGGAGGCGGAGGGCAACATCACGCTCAAGATCGAGGAGGCGGCCGACAAGGACTCGTTCCACGTCTCGGGGCGCGGCGAGCTGCAGCTCTCGATCCTGATCGAGACGATGCGGCGCGAAGGGTTCGAGCTCGCGGTGTCGCGGCCGCGCGTCGTCTTCGAGCGCGACGAGGCCGACAACCTCCTGGAGCCGATCGAGGAGGTGGTGATCGACGTCGACGAGGAGCATTCGGGCGTCGTCGTGCAGAAGATGTCCGAGCGCAAGGGCGACATGCTGGAGATGCGCCCCTCCGGCGGCAACCGGCTGCGCCTCGTCTTCCACGCCCCGACCCGCGGCCTGATCGGCTACCAGAGCGAGCTGCTGACCGACACCCGCGGCACCGCGATCATGAACCGCCTGTTCAAGGCCTACGAGCCCTTCAAGGGCGAGATCCCGGGCCGGCGCAACGGCGTGCTGATCTCCAACGACCAGGGCGAGGCGGTGGCGTACGCGCTCTGGAACCTGGAGGATCGCGGCCCGATGATGATCGAGCCGGGCTGGAAAGTGTACCAGGGCATGATCGTGGGTGAGCACAACCGCGAGAACGATCTCGAGGTGAACGTGCTCAAGGGCAAGAAGCTGACCAACATCCGCACCACCTCGAAGGACGAGGCGGTGCGCCTGACGCCGCCGATCCGCATGACCCTCGAGCGCTCGCTGGCCTGGATCCAGGACGACGAACTCGTCGAGGTGACCCCGAAATCGATCCGGCTGCGCAAGGCCGTGCTCGATCCCAACGACCGCAAGCGGGCCGAGCGCTCCAAGGAGGCGCTGAGCGCCTGAGGTCTGTTCGGGATCCGTTTGATCGAAGCGGATCCCGTGTCAGAACCCGAGCAGGGTGGCGAACCCCTCCACCGGCTCGCGCTCCGGCAGCAGCCGGTTCTCCGGCGCCTCCGGGTCGGCGTAGCCGAGCGCCATGCCGCAGACCACGCTCTCGTCGGGCGTGAGCGGCAGGTGGCGGCGGATCACCGCGTGGTAGGGCGCGAAGGCGGCCTGCGGGCAGGTGTCGAGGCCGCGCGCCCGGGCGGCGATCATCAGCGTCTGCAGGAAGCCGCCGTAATCGAGCCAGCTGCCGACCGCGAGGCGCCGGTCGATGGTGAAGACCAGCCCCACCGGCGCGTCGAAGAAGCGGAAGTTGCGGGCGTGCTGCGCCCGCATCCGCTCCGAATCGCCCTTCGGGATGGCGAGCAGCGCGTAGAGCCCGAGACCCACCGCGCGCCGCCGGCCGCGATAGGGCTCGAAAAACTCCTCCGGGTAGTAGCGATGGGCCGGCTCGCCCACGTCCCCGGCGAGGTAGGCCGCCACCAGCGCCTCGCAGAGCGCCTCCCGCACGCCACCCGTCACGGCGTAGGCCCGCCAGGGCTGCATGTTGCTGCCGCTCGGGGCCCGCGCGGCGAGGTCGAGCAGGGCGCGCACCGTGCCGGCCGGCACCGGATCCGGCCGGAAGGCCCGCACCGCCCGCCGCGAGCGGATCGCCTCCGCCACCGAATCGCCCATGAGGCGCCACACCCCCCGGATCGGCGCGCGCAACCGGCCCGCGCCACAAAGACGCGCCGGGGGCGCCATTTCCATGCGAGCCACCTCCGATTCGGTCTGTCAATCCGTAACGGATCGTGAGAGAGTAGCCATGTCGTCGCCACGCCGGGCAGATCCGCCTTGCGGTACGGTCTGAGTTGCGTCAGGACTGTGGCGGACGTCTTGGTCACCGCAACCGGGAATGGAGTCGTGTCACGATACCGTCTGAGAGATGCAGCGGCGCGTGGCACGGAATGGGGTCGGCGGGTTACGTTTTTGGCGAGCTTCTAAATGGGACGTGGTCGTGATTTTAGGGAGCCGCGTCGTCGCGGCTTCGATGATGGTGCGCCTGAGCCGCGGTGGCCGGATCAGGTTCCGTCAGGGGGATACGGTGGCGGTGGCTATGGCGGCGGCTTCGGCGGCGGTGGGTTCGACCGCGGTCCGGCCCGCAGCAGCATTCCCTCCGGGCCGGAGCGTGACGCGACGGTCAAGTGGTTCAACAAGGAGAAGGGCTTCGGCTTCGTCGAACTGGGTGACGGTTCGGGCGATGCCTTCCTCCACATCCGCGCCGTCGAGGCGGCCGGCCATGCGGATCTGCTGCCCGGCACGCGCCTGACCGTCCAGACGGCTCAGGGGCAGAAGGGCCCGCAGGTCACCAACATCACCAGCGTCGACACCAGCACGGCCGAGGCCCCGGCGGCCCGCGGGCCGCGTCCGCCCCGCGCGGGCGGCTTCGGCGGCGGCGGTGGCGGCTACGGCGCTGGCGGCGGTGGCGGCGGCGGTGGCGGGCGCTTCGCGAGCGGCCCCTCCACCGAGATGAGCGGCACCGTGAAGTGGTACGACCCGGCCAAGGGCTTCGGCTTCGTGTCGGTGAAGGACGGCGGCAAGGACGTCTTCGTTCACCGCTCGGCGCTCGCCCGCGCCGGCCTCGACTCCCTGGCCGAGGGCCAGCAGGTGACGATGGGCGTGGTCGAGGGCCAGAAGGGCCGCGAGGCGCAGAGCATCACCGTCGCGGAGTGATCCGTCACGGAGCGATCGCATCGACGAAGCGGCGGTTCCTCGGAGCCGCCGCTTCGTGCGTTCTGGGCCTGGTCGCGGGCGCGGCGCGGGCCGAAGATTTCACGGGATTCTACGCGGGCGTGACGGTCGGCGTCGCGCGCGGGCGCGAGCCCGGCGCCGCGCGGGAGCGATCCGGCCCCCTCCCCTCGCGGGACGGCGCCGTTGCCGCGGCCGACGGCGCCTCGGCCCTGCCGCCCAGCGCGGCCCGGGCGGCCGCCCGCCTCAGGGCTTCTGCTTCTTCTGGAGCGCGTCCTTGACCTGCATCATCTGGTCGAAGAACGCGGTCGGGGTCGTGCCGAAGAAGGAAAGCGCGCCGGCGAAGGCCCAGTAACCGGCCAGCACGATCAGGGGCACGAGGATCCAGGCCAGGATCTCCTCGCCGATGATGCGCCGGCGGCGGCGCTGGCGGCGCTTCTCGCGGCGGCTGAGCTTCGGCGGCGGCGCGACCGTCGTCGCCGGCGCGAGGGGACCCTCGTTGAGGTCGCCGGTCATGCGTGAACTCTCGTCCCTGGTCCGGCCCCGGCGAGCGGGGCCGCGAGCCTCTCCTGAAACGGAACGTCCCGGCGAGGCACCTCACCGGGACGACCATGGCGCCACACGCTCATAGACGATCCGCCGGCCGCGGGCGAGCCCGCCCGGCCGGCGGGCCGCGCCTCAGGCCCGCACCAGCGGCACCTTCGGAACGGTGCGGACGCCGCCGCTGCCGCCGGAGCCGCCATTGTCCTTCGGCTTCTTGGGCGCCGCCCGCGGCCGCGGGCGCTTCTTCTTGGCCGCGATGGTGACGTCCTTCTCGGGCTTGGGCGTCACCGGCCCGGCCGGGAAGTCGAAGCAGAGCGACGGCTTCTCGCCCTCCGGCCGCTTCACGATCACCCGCACCGCGCCGCCATCCTTGAGCTTGCCGAACAGCACCTCGTCGGCGAGCGGGGTCTTGATGGTGGCCTGGATCAGGCGGGCCATCGGGCGGGCGCCCATGGTCTCGTCGTAGCCGTGCTCGACGAGCCACTCGCGGGCCTCGTCCGAGAGCTCGATCGTGACGTTGCGGTCGGCGAGCTGCGCCTCCAGCTGGAGGACGAACTTGTCCACCACCTTCGAGACCACCTCCTTGGGCAGGTGGCCGAAGGACACGATCGCGTCGAGCCGGTTGCGGAATTCCGGCGCGAACAGGCGGTTGATCGCCTCGTGGTCGTCCCCGGTCCGCTTGCTCTGCGTGAAGCCGAAGGCCGCCCGGGCGAGGTCGGCGGCGCCCGCATTCGACGTCATGATGATGATGACGTTGCGGAAATCCACCTGCTTGCCATTGTGGTCGGTGAGCTTCCCGTGATCCATGACCTGCAGCAGGATGTTGAACAGGTCCGGATGCGCCTTCTCGATCTCGTCGAGCAGGAGGACGCAGTGCGGATGCTGGTCGACCCCGTCGGTGAGCAGGCCGCCCTGGTCGAAGCCGACATAGCCGGGAGGCGCGCCGATCAGCCGCGAGACCGTGTGGCGCTCCATGTATTCCGACATGTCGAAGCGCAGCATCTCGACCCCGAGGGCGGAGGCGAGCTGCTTGGCCACCTCGGTCTTGCCGACGCCGGTCGGACCGGCGAACAGGTAGGAGCCGATCGGCTTGTCGGGGTCGCGCAGGCCGGCGCGGGCGAGCTTGATCGAGGCGGTGAGCGCCTCGATGGCGTTGTCCTGGCCGTAGACGACGCGCTTGAGGCTGTCGGTCAGGTTCGCCAGCACCACCGCGTCGTCCTTCGACACGGTCTTCGGGGGGATGCGCGCCATCGTGGCGATGGTGGCCTCCACCTCCTTCACGCCGATCGTGCGCTTGCGGCGCCCCTCCGGCACCAGCATCTGCGAGGCGCCGGTCTCGTCGATCACGTCGATCGCCTTGTCGGGCAGCTTGCGGTCGCTGATGTAGCGGGCCGACAGCTCCACCGCGGCCTTCACGGCGTCGGTCGTGTACTTGAGCTTGTGGAATTCCTCGAAGTAGGGCCGCAGACCCTTGAGGATCTCGATCGCGTCCGGGATCGAGGGCTCGTTCACGTCGATCTTCTGGAAGCGGCGAACCAGGGCCCGGTCCTTCTCGAAGTACTGGCGGTACTCCTTGTAGGTGGTCGAGCCGATGCAGCGCAGGGTGCCCGAGGCGAGGGCCGGCTTGAGCAGGTTCGAGGCATCCATCGCGCCGCCCGAGGTCGCACCGGCGCCGATCACCGTGTGGATCTCGTCGATGAACATGATGGCGTTCGGATGCGCCTCGATCTCCTTCATCACCTGCTTGAGGCGCTCCTCGAAGTCGCCCCGGTAGCGGGTGCCGGCGAGCAGCGTGCCCATGTCGAGGGAGAAGACGGTGGCGTCGGCGAGAACCTCCGGCACCTCGTGCTGGATGATCTTGCGCGCCAGCCCCTCGGCGATCGCCGTCTTGCCGACGCCGGGATCGCCCACCAGGAGCGGGTTGTTCTTCTGCCGGCGGCAGAGCACCTGGATCGTGCGCTGGACCTCGGTTTCGCGGCCGATCAGCGGGTCGATCTTGCCCTCGCGCGCCTTCTTGTTGAGGTTCACGCAATAGGCGTCGAGGGCGTCGCCCTTCTTCTTCGGGCCGCGCTCCTCCTCGGGGCCGCTCGGCCGCTCGGAGGCGCCCTCCTCGTCGGCGCCGCGCACGGGCTTGGATTCCGACAGGCCCGGCCGCTTGGCGATGCCGTGGCTGATGTAGTTGACCGCGTCGTAGCGGGTCATGTCCTGCTCTTGCAGGAAGTAGGCGGCGTGGCTCTCGCGCTCGGCGAAGATCGCCACCAGCACGTTGGCCCCGGTCACCTCCTCCCGGCCGGAGGACTGGACGTGGATCACCGCGCGCTGGATGACCCGCTGGAACCCGGCGGTGGGCTTGGCATCCTGGCGGCCGTCGCCCGTCAGGTTGGCGAGTTCGGTGTCGATATACTCGACGAGATTGCGCTTCAGAACGTCGACGTCGACGTTGCAGGCCCGCATGACCGCGGCCGCGTCCTGGTCGTCCACGAGAGCCAGCAGGAGATGTTCGAGCGTGGCGTATTCGTGGCGGCGCTCGCCAGCGAGCGCCAGGGCGCGGTGAAGGGCTTGTTCAAGGCTGCGTGAGAAGCTGGGCAAAGCGGGCCTCTGAGCTGGTGCCTATTTCTTTTCCATGACGCATTGGAGAGGATGTTGGTGTTTGCGGGCAAAGTCCATCACCTGCGTCACCTTGGTCTCCGCCACCTCGTACGTGAAAACGCCGCACTCACCGACGCCGTTCTGGTGCACGTGCAGCATGATCCGGGTCGCGTCCTCGCGCGACTTGTTGAAGAAGCGCTCCACCACGTGGACGACGAACTCCATGGGCGTGTAGTCGTCGTTGAGGAGGAGAACGCGGTAGAGGTTCGGCCGTTTCGTGACCGGCCGCGTGCGGGTGATGACGGCCGTCCCGGAACGGCCGTCGCCGCCCTGCCCCGCCCCGCCGTTTCCCGGTGTCCGCGGCGTGGCCGCGACGATCGGCCCTGCGGCGCTCCCGGCCGCAGCCGACCCTGTGGTGACGACGATGTCCTGCCGCGGGACTTGAGACATAGGGACCGTTCGACCTCACCCTTCCGGTCGCGCCGGGGATCGGGCGATGATCCTCGGACGCTGCAGACCGGCATCAACGTAGCACGCCCCGTGCCGGATCCGAGCCTAATCTATAGGCCGAGGACCGGGCGCGCCAGACGGCTGCGCCCTCTTGTCATGGTTGAGGCTTGCGCGGGGCCGTTGCCCAACGCGAGAACGGCGCGGACCGGGCGGTCCGCGCCGTTCTGCGATGCGCCTGGGAGCGGGCCTGGCGGCCCGAGTGGGCCGGGAGGCCCGAGCGCGGGCCGCGGGGCCCGCCGCGGCCGCCCTACGCGGCGGCCGGAACCTTGGCGGCCAGGGTCTCGTAGGGCTTCAGCATCTCCTTGGCGAGGCTGCCGTACAGCTCGGCGATCTTGGTCGACTGAGCCAGGAAGCGCTCGTAGGAGCTCTTCAGGTACTCGGTCTGGATCTCGATGGCCTTGTCGAGCGAGCGCACGCCGGCGAGCTTCTCGACGGTGGCGGAGGTCTGCTCGAAGGACTGCTTGGCGTAGTCCGCCACCTCGACGGCGATCGCCTGGCTGCCCTTCGACAGGGTGCCGAAGCTGCGCAGGAAGGTGTCGACGGCTTCCTTGCCGAATTTCTGGGCGGTGTCGAACTGCTGGCTCATCACGGTCTACGGCGCACTCGGCGCCGCCCCTCGGGGCGCGGTTGCAGGAGGTCGGAGCGGAGGCGCCCGCGCGTCTGGCCTGCCGCGGGCCGGAATATGTGCACTGCACAACCGGCCGTCAAGCGTTTCTTGTGCACCGCACAATACACGCCACCGTGGCCATTAACCCGGGCGTAACTGCGCCCGCCTAGCCTGATTGACAGTGATGCCGCGGCGACGGGGGCGTCGAGTCTCCGCGGGCGAGGGGCGGTCCGTCAGGGCCGGCCGCGCCGGAGCCTCCGTCGCGGCGAGGCGTAGGATGAGTTCGTGATGCGTGGCGTTCGCGGCACCTCTGGTCGTTCCCTTCCCGCCCTGATCGCCGCCGCGGCCGTCCTGACCGCCATGACGCATCCGGCGGATGCCCGCCGACGCGGGCATCATCACGGCGGCGGCGGGGGCTACAACCCGCCCTTCGCCGCGATGGTGGTGGACGTGAAGAGCGGCCGCGTGCTCCACGCGGTGAACGAGGACGCCCTGCGCCACCCCGCCTCGATCACCAAGGTGATGACGCTCTACCTGCTGTTCGAGCAGCTGGAGCGGGGCAAGATGTCCCTCGACACGCCCCTCGAGATCTCGGCGAACGCCGCCCGGCAGGCGCCCTCGAAGCTCGGCCTGCGCCCCGGATCGACCATCACGGTCGAGGAGGCGATCAAGGCGCTGGTCACGAAATCGGCCAACGACGTCGCCTGCGCGATCGGCGAGAACATCGCGGGCTCCGAGGGCGCCTTCGCCGAGATGATGACCCGCAAGGCGCACGCCCTCGGCATGTCGCGGACCCACTACGCCAATGCCTCGGGCCTGCCCGACAGCGACCAGATCACGACGGCGCGGGACCTCACGGTCCTGGCGCGGGCGATCCAGGACCGCTTCCCGCGCTATTACCGCTACTTCCAGACCCGCTCCTTCGCCTTCCGCGGCCGGGTCATCGGCAACCACAACCACCTGCTCGGCCGCGTCGAGGGGGTCGACGGCATCAAGACCGGCTACACGCGGGATTCCGGCTTCAACCTGATGACCTCGGCCCGGCTCGCCGACCGCCACATCGTGGCAGTGGTGCTCGGCGGCAAGTCGGTGGCGAGCCGCGACGCGATCATGACCCGCCTCGTCCAGGGCAACCTGCCGAAGGCCTATGCGGGGGCGCGCACGACCCCGCCGGTGACCGAACTCGCCGAGCGCTCGCGACCGGCCGTGGTGGCGGAGCGCTCGGCCACGACCCGCACCCTCGTCGCGGCGGCGGACGACGACGACGAGGGCGTGGAGACGACGAATTCCACCACCCGCGCCGGCCCCTCCCCCGAGACGTCCCCGGCCTCCCGCGACACCGCGACCCCGTCCGGGGGCAAGTGGCGGGCGGGCCAGGGCCTCCCCTCCTCCGCCCAGGCCTACGCGCCCGCCTCCGACCCCGCCTTCCCGGCCCCGGGCGGCAAGTACGCGGCGCGCCTGCCCTCGGCCGAGCCCGGCGAGGCGCGGGCACCGGCGCCGCCCGCCCGCGGCGAGGCGCAGGCCGCCAAGCCCGCCGCCAAGCCCGTCTCGGTGACGCCCTGGGTGATCCAGCTCGGCGCCATGGACGACGAGGGCAAGGCGAAGTCGATGCTGTCCGAGGCCCGCCAGCGCAGCGGCGGAGTGCTCGCCAAGGCCGCGCCCTTCACCGAGCGGGTGACCCACGGCGGCACCACCCTGTTCCGCGCCCGCTTCTCCGGCTTCAGCGAGGCCGAGAGCGCCCAGGACGCCTGCCGCGCGCTGAAGCGCAACGGCTTCACCTGCTTCGCGACCCGCAGCTGAGGCTGCGAGGGCCGCGGCCCGGCGGCCGCGAGGGGCGCCGGGCGTGCCGTCTCGCGGGCCGGACGCGGCCCGCAACAACCGCGGGCCGCGATCCGCCCGTCACGCGGGCCGCGGCCCGCCCGTTCCGTCGACACGCGCGTGGAGTATCAGCGATGTCGGTTGAGAAGCCGGTCCTTGGCCGCGTTGACGCGCGCCGCGAGGTAGTCCGACCCGCCCTGGTCCGGGTGCAGCCGCTTCATGAGGGTCCGGTGCGCGCGCCGCACCTCCTCGGCGGACGCCCCGGGCTGAAGCCCCAGGATCTGATAAGCCTCATCCTCCGCCATCGGCCCTGGCTGCGCCGCTCCGCCCGGCCGCGGGTCCGCGTCGCGCTCAGCGTCTTCACGCCATCCGGCAAACCGGCGATCCAGATACGCCTCTAGGAGCTTCTCGCCCTCCGGGTCGCCCGCGCGGGCGGCGGCGAGGAGGCTGCGCAGGTCCGGCAGGCCGAGCGTGTCGAGGTCCCGCCCGGCGAGGGGCCCGGTCAGCACCCGGCCGCGCAGGGCGCCGGTGTCGTGGTCGAGTTCCATCTCGACCGTGGCCGAGCGCACCCGGGACGCGGTGCCGGCCGCGCGCGGCGCCGCCGCCCCGCCGAGGCCGAACGGGAGGGCTGGCATCTGCCGCCAGCCGAGGAGCGAGCCGCCGAACAGGCCGAGGAGGATCGCCGCGTCGAAGCGCCCGCGGAGGAACAGCAGCGCGGCGGCCGCCAGGGCGAGCAGCCCGCCGAGGCGCCGCAGCAGCTTGGCGAGCGTGGCCGGGTTGGCGGTGCTGGCATTGCGGCCGAGCCACCACAGGCCGGTGAGGACGAGCACGCCGAGACCGAGAGGGATCATGGCTGGGGGCGATCACCGCGGCGTCATGGCGCCGAGGAGCCGGCGCGCCTGCGCGTCTTCTCGCGCGGCGAGGCGCAGTCCGTCGAGTCCCCGCGCCGCGTAGACCGCGACGGCGCGCAGGAGCCCCGCCAGGGTCGCGGGCGCGGCCCGGTCGAAGGGCGCGTGGGCGCCGCCCGACAGCCGGGCGATCTCCGAGAAGCCCCGCAGGGCCTGGGGATCCTCCCCCTCCCGGAAGCAGAAGGCCGGCACGCCGAGCAGGCCGAGTTCCCCCGCGAGCGCGCAGAGGCCGTCGAGATCCTCCTCGACCGCGTCGCCGACCAGGACCAGGGCCTTCACCGGACCCTTGGCGGCCTCGGCGCGGGCGTGGCGCAGCACGCGGGCGATCTGGGTCTGGCCGCCGCGGCAGGCGATCCCGGCCATCAGGTCGGTGAGGGCGCGGGCGTCGGCGACGAAGCGCGAGGCCCGGCACTCGCCGAGGCCGCGGAAGTAGACGAGCTGCACCGCGAGCCCGCCGAGGCCGGCCGTGGCCTCGAACATCCCGGCCTGCAGCCGGCAGGCGAGGTCCCAGGTCGGCTGGCGGCTCATCGTCGCGTCGAGGGCGAAGATCAGCCGCGGCGCCGCCGTCGCGGCGGGGGCGAGGCGGCGCGCCCGGTCGAGGAAGGCGGCGACCGCGGCCGGGTCGGCCGGAGCGGGAGGGCCCGAGCGCGCGCCCATGCCGTCAGCCCAGGCCCGGTCAGTGGCGCCGGATCGTGCTGGCGCGCAGCGCGTGGACGGAGAAGAGCCGGTCCGGATCGGTCCAAACCGCCCTGCCCTCCCAGCCCGCCGCGCCCGCCAGCGCCCGGAACCCGTCGAGCGTGTACTTGTAGCTGTTCTCGGTGTGGATCGTCTCGCCCTCCCGGAAGCGGATCGGGACGCCCGCCACCGTGACGGTCTGGGCGCGCCGGCTGACGAGGTGCATCTCGATCCGCGACTGCGCGGCGTTGAAGAAGGCGCGGTGCGCGAAGGCCGAGAGGTCGAAATCCGCCCCGACCTCGCGGTTGATGCGCCGGAGCAGGTTCAGGTTGAAGGCCGCCGTGACCCCGGACGCGTCGTCGTAGGCGGCCTCGAGCACGGCCTCGTCCTTGACGAGGTCGACGCCGACCAAGAGCACCGCGTCCGGCCCGAGCGTCGCGGCGAAGTGGCGGAGCAGCGCGGCGGCCGCCTCGGGCTCGAAATTGCCGATGGTCGAGCCGGGGAAGAAGCCGGCGCGCGGCGCCGCGGCGGCGTCCCGCGGCAGGGTCACGACCTGCGTGAAGTCGCCCGGGACCGGCAGCACGCGCAGGCCCGGGAAGTCGCGCCCGAGCTCCTCGGCCTCGCTGCGCAGGAACGCCTCCGAGACGTCGACCGGCACGTAGGCGGAGAGGTCGGGCAGGTGCGGGAGCAGGCGGCGCACCTTCTGGGTCGAGCCGCTGCCGAATTCGACGAGGGCCGCGCGCGGCGGCAGGCTCGCGGCGATCTCGGCCCCGTGGCGGGCCAGGATGCCGAGCTCGGTGCGGGTCGGGTAGTATTCGGGAAGGCGCGTGATCGCCTCGAACAGGGCGGAGCCCTCGCGGTCGTAGAAGTACTTCGCCGCGAGGTGCTTGTCCGCCGCGGTGAGGCCCGCGCGCACGTCCTCGGCGAAGCTCGCCGGAGCGGCGAGCGGGGTCGCCGGGGGCAGGTGGGGGATCGGTGCGTTCACGGGCAACTCCGGGGAGGGAGGCGCAGCCGCCTCAGGCCAGGGCGTGAGATAGTCTGACTCCCGTGAACTGCCAGCGCTGGTGCGGATAGAAGAAGTTCCGGTAGGTCGCCCGGCTGTGGCCCGCCGGCGTCGCCACCGAGGCCCCGCGCAGCACGAATTGGTTGACCATGAACTTGCCGTTGTACTCGCCGAGCGCGCCCGGCACCGGCCGGTAGCCCGGATAGGCGGAATAGCTGCTGCGGGTCCACTGCCAGACGTGCCCGAAGGCGCCGTCGAGTCCCTCCCGCGAGGCCGCCTCCCACTCGGCCTCGCTCGGCAGGTCGCGGCCCTTCCAGCGGGCGAAGGCGTCCGCCTCGTAGTAGCTCACATGCGTGACCGGCAGGGCCGGGTCGACCGGCCTCAACCCCGCCAGGGTCATGCTCGACCAGACCCCGTCCGCGCAGCGCCGCCAGTAGCCGGGCGCCTCCCAGCCCTCGGCCTGCGCCGCGGCGAAGCCGTCCGACAGCCACAGATCCGGCCGCGCGTAGCCGCCATCCTGCATGAAGTCGAGCCACTCGCCGTTGGTGACCAGGGCCCGGTCGAGGGCGACCGGGCGCAGCAGCACGTCGTGGCGGGGATGCTCGTTGTCGAAGCTGAAGCCCGCGCCCTGGTGGCCGATCGCCGCGACGCCGCCATCGAGGCGCAGCACGCCCTCGGCCGGCGCCGGGGCGGGGAAGCGCCAGGCCGGATCGTAGGCCGGGAGGAGCGGGTTCTGCGCGAAGGCGTGCAGGATGTCGGTGAGCATCAATTCCTGGTGCTGCTGCTCGTGGAACAGGCCGATCTCCAGGATCGCGATCACCTGCGGCAGGGCCGCCTCCGGCGCCGCCTCGAGCAGGGCGCGGACGGCGCGGTCGACATGGGCGCGGTAGGCCTCGACCTCGCTGCAGGTCGGGCGGGTGACCAGGCCGCGGCTGATCCGCGGCGCCCGCGGGCCGGCCGCCACGTAATAGGAATTGAACAGGTACAGGAAGCGCTCGTCGAAGATCCGGTATCCGGGGGCATGGTCCTTCAGCAGGAACTGCTCGAAGAACCAGGTCGTGTGGGCCCGGTGCCACTTGGTCGGGCTGGCGTCCGGCATCGACTGGATCTGCTGGTCCTCGGGCGAGAGCGGCGCGGCGCGGGCCTCGGTCTCGTCCCGGACGTGCCGGAAGGCGGCGATCCAGGCGGCGCGGTCGATCGGGCGGGCGGTGAGAGCGGGCGGCGGGAAGGCGGGACGCGTCTGCGGGGCCGGCGCGGTCGCGGTGGCTGCCATCTCGGAATTCCCCTGGGCGTAGACCTCTGGTCCAGCGACAACGCCCCGGCAGGGAATTCGTTTCTCTGCCACGCTTGGTGACGCCGGCCCGGCGCGCGGCCCCGCGCCGCCGGAGCGACGGGCGCTCCCGCCGGCTCAGGCCCGCCGCACGTCGCGCAGGAAGCCGGCCACCTCGGCGCTCAGGCGCTCCGCTTGCCGGGACAGGCCTCCGGCCGAGGCGAGCACGTGGCCCGCCGCCGCGCCGGTCCGCGCCGCGGCCTCGCGCACCGTCTCCATGCTGCGGGTGACCCCGCCGGTGCCCTGCGCCGCCTCCGCGACGCTGAGGGCCACGTCCTGCGTCACGGCGCCCTGCTCCTCGACGGCGGCGGCCACCGCGGCCGCGATGTCGCGCATCTCCGACACCGTGCGCTGGACCTCCCCGATCGACGTCACCGCCTCGCGGGTTCCCGCCTGAACGGAGGCGACCTGCTGGGCGATGGTCTCGGTGGCCTTGGCGGTCTGCTCGGCGAGCTGCTTGACCTCGGCGGCGACGACCGCGAAGCCGCGGCCCGATTCGCCGGCCCGCGCCGCCTCGATCGTCGCGTTGAGCGCCAGGAGATTGGTCTGGCTCGCGATCGAGGAGATGAGCCCGGTCACCTCCCCGACGGTCTCGGCGCGGCGGGCGAGGCCCTGCACGATGCCGTCCGTGCGGCCCGCCGCCTCGGCGGCCCGTCCGGCCATCTGCGCGGCGTGGCCGATCCGCCCGGAGATCTCCCGGATCGAGGCGGTCATCTCCTCGCTCGCCGCCGCCACCGCCCCGACATGGGAGGCGGTCCGCGCGGCGGAATCCGCCGCCGCCTCGACGCTCGCGCTCGCCTGGGTGGCGGTCCCGGTCAGCGACCGGGCGGTGGCCTCCATCTCGGCGGCGGCCCCCGCGAGGGACTGGCTCAGGGTGGCGACCTCGGCCTCGAAGCTCCGCGTCGCCGCCTCGAGGCTCTGCGCCCGGCGCATCCGCGCCGCCGTCTCGGCGGCGGAGGCCGTCTCGGCCGCCCGCTTGGCCCGCAGCGCCTCCCGGAAGACCGCGACCGCCCGGGCGAGCGCGCCCACCTCGTCGGGCCGCTCGGCTCCGGCGATGGCGACGTCGAGGTCGCCGCCCGCGAGGCGGGTCGTGGTGGCGGTGATCGCGGCGAGCGGGCGCGTGACGCCGTGGAGCAGCACGAAGACCGCGTAGGCCAGCGCGAGCCCGGCGAGCGCCAGCACGCCGATCAGGGCCGCGAAGGACCACGCCGCGGCCTGCGCGGCGCGGGCGTGCTCGCGCCGCACCGCGGCGGTCTCGTGGGCGAGCAGCGGCGCGATCACCTGCTGCATCTCCTCCGACAGGGCCAGCACCTTGCGCACCGCGCCCTGGCCGTCGACGGCGCCGTCGCGGAGCGCCGCGAAGGTCGCGCGCAGGGCGCCGCGATGGGCCTCGATCCGCTCCGCGACGCGGTCGGACAGCGCCCGCTCGCCCGGGTCGGAGAGGTCGCGGGGGACATCGCGCCACGTCGCGTCGATCTGCGCCTGGATCGCCGCGCTCCTCTGCTCGGCCACCGAGGCGGGCTGGGTGGCGTCGCGGATCTGGCGCGCCAGCCCGAGGAGATCGTCGTAGCGGTTGCGGATCTCCTCGCAGCGCGCCAGGGCCGCGACGCGCCCGTTGGCCACCGCGTCGAGGCTCGCGCGCAGGAGCGACAGGGCGATGTTGCCCTGCGCGCTCGCCAGGAGCACGAGGACGCTCAGCAGCGCCAGGGTCGAGGCGAGGCGAGCCTTGATGGTGCGGAAACGAGTCATGATGTCGAGAGCCCGGTCGGCCCGCGGCGCGGCCCCACATCCCTGGCCCGCACCGCGGCAGTATGGCGAGAGTGGCGCCATCCTCGTCGACAGATTTGAAGAAATTACTCCCATTCCTCTGAGGAAGACGGCGGCACGCGAGGCCCGACGCTGCGTCGCGCGGCGGGAGACGGCGAGGGTGTGGTGACGCCTCCGCGGCGGCGCCCGGCGCGGGCCGCGCGGCGCGGAGGCCCGATGCCGGCCGCCGCCGCTGCAATCTCGTCCCAATCCTCCGCCAAGCCTGCCCCGCGCCCCCGCCGCGTCGGGCCGGGCGGCGCGGTGACCAAGTCTGCGGTGACCAAGTCTTAAGAGCCGGACGACAGAGTCCGGAAACGCACCCCGCCCCAACGAGTTGACGCGCATGCGGATCGATCTTCTGGCCGGGACCGGCGCCGCCCCGCTCGCGCCCGGGCCGCGGGCGCCCGCGGTGCTGGTGTTCGATTCGGGCCTCGGCGGCCTCACGGTCCTGTCGGAGCTCCGGCGGGCGCGGCCGGACGCCCGGATCGTCTACGCCGCCGACGACGCGGCCTTCCCGTACGGCGACCTGTCGGAGGAGATGCTCGTCGCCCGCGTGGTCGCCGTCATGGAGCGGCTCGTCGCCGCTCACGCGCCCGACCTCGTCGTGGTCGCCTGCAACACCGCCACGACCCTCGTGCTCCCGGCCCTGCGCGCGCGCTTCGCCGTCCCGTTCGTCGGCACCGTGCCGGCGATCAAGCCGGCCGCCGCCGCCACGCGCACGGGCCGGATCAGCGTCCTGGCCACGCCCGGCACGGTCCGGCGCGACTACACCCGCGAGTTGATCGACGCCTATGCGGGGACCTGCGCGGTGACGCTGGTCGGGGCGACCCGGCTCGCGGCGCTCGCGGAGGCCGACCTCGCCGGGTGCCCGGTCGACGACGACGTGCTGCGCGAGGAGATCGCTCCCTGCTTCGTCGGTGAGGGATCGGCGCGCACCGACGTGGTGGTGCTCGGCTGCACCCATTACCCGCTGCTCCTCGCCCGCTTCGAGCGGCTGGCGCCCTGGCCGGTGACCTGGATCGACCCCGCCCCGGCCGTCGCCCGGCGCATGGCCGCGCTGCTCGGGCCCGCGCCGCGGGGAACCGACCCTGAGGCGACGCCCGGGCTCGCGGTGTTCACCGGCGGCGAGGGCCTGACCGCCCCTCTGCGCGCGGCCCTCGCCGCCCGCGGGCTCGGGAAGGTCGCCGTGACGGCGATGCCCAGCCCGCGGCAATGAGGCGGCGCCGGACCGTGCTCCTCCTCGTCGCCGCCGCGACGCTCCTCGTCGCGGCGCTGCCGCCCGGCCTCGTCGCGGTGCAGCGGCGGATGATCTACCCGGGCGCCTCCTTCACCTACGACGCCCTGCCCGCTCCGCCGGAGGGCACCGCCGCGATCCGGGTGCCGACTGCGGACGGCGAGATCCTGCGCGCCCTCTGGCGCCCGCCCGCCCCGGGCTGCGGCGTGGTCGTGACGTTCCACGGCAACGCCTCGCTCCCGGAGCGTCACGCCGCCCGCTTCGCGGCCGGTCCGTGGCGGGCGCGGGGCTGGGGCCTGCTCGCCCTGGCCTATCGGGGCTATGCGGGCTCGACCGGCCGCCCGAGCGAGCGCGGCCTGGTGGCGGACGGCCTCGCGGCCCTCGCCGAGGCGGCGCGGCGCGCGCCCGGGGCACCCGTCCTGCTGCACGGCCACTCGCTCGGCACGGCGGTCGCGGTGGCGGTGGCCGCCACGCGCCCGCATCTCGGGCTCTACCTGGAGGCGCCGTTCGACTCGATGCTCTCGATGGCGCGGCTGTTCTTTCCCGCTCTGCCGGCCTTCGTGCTGCGCGACACCTGGCGCTCGGACGCGCGCATCGGCGCGGTGGCGGGCCCGATCCTGATCGTGCACGGCGACGCCGACCCGCTGATTCCCCTCGCCCTCGCCGAGCGCCTCGCGCGGGCGGCGCCCCCCGGCACGCGCTTCCTCCCGGTGCCGGGCGACCACGTCAGCCTGCTCGGACAGCGGGACGCGGAGGCCGAGGCGCTGTTCCGGGCCGCGATCCCCGCGGGATGCGTCGCCGGCTGATCAACCCTTGACCTTCGCGCCGTTCCCGCGTAACAGCGCCCGGCTTGCGGGGTCCTTCGGGGCCCCGCGGCTGTTTCAGCGCACCCGTGAACGGTCGTCCGGCCGGTCTGTCGTCCCGCCAGGGAAGAGGAGGGCGCGTTCCTCGCCAATCGTTCGTTCCCTGAGGACACGCGATGTCAAAACGTATCCAGGCCAAGCACAAGCTCGATCGCCGCTTGGGCCAGAACATCTGGGGCCGCCCCAAGAGCCCCGTCAACCGGCGCGAATACGGCCCCGGCCAGCACGGACAGCGCCGCAAGGGCAAGCTCTCCGACTTCGGCACGCAGCTGCGCGCGAAGCAGAAGCTGAAGGGCTACTACGCCAACATCACCGAGAAGCAGTTCCGCCGCTACTACGCGGAGGCGATCCGCCTGCGCGGCGACTCGGGCGAGAACCTCGTCGGCCTGCTGGAGCGCCGCCTCGACGCGGTCGTGTACCGGTCGAAATTCGTGGCGACCCCCTTCGCGGCCCGCCAGTTCGTGAACCACGGCCACATCCGGGTGAACGGCCAGCGCGTCAACATCCCGAGCTACCTCGTGAAGCCGGGCGACGTGATCGAGGTGAAGGAATCCTCCAAGCAGCTGGAGATCGTGGTCGTGGCCTCGCAGCTCGCCGAGCGCGACGTGCCGGACTACATCGAGGCGGATCACGGCAAGATGACCGCGCGCTTCACCCGCGTGCCGACCCTCTCCGAGGTGCCCTACCCGGTGCACATGGAGCCGAACCAGGTCATCGAGTTCTACTCGCGCTGATCCGAGGCCGCGGGGTCTCGACGCGGGCGGGTGCCGAACGGCGCCCGCCCTTTTTCTTGGCCGTCTTCTCGGCCGTTTTCTTGGCCGTTTTCTTGGCGCGCTGCCTCGCGCGTCTCTTCCCGGGTTTCTTGGCGCGTCTCTTCGCACGATTTTCGGCGCGCCTCTTGGCAGGCGCGCCCTCAGCGCATCGCCGACAGGAGTGCTGCCTGCATCGATTGCGGCGCGGCGACGAGTTCGCCGTGGACCGGCTCGCGGCGATTGTAGGACGGCACGCGGCCGGCGAGATCCAGCATCGCCCCGCCCGCCTCGCGCAGGATCAGGTCCGCCCCGGCGAGGTCCCAGTCGCGGGCATCCGACGAGATCAGCCCGACATCGACCAGCCCCTCGGCCACCCGCGCCACCCGCAGCGCCAGCGAGGGGATGCGTCGCAGGCGAACCAGCGCGTCCGGCGTCCCGCCGAGGCCGAGCGCGCGCTCCAGGTGGTCCACCATCGGCTTGGGGCCGGCGACCCGGGCGCGGGCGAGGTCCGCCTGATCGGTGACCCGGATCGGCTCGCCGTTGCGCCGCGCCCCCTCCCCGGCCACGGCCTCGTAGAGGAGCCCGGTCACGGGCGCCGCCACCATGCCGAGCACCGGCTCGCCCTCCGCCAGGAGCGCGATCGCGATCGACCAGTCGGGATCCCCCGACAGGAAGGCCCGGGTGCCGTCGATCGGGTCGACGATCCAGACGAGGTCGTGCGCGAGCCGGACCGGGTCGTCGCGCGTCTCCTCCGAGAGCCACGCCGCCCGCGGGGCGAGTTCGCTCAGCCGGATCTTCAGGAACGTGTCCACCGCGACGTCCGCCTCGGTCACCGGCGAGCCGCCCGACTTGCTCCAGACGCGCGCGGTCGTGCGCTCGCCCGCGCGGAAGAAGGGCAGCGCCAGCAGCGCCGCCTCGCGCACGGTGGCGCGGACCTGGGGGAGGAGCGCGCGCGGGTCGAGGGGGGAGGCCATGGGGACGGGACCGTGCGAGTGGACCAGGGGGCAGCCCGCGCCGACCGGAACCCGCGGGAGGGCGGTGCAGAACGAGGGTCCCGTTTTAGGCGCCGTGCCGCCCCGCCACAAGGACGACCCATGGGTCAGCGCCAGGATCAATGCGAAATGATGCCGGACCGGGGAAGGAACTATTGAGCATCCGCGGCGGAGAGGCGGCGCGAACCATCGCTTAACGCTGCGCTTTAAGGCCTTCTGAGCGCCGACGAGGCAATCTGCCCTCAACAGCGGACGGTCCGTCAGAGACCGCCGCCTCACGCGGACAGGGCGTCGAGCAGAACCATGGCCACGAGATCGAACCGCACGAATCGCCAAGCCACCCCGCGCCGGCCCTTCGGCCCGCTGCCCACGATCCATCGCGGGCCGGTCCAGGCCGAGCCGTCCCCGCTCCCGATCGTCGGCCGGATGCCCGGCGCGGGCCGGGCGGCGAGCGTGGCGCTCTGCCTCGACGCCGAGGCGAGCGACGCGGCCGGGGAGGATCGCTTCGCCGTGATGCTGCTCGACCGGGACGGCGACCCGCTGATGCAGCTCGGCCTCTACGGCGACGCGGACGTCGTCGCGGTGTGGCGCCGCCTCGGGGCCGAGACCGGCCTGCCGCTCCTGGTGATCCAGGAGGACGGCGCGGTGACCGCGATGGGCGCGCAGATCGGCCGGGTCAAGCTCGGCGCGGTGCGCATCCGCCGCCGCCACGGGCTCCTCAACCACCGCCGGCCGCGCTTCCTGTGCCGCCGCAAGACCGGCAAGCTGCCCCTGCGCCCGGCCGTGTACCGGGAGGAGGCCCCCCTCACCGACCGGAGCGTCTGAGCCCGGCGGTCAGGCGAGCCCCTGCCAGAGCGCGTCGAGGGTGAGGCCGGCGAACAGGATCAGCCCGGCATCGCGGTTGGAGCGGAAGAGCCGCAGGGCCAGGGCCCCGTCGCGCGGATCGAGGCGGTGCACCTGCCAGGCGAGGTGGCCCGCGAACAGGACGAGGCCGAGGAAGCCGAGGGGACCCACCCCGCTCTGCGCCGCGGCAACGCCGATGCAGGCGACCGCGCCGGCGAAGCAGGCCGCCACCGCCGCCCGCACGTGGGTGCCGAAGAAGCGCGCCGAGGACTTGATGCCGGCGATCTCGTCGTCCTCGATGTCCTGGACCGCGTAGATCGTGTCGTAGCCGATGACCCAGGCGATCGCCCCGGCGTAGAGCCAGAGCGGCGCCGGATCGAGCCGCCCGACCAGCCCGGCCCAGCCCATCAGCGCGCCCCAGGCGAAGGCGAGCCCGAGGACCAGCTGGGGCACCGGCATCACCCGCTTCATGAACGGGTAGAAGGCGACCGGCACGAGCGAGACGAGCCCGACCCCGATCGCGAAGGCGTTGAACTGCAGCAGCACCGCGAGGCCGACGAGGGCTTGCGCCACCAGGAAGGCGAGGGCGTGCCGCACCCGCAGGCGCCCCGAGGGCAGCGGCCGCAGCCGCGTGCGCTCGACCCGCGCGTCGAGGTCACGGTCCGCGATGTCGTTGTAGGTCGAGCCTGCCCCCCGCATGGCGATCGCGCCGACGAGGAAGAGGGCGAGGTGCCAGAGATTCGGCCCCAACCGCCCGGTCGCGACGGCGGCGAGGGACGCCGACCACCAGCAGGGCAGGAGCAGGAGCCACCAGCCGATCGGGCGCTCGATGCGCGCGAGCCGCAGGTAGGGCCGCACCGAAGCGGGGGCGTGCCGGTCGACCCAGTGTCCGGTCACCGCGTCCGCGACCGGCCGGTCGGCGGCACCCGTGAGGCCGGGCGCCGGCTCCTCCGCCACCTGCGCCGGCCTCACAGGGCTCCCTGCGGCAGCTTGAAGCTGCCCGTCAGGCCGGGCCCGCCGAGGAGCCCGCCCCCAGAATTCTCGGCCTGGGCGCGGGCGCGCTTCTCCATCACCGCCTGCTGCTGGGCGGCGCCGCAGATCTTGCCGCGCAGGGCGCCGACCCGGGTGTGGTCGGCCTTGAAGCCCTCCGCGAAGGAATCCGGGATCGAGCACCAATCCTTGTTGGCGCTGATCCACTTCAGGCCCTCGTTGCCGTTCGCCTGGAGCCGCGTGAACAGCGAGCAGGCCTGGGCGGCGGTGAGCTTGTTCTTGCCCTTCGAGGCCGCGTTCACCCGCGCGACGATGTCCTTGCGCTCGGTGAGCGTCTTCTGGATCGCCCCGCAATCGACGCCCTGGGCGCGGGCCGCCCCGCCGAGCAGCACGACCCCGAACAAGCCGGCGGCGAGTGCCGCCACGGCGCGCTTCTCCATGCGAACCATCCCTCAACCCCCTCGCCGGCTCTATCACCACCGCCCGGGCAGCGCGAGACGCGACGACCAGGCCCGGCCCGGCCGTCCCCAAACAGTTCCTTGCCGCATGCGGCGGTTGCGGAGGTTCTGCACAGGATTGTGGCGTGATTCGAGCGCGCCGCCGCGTCCCTCCCCGAACGGGGGCGCGCGGCGGCGCCATTGACAGGCACGGCCCCGCTCGGCGACCAGGGCGCATGGCGGCCTATGATTTCAGCGCACCGCGCCTGTTCCTCGACGTGCCGATGGCCGAGGGGGTGGTCCACGGCCTCGACCGCGCCCAGGCGAATTACCTGCTCGGGGTCCTGCGCCGGGGCGAGGGGGACGGCGTGCTGGTGTTCAACGGGCGCGACGGGGAATGGTGGGCGGAGATCAGGCCGACCGGCCGCAAGGCGGGCGACCTCGTCCTGCGCCGCCGGACCCGGCCGCAGACGGAGCCCGGGGACCTGCACTACCTCTTCGCCCCCCTGAAGGCGGCGCGGCTCGACTACGTCGCCCAGAAGGCTGTGGAGATGGGCGCGAGCCTGATCCGCCCCGTGATCACGCGCCGCACCCAGGGCGACCGGATCAAGCTCGACCGCCTGCGCGCCAACGCCGTCGAGGCGGCGGAGCAATGCGGCATCCTGGCGATCCCGGAGATCGCCGAGGCGGCGCCGCTGACGGAAGCGCTCGCCGCCCTTGAGGCGGACCGCCTGCTGGTCTTCTGCGACGAGGACGCGCCGGTGCGCGACCCGGTCGCGGCGCTCCGGCAGGGCGTGGCCCGGCCCCCGGCGGGCGCCGGCCGGGGCGGGAACGTCCCGCTCCCGCTCGCCGTTGTGATCGGGCCGGAGGGGGGGTTCACGCCGGAGGAGCGCGCCCTCATCTTGGAACGTCCGACCACGATCCGCCTCTCGCTCGGCCCCAGGATCCTGCGCGCCGACACGGCCGCGGTCGCCGTGCTCGCCCTGGTCCAGGCCGTCCTGGGCGATGCGCGGGGCGAACCGCCGGCGCCCTGACGCCGCCACACACCCGACCGATGACACGCGCCGGCGGCCTCGCGGCCCCGCGCCCGGAGGAATCGCGCATGGCCGCAGATTTCGCGCTCTGCATCGAGGAAGACGTCTTTCTCAACGACGCGCAGAAGCGGGACGCCGCGCGCGCGCGGATGCGGGACTTCCTCGGCGTCTGCCGCCGGGACTTCCCGGCCGCGCGCCACGACCTGATCGAGCCCCGGCTGATCTGGTCGACACCGCCGGTCGCGGACCTCGCCGAGGCCCGCCGGGCGCTGGAGGCGCTGCGGGGCGGGATCGGGGCGCTCGCCGCCGCGCGCGGCCTCACCGTCATGGCGGCGGGCACCCACCCGATCGCCCTGTGGAGCCGGGTGCGCCCGCGCGACGCCGCCGCCCGCGACCGCGTGCAGCGCGACCTGCAGATGGTCGGCAGCCGCACCGTGGTCTGCGGCCTGTCGATCCGGGTCGGGCTGCCGGAGGGCGTGTCGCGCATCGACGTGATGAACCGGATCCAGCCCTTCCTGCCGCTGATCCTGGCGCTCTCGACCTCCTCGCCCTTCTGGCAGGCGCAGCGCACCGGGCTGATGGGCTACCGGCTCGCGGCCTCGCGCGAATTGCCCCGCAGCGGCCTGCCACCCTACTTCCGCGACGAGGACGACCACGCGCGCTACCTCGCGGCCCTGATGCGCGCCGGGGCGATCGCCGACCTCGCCCATGTCTGGTGGGTGATCCGGCCCGCCGGCGAGGCGCATGCCCTCGACCTGCGCATCGCCGACAGCTGCACGCGCCTCGACGACACCCTGGCGATCGCCGCCCTGACGCGCTGCCTCGTGCGGCGGCTCGCCCGGGACCCGTCGCTCCAGCGCGACCTCACCGGCGCCACCCACGCGATCACGGCGGAGAATTGCTGGCGGGCGCAGCGCTCCGGCATCCACGGCAGCCTGATGACGGAATCGGGCGAGGCCGAGCCCGTGCCGGCGCTGCTCTCCCGCACCCTCGCCCTCGTCGCCGAGGACGGGGCCGCCCTCGGCTGCACGGCCGAACTCGACCTCGCCCGCTGGATCGTCGCCCGCGGCACCAGCGCGGACCGCCAGCTCGCCCTGTTCACGGAGGCGCAGGGCCGCGGCCTGCCGGTCCGGGAGGCCCTGGCCTGCGTGGTGGACTGGCTCTCGGCCGAGACGATCGGCGCCAATCCGAGCTGGCATTGAGGCCCGCCGCCGGGCGCGGGCGCCCGCCCCGGGGCGGCTCCGGCGCGGCCCGTCATCGGCAATCCTGGTAGTCGGTTCGGCATCGAAGCCGGCGGAGGCGGCTATCGGCTGCCCGACGGCCACGCCGAGCCGATCGCCGGATCTCCGCCAACCCCCCGGCCAAGCCCTCGGCCAAGCCCTCGGCCAAGCGTCCGGCCAAGCCCCCGGCCATGAGCCGGGGACGGGGGATCGATCAACGGCCCGAGGCGTCGGCCTCCCGGGCCGTTGCGATCACACGTCGCAGCGCAGCCCCATCCCCTCCAGCCCCTCGGCCAGCAGGTCGCCCAGGTTGGGGATGCCGAGCAGGTAATTGGCCGGATCGGTGCCGGCCGCCTCGCGCTCGCGGGCGAGGCGCACCGCGTCCGGGAACTCCTCTGGCTCCATGTCGCCGCGCCCGACATAGAGCAGGGCCACCAGCTCGGCCCGTTCGTCGTCGTTGAGGCCCGCGATCACCTCGCGCAGCTCCTCCTCGGTGGCGTCGTCGGGATCCTCGATGAGCACGTCGCGGGCGCCATCGTCGATCGGGTTCGAGCCCGAATCCGCATCCGTCGGGCCTTCTTTCACGTCGAGGGCCCGCACCCGCAGGATGAATTCACAGACCTTCTCGACGGCGATGTCCATGCGTATCTCCTGCCACGCAGCGCCGCCGGCGCGGCGGCTGCCCCTTCAACCCGCGAGGCGCGGCCCGGGTCCCCGGGCGCGGCTTTCCTCATCGCGCGAGGTCACGATGCTCCTCTCCGCCGCCGCCGCGGCCCTGCGGCAGGTGCTCTCCCCATCCCTGCGGCGCATCCTGTGGCGGTCGCTCGGCCTGACGATCGGCCTGCTGGTGCTGGTCTGGTTCGGGCTCACCCGGCTGATCGACGCCTTCCTGATCGGGCATCCGATCTCGGCGCAGTACCCGATCGTCAACAGCTTCGCGTTCTTCCTGGCCGGGGCCGGGCTGTTCGTGGCGCTCGCCTACATCCTGCCGCCGGTCTCGATCCTGGTCGCCGGCTACTTCGTGGACGACGCCGCCGACATCGTCGAGCGCACCGACTTCCCGGACGAGGTGCCAGGCCAAGCCATGGCGCTGGGCCAGGCCCTGCTCTACGCCCTGCGCTTCGCGGGGCTGGCGCTCCTCGTCAACCTGGTCGCGCTGGCGCTGTTCTTCGTGCCCGGCGTGAACCTGATCGCCTTCTTCGGCGCGAACACCTACCTGCTGGGCCGGGAGTATTTCGAACTCGCCGCGGCGCGGTTCCGGCCGCTCGGCGAGGCGCAGGCCATGCGCCGCCACCACTCGGCGACGGTGCTGGCGGCCGGCGCGCTCCTCGCCGGCCTGATGGTGGTGCCGGTGCTGAACCTGCTCACCCCGCTCTTCGGCATCGCCCTCATGGTCCATGTCCACAAGGGGCTCAGCCGCGAGCGGCTGCTCGTGCCGCCGCAGGGCCGCCGGCAGATCCGCTGAGGCCCCGGCGCGAACCCCGCGGGGCGGGGGCGCGGGCCCCGCCGAGCGGGCGCCCGCGCCTCAGCGCATGCCGGGCGCCTGACCGGCGCCCGCGGCCTTCTGGCCGATCGCGGGGCCGCCGGCCTGCTCGGGGTGATGGGCGGAATGCTCGCCCATCGGCGCGGCGGCGAGCAGGTCCGGCACGGCTGCCATGCCGGGGCTGCCGCGGCCGACGGCGAACTGCCCCGCCTTGCGGAAGCGCCAGAGATAGCCGGGCACCACCGCCTCGATGGCGGTCGGGACGATACCGAAGGCCTCGAAGCTGCGCCCCTCCGCCTTGGCCGCCTCCGAGACGACGTTGTCCCGCGCCAGCAGCAAGACTTGGTCGCGGGTGAGCTTGAGGCTGTCGGGCAGGAGGCCGAGGGTGAGCGCGTCGACGGTCTCGAGGGCCCAGGCCTGGAGGCGGGCGGCCGGGGCCGGGATCGGCAGGACGAGGCGGCGGCGCATCGTGACCTGCAGCGTGTACTCCACGAGCTGGCGCAGGGTGAGGATCTCCGGGCCGCCGAGTTCGTAGGTGGTGCCGGGCCGCGCCTTGCCGTCCACGGCGAGGGCGATCACCTCGGCGACGTCGCCGACGAAGACCGGCTGCATGCGGGTCTCGGCCCCGGCGAGCGGCAGCACCGGCAGCAGGCCGACGAGGGCGGCGAAGCGGTTGAAGAAGCTGTCGCCGTGGCCGAAGATGATCGACGGCCGGACGATGACCGCGTCGGGGCGGGCGGCGAGCACGCCGGCCTCGCCGGCCGCCTTCGAGCGCGCGTAGGCCGAGGGCGAGCCCGCATCGGCGCCGATCGCCGAGACGTGCACCATCCGGGCGCCGATCGCCGCGGCGGCCCGGGCGATGACCCCCGGCCCCTCCGCCTGGAGGCGCTGGAAGCGCTGGTTCCCGCTCTCCTGCAGGATGCCGACGAGGTTGACCACCACGTCCGCGTGCTCGACGGCGCGGGCGACCGAGGCGGGGTCGCGCAGGTTCGCCTGCACGGCGACGATCTGGCCGACGCGGCCGAGGGGCTGCAGGAACTGCGCGAGGTCGGGCCGGCGGACGGCGACGCGGATGCGGTAGCCGCGCTTGGCGAGCGCCCGCACCACGTGCCGTCCCAGGAAGCCCGAGCCGCCGAACACGGTCACGAGCTGCGAGGCGGGCCGGGTCGGGCCGACGGGGTCGGGCATGGTCGGGATCCTGTGCGGAGGCGTCCCGGCTCCTTAGTCAAAGGCACCGAAGCTGTGAAGCGCCCGCGGGGCCGCGGGGCTCAGAGCCGCGGGGTGCGCGCCACCTCCCGGCCGTCGACCAGGACGGCGTCGAGGACGGCCCCGCCCGCGGCATCGACCCGGGCGCGGATGCGGATCCGGCCGCGGTCGAGGCGGTCGAGCGCCGCGGGCGCGCCCTGCGGCCCGTACCAGCGCTCGATGCCGTAGGTGACCGCGCCCGCGAGGCAGCGCGCGGCCGGACAGACGGCGGAGCCGCCCGGCACCAGGGTGCCGAACCGGACCGTGCCGCGCAGGGCGAGGGCGCCGTCCGCGGGCGGTGCGGCCGCGACGGCCGCGGCGCGGGACAGGCCGTCCTCCCCCGGCACGAGCGTGACGTACACGGTGGTGCCGGCGGCGAGCGGGCACGCGCCCTGCGCGGGGCAGGACGCGGCGAGGTCCGGGGCGGCGGGCAGGTTCGCGGGCTGGCCGATCTCGTAGGACAGCACGCTGTACTCGCCCCGCAACAGGTCGCGCGGATCGCGGGTGGCGGTGGCGAGCAGGACCGGCCGCCCGGTGGTCAGCCGCCGGGACTGCTCGACCGCGACGGTCACGGCGGGCAGCGCCTGCACGAGGAAGACGAGGCCGAACAGCGCGGCGCTCGCCGGGGCGCCGCGCAGGCGCGGCAGGAGGTCGCGGATCATGGCCCGTCCCTCGGCTCGTCCTTGGGCCCCGCCCTCGGCCCGTTTCCCGGCCGGGCCGGCCGCATCGCGCCGAGGCGGCGGGTCGCCGCGAGGGCGAGGGCCGCGAGAGCGCCCGCGGCGAGCAGGTGGAGGGCGACGCCGATCAGGTCGTCGCCGAGGAGCAGCACGCCGAGGGTCATGGCGGCGCAGGCGGCCAGGCTGACGGCCCCGAGGGCGCGGCGCCCGTCGAGCCGGGCCGCCACCGCCACGGCGAGGAGGGGGAGCAGCACCGTCCAGACCAGGGCCGGGGCGGCCGCGGCGCCGCGGGACGGCGGACCGGCGCCGAGCGCCAGGGGAACCAGCGCCGCCCCGGCGAGGATCGCGGGCCCGATCGGGACGGGTGTCCCGCGCGGCCGCGGCAGCGCGAGGCCGAGCCCGACCAGGGCGAGTCCGGCGAGGAGGCGCGGGAACGAGGGCGCGCTCCCGGCCGGTTCGGCGCCGAGCAGGCCCGCGGCCCGCGCCAGCAGGGCGAGGAGCACGAAGCCCCCGGCCGCCCGCGCGAGCCGCGCGAGCCGGCGCGCGACCCCCGGACCGAGGCGCGGCAGGCGGGAGGCGGCCTGCGCCGCGGTGACGACCGCGAGGGCGAAGAGCGCGAGCCGGCCCGCATCGATGCGCGGGCCCGCGGCCGGCACCGCGACCGCGCTGGCGAGCGGCAGGAGCAGGAGGAAGAACCCGGCGGTCCGTGCCGGGATGCGCCCCGACAGCTGGCCGGTCGCCAGCACGACGAGGCAGGGCCAGGCCGGATGCGGCAGGCCCGGCGCGGCCTCGGCGCCGTCCTGGAGGAAATCCGCCCAGGCGGCGAGCGCCAGCCCCGCGGCGGCGAGGCCGCCCGCGCTGCCGGAGCGCAGTGCGAGGGCGGTCGCGGTGGCAACGACCGCGACGGTGACGGCGTAGCCCGGCAGGTCCGGCGGCAGGTGGAAGGTCTGGCCCATCAGGGCGAGCGCGGCGGCGGAGACGGCGACCGAGAGCCCGGCCAGGGCGTCGGCGAGGCGCCGCAGCGTGACGTCCCCGCTGCGGCGATGCCGGAGGGTGGCGAGGGCGGCGAGCCCGACCGCGAGGGCATCCGCCGCCACCAGGAGGACGAGGCGCCAGAGGGGCGGCATCCCGGCCCAGTTCGAGGCCACGAAGGTGATCGCCGCGACGGCGACGAGCAGGGCCGCGACGGCGCCGAGGGCGACCTGGAGGCCGGCGAGGCCCGGCTCCCGCCGCAGCTCGGCCTCCAGCAGGCGCTGCTGCTCGGCGTCGATGAGGCCGCGGGCGGCCCAGGCGCGGATGTCGGCGAGAACGCGGTCGCGGTAGCTCAACGGCATGGCGGCTGGCGACGCTCCCTCACGGCCCGGCTTCCGGGCGCGATGATAGCCGGGCGCGCACCTGTCGCCGAGACGCCGCACGGCCGCGGTGCGGCCCGGCACGCGCGGAACGGCGGTCCCCCGCATCCGTTCACTCGGGACGCGCAGCCAGACGGAGGGCCCGATGCCGGAGGCCGATCCCAGGCCCGCCTTCCCGGTCGCCGCCGGGATCCTGTTCGGCCTCGGCCTGGGCGGCTTCTTCGACGGCATCGTGCTGCATCAGGTGCTGCAATGGCACCACATGCTGAGCAGCTGGTACCCGATCACCTCGCTCGCCGCGCTCGAGCGCAACACCCTGTGGGACGGGATCTTCCACAGCACGACCTACGTCTTCGTGGTGCTGGGCCTGTTCCTGCTCTGGCGACGGGCGCATCGTGACCGCCTGCGCTGGTCGGGCCTGCAGATGGCGGGTGCGGTGCTGGCAGGCTGGGGCCTGTTCAACCTCGTGGAGGGTGTGGTCGATCACCAGATCCTCGGCGTGCACCATGTCAACGAGAGCGTGGAGCGGTCGCGATGGCTGGCGTGGGATCTGGGGTTCCTGGCCTGGGGTGCGGTGATGCTGATGGCCGGGGCGGCCCTGCTGCGGGCGGGCCGCCGGCGCGCCGCCTCGCGCTGACGGCCCCGCGGCTGCGGGCGGCTCTGCCCTGGCTGGTCCTGGGTCTCGGGCTGGGCGCCGCCACCGCGCCGGCCTGGCGGGTGGCGCTCCTCGGCGCGGCGCCGAGCCTCGACGCCCTGCTGGCGATCCGCTGCGGGCCGTGAGGCCGCGGGCCGCTCCCCGCGCGGTGCAGGTCGAGGCGGAGGAGGGCCGCTCAGGCGACCTTGCGCGGCACCAGCCGCTCGCTCTGGAGCGCCTCGCGCGCCCCGGCGATGCCGGCCTCGGCGTACTCGGCGTCCTCGTTCACGCCCCAGACGTCGTAGAGGCGCTGGCCGGCCAGGATGTTCCGCGCCGTCAGCATGGCGGTCATCATGGCGTGGTCCTGGTTGTTGTACTTGTGCATGCCGTTGCGCCCGACGAGGTGCAGGGTCGGGTAGGCTCCCTCCAGGTCCCGGCGGATCGCCGCGACGTTGTCGCGATAGGCCTCGTCGTAGACCGGATAGGCCTTGGGCTGGCGCACCACGCAGGCATCCACCACGTCCTCGGCCCGGATCAGGCCGATCTGCGCGATCTCGCGCTTGGCCAGAGCCACCAGCTCCTCGTCCGGCGCGCTCCACAGGCCGTCGCCCTCGAAGCAGAAATATTCCAGCCCCAGGCAGGTATAGGCCGGGTCCGGAACCATCTCGGGCGACCAGGAGCGGAAGTTCTGCACCCGTCCGACCTTCACGCTCGGGTCGTGGATGTAGATCCAGTTGTCGGGAAAGTCCTCGGCACCGCGGGCGATCAGCGCCACCGTGATGAAGTCGCGGTAGGCGAGCGCGCGGGCGTGGAAGGTGGAGAGCGGCGCGGGCCGGATCGCCCGCACGAGGTCCTGGATCGCCGCCGAGGAGATCACGTGGCGGGCCGTGAAGGTCTCGCGGCTGCCGTCCCGGCGGCGGGCGCCCACCGTCCACAGGCCGCTGCCCTGGTCGAAGGACAGGCTCTCGACGCCGCGGTCGAGGAGGACCCGCCCGCCGAAGCCGTGGATCGCGGCGGTCGCCGCGTCCCACATCATGCCGGGGCCGCGGCGCGGATAGCGGAAGGACTCGATCAGCGTCTTGATCACCGGCTCGCCCGGCTTCGGCCGACCCCGCAGGCCGAGCGAGCGCACGAGCGCGTCGCGGATCGCCGCGCCGAGGTCGAGCCCCTTGATGCGCTGGGCCGCCCAATCGGCCGAGATCGCGTCGCAGGACATGCCCCACACCTTCTCGGTGTAGGTCTTGAAGAAGATCGAGAACAGGCGCTCGCCGAACTGGTTGCGCACCCACTCATGGAAGCTCCGCGGCTCCCGCACCGGCCGGGCGCGGGCGTAGAGGTAGGAGGCGACGCAGGCCGCGCTCTGCCACAGGCCGAGATTGCGCAGGGCCTCGAACGCCTTCAGCGGGTAGGCGTAGTAGCGGCCCTTGTAGTAGATCCGCGACAGGCGCGGCCGCTCGATGAAGTCGTCCGGCAGGATCTCGTTCCAGAGGTCCACCACCTCCTTCGACTTCGAGAAGAAGCGGTGGCCGCCGATGTCGAACAGGTAGCCCTTGTAATCGACGGTGCGGCTGATGCCGCCGACGCGCTCCGGATCCTTCTCCAGAACCGTGACGTCGCGGCCCGCCTTCGCGAGAAGGTAGGCGGCCGTCAGGCCGGCCGGCCCGGCGCCGATGACCAGCGTCTCGGTGTGCAGACTCATCGGGTTCGGCTCCGGTGTCGCCGGGGGGCGCGGCAGGTCGCGACGGATCTCGGCTGCCCGGGACATTAAGGATGAATGGGTAAACAACACCTCTCCGCGGGCGGGCGGCGCGCCGCGTATCCGGGGCGGGATCGCGGGCCGTAACCGGGGGGTAAGGGCGGCGTGGCAGGCAGGGGGCGCTCCCCGGGATCGACCGATGCTCCCCACCGCCCTCCTCCCCGCCCAGCCGCGCGCCGGCCGGCCGTCGCTCTTCGAGAGCCGGCCGGTCCTCTGGGGCCTCGTGGCGGTCGGGGCGGCGGGCGCCTTCGGGGCCCAAGCCTTCGTGCCGGTCCTGCGCGACCTCCACCTGCCGGACACCGACGACGCCATGCGCCTCGTCCAGGTGCGGGACTTCCTCGCCGGCCAGTCCTGGTTCGACGTCGGCCAGCACCGGCTGCTGCCGCCCGCCGGCGCCTCGATGCACTGGTCCCGCCTCGTCGACCTGCCGGTCGCGGCGCTGCTCCTGCTTCTGCGCCCGCTCGCGGGCGGCCAGGCCGAGGCGCTCGCCGCGGCACTCTGGCCGCCCCTGCTGTTCTGCCTCTACGGGGCCTGCCTGCTGGGCGGGGCGCGGCGCCTGTTCGGCGCCCGGGCCGCCCTCCTCGCCCTGTTCCTCGCCACGCAGGCCGCCCTCGTCACCGGCCTGTTCGCGCCCGGTCGCATCGACCATCACAACGTGCAGATCTGCGCCGTGCTCGCCCTCGCCCTGCGGCTGATGGGGCCGGCGCCGGGCTGGCGGGACGGGGCGGCGGCCGGCGCGCTCGCGGCCCTCTCGCTCGCGGTCGGGCTGGAGACCCTGCCCTTCATCGCGGCCGCCGGGCTCCTCGTCTGCGGGTCCTGGATCCTCTCCGGGGCGCGGGCGCTCGGGGCCTTCGCGGGGTTCGCGGCGGCGCTCGCCGCCGGGAGCCTCGGGCTGTTCGCCCTCACCACCGCGCCCGCGCAGTGGGGAGCGCCCGCCTGCGACGCGCTCTCGCCGCCCTGGCTGTGGATCGCCGCCTGCGCGGGCGCCACCGGCCTCGCGGCGGCGTCCCTGGGCGGGCGCCTCCCCACCCGCGCCGGCCGGCTCGCCGTCGCGGCGCTCGGCGCTGCCCTGATGGCGGCGGGATTCGCGCTCGTCGCGCCCGCCTGCCTCGGCGGCCCCTTCGCGGGCATGCCCGAGAGCGTGCGCCAGGGCTGGCTCGCCAAGGTCAGCGAGATGCTGCCGATCTGGCGCCACCTCGCCGAGATGCCGGGTCCGGCCCTCTCGGCCTACGGCCCCGAACTCGTCGGCGCGCTGGTCGCCACTTCCCTGGCGCGGCGCGGCCCGGCCGGGGAGCGGCGGGCCTGGACCGTGCTCGCGGGGGCCTTCTGGCTCGGCACCCTGCTCGGCACGCTGCAGTTCCGCGGCCTCTACGTGGCCTCCGGCTTCGTGGCGCTCGCGGGCGGGGCCGTGTTCGACCGCGTCCTCGGCCTGCTGCGCGCCCCGGAGGCCGATCCGCGCGCGCGGGCGGCGCTCCTCGCCGCCGGCCTCGGCCTGATCGGCAAGGTGTGGCTCGTCGCGGCGGCCCTCCCGGCGCTCGCCGGGCTGACGGCGCCGCCCCCCGGCGAGGGCGGCTGGGGCGCCTGCACCACGCGGGACGCCGCGGCGGCGCTCGCCGCCGCGCCGCCCGGGACGGTGCTGGCCCCGGTCGATCTCGGCCCCTTCCTGCTCCTCCACACCCCGCACGGGGTCGTGGCCGCGCCGTATCACCGCGCCGGCGAGGGGATCGCGGCCGCGCTCGACGCCTTCCGGGACGAGGCGGCCTTGCGCCGCGTGGCGGCCGAGCGGCGCGCCGCCTACATCGCGATCTGCCCGCCGGGGGAGGACGAGGAGGGCGGTCCGCCGCTCGTCCGCGACCTCGCCCGCGGCAAGGTCGCCCCGTCCTGGCTGGAGCCGATCCCGATGCCGCACGCCGCCCTGAAGGCGTGGCGCCTGCGCCCGACGCCGTGAGGCCGCCGGCCCCCTTGAGGATGCCGGCGCCCCGGGCCCTGCTCGCGGCTTTCCTCCTCTGCCTCCTCGGGGCGGGCGGCCTCGCAGTGGCGCGGGGCCCGGAGCCGGGCGGGATCGAGGAGCTGTGGATGCTGCTCTACGGCCCGCCGGATCTCGGCCCGGTCGATTTCGCCACGCTCACCCGCCGGCCGGGCGACGCCCTCGCCTGCGCGCCGGATGTCTGCCCGCGCGCCGCGGCGGACCTCGTGCCCCCGACCTGGCCGGTGGCGGGCGCGGCGCTTCGCGAGGTCGTCCGCAGGGTCGCGGCGGCCGAGCCGGACACCGAGCTCGTCTTCACCGACCGCTGGGGGGAGCAGGATCGCTTCGTCGCGCGTTCCCGCCTGATGCGTTTCCCCGACACGGTGACGGTCGAGATCGTCGGGCGCGGCGAGGGCGCCTCGACGCTCGCGCTCCACGCCCGCGGCCAGGTCGGGGCGGGCCTCCTCTCCGACAACCACGCCCGGCTGGCCCGCTGGCTAGACGGCGTGAGGACGATTCTGCGATGAGACGCCCGGACCACGCGCGCTTCCGCCCCCACACCGTGCCGCCGCTCGCCGCGCCGCCGCGGGATCCGGACGTGGTCGTGGTCGGGGCCGGGGCGGCCGGGATCGCGGCCGCGCGGCACTTGGCGGCGCGGGGCCTCGCGGTCGCGGTGCTGGAGGCGCGCGACCGCGTCGGCGGGCGGACCTTCACCACGACCCTGCGCGGCCACCCCGTCGATCTCGGCGCCCACTGGCTGCATGCCGGGCCGATCAATCCGCTGGTGGCGCTCGGCCGCGCGCGGGGCGAACCCCTGCGCCGGGCCGCGCAGGAGAGCCACCTGATGGTGGGGCGGCGCCGGGCGCGCCCGGCCGAGGACGCCGCCTACGGCCGCGCCTTCGCGCTCGCCGACCGGGCGATGACCGCGGGCGCCGCGCGGGGCGGGCCGGACCGGCCGGCCGCGACCGCCCTGCCGCCCGGGCTCGGCCCCTGGGGCGCGCGGGTCGCCCTGGTGCACGGCCTCGTCTCCGGCCGGCCGCTGGGCGAGGTGAGCCTGCACGACTTCCCCAGCATGGAGTACGGGGACAATTTCTTCGTCGCGGGCGGCTACGGCGCCTACCTCGCCCGGCTCGCGCGCGGGCTGCCGATCGCGCTCGGCGCGCCCGTGCGGGCGATCGACTGGTCGGGGCCCGGCGTCGCCATCGACGCGGGCCCGGCCGGGCGCCTGCGGGCGCGGGCCTGCCTCGTCACGGTCCCCGTGATGGTGCTTCAGGATGAGGACGGCCTGCGCTTCTCCCCTCCCCTGCCGCGGGCGGTGCGGCGGGCGATCGACGGGTTCCTGCCGGGGATCTACGAGCACGTGGTGCTGCACTGGCCCTCGGCCCCGTTCCGCGGCCGCGACCGGCTGGCGGGCCTCACCGGCGGGCGCCTGCAGCCGCCCGGGCTCCTGACCCGGGTCGACGGTAAGGCCTTCCACTATTTCGAGCTCGACCGTCCGCTGGCCGCGGCGCTCGACGCCGCCCGGGCCGGGCCGGACGGCGCCCGGCGCCTCGCCCGCGCGGCGCTCGCCGCCCATCTCGGGGCCGGGCGCCTCGCCGACCTCGCGGTCCCGGCAGTGAGCGAGTGGCGGCACGATCCCTGGTCGCGCGGCTCCTGGGCCGTGGTGCCGCCGGGCCACGCGCCCGCCCGCGAGACGCTCAAGGCGCCGGTCGGCGACCGGATCTGGTTCGCCGGCGAGGCCCTGTCGCGGCTGCAATGGGGCACGGCGGGCGGCGCCTACCAGGAGGGCGAGCGGGCCGCCGCCGCGATCGCGGCGGCCCTGGCCTGACCCCCGGCCTGGCCCCGGCCGCGGCCCTCAGAGCATGCTCGGCAGGACGCGGTCCGGCGGGCGGTGCCCGTCCAGGAAGGTCTTGATGTTGATGATGACCTTCTCGCCCATGTCGACGCGGCTCTCCTGCGTGGCCGAGCCCATGTGGGGCAGCAGCACGACCTTGCCGGCCTTGGCGAGCTTGACGAGGCGGGGGCTCACCGCCGGCTCCTGCTCGAACACGTCGAGCCCCGCCCCGGCGATGTCGCCGACCTCGATCAGGCGAGCGAGGGCGGTCTCGTCGATGATCTCGCCGCGGGCGGTGTTCACCACCACGGCCTCGGGCTTCAGGAGCTTGAGGCGGCGCGCCGAGAGCAGGTGATAGGTCGCGGGCGTGTGCGGGCAGTTCACCGACACGATGTCCACCCGCGCCAGCATCTGGTCGAGCGATTCCCAGTAGGTCGCCTCGAGCTCGGCCTCGGTGCGGGCCGCGACCCGGCGGCGGTTGTGGTAGTGGATCGACAGGCCGAAGGCCTTGGCGCGGCGCGCCAGCGCCTGGCCGATGCGCCCCATGCCGACGATGCCGAGGCGCTTGCCGGTGATGCGCCGCCCGAGCATCCAGGTCGGCGACCAGCCGGAGGTCCAGGCATCCTCCGGGATGATGCGCGCGCCCTCGGTGAGCCGCCGGGCCACCGCGAGGATCAGCGCCATCGTCATGTCGGCGGTGTCCTCGGTCAGCACGCCCGGCGTGTTGGTGACCGTGATCCCGCGCTGCAGGGCGGTGTCGACGTCGATGTGGTCGACGCCGTTGCCGAAATTCGCGATCAGCCGCAGGTTCGGCCCGGCCTGGGCCAGGACCGAGGCGTCGATCTCGTCCGTGACGGTCGGAACGAGCACGTCCGCCTCCTGGACGGCCTGCGCCAGGGCGGCCGGCGAGAGCGGCTTGTCGTCGTGGTTGAGCCGCGTGTCGAAGAGCTCGCGCATGCGCGTCTCCACCACGTCCGGCAGGCGCCTTGTCACGACCACGAGCGGCTTGCGCTTCAACGACGACACTGAACCCTCCCCGTCCCCGACCCGTGCCGACGCGGGCCCGGCAGCCCTTGTCCCGGCCTGCTCGCGCCCACGATAGGCGATGGCGCAGCCCGCCGGAAACCCCTCCGGCGACTTTGCCGTGCGGCAAAGCCGTCGACCTCTGCCACGGGCCGAGGGCGACGGGCTTTGACCCATGCCAAACCGACCCTTGCCGAACCGACGCTCGCCAAACCGACCCTTGCCATACCCGCGCGTCCGCGCCGAGCGACCGAGTCCGGACCGCTACGCTCCGTTAACCCTCATTCGGCCACACACGCAGACGAGAAGCCGGGCCGAAGCACGGCGCCGCGCCGTCCGCGCCGGCCTCTCTACGCATCTCTGGCGGCCGAGGCTACCGCCCCGCTGCAAAAAGTGATGCGGACCTTTGGTCCGACGACGGAGACGAGATCCGATGCCCTTCGCGCGCGCGGGTGCCCTCTTCACCGCTCTCCCGGCACTCCTCGCCGGAACCCTGGCGGCCCTGCTCGCCGCGGGCCCGGCCGGCGCGGCCGCGTCCGCGAAGGGGCCGGACGTCACCCTGGGCTCGCGCAGCGGGCTGCCGGTGCCCCGCTACGTCAGCCTCAAGACCGACCGCGTCAACCTGCGCGAGGGTCCCTCGAAGGACCACCGCACCCTCTGGGTGTTCCAGCGGGCGGGGCTGCCGGTCGAGATCGTGGCGGAATTCGAGAATTGGCGGCGCATCCGCGACTCGGAGGGGACCGAGGGCTGGGTGCTGCACTCGCTGCTCTCCGGGCGGCGCACCGCCGTCGTGCTGGCGCCGGGCGACAAGGCCGCACCGGTGCCGCTCTACGCCGAGCGGGAGGGCGGCGGCGGAGTCGTGGCCCAGCTCCAGGCCGGGGTCATCGGCAGCGTGAAATCGTGCAACGGCACCTGGTGCCGCCTGATCGTCGCGCTGCCGCAGAAGCGCGGGGACGTGGACGGCTACATGCGCCAGGACCGCCTCTGGGGCGTGTATCCGAACGAGAAAGTGGAGTAGCGCGGGGCGCCCGCGACGCGAGGGCGGCTGCGCGCCGCGATTCCCGCGCCGGATCCGCCCTCTCCGCGGCCGAACCAGGATGCTCTCAGGGCGCTGCGCCACGGCGGCGTGCCCGCCCGGGCGGAGCCAGGCCGCCCGCGCAGGACCCGCGCTCGGATCCTGGGACTCGGATCCTGGGAAAAGCCGTCAGGTCCGGCGGCGCAGCCGCACGATCACCTCGACGCCCGCGATCTCCATGCCCTCGGGAGGCTGGGGAAGCGCGTCGACGGTGATGCCGCAATCCGGCATGTCGAGCACCTGCCCTTCCTCCTCCAGGAAGAAATGGTGGTGCTCGCTCGGGTTGGTGTCGAAATAGGCCTTCGAGCCGTCGAGCGCGAGCTGGCGCAGCAGCCCCGCCTCGGTGAACTGGTGCAGCGTGTTGTAGACGGTGGCGAGCGACACCGGCACCTTCGCCCGCATCGCCTCGTCGTAGAGCATCTCCGCCGTCAGGTGCCGGTCGCCCTTGCCGAACAGCAGCCAGCCGAGCGAGAGGCGCTGACGCGTCGGGCGCAGGCCCGCGCGGCGCAGGCGGTCGCGCAGCTCCGAGAGCGGACAGCCGCGACGCTGTCCCGCCGCGCCGTCGGACGGCGAGGCCGGGGCGCGGGCGCTGAGCACGGCATGCAGGGGCGTCAGGTCGTTCATCAGCCAGACAATCAGCGTTCGAGCGGGCGGTGATACGGTACGGTTATACGGACAGGGCGCCACCGCCGCAACCCGAACAGGGCCCCCACTCCGCAGATCAGAAATGTTATAGTTCCGGCCTGCGGGGCACGGCGGCGGCTTTGCGGCGGCGGCTTTGAAGCGCAGGGCACCCTATGCTACAGGCGCCGCTCTGCGGGCCGCGCCTCGCCGCGGGCCGGACGGTTCGCGGCGGGTCGCGAGACCCGCCCGTTCCCCACTCCAGACCAAGGATCGCTCCGTCTCCATGGCCGCCGACACACCCGCCGCCGACGCCCCGAACCGGCCCTCGCAGTTCTCCTACGAGGACCTGCTCGCCTGCGGCCGTGGGGAGATGTTCGGTGCCGGCAACGCGCAGCTGCCGCTGCCCCCGATGCTGATGTTCGACCGGATCACGTCGATCGGCCAGGAGGGCGGGGTGCACGGCAAGGGGCACGTGCGGGCGGAGCTCGATGTGCGGCCGGACCTCTGGTTCTTCCCCTGCCACTTCCACGGCGACCCGGTCATGCCCGGCTGCCTCGGCCTCGACGCGCTCTGGCAGATGGTCGGCTTCTATCTCGGCTGGCTCGGCGCGCCCGGCCGCGGCCGGGCGCTCGGCGTCGGCGAGGTCAAGCTCGCGGGCCAGGTCCTGCCGAGCGTGAAGCGGGTCGTCTACGGCGTCGATCTCAAGCGCGTGCGCCAGGGCCGCCTCGTGCTCGGCATCGCGGATGGCTGGCTCGAAGCCGACGGGGAGCGCGTCTACGACGCCAAGGACCTGCGGGTCGGGCTGTTTCAGGCGGTCACGCCGGCGGGCGGCTGACAGACCTGCCCCAACGGACGGTTGAGATCGGCCCGGGACGGGCCTAGGTGACAAGGAGACGGCGCTTTCCACGCCGCGAAGGAGGGCTGCGATCGTCATGAGGCGCGTCGCGATCACCGGGATGGGCATCGTCTCATCCATCGGCAACACCACCCAGGAGGTGCTGGCATCCCTCCGCGAGGCGCGCTCCGGCATCACCCGGGCCGAGCCCTTCGCCGCCCACGGCTTCCGCTGCCAGGTCCAGGGCGCACCGACCCTCGATCCCGAGACGGTGGTCGACCGGCGCGCCATGCGCTTCCACGGCGGCGGCACCGCCTGGAACCACGTGGCGATGGAGCAGGCGATCCGGGACGCGGGCCTCGAGGAGAGCGAGGTCTCGCACGAGCGGACCGGCATCATCATGGGCTCGGGCGGACCCTCGACCCACGCCATCGTGGAGGCGGCCGACATCGCGCGGGCCAAGGGCCCCAAGCGCGTCGGCCCCTTCGCGGTGCCCAAGGCGATGTCCTCCACCGCCTCCGCCACGCTCGCCACTTGGTTCAAGATCAAGGGCGTGAACTACTCGATCTCGTCCGCCTGCGCCACGTCGAACCACTGCATCGGCAACGCCGCCGAGATCATCCAGGCCGGGCGCCAGGACATCATCTTCGCGGGCGGCTGCGAGGAGCTCGACTGGACGCTGTCCGTGCTGTTCGACGCGATGGGCGCGATGTCGGCGAAGTACAACGACACGCCGGCGCGGGCCTCGCGCGCCTACGACGCGGCGCGCGACGGCTTCGTGATCGCCGGCGGAGCCGGGGTGCTGGTGCTGGAGGAATTGGAGCACGCCAAGGCCCGCGGCGCGCGCATCTACGGCGAGATCGCCGGCTACGGCGCCACCTCGGACGGGCACGACATGGTGGCGCCCTCGGGCGAGGGCGCCGTGCGCTGCATGCGCCAGGCCCTGGAGGGGCTCAAGGGCGTCAAGATCGACTACATCAACCCGCACGCCACCTCGACGCCGGTCGGCGACGAGAAGGAGATCGAGGCGATCCGCGAGGTGTTCGGCAGCGGCGAATCCTGCCCGCCGATCGCCGCCACCAAGTCGCTCACCGGGCACTCGCTCGGCGCGACCGGGGTGCAGGAGGCGATCTACTCGCTGCTGATGATGAACAACGGCTTCATCTGCGAGAGCGCCAACATCGAGGAGCTCGACCCGGCCTTCGCCGACATGCCGATCCTGCGCCGCCGGGTGGACGATGCCCGGCTCGGCCACGTGCTGTCGAACTCCTTCGGCTTCGGCGGCACCAACGCCACGCTCGTGCTCAAGCACGTCGACGCCTGACGAGACCTGACGGAACCGCAACCAGGAGAGCCGGCGTGACAGGTTTGATGGCAGGCAAGCGCGGCCTCGTGCTGGGGGTCGCGAACGACCACTCCATCGCCTGGGGCATCGCCAAGGCCCTCGCGGCGCAGGGGGCGGAGCTCGCCTTCACGTATCAGGGCGAGGCGCTGGGGCGGCGGGTGACGCCCCTCGCGCACTCCCTCGGGTCGCGCATCGTGCTGCCCTGCGACGTGGAGGATCCGGCGAGCGTCGCGGCGGTCTTCTCCGCCCTCGACGACCACTGGCCGGAGGGATTCGACTTCCTGGTCCACGCCATCGGCTATTCCGACAAGGCGCAGCTCAAGGGCCGCTACGTCGACGTCACCACGCGCGAGAACTTCTCCCGCACGATGGTGATCTCCTGCTTCTCCTTCACGGAGCTGGCGCAGCGGGCGGCGAAGAGGCTGCGGCCGGGCGGCACGCTCCTGACCCTCACCTTCGGCGGCGCGACGCGGGTGATGCCGAACTACAACGTGATGGGGCTCGCCAAGGCGGCGCTCGAAGCCTCGGTGCGCTACCTCGCGGCCGATCTCGGCCCGGACGGGATCCGGGTCAACGCCATCTCGGCGGGGCCGGTGCGCACGCTCGCGGGGGCGGGCATCGCGGATGCGCGGCTCATGTTCAACCACCAGCGCGCCCATTCGCCCCTGCGCCGCAACGCGACGATCGAGGAGATCGGCGGGGCGGCCCTCTACCTGCTGTCCGACCTGTCGGGCGGGGTCACGGGGGAGGTCCACTTCGTCGATTCCGGCTTCAACATCATCGCGATGCCCCGCCCGGCGGTGCTGAAGGCGCAGGACGACGCGGGCGTGGTGGGGGATTGAGGCCGCCCCGCGCGGGCCTTCCCTGCGCAGCGGCGACGCGGAATAGCGTCTGGCGCCGCCGCGGGCGCTCTGCGAAGCTCGCGGCGGCGCTGCGTCAGGAGCCTCGCCCATGTCCGATGAGATCGCCCGCCGGATCGCGCAAGGCGCCGGCCGCGCGCCCGCCGACCTGGTGATTCGGGACGCGCGGCTCCTCGACCTCGTCACGGGCGACCTCGTCGACACCGACATCGCGGTCTGCGGCGACGGGATCGTCGGCACCTACGGGGAATACGCGGGCACCCGGGTGATCGAGGCCGAGGGCCGCGTCGCGGTGCCCGGCTTCATCGACACCCACCTCCACGTCGAATCCTCGCTCATCACCCCGCACGAATTCGACCGCTGCGTGCTGCCGCACGGGGTCACCACGGCGATCTGGGATCCGCACGAACTCGCCAACGTGCTCGGCACCGCGGCCTTCGACTACGCGCTCCAGGCCGCGCGCGAGACCGTGATGGACATCCGCGTCCAGCTCTCCTCCTGCGTGCCGGCGACCGATCTCGAATCCTCCGGTGCCCGGATCGAGGCGGAGGCCCTCCGCCCCTACCGCGACCATCCGGGCTCCCTCGGCCTCGCCGAGTTCATGAACTTCCCCGGAATCGTGGCCGGCGATCCCGCCTGCCTCGCCAAGCTCGCGCTCTTCGCCGGCCGCCACGTCGACGGCCACGCCCCGCTCCTGTCGGGCCGCGACCTCAACGCCTACGTGGCGGCGGGCATCCGCACCGACCACGAGACCACGGGCCCGGCCGAGGCCCTGGAGAAGATCCGCAAAGGCATGACCGTGCTGATCCGCGAGGGCTCGGTCTCCAAGGACCTGCGCGCCCTCGCCCCCCTGCTCACGGTGGCGACCTCGCCCTTCCTCGCCTTCTGCACGGATGACCGCAACCCGCTCGACATTGCCGAGGAGGGGCACCTCGACGCCCTCATCCGCATGGCGATCGGGCTCGGGGTGGCGCCCCTCGCCGCCTACCGGGCCGCCTCGCTCAGCGCCGCGACGGCCTTCGGCCTCGCGGACCGGGGCATGATCGCCCCGGGGCGGCGGGCCGACATCGTGCTCCTCGACGACGTCGAGACCTGCGCGGTGGCGCGGGTGATCGCGGGCGGGCGGCCCGCCGAGGAGGCGCTCGCCGCGCCGCGGACCCGCACCCCGGCGCCGGGGCGCGGCAGCGTCAAGGCCGCGCCGGTCGCGCCCGAGGCCTTCCGGGTCGCGGCGGCCCCGGGCGAGACCTCGGTGATCGGGGTCGTGCCCGGCCGCATCATCACCGAGCACCGCCGCCTGACGCTGCCCGCCCGGGACGGGGCGGCCCTGTGCGACCTCGCGCAGGACGCCGTGAAGGTGGCGGTGATCGCCCGCCACGGCGCGCCCGGCATGGCCTGCGGCTTCGTCCAGGGCTTCGGGCTGAGGCGGGGCGCCATCGCCTCCTCGGTCGGGCACGACAGCCACAATCTCTGCGTGGTCGGCGCCGACGAGGCGGACATGGCGCTGGCCGTCAACCGGCTGATCGCGCTCCAGGGCGGCTTCGTCGTCGCCGAGGGCGGCGCGGTGCGGGCGGAGCTCGCGCTCCCGATCGCCGGGCTGATGAGCGACCTGCCCTTCGAGGCGGTGCGGGACGCGCTGCACCCCTTGCGCGAGGCGGCGCGCGGCCTCGGCTGCACCCTGCCCGAGCCCTTCCTGCAGGTCGCCTTCCTGCCCCTCCCGATGATCCCGCACCTCAAGATCACCGACAGGGGCCTCGTCGACGTCGACCGGATGCGGATCCTGCCGTGAGGGCCGCGCCGGCGGTTGTGTTCGGCGTCGGGGCCGCCTAACTCGGGGCGGCGCGCTGCTGCGGCGCAGCAGAGAGGAATCCGGATGGCGACCCGCACCCCCAGGCCCGCCCCGCGCGAGGTCCCGGTCATCGACGGCATCGCGGAGCTCGCCTCCGGCTTCGACGTGATCCTCTGCGACGTCTGGGGCGTGCTGCACGACGGCCTGCGGGCCCACCGCTCCGCGAGCGAGGCGCTGTCCCGGTTCCGGGCGCTGCCGGGTGAGCGCCCGCGCCGGGTCGTGCTGGTCTCGAACGCGCCCCGTCCCGGCGAGGCCGTGAGGGCGCAGCTCGACGGGTTCGGCGTCCCGCGCGAGGCCTATGACGGGATCGTCACCTCCGGCGACCTGACGCGCGCCCTGATCGAGGCGCGGCCGGGGGCGCCGCTCTACCATCTCGGGCCCGAGCGCGACCTGCCGATCTTCGAGGGGCTGTCGGTGCGCCGCGCCCCGCCCGAGGAGGCCGCGCAGGTGGTCTGTACCGGGCTGTTCGACGACGAGGTCGAGACGGCCGAGGATTACCGCCCGGTCCTGGCGGGCCTCAGCGCCCGCGGCCTGCCGATGATCTGCGCCAATCCCGACCTCGTCGTGGAGCGGGGGGCGCGGCTCATCCCCTGCGCGGGGGCGCTGGCGGGCCTCTACGAGGCGCTCGGCGGGGAGGTGATCTATGCCGGCAAGCCGCACCGGCCGGTCTACGAGGCCGCGCTGGCGAAGGCCGCGGCCGTGGACGGCGCGGCGCCGGCGGCCCCGGAGCGCGTCCTGGCGGTCGGCGACGCGATCCGCACCGACATCGCCGGGGCGAGCGGGTTCGGCATCGCCTCGGTGCTGGTGGCGCGCGGCATCCACGCGGAGGAGCTCGGCTGCCACGCCGGCGAGCCGGTCGGCGAGATCGCCCATTGGCTGGAGGGGCAACCCGTCCACCCGGACGCGGTGATCGACCTGCTGCGCTGGTGATCAGGCGAAGAGCGCGTCGATCGCGTCCTGGGGCGTCTCCGGCCCCTTCAGCTGCGGCCCGTTGAGGAGCAGCGTCTCGCGGCGGGCCTGGCGCTGGGCCTCGTCCTGGTCGACCTCGCCGTCGCCGACCTTCACCACCGTCGCGAAGTGGTTCAGGCGCTTCTCCACCTGCCCGAGGGCGTCGACCACCTTGGCGATCCGCTGGCCGGTAATGTCCTGGAACGAGCAGGCCTCGAAGATCTGGAAGACCTCCGCCTCGACCTTGGCCCGGTAGCCCTCGAGCGTGTCGTCCTCGATCGCCAGGATGCCCTCGGCGACCTCCATGATCCGGTTGGTCGCGCTCGCGGTCGCGGTCACGACGCTGCCGAGCTCGTCATGCGCCATCGGCAGGCGGTCGCGGCGCAGCTCGTTCGCCCGCAGATGGGCGATCGCCTGCTTCAGCCGCTTGATGTACTCGGCGATCTCCACGAGGTCGCGGACGATCGTGGACGGATCCACCCCGGCGGGCGGGTCGGCCTCGCCGCGCGAAGCCGTCTTGCGGGACTTCTGTCGCATGAGCATCGTGATCAGCCGCGCCGTCGTGTCCTTGATCAAGGCACCGCTCCTTCACGGGAGGCCGCGGCCCCGGGGCCGGCGCGGCGGGCGCGGCCCGGCGGGCCGCGCCGGCCTTCCAGTGCGGCGGGCGTCCCCCCGGCGCGCGCCGCGCAGCCCTCCGGGCCCGACCGTCAGGCGCCGCACACCGCCTCGATCTTCGTCTTCAGCGTCTGCGCGTTGAAGGGTTTCACGATGTAGTTGTTCACGCCGGCCTTCTTGGCGGCGATGACGTTCTCGGTCTTCGACTCGGCCGTCACCATGATGAAGGGGGTCGTGCGCAGCGCGTCGTCGGCGCGGACGTGGCGCAGCAACTCGTAGCCCGTCATCGGCTCCATGTTCCAGTCGGAGATCACGAGGCCGTACTTCTTCTGCTTGAGCTTCGCGAGCGCGCCCGTGCCGTCGGACGCGTCGTCCACGTCCTCGAAGCCCAGCTGCTTCAGAAGGTTGCGAATGATGCGGACCATCGTCTGGTAATCGTCCACGACGAGGATCGGCATGCTGAGGTCAAGGGCCATCAGTCCGGCTCCGTTAGCAGGCAGGACGCGTTCAGCGCGCGCCGCGGCCCGTACGATGATGAGGGGAAGCACCGGGCGGCGCTTCTGATCAGACGTGTAGTCCGGGCGCCTTGCGAAGCGGTTAATCGCAAGCGGGATCAGTCGAGTGGTCAGGACGCGGAGGCCGCGATCCCCGGAAATCACCGCCGATTCAAGGCAATGCGCTCGCCCCGCCTTCCGACCTAGGCAATCCGTCGCAGGTGACGCTGGGAACGGGAAATTTACCGACCGTCCGGGAGCGGGCCGCGACTGGCGGGCCGCGCGGGCGGTCCGGTTCGCAGCCCTGCTTGACCCTCGGGGCGGTTTTCGACAGGGTCGCCCGGCCTCGGCCCGCAGCCTCTTCGGCCCGCCGGGCTGTCGCGAGTGCCGCGCTGACACGATCGGACCCTCATGCCGTCGAGCGACGAGACCGCCGCGCCGGGCGCCGCGGCGTCCAATCCCCTCCTGCCATGATCGTCAACCGGGACGGCGAGCCGGTGCCGGCGGCCCTGCGGGGCGCCGTCGCGGCGATCGGCAATTTCGACGGCCTCCATCGCGGCCACCTCGCCCTGGTGGCGGCCGTCCGGGAGATGGCGGCGGATCGGGGCGGCCCGAGCGCCGTGCTGACCTTCGAGCCGCATCCGCGCGACTTCTTCGCGCCCGACCGGCCGGTCTTCCGCCTGACGGGCGAGGGCGCCAAGCTCGCCATCCTGGCCCGGCTCGGCCTCGACGGGGTGTTCCTGCGCCGCTTCGATTCGGCCCTCGCCGGCACGAGCGCGGCCGGCTTCGTGACCGGCCTGCTGAAGCGCGACCTCGGGCTCGCGGGCGTGGTGATCGGGCACGACTTCCATTTCGGCCGCGGGCGCGAGGGCACGCCCGGGCTGCTGCGGGCGCTCTGCGCGGAGAACGGCCTCGCCTGCCGGGTGATCGACCCGGTGGCGGCGGGGGGCGGCGAGGCCCCGGTCTCGTCGAGCGCGATCCGGGCGGCGCTCGCCGCGGGCGACATCGCGCTTGCCAACCACCTGCTCGGCTTCCGCTGGTTCGTCGAGGGCGAGGTGCGGCACGGCGACAAGCGCGGGCGGGTCCTCGGCTTCCCGACCGCCAACCTCGCGCTGCCGGCCTGCGGCCTCGCCCACGGCATCTACGCGGTGCGGGCGCGGCTTCCCGACGGCACGATGCGCGACGGCGCCGCGAGCTACGGCCGGCGCCCGACCTTCGACAACGGCGCCCCCCTGCTCGAGACCACCCTGTTCGACTTCTCGGGCGACCTCTACGGCCGGCGCCTCGCCGTCGAGTTCGTGGCCTACCTGCGCGGCGAGGCCCGCTTCGACAGCGCCGAGGCGCTGGTGGCGCAGATGCACAGGGACGCCGCCGAGGCCAGACTCGTCCTGGCCCGCGACACCTGCCCGTCGATGCTCGGCCCTATTCGGGGATGAACTCGCGGATCGCCCGCTCGGCGGGGTCGCGGCGCGGCCGGTCGACGTCGATCTCGGGACCGTCGTAATCGGGCACCAGGAACGGGTCGGTCGGCCCGAGGCTGCCCGTCGCGTCGATCTCGTCGGAGGGCGTGCCGATCTCGGGCCGCGCGGGCATCGCGCGCTCGAACGAGGCGGCCGCCGCGGCGGGGAGGACCGGCCCTGCGGCGAGGGCGAGGAGGATGAGCGCGGCGCGGACCATCGTCGGACCTCCCGGCAAGGGATCGGGATCCTTCCCGACACCAAGTCCCGGGTGCGCGCGCGGTTCCCCGGCGGCAGGACGGCGCGTCGCCGCGCCCGCTTCCCCCGCCCGGTCGCCCCTGCTATGAGGACGGGATGTCCGACTCGCGTCACCTTCCCGCGCGGCGAATTACGAGCCCGGCTTCCGCCTGAGGGCCGCGACGGCTTTCCTGCGGGGGCCGGGATAGCGTACGCCGCGCGATCGTCGATCTGCGCGCGATTGTCCGACAAGGGTCCCGGCCTCTCCCGCCGCGGCGCCCGCCATGCGAGCCCTCTTCCATGACCGAGACCAAGCCCGTTTCCGGGCGCGACTATTCCGAGACCCTGTTCCTGCCGCAGACGGAATTCCCGATGCGGGCCGGGCTGCCGGAGCGCGAGCCGGAGATCCTGCGGCGCTGGCAGGCGATCGACCTCTACGGCCGCATCCGCGCCGCCGCCGCGGGCCGCCCGAAATTCGTGCTCCACGACGGCCCGCCCTACGCCAACGGCCACATCCACATCGGCACCGCGCTCAACAAGATCCTCAAGGACCTGGTGGTGCGCGCGGCCGGCGCGCTCGGGCACGACGCCAACTACGTGCCGGGCTGGGATTGCCACGGCCTGCCGATCGAGTGGAAGATCGAGGAGCAGTACCGCGCCAAGGGCCGCAACAAGGACGAGGTGCCGGTCGTCGAGTTCCGCCGCGAGTGCCGCGCCTTCGCGGAGCACTGGCTCTCGGTGCAGCGCGAGGAGTTCAAGCGGCTCGGCGTCACCGGCGACTGGGACCACCCCTACTCGACCATGGCCTTCGCGGCCGAGGCGCAGATCGCCCGCGAGCTGATGACCTTCGCGATGACGGGCCAGCTCTACCGCGGCTCGAAGCCGGTGATGTGGTCCGTCGTCGAGAAGACCGCCCTCGCCGAGGCCGAGGTCGAGTACGAGGACCACGTCAGCGACACGATCTGGGCCGCCTTCCCGGTCGTGACCTCCGCGGACCCCGCCCTGGCGGCTGCCCACGTCGTCATCTGGACCACCACACCCTGGACCATCCCGGCCAATCGGGCCGTGGCCTACTCAAGAAAAGTCGAATACGGGCTCTATCGTGTTACCGCCGCTCCTGAAGAGAACTGGGTACAACCTGATTTTCGTTGCATTGTTGCTGACAAACTCTCGGGCGACGTGTTCAAGGCCGCTCGGGTCGATGCTTATGAGCGCCTGGCCGACGTGGCGCCCGAGGCGCTGGCGGGCCTGACGCTCGCCCACCCGCTGGCGGGCTGGAACGCCGGCTACGGCTTCCCGGTGCCGACGCTGGAGGGCGAGCACGTGACGGACGAGGCCGGCACGGGCTTCGTCCACACCGCGCCGAGCCACGGCCGCGAGGATTTCGAGGTCTGGATGGCGAATGGCCGGGCCCTGCGGGAGCGCGGCATCGACGTGCGGATCCCCTACACGGTCGACGCGGACGGCGTGCTCACCGAGGAGGCCCCGGGCCTCGCCGGGACGCGCGTCCTCACCGAGAAGGGCGAGAAGGGCGACGCCAACCGGGCGGTGATCGCGGCCCTGAGCGCGGCCGGGACCGCCGTCGCGCGCGGCACCCTCAAGCACAGCTACCCGCATTCCTGGCGCTCGAAGAAGCCCGTCATCTTCCGCAACACGCCGCAATGGTTCATCGCCCTCGACGCGCCGGTCGCGGCGCTGCGGGAGCGGACGCTGCGGGAGGTGGCGCTCGCCGAGATCGCCGCCACCGAGTGGGTGCCGCCGCAGGGCCAGAACCGCATCACCGGCATGATCGCCAACCGCCCGGACTGGGTGGTGTCGCGCCAGCGCGCCTGGGGCGTGCCGATCACGGTCTTCGTGCGCCGGGGGACGAGCGAGATCCTGCGCGATCCGCGCGTCAACGCCCGCATCGCTGAGGCCTTCGCGGCCGAGGGGGCCGACGCGTGGTTCGCCGACCCGGACGGCGCGCGCTTCCTCGCGCCCGACCACGACCCGGCCGATTACGAGAAGGTGACGGACGTCCTCGACGTCTGGTTCGATTCCGGCTCGACCCACGCCTTCACGCTGGAGGACCCGGTCGCCTTCCCGGGCCTCGCGGGCATCCGCCGCCGCCGCGACGGCGGGGACGACACCGTCATGTACCTGGAGGGGTCCGACCAGCACCGGGGCTGGTTCCACTCCTCGCTGCTGGAATCCTGCGGCACCCGCGGCCGCGCGCCCTACGACGTGGTGCTCACCCACGGCTTCGTCCTCGACCCCAAGGGCGAGAAGATGTCGAAGTCGCGCGGCAACGTGGTGGCGCCCCAGGACGTGATCGCGGCCTCCGGCGCCGACATCCTGCGGCTCTGGGTGGCGGCGTCCGACTATACCGACGACCTGCGCATCGGGCCGCCGATCATCAAGACCTTCTCGGAAACCTACCGGAAGCTGCGCAACTCGCTGCGCTGGATGCTCGGCACCCTGGCCCATCACCGGCCGGAGGACCGCGTGGCCCCGGCCGAGATGCCGGAGCTGGAGCGCTTCATCCTGCACCGCCTCGCCGAGCTCGACGGGGAGATCCGCGAGGCCTACGCCGCCTACGACTTCAAGCGGGTCGTGGCGCTGCTGAACGGCTTCATGACGGGCGACCTGTCGTCCTTCTACTTCGACGTGCGCAAGGACGCGCTCTACTGCGATCCCCTGTCGAGCCTGGTGCGCAAGGCCTCGCTCACGGTCGTGGACGAGGCCTTCCGGCGCGTGGTGATCTGGCTCGCGCCGGTCCTGGCCTTCACGGCCGAGGAGGCGTGGCTCGCCCGCACTCCCTCGCAGGACGGCTCGGTCCACCTGCAGACCCTTCCCGAGACCCCGCAGGCGTGGCGCGACGAGGCGCTCGCCGCGCGCTGGGCCAAGATCCGCCGCGTGCGCCGGGTGGTGACCGGGGCGCTGGAGATCGAGCGGGCGAAGAAGCGCATCGGGGCGAGCCTGGAGGCGGCGCCGGTCGTGCACGTGGCCGATGCGGAGCTGCGCGCCGCCCTCGACGGCATCGACTTCGCGGAGATCTGCATCACCTCGGGCATCCGGGTCGTCGCCGGCGAGGGCCCTGCGGAGGCCTTCCGCCTCGACGAGGTGCGCGGCGTGTCCGTGGAGCCGGCGCTGGCCGAGGGCCGCAAATGCGCCCGCTCCTGGAAGGTGCTGCCGAGCGTCGGCAGCGACCCGGAATACCCGGACGTGACGCCCCGCGACGCGCAAGCCCTGCGCGAGTGGGACGCACTCCACGCCCGGGCGGCGGAGTGATCCGGAATCCGGTTGATCGCAGCGGATCCCGAATCACGAGGCCGCGCGGCGCTTGAGCGAAGCCCGAACCCGCCGTCCCGAAGGGATCAAGCGGATCAGGAGCCCGCGCGGCGCTTGAGCGAAGCCCAAATCCGCCGTCCCGAAGGGATCAAGCGGATTTGGTAATAGGGGCGCGGGGCGGTCGCGGACCGTCCCGTCCCGCCAGCCGCGGCGTGGCGGCGCCGGGCCGCGCTCCGGCCGGCTCCGCCGCACCGCCACCCTCCCGAGGGCCCGCCGCCCGCCCCGCCCGGAGCCCCGCCCGCATGCGTCCCCTGATCCTCGGCCTCGCGACCGCCGCCGCGACCCTGGTCCTCGACCAGGCGACGAAGCTCGGCCTGCTCCTCCTCGCCGACCTGCCGGCCCGCCAGCCCGTCGTGCTGGCGCCCTTCGCGCAGCTCGTCGTGGTCTGGAATCGCGGCGTCTCCTACGGGCTGTTCCAGCAGCACACCGAGCTCGGGCGCTGGCTGCTCGTCGGCGTGGCGGTGCTGGCCGCGGCCGCCCTCGGCGCCTGGATGGCGCGGGCCGGCTCGCGCCTGCTCGTCCTGTCGCTCGGCCTGATCGTCGGGGGGGCGGTCGGCAACGCCGTCGACCGCGTCGCCTACGGGGCGGTGTTCGACTTCGTCCACCTGCATGCCGGCGGCTGGTCCTGGTACGTCTTCAACGTGGCGGATGCGGGCATCGTCGCGGGCGTCGCCGGGCTCCTGGTCGAGACGGTCTGGAGCGAGGCGCGCGGCGACGCCGCGATGCGTCCGGACGGCTGACGGCCGCCCGCGCGGCGAGCCCCCCTGTGCCTCGCCCGACACAGGCCCGCGGCCGCGTCGCGCCGGGGCGGCCGGCGCCATACCTTCGCCCGAAACCGCTCCCAGGCCGTGAGCCTCGCGCGGCGCAGCGCGCATCGGGAGTCAGCATGGTCGATCAGCGCAAGATCCTCACCCTCGCGGCGATCCTCTGCGGCGTGGCCCCGCTCTGCGGCGCGGCCCCGGCGGCCCGCGCCGAGGACGGCGTGTTCATGAAGAAGGCGCTGTCGTCGATCGGACTGATCGAGCCGGAGCGCCCGCCGATCACCTACCGCGAGCGCGCGCCCCTCGTGCTGCCGCCCAAGATGGACAAGGCCGCCCTGCCCCCGCCCGCGGAGCGAAGCGCCGTGCGCGAGGCCGCGCCGCAATGGCCGACCGATCCCGAATCGGTCGCCCGGGCGCGCCGCGCCGCGGAGGATGCGAAGCCGCGCGGCATGCGCGGCGAGCAGGGCCGGATGAGCGACAACAACACGACCCTGTCGATCCAGGAGATGCGCGCCGGCCGGCGCGAGGGTGCCGGGATCCAGAAGGAGCCGGTCTACAAGCCCGGCGACAACGTCCGCGAGGCGACCTGGCTCAGCCCCTTCGAGCTGTTCAAGGGCAAGAAGGACGAATCGGCGGAGCCTTCCCCGGTCGAGCCGAGCCGCGACATGCTGACCGATCCGCCGACGGGCTACCGCGCCCCGCCGAACGGCAGGCTGGTGCGCTCCGACAGCGCGCCGAAGGGCATGCCGATCAGCGACCGCGAGGAGGCCGATCCGCGCGCCTATCTGCGCTCGCGTCAGCAGTGACCGGGCGCCGCCCGGGGCCCCGCGGCCGCGCCGCCGGGCCCGCGCCGGGACTCACCGTGCTGAGGGCGGAGGCGTTGCCTCCGCCTTAAAATATTCCAGAACCCCGTGTTGAACCGCAGGCATCCGGTCCGCACCTTGCAAGGGGCGCCGGCCGGGAGGGCTTCCGTTATCGGAGGCGCTCCACCATCATCGCGGGCGGTTGCGGCGGCCCTCTTCCAAGGGACATCAGGATGCATTCACGGACGCGCCCCCTCCATCGCCCGATGAGCTTTCCCGGTCCGGCCCTGCGCCTCGATGCCGGCGCATCCGGGCGGGCGGAGGCGGGCGGGCCGGAGGTCGCCTCCTTCGTGCTCGACAACGGCCTCGACGTCGTGGTCATCCCGGACCACCGGGCACCGGTCGCGACCCACATGATCTGGTACCGCAACGGTTCGGCGGACGATCCGCTCGGCCAGTCGGGCATCGCCCACTTCCTCGAGCACCTGATGTTCAAGGGCACCGAGAAGAACCCGGTCGGGGCCTTCTCCAAGGCGGTGTCGAGCCTGGGCGGGCAGGAGAACGCCTTCACGTCCTTCGACTACACGTCCTACTTCCAGCGCGTCGCCCGCGACAACCTGAGGACCATGATGGAATTCGAGGCCGACCGGATGACCGGCCTCGTCCTCGACGATTCCGTCGTCGCGCCTGAGCGGGACGTGGTGCTGGAGGAGCGCCGCATGCGGGTCGAGACCGACCCGAGCGCGCAGCTCTCCGAGGCGATGGCCGCCTCGCTCTTCGTCCACCACCCCTACGGCATCCCGATCATCGGCTGGATGCACGAGATCGAGGAGCTCGACCGCGCCCACGCGCTCGCCTATTACCGCCGCTTCTACACGCCCGAGAACGCGATCCTGGTCGTGGCGGGCGACGTGACCGCCGACGAGGTGCGCCGCCTCGCCGAAGCCACCTACGGGCAGGTGGCGCCCCGCGGCGAGCGCCCGGTGCGCCTGCGCCCGCGCGAGCCCGAGCCCCGCGCCGCCCGGCGCCTCAGCGTCGCGGACCCGAAGGTGGAGCAGCCCACGCTGCAGCGCCTCTACCTCGCGCCCTCCTGCATCACCGCCCGGGAGGGCGAGGGGCACGCCCTCGAACTCCTCGCCGAGGTCATGGGCGGCGGGCCGACCTCCTACCTCTACCGGGCCCTCGTGATGGAGCAGGGCGTCGCGGTGAATGCCGGCGCCTGGTACATGGGCTCGGCCATGGACGACACCCGCTTCTCGGTCTACGCGGTGCCGGCGGAGGGCGTCTCCCTGGAGAAGCTGGAGGAGGCGCTGGACGCCACCCTGCGGAACCTGCCCGCCGAGGCGCTGGCCCCCGAGGCGGTGGAGCGCGGCAAGACCCGCCTCATCGCCGAGACGGTCTATTCCTCCGACAGCCAATCCTCCCTCGCCCGCATCTTCGGCTCGGCGCTGGCGATCGGCGAGAGCATCGAGGAGGTGCGGCGCTGGCCCACCGACATCGAGGCGGTCGGGGCCGACCGGCTCGCGGCCGCGGCGGAGCGCTACCTCGTTCCGGCCCGCTCGGTGACCGGTTACCTGACCAAGGCCCGCGAGGGGTGACGCGCGCGCGCCACCCGACGCCCCTCCCCTCGCGCCCCGAACGACACACGAGGTCCCCATGACCCTGGCCGCCGACGCCCCCTCCCGCTCCGCCTCCCTCGCCACCGCCACCTCCCCGGCGCAAGGCCGGTCCGTGATCGCCGCGAGCGGGGTGGAGGCGTGGCACGTCGAGTCGCCGGTCGTGCCGCTGATCGCCCTCGCCTTCACCTTCGAGGGCGGCGCCGCGCAGGATCCGGAGGGCAAGTCCGGGGTGGTGCAGATGCTGTCGCGCCTGCTCGACGAGGGGGCGGGCCCCTACGGCTCCGACGCCTTCCAGGAGCGGCTCGCCGCCCGGGCGATCGAACTGAGCTTCCACGCCGGGCCGGACGCGATCGGCGGCTCCCTCAAGATGCTGGTCAAGCACGCGGACGAGGCGATCGAACTCCTCGCCCTCGCGCTCGCCGAGCCCCGCTTCGACGAGGCGGCGATCGAGCGGGTGCGGGCCCAGATGCTCGCCGGCATCCGCTACCAGCAGAACGACCCGGGCGTGATGGCCTCGCGCCGCTTCTTCGCCGAGGCCTATCCGAACCACCCCTACGGCCGGCCCTCGGGCGGCACGCTCGAGAGCGTGGCCAGCATCACGCGCGACGATCTGCTCGCCATGCACGCCCGGCTGATCAGCCGCGCCCGCGTGAAGGTGGCGGCGGTGGGCGCGATCGGCGAGGCGGCCCTGCAGCGCGCCCTCGACGCGGCCTTCGGCCGCCTCTCCGACGGCGGGCCGCTCGCGCCGGTGCCGCCGACGCGGATCACCGGCCTCGGCCGCCGGGTGGTGGTGGATCTCGACGTGCCGCAATCGGTGATCCGCTTCGGCACCGACGGCGTGCCGTGGCGCGACCCGGACTTCATCCCGGCCTACGTGCTCAACCACATCCTGGGCGGCGGCGCCTTCACGTCGCGGCTGTTCCAGGAAGTGCGCGAGAAGCGCGGACTTGCCTATTCGGTGGGCACTTCCCTGGTGAGCCACCGGGCAGCCTCGATCACCTGGGGCTCCACCGCCACCAAGAACGAGCGCGTCGGCGAGGCCCTGTCGGTGATCGGCGAGGAGATCGCGCGGCTCACCCGGGACGGCCCGAGCGACGACGAGTTGCAGAAGGCCAAGGACTACCTCACCGGCTCCTACGCGCTCGGCTTCGACACCTCGACGAAGATCGCCCACCAGCTGGTGCAGGTGGCCTTCGAGGGGCTCGGCATCGACTATATCGGCCGCCGCAACGGGCTGATCGCCGCGGTGACGCAGGAGGATATCCGCCGCGCCGCCCGCCGCACCCTCGGCGACGGCAAGCTCCTGGTGGTGGCGGCCGGCCGTCCGGGCGAGATCTGATCCGGGATACGGTTGATCCAAGCGGATCCCGCGCCCGCGCGGCGCTTGAGCGACGCCCACATCCGCCATCCCCGAAGGGATCAAGCGGATCACCAGCCCGCGCGGCGCCTGAGCGAATCCCACATCCGCCATCCCGAAGGGATTAAGCGGATGTGGGATGAGCAGGCGGCGCGAGGGCGGCCGCCGGTTCGGCGGCGTCACGCCATCGGGTCCTCGCCCGCCGGGCGCAGCGCGTCGAGATCGGGCCGCAGCACCACGCTCTCCTGCTCGTTCGGGTCCGTGCGCGCGATGACGGCGACGACGGTCTCGGTGCGGCTGGCATTGTAGGGCAGGTGGGGCATCCCGGCCGGGATGTAGACGTAGTCGCCGGCCCGGTTCCACATGTGGTGCTCGAGCCGCGGCCCGTACCACATCCCGGCGACGCCGCTCAGCACGTGGAGCGCCGTCTCGTGGCCCTCGTGCAGGTGGGCCTTGGCCCGCGCGCCGGGCGGCATGTTCACGGACTGGAGATGGATGCCCCGCGCCCCGACCGACTCGGCCGAGATGCCGGGCCGGTAGGTCAGGGCCTGCTTGCCCACGAAGGCGTCGCCCGCGCCCACGACGCGGCAGGTGGAAGAGTCGGTGAGGTCGGACATGGGCTCCTCCCGAAAGCGGACCGTGCCGGCATTCTACTCCCGCGGCCGGCCCGAGGCGATTTGCGCCGGGCCGACTTGCGCCGGGCCGACTTGCGCGGGGGCGTCTTGCGCGGGGGCGACTTGCGCCCGCGGCCGCGGCCAAGTCTAACGGGCCGATGTCCTCCCACCCCACCCCGTCCTGGCCGCGGCGGCAGCGCTCGGAGGGCCGCGTCGCCCTCGGCGCCGGATTGGTGGCGGGCGGCACGACCCGGCTCACCGATCTCGCCGAGACCGGGCCGCTCCGCCTGCGGCTGCCGCGGGTCGAGGGCGCGGCGCTCGAAGGCGTCCTCCTCAACAGCGCGGGCGGCCTCGCCTGCGGCGACCGCTTCGCCGTCGCGGCTGAGATCGGCGAGGGCGCCGACATGGTCCTCACCACCACGGCGGCGGAGAAGATCTACCGTTCGGACGGTCCGGTCACGGAGATCGCGGCGGAGCTGCGCCTGGGCCCGCGCGCCCGCCTCGCCTGGCTGCCGCAGGAGACGATCCTGTACGACGGCGCCCGCCTGTCGCGGCGGCTCACGGCCGAGATCGCGCCGGACGCCGCGCTCACCCTGTTCGAGGCGCTGGTCTTCGGGCGCTCGGCGAGGGGCGAGACGGTGCGGGAGGGCGAGATCCGCGACGCGTGGCGCCTCGCGCGGGGCGGGCGCCTCGTCTACGCCGACACGCTGCGCCTCGACGGCGCGGTCGCGGCGCACCTCGCCCGCCCGGCCATCGCGGGCGGGGCCCGGGCCGTCGCCACCCTGGTGCACGCGGCGCCCGACGCCGAGTCCCGCCTCGACGGGCTGCGCGGGCTGATCGCGGCGGCGGGCTGCGCGGCGCTCGGGGTCGAGGCCGGCGCGAGCGCCTGGAACGGCCTCCTGGTCCTGCGCCTCCTCGCGCCCGAGAGCGCGCCCCTGCGCCGCGCCGCGACGCGGATCCTCGAGGGATTCCGGGGCCTCCCGCTGCCGCGGGTCTGGCAGACCTGAGGATGCGCGGCGCGGTTCTTGCGTCACCGGGGAGCCTCGTCGACGATACCGCGGCACCGAATCGAGAGGATGGCCCGTGCTGCTGACCCCCCGGGAGAAGGACAAGCTCCTCGTCGCCATGGCGGCGCAGGTGGCCCGCAACCGGCTCGCCCGCGGCGTGAAGCTCAACTTCCCCGAGGCGGTGGCCCTGATCACCGATGTCGTGGTCGAGGGCGCCCGCGACGGCCGCACGGTGGCCGAGCTGATGCAGGCCGGCGCCCAGGTGCTCGACGCCTCCCAGGTGATGGAGGGGGTGCCGGAGATGATCCACGACATCCAGGTCGAGGCGACCTTCCCGGACGGCACCAAGCTCGTCACCGTGCACCACCCGATCCGCGGCGCGCCCTCCCCGGAGGTGCCCGGCGCCGTCACGACCCCGCCCGGCGAGATCGTGTTCAACGCGGGCGCGCCGCGCACGGTGGTCGAGGTGGCGAATACCGGCGACCGGCCGATCCAGGTCGGCTCGCACTACCACTTCTTCGAGGTCAACCCGGCCCTGCGCTTCGACCGCGACAAGGCCCGCGGCCAGCGCCTCGACATCGCCCCCGGCACGGCGGTGCGCTTCGAGCCGGGCGCCACCCGCGAGGTGGCCCTGGTGCCGCTCGGCGGCGCGCGGGCGGTCTACGGCTTCCGCGGCGACGTGATGGGATCGCTGTGACCGGACCCGCCTCGGGCCGGTCCCTAGGGTTCCAGCTCGGGCAGCGCCAAGCCGCGCGGGGACCAGGACGGGCCGAAGAGACCGCGCAGGGAATCGGCCTGGGCGTCGCTCGCGGCGGCCCGCAGGAGCGTCTCGCGCAGCGCGCTGCCGGGCTCCCTGCCGCCGAGGGCCGAGCGGACCGCGCGGTGAAGCCGCGGATCGAACCGCGCCCGGGCGCGCGCCGCGGCCTCCTCGACGGGCAGGCCGGCATGCTCCGCCACGAAGGCCCGGATGGCGCGAGCCTGGGTGGCGAGGCCGGCGCACCACGCCGCCGCGTGGTCGCGCAGGCGCGCGGCGGCCTCGGCGGGCAGCAGGGCCGCGACCTCGTCCACCGCCCCGGTCGCCACCCAGGCGAGCACGGTCCGCTCCCGCTGGAGACCGGTGATCGCGCGCAGGCGCAGCCGGTAGGCCTCGGTCTTGACCTTGACGCGGTGGCCGTCGTCGAAGGCGACCACGTAGCCCTCGATCCCCTCTTCCCGGCGCGCCCGCGCGACGAAGGCGCGGGGATCGTCGACCATCCCGCGCGCGGCGACGACCCGCACCCCGAAGCGGATGCCGAACCCGGCGAGGTCGGGCTGGGTCAGGTAGGCGCCCGACACCATCTCGCGCGCGGCGAGCAGCGTCAGGAGCGGCCGCTCGCAGGCCAGGATGGCCGGCGCCTCCGGCGACGTGAACTCGAAGAGCGGGGTGATGCCGCCCTCGACCAGGAAGCGCGACAGGTCGAGGATGGCGGCGTTCGCCTCGGCCTGCGCCGCCCGGGCCGGCGCGGTGGCGCCCGCGCGGGTCATGAACACCATGCGCCCGTCCAGGAGCACCGGGTGCACCATCACGCCGTCGAGCTTGTCGAGCACCGCGTGCGGCGCCGACCAGTCGACCTCCTCCAGGCGCTGGCGCTCGCCGAGTTCGAAGAACTTGTGGAACGGGCGGGCGATGATCTGCCCGTCCCGGTCGAATTTCAGGCCGCGGCATTCGAGCGAGACCGGCGAACCGAACGTCTCCGGGACCGGGCGGACGTGATCGACGACCGTGCAATCCCGGCCCCGCGCGACGACGAAGCCGCGCTCGAACGAGACGTGCGGCAGCACGTCATCGAGCGTGCGGATGGTGGCGAATCTCACGCAATCCCCTCCGCGGACGGTGACGCGGCCCGGCCCGGTGCCGAATCGCCGCGCAGTCTACGGCAGTTTCTGCAATTCTCCCTACGTCAATTCGGCCCCACTTCACGCAGCGGACGCCTGAGCCCATGTCCAACACGCCCAAACCCGCGAGCTTGTCCCGCGCCGCCTACGCGGGCATGTTCGGCCCGACCAAGGGTGACCGCATCCGGCTCGCCGATACCTGCCTGATCATCGAGGTCGAGCACGACCACACCCGCTACGGCGAGGAGGTGAAGTTCGGCGGCGGCAAGGTCATCCGCGACGGGATGGGCCAGGCCCAGGCGAGCAACCAAGCGGGCGCCGTCGACACGGTGATCACCAACGCGGTCGTGCTCGACCATTGGGGCATCGTGAAGTGCGATGTCGGGCTCAAGGGCGGGCGGATCGCGGCCCTCGGCAAGGCCGGCAACCCGGACATCCAGGACGGCGTCACCATCGTGGTCGGGCCGGGCACCGAGGTGATCGCCGGCGAGGGCAAGATCCTGACCGCGGGCGGCTTCGACAGCCACATCCACTACATCTGCCCGCAGCAGATCGAGGAGGCGCTGAATTCCGGCGTCACCACCATGCTGGGCGGCGGCACCGGCCCGGCCCACGGCACCTTCGCGACGACCTGCACGCCCGGTCCCTGGCACATCGCCCGGATGATCGAGGCGGCCGATGCCTTCCCGATGAACCTCGCCTTCGCGGGCAAGGGCAACGCCTCGCGGCCGGAGAGCCTGGAGGAGATGATCCGGGCCGGCGCCTGCGCGCTCAAGCTGCACGAGGATTGGGGCACCACGCCCGCCGCGATCGATTGCTGCCTCACCGTCGCGGACGCCCACGACGTGCAGGTCATGATCCACACCGACACGCTCAACGAATCGGGCTTCGTCGAGGACACGATCGCGGCCTTCAAGGGCCGCACCATCCACGCCTTCCACACCGAGGGGGCGGGCGGCGGCCACGCGCCCGACATCATCAAGGTGGCGGGGCTGCCGAACGTGCTGCCCTCCTCCACCAACCCGACGCGGCCCTACACGCGCAACACGATCGACGAGCACCTCGACATGCTGATGGTCTGCCATCACCTGTCGCCGTCGATCCCCGAGGATCTCGCCTTCGCCGAGAGCCGCATCCGCAAGGAGACGATCGCGGCCGAGGACATCCTGCACGATCTCGGCGCGCTCTCGATCATGTCCTCCGACAGCCAGGCGATGGGCCGGGTCGGCGAGGTGGTGATCCGCACCTGGCAGACCGCCGACAAGATGAAGCGCCAGCGCGGCGCCCTGCCGGGCGAGGCGGGCGACAACGACAACCTGCGCGCCCGGCGCTACGTGGCCAAGTACACGATCAACCCGGCCATCGCGCACGGCGTCTCGCGGCACGTCGGCTCGATCGAGCCGGGCAAGCTCGCCGACCTCGTCCTGTGGTCGCCCGCCTTCTTCGGCGTGAAGCCCGACCTCGTGATCAAGGGCGGCGCCATCGCGACCGCGCCGATGGGCGACCCCAACGCCTCGATCCCGACGCCCCAGCCGGTGCATTACCGGCCGATGTTCGGCTCCTTCGGGCGGGTGCCGGCCGCGACCTCCCTCACCTTCGTGTCGCGGGCGGCGGTGGAGGACGGGCTCGCGGAGGCGCTGCGGGTGCGAAAGCCCCTGGTCGCGGTCGAGAACGTGCGCGGCGGCATCGGCAAGCGCAGCATGATCCTCAACGACGCCACCCCGGTGATCGAGGTCGATCCCGAGACCTACGACGTGCGGGCGGACGGGCAGCTGCTGGTCTGCGAGCCGGCCGACATCGTGCCGATGGCGCAGCGCTACTTCCTGTTCTGAGTTGGCCAGCGGCCGAGCGCCGGCCCGCCCCTGGTGACACGGTCGGCGTGGGGATCGTCGGATTCATCGCGGCCCGCGCCCCGCCCGGGACCGGGCGGCCGCGCGTTTCCTGTTCAGGGGCGCGTGCGCCGGCGCGCCCGCCGCCACCGCAGCCCGATCCCGCGCCATGGAATCGTGGCGGCCGCGACTCTGCGACGGCCGGGCACCTCCGCCGATCCCTCCCGGGATCCGCCACCCCCCTGGACTCCCGCCGCGCGATCCGGTCCGATGGCTCCGGGCGGCACGGGTCCGGGGCGCGCATGGCGCGCGGGACGCTTTCGGCGGGGAGTGCGGGCATGCGGGCGGGTCTGACGAGGCGGATGGCGGTGGCGGCCGCGGCGGCGCTGGCACTGACGGGCGGCCCGGCCGCCGCGCAGGGCGGGGCCGCCCAGGGCGGGAAGGTGCTCAAGGTCGTGATGCATTCGGGCCTGCGCATCACCGACCCGATCATCACCACCGCCTACATCGCCCGCAATCACGGCTACATGATCTACGACACGCTCTTCGCCACCGACGAGCGGTTCGAGATCAAGCCCCAGATGGTCAAGGACTACGCCGTCAGCGACGACAAGCTGACCTACACGTTCACCCTGCGCGACGGGCTCAAGTTCCATGACGGGGCGCCCGTCACGGCCGAGGATTGCATCGCGTCGATCCAGCGCTGGGGCAAGCGCGACGGCATGGGCCAGAAGCTGATGGAGTACACCGCCGCCCTGAAGGCCGTGGACGACAGGACCTTCACGCTCACCCTGAAGCAGCCCTACGGCCTCGTGCTCGCCTCCCTGGGCAAGCCGTCGTCGAACGTGCCCTTCATCATGCCCAGGCGCATCGCCGAGACCCCGGCCGACAGGAACGTGCCGGAGGAGATCGGCTCCGGCCCGTTCCGCTTCGTCAAGGCCGAGTTCCAGCCCGGCCTCAAGGCCGTCTACGAGAAGAACCCCGACTACGTGCCGCGCGCCGAGCCGCCGAGCTGGCTCGCGGGCGGCAAGGTCGTCAAGCTCGACCGCGTCGAGTGGATCAACATCCCAGACTACCAGACCGCCGTGAACGCCCTCATCAACGGCGAAATCGACTACATCGAGCAGCCCCCGCACGACTTCCTGCCGATCCTGAAGGACGCCAAGGGCGTCGTGATCAACAACTACAATCCGCTCGGCTTCTCCGGCATGGTGCGGATGAACTGGCTCAACCCGCCCTTCGACAATCCCAAGATCCGGCAGGCGGTGATGCTCGCGCTCACCCAGCAGGATTACCTCGACGCGCAGATCGGCAATCCGGACTACATGCAGCTCTGCATGGCGCTGTTCGTCTGCGGCACGCCGAACGCCACAGAGGCGGGCGCGCCCAAGACCGACCTCGCCCGCGCCAAGCAGCTCCTCAAGGAGGGCGGCTATGACGGGCGGCCGGTGGTGATCATGCAGCCGACCGACCTCGCCATCGTGGCGCCGCTCGGCCCCGTCACCGCCCAGGCCCTGCGCGCCATCGGCATGAAGGTCGACCTGCAATCGATGGACTGGCAGACCCTGGTCGGGCGCCGGGCCAAGCAGGATCCCGTCGACCAGGGCGGCTGGAACATCTTCCACACCACCTGGGTCAACGCCGACATGCTGAACCCGATCGCCAATGTCGGGGTGAACGGCAAGGGCAGGACCGGCGGCTGGTTCGGCTGGGCCGAGGACAAGGAGATCGAGGCGATGCGGGACGCCTATGCCCGCGAGACCGACCCGGCCAAGCAGAAGCAGATCGCCGCCGACGTGCAGAAGCGGGCCTTCGAGGTCGGCATGTACTACCCGACCGGGCAGTACACGGCGCCGCTGGCGGTGCGGGCCAGCCTCAAGGGGATCCTGCAGGGGCCGGCGCCGGTGTTCTGGAACATCGAGAAGCCGTGAGGGCGGCGCGATGAGCCGGTTCATCGCCGGGCGGCTCGCCGCCACGCTGCCGGTGATGGGCGTGGTGGCGGTGGTGGTGTTCGCGCTCCTGCGCCTCGCCCCCGGCGACCCGGCCGCGATCCTGGCCGGGGACGCCGCGAGCCCCGAGCAGATCGCCGCGATCCGCGCCCGGCTCGGGCTCGACGCGCCGGTGCTGCAGCAATTCGGCACCTGGCTCTGGCGCCTGCTGCACGGGGATCTCGGCACCTCGATCATCTCGAACCAGCCGGTGACCCGGCTCATCGGCGAGCGCATCGAGCCGACCCTGGCGCTCGCCACCAGCACGATCCTGTTCGCCGTGATCGTCGCGGTGCCGCTCGGGGTGGTGGCCGCGTGGCGGCACGGCACCTGGATCGACCGCGGCGTGATGGCCTTCTCGGTGCTCGGCTTCTCGGTGCCGGTGTTCGTGCTCGGCTACCTGTGGATCTTCGGCGCCGCCATGAAGCTCGGGCTGCTGCCGGTCCAGGGCTATGTCGGCCCCTCGCAGGGGATCGGGCCCTTCCTCGAGCGGCTGATCCTGCCGACCCTGACCCTCTCGGTGATCTACGTCGCCCTGATCGCCCGGACCACGCGGGCGAGCGTGCTGGAGGTGCTGGGGGAGGATTACATCCGCACCGCCCGGGCCAAGGGCGTGAGCGAGCGCCGCGTGCTCGGCCGCCACGCCCTGCGCAACGCCGCCGTGCCGGTGATCTCGGTGATCGGCCTCGGCATCGCGCTCCTGATCAGCGGCGTCGTCGTCACGGAGAGCGTGTTCAACCTGCCCGGGCTCGGGCGCCTGACCGTCGACGCGGTGCTCTCGCGCGACTACCCGGTCATCCAGGGCCTGATCCTGTTCTTCTCCGGGCTCTACGTGCTGATCAACCTCGCCATCGACGTCGCCTACCTGCTGGTCGACCCGAGGATCCGCTATTGAGCGCCGCGGCCGCCCCCCGTCCCCGCGCGCTCCCCCCGGCCCTGCGCCATCCGGGCGTGCTGTTCGGCCTCGCGGTGCTCGCGCTGGTGCTGGCCGCCGCCCTCGCGGCGCCCTGGCTCGGCACCCTCGACCCGATCCAGCTGCGCCCGCGCATGCGCCTGCGCCCGCCCTCGGGCGCCGCCTGGTTCGGCACCGACGCCTTCGGGCGCGACGTCTACAGCCGGGTCGTCTACGGGGCCCGGGTGTCGCTCGCCATCGGCGCGGCGGTGGCGGCGATCGCGGTGGCGGCCGGGCTCGCGATCGGCCTCGTCGCGGGCTTCGTGCGCTGGCTCGACGCGATCGTCATGCGGGTGATGGACGGGGTGATGGCGATCCCCTCGATCCTGCTCGCCATCGCCCTGGTGACGCTCTCGGGCGCCGGGATCGGCACCGTGATCGGGGCGATCGCGATCCCGGAGATCCCCCGGGTGGCGCGGCTGGTGCGCGGCGTGGTGCTGTCCGTGCGCGAGGAGCCCTACGTCGAGGCCGCGATCGGCGCCGGCACCCGGCTCGTCCCGCTGCTCTGGCGCCACGTCCTGCCGAACACCATCGCGCCGCTCATCGTCCAGGGCACCTACGTCTGCGCCTCGGCGGTGCTCACCGAGGCGATCCTGAGCTTCCTCGGGGCCGGCATCCCGACCGAGGTGCCGAGCTGGGGCAACGTCATGGCGGAGGGCCGCCAGAGCTTCCAGCTCGCCCCCTGGGTGATCCTCTTCCCGGGCCTCTGCGTCGCCGCGACGGTGCTCGCCGTCAACATCCTGGGCGACGGGCTGCGCGACGCCCTCGACCCGCGCCTCGCCCGCCGCGTCGGGAGCCTGCGATGACGGCGCCGGTCCTGGAGATCCGCGACCTCACGATCCCGCTGCCCCGCCTGTCCGATCGGGCCCACGCCGTCGAGGCGCTGAGCCTCGCGGTCGCGCCGGGGGAGATCCTCTGCGTCGTCGGCGAATCGGGCTCCGGCAAGTCGGTGACGGCCCACGCCGTGATGGGGCTGCTGCCCCCGATCCTGAGACCGTCGCGCGGCGCCATCCTGCTCCAGGGCGAGGACGTGCTGCGGGCGACGCCTACGCGCCTGCGCGCCCTGCGCGGCGGCCGGATGGCGATGGTGTTCCAGGAGCCGATGACGGCGCTGAACCCGGTCCTGACCGTCGGGGCGCAGATCGACGAGATCCTGGAGGCGCATGCCGGGCGCCTGAGCGCGGCCGAGCGCCGCGCCCGGGTGCTCGCCCTGATGGGCGACGTGCACCTGCCCGACCCCGCCCGGATGGCGGGGGCCTACCCGCACCAGCTCTCGGGCGGGCAGCGCCAGCGGGCGATGATCGCCATGGCGCTCGCCAACGATCCGGCGCTGCTCATCGCGGACGAGCCGACGACCGCCCTCGACGTCACCACCCAGGCCCAGATCCTGCGGCTGCTGCGCGAATTGCAGGCCCGGCGGGGGACCGGGATCCTGTTCATCACCCACGATTTCGGGGTGGTCGCGGAGATCGCCGACCGGGTCGCGGTGATGCGGGGCGGCCGCCTCGTCGAGACCGGCCCCGCCCGCGCGGTCCTGCGCCGGCCGCAGGATCCCTACACGCGGATGCTGATCGCGGCGGTGCCCTCCGCGGTGCCGCCCCCGCCGCGCCGCCGCCCGCCCGCTACGGACCCGGTCCTGGCCGTGCGGCGGCTGGAGAAGACCTATGGCGGGGGGCTGCTCGGGCGCGCCGGGCGCCACGTGCGCGCGCTCGACGGCGTCGGCCTCGCCCTCCAGCCCGGCGAGACCCTCGGCATCGTGGGCGAGTCGGGCTCGGGCAAGTCGACGCTCGCCCGCTGCATCGCCCGCTTCGTCGATCCGAGCGGCGGCGAGATCCGGCTCGACGGGACCGACATCGCCCGGCTCTCGGGGCGGGCCCTCCACCCGTACCGGCGGCGGGTGCAGGTGATCTTCCAGGACCCCTACCGCTCCCTCAACCCGCGCCGGACCGTGGGGCAGTCGATCACCGAGGGACCGCGCAATTACGGCCTGCCGCGGGAGGAGGCCCTCGCCCGGGCGCGGCGGCTGGTCGGCCTCGTCGGCCTCGACGCGGGCGCGCTCGACCGTTTCCCGCACGAATTCTCCGGCGGCCAGCGCCAGCGCATCGCCATCGCGCGGGCGCTCGCCATGGAGCCGGACCTGCTCATCGCCGACGAGGCGGTCTCGGCCCTCGACGTCTCGGTCCAGGCGCAGGTGCTCGACCTGCTGGAGGCGGTGCGCGAGCGGCTCGGCCTCGCGATCCTGTTCATCACCCACGACCTGCGGGTGGCGGCGCGGCTCTGCGACCGGCTGATCGTGATGCGGGACGGGCAGGTGGTCGAGGAGGGCGAGACCGCCGCGCTGTTCGCGGCGCCGCGCCACGCCTACACCCGCGCCCTGTTCGCGGCGGCGCCGGGCGGGGCCGCGCTCGCGGCGGGGGAGGCGTCGCGGAACACACCCACGGGGCGCCGCTGAGGGGCGGCGGGCCTGACGCGGATGGCTCCTCTCGGGCCTCCAGCGGGAATGTGGGCAGATGACGGCTTCCGAGAGCAGCGCGACGCTTCACGATACGATCGAGCGGGTCGTTCGCGACGAACGCGGCCGCTTCGGCGTGCACACGTCGCAACGATCGAGGCCGAGGATGCGGATGGTGAGGAGGCCATTCTGGTCCTTGTGCAGTTGAGGGCCGGCCTCCACGAAGAACCGCGTCGCCTTCGCCGTGCTGCTCCCGCTGAGGGCGCGGACCTCCTGAATCGTCGGACCGCGGCGCCCATCTCACCGGAGAGCGACCCCGCGTTCCGCCCGCGGACGCGGCGACGCCGTGCGCGTCCATCCGCCGCCGGCGGGCGTTATCCCCAGAGCCCCTCCCCCGACTGAAGTTCGATCGCCACGGGTCGCCTAAGCCACATGACCTATATATGCTCGGGTGACCGAGGGGGGATGATCATGGAGGCGAGACGTTGAGCTCGGCCGCGCGGCTGCCCGAGACGGTCGAGTTGACCGCTTGCGACCGGGAACCGATCCACATCCTCGGGACCATCCAGCCCCACGGATTCCTCCTCGCGGTCCAGGGACCGGACCTGCGCATCGTGCAGATCAGCGACAACGTGCCGGATCGGTCGGGCCGGCCGGTCGCCGCGCTGCTCGGCCAGCCCCTGCGGGAGGCTTTCCCGGAACTGCGCGACGCGGTCGCGTCCGGCATGGCCGAGCACGCGGAGCGCGAGGGCGCGCGCTACCTGCGCACCCTCACCCTCGCCAACCGGGCCGGCCCGACCGCGTACGACCTCGCGCTGCATCGCTCCGAAGGACTCATCGTCCTCGAACTGGAGGAATCCTCCGAGGCCGCGGGCACGGATGCGAGCCTGGACGCGCTCCATCCCCGGCTCAACGCCTTCGTGGAGGGGCTGCACGGGGCGGGTTCGGTGCCCGAGCTCTGCGCACTCCTGGCCCGGGACATCCGCCACATCACGGGGTTCGACCGCGCCCTGGTCTACCGCTTCGACCGGGACTGGAACGGTACGGTCGTGGCCGAGGACGGCAACGGCGTCCTGCCCTCCTACCTCGACCTGCGCTTCCCCGCCTCCGACATCCCGGCCCAGGCCCGCGAACTCTACCGGCGCAACCGCCTGCGCATCATCCCGGACGCGGCCTACGCGCCCGTCCCGATCCGCCCGACGCTGACCCCGTCGAGCGGGCGCCCCCTCGACCTCAGCCAGTCGATCCTGCGCAGCGTCTCGCCCGTCCACGTCGAGTACATGCGCAACATGGGCACGATGGCCTCGATGTCGGTCTCGATCCTGGTCGACGGGGCGCTCTGGGGGCTGATCTCCTGCCACAACAAGATTCCGCGCCGGGTACCCCTGCAGGCCCGCAACGCCTGCGACTTCCTCACCCGGATCTTCGCCCTGCAGCTCGCCTCCAAGGAGCGCGGCGCCCTGGCGGAGCAGCGCCTGCGCCTCGGCGGCATCGCGGCCCGGCTCCTCGGCCACATGGCCGAGGAGGAGAGCTTCCTGGACGGGCTGCTGCGCCACCCGGAGGACGTGCTCGCCCTCGCGGACGCGGCGGGCGCGGCGATCGTCACCGGCGAGCAGTGCCGGCTGCTCGGCGAGACGCCCGGCGAGGACGCGGTGCGCGGCCTCTACGCCTGGCTCGCCCACGCCCATCCGGACGAGGACGTGGTCGTCACCGACGCGCTCGGCGAGGCCCTGCCCGAGGCCCGCATCCACGCGGCCCGGGCGAGCGGACTCCTGGCGATCTCGATCTCGAAGAGATACGCGAGCTACGTCCTCTGGTTCAGGCCCGAGGTGGTGCGCACCGTGCGGTGGGGCGGCAACCCCGCCAAGCCCGCCACCCGCAACGAGGCCGACGGCTCCGTCCGGCTGCATCCGCGCCGCTCCTTCGAGATCTGGAAGGAGACCGTGCAGGGCCGCTCGCTGCCGTGGTCGGAGGCCGAGATCGACGCGGCCAAGGACCTGCGCGCGGCGGTGCTCGGGATCGTGCTGCGCCGGGCCGAGGAGCTCGCCGCCATGACCGACGAGCTGACGCGCTCCAACAAGGAGCTCGAGGCCTTCTCGTACTCGGTGAGCCACGACCTGCGCGCGCCGTTCCGCCACATCGTCGGCTACTCGGAACTCCTGCGCTCGCGGGAGGGCGACCGGCTCACCGAGAAGGGGCGGCACTACGTCGACACGATCATCGAGGCCGCCTTCTCGGCCGGGACCCTGGTCGACAACCTGCTCACCTTCTCGCAGATGGGGCGCAACGCCCTCAACCGGGTCTCCGGCGACATGAACCTCCTGGTGGAGGAGGTGCGGCGCAAAGTGATGCGCGACGTGCCCCCGGAGCGCAGCATCCGCTGGCAGGTGGGCTCCCTCGGGCGGGTCTATGCCGACCCGCTGATGCTGCGCCTCGTGGTGGAGAACCTGCTCTCCAACGCCGTGAAGTACACGCGCGGCCGCGACGAGGCGGTGATCGAGGTCGGCCGCGGCCCGGACGCCGAGGGCGAGGCGATTTTCTTTGTGCGCGATAATGGCGTGGGCTTCGATATGGCCTATGTGAACAAGCTGTTCGGCGTGTTCCAGCGGCTGCATCGCGTCGAGGAGTTCGAGGGAACGGGGATCGGCCTCGCCAATGTCCGCCGCATCGTCGAGCGGCACGGCGGCCGGACCTGGGCGGAGGGCTCGCTCGGCGCGGGCGCCACGTTCCACTTCACCCTGCCCACCCGCCCGGAGGCCCGGCACCGTGGCTGATCTGAAGCCGATCCTCCTGGTGGAGGACAATCCCAACGACATCGAACTGACCCTGGCGGCCCTGGACAAGAGCCAGCTCGCCAACGAGATCGTGATCTGCCGCGACGGCGCGGAGGCGCTCGACTACCTCTTCCGGCGCGGCCGCTACGAGGACCGGGACCCGCGCGACCCGGCCGTGGTGCTGCTCGACCTGAAGCTGCCCAAGGTCGACGGGCTCGAAGTGCTCGCCGCCGTGAAGGGCGACGCGCGGATGCGCCTCGTCCCGATCGTCATGCTGACCTCCTCCCGGGAAGAGACCGACCTCGTGCGCTCCTACGAACTCGGGGTGAACGCCTTCGTGGTGAAGCCCGTGGGGTTCAAGGAGTTCTTCGAGGCGATCCAGGACCTCGGCGTGTTCTGGGCCGTGCTCAACGAGCCGCCGCCGCGCAAGGGAGGTTGGCCATCGAACGCCTGACGGACGGCTCCCTCGGCGACGGGCCGCTGCGCATCCTCCTGCTGGAGGACAGCGACCTCGACGCCGAATTGCTGTGCGTCGTCCTCGACGACGCGCGGATCGACCACGCGATCGAGCGGGTGATGACCCGGGAGGCCTTCGAGGCCGCCGCCGCCCGAAGCGGCAGCGACCTCATCCTCGCCGATTACGTGCTGCCGGCCTTCGACGGCCTGAGCGCCCTCACCATCGCCCGCCGGCTCTGCCCGGACATCCCCTTCGTGTTCGTCTCCGGCACGCTCGGGGAGGACGTGGCGGTGGAGGCCCTGAAGAACGGCGCCACCGACTACGTCACCAAGCAGCGCCTCGACCGGCTGCCGCGCGTGCTGATCCGCGCCCTGGCGGAGGCCCGGGCGCTCGCGGAGAGGCGGGCGGCCGAGCAGGCCCTGCGCGACCTCAACGAGACCCTGGAGGCGCGGGTGGCCGCCCGCACGGCCGAACTCGCCGCCGCCAACCTCGCGCTCCAGTCGCAGATCGTCGAGCGCGAGCGGGCCGAGGAGGCGCTGCGGCAGGCCCAGCGCCTGGAGGCGATCGGCCAGCTGACGAGCGGCGTCGCCCACGACTTCAACAACCTCCTCACCGTGATCGTCGGCAATATCGAGTTCCTGGAGCCGCTCGCCACCGACGAGCGCACGCGCCGGCGCCTCGCGATGATGCGGGGGGCGGCCGAGCGGGGGGCGCGGCTGACCTCGCAGCTCCTGGCCTTCTCGCGCCGCCAGCGCCTCGAGCCGACGCCGGTCCAGCTCAACCAGACGGTGGCGGCGATGCGCGACCTCCTGCAGAGCTCGATCGGCGGGGCGGTCCGCATCGAGACCTCGCTGCAGCCCGATCTCTGGCCGGCCCTGGTCGACGCGACCCAGATCGAACTCGTCATCCTCAACCTCTGCATCAATGCCCGGGACGCGATGCCGGTGGGGGGCGGGCTCACCATCGAGACGGCGAATGTCCGCCTCCTCGACGAGCCCCACCGCGCCGAGGAACCACCGCCCGGGGACTACGTGATGGTGGCGGTCTGCGACACGGGATCGGGCATCCCGCCCGCCGTGCTGGCGCGGGTCTTCGAGCCCTTCTTCACCACAAAGGAGGTCGGCAAGGGCTCGGGCCTCGGCCTCGCCCAGGTCTACGGCTTCGCCAAGCAATCGGGCGGGGGCGTGCGCATCGACACGCGGGTCGGCGAGGGCACCTCGGTGAAGGTCTACCTGCCGCGGGCCGCCCTGCCGGGGCTCGTGGCGGAACGCGCGCCGCTGCGCCCGGCCGGCGCCGAGATCGGGCGGGACGGGCGGGCGCCGGTGCTGCTCGTGGTGGACGACGACAGCGCGGTGCGGGAGGTGACGGCCGCCAAGCTCGGCGGCCTCGGCTACGCGGTGCGCGAGGCCGGCTCGGGGCTCTCGGCCCTCCAGGCGCTGGAGCGCGACGGGCCGGTCGACGGCGTGGTGCTCGACTTCGCCATGCCGGGCATGAACGGCGCCGAGGTGGCGGCCGAGATCGGCCGGCGCTGGCCGGGCCTGCCGGTGCTGTTCGTGACGGGCTTCGCCGACACCGAGGCGCTGCAGGCGATCGGCATGGCGGGCGAGGAGCGCATCGTCCAGAAGCCGTTCCGCGACGGCGAGCTCGAGCGCAAGGTGGCCGCCCTCGCCCGGCCGCGCCCGGCCCTGCGCCTCGTGGCGCTCGGCGCGCCGGCGCCCCGCGCCCCCGGGGTGGCGCGCGCCTGAGCCGGACCCGCGTCCGGCTCACCCCGCGGCGCGCAGCCGGTCCTGCGCCGCCTCCGCCTCGTGGAACCGGTAGGTGTTCCGGCCCCCGCCCTTCGCCCGGTAGAGCGCCACGTCGGCCCGGCGGATCAGATCGTCCTCGTCGAGCCCGTCCTCCGGCGCGACCGCGATGCCGATGCTCACCCCGACGACGACCTGCATCTCCTTCAGCCGCAGGGGCTCGCGCACGGCGTCGATCAGCCGCTCGGCGACCCGGCCGGAGCGCTCGCGCGGCTGGTGGCCCGGCAGCAGCACGGCGAACTCGTCGCCGCCCAGGCGCGCGACCGTGTCGCTCGCCCGCAGGGTCGCCCGGATGCGGTCCGCCACCTCGCGCAGGAGCGCGTCGCCGATCGGGTGGCCGAGGCTGTCGTTGACCGCCTTGAAGCCGTCGAGATCGAGGCAGAGCACCGCGCAGGGGACGCCGCGGCTGCGGGTCTCGGCGAGGTGGCGCGCGAGGCGCTCCTGGAACAGCAGGCGGTTGGGCAATCCGGTGAGCGGGTCGTGGCTCGCCAGATGGGCCGCGCGCGCCTCGGCCTCCTTGCGGTGCGTGATGTCGAGATGAGTCCCCACCATCGTGAGCGGCGCGCCGGCCGGGCTGCGGCGCATCACCCGGCCGCGGGCGAGGATCCACGCGTAGGTGCCGTTCCGGTGCCGCAGCCGCTGCTCGCAGACGAAGGCGGGCTCGCGCCCCTCGAGATGGGCGGCGAGCTGCCGCAGCACCCGCGGGCGGTCCTCCGGATGGCAGAGCTGCTCCCAGCTCTCCCGCGTCCCGGCGAGTTCCCCCGGCGCGTAGCCGAGCATCGCCAGCCAGCGGTCCGAGAACCAGATCTCCCCGCTCGCCAGGTTCCAGTCCCAGTGCCCGTCGGTGCCGCTGTCGAGGGCGAAGGCGAGGCGCTCCTCGCTCGCCCGCAGCGCCGCCGCGCTGGCGCGCAGGGCCGCTTCCGCGCGGCAGCGCTCGGTCACCTCCTCGTAGGTCGCGAGGAAGCCCCCGTCGGCGACCTGCGCGTGGGAGATCGCCACGATCCGATCCGGCGCCACCGCCTGGTGGTAGAGGGGAGACGGCCCGGATCGGCCGGCGCCGCCGTGGAAGGCCGCGAGGGCGTCCCGCTCGCCCTGCGTGGGGCAGAGCGCCCGCAGCACCTCCTCCAGCGTATCGCCGACGGCGAGGTCGTCGGGACCGAGCCGGTAGATCTCCCGCACGCGCCGGTTCGCGATGACGAGCCGGCCGGCGGGATCGAACAGGCACAGGCCCTGCGACATTGCCGCGAGGGCGGCGTCGAACTGCGCCGTCTGGCGCGTGAGATCCTCCTCGCGCCCGCGGAGCGCCCGGTTGGCGAGCCGCAGCCGCTCGGCCACCAGCGCCGCCGCCGCGAAGCCGAGGATCGTCGTCGCGGTGACGACGATGCCGAGGGCGAGCGGGCCGCCGCGCTGCTCCCGGCGCGGCGCGGCCGCCTCCGGACCCGCGCCCGCCGCGGGGCTCGCGGCCAGGGAGAGCGCCGCGAGCCCGGCCGCGGCCCGCGCGGCCGCACCGCGCCGCGGCCGGGCCGGCTCGCCGGGACGGCCGAGGCAGAGGCCTGCCGCCACGCGGGCGATGAGCGGCACCCGTCCGTGGTGCCGCCCGGTCGAGCAGAGGATGTCGCGCCCCATATCCGCCGTGTTCCGCCATCGAGCCGAGCCCGAGGCGTAGCGGCCAGCCATTAACATCCGATCATTCACTCAAATTCGAGTAAGTCTCGGTGCGGGAATACGATGGATTTTGATCCTAACTCAGCAATGGCAAGCAACACAGCGCAATATTTAACCAGACTATCGGCCATTCCGACGGCGAATTCGTTGGGAATGGAAGTGCTGCGCGACCGATCCGAGCAGTCGCGGGCGCGCGGAGCGGCCGAACCGCGATGACGACGGGCGGCCCCGCCCGGGCGCGGCGAGGCGCCCATCTCGGTCCGGCCGAGCGGCGTCGGCCCAGCGCCCCCGCCGTCGCCGGAGACTGACGATGGATCCTCGGACCCGGTCGCGCAGGGGACGTGCACGACTTCCGGCGATCGCGTCGGCGCGGCCGACGGCAATGTTCGGGTGATGTGCTGACCGCACCCTGACCGCTCATCCCGTCTCACCGGATCACCGTTCGGGCTGCTTCGAGGCTCGCGTTGCGCGCACCTCAGCAGGGGGAACGGTGCGAGGGCGATCGGCGTCCGGCCGCATGGCCCGGTCTTCGCGGTCGATCCAGGCCCTCGACCTCGTGCAAGCCGTCATCCCGGCAGGGTCGTCCTGCCGGGGGTCGAGGGATGGTCGACCGCTCACCCCTCGGTCGCCAGGAGCGCCGCGTCGCCCCCGGCCGCGGCGGTGTTGACCGTGACGGTCTGCTCGGTGGCGAAGCGCGCGAGGTAGTGCGGCCCGCCGGCCTTCGGACCCGTGCCGGAGAGGCCGCTGCCGCCGAAGGGCTGCACGCCCACCACCGCCCCGATGATGTTGCGGTTGACGTAGACGTTGCCGGTGGAGAGCCGGTCCACCACCCGGGCGACCGTCGCCTCGATGCGCGAATGGACGCCGAGGGTGAGCCCGTAGCCGGTGGCCTCGATCGCCTCCAGGACCCGGTCGAGATCCGCCGCCGCGTAGCGGGCGACGTGCAGGATCGGCCCGAACACCTCCTCGCGCAGGGCTTCGGGACCGGGGATCTCGTAGATCTGGGGCGCCACGTAGAAGCCGCCCGCCGGGGCCTCGCCGACGTGGTGCGGGCGGGCCGAGCGCCGCATGGCGGCCGCGTGCGCGTCGAGCCGCGCCTTGGCCTCCCCGTCGATCACCGGGCCGATCTGCACGGCCGGGTCGCGGGGATCGCCGAGGCGCAGCTCCCGGGCCGCGCCCGCGATCATGCGGATCATCCGGTCGGCGACGTCCTCCTGCACCAGGAGCAGGCGCAGGGCCGAGCAGCGCTGACCGGCGGAGCGGAAGGCCGAGGTGACGACGTCGTCCGCGACCTGCTCGGGCAGGGCCGTCGCGTCGACCAGCATCGCGTTGATGCCGCCGGTCTCGGCGATCAGCGGCACGATCGGGCCGTCCTTGGCGGCGAGCGCGCGGTTGATGGCGCGCGCCACCTCGGTCGAGCCCGTGAAGGCGACGCCCGCCACGGCCGGATGGGCGACGAGCCGCGCGCCCACCGCGCCGTCCCCGGGCACGAACTGCAGGGCGGCGGGCGGGATGCCGGCGCCGTGGAGGAGGCGCACGGCCTCGGCGGCGACGAGGGGGGTCTGCTCGGCGGGCTTGGCCACCACGGCGTTGCCGGCCATCAGGGCCGCGGCGACCTGCCCGGTGAAGATGGCGAGCGGGAAGTTCCAGGGCGAGATCGCCACGAACACGCCCCGGCCGCGCAGGGCGAGGCGGTTGCTCTCCCCGGCCGGCCCCGGCAGGGCGAGGGGCTCGCCGAACAGGCGCCGTCCCTCGCAGGCGTAGTAGCGGCAGAAATCCACCGCCTCGCGCAGCTCGGCCTGGGCGTCGTCGAGGGTCTTGCCGGCCTCGGCCTGGAGCAGGTGGAGGAGCCGTCCGCGCGCCGCCTCCAGCGCGTCGGCGGCGCGGTCGAGCGCGGCGGCGCGGCTCTCGGCCGGCACGCGGCTCCAGCTCCGGAACCCCGCGCGCGCCGCCGCGACGGCCCGGTCGGCGGTCTCCGGGGAGGCTTCCGCGACGCGGCCGAGAGGGCCCCCGTCGATCGGGCTGAGGACCGGGCGCGCGGCCCCGGCCTCGGCGCGGCCGTCGACGAGCGGCGCGGCCTCGCCCGGGCCGGCGGCCGCGCGGATCTCGCCGAGCAGCGCCGCGAGGGCGCGCCGATCCCCGAACTCGACGCCCGCGGAGTTCGCACGGTCGGGGGCGAACAGGTCGCGCGCCCGGCGCAGACCCGCGTGGCGGGCCTGCTCGGGCGCGCCGACGCTCTCGGCCGGCCGGCGCAGCAGCGTCGCCACCGGCACCGCGGGATCCGCCGCCTGCGAGACGAAGGAGGAATTGGCCCCGTTCTCCAGGAGGCGGCGCACCAGGTAGGCGAGGAGGTCGCGGTGGCCCCCGACGGGCGCGTAGGTGCGGCAGGCCGTCCCGGGCACGGCCGCGAGCAGGTGCGCGTAGAGCGCCTCGCCCATGCCGTGCAGGCGCTGGAACTCGTAGCTGCCCGGATCGGGCCCCGCCCGCTCGACGATGGAGGCGACCGTGAGCGCGTTGTGGGTGGCGAATTGCGGGAAGAGCCGCGGCCGGTGCGCCAGCAGCCGCTCGGCGGCCGCGAGGTAGTTCAGGTCCGTCATGCTCTTGCGGGTGAAGACGGGGAAGTCGGCAAGCCCCCGCTCCTGGGCGCGCTTCACCTCGGTGTCCCAGTAGGCGCCCTTGACGAGGCGGACCATCAGGCGCCGGTCCAGGCGCTCGGCCAGCAGCGCCACGTGGTCGATCACCGCCAGGCAGCGCTTCTGATAGGCCTGGACCGCGAGGCCGAACCCGTCCCAGCCGGCGAGGGAGGGATCGGCCAGCACCGCCGCGACGACGTCGAGGGAGAGTTCGAGCCGGTCCGCCTCCTCGGCATCGACCGTGAAGTTGAGGTCGTGGGCGCGGGCCGCCCGCGCCAGGGAGAGCAGCACCGGCACGAGTTCGTCCATCACCCGGCCGCGGCTCAGGGGCTCGTAGCGCGGGTTCAGGGCCGAGAGCTTGACCGAGATGCCGGGCCGGTCCGGCAGCGGCCGGTTGCCGGCGGCGCGGCCGATCGCCTCGATCGCCGCCCGGTAGGCCTCCGCGTAGCCGGCCGCGTCCTCGGCCGTGCGCGCCCCCTCCCCGAGCATGTCGAAGGAGTAGCGGTAGAGCCGGCCCTGACCGCTGCCGGCGCGCTTGAGCGCCGCCTCGATCGTCTCGCCGAGGACGAAGTGGTTGCCCATCACCCGCATGGCCTGGCGCGCGGCCTGGCGCACGGCGGGCAGGCCGAGGCGGCGGGCGAGGCCGTGCAGGATGCCCTCGGGGGTCTCGCCGGGCTGGATGATCCGGGCCGAGAGGCCGAGGGCCCAGGCGGAGGCGTGGACGAGCAGCGCCTCCGAGCGGGTGGCGTGGAGGTCGAAGCCCCCGAGCCGCAGCTTGTCCTCGATCAGCCGGTCGGCGGTGGCGGCGTCCGGCACCCGCAGCAGCGCCTCGGCCAGCACCATCAGGGCGAGGCCCTCCTTGGTGGACAGCGCGTATTCGCGCAGCAGCGCCTCGACGCCGCCGATCCGCCCGGCCTCGGCCCGGATCGCCCCGACGAGGTCGCGGGCGAGGGCATCGACCCGCGCCTCGCGGGAAGGCGGCAGGGCGGCGCCCGCGAAGAGGGCGCGCGCGAGGGCGACGTCGTCGGAGGCGTAGGGGGCCTGGAAGAGCGGAAGCGGGGCGGGCATCGGGGGGACCCTGGGAGAGCGGCGAGTCCCAGCCTAACCCCGGTGACGCCGCCGTTCGACGGCGATAAACCCGGCCGAGGCGCCGGATCGGCGGCAATAGGAGCATTCGGCCGTGACATCCGCGGGAGGACTCGACCGCACCGACAGGCGGATCCTCGGCGTGCTGCAGCGGGAGGGGCGGATCGCCACCGTGGACCTCGCGGAGCGGATCGGGCTGTCCCCGACCGCGACCGGGGAGCGGCTGCGGCGCCTGCAGAAGGAGGGGGTCATCACCGGCTTCGGCGCGCGGCTCGACCCGCACCGGCTCGGCCTCAGCCTCCTCGTCTTCGTGGAAGTCTCCCTCGACAAGACGACCCCGGACATCTTCGCGCGCTTCGCCGCGGCCGTGCGGCGGGCGCCGGAGGTGCTGGAGTGCCACATGGTCGGGGGCGGCTTCGACTACCTCGTCAAGACCCGGGTCGCCGACATGCCGGCCTATCGCCGCTTCCTCGGCGAGGTGCTGCTCGCCCTGCCGGGCGTGACCGAGACGCGCACCTACGCGGTGATGGAGGAGGTCAAGAGCGACGGCCTTCTGCCGCTGTAGGGCAGGTCTGTCCCCGCGAGCGTGACAAGGGCGCGCCGGGCTGGCAGGAAGGCGCGTCCGTTCCGGAGACTGCCGTGACGTCAGCCAATTCCCGCACCGCCGACCACCCGATCGATCCCCTCTTCCTCGAGCGCTGGTCGCCCCGCGCCTTCACGGGCGAGGCGCTGACGCGGGCCGACCTCCTCACCATGATCGAGGCGGCGCGCTGGGCCCCGTCGAGCTACAATTCGCAGCCCTGGCGCTTCGTCTACGCGCTGCGCGACACGCCCGAATGGGGCCCGCTCTTCGACCTGCTCGTGCCCTTCAACCAGGGCTGGGTGAAGGGCGCGGGGGCGCTGCTGTTCCTGGTCTCGAACCAGATGATGAACACCAAGGACGGGCTCCAGCCCTCCTGGAGCGCCTCCTTCGACACCGGCACCGCCTCGGCCCTGTTCCAGCTCCAGGCGATCAAGCTCGGCTGGCACGCCCACGGCATGACCGGCTTCGACAAGGAGCGGGCGCCGGTCGCGCTCAACCTGCCGGCGAACCACCGCGTCGAGGCCGCTTTCGCGGTCGGGCGCCGGTCCGATCCGGCGACGCTGCCGGAGGAGCTGCGCGCCCGCGAGACCCCGAACGGCCGCCACCCGATCGGCGACTTCGCCTTCGCGGGCGCCTTCCCGGCGCGCGAGGCGTGAGCGCGGCCGCCACCTACGAGGCGTTCCGCTCCGGGTTCCGCTGGCGGATCCCGGAGCGCTACAACATCGCGGTCGACGTCTGCGACCGCTGGGCGGCGGCGGATCCGCAGCGACCGGCCCTCCTCGACGTCTCGGCGGACGGCCGGGTCGAGACCTGGAGCTTCGCGGCCCTGCGCGAGGCCTCCGACCGCTTCGCCAACGCGCTCCGGGCGCTCGGAATCGCCCGCGGCGACCGGGTGGCGGTGCTGCTGCCGCAATCGCCCGCCGTGCTGATCGCGCATCTCGCGGTCTACAAGCTCGGGGCCGTGGCGCTGCCGCTCGCGGTGGTGTTCGGCCCGGACGCGCTCCTCCACCGCCTCGGCGATTCCGGGGCGAAGGCCGTCGTCACCCATGCGGGCGGGGTCGCCAAGCTCCTGCCCCTGCGCGACGCGCTGCCCGAGCTCGCCCTCGTCGTCTCGACGGACGGGCCGGGGGACGGCGCGCTCGGCTTCGCCGCGCTCCTGGAGGCCGCCGCGCCGGCCCTCGCACCGGTCGAGACCGGCCCCGACGACCCGGCGCTGATGATCTACACCTCGGGCACGACGGGGCCGCCCAAGGGCGCGCTCCACGGGCACCGGGTGCTGCTCGGCCACCTGCCGGGCTTCGCCATGATGCATGACTTCATGCCGCGCCCGGGCGACCGGATGTGGACCCCGGCCGACTGGGCCTGGGCCGGCGGCCTCCTCAACGCGCTGCTGCCGAGCCTGCATCACGGGGTGGCGGTGGTGGCGCGCAAGGCCGAGAAGTTCGAGCCCGAGGAGGCGCTGCGGCTGATCGCGGACCACGCGGTCGCCAACGCCTTCGTGCCGCCGACGGCCCTGCGGATGCTGCGCACGGTGGCGCGGCCGCGCGCCCGGTTCGACCTCTCGCGCCTGCGCACCCTCGCCTCGGCGGGGGAGATGCTCGGGCCGGAGACCTTCGCCTGGGCGCGGGACGCCCTCGGCCTGACGGTCAACGAGGCCTACGGCCAGACCGAGTGCAACCTCGTCCTGGCCTCCTGCGCGGCGCTCGGCCTCGCCCGGGCCGGCTCGACGGGCAAGCCCGTCCCGGGCCACCGGGTCGCGGTGATCCGCCCGGACGGGACGGCGGCGGATCCCGACGAGATCGGCCAGATCGCGGTGGCGCGGCCCGACCCGGTGATGTTCCTGGGCTACTGGCGCGACGAGGCGGCGACCGCGCGGAAATTCCTCGGTGACTGGATGACGACGGGCGACCAGGGGCGGGTGGACGCGGACGGCTACGTGCACTTCGTCGGGCGCGACGACGACGTCATCACCTCGTCGGGCTACCGGATCGGGCCGGGCGAGATCGAGGATTGCCTCCTGCGCCATCCGGCGGTGGCCCTCGCGGCGGCGGTGGGCAAGCCCGATCCGGTGCGGACCGAGATCGTCAAGGCCTTCGTGGTGCTGCGGCCCGGCTTCGCCGCCTCCGCCGCGCTGGCGACCGAGATCCAGGATTTCGTGCGCCGGCACCTCTCGGCCCACGAATATCCCCGCGAGATCGCGTTCCGCTCCAGCCTGCCGCTCACCACGACGGGGAAGATCATCCGGAGGGTGCTGCGGGACGAGGGCTGAGCCGGAGGTGGCCCGGCCCGGTCGGGAGGGCGGATCTCGGAGATCTCCCCCTCCTCACGCCGAGGCACGCGCGAAGCCGGCCTCGAAGCAGCCCGAACGCTCATCCAACCGGATCGGAGACCTCGCGGCCCTGCTCCGCGTCTCGCGTGTCGGGAGGATCCTCGATCGCCTCCGTCCGAGCACGGGAAGGAGGGAGAGCGCCGGACGCGCCCTCACCCCGCGCAGCGCGCCTCCGCCGTCAGCGCCCGCCGCACGGTCGCGCGCATGTCGGCCAGGGTGAAGGGCTTGGTGAGCACGTCCGACACGATGGCGTCGAGGCCGCGGGCGCGCTCGCGCTGGTCGGCGAAGCCGGTCATCAGCAGGATGGTGAGTTGCGGATAGTCGCGCTTGGCCGCCAGCGCCAGCGCGATGCCGTCCATCAGCGGCATGCGGATGTCGGTCAGCATCAGGTCGAAGGCGCCCTCCGCCTCCGACAGGCGGTCGAGCCCGTCGCTGCCGTCGACCGCCGTCACCACCGAATGCCCGTCCATCTCGAGGCCCCGCTTGAGAAAGCCCCGGATCGACTCCTCGTCGTCGACAAGCAGGATGGTCGCCATGTCCTTCAACTCTCGGCCGCGGGAGCGAATCGCTTCATCTTGTGTCAAGTCCGCGCAACAGCCAAGGTTTCACGCGGCCGGCGACGTTGCGGCGCGATCGAACAGGTCGGGCTCGCCGTCGCCGTAATCGACCAAGCCCACGAAGGGCAATTGCCGGAAGGCGTGCGCCACGTCCATCCCGTAGCCGACCACGAACACGTCCGGGCAGATGAAGCCGACGTAATCCGCGTCGATCGTCACGGCGCGCTTGCCGGGCTTCTCCAGCAGGACCGTGGTCAGCACCCGCCGGGCGCCGCGGGCCATCAGCAGGTCCTTGGCGTAGACGAGGGTGCGGCCCGATTCCAGGATGTCGTCGATCAGCAGGACGTCGCGGCCGCGCACCTCGCTCTCGACGTCGCGCAGGATCGCCACCTGACCGGAGGAGACCGTGGCGGCCCGGTAGCTCGACAGGTGGATGAACTCCACCTGCGGGCTGAGCCCGGCCCGGTGCAGGGCGCGGATCAGGTCGGCCGCGAACATGAAGCTGCCCTTGAGGACCGCGACGACCAGGAGATCCTTGAGCGGCTCGGCCGCGATGGCGCGCGCCATCTCCTCGTTGCGCTGCGCGATCGCCGCCTCCTCGAACAGGACGCGGACGCGGGGAAGGACCGGAGATGTCATCGGGTCTCATTCGTGGACGAAGGCTGCGTCCCTACGCTGACCGCAGAATTCTCCGTGTCAACCGCGGCGAATCGGACCAGGACGCGCCGCGCCCGGGCGGGGGGAGTCGCCAATTCGGCCCGAAACCGGGCCGATTCCTGCGGTTCGAGCCGCTCGCGCGGGGCCTCGGCGGTCCAGCGGTAGACGACCTGGCCGGCCTCGTCGCGCAGTTCCAGGGCGAGCGGCGGCACCGGGCGGGGAGTGGCGGCGGCGCTCACGAGGTCGCCCTCGACGACGAGCCGGCCCTCGGCCGCCCCCTCGGCCGGCAGCTGGAAGGCGACCACGTCGCGGAAATCGAGGCCGCGCAGGTTCACCGGCAGCCCGATGGCGGCGTAGAGGCGGGCGGTCTGCGGCAGGGCGCGCACCACGCCGGCGCGACCGATCACGGCGGCCCCGAGCAGGGCAAGGCCGAGGAGGAGGACGCAGCCCGCCAGGAACCGCAGCGGCGGCCGCGGCCCGGGGGCCGGGGGGCGCGGCGGCGCGGGGGGCGGCGGCGCGGCGGTGAACACCGCCTCGCCCGGGGGCGACAACTCCCCTGCCTCGGCACGCGGCGGGGCCACGAACCAGGAGGCGCGGCAGGCCGCGCAGCGCACCGTGCGCCCCTGCGGCCCGACGCGGTCGGGTGCGAGCCGGTACTCGGCCGCGCAGGCCGGGCAGACGATCAGCATGGCAACTCGCGACAAGACCTGCAGGGCCGGATATCCCCGGTTCTCTCGCGCCAGCGTTAAGGCATGGTAAAGCGGCCGGCGCCGGCGCGGCGCCTGCAGCGCGCGGTGCGTGCAGGGCCATGGGGCCGCGCGCAACGCCCGCGCAAGGTCCGGCGGGCAGGGACCGGGAGTGGCAATGGGGAGCGCATGGCAGCCGGACCATACAGGGTGACGGGCGAGAGCCTCCTCTCCGGGATGGAAGAACCCGTCGTCCGGTTCGAGAACGTGGGCATGCGCTACGGGCTCGGCCCCGAGGTGCTGAGCGACATCAGCTTCACGATCGCCCCGCACTCCTTCCAGTTCCTCACGGGCCCCTCGGGCGCCGGCAAGACGACGCTCCTGCGCCTGATCCTGCTCTCGGCGCGGCCGAGCCGCGGGCTCGTGTCGGTCTTCGGGGAGGAGGTGAGCGGCATCTCGAGCCGGGCGCTCACCGGCCTGCGGCGGCGGATGGGCGTCGTCTTCCAGGATTTCCGCCTGCTCGACCACCTCACCACCTACGAGAACGTGGCGCTGCCGCTGCGGGTGCAGGGCCGCGCGGAGGCGAGCTACCGGGCCGAGGTGGTGGAGCTGCTGCGCTGGGTCGGGCTCGGCGAGCGGATGCACGTGCTCCCTCCCCTGCTCTCGGGCGGCGAGAAGCAGCGCGCGGCGATCGCCCGCGCCCTCATCGCGCGTCCCGAATTGCTGCTCGCCGACGAGCCCACCGGCAACGTCGACCCGCAGCTCGGGCGGCGCCTGCTGCGGCTGTTCATCGAACTGAACCGCCTCGGCACGTCGGTGCTGATCGCGACCCACGACTACGCGCTGATGGACCTGGTCGATGCGAGGCGCCTCATCCTGGGCGACCGTCACCTGCGGATCGAGGAGTGAGCGCGCCATGACCGATGCGGCGTCGCCGGTGCGGAGCAGGAAGGCGGAGGAGCTGCCGGCGGGCCTGCGCCGGGACGCGCCCCTCGTCCCCACGGATTCGAGCGCGAGCCGCGCCCTCGCCGCGGTGATCGCCATCCTGACCTTCCTCGCCGCGCTCTGCGCGGGCGCCGCCGAGATCGTGGCGTCGAGCGCCGCCCAATGGCAGGGGGCGGTGGCCAACGAGGTGACGATCCAGGTCCGGCCCGGCCCCGGGCGCGACACGGAGGCGGACGTCGCCAAGGCCCTCGACCTCGCCCGCGCGGCGCGGGGCATCGCCGAGGCGCGGGCCCTGTCGAAGGGAGATTCGGAGCGCCTGCTCGAGCCCTGGCTCGGCAGCGGGCTCGACCTCGGCGACCTGCCGGTGCCGCGCCTCATCGCGGTGCGGCTCGCGGGCGATCCGCCGGCCGACCTGCCCGCCCTGCGCGAGCGCCTCCGGCAGACTCTGCCGGGGGTCGCGAGCCTCGACGATCACGCGCTCTGGATCTCGCGCCTGTCCACGATGGCGACCACTTTCGTGGGGGTGGGGGTGGCGATCGTCGCCCTCGTCCTCCTGGCGACCGGCCTCGCCGTCACCTTCGCGACCCGGGGCGCCATGGCGGGCAACCGCGAGGTGGTGGAGGTGCTCCACTTCGTCGGCGCCGACGACGATTTCATCGCGCGCGAGTTCCAGCGCCGCTTCTTCCGCCTCGGCCTGCGCGGCGGGGGGATCGGCGCCGGGGCGGCGATCGGCGCCCTCGCCCTCGGCGGGATCATCGCCCGGTTCTGGCGCACCAGCCCGGCGGGCGAGGAGATCGAGGCGCTGTTCGGCGGCTTCGAGATCGGCTGGCGCGGCTATGCCAGCGTCCTCCTGATCGGCGTCATCGCGTCGATCGTCACCGGCATCGTCTCCCGGGTGACGGTGCGGCGCTTCCTCGACTGACGAGATGTCCCCGCGATTCCCCGAACGAACCCCGCGATGACCCGTTGCCTCCGACCCGCCGCAATCGGCACTATCCTCGGGCCTACGGGATGATGAGGCGGATGAAGCGCGCAATGTGGACGCGAGGCGCCGATGCGGCCGCGCAGGACTGGACCGGAGCGGATCCGGCTGTCCGGCCGCGGCGCTGGCGGCGCGCCCTCCTCGGCCTCCTCGCCCTCGGCGGCGTCGGGGCGGCCGCCCTCGCGGGCGGGTTCCTGGTCTTCGTGGGCGGCCTCGCGCGCACCGAGCAGCAGCCCTATGCCCGGGCGGACGGGATCGTGGTCCTCACCGGGGGCGCGCAGCGCATCGGCGACGCCATCGACCTGCTGGCGGCCGGCTTCGGCCGGCGCCTGCTCATCACCGGCGTGAACGAGCGGACCAGCCGGGACGAGATCGCGCGGCTCAATCCGGGCCAGCAGCACCTGATCTCCTGCTGCGTCGACCTCGACTACCGGGCGCGCAACACGATCGGCAACGCCATCGAGACGCGGCGCTGGATGCGCGAGAACGGCTTCCGCACGATCGCGGTCGTGACCTCGAACTACCACATGCCGCGCACGCTGCTCGAACTCGACCACGCCCTGACGAGCGGCGACCGCGTGGTGCCGCACCCGGTCGTGCACGAGGGGTTCGACGCCGATGCGTGGTGGCACCACCCGGCCTCGGCGCGGCTCCTCGCCTCCGAATACGTCAAGTTCCTGGTGGCGTGGCTGCGCACCCGCATCGAGGCGGATCCCGAGGATTCCCGCGCCGCCGTGCTGATGAGCCGGGGGCGGCCGGTCAAGGTCGTGGCCGAGCCGCTCCTGCGCTGAGCCGCCGCGACTTGCCGCCTTGCCGCTACTTGCCGCGGCAGCGGCTGCGCAGCAGGTCGCTGAATTCGCGCTCGGATCCCTGCACCTGGGCGAGGCGCTCGGCCCGCTCCTGGCCGGCGAGGCAGCGCCCGTAGACGCTGGCGGCCCGCCGCATCGTGTCGACGTGCTGGCGCCAGCCGCGGCAGCGGTCGGCCTCGTTGTCCCCGAGCGCGTCGAGCCGGTCGAGGGCGACGCGCTGGGAGGATTGCGCGACGAGGAGGTCGCGCGCGCAGGTCCCCTCCGCCGCCGCGGCGGGGCCGGGCAAGAGGAGCAGGCCCAAGGGAAGCAAGGTTAAGCGAAGCAGGGCCAAGCGGAGCAGGGCCAAGCGGAGCAGGGCCAAGCGGCGCAGGGAGCGGGGCATCGGCCGCCCGCGTCAGGCGGCCCGCGGGGCCGGCGCCTGCGTCAGCAGCGCGTAGAGCGCGTCGCCGTCGCGGGCCGCCCGCATCCGGTCGATGATCCCGGGCTCGCGCAGCACCCGGGCCACCCGGGCCAGGGCCTTGAGGTGGTCGGCCCCCGCCCCCTCGGGGGCGAGGAGCAGGAAGGCGATGTCCACGGGCTGCCCGTCGAGCGCCTCGAAATCCACCGGCTTCTCCAAGCGGGCGACGAGGCCGAAGAGGTGGTCGAGCCCCGGCAGCTTGCCGTGCGGGATCGCCACGCCCTCGCCGATCCCGGTCGAGCCGAGCCGCTCGCGCTGCAGCAGCGTCTCGAAGATCTCCCGCTCGTCGAGCCCGGGCAGGTGCTTGCCGGCCTGGACCGCAAGCTCCTGCAGGACCTGCTTCTTGCCGGGCGCACGCAACGCCGGGAGGACGGCCTCCGGCTTGAGAAATTCCAGCAATGGCATCGAGACCGCTGCCTCATCGACGGGACGGAACGGTCCCGCTTGCTCCCCAGGACCGGAGGCAAGCCGTGGGCCGGTTCGCCCGGTCACGGAGTGCCGCGTTCGGGCGGATCGATCCAGCCGATCGCGCCGTCGGATCGACGGTATACGACGTTGACCCGATCGGTGCCAGCATGAACGAAGACCAGGACGGGCGCGCCTGTGAGATCCAGCTCCACCACCGCCTCGCTCACCGAGCGGCGGTGCAGGGCGCGGGTGCTCTCCGCGATCACCGGCGGGTGGTCGCCGGAATCCTCCTCGGGCGCCTCCAGGACCGAGTAGGCCGCCTCCATCACCGCCGTGGGCGGCTCGGCCCGCCGGCCCCCGCCATTGGCGTGGGTTTTGAGCCGGTGCTTGTAGCGGCGCAGGCGGCGCTCGATCCGGTCGGCGGTCTGCTCGAAGCTCGCGTGCGGGTCGTGGGCGCTCGCCGAGGCTTCGAGGGTGATGCCTGAGGCGAGGTGGAGGACGCAGTCGGTGCGGTAGGCGCCCCCGTCCCGGCCCACGGCGACGTGGCCCGAGTAGGAGCCGTCGAAGTACTTCGACAGGGTGGAGGCGAGCCGCTCCTCCACCCGCGACCGCAGGGTCTCCCCCAGGTCCATGCCGCGACCCGACACGCGCAAGCCCGCCATCGATTCCTCCGGTTCTGCCGCCGCCGACCCGGGCGGAAGCCCGGGAGGCGGTGGTTGAAGAGCTAAGAATCGCCCGATGCGAAGTCAACGCGCCACCGGCCGCAGCGTCACCGGCCGGCTCCCCGCGGCCGGGGAGACCCCGGCGGCGCCCGGCTCAGGCACGATTCAGGCTGACGTCGAGGGCGGGCCGGTGATTCAGGGTCTGGAACACCACGCAGTAGCGCTCGGTGAGTTTCAGGAGCTGGTCGATCTTCTCCTGGGGCGCGTCGCTCTCGACCTCGAAGGCGAGGCGGATCGCCCGGAAGCCGACCGGGGCCTCCTTGTCGACCCCGAGCGTGCCGCGGAAGTCGAGGTCGCCCTCGGCCCTGACCACCCCCTTGCGGAGGGGGATCTCCAGGGCGGTGGCGACGGCCTTGAGCGTCACGCCCGCGCAGGCGACGAGCGCCTCCAGCAGCATGTCGCCCGAGCAGAGTTCGGCGCCCGAGCCGCCGCTGGCCGGGTGCAGCCCCGCCACCGCGAGGGCCCGGCCGGTCTCGACCTTGCAGGCGATGGCGGTGTCGTCGAGGGAGCCCTGCGCCTTCAGGGTGATGATGGCGGCGTCCGGATCCGCGCGGTAGCGGTCCTTGATCGGGGCCTGCAGGGCGCGAAGCGCGGTGGCGTCCATGGCGTCTCCTCGGGATCGGTCGATGAAGTTGTAGGCGACCGGCCTTACCACCTCGGCGGCGCGCGAGGCCAGCCTCACCACCAATGGGCGGCGGCCTCCGCCCGGTCGCCGCGCGCCTCCCCGGGCGGGCGCAGGGAGCGGTCGAGGCTCGCCAGGATGCTGCGCACCGCCGCCTCGCTGCCGGGCGAGGTCGGCTGGCGGGGACGGCTCAGCGGCAGCGGGATCGCGTCGTCGATGCGCCCGGGCTTGGGCCGCAGCACCACGGCCCGGTCGGCGAGCGCCACCGCCTCGGAGACGTCGTGGGTGACGATCAGCACGGTCGGGCGGCTCTCCTCCCAGAGGGCGAGGAGGTGCTTGTGCAGGTCGAGCCGCGTGAAGGCGTCGAGCGCCGAGAAGGGCTCGTCGAGGAGGAGCACCTTCGGGGCGGCCACGAAGGCGCGGGCGATCGCGACCCGCTGCTGCTGCCCGCCGGAGAGTTCCCGCGGCCAGCGCCCGGCATGCTCGGCGAGGCCGACCCGGTCGAGGGCGTGGCCGACGCGCTCCCGCCGCTCGGCCCGGGGCAGGGCCGCGAGGCCGAAGGCGACGTTGTCGGCGACGGTGAGCCAGGGCAGGAGCCGCGGCTCCTGGAACACGATGCCGACGCCCGGATGCGGGCCGCCGATCGCCTCGCCGTCGAGGCTGATCGCCCCGCCGGTCGCCGTGTCGAGCCCGGCGATCAGGCGCAGCAGCGTGGTCTTGCCGCAGCCCGACCCGCCCACCAGGGCGACGATCTCGGCGGCGCGCACCGACAGGGAGATGTCGTGGAGGGCGCGGGTGCCGTCCGCGTAGGTCTTCGAGAGCCGGTCGAGGACGAGCATGTCAGAGCGCCTCCCGCACCGTGTCCTGCCAGCGCACCAGCGGGCGCGTCAGCGCCACCAGGGCGGCGTCGCAGAGCTTGCCGACCGCCGCGAAGGCGATGATGGCGGCCACGATCTGCTCCGGCTTGCCGAGCTGCTGCCCGTCGAGGAGGAGGTAGCCGAGCCCCTCCGAGGCGCCGAGCAGCTCGGCGGCCGCCACGAACATGAAGCCGAGGCCGAGCCCGGTGCGCAGGGCCAGCAGGGTCGCCGGGAGCACGGCCGGCAGCAGGATGCGCCGGGCGAGGTCGGTCCGCGACAGGCGGAAGACGCGGCCCACCTCGACGAGCTTGCGGTCCACCGAGGCGATCGCCCCCGCCACCCCGAGATAGACCGGGAAGAACACCCCGACCGCGATCAGGGTGATCTTCGAGGCCTCGAAGATCCCGAACCACAGGATGAAGAGCGGCACCCAGGCGATCGACGGGATGGCGCGCAGGGCCTGCAGGCTCGGATCGAGCATGCGGCGGATGACCGGCAGGGTTCCGGTGACCGCGCCGAGCAGGATCCCGGCGGCGGCCCCGCAGGCGAAGCCCGCCGCGACCCGGGTCAGGCTCGCGGCGACGTGGATCCAGAGCTCGCCCGTGGCCGCGAGCGCCCACAGGGTGGCCAGGATGCGGCTCGGCGGCGGGACCAGGCGGCCCTGCGCGAGGCCGAGCCGCACGGCGGCCTCCCAGCCGAGGGCGAGGCCGAGGGGCAGGACGAGGCCGAGCAGGGCAGTGCCCCCCCGGCCCCGGGCGGGCTTCGCTGCGGGCTCGGGCCGCGTCGCGGCGAGGGCGGGGGGCGCGGTCGCGTCCATTCTGGATGTCTGAACCGGGGCTGGGGCGAGACGGCGGGCCTCCCCCGCCCGGGCGGGGGCCTTCCGCGCGATCGCGGGGCGGCGCCTTCAGCGCGCGGCGGTGTTGAAGCGCCGGTCGATCAGGGCGTCGACGGCCGCCTCGACGTCGGTGCCGGCCGGGATCACGCCGGCCTCGCGCAGGGCCTTGCCGGCCGCCAGGATCGACTCGGCCTGGGCCGGCCCGATATTCGGCTGGGACACGTCGGTGCGCTCCAGCTGGCGGGCGACCACCGGCTCGGGCAGCTTCGTCGCCGCCACGAGCGCGCGCCGCAGTTCCTCGGGCCGGCTCACCGCGAGGGCGCGCGCCTCCTCGTAGGCCGCCAGCACCTTGCGGGTCAGGTCCGGGTTCGCCTTGGCGAAATCCTCCCGCACGTTCAGCACGCCCCAGGTATTGGCGGCCGGATCGCGGTGGAACAGCACGTCGCCGGTCTCGATCTCGGCCGCCGCCATGATCGGGTCGAGGCCCGCCCAGGCATCGACGTCGCCGCGGTCGAGGGCCGTGCGCCCGTCCGGGTGCTGGAGCAGCACGAGCTTCACGTCCCGCTCGGTCAGCCCGGCCCCCTGCAGGGCGCGGATCAGGAAGATGTGCGGGTCGGTGCCGCGGGTGACCGCGACGCGCCTGCCCTTCAGGTCCTTCACCGCCGCGATGCCGGTATTCGGGCGCGTGACGAGGGCGGTCCATTCCGGTCGGGAATAGACGTAGACGGACTTGATCGGGTTGCCGTTGATCCGCCCGAGCAGGGCCGCCGCCCCCGCCGTCGAGCCGAAATCGAGCGAGCCTGCGTTGAGGAATTCCAGGGCCTTGTTGGAGCCGAGCGACTGCACCCAGCGCACGCTGACGCCGTCGGCCGCCAGCGCCTTCTCGACGAGCCCCTTCTCCTTCAGGAGCAGGCTCACCGGGTTGTAGGTCGCCCAGTCGAGCCGGACCTCCTTGGCGGCCTGGGCCGCGGCCGGGTTCTGTAAAGAGAACAGGCCGGCGAGGCCGAACGCGGCGCCGATCAGCGCGCGGCGATGGATGCGCATGGTCTCACTCCCTGATGCCGACCCGCGCCGGCCGTGCGCCCGGCGGTCCCGGTCGCCCATTCCGGGCATTCGGCCCGAGCCCGCAGCCTCTAGGCGACGTCGTTCTTTTTGTCAAACGATCGGTCCGGCAAGCCGGATGCGGCCGGGTTCCCGCGGCGGGTTCCTGTGGATTGCCCGCGCGCCAACGGATAGACAACCCCCTGGTGGGATCATGCGGGTCCCTCGCCCGCTGGCTCAACCCATCCGAACCGGGGCCCTATGCCCGACACCGCCGCCGCCCTCGCCCAACTGCTGTCCGGCATCGACCAGACGACCAGCGACCCGACCAAGCTTCGCGAGCGGCTCGTGCCCGGGCTGCGGCGGATCATCGAGGAGGGGCGCGCCGAGGCCGAGCAGAACCTGCTGCGCCACCGCGACGGGCTCGCCTGCGCCCGCGAGATCTGCGCCCTGATGGACGCGGTCGTGCAGGCGATCTACCAGGCGGTGGTCAAGCGGCTCTACCGGGCCGACAACCCGACCGCGGGCGAGCACGTCGCCGTGGTGGCGACGGGCGGCTACGGCCGCGGCACGCTGGCGCCGGGCTCCGACATCGACCTCCTGTTCCTGCTCCCCTACAAGCAGACCGCCTGGGGCGAGAGCGTCGTCGAGGCGATGCTCTACGTCCTGTGGGACCTCAAGCTGAAGGTCGGCCACGCGACCCGCTCGGTCGCCGAGTGCCTGCGCGAGGGGCGGGCCGACATGACGATCCGCACCGCCCTGCTGGAGGCGCGGTTCCTGTTCGGGGACCGCGCCCTGTTCGACGAACTCGTCGAGCGCTTCGACCGCGAGGTCGTGCAGGGCACGGCGGCGGAATTCGTCGAGGCCAAGCTCAAGGAGCGCGACACGCGGGTCTCGAAGGGCGGGGCCTCCCGCTACCTCGTCGAGCCGAACGTCAAGGACGGCAAGGGGGGCCTGCGCGACCTCAACACCCTGTTCTGGATCGCCAAGTACACGTTCCGGGTGACGCGGACCCGCGACCTCGTGGAGGCCGGGCTGTTCACCCTCGACGAAGTCAGGCTGTTCGACCGCTGCGAGGAATTCCTGTGGCGGGTGCGCTGCCACATGCATTTCGCGACCGGGCGGGCGGAGGAGCGGCTCTCCTTCGGGCTGCAGCCGCGCATCGCCGAGCGGCTCGGCTACGCGCCCCGCGGCGGGCTGACCGCCGTCGAGCGCTTCATGAAATCCTACTTCCTGATCGCCAAAGACGTGGGCGACCTCACCGCCATCGTCTGCGCCGAGATGGAGGCGCGCCACGCCAAGCGCCCGCCGGCGCTGAACCGCTGGTTCGGGCGCTTCAAGGAGCGCTTCCGCGCCCCCGACCTCGACGCGGACGCTTTCCGCATCGACAACGGCCGGCTGAACCTGCGCGACGACGCCGCCTTCGAGCGCGACCCGGTCAACCTGATCCGCCTGTTCTGGCTCTCCGACCACCACGACGTGCCCATCCACCCGGATGCGAGCCGGCTCGCGACCCGCTCGCTCAGCCTGATCGGCCCGATGGTGCGGGTCGACCGCGAGGCGAACCGCCTCTTCCTCGAGCTCCTGACCTCGGAGAACGCCCCCGAGACCGTGCTGCGGCACATGAACGAGACCGGGGTGCTCGGGCGGTTCGTGCCGGATTTCGGCCGCATCGTCGCGATGATGCAGTTCAACATGTACCACCACTTCACGGTGGATGAGCACCTGATCCGCTCGCTCGGCGTGCTGGCCAAGATCATGAGCGGCGAGGCGAAGGACGAGCATCCGGTGGCGCACCGGATCGTCGGCACGATCCAGAACCGCCGCGCGCTCTTCGTCGCCACCTTCCTGCACGACATTGCCAAGGGCCGGAAGGAGGACCACTCGATCGCGGGCGCCGCGGTGGCGCGCAAGCTCGGGCCGCGCTTCGGCCTCGAACCGGCCGAGACCGACACCGTGGCCTGGCTGATCGAGCACCACCTGCTGATGTCGATCACGGCCCAGAGCCGCGACCTCTCCGACCCGAAGACGATCGAGACCTTCGCGGCCGCGGTGCAGAGCCTGGAGCGGCTGAAGCTGCTGTTCGTGCTGACCATCGCCGACATCAAGGCGGTCGGCCCGGGCGTCTGGACCGCCTGGAAGGCGACGCTGCTGCGCACCCTGTTCTACGAGACCGAGGTCGTGCTCTCCGGCGGGCACTCGGAGATCGCCCGCACGGACCGGGTGCGCCTCCTGCAGATGCGCCTGCGCGAGCAGCTCCCCGACTGGAGCGCCGAGGAATTCGACGCCTACGCGGCGCGGCTCTACGCCCCCTACTGGCTCAAGGTCGACGCCGCGCGCCAGCTCAAGAACGCGCATTTCCTGCGCGCCACGGTGGCGGCGGGCCGCACGGTGGCGACCCACGTCGAGACCGACGCCTCCCGCGGCGTGACCGAGCTCACGGTCTACTCCCCGGACCACCCGCGGCTCCTCGCCATCCTGACCGGCGCCTGCGCGGCGGCGGGCGGCAACATCGTCGACGCGCAGATCTTCACCACGGCCGACGGCTTCGTCCTCGACACGATCGTGCTGTCGCGGGCCTTCGATCAGGACGAGGACGAGATGCGCCGCGCCGGCCGCATCGCCACCGCGATCGAGCGGGCGCTCAAGGGCGAGATCCGCATCGCCGACCTCGTCGCCGACCGCCACCCGCGCAAGGACCGGCCGCGCACCTTCCAGGTCGCGCCCGACCTCTCGATCGACAACGCGCTCTCCTCCCGCGAGACGGTGCTGGAGATCTCCGGCCTCGACCGGCCGGGCCTGCTCTACGACCTCACCACGGCGCTGAGCCGGCTCAACCTCAACATCACCTCGGCCCACGTGGCGACCTTCGGCGAGCGGGCGGTGGACGTCTTCTACGTCACCGACCTCACCGGCACCAAGATCACCCAGCCCGACCGGCAGGCGACGATCCGCCGGGCCGTGATGGGCGTGTTCGAGGGCGACGCCGCGGCCGCCCGCCCGCCCGGCCGGCGCGCCGCCGCGCCCCGCCCGAAGGCCGCCGTGCCCGGCGAACCCGCTGGCGAAGCTTGATTTCGGAGCGGTGAGACCTGATATCACCGCCTTCCCGATCCTCGTTGTGGATTGACGATGACGCCGAACGACACGGAGACTGCCGCGCGCCCGCTGCCCGAGGGAGTGTCGGACCCGGCCCAGGACGCGGCCGGCGCGCCCGAGACTGCCGCCCAAGGTGCGGCCGCGCGGGCCGACGCGCTGGCGGCGCTGGAAGCCGAGAAGCTCGACCTCAAGGACAAGCTCCTCCGCACGCTCGCCGACATGGAGAACCTGCGCCGCCGCACCGAGCGCGAGGTGGCGGATGCCCGCACCTACGCGGTGACGAACTTCGCCCGCGACATGCTCAACGTCGCCGACAACGTGCGGCGCGCCCTCGACAGCGTGCCGGCGGAGGCCCGCGCGGCGGCGGAGGGCCCCTTCAAGGCGCTGCTCGACGGGATCGACCTCACGGGCCGCGACCTCGCCAAGACCCTGGAGCGCCACGGCGTGCGCCCGGTCGACCCGCAGGGCCAGCGCTTCGACCCGAACCTGCACCAGGCGATGTTCGAGGTGCCCAATCCCGACGTGGCGAGCGGCACCGTCGTGCAGGTGGTGCAGACCGGCTACGTGATCGGCGAGCGCGTGCTGCGCCCCGCCCTGGTCGGCGTCGCCAAGGGCGGCCCGAAGGCGGGCGAGGCCGGCAAGCCCGCCGAGGCCTGATCCCGGCCGGCGCGACCCGGGCCTGCGCACAGCGCCGCGTTGCGGCGGCGCGGCGGGTCCGATAACACGCGGTCGATCATCGGCGTGGCCGCTCGGGGCGGAGGGGCCGGCACGGTGGAAGCGAGAGAGCGCCCCGTTGACGTCGTCCTCCGTCCTGCCGGTGCGAGCCCAGGCCGTCCCGTTCCTGTCCCGCCTGTCGCGCATCCTCGGCCGCGGCCGCGCCGAGGCCGCGTCCGGCGACGCGGCCGAGACCTTCGGCGGCCCCGGCATCCTGGCGGTGCACGGGCTGCGCAAGAGCTACGGGGCCCGCACGGTCGTGCACGAGGCCGGGCTCACCGTTCAGACCGGCGAGGCCGTGGGGCTGCTCGGCCCCAACGGCGCCGGCAAGACCACGATCTTCTACATGATCACCGGCCTCGTCACGGCCGACCGGGGCCTCATCACCCTGGACGGGCGCGAGATCACGCGCCTGCCGATGTACCAGCGGGCGCGGCTCGGCATCGGCTACCTGCCGCAGGAGGCCTCGATCTTCCGCGGGCTCAACGTCGAGGACAATATCCGGGCGGTGCTCGAGGTGGTGGAGCCGGACCGCAGGGAGCGGGAGCGCCGCCTCGACGCGCTCCTCGACGAGTTCAACATCGCGCGGCTGCGCAAGTCGCCCGCGATCGCGCTCTCGGGCGGCGAGCGCCGCCGGCTGGAGATCGCCCGGGCCCTCGCCTCCTCCCCCTCCTTCGTGCTCCTCGACGAACCCTTCGCGGGCATCGACCCGATCGCGGTCGGGGACATCCAGGACCTGGTGATGCACCTGAAGGGCCGCGGCATCGGCGTGCTGATCACCGATCACAACGTGCGCGAGACGCTCGGCCTGATCGACCGCGCCTACATCGTGCATTCGGGCCGGATCCTCACCGAAGGCACGCCCGCGGAGATCGTCGCCAACGACGACGTGCGCCGGCTGTATCTGGGCGAGGATTTCCGCCTCTGATCCCACGGGCCCGACGCGGTCCCCTCCCGGGCGGGCCCGCTGGCATCGTTCGGCGGCCGGCGCGCCTCGCCATCCGGGCGGCGGGGCGCGGGACGCGCGGGCGCCCGGCGCTTCCCGGCGTCGGCATCTTTCCCCTGGCGCCGCCCCGGCCGCGGGGGCATCCTTCCCCGAACCGCCCCGCCGGTGGATGATGCCGCCGGCCCGCTTTGACGGGAGCCCCACTTCGGTTTAAACCTCGGTACACGAATCAAAGCAAGAATCGTGCCTAATCCGGCAAGAGCCGGAACGGCACACCGGGGCAGGCAGATGGGATTGTTGCAACGGCTCGAGATGCGTCAGGGCCAAGCCCTGGTGATGACGCCGCAGCTCCTGCAGGCGATCAAGCTCTTGCAGCTCTCGCATCTCGACCTCGCGGCCTACGTGGATGCGGAGCTGGAGCGCAACCCGCTGCTGGAGAGGGCCGAGGCCGAGGAGCCGCGCGGCGAGGCCGCGGAGGCGCCGGTTCCGGAGGCCTATGACGGCGAGGGCGGCGGCGAGGGCGGATTCGAGGCCGGCGAGGCGGCGGAGCCGTGGCTCTCGCAGGACCTCAATCCCAGCCGCGCCGACATCGAGAGCGATCTCGGCACCCATCTCGACAACGTCTTCCCGGATGACGGCCCGACGGTCCGCGAGCAGCCGGTGGGCGACACCCTCTCGCTCACCCCCGCGCCCTGGGGCAGCACGGGCGGCAGCTTCGACGGCGAGGCGCCGGATTTCGAGGCGACCCTCACCACCGAATCCTCGCTCCGCGACCACCTGTCGGCCCAGCTCGACCTCGCCACCCGCGATCCGGTCGAGCGCCTGGTCGGCGGGTTCCTCATCGACGCCGTCGACGAGGCCGGCTACCTGCGCGAGGACCTCGCCGCGGTGGCGGCGCGCCTCGGCGTCGGCCTGCCCCTGGTCGAGCGGGTGCTCGCCCTCGTTCAGACCTTCGACCCGGCCGGGATCGGCGCCCGCGACCTCGCCGAGTGCCTGAGCATCCAGCTGCGCGAGCGCGACCGCCTCGATCCGGCCATGCAGGCCCTGGTCTCGCGCCTCGACCTCGTCGCCAAGCGCGACCTCGCGGCCCTGCGCCGGCTCTGCGGCGTCGACGACGAGGACCTCGCCGACATGCTGGCCGAGCTGCGCCAGCTCGACCCCAAGCCCGGCCGCGCCTTCGGCAGCGGCCCGGTCGAGGTGCTGGTGCCGGACGTGTTCGTGCGCCCGGCGCCGGACGGCTCCTGGCTGGTGGAGCTCAACAGCGAGGCGCTGCCGCGCGTCCTCGTCAACCAGATCTACTATGCCACCGTCTCGCGCGGGGCGAAGAGCGACACCGACAAGGCCTTCCTATCGGATTGCCTCCAGACGGCCAACTGGCTGACCCGCAGCCTGGAGCAGCGCGCCCGCACCATCCTGAAGGTGGCGAGCGAGATCGTGCGCCAGCAGGACGGCTTCTTCCTCAACGGCGTCGCGCATCTGCGCCCGCTCAACCTCAAGACCGTGGCGGACGCGATCGGCATGCACGAATCGACCGTGTCGCGGGTCACCTCGAACAAGTCGATCGGCACCAGCCGCGGCACCTTCGAGATGAAGTACTTCTTCACGGCGGCGATCCCCGGCGCGGCGGGCGCCGCCGCCCACTCCTCCGAGGCCGTGCGCCACCGCATCAAGCAGCTGATCGACGCCGAGGCCGACGACGTGCTGTCGGACGACGCGCTCGTCCAGCGCCTGCGCGGCGAGGGCGTCGACATCGCCCGCCGCACCGTGGCGAAGTACCGGGAATCCCTGCGCATCCCCTCCTCGATCGAGCGCCGCCGCGAGCGCGCCGCCCTGGCCGTGCGCTAAAACTGCCCGGGAGTATGGAACCAATCCGGGCGGGCGGGATTGTAGATGGGCCCCGGCTCCGGCCGGATTCCGACCCTCCGCCGTAGCCGCGACATTCCCCGGTGCGCCCCGTTCAGTCGAGCGTCGTCTGGCCCCTCCGGCTGATCGCGGCCCTGAGCCTGATCGCGCCGGCCCTGGTCTTCGCCTACGCGGCGTGGTCGGAGAGCGTCGCGATCGCGGCGCGGACCGACGAGCGCATCGAGCGCGCCCTCGACATCCTGCAGGAACAGGCGCTGAAGGCGCTGCAGACCGTCGAGCGCACGCTGGCGGAGACGAACGAGGTGCTGCGCGGCCTCGACGACGCGGCGATCCGCGCCGACGAGGCGCGGCTCTCCATGCGCCTGCGGCAGAGCCAGGAGGCCCTTCCGCAGATCCAGGCGATCTGGGCCTTCGACGCGGCCGGCCATCCCCTCGTGTCGAGCACGGTCCAGCCGGTCCCGCGCGACATCGACAATTCGGACCGGGACTATTTCCGGGCGCAGCGCGACGGGCCGGCGGGCACCTTCGTCGGCGAGATCGTGCGGGCCAAGCTCGGGGGGTACCGCTTCTTCGTGATGAGCGCCCGGCGCCCGCCGCGACCGGACGGCGGCTTTTCCGGCATCGTGGCGATCAGCGTGCTGCCCGATCATTTCCGTCAATTCTACACCCGGCTCGCGCGCGGGGTGGCCGATTCCTTCGGCCTCGTGCGCGCGGACGGGGCCTTCCTGGCCCGCTACCCGTACGGGCCCGACTGGCCGGACCGCCTCACCCCCCAGAGCGCCTTCCTGCGGGCGGTGGCCGGGGCACCCGGCGAGGGCCGGCTCACGGCGGTCTCGCAGATCGACGGGGCCGAGCGGCGGATCGGCTACAGGCTGATCCCGGGCTATCCGCTCTACGTCCAGGCGGGGATCGAGACGGCGGCGAACGCGGCCGAACTGCGCGACAGGCTGCTCGGCCACCTCGCCTTCGGGCTCCCGGCCACCCTGGCGCTCTTCGCCCTCGCGGTCTACGCCCTGCGCCGGACCGAGCGCTTCGAGGCGGAAGTCTCGCGCCGGGAGATCGCCGAGGCGGCCCTCAAGCAGGCGCAGCGCCTGGAGGCGGTGGGCCAGCTCACCGGCGGGGTGGCCCACGACTTCAACAACCTGCTGATGGTGGTGAACGGCAACGTGGAGCGCCTCAAGCGCTACCCGGTCGCGGACGAGCGCCAGCGCCGCGCCCTCGACGCGATCGAGGCGGCCGCCAAGCGCGGGGCCAGCCTGACGCGCCAGCTCCTCTCCTTCTCGCGCCGGCAGACCCACGAGCCGGTGGCGGTCGACCTCGCCCAGCGCCTGCCCCTGTGCGAGGACATGCTGCGGTCGAGCCTGCGGGGCGACATCGCCGTGGAGCTGCGGCTCGCCCCCGGGCTCTGGCCGACGAAACTCGATCTCAACGAGCTGGAACTCGCGGTCCTCAACCTCGCGGTGAATGCCCGCGACGCCATGCCGGGGGGCGGGCGCCTCACCATCGCGGCGCGGAACGTGGGCGCGGCGGAATCGGCCGCGCTCGGGCTTCCGGGCGAGTTCGTCGCGCTCAGCCTGTCGGATACCGGCGCCGGCATCCCGCCCGACCTGTTGTCCCGGGTGTTCGAGCCGTTCTTCACCACGAAGGAGGTCGGCAAGGGGACGGGGCTCGGCCTCTCCCAGGTCTACGGCTTCGCCCGCCAGTCGGGCGGCACCGCCACGATCGCGAGCGAGCCGGGGCGCGGCACCACCGTCACGCTCTACCTGCCCCGCACGGCGGAGCGGCCCGAGCCCGCCGAGCCGGCGCGGGGCGCCGCGGCGCCTCCGGGGCCGGGCCAGGGGAGCGGGCGGGCCCTCCTCGTCGAGGACAACCCGGAGGTCGCCGAGGTCTCGCGGGCGCACCTGGAGGAACTCGGCTACGCGGTCACGCACGCGCGGGACGTCGCCTCCGCCCTCGCCCTGCTGCGCGGGATGGAGAAGGTCGACCTCGTCTTCTCGGACATCGTGATGCCGGGCGATCAGAACGGGCTCGACCTCGCGCGCCTCGTGCGCCGCGAGCGCGGGCCGCGGGTCGCGGTGCTGCTCGCCACCGGCTACAGCGAGGTGGCGCGGTCGGCGGCGAGCGAGGGATTCCCGATCCTGCGCAAGCCCTTCGACGCGCCGGCGCTGCGCGAGGCGGTCGAGCGCGCCCGCCAGAAGGCGAGCCTGCGGGTGGTGGCGTAGGAGGTGGGGCGCCGCCCCCGGTCCCGCCGCGCCGTCAGAGCGCGGCGGCCGCCGGCGGCAGGGTGCGGGCGCGGCGCGCCGCCTCGGCCGTGTCGAGCAGGTGGGCGAGTTCCGTCGCGGCCGCGGCGACGCGCTCCGCCACCCGGGCATCCGTGACCGCCCCGTCCTGGATCTCCGCCTCGCCGGCATAGACGGCGGTCGGGGCCACGTGGGCGGTGAAGAAGCCGAACAGGGGCCGCAGCTGGTGCTCCACCATCAGGGCGTGGCGCGGACCGCCGCCCGTCGCGGCGATCGCCACCGGCTTGCCCACCAGCGCGTCGGGGGCCAGGAAGTCGATGACGTGCTTGAACAGCCCCGAATAGGATCCCTTGTAGACCGGCGAGCCGACGATCAGCCCGTCCGCCCCCTCGATCGCCTCGATCAGGCGGGCGGCCGGGAGCGGCAGCGCGTCGCGGCTGGTGACCCCGAGGCCCGGACCGGCATCGACCAGATCCAGCACCTTGAGCTCGATGCGCCGCTGGCGCGCCAGTTCGGCCGCGATGGCCTCGACCAGAACGCGCGTGCGCGAGGGCCGGTGGGCATTGCCGGAGAAGGCGACGATGCGGGGATGTCTCACGGCATGGCTCCGTTCGCGGGCGAGACCCGGCTGCGCATTGTGTCGAGGCAACCCGACCCGGCCCCCTCGGGTTCGGCGGAGCGGCCGTCGCGCCCCGCCGCGACCACCCCGCTCCCCTTCGCCGCGCCCCGCACCGCCGTCAAGCATCGCCCCGGTCCGATGTCGAGATGTTGATGGCCCGGGGTTAAGTCAATCGCAACGCGGGCGCCGGCTCGCCCGATATGGCGAACGGGGCGTTGCGAGGGCGCCCGCGATGCGAAGGGTCACGCTCCGATCAGGTCGGGCAGTTGGAGGAAATCGTCGAAGACGAGGGCGGCGCCCGCGGCCAGGAGAGCGGTGGCCGCGGGGTCGTGGCGCCAATGGCCGCCGCCCGAGAAGCCGAACACGCGCATCCCCGCCGCGCGGGCCGCCGTCACGCCCGGGACGCTGTCCTCGATCACCAGGCAGGCGGCCGGATCGGCCCGCATCCGCTCGGCCGCGAACAGGAACAGGTCCGGATGCGGCTTGCCGCGGGCGACCATGCTGGCGCTGAAGACGTGGCCGTCGAAGAGCGGCAGCAGGCCCGTCAGGGTGAGGGCGTGGGCGAGCCGCGTCGGGTCGCTGCTCGACGCCACGCAGCGGCGACCGGGCAGGCGGGCCAGCACCTCGGCCACCCCGGCGATCGCGGTCAGTTCCGCCTCGAAGGCCCGCAGCGTGTCGGCCCGGACCTCCCGCACGAAGCCCTCGGGCGCCGCCACCCCGTAATCCGCCGCGATATGCGCCATGATCGAGGTCATGCTGGTGCCGGTGAAGCGCCGCCCCACGGTCTCGCGGTCGATCGGCACGCCGATGCGGTTGAGGTTGGCGGTGAGCCGCGCGAGGCTGATCGGCTCGCTGTCGATCAGGACCCCGTCGCAATCGAAGATCACGAGGTCCGGCCGTCCCGTCCCGTCCATGCCCGGTTCCATCCTTCGCGAGGCCCCGCCCTCGCACGGGGCCGGGTGCGGATCAAGGCGGCCCGGGCGGCGAGATCGCGCCCCTAGCGGGCGGAGGCGCGCGCCGGACCGGCGCCCGGCGCTTGCGCGGCGGCGGCCGGCTCTCTACTGCCGTCCGACGCCAGACGAGAGCCGCGCATGATCCGCTTCCTGGCCCGCTTCGTCGGGCTCCTGTTCCTCGCCGCGGGCTTCGTCGGCTGCGTCTACGACGGGGCGCGGTCGATCGCCAACAACACGCTCCTCGTCACCTCCGTGAGCGACGTGGCGCTCGCCCTGCTGAAGGACCGGGCGGCGAGCCTGCAGGCGGCCGCCGAGGGCAGCCAGCCGGCCCTCTGGAAGCTGCTCGGCCTGCCGCTGACCCTCTCCCCGGCCGCGCCGATCGCCCTCGGCATCGGGCTCGCCCTGCTCTGGCTCGGCCAGCCGCCGCGCGCCGGGATCGGGACGGTGGTGCGACCCTGACCGCACCCGCCCCGCCCTGGAGGGCGGGGCCGCGCGTCACCATATCGGGCGCGTCCGCGAACGAGTCGCGTTCGACACGGAGCGAGCCGATGCTGTTCTTCCGCAAGCGCGCCGAGATGCCGGCGCCCGACCAGATCCTGCCGGGCCGCCCGACGCCGCTTCCGACCGCCGAGCGCCATTTCGTCAACGGGCGGGCCCTGAAGGGGCCCTACCCGGAGGGGATCGAGACGGCGCTCTTCGGCCTCGGCTGCTTCTGGGGCGCGGAGCGCAAGTTCTGGCAGCTCGGCGACGGGATCTGGGTGACCGCCGTGGGCTACGCCGCCGGCACGACCCCGAACCCGACCTACGAGGAGGTCTGCACCGGGCTCACCGGCCACAACGAGGTCGTGCTCGTCGCCTACGACCCGGCCGTGCTGCCGTTCGGGCAGCTCCTCAGGACCTTCTGGGAGAGCCACGACCCGACCCAGGGCATGCGCCAGGGCAACGATGTCGGCACCCAGTACCGCTCGGGCCTCTACGTCTCCGACCCGGAGCGCCGGGCCGAGGCGGAGGCCTCCCGCGACGCCTACGCGCAGGCGCTGAGGGCGAAGGGATTCGGGTCGATCACTACCGAGATCCGCGACCCCGGCCCCTTCTACTTCGCCGAGGCCTACCACCAGCAATACCTCGCCAAGAACCCGGCGGGCTATTGCGGGCTCGGCGGCACCGGCGTCGCCTGCCCGGTCGGCACCGGCGTGCGCAGCGCCGCCGAGTAGGGCGGTCCGCCGCCCGGCCGCCGGATCACTTCGCCTTCAGCACCCCGCGGCAGGCCTCCGGCAGGGCCGCCATGGTCATCGGGGGCTTCGGCTTGCCCTTTGGGCCGGGCTTGGGGTTCAGCACCGCGTCGCTGAACCAGTAATCGAGTTCCGCCCCGCAGCCGTCGCCGGAGGGCGGCGGCTCCTGGTCCTTGCAGGCATGGTCGCCCGAGGGGCATTCGAGCCGGATATGGAAGTGGTAGTTGTGGCCGTACATCGGCCGCACCTTGGTGAGCCAGCGCCGCTCCGATCCCGCCTCGCGGCAGAGCGCGAGCTTGATCGCCGGGTTCACGAAGATCCGGGCGACCTCGGGCTGCTCGGCCACCATCCTGATCAGCCGCCCGTGCTCCGGCCGCCAGACCGCCGGGTCGATGTCGCGCCGGTCGGCCCGCACCACGTTCGTCGCCGAGATCTCCTCCCGCTCGGCCCGGCTCAGGGTGCGGTCCGGCATCGGGGTGAGCCAGACATCGGCATCGAGGCCGAGTTGGTGGGAGGCGTGGCCGGTCAGCATCGGCCCGCCCCTGGGCTGCGACATGTCCCCGACGAGGAGGCCCGGCCAGCCCGCCCGGCCGGGCGCCTTGCTGGCGATCCGCTCCAGGAAGGCGACCAGGACGGGGTGCCCCCAGTTCCGGTTGCGCGACAGGCGCATCACCTGCCAGGTCGGGCCGTTGGTGGGCAGCGCCTCGGCACCCGCGACGCAGCCGCGGGCGTAGGAGCCGATCGCCTGCGCCGGCAGGCTCGCGGGCGTGGTGGCGCGCCCGAACAGGGCCTTGGCGGGGGTCTGAGGATCGTCCGGGTTGGCGAGCGGCGGCAGCGGCTTCGGGTCGAGCGTGCCGCGGTCCTGGGCGCCGGCGGGCGGCGCCAGAGCCAGGAGGGGCGCGACGAGGAGCGGGAGGGCGAGGACGAGCGAGCGAATCGGCATGGCCGAACGCTAGACCGGGCCGGACGGCAACGAAACCTCCCGGGAAACCCCCGAGGGCGATGGGGCGGGCCGGAACGCGCGCCGCGCGCGCGGCGTTGCTCGGGCACCCGGACCGGACCTTGGAGGATCCCGATGACCACCGAAGCGCCGACCGTCGGCGACCGCTCCGACATGGGCAGCACCAGCACCAACGAGACCAGCGCGCTGATCGCCAGCGACCGGGTCGAGGGCACGGCGGTGCGCCGCCCGAACGGCGACAGCCTCGGCCGCATCGAGCGCCTGATGATCGAGAAGAGGAGCGGCCGCGTCGCCTACGCGGTGATGAGCTTCGGCGGCTTCCTGGGCCTCGGCGAGGGCTACTACACCGTGCCCTGGGGGGCCCTGCGCTTCAACCCGGAGCTCGACGCCTACGAGATCGAGGTCTCCGAGGACCAGCTGCGCAACGCGCCCCAGCGCACCGCCGAGGGGCAGGACCCGTCCTTCGACCGGACCTGGGAGGAGCACGTCCACCGCTACTACAACGCGCATCCCTACTGGACGTCCTGATTCTCGGCCCAGCGGCAGAGGCTGCTGTCCTTGACCTTGAGGCAGCGATAGGGGGCGCCGCCGATCGTGACCCGGTCGGCCACCCCCTCGACGCGGTCGGCGGGCGTCATGGCGCAGCCGAGATGATCCGCCCTCGGGTCGGCGAACCGGGCCGCGGCGGCGGCGTGATCGCCGTTCGCCTCGCGCAGGAGCATGCGCAGGTTGGCGAGCGCCGCGCAGGTGAGGATCGGCGGTGCGGGTTTGTGCACCGCCGGCCGGCCGCGCTCCGCCGCGAGGGACGCCGCCGCGAGGGCGGGCGCGAGGAGGAGGCCGCCCAGGACGGCGCCGCGCGGCCGGCGGGCGGGCCGGGCTCGCGGTGCGGGCCGCGCCGGGCAAAGCCTCACAATCCCCCCATGGCGCGGATCACCGCCCATTCCTCCTCCGTCACCGGCTGCACCGACAGGCGGGAATTGTTGACGAGGACCATGTCCTTCAAGCGCGGCTCGGCCTTGATCGCATCGAGGGTGACCGGCCGGGGCAGGCGCGCCACCGCCCTGACGTCCACCATTCCGAACTTGCCGCTCTCGTCGGTGTGGTCCGGGTAGTAGGGACGGATCACCTCGACGAGGCCGACCACCGCCTTGCCCTCGTTGGAATGGTAGAAGAAGCCCTGCTCGCCGGTCCGCATGGCCTGCAGGTGCTTCTTGGCGAGGTGGTTGCGCACGCCGTTCCAGAACGTGCCCGCCTCCCCGGCCGCCTCCTGCTGGTCCCACGACCACGTGGACGGCTCGGACTTGAAGAGCCAATGCGGCATCGCGGCGGATCTCCTTGCGTTCGGGGTGCGGGCGCGCCCGACGCGACGTCCCTCGCCGGAACGCGGCGCGCAGGCAAGCCCGCCTTCCGGCGCGGATGCGGGCGCGACCGGCGCCCGCGGCCCTATCGCTCGTCCGCCAGCGGGTGGAGGTCGCGCACCATGCTCTTCAGGCGCTCGTCGAGGATGTGGGTGTAGATCTGCGTCGTGGAGATGTCGGCATGGCCGAGCAGCTCCTGCACGACGCGCAGGTCGGCGCCGTTCTGGAGCAGGTGGCTCGCGAAGGCGTGGCGCAGGACGTGGGGGCTGATCCGGTCGGCCCGGATCCCGGCCGCCCCCGCCACCGCCTTGAGGTCGCGGGCGAAGGCCTGCCGGGTGAGGTGGCCGCTCTCGCTGTCGGCGGGGAACAGCCAGGGCCCCGGAACGGCGAGGTGCGCGAGATGGGCGGCCATCGCGGCGCGGGCGATGTCGGTGAGCGGCACCAGCCGCTCGCGCCCGCCCTTGCCGCGCACCACCAGGAAGCGCTCCTTGGTCAGGGCCGCCGCCCGCGGCAGCGAGACCAGCTCGGACACGCGCAGGCCCGTGGCGTAGAGGAGTTCGAGCAGGCAGAGCAGGCGCTGCGCCCGGGCCGCCTCGCCGGGATTCGGCGCCCGCGCGACCGCCTCCTTGGCGACGGCGAGCAGAGTGTCGACCTCCGCCACCGACAGCACCTTCGGCAGCGCCCTGCCCCGTTTCGGCCCCGAGACCGGGGCGGTCGGGTCGCTCGGCGCGTGGCCCTCCGCGTAGAGGAAGCGGTGGAAGCCGCGGATGCAGGAGAGGCGCCGCGCCGCCGAGGAGGGTTTCAGGCCGCGCGCGGCGAGGTCCGCCACGTAGGCGCGCACGCCCGCCGGCGCCACCGAGGCGGGATCGAGCCCCTCCGCCGCCAAGTGGGCGAGGTAGTCGTCGAGGTCGCGCCGGTAGGCGGCCAGGGTGTTCGCCGAGGCGCCGCGCTCGGCCGCCAGCATGTCGAGATAGGGCTGCATCAGCCCCGCGCGCCGCTCCGCCGCCCGGCTCATCGGTTCGCGGGCTGGAGCTTCGAACTCGGGATCGTCACGGTGATCTCCCGGGGCGTCGGCTCGACGAAGGTGGCGAGCGCGAACAAGGCCGCGAACACGAGCCCGGCCAGGATCGCCGCGATGGCCAGGAAGCGGAAGAGGGTCGGCACGTCGGGCGGGCCTCGCTGGGGTTCGGATGTCGGCGCGGCGTGACGCGTCTTTGCGGTTGCAGTGCGGCACGGTTCGACCATGCACCGGGGCCGGTGGCAAGGGGACCCTCCTGTGGGCCGCGGTGGAAACGCGGCGCCTGTTGCGCCCCTGCCCGAACCGGCAATGTCCCGCGTTTCCCGCCGCCCGCAAAACACGCTAAGAACGCCGCATGATTGAGCCATCCTCCCCGGACGAGACGATCGAGGCCCGCGTGCGCCGCGGGCTCGGGCAGCGCTCGATCGTCCTCGTCGGATTGATGGGAGCCGGCAAGAGCACGGTCGGCCGGCGGCTGGCCGGGCGGCTCGGCATGATCTTCATGGACGCCGACCACGAGATCGAGGCGGCGGCGGGCCTCACCATCGCGGACATCTTCGCGATCTACGGCGAGACGAGCTTCCGCGACGGCGAGGAGCGGGTGATCGCGCGCCTGCTGCGCGACGGGCCGATGGTGCTGGCGACCGGTGGCGGCGCCTTCATGCGCCCCGAGACGCGCCGCCGCATCGCGGAGGCCGGCGTCTCGGTCTGGCTGAAGGCGGAACTCGACGTGCTGATGCGGCGGGTGCGCAAGCGGCCGGGCCGGCCTCTCCTGCAGAACGAGGATCCCGAAGGAACCATGCGCCGCCTCATGGACCTCCGCCACCCCGTCTACGGCAGCGCCGACGTGGTGGTGCTGTCCCGGGACGTCTCGCACGACCGGGTGGTGCAGGACGTGCTCGAAGCCCTCGACACCCATTTCCAGGGCGATCCCTCGCTCCGGAGCGTCGCCGCCCAATGAGCGCCCCCCGCACGGTCCGCGTGCCCCTCGACGGCGGGCGCGCCTACGACATCCTGGTCGGCCGCGGCCTCCTGGCCGCGGTCGGGCGCCACTGCGCCGACCTGGGCGCCCGGGCCGTGGCGGTGGTGAGCGACGCCACCGTGGCCGGCCTCTACGGGGAGGCGGTGCTGGCCTCCCTGCGGGAGGCGGGCCTGCGCGCCGTGCTGATCACGGTGCCGCCGGGCGAGGGCTCGAAGAGCTTTCCCTGCTTCACGCAGGTGTGCGACGCGCTCCTCACCCACCGGATCGAGCGGGGCGACCTCGTCCTGGCGCTCGGCGGCGGGGTGGTGGGCGACCTCGCGGGCTTCGCGGCGGCGGTCCTGCGGCGGGGCGTGCGCTTCGTGCAGGCACCGACGACGCTGCTCGCCCAGGTCGATTCCTCGGTCGGCGGCAAGACCGGGATCAACTCGCCCCACGGCAAGAACCTGATCGGCGCCTTCCACCAGCCGAGCCTGGTCCTCGCCGACACCGCCGCCCTCGACACGCTCTCGCCCCGCGAGATGCGGGCGGGCTACGCCGAGGTTGCCAAGTACGGGCTGATCGACGACCCGGGCTTTTTCGGCTGGTGCGAGGCGCATTTCGCCGAGATCTTCGCCGGCGGGCCGGCCCGGGACGAGGCGGTGGCCTCCTGCTGCCGGGCCAAGGCCGGCGTCGTGGTGCGCGACGAGCGCGAGGACGGGGAGCGGGCGCTCCTGAATCTCGGCCACACCTTCGGGCACGCCCTCGAGCGCCTGACCCGCTACGACTCGGCCCGGCTCGTCCACGGCGAGGCGGTGGCGATCGGCCTCGCGCTGGCCTTCCGGTTCTCGGCCCGGCTCGGCCTCTGCCCGGGCCAGGATGCGGGGCGGGTGGCCAACCACCTCGCCCTCGCGGGCCTGCCGACCACCCTGCGGCAGGTGCCGGGCGGCTGCGGCACGGCCGAGGAGCTGCTCGACGCCATGCGTCAGGACAAGAAGGTGCGCGACGGCGCCCTGACCTTCATCCTGGCCCGGGGGATCGGCCAGAGCTTCATCGCGCCCGGCATCGACCCGGAGCGTGTGCGGGACTTCCTGGCGGAGGAGATGAGGGGCTGATCCGGGATCCGGTTGATCAACCGGATCCCGGATCACATGTGCAGGGCGCGCTTCTCCACGGCGAGGGCCGCCTCCTTCACCGCCTCGGTGAGGGTCGGGTGCGCGTGGCAGGTGCGGGCGATGTCCTCCGAGGAGGCGCCGAACTCCATCGCCACGGCCACCTCCATGATCAGGTTGCCCGCCTCCGGCCCGACGATGTGCACGCCGAGGACCCGGTCGGTCTTGGCGTCGGCCAGCACCTTCACGAACCCGTCCGTGGTGTGGTTGACCTTGGCGCGGCCGTTGGCCGTGAAGGGGAACTTGCCGGTCTTGTAGGCGATCCCGTCCGTCTTGAGCTCCTCCTCGGACTTGCCGACCGAGGCGACCTCCGGCGTGGTGTAGACCACGTTCGGGATCACGCCGTAATTCACGTGGCCCGCCTTGCCGGCGAGGATCTCCGCCACCGCGACGCCCTCGTCCTCCGCCTTGTGGGCCAGCATCGGCCCGGCGATCACGTCGCCGATCGCGTAGATGCCGGTGACGTTCGTGGCGTAGTGGTTGTCGGTGAGGATGCGGCCCTTGTTGTCGACCTGCACGCCGACCGTGTCGAGGCCGAGGCCGGCCGTGTAGGGCACGCGGCCGATCGCCACCAGGACCACGTCGGCCTCCAGGGCCTCGGCCGCGCCGCCGGCCGCCGGCTCCACCGTGACCTTGGCGCCCGCGTTGGTGCGCTCGACCCCGGTCACCTTCGAGGAGAGGCGGAACGTCACGCCCTGCTTCTCCAGGATGCGCTGGAACTGCTTGCCGACCTCCCCGTCCATGCCGGGCAGGATGCGGTCGAGATACTCGACCACCGTCACCTGCGAGCCGAGGCGGCGCCAGACCGAGCCGAGTTCGAGGCCGATCACGCCCGCCCCGATGATCAGGAGCCTCTCCGGCACCGCCTTGAGGTCGAGGGCGCCCGTCGAGGAGACCACCACCTCCTCGTCGATGGTCACGCCCGGCAGGTTCGCCACGTCCGAGCCGGTGGCGATGACGATGTTCCGGGTCTCCAGCAGGTGGTTGCCGCCGTCCTCGGAGCGCACCTCGACCCGGCCCGCCCCGGCGAGGCGCCCGACGCCCTGGAAGCTCTCGACCCCGTTCTTCTTGAGCAGGTAGGCGACGCCCTTGGTGTTGCCGTCCACGCCCTCCTGCTTGAAGGCCATCATCCGGGCGAGGTCGAGCTGCGGCTGGCCGACCGTGATGCCGAGCACCGGCAGGTGCTTCGTCGTCTCCTCGAAGGCCTCGGAGGCGTGGAGCAGCGCCTTGGACGGGATGCAGCCGACGTTCAGGCAGGTGCCGCCGTGGGCCGCCCGCTTCTCCACCACGGCGGTCTTGAGGCCGAGCTGCGCCGCGCGGAGGGCGCAGACGTAGCCGCCGGGGCCGGTGCCGATGACGACGAGATCGTAGGACATGGTCGAGAACCCGCAAGTGGGCCGGCGGCGCCGTGGGGGCGCCGGGCCGGCATCGGAGGAAGGAGGGGAGGATTCAGCGGCCGCCCGAGACCGTGACGATGGTGCCGGTCGTGTAGGAGGCCTCGTCGGAGAGCAGCCAGAGGATCGGCGCGGCGATCTCCTCCGCCGTGCCGACGCGCCGCATCGGCACCGAGGGGGCGAGGCGATGGGCCCGGTCCGGCTGCCCGCCGCTGGCGTGGATCTCGGTGTCGATCAGCCCCGGCGCCACCGCGTTGACGCGGATCCCCTCCTCGGCGACCTCGACCGCGAGGCCGGTCGTGAAGGTGTCGATGGCGCCCTTCGAGGCCGCGTAATCGACGTACTGGTGGGGGGCGCCGAGGCGCGCCGCCACCGAGGACAGGTTGACGATGGCGCCGCCCCGCCCGCCGCGCTTGGTCGACATCCGCCGCACGGCCTGGGCGGCGCAGAGGAAGGAGCCGACGACGTTCGTCGCCATCATCCGGGTCAGGCGGGCGGCCGTCATGTCCTCGACGCGGGCCGGGTGGTCGACGACGCCCGCGTTGTTGACGAGCCCGCCGAGGGGCCCGAGCCGGTCCGCCGCCTCGAACAGGGCGGCCACCTCCGCCTCGACCGCGACGTCGCTGCGCACCGCGAGCGCCCGGCCGCCGGACGCCTCGATCTCGCGCACGACCGCGTCCGCCGCCTCCGCGTTCGCCACGTAGGAGAGGCAGACGGCCCAGCCGCGCCGCGCGGCGAGCAGGGACACCGCCCGCCCGATCCCGCGGCTGCCTCCGGTGACGACCAACACCTTGTCCATCATGCCCGGTCCTTCCGCCTCCCCGCCTCCGGCCGCGGCCGGGCGCGGGATCCCCTCCCGGCCGGGGAGGGGTTCGCCGTCGCGCCGCTGGTTCCGATCAGAGGTCGAGCACGAGCCGCGCCGGATCCTCCAGTGCCTCCTTGACCCGCACCAGGAAGGTCACGGCCTCCTTCCCGTCGACGATCCGGTGATCGTAGGACAGGGCGAGGTACATCATCGGCCGCGCCTCGATCTTGCCGCCGCGCACCACCGGCCGCTCCTCGATGCGGTGCATGCCGAGGATGCCCGATTGCGGCGCGTTCAGGATCGGCGTCGACATCAGCGAGCCGTAGATGCCGCCATTGGTGATCGTGAAGGTGCCGCCCTGCATCTCGTCGATCGAGAGCTTGCCGTCGCGCGCCTTGCGGCCGAAATTCGCGATCGTCTTCTCGATGCCGGCGATCGACAGGTTGTCGGCGTCGCGCACCACCGGCACGACCAGGCCCTTGTCGGTCCCGACCGCGATGCCGATGTGGTAGTAGTTCTTGTAGACGATATCCTGACCGTCGATCTCGGCGTTCACGGCCGGCACGTCCTTCAGGGCCTGGATCACCGCCTTGGTGAAGAAGCCCATGAAGCCGAGCTTGGTGCCGTGCTTCTTCTCGAAGACGTCCTTGTACTGCTGGCGCAGGGCCATGACGGCGCTCATGTCGACGTCGTTGAACGTCGTCAGCATGGCGGCGATGTTCTGCGCGTCCTTGAGCCGGCGGGCGATGGTCTGGCGCAGCTTGGTCATCCGCACGCGCTCCTCGCGCGCGGCGTCGTCGGGCGCCGAGGGGGCGCGGGCGACCTGCGGCAGGGGCGCCGGGGCCGGGGCCGCGGCGCCGGAGGCCGCCGCCAGCATGTCGCCCTTGGTCACGCGGCCGTCCTTGCCGCTGCCCTGCAGGGAGGCGGGGTCGACGCCGGTCTCCTGGGCGAGGCGGGCCACCGCCGGGCCGTGGTCCTGGGCGGCGCGGGCGCCGGGGGGGGCGGCGTCGCCGTGGCTGCCGTAGGAGGCCGAGGAGGTCTGGGCCGGGGCCGCGGCGGGCGCCGGGGCCGCCTTCGGGGCGGGGGCGGCCTCGGCCGCGCCGTTGCCGGCGCCCTCGACGATCGAGCCGAGGAGCGCGCCGGGCTCGACGGTCTCGCCGTCCTTGGCGACGATGTCGCCGAGCTTGCCGGCGGCCGGGGCGTTGACCTCGAGCGTCACCTTGTCGGTCTCGAGCTCGACCAGCGGCTCGTCGGCCTTCACGGTGTCGCCCGGCTTCTTGAACCAGCGGCCGATCGTGGCCTCGTTCACGGACTCGCCCAGGGTCGGGACGCGGATTTCGGTGGCCATGGCATCGCGCCCCGGACGGGGCGCCTCCTCTTTCAGACAGCGGGTGCGGGGTGGGGCGCCGCAGCGCGCCCGAGGCTGAGCTGCGGCATCGGGTGGATCACGGTGCGGAAGCCGAGCCCGGCCGCCACGACCGGGTCGGCCTCGGTGACGGCGCGCGCCTCCTGCGCATCCGCGACGCAGAGGAGGCCGAGGCCCCAGGCGCCCGCGGGGTCGAGGACGGGACCGAAGGCGACCGCCCTCCCCTCTTCCGCGAGGGCGCGCCAATGGGCGGCGTGGGCCCGCATGGCGGCGCCCTCCTCCGGCGTCATGTCGGCCGGGAACGTCGCGCGGGGCGCGATCAGCCGGCAGAAGAAATACGCCATCGCGCGAGCCCTCGGAGGGTCAGACCGCCAGGGCCTCGTTGAGGAAGGCCTGGAGCTGAGCCATGTGCTTCGACATCAGGCCGACCGCCGTCGAGGCCGAGGCCGGGCGCCCGACGTAGCGCGGCCGCTTCGAGGCCACGCCCGCCTGGTTGAGGACCCACTCGAGATAGGGCTCGACGAAGGTCCAGGCGCCCATGTTCTTGGGCTCCTCCTGACACCAGATCACCTCGGCGTTGCGGAAGCGCGACACCTCCCCGGCCAGCGACTTCAGCGGGAACGGGTAGAGCTGCTCGACGCGCATCAGGTAGACGTCGTTGATGCCCCGCTTCTCGCGCTCCTCGAACAGGTCGTAGTAGACCTTGCCCGAGCAGAGCACGACGCGACGGATCTTGTCGTCCTTGACGAGCCTGATGCCGTCCGGCGTCTTCTCGGCATCGTCCCAGAGCACCCGGTGGAAGCTCGACCCCTCGGTGAGTTCGTCGAGCCGCGACACCGCGCGCTTGTGGCGCAGGAGCGACTTCGGGGTCATCAGCACGAGCGGCTTGCGGAAGTCGCGCTTCAGCTGCCGGCGCAGGATGTGGAAGTAGTTCGAGGGCGTCGTGCAGTTGGCGACCTGCATGTTGTCCTCGGCGCAGAGCTGCAGGTAGCGCTCCAGCCGGGCCGAGGAATGCTCCGGCCCCTGGCCCTCGTAGCCGTGCGGCAGCAGCATCACGAGACCCGACATGCGCAGCCACTTGCGCTCGCCGCTGGAGATGAACTGGTCGATCACGACCTGCGCGCCGTTGGCGAAGTCGCCGAACTGCGCCTCCCACAGTACCAGGGCGTTGGGCTCGGCGAGCGAGTAGCCGTACTCGAAGCCGAGCACCGCCTCCTCCGAGAGCATCGAGTTGATGACCTCGTAGCGGGCCTGCCCCTCGCGGATGTGGTTGAGGGGCGTGTAGCGCTCCTCGGTCTCCTGGTCGATCAGCACCGAGTGGCGCTGCGAGAAGGTGCCGCGCTCCACGTCCTGGCCGGAGAGCCGGACCCGGTGATGCTCGGTCAGCAGCGAGCCGTAGGCGAGGGCCTCGGCGGTCGCCCAGTCGAGCCCCTCTCCGGTCTCGATCGCCTTGGCGCGGTTGTCGAGGAAGCGCTGGATCGTGCGGTGGAGGCGGAAATTCGCCGGGACCTTGGTGATCTGGCGGGCGATCTCGCGCAGGGTCTCGGCCGGCACGCCGGTGCGGCCGCGGCGCGGGTCGTCCTCGTCCTCGCGCACCGACTTCAGGCCCGACCAGCGGCCGTCGAGCCAATCCGCCTTGTTGGCCTTGTAGGCGTTGGCGACGTCGAACTCGCTGTCGAGCGTCGACCGGAACTCGGACTTGCGGGCTTCGAGGTCCGCCTCCTTGACGGCCCCGGCCTCGACCAGCCGCTTGCCGTAGATCTCCAGCGTCGAGGGGTGCTTGCGGATGATCTTGTACATCTTCGGCTGCGTGAACGCCGGCTCGTCGCCCTCGTTGTGGCCGAAGCGGCGGTAGCACAGCATGTCGATGACCACCGGCTTGTGGAACTTCTGCCGGTACTCGGTCGCGACCTTGGCGGCGAAGACCACGGCCTCGGGGTCGTCGCCGTTGCAGTGGAAGATCGGCGCCTCGACCATCTTGGCGACGTCGGACGGATAGGGCGAGGAGCGCGAGAAGCGCGGATCGGTGGTGAAGCCGATCTGGTTGTTGATGATGAAGTGGATCGAGCCGCCGGTGCGGTGGCCCTTCAGCCCCGAGAGGCCGAGGCACTCCGCCACCACGCCCTGGCCCGCGAAGGCGGCGTCGCCGTGGATGAGGAGCGGCAGCACCGAGGTGCGCTGGTCGGGCGCGTCGTTGTGCTGGTCCTGCTTGGCGCGGACCTTGCCGAGCACGACCGGATCGACGATCTCCAGGTGCGACGGGTTGGCGGTGAGCGACAGGTGGACGCCGTTGCCGTCGAAGCTGCGGTCGCTCGACGCGCCGAGGTGGTACTTCACGTCGCCCGACCCCTCGACCTCCTCCGGCGAGGCCGAGCCGCCCTTGAACTCGTGGAAGATCGCCCGGAACGGCTTGCTCATCACGTTGGCGAGCACGTTCAGCCGGCCGCGATGGGCCATGCCGACCACGATCTCCTTCACGCCGAGCGCGCCGCCGCGCTTGATGATCTGCTCCAGCGCCGGGACCATCGCCTCGGAGCCGTCGAGGCCGAAGCGCTTGGTGCCCGTGTACTTGAGGTCGAGGAACTTCTCGAAGCCCTCCGCCTCGATGAGCTTGTTGAGGATGGCCCGCCTGCCCTGCTCGGTGAAGGAGATCTCCTTGTCCTTGCCCTCGATGCGCTCCTGGATCCAGGCCTTCTCCTCGGGGTCGGAGATGTGCATGAACTCGACGCCGAGCGTCTGGCAGTAGGTGCGCCGCAGGATCGCGACGATCTCGCGGATCGTCGAGAATTCGAGGCCCAGCACGTTGTCGAGGAAGATCGGCCGGTCGTAATCGGCGTCCGTGAACCCGTAATGCTGCGGGTGCAGCTCCTCGTGGTCGCCGCGCAGCTGCAGGCCGAGCGGGTCGAGCTTGGCGTGCAGGTGGCCGCGCATGCGGTAGGCGCGGATCAGCATGATCGCGCGCACGGAATCCTTGGTCGCCTGCTGCACGTCGGCCGGTGCAATCGGCGCGCCCTTGGCCTCGGCGCGGGACTTGATCTTGTCGCCGACCGCCTTCTCCAGGGTCGACCAGTTGCCGTCGAGGGCCGAGACCAGCTCGCCGTTGGCGGCGACCGGCCAGTTCGGCTTCGTCCAGGACGCCCCCTCGGCGTTCTTGACGACGATGGCCTTCTCCTCCTTCAGGCCGGCGAAGAAGCTCCGCCACTCCGGATCGACGGAGTTCGGATCCTTCGTGTAGGCCGCGTAGAGGTCCTCGATGTAGGCGGCGTTCGCCCCGTAGAGGAACGAGGTGCCGAGAAGGGTTTCGTTCGCGTCCTGGCGTGCCATGGCGTTGGTCTACCCGCGGTTTGGGCTCGGTCGGGCTCCGGGGGGAGCGGGCGAGCAGCCGGTTGGGGTCCCTCGGGGCCTCTCGGGGCGTGCGGCCCCTCGGGAGCGCTGCCGCCCGGGAGGAGCCCCGATATGGGATCCGGAAAGACGCCCCGCGCGGGGCTCAGCCATGCGCGGGACGCATCAATCTCGGGCTGAACTCAGCCCTTGAGCACGTCGACCAGGGTCTTGCCGAGGCGGGCCGGCGACGGGGAGACGCGGATGCCGGCCTCCTCCATGGCGGCGATCTTGTCCTCGGCGCCGCCCTTGCCGCCCGAGATGATCGCGCCGGCATGGCCCATGCGGCGGCCCGGGGGCGCGGTGCGGCCGGCGATGAAACCCACCATCGGCTTCTTGCGCCCGCGCTTGGCCTCGTCCCGGATGAACTGGGCCGCCTCCTCCTCGGCCGAGCCGCCGATCTCGCCGATCATCACGATCGACTCGGTCTTCTCGTCCGCGAGGAACAACTCCAGCATGTCGATGAACTCGGTGCCCTTGACCGGGTCGCCGCCGATGCCGACCGCCGTGGTCTGGCCCAGGCCCTCGTTCGAGGTCTGGAACACCGCCTCGTAGGTGAGCGTGCCGGAACGCGACACGATGCCGACCGAGCCGGGCTTGAAGATGTTGGCCGGCATGATGCCGATCTTCGACTCGCCCGCCGTGACGATGCCGGGGCAGTTCGGGCCGACGAGGCGCGACTTCGAGCCCTCCAGGGCCCGCTTCACCCGCACCATGTCGAGGACGGGAATGCCCTCGGTGATGCAGACGATGAGCGGGATCTCGGCCTGGATCGCCTCGCAGATCGCGTCCGCGGCGCCCGGCGGCGGCACGTAGACGACCGAGGCGTCGGCGCCGGTCGCCTCGCGCGCCTCCTGGACCGTGTCGAAGACCGGCAGCCCGAGATGGGTCGAGCCGCCTTTGCCGGGGCTGGTGCCGCCGACCATCTTGGTGCCGTAGGCGATCGCCTGCTCGGAATGGAAGGTGCCGTTCTTGCCGGTGAAGCCCTGGCAGATCACCTTGGTGTTCTTGTCGATCAGGATGGACACGGACGTGAACTCCGGTGCTTAGCGTTCTTCGGGCGTCAGCGCTGGCGCACGGCCGCGACGATCTTCTGGGCTGCGTCGTCGAGATCGTCCGCCGGGATGACGTTGAGCCCCGAGGAGCGGATGATCTCCTTGCCCTTCTCGACGTTGGTGCCTTCGAGGCGCACCACCAGGGGCACCTGCAGGCCCACCGCCTTGACGGCCGCGATCACGCCGTTGGCGATCACGTCGCACTTCATGATCCCGCCGAAGATGTTGACGAGGATCCCCTTCACGTTCGGGTCGGCCGTGATGATCTTGAAGGCCGCCGTCACCTTCTCCTCGGAGGCGCCGCCGCCGACGTCGAGGAAGTTCGCCGGCTCCTCGCCGTAGAGCTTGATGATGTCGAGCGTCGCCATGGCGAGGCCGGCGCCGTTGACCATGCAGCCGATCGTGCCCTCGAGCGCGATGTAGGCGAGGTCGTACTTCGAGGCCTCGATCTCCTTCTCGTCCTCCTCGGTCGTGTCGCGCAGCTGCACGATCTCCGGGTGGCGGTAGAGGGCGTTCGAGTCGAAGGAGATCTTGGCGTCCAGGCACTTCAGGTGCCCGTCCTTGGTCACGATCAGCGGGTTGATCTCCAGCATGCTCATGTCCTTGGCGGTGAACGCCTGGTAGAGCCGGGCGGTGAGATCCTCCGCCTCCTTGGCGAGCGGGCCCGAGAGGCCGAGCGCCTTGGCGACCGCGCGGCCGTGATGGGGCATCACGCCCGTCGCCGGATCGACCGAGAAGGTCACGATCTTCTCGGGCGTGTCGTGGGCGACCTGCTCGATATCCATGCCGCCCTCGGTCGAGACCACGTAGGCGACCCGGCCGGTCGCGCGGTCGACCAGCATCGAGAGGTAGAACTCGGTGTCGATGTCCGAGCCGTCCTCGATGTAGAGGCGGTTGACCTGCTTGCCGGCCTCGCCGGTCTGCACCGTCACGAGGGTGCGCCCGAGCATCTGCTCGGCGAAGGTCTTGACCTCGTCGATCGACTTGGCGAGGCGCACGCCGCCCTTCTCGCCGGCCTTGGCCTCCTTGAATTTGCCCTTGCCGCGCCCGCCGGCGTGGATCTGGGACTTGACCACCCAGAGCGGCCCGCCGAGTTCGCGGGCGGCGGCCTCGGCTTCCGCGGCCTTGAAGATGGCCTTGCCGTTGGAGACCGGCAGGCCGAACTCCTTCAGCACCGCCTTGGCTTGGTATTCGTGGATGTTCATGGACGTTTCCGGGTAGGCGAGTGGCGAATGGCGAAGGGCGCGTGGCGGGCCGGAGGGATGGCGGAACGGTGGTGCCGCGCGCGGCCCCCTTCGCCATCCGCCGCCCGCCACTCGCCCCCTGGGCGACTAGGCCAGGGCCGCGTTGATGCCCTTGCAGGCCTCGACGAGACCCTTCACCGAGGCGACCGACTTGTCGAACATCGCCTTCTCCTCGGCCGAGAATTCGACCTCGACGACGCGCTCGACGCCGTTCTCGCCGATCACGATCGGCACGCCGATGAACAGGCCGTCGATGCCGTACTGGCCGGTCAGGTAGGCGGCGCAGGGGAGCACGCGCCTCTTGTCCTTGAGGTAGCTCTCCGCCATGGCGATGGCCGAGGCCGCCGGCGCGTAGAAGGCCGAGCCGGTCTTGAGCAGGTTGACGATCTCGCCGCCGCCCTTGCGGGTGCGCTCGACCATGGCGTCGAGCTTCTCCTGCGTGGTCCAGCCCATCTTGACGAGGTCGGGCAGCGGGACGCCGGCCACCGTCGAGTAGCGCACCAGCGGCACCATGTCGTCGCCGTGGCCGCCGAGCACGAAGGCGGTGACGTCCTCGACCGAGACCTGGAACTCCTCGGCCAGGAAGTGGCGGAAGCGGGCCGAGTCGAGCACGCCCGCCATGCCGACGATCTTGTTGGGGGCGAGGCCGGAGAATTTCTGCAGCGCCCAGACCATCGCGTCGAGCGGGTTGGTGATGCAGATCACGAAGGCGTTCGGGGCGTGGGTCCTGATGCCGGCGCCGACCTTCTCCATCACCTGCAGGTTGATGCCGATGAGGTCGTCGCGGCTCATGCCCGGCTTGCGCGGCACGCCGGCCGTCACGATCACCACGTCGGCGCCCGCGATGGCCGCGTAGTCGCTCGCGCCCGCGTACTTGGCGTCGAACCCGTCCACGGGAGCGGATTCGGCGATGTCGAGGCCCTTGCCCTGCGGCACGCCGTCGGCGATGTCGAACAGAACGACGTCGCCGAGTTCCTTGAGGCCGGCGAGGTGCGCGAGGGTTCCGCCGATCTGCCCGGCGCCAATCAGCGCGATCTTCTTGCGTGCCATGTGAGAACCGATCCTTCGCGGCTTTGGGTGGAACCGTCTGGGGCCGGGGTCCGCCTCGCGAGGAACCCCGCGCCGGCGCGGCCTGTTTGGCCGAAAAGCCAGGGGCGGACAACCCGATCCTCCGGCAAGATGCAGGGCAGCACCCGCCCGGAGCGCGCGCGGGGAGGCCAGCCGGTGAAATTTTTCACGTGTGCAGAGCAGCTTAGCTGCTGCCTCAGCGTTTGTTACAAATGATAGCGAATGTTATTCCGTCACAGCGCGCCGGTGCGCAGGACCCGCAGGATCGCCCGGATGACCGCGCCGAACCGGGCCTCGATCAGGTCGCGGGGCACTTCGGCGTCGAGCTGGATCGAGGCCGGGTGCGTGAAGCGGTGGCTGGCGTCGAACACGAAGGCGAGGGCGCGCTCCCGGTCGCGGAGGTGGAAGGCGCCGCCGGCGATGCCCTCGTCGACCACGCGCTCGACGAGGAGCCTCAGGCGCCCGCGGTGGCGCCGGGTGATGGGCCTGGACTCCACGGTGGCGTCGAGATGCACCGCGAACAGGTGGGGATCCTTGGCCAGCACCTCGCGCTGCAGGGTCGAGAGGGCGAGGAGCAGGCGCTCCAGCTTGTCGTCGGCGGGGTCGGGCGCGTCGGCGATCGCGGCGAGTTCGGTCTCGACCTCGCGCAGCCAGCGCCCGGCGACCGCGTCGACAAGGGCGGTCTTCGAGGGGAAGTAGCGGTAGACGTTGGCGTGCGTCATGCCGGCTTCCGCCGCGACCCCGACCACGGTCACCTGCCGGTGGCCGAGGCGGCGCAGGTGCTCGCTCGCGATGGCGAGGAGCCGCGCATCGGCGGAGGGCGGCGCCGCGCGGGCGCGGGCGGCGGGCGCGACGAGGAGCTGGCCGTCCGGCGAGAGGCGCACGGCGCCGGCCCGCGCCCGGCCGCCGCGCGGCGGGTCGGCCTCGTCTCTCGAACCGGCGCCGGAGCGGGTGCGACGCATGCGGGCGTTGTCGACCTTTGGATGGAGAGGTCTTGCGCGACGGCCCGCTCCTTGCCGCGCCTCGAAATTAGCCGGGAGTGCGGGGGGCGGGAAGCCCTCCCGGGACGAGGAGAGTCCGCCTGGGCAGGGGGAGTTCCGCGGCCGGGCGCGGATCAGGTCTCCACCAGCCCGGTCGTGCTGCCCGAGGCCTCGGAATCCGGCCGGCCGTGCGGCAGGGCGAGGTACTCCTCCGAGCGCATCTCGATCAGGCGCGACACCGTGCGCTCGAACTCGAAGGCCTCGCGGCCCGTCTCGGCCCGGTAGAGGTCGGGGGCCTCGGCCTGCGCGGAGGCGAGGAGCTTGGTGCGGGTGTCGTAGAGCGCGTCCACCAGCGTGATGAAGCGCTTGGCCTCGTTGCGCTGCGCCAGGCCCATGACCGGGATCGCCTCCACGATCAGGGTGTGGAAGCGCTGGGCAAGGGCGAGGTAGTCGGAGGCGCCGAGCGGTCGCGCGCAGAGATCCGCGAAGGTGAAGCGCGCCACCCCGGCGGCGGCCTCCGGGATGAACACGTCATGGCCCTTCACGGCGATCGTGGCCGGATGTCCCTGCTTGTGGCCGGTGAGCGCCCGGAAGGCCCGCGTCAGCGCCGTGGCGGCGGCCTCGTCGGCCGGCACGTGGTAGACCGGCGAGCCGCCGAGCTTCTCCAGGCGGAAATCCGTGCGGGAATCGAGCCGGACCACCGCGACCTGCTCCTTCAGGAGCGCGATGAAGGGCAGGAACAGCGCCCGGTTGAGGCCGCCCTCGTAGAGCCGGTCGGGCTCGACGTTCGAGGTCGCCACCATCACGACGCCCTGGCCGAACAGGGCCGTGAACAGGCGGCCGAGGATCATCGCGTCGGCGATGTCGGTCACCGTGAACTCGTCGAAGCAGAGCAGCCTCGCCTGCTCGGCCAGCGCCTCGGCCACCGGAGCGATCGGGTCGTCGCCCTTGGCGCGCCCCGCCTTCACGGCCTGCCGGTGCTGGTGGATGCGCTCGTGCACGTCCGCCATGAAGGCGTGGAAGTGGACCCGCCGCTTCGACCCCGGCGCCGCCTCGTGGAAGAGGTCCATCAGCATCGTCTTGCCGCGCCCGACGAGGCCCCAGACGTAGAGGCCGCGCGGCCCGGTCGCCGGCTCGGGCCTGCGCCCGAGCAGCCGGCCGAGCGGGCCGAGCTTTTGCGGCGCGGGCGCCTCCGCGAGCTCGGCCACCAGGGCGTCGAGATGGGCCACGAGGTGCGTCTGGGCGGGATCGCGCTCGATGGCGCCCTCGGCCACGAGCGCCTCGTAGCGGGCCGCCACGGGGCCGGAGGAAGCGGTGCAGTGCGTCACCCGCCCCGCTTAGACCGGCGGCCGCGCCGGCGCAATGCGGTGCTTTCGAGGCGAAACCATGCGTCCGCCGCAGGGCGGCCCGGCCGGAACGGCCGCGCCCGTGCTGCATTGCACAACGGCGCCGGGCGGGATTCGTCCGGCCGGGAGAGCAACGCCCGGGAGCGCGTCAGCGCAGTCCTGGAGTCGTCACACACATGACCCATTCCGTGAGCGGCGCGGCGGTGATCCGCCGCCTGTGGCCGAGCGACCGCGCGGCGGTCGAGGCGCATTTCGGCCGGCTCGACCGGGAGACCCGGTTCAACCGCTTCATGGCCGCGGTGAGCGAGGCGGGGGCGCGCTCCTACGGCGCGGCCGCCCTCGCCCGCGACGGCCTCGTCTACGGCGCCTTCGTCGACGGGATCCTGCGCGGCGTCGGGGAGCTGCGCCCGACCGGCCCCGCCGGCCTCGGGCCCGAGGCCGAGGCCGCCTTCTCCGTGGAGCCCGGCTACCGGCAGCGCGGCCTCGGCACCGCCCTCGCCGAACGCCTCTGCACCGCCGCGCGCCACGCGGCCGTGGGCCAGGTGCATCTGCGCGCGCTCGCCGGAAACCGCCCCCTCCTGGCCCTCGCCCGGCGGCTCGGCGCGGAGCCGGTCCTCTCCGGCGGCGAGGCCCACGCGATCGTCCCCATCGCGCCCGCGACCGCCCTCTCGCACTGGGCCGAGAGCCTCGACGGGCTCATCGACGCGATGCTGGCGGCGTTCCAGCCCCGCGCGGCGCAGCGCGCCGCCTGAGCCCGCGCCGGGCCGGACTGACGCGACGGCCCCCGCCGCCCTATCTGGGCGGCACCCACAGGCGGATCTCGCGGAAGGATCTCGGACATGGCCAGGCAGGACAGGACGGCGCTGATCGTCGGCGCCTCGCGGGGACTCGGGCTCGGGCTGGTGCAGGCGCTGCTGAAGCGGGGCTGGGACGTGACCGCCACGGCCCGCGGCCCCGCTCCGCAGCTGGAAGCGGTCGGGCCGGCGGCCCCGCATGTCGAGCGGGTCGACATCGACGACGACGAGGCGGTGAGGGGTCTGCGCAGGCGCCTCGACGGACGAAGCTTCGACGTCGTCTTCATCGTGGCCGGCATCGCGCCGGACGCGCAGGTGCCGGCGCCGCAGATCGACCGCGCGGTGGCGCTCCGGGTCTACGAGACCAACGCCCTGAGCCCGGTCCGGGCGGCCGAGACCCTGGCGCCGCTGGTGGCGCCGGGCGGCCTCGTCGTGCTGATGAGCTCGATCCTGGGCAGCGTCGCCCTCAACGACGGCGGCACCTGGGAGACCTACCGCGCCAGCAAGGCCGCCCTCAACAGCCTCGCCCGCAGCTTCGAGGCGCGCCACGGCGACGCGCCCTTCGGCGTCGTGCTGATGCATCCGGGCTGGGTGCGCACCGAGATGGGCGGGCCGGAGGCCGATATCGACGTGGCGACCAGCGCCGAGGGCATGGCCGCGGTGCTGGAGCGCCAGCTCGGCCGCAAGGGCATCGCCTATCTCGACTACCGGGGCGAGACGCTGCCCTGGTGAGCCGTCATCCGCCGTCCGGACGATCACGTCCGGGAAGCGAATGCCAAGCCCGCGCGGCGCGTGAGCGACGCCGAGATCCGCGTTGCGACGCGATCCGTCGGATGTCGGATTACAGGCCCGCCGCCCGCCCGAGCGCCACCACGGCGAGGCCCGCGGCGATCGCCGCGAGTTCGAACCGGGTGAGCGCCATCACGGCGGCGGCCGCGGCGAGGCCGGCGATCCCGGGCGCCCCGGCCGCGAGGCCGGTCGGGAGCGCGGTCGCCACCACGATCGAGCCGGGCAGGGCCCGCAGGCCCCGCTCGACGCGCGGCGTCAGCCGCACGCGGCTCATCAGCAGCACGCCGGAGGCGCGGCACAGGTAGGTGACGGCGGTGAGCGCCGCGACGGCGAGGAGCGAGCCGGCCGGCCCGGCGAGCCACTGCGCGCTCACCGCGCCGCCCCGTCATCGACGAGCGCCCCGGTGACGAGGCCCGCGAGCGCCCCCGCGGCGATGAAGCCGTAGCCCGGCACGAGGCGCTGCACCGCGAGCGCGACCGCGCCCGAGACGAGCCAGGGCAGGGCCGGGCGGACGCCGCGCCAGAGCGGCGCCAGCATGGCGGCGAAGAAGATCGGCATGATCATGTCGAGGGCGTAGGCCCGGGGCTGCGCCACCAATCCGCCGGCGAGGTGCCCGAGCCCGGTCGTGGCGATCCAGAGCGGCCACATCCCGAACCCGGCCCCGAACAGGATTCCGAGGTCGCGCCCGCCCTCCGCGCGATGGCGCATGCCGATGAGCCAGCCCGCATCGACGAGGAAGAACAGCGTCAGGGCGGTGCGCCAGAACGGCGTGCCGCGCAGCCAGGGCTGCACCGTGGCGCCCATCAGGATCATCCGCGCATTGATCAGCGCCGTCACGGTCATGGCCGCGAGGAGCGCGCTCAGGGTCCAGGGCCGGCCCCAGACCTCCAGCGTCACCATCTGGGCCGCGCCCGCGTACACGAAGGCGCTCATGCCGAGCGCCTCCGACAGGGTGAGGCCGCGCTGCGCCGCCGCGGCCCCGAAGGCGGCGCCGAACACCGCGATGCTCGGCCAGACCGGCAGGCCGAGGCGGATGCCCGCCAGGATTCCGGCGCGCGTGAAGGGGGCGGCGGTCGGCAGCATCGCGTGCGGGAGCCGGGCGCCCCTCAGGCGGCCGACGCGAGGCGCCGGATCGAGGTGATCGGCCCGGCCCCGGCCGCGGCGATGCGCGCCCGCGCCTGCGCGAGCGGCTCGATCGCCACGGCCATGTGGTGGCCGTTCGCGTGGATCAGGGTGGCCGGATCGAGCATCAGCCCGACATGGCCGCGCCAGAACACGAGGTCGCCGCGCGCGAGCCCGTCGAGGCCGGGCGTCACCGGGACCGGGATCCCGAGCGCGGCCTCCTGCAGGTCCGCGTCGCGCGGCGCGGCGATCCCGGCCGCCCCGAGCGCGATCTGCACCAGGCCCGAGCAGTCGAGGCCGAGGCTGGAGCGCCCGCCCCACAGGTAGGGCGTGCCGAGGAGGCGGGTGGCGGTGGCGGCGTAGTCGGGCGCGCGGGCCGAGAGGTCGGCGAGATGGGCCGCGTAGACGTAGCCGCCCCCGGCGAGGCGGGCATAGGCGCCCTCCTCGCCCTCGACCGCGACGGCGGCCGAGAGGCTCAGATGCGCGAGCGGCGGCCGCTTCAGGTCGGGCGCCGGGAACACGAAGCTGCGCAGCGCGGTGACGCGATGGGTCGGCGCCGGGTCGGGGTCGCCCAGGCAGGCGGCCGGCAGGTAGCCGACGTAGCCGTCCGCCTCGAGCTGCGCGTAGGCCCAGCCCGCCGCCACCTCGAACACCGTCACGGCCTCGCCGCGCAGGGCCTCGGTGTCGAGGGCGGCGTCGTCGCGCGGGGCCCGGCGCAGGGGCGCGAGGGGCGCGCCGACCCGCCGCGTCGTGCCGGCGACGAATCGGGCGGCCTGCACGGCGCCGCGCAGGCGCGCATCGGCGAGGTCGGGGCGGGCCGCGGTCAGGCGCGGGTCCCGGGCGGGGGCGGAATGTGCGGGAGCGGTCACGGGCGCGACTCTTGCAACGCCTTCGCGGCCGCACAAGGGCGGACGAGCGAGGATTACCGCGACGATGCTGCGCCTGTCCCACCTGCGACACAATGCCCAAGTCCCGTTCTGCGACCGCCCCGGCACTGCTGTGTCGGGCGGATTCGCGAGGCGGGCACGGCCGATAGCGCCGACCGAGGCGGCCTGTCCGGGCGGGCGCGCGGCGTCGCCGGCGCCCGGATCGTCGTGCTGCACTGCAAAATCCGGCGCGGACGCGCTATAACCCCCCTCATGACGATGGGCCGCCCCGTGAAGAAGCCGACCGACAAGAACCGCCCCCTGCCGCCGATCCGCGTCCGCAAGGAGCCGCCGACGGTCGCCGAGGCCGTGGCCGCGGCGCAGGATCTCGCCGACGACATCGAGCAGCAGGTCGAGATCGCCGCCGGCCTGATCGGCCTGCCGCCGGACGAGGTCCGGCCCCACGTGCTGAAGGCCGTCAAGCCGAAATCCGATCGCGCGCCCGAGCGGATCATCAGCACCGGCAGCGGCATGCGGGGCCCCCGCACCGTGATCGTGGAGCGCAAGGTCGGCCGGCCGCTCGTCGAGCGCCGCATCCGCCCCCTCGACGGCCGCCGCTGACGCGGAGGCGGACCGGCCCTTGCGGGCGGCCGCCCCCTCTCCAGATATGCCCTGGGCCCGAGCGGCGGGGCCTGATCCGCTGGCTCGGGCAGGCGTGCCGGCTCCGCGCGGCGTGGTGCGCCGAGGGCGCCCGGAGCGAGCCGATGGACGCGACCTTCTCCCGGAATGCGGCCCGCTTCGGGGCGAGCGCCGTCCCGGAGGGGGGCCGGGTCGCCGCCTGACCGCCCCCGTGGACGCCCCCTCCCCCGCCCGCCTGCCCGCCGTCGAGCGCCTCCTCGGCCATCCCGACCTCGCGCGGCGCGCGGCCGCGCACGGCCGCACCCTGGTGACCGAGGCGGTTCGGGCGGTGCTCGGCGAGATCCGGCAGGCCCGGCTGCCCGCCCCGCCCGCGGACGCCCTCGCGGAGGCCGTCGGCGCGCGGCTCGACGCGTGGCTCACGCCCTCGCTGCGGCCGGTCTTCAACCTCACCGGGACGGTGCTGCACACCAATCTCGGCCGGGCCCTGCTGCCCCGCGAGGCGGCGGAGGCGGTCGTCGCCGCGATGACCCGGCCGACCAACCTCGAGCTCGACCTCGCCACCGGGCGCCGCGGCGAGCGCGACGCCCACGCGGAGGCGCTGATCTGCCGCCTCACCGGGGCGGAGGCGGCGACGGTCGTCAACAACAACGCGGCGGCGGTGCTCCTCGTCCTCACGGCCCTGGCGCGGCGGCGGGAGGTGCCGGTCTCCCGCGGGGAGCTGGTCGAGATCGGCGGCGCCTTCCGGATGCCGGACGTGATGGCCCGGGCCGGCAGCCGCCTCGTCGAGATCGGCACCACCAACCGCACCCACCTCGCCGATTACGCGGCGGCGATCGGGCCGCGCACCGGCCTGGTGATGCGGGTGCATCCGAGCAATTACGCGATCCAGGGATTCACGGCCGCGCCCGATCCCGCGGCGCTGCACGCCCTGTGCCGGGAGCGCGGCCTGCCCTTCTGCGTCGATCTCGGCAGCGGCGCGCTCGTCGACCTCGCGGCTTACGGCCTGCCGCGCGAGCCCGTGGTCCGCGAGGCGCTGGCCGATGCCGACCTCGTGCTGTTCAGCGGCGACAAGCTGATGGGCGGCGTGCAGTGCGGGATCGTCGCGGGCCGCGCCGACCTGGTGGCGCGGCTGCGCCGGGACCCGCTGAAGCGGGCGCTGCGGGTCGACAAGATGACCCTCGCGGCCCTGGAGGCGGTGCTGCGGCTCTACCGGGAGCCCGAGCGCCTACGCGAGCGGCTGCCCACCCTGCGGCTGCTGACCCGCCCCCAGGCGGAGATCCGGGCGCAGGCCGAGGCCCTGGCCCCGATCGTGGCGCGGGCCCTCGGCGCGCAGGCGCGCGTCGCGGTCGAGCCCTGCCTCAGCCAGGTCGGCTCCGGGTCGCTGCCGGTCGAGAGCCTGCCGAGCGCCGCCCTCGTCCTGCGTCCCGCCTCCGTCAAGGGGGCGGGCACCTCCGGCAAGGGGGCGGGCGCTTGGCCCGAGCGCCTCGCGGCGCGGTTCCGGGCGCTTCCCGTCCCGGTGCTCGGGCGCGTCGCGGAGGGGGCCTACCGCCTCGACCTGCGCACCCTGGACGACGCGGATGCCTTCGCGGACCAGATCCTACTCCGTCCGTTCTAGGACCAAAAGGCTATCGACGTGTTATATTCCGGGCAAAAATGACCCGCGCGCGGTTCTTCGACCGTCGAGTTCGTGGTATGCGTTCCCTTTGCGCGCGCGAGTTCTTGACCGGCGCGGCAGGCTCGCGGTGCCCGCGCGCGACAGTATGGTGTGACGAATGACGTCTCTCGAGCCCATCGTGTCGGGCTTTGACACGCTCCGCCTCGACAACCAGCTCTGCTACGCGCTCTACGCGGCCTCGCACCGGATGACGAAGTGCTACAGGCCCCTGCTGGAGCGCCTCGGCATCACCTATCCGCAATACCTCGTCCTGATCGTGCTGTGGGAGACGGACGGCCTGACCGTGTCGGAGATCGGCCGGCGGCTGCGCCTGGATTCCGGCACGCTCACCCCCGTGCTCAAGCGGCTGGAATCCGCGCGCTACGTGCGCCGCACCCGCCGCCAGCAGGACGAGCGCGAGGTCGAGATCAGTCTCACCCCGGAGGGCTTGGCCCTGCGCGACGAGGCGGTGGCGGTGCGCCAGGAGATCGTTCGCCAGCTCAAGATGAGCGAGGCCGAGATTGCCGAGCTCCGGATCCGGCTGGACGACCTCATCACGACCCTCGGCGCCGAGGCCTGAGGGCGAGATAGTTTGCCGGGAAATTAATTCGGCTTGAGTCCCCCCCGGGGCCGCGCCTATGGAGGGGCCGCCGCCTCGGCGCCCCGGTCACCCCCGCACGGTCTCGCCACCCTCGTGATGCCTGTCCCGCCTCCCGCCGACCGGACCGTGCAGGGCCCGCGCGCCGGATGAAGAGTCTGCGCAACCTCACGGCCGCGCTCACCGGCTGGGTGGAAGGCGCCGAGGCTCCGCGCCGGCAGGTCGGCGTGCTGCCGCTGCGCCACGGGCCGGACGGCGCGCAGGTGCTCCTCATCACGTCGCGCGAGACCCGCCGCTGGGTGATCCCCAAGGGCTGGCCCATGAAGGGCCTCAAGAATCACGAGGCCGCCGCCCGCGAGGCCTACGAGGAGGCCGGCGTCATCGGCCGGGTCGAGAAGCACGCGCTCGGCAGCTACCTCTACCAGAAGCGCCTCAAGAGCCGGGACACGGTCCTGTGCCAAGTGCAGGTCTTCCCCCTGCATGTCAGGCGGCAGCTCAAGGCCTGGCCCGAGCAGCAGGAGCGCGACGGTCGCTGGTTCAGCCCCTCGGACGCGGCCGAGGCCGTGACGGAGCCCGGCCTCGCCGCCCTGATCCGCGCCGCCGCCGGCCGGGAGAAGAAGCGCGGCAAGCGGCGCGGTTAGCCTCGCGCGGGCGGCCGGGGCCCGCTCACGTCAACGGCCCGGGATGCCGACGCATCGGGCCGTCGACCCTCTCGAATGGGCGACACCACGCCGAAGGCGCGGCGGCGCATTCGAGACCCGACCCAGCGGTCACGGGACATGACCGGCGGGATCACTCCTCCACGCCGCCGAACCCGCTGCGATGGGCGCGCGGGGGACGCGCCGCCGCGGCGCCGGTCGCGACGTCGCGGTCGGCCCAGCCGCCGCGCACCGCGATGCCCTGACCGGAATCGATCGCCTCCGCCGCGTTGCGCCAGCCCGCGGCGCCGCTGAGGCCGCCGGGCGCCGTGGCGGGCGGGATACCGGCCGGGGCCGTGTAGCTCTGGGCGAGAGCGGTGCCGGCCGAGAGCGCCAGCTTGAGCGCCGCGGCGCCGGCAAGAAGTGAAGCGCGCATGATCGTCTGTCCTCCCCGTCGAGCGGGTCGCCCCTCAACCGGTCGAGATAGGAGCGGTTCCGCCCTTCGGGAAGGCTGCTTGACCCAGCGTAAGGCAATCGCTGGCCAAGTTTGAGGCAGTTCCGTCGCGCCCGGGTCGGTCCTCGGGGCACGCCCGCCGCGCACAACGCTGTCGCGCCAACCCCTTGCGCGAGGTCCGCGGCATCCGGGCCGGCCCCCGGGCCGCGCCGCCGACGACCCGGCCTGTGCGCCCGCGCACGCGCCGGGACCTGCGACGGCGACCGGTTGCCCGGGGCGGGGTACCGCGGGGCCGGGCCGCGCCGACGTCGGGGGCCCCGATGCCGGAGCGTCTCCCGGTCCGCGCCCGCGGGGAACGGTTCAGTTCGGGAGCTTGTCGTCGATCCCCTTCACGTACCAGTTCATGCCCAGGATCATCGGGTCGGGCGCGACCTCCCCGGCCTTCACGGCCAGCGTCCCGTCCTGCTTGGTGATCGGGCCGGTGAAGACGTGGAAGCTGCCGTCCTTGATCGCCTTCGTGCGCGCCTCGGCGGCGGCCTTCACGTCGTCGGGCATGTTGGCGAAGGGGGCGAGCACCACGGCCCCCTCCTTCATGCCGTCCCAGACATCGGCGCTCTTCCAGGTTCCGCCGAGGACCGCCTTGGCGGCGCCGACGTAGTGCGGCCCCCAATCGTCCACGATCGAGGTGAGCTGGGCCTTGGGCGCGAAGCGCATCATGTCGGAGGATTGGCCGAAGCCGAGCTTGCCCTGCTTCTCGGCCTCCTGCAGGGGCGCCGCGGAGTCGGTGTGCTGCGAGAGGATGTCGGCCCCCTGGGCCAGCAGCGCCTTGGCCGCCTCCGCCTCCTTGCCCGGATCGAACCACGTGTTGACCCAGACGATCTTGACCTTGATGTCGGGCTTCACGGATTGCGCGCCCAGCATGAAGGCGTTGATGCCGCTCACCACTTCGGGGATCGGGAAGGAGGCGATGTAGCCGAGCACGCCCGTCTTGGTCATCCTGGCGGCGATCTCGCCGCAGACGTAGCGGCCCTCGTAGAACCGGGCCGAGTAGGTGCCGACGTTGGGCGCCCGCTTGTAGCCGGTGGCGTGCTCGAATTTCAGCTTGGGGAATTTCCTGGCGACCTTGAGGGTCGGCTCCATGAAGCCGAACGAGGTGGTGAAGATCAGGTCCTGGCCGGAGCGGGCGAGGCTCTCGATCGCGCGCTCGCTGTCGGCCTCGGGCACCGATTCGAGGTACGTGGTCTGGACCTTGTCGCCGAGGGCGGCCTCGAGCGCCTTGCGGCCCTGGTCGTGCTGGTAGGAGTAGCCGTAATCGCTCACCGGCCCGACATAGACGAAGCCGACCTTCAGCCTGTCGGCCGCCCGCGCGGGCGCGGAGGCGAGGCCGAGGGCGACGAGGCCCGCCGCGGCCGCGTGCAGGGCGCCCTGGACGATCCGTTTCATGACGTGCTCCTTGGGAGGCCGCGGATCAGCGCGGCGGGATGAAGACGCGCCCGAGCGAGGCCGGGGCGGTCGAGCCGCCGGCCCGCCGGCCGAGCGAGAGGATGACGAGGGCCAGGATCGTGGCGAGGTAGGGCAGCGCCGAGAGGGCCTGCCCCGGCAGGCCGATGCCGGCCGCCTGGGCGTGCAGCTGCAGCACCGTGGCGCCGCCGAAGAGCAGCGCGCCCGCGACGAGGCGCCCGAGCCGCCAGGAGGCGAAGACCACCAGCGCGAGCGCGATCCAGCCGCGGCCCGCCGTCATGGCGGGCGCCCAGAACGGCGTGTAGGCCAGGGACAGGTAGGCGCCGCCGAGCCCGGCGCAGCCGCCCCCGAACAGCACCGCGAGCAGCCGCACCCGCCGCACGGGCAGTCCGAGGCCGTGGGTGGCGGCGTGGTCGTCGCCGATCGCCCGCAGCGCCAAGCCCGCCCGCGTGCGCCACAGGAAGACCCAGACCCCGGCGACCAGGAGGGCGGCGGCGTACACGAAGGCGTCCTGGCCGAAGACCAGGCGGCCGATGCCCGGCAGGTCGGAGAGCAGGGGCAGGTGCAGGTGCGGCGCCGCCTCGCGCTTGAGGCCGATATAGGGCGCCCCGACCAGCCCCGAGAGGCCGAGGCCGAGGATCGTGAGCGCGAGCCCGGAGGCGACCTGGTTGGCGGCGAGACCGATCGTCAGCAGGGCGAACAGCCCCGCCAGGGCGATGCCGGCCGCGATGCCGGCGAGCGCCCCGACCAGGGTCGAGCCGCTCTCCACCGCCGCCGCGAAGCCGAGGGCGGCGCCGAGCACCATCATGCCCTCGACGCCGAGGTTGAGCACGCCCGCGCGCTCCGCCACGAGTTCCCCGGTGGCGGCGAGCAGGAGCGGGGTCGACGCGGTGACGATGGTGAACAGCACCATCTGGACGAGGTCGAGACTCACGCCGCACGCCCTCCCGGCACGAGGCGCACCCGGTAGCGCGCCAGCACGTCGGCGCCGAGGACCAGGGCGAGCAGCAGGCCCTGGAAGGCGCGGGTGAGGTCGAGGGGCAGCTTGAGGGCGATCTGCGCCCCCTCGGCCCCGATCGTCGTGAGGGCGATGACGAGGGAGGCCAGGGCGATCCCGATCGGCGAGAGCCGGCCGAGGAAGGCCACGATGATCGCCGTGAAGCCGTAGCCGGGGGAGATCGAGGGTTGCAGCTGGCCGATCCTGCCGGCGACCTCGGCGATGCCGGCGAGCCCCGCCGCGCCGCCGGAGACCGCGAACGCCGCCAGCGTCAGCCGCGCCTCGCTGAAGCCGGCGAAGCGCGCCGCCCGCGGCGCGGCGCCGACCACCCGCACCCGGAAGCCGAACAGGGTGCGGGACAGGACGACGACCGCGAGGAGCACGACGGCCAGCGCGATCAGCACGCCCGCGTGCAGGTTCTCGCCCTCGATCAGCGGGGCGAGGCGGGCCGCGTCGTCGAAGCCGACGCTCTGGGGGAAGTTGTAGCCCGCCGGGTCGCGCAGGGGCCCGCGCACGAGGTAGTCGAGCAGGAGTTCGGCGACGTAGACGAGCATCAGGCTGGTCAGGATCTCCGAGACGCCGAGGGCGACCCTGAGGATCGCCGGGATCAGCGCGTAGGCCATGCCGGCGAGCGTGCCCGCCGCCAGCATCGCGGGCAGGATCCAGGACGTGCCGAGCGGCCCGCCCTCGATCCCGTGCGTGGCGACGGCGATGCACCCGCCGGCCAGCCCGCCGATCACGAACTGGCCCTCGGCGCCGATATTCCAGAGATTGGCCCGGTAGCAGAAGGCGAGGCCCGTCGCGATCAGCGCCAGCGGCGCCGCCTTCAGGGCCACCTCCTGCAGGGACCAGAACTCGGTCAGCGGGGCGACGAAGTAGATCGCGAAGGCGGCCGCGGGCGAGCGGCCCATCGCCGCCACCGCGAGGCCGCCGATGGCCACCGCGAGCGCGAAGGCCAGGGCCGGGCTCAGCGCCTCCATGAGCCGCGAGCGGCGCGGCCGGGGAGCGAGGTCAAGGCGCACGCACATCCTCCTGGCGGGCACCGCCCGCATGGGCACCGCCCGCGTGGACACCGCCCGCATGGGCACCGCCCGTGCGGGCTTCGGCCTCGCGGGCGTCGCCCGAATGGGCCTGCACCTCCGGGCCGGCGGCCCCGCCCATCATCAGGCCGATCGCCTCGCGGGTGAGGTCGCCCGCCGGCCGGGCGGGGGAGAGCCGGCCCTCGTGCAGCACGGCGATGCGCCCGGCCACCTCGAACAGCTCGTCGAGGTCCTGGCTGATGACGAGGACGGCGGCGCCCCGCCCGGCGAGGTCGAGCAGCGCTTGGCGGATGCGCGCCGCCGCCGCCGCGTCCACGCCCCAGGTCGGCTGGTTGATGACGAGGATCCCGGGCTCGGCCAGGATCTCGCGCCCGACCAGGAATTTCTGCAGGTTGCCGCCCGACAGGGTGCGGGCGGCCGGGTCGGGCCCGGCCTTGCGCACGTCGAAGGCCGCGACGATCGCCTGCATCAGCGCGCGGGCCGCGCCGAGGCGCAGGAACCCGGCCCGCGCGAGCCCCGCATCGGCGTGGCGCGACAGGATGGCGTTGTCGGTCAGGCCGAGGTCCGGCGCCGCGCCGTGGCCGTTGCGCTCCTCGGGCACGAAGGCGGCACCGCGCCGCCGCCGGGCCGTGATGCCGAGCCGCCCGACCGGCGCCCCGTCGACCTGCACCGAATCGGCGCGCTCGGCCAGGGTCTCGCCCGAGAGGGCGGCGAAGAGCTCGGCCTGGCCGTTCCCGGCGATGCCCGCGATCCCCACCACCTCGCCCTCGCGCACGCGGAGCGAGACGTCGCGGAGCGGCGTGCCGTGGAGGCCCGGGGCGGGAAGCGACAGGCCGTCGACCACGAGGCGCGCGCGGGCGCCGGGCGGGCGGGCGGGCGGGCGCACCTCCGCCACCTGCTCGCCGACCATCAGGGCGGCGAGGGAGCGGGCGCTCTCCCGGCGGGGGTCGCAGGCGCCCACCACCTTGCCGCCGCGCAGGATCGTCGCCCGGCTGCAGAGCCGGCGCACCTCGTCGAGCTTGTGCGAGATGTAGAGGATCGCCCTGCCCTCGTCGCGCAGCCGCTCCAGCACCCGGAACAGGCCCTCGGCCTCGCCGGGGGTGAGCACCGAGGTCGGCTCGTCCAGGATGACGAGGACCGGATCCTGGAGGAGGCAGCGGACGATCTCGATGCGCTGGCGCTCCCCCGCCGAGAGCGACCAGACCGGCCGGTCGGGATCGAGCGGGAGCCCGTAGGCGGCCGTCACCGCCGCGAGCCGCCCGCGCAGGGCCGCCCTCGCCAACCTGCGGGGCATCACCAGCGCGATGTTCTCGATCACCGTCAGGTTCTCGCACAGCGAGAAGTGCTGGAACACCATGCCGATGCCGAGCGCCCGAGCGGCCTCCGGGCTCGGGATGCGGATCCGCTCGCCCCGATGGGTCAGCGCCCCGGAGGTCGGCTCCAGGAGGCCGTAGAGCATCTTCATCAGGGTCGACTTGCCGGCCCCGTTCTCGCCGAGCAGGGCGTGGATCTCGCCCGCGCGGATCTCCAGGTCGACGCCGTCATTGGCCGCGAAGGCGCCGAACCGCTTGACGATCCCGTAGGCGCCGAACAGGGGGGTGGCCTCGGCCATGCCGGTCACGCGGCCCCGAACAGCGAGCGGGCCGCGTCGCCGTGGGCCTCGCGCAGGGCGCGCAGGTCGAGCCCGACCGGCGCCCCGTCGATCACCCGCCATCGGCCCGCCACCATCACCCGGTCGGCCCGGCTCGCGCCGCACAGGACCAGGGCGGCGAGCGGGTCGTGCCCGCCGGAGAAGCGCAGCTCGTCGAGCGTGAAGAGGGCGAGGTCCGCCTCGCAGCCCTCCTCCAGGCGGCCGATGTCCCGGCGCCCGAGGCAGCCCGCCGAGCCCTCGGTGGCCCAGCGCAGGGCGTCGCGATGGGTCACCCTCTCGGCCCCGTAGGTCAGCCGGTTCAGCATCACGGCGTGGCGCACCTCCTCGATCAGGTTCGACGCGTCGTTCGAGGCCGAGCCGTCGACCCCGAGCCCGACCGGGCTCCCGGCGGCTTCGAGCTCGCAGGTCCGGCAGAAGCCCGAGGCCAGGGTCATGTTCGAGGTCGGGCAGTGGCAGATGCCGACCCCCGCTCGCCCGAGCCGCGCCACCTCCCCGTCGTCGAAGTGGATGCCGTGGGCGAGCCAGGTCCGCGAGGAGAGCCAGCCGACCTCCTCCAGGTAGTCGACCGGCCGCTGCCCGAAGGCGGACAGGCAGTAGGCGTTCTCGTCGCGGGTCTCCCCCAGATGGGTGTGGAGCCGGCACCCGTGCCGCGCCGCGAGCGCCGCCGTCTCGCGCATCAGGCGCTTGGTCACCGCGAAAGGCGAGCAGGGGCTGAGCGCGATCTGCACCATCGCGCCCGGCGCGGGGTCGTGGAACAGCCCGAGCACCCGCTCGCAATCCGCCAGGATGGTGTCGTCGTCCTGGACCACGCTCTCGGGCGGCAGGCCGCCGTCCTTCTCCGACAGGCTCATGGAGCCGCGGGTCACGCAGGCGCGGATGCCGAGGGCCCGCGCCTCCTCGACCTGGATGTCGACCGCCGCCTCGAGCCCCCGCGGGAACAGGTAGTGGTGGTCGGCCGCGGTGGTGCAGCCCGAGAGCAGCAATTCCGTGTAGGCGAGCCGGGTCGCCAGCCGGAACGAATCCGGGGTGAGCCGCGCCCAGATCGGGTAGAGCGCCTTCAGCCACGGGAAGAGCGGCTTGTTGATCGCCGCCGGATGGGCGCGCGTCAGCGTCTGGAAGACGTGGTGGTGCGTGTTGACGAGCCCGGGGATCACCACGTGGCGCGAGCAATCGACCGCCGCGTCGGCCGGCACGGCCGGCGCGCCTCCGGCGGGCACCCGCTCCACGATGCGGCTGCCCTGCACCACGAGGCCGCCGCCGGCCCCCTCCGCCAGGATCGCCAGCGGGTCGCGCAGCCAGAGCCGCGCGCCCGCCCCCGTGTCGTCCCGCTGCATCCCGGTCCCCGCGATCCGCCGCAACCCTCAGAAGATATGGAACGCGACGCCGGCCAGGAAGGCTTTTTCCTCGGACCCGGGCACCCTGCTCTGGTCATTGCCGAACTTGTTGCGCCAGTACTGGAAGCCCACGAACACGTTGACGCGGTTCGGCTTGTCGTAGATCAGCTTTCCGACATCAAGGACGAGGTTGGTGCGCGACAGGAATTCGGTGACGGTCTTGGCGCCGAAGCCGTCCCTGCCTTTCGGCAGCACGACGTTGTTGAAGCCCGCGAGGCTGAGCGGCAGCCCGGTGAAATCGAGCGGGAAGTTGTAGACCAGCTCGAATTCCGGCGTGACCTGAAACTCGACGTCGCGCGCCGGCAGCGGCACGATGCCGTTGCGGTTCCACTCCTTCGAGGCGTGGACCGCGAGGTTCATGAAGCCGGCCGGCACGTCGAAGGCGAAGCTCACGCCCGCCACCATCAGGCGCTTCTCGGAGCCGAACGACGTGTTCTTCGAATTCATGTCGGCGCCGAAGGAGATCGACACGTCCTTGACGACACCCGGGATGGCGAAAGCCTTGCTGCTGCTGAGCGCGTTGCCCGAGAGGGTGCCGCGGTAGAGGCCGTAGGCCTCGGTCGCGCCGATTCCGGTGGCGATGCCGAGCCGCGGGAAGGCGTAGCCCGACGGGTCCTGCGAGCCGGATTTCAGGATGTCGAGGGAGAAGAAGTTCGTGCCGTAGGCCCAGGCATCCGCGTGCGAGATGTTGAGGACGTGCTTGGGAATCCCGCGCCCGTCGAGCGGGTCGGCGGTCTTGCGGTTCGGGATGCCGGGCTCCGAGGCCGGGAAGACGTAGCGGTAGCTCACCTGAGTGTCGGCGAACAGGAAGATCGAGTCCGGCACCGGCGCCGGCGCGACCGGCGCTTTGGCCGGCACGTCCGCCGCCTGCGCCTGAGCCAGCATGGCGATGCCGGTCGCCATCGCCACGAGCCCCGGCGCCACGAGCCCCGGCGCCACAAGCCCCGGCGCCACAAGCCCCGGCGCCACGAGCCCCCGCTTGACCATCCCCGTCTCCCATTCCCCTGCGTCACTCCCCAGGGTCAGGGCAACGTCCGTGCCACGATCCGCGCCCCGGCCGCGGCCATCCCGGCATGGTGCAGTCGTGACACAGATATGGATCAGTCTCCGGCGGGGTTGGGATCGGGAATGACGCTCACATGGGCCGCGACGACCTTCCACCCATCCGCGAAGCGGCACCAAGTCTGGCTCTGGCGCCCGACCATGCCCGGATTTCCGGCACGAAAGAACAATGTCATGGCAGTCGCGCAGTCGCGGCCGTGGGTGGTGATCACGGTCCGCGCCAGGGTCCGGGCGAGGCCGGCGGGCGAGCGGGCGCGCCGGAAGGCCCGGATCGCGTCCATGCCGTAGAGGTTCTCGCCCCCGCCGTACCGGATGGTGCGGGGATCGTCCCAGAACAGGGATTCCAGGGTGGCGACGTCGTTCGACACCAGGGCGGCCTCGTAGGCGGCGAAGGCCGCCTCGACCTCGGCCTTCACGGCCGGGTCGTCGACCGCGCGCGCGTCCGGATCGGCGGGGAGCGGCATCGGCGGGATCCTTCAGAGCGGGGCGACCGGCGCGCGCGCGACGCCGGCCTGTTCGAGGGCGTGGGCGATCCGCAGGGCCACGTCCTCGCGCCAGGGCGCCGCGATGACCTGAACGCCGAGGGGGAGGCCGTCGTCGAGCCAGACCGGCACCGCCGCGACCGGGAGGCCGACGAAGGAGATCGGCTGGGTGAAGACGCCCAGGTTCGGCCGCAGCGGCATCGCGACCCCGTCGAGGACCAGCACCGTCTCGCCGCCGCGCGGCGCCCGGCAGGGCGTTGCGGGGGCGAGGATCGCGTCCACGCCGGCGAAGACCTCCGCCACCGCCCCGGCGTACCAGCGCCGGAAGCGCTGGGCGCGCTCGACGTGCGGGGCCGGGATCATGGCGCCGGCGAGGAGCCGGTCGCGCACCGCCGGGTCGAAATCCCCGGGGCGCGCGCGCAGCCGGTCGAGGTGCAGGGCGGCGCCCTCGGCCGCGGAGATCAGGTAGGCCGCCGCGCGGGCGCGCGCCGCCTCGGGGATCTCGACGGTGGCGTCGGCGCCGAGCGCCCGGGCGACCCGGGCGACCGCCTCGAAGGCCTCCGGGTCGCCGCCGCGGGCGAAGTAGCCTCCCGCCACCGCGACGCGCAGGCCCTCGGCCCCGCGCCCCAGGAGCGGGGTGACGGGCTCGGGCGGGCGCCGCGTCGCGACCGGGTCCTCCGGATCCGGTCCCTGCATGGCGTCGTAGGCCAGGGCGAGGTCGGCGACGCTGCGCGCCATCGGACCCAGGTGGTCGAGGCTGCCGACGAAGGGGAAGCTGCCGGCCCGGGTGAGGCGGCCGTAGGTCGGCTTGAGGCCGAACACGCCGCAGAAGGCGCTGGGGACCCGGATCGACCCGTTGGTGTCCGAGCCGAGGGTGAGGGGCACGAGGCCCGCGGCGAGCGCCGCCCCCGAGCCGCCCGACGAGCCGCCGCTCATGTGGGCGAGGGCGTGCGGGTTGCGGCTCGGCCCGTCATGGACGTTCTCGCCGGTGAAGTCGTAGGCGTACTCGCCCATGTTGAGGGCGCCGACGAGGATCGCCCCGGCCGCCTCGAGGCGCCGCACCAGGGCCCCGTCCCGGGCGGCCGGCACCCGCTCGCGGTTGATGCGCGAACCGGCCCGGGTCGGCAATCCCGCGACGTCGATCAGGTTCTTGACCGCGAACGGCACCCCCGCGAGGGGACCCGCGGCCTCGCCGCGGTCGAGCCGCGCGTCGAGCGCCTCCGCGGCGGCGAGCGCCCGCGCGGCGGTCACGTCCGTGAAGGCGCCGACGCGCGGGTCGAGCGCGGCGATGCGGTCGAGGGCGGCCGCGACGACCGCCCGGGCGCCGAGCTCGCGCCGCGCGACGCGCCCCGCGATGGCGGCGGCGAAGTCCGGCGTCACGGCGCGGCCTCGAAGACCGGGGCGGCTTCGAGCTCGTCCGGCAGGGGATGCCCCGCCGCTCGCGCGGCGGCGGCCAGCAGCGTCGCGAGGTGGCCGAGGACGCCCTCGCGCCATTCCGGCCGCACATCGAGGCCGAGGAGCGGCGCGGCCGCGTCCAGGTAGGCGGCGAGCGCCGCGGGTGGGGGCGGGGTCTCGGTCACGGCATGCCTCCTGCAGGATCGCCTGCTCCGCCGCCCCCGGGAGCAAGGGACGGACCATCTCCCGCCGGATCCCGATGCGGCACCGCCGCAGCCATCGTCCCGGTGGAGGAAGACGCGACACTATGGACGGTATGCCCCTCCTGCCCATACAACAGCCCAGGGAGATGAAAGATCTGAGCATGGTTCAACAGACGGCGCCCGTGGCCCTGATCGCCGACGACGACGAGTTCTTCCGTCTGGCGATGGTGGCGATCCTCAATCGGAGCCTTGGCTTCGGCGAGGTCGTCGAGACCGGGTCGCTGGACGCAGCCCTGGACCAGCTCGCCCAGCGGGCGAACGGCATCACCCTCGCCCTGTTCGACCTGGCGATGCCGGGCATGGAGGGGCCGGGCAGCCTGAGCGCGGTGCGGGAGTGCTTCCCGTGGGTGAAGGTGGCGGTGGTCTCGGGATCCAGCGAGCGGCACAAGATCCTGGCGGCCCTGGAAGTGGGCGTGCACGGCTACGTGCCCAAGGGGCTCGGCTCCTCGGAACTGACCCGGGCGGTGGGCATGATCCTCGACGGGCAGATCTACGTGCCGCCCTCCCTGGCGGTGCTCGACGGGCCGGCCCGCCCGGCGGCGCCGCGCGCCGCGCCCGACTCGGAGAGCCTGCGCCCCGGGCGCACGGTCGAACTCACGCCGCGGCAGCGCGACGTGCTGGCCCTGCTCGTCGAGGGGAAGTCGAACAAGGAGATCGCCCGGCAATTGCAGCTCGGCGAGGGCACCGTGAAGGTGCACATGGCGGCGCTCCTGCGCAGCCTCGGCGTGCAGAACCGCGCCGCCGCCGCGGTGGTGGGCGCGCGGCTCCTGTCCGGCTGACGGGTCCGGGCGGCCCGCCCGGCGCGCGGCTCCGGGCCGCCGATCCTCTCCGCACGGTCGGGTCCGGGACCGGTGGTGCGTCCGCGGGGATCATGAGCTGCGCCGCTCCGGCGCCCGAAGGCTGTAGGCCGTCGGGGCGCCGCGACTGCCCCCACCCGCGGCGCGCCGGAACCATCCGCCCCGCCTCGCGCTAACTCCCGGAGCGCCCTCCGGCGCGAGCCCGCCCGCATCCAGGCCGACAGTACCGACCGTATGATACGTTCTGGTTGTGCTACCCGTCCCCGCATGGGACAAGGCGGGTCACCGGTCGACCGCGAGCCGGCGGCGGGCGGTGTGCGCCGCGGAGCATGAGGCGGGACGAAGGCCAGAGCGCGGCGATGGACCAGGATGCGATAGGATCCGACGCCATCCGGGCCGCGCTCGCCCTCCTGCTGCAGCAGCCTCAGCTGCGCAAGTCGCCCCAGCTCTCGACCTTCCTGTCCTACGTGGTGGGCGAGAGCCTCGCGGGACGCGGCAGCCTGCTGAAATCCTACACCATCGCCACGGACGCCCTCGGCCGGCCGGCCAATTTCGATCCGGCGACCGACGCCATCGTGCGGGTGGAGGCGCGGCGGCTGCGCCAGGTGCTGCAGCAGATCTACGAGGATCCCGCCTGCCCCCTCAGCGTGCGGATCGAGCTGCCGCTCGGGCGCTACGAGCCGACCTTCACGCGGATCACGCCGGCGACCTCCCGCAATCCCGTCCCCGACCCCGAGGCGAGCCTGCGCGAGAGCGAGCAGCGCTACCGCGCCCTCGTGGAGGCGAGCGCCGCCATCGAGTGGCGGGCGAGCCCCGACGGACGCTTCATCCGCAGCTTCGGCTGGACCGCGCGGACCGGCGAGCCCGAGGACCGGCTGCGCGACGAGGGCTGGCTCGACGCGCTCCACCCCGAAGACCGGGGCCGGGCCACCGAGGCCTGGGCGCAGGCCCGGCGCACCGGCGAGCCCCTCGAGATCGCCTACCGGGTCCGGCACCGGGGCGGGCATTACCGCTGGATGCTGGCGCGCGGCATCCCGATCGAGAATCTCGACGGCAGCATCCGCGAATGGGTGGGCACGCTGTCGGACATCCACGAGCAGGAGACGGCCGAGGAGGCGCAGCGCGCCCGCAGCGAGGGCCTGCGGCTCGCCCTCACGGCCGCCGGCCTCGCCGCCTGGGAGCTCGACCCCGAGACCCGGTCGGTGTGCTGGTCGCAGCCGCCGCCGGACCGGATCGAACCGCCCGGCGAGGCCGCGCCCCGGGGCGGGCCGGCCGAGGAGGAGCCGCTCGACGCGTGGGTGGCGCGGCTCGACCCCGCGGACGGGCCGCGCCTGGTCGCGGCCCTGGAACGCGCCCTGCGGGGCGGGGGCGACGTCGATCTCGTCTACCGCAGCCGCGCGCCGGCCGAGCGGCCCCGCCGCCTCGCCTGCCGCGGCGGCCTCGTGCGCAACGCCCGCGGCGAGGCGCGCCTCGCCGGCGTCGTGGCGGATGTCACCGGGCGCGCGTCGCCGCTGCCTTGACCGCGCCATGGCGGGGCGCCAGGGAGCCCCGGCGGAGGGTCGATCGTGGACGGCGGCATGGTGCACGAGGGGCGGGACGGCTGGCTGTTCCTGGTCGGCGGGAACAACGACGTCCTCGCCCAGTACAGGCGCTCCTGGCGCAGCTGGGCCCATGACTGGCGCTGGCGCCGGGTCGTCGTCGAGCGCGCCGATCGCTGCCGCCGCCTCGGGATCCGCTATCTCCACGTCGTGGTGCCCGAGAAGCTGACGATCTACGACAACCTGACCAAGGGGCTCGCCGTCGATGTCGAGGCCTCCCCGGCGCACCGCCTGCGCCGCTGGCTGGCGGGGTCGGGCGCCGCGGGCGCCTACGTGGACCTCGTCGGGCCGCTGCGGGCGCAGCGGGACGCGCAGCAGCTCTACTTCCGCACGGACAGCCACTGGACGCATGCCGGCTGCTACATCGCCTACGAGGTGCTCTGCCGGCGCCTCGGCGTGGCGCCCCGCGAGGATCTCCGCCTCGACCGAACCCTGCCGGAGAAGCCGCTCTGCGGCGACCTCGGCGACAAGCTGACCCCGCTTCGCTTCGAGAGCTTCGTGCCGCACGCGCTGCAGCGGGACGCGGCGCGGGTCTACGCGAGCGACCTCGTGCGCGACTTCGAGGCGATGGACCGGGTGGGGGAACTCCATCTCGGCACGCACATCGTCTTCAGCAACGACTCGCCCGCCGCGGATCCGCGCCGCATCGTCCTGTTCGGCGATTCGTGCTCCCATTTCCGCTGGGAGGTCTATAGCGGCTTTCTCACCGGCATGCTGGCCGAGACCTTCCGGGAGGTCCATTTCCTGTGGACCCCGGGGATCGACTACGAATACCTGCGGAAGGTCAGGCCCGACGTGGTGGTCAGCGAATTCGCGGAGCGCTTCCTGGCACGGCTTCCGCCGAAGCGCTTCCACCGGGCAGTGCTCGCCCGGCTGGTGCGCGAGCGCAAGGGCCTGGTTCAGCCGGCCTCCGCCTGATCGCCCGACCGCGCGCCGGCGCGACGCCGTCGGGCGCCCGTCATTCCCGATCCGCTTGGTCCCTTCGGCATGGCCGATCGGGGCTTCGCTCACGCGCCGCGCGGGCTCACGCGCCGCCGCGGGCTCGGGATCCGGGATCCGCTTCGATCGACCGGATCCCGGATCAGGCCGCCGCCCGGGCGGCCTTGGGACGAGGCGCCGCGCGCTTCCTCGCGGCCGGAGCCGGCGGCGGGGCCGTGCGGGCCCCCTGCCGCCAGCCCTCCCAGCTCCACGCCCCGGGCCCGGCCGCCGCCGCGAGCAGGAGGCCGCCCGCGAGGCCCGCCTGCGCGAGGAAGAGCTCCCGCTCGATGAGCGCGCTGGCGCCGGTGAAGTCCCAGAACCGGTGCAGCAGCAGGCCCATCACCAGCGTGTGCGCCGCCAGCGTCCACCCGGTCAGGCGCGGCAGCACGCCGAGGGCGAGGGCGAGCGGCCCGAAGATCGTGACGATGACCGAGCCGGTCGCGACCGCGTGCGGGGCCGGCATGCCGACCGAGGCGAGCGTCAGGGCGAAGCCCGAAGGGTTCAGCGCCCGGGCGATCCCGGGCGGGAGCAGCGCCGCGGCGAGCAGCACGCGCCCGGCGAGCAGGATCCCGTCGCGATTGCGTCCCTCGCCAGCCATGCGCCGATCCCCGCTTCTCCGGCGCCATTCTCGCCCGCCCGCCTCAAGGGCCCGTTAACGGGCGGCGGCTCCCGGCGGCGGCGCACGCGGGTCGCTTTTCATGCATCGTTTACTTGAGATCCTTATCACTTACCTATCGTCATGCGCGCATCCTGGCGAAAGAGAGATAGATCATGCTCACCTCCTCCTTAGTCAGTAAGAAGGCCCAAATCATCCTCGAGACGGAGCAGTCGATCCCGGTCAGCCTGGAATCCATCACGGAGGCCGGAGCCGTGATCATCGTCGACAACCCCTACGCGCTGCCGGAAGCCTTCACGCTGAAGTACCGGCGCGACAAGGCGCCGTGCCGGGTGATGTGGCGCCAGCCGAACCAGGTCGGCGTGCGCTTCGAGCAGCCCTGAGCCGCCCCGCCCGGGCCGGCCTCAGCCGCGGGCCGGGTGGGACATCGCGCCCGATCCGAACAGGCGGCCGCGCTCCGTCCAGAGCACCACCGCGAGGGCCGCGCCGCTGAGGACGCAGTAGCCGATGCCGAGCGGGATCACGGTCCCGTTGAAGGATTGCCCGACGAGGAGGCCGCAGAAGGCCGCCAGCAGGGTCGTGTAGAAGCCGATGAAGGACGAGGCGGTGCCGGCGATCGCCGCCTGCGGCTCCATGGCGATCGCGTTAAAGTTCGGCATGGCGAAGCTGAGCAGGAACTGGCAGCCGGCGAGGGTGAGGATCAGGAGCGGCAGCGGCGGCCGCCCCGCGAAGGCGAGCATCAGGCCGAGCTGCAGCAGCGCCATCCCGCACAGGCCGACGAGGCCGCCATGCGAGAGGCGCCGCATGCCGAAGCGGCGCACGAGCCGGGCGTTGATCAGGGTGGCGACGCCCATCGCGCCCGCGATGAGCCCGAAGGCGACCGGGAACAGGCGGCCGAGCTGGTAGATGCCGGTGTCGAAGATCGCCTGGGCTGAGCCCACATAGGCCATGATGCAGCCGGTGAGCAGGCCCAAGGCCGTGGCGTAGCCGAGGGAGGCGCGGGTCGCCGCCACGGTGGCGATGCCGCCCGCCACCGCCCCGAGATGCAGGGACCGCCGATAGGCCGGGTGCAGGGTCTCGGGCATGCGCCAGCCGAACCAGAGCAGCGCCACCACCGCGAGGGCCAGCATCGCCCCGAAGATCAGGCGCCAGTGCCCGACCTCCAGGAGGACGCCGCCCATCGCCGGGGCGAGGATCGGGACGATCAGGAACACCATCATGCAGAAGGACATGACCCGGGCCATGTCGCGCCCCTCGAAGCGGTCGCGCACGATGGCGACCGCCAGGATGCGCCCGGCGGCGCCGCCGACCCCCTGCACGGCCCGGGCGAGGAGGAGGAGTTCGAAGCTCGGCGCCAGCATGGCGAGCACGCTTCCCGCGAGGTAGATCACGGTGCCGCCGATGAGGGCCGGACGGCGCCCGACCGAGTCCGAGAGCGGCCCGTAGGCGATCTGCGCCAGCCCGAAGCCCAGCATGTAGACGTAGACCAGGAGCTGGGGCCGGTTCGGGTCCGTGAGGGCGAAGTCGCGGGCGATCGCCGGGAAGGCCGGCAGGAAGCTGTCGATGGTGACCGCGGTGAGCCCCATCACGAAGGCGGTGAGCGCCACGAACTCGACGAAGCTGGGGCCGGTCCAGGGCTTCGGCGCGATGACCCGCGCGGGGATAAGCGTCGAATCCTTGCTTGGCTCAGCCGTCATGGGGCGCTCCGCCGCCGGCGGCGCGCCGGCGGCGGAGCGATGCCGGAGGCGGCCCGCCCCGGCAAGGCGGGGAGCGACATGCCAGCCCTGCCTCAGGCCCCCCCGTCCGAGGCTCCCCCATCCGAGGCTCCCCCGTCCGAGGCCCCTCCATCCGAGGCCCCCCCATCCACGACGCCGCCGATCAGGTTGCGCCCGAGCAGGAATTCCGGGCTGAACCGCGTCCGCACCAGGGGCTCCAGGGCGACCGGCGGCGCCAGGGCCGCGGCCTCGGCCCGGCGCGCGGCGACCGCCTCGGCGACCGAGACGGCCTGGAAGCGCAGGCGCGTGCCGGCCTGGGCCTGGGCGAGGCGGCCGAGATCCGGCCCGATCACGGTCGCGATCTTGGGGTAGCCGCCGGTGGATTGCCGGTCGGCCATCAGGACGATCGGCCTGCCCTCGCCGGGCACCTGCACGGCCCCCATGGCGATGCCGTCCGACACGATGTCGAAGCCGCGCGCGTGGACGAGGGGGGCTCCGTCGAGGAAGCAGGCCATGCGGTCGCCCCGCGGCGTCACCGTCCAGGGACCGGCCAGGAAGGCGGCGAACTGGTCCGGGGCGAAGTAATCGTCCTGCGGCCCCGGCACGACGCGGATCACCTCGGGCGGCCGGTCGAGCCAGGGGGCGGCGAGGCGGTGGATCTCCGCCGGGCCGGGCCGGGGATCGCGCACCGGCAGCAGGTCGCCCGCCCGCAGGGCGCGGCCGTCGAAGCCCCCGATCCGCGAGCGGGTGTGGGTCGCGGTGGCGCCGAGCACCGGCGGCACGTCGATCCGGCCGGCGAGCGCGAGGTAGCACCACGCCCCGTCGCGGCCGGCCCGCAGCGCGAGGGTGGCGCCGGGGCGCAGCGTCAGGGAAGCGGCGGGCGGCACCGGCTCGCCGTCGAGGCTGACGCGGAAGGCCCCGCCCGCGAGGGCCACGCCGAGCGGGGCGCCCTCGGCCGTCACCTCGATGCCGGCGAGCGAGACTTCGATCGCGGTCGCACCGGCGGGCCGGTCGAGGGCGCGGTTGGCGGTGGCGTGCGCGAGCGGGTCCATCGGCCCGGCCGCGGTGATGCCGTAGCGCAGGTAGCCGTGGCGCCCGGCATCCTGCAGGGTGGCGCCCGCACCGGCCGAGAGGACGCGCAGGCCCGCGCTCATGCGGCCTCCCGGCGCCGGACCGGCTCCCCCGCCTCCGCCCGCGCGTCGAGGCGCGCGAAGGTCGCGGCGTCGACGGGCTCGAAGCGCAGCGTGTCGCCGACCGCGACCGGGAAGGGGTTCTCGCGGGCGGGCGCGTAGAGCCGCTCGGGCGTGCGGCCGATCACGTACCAGCCGGTCGGCATCGGCACGCTCGCCACCGCCGCGAGGCCGCCGCCGATCATCAGGGCATTGGCCGGGTGGGGCGGGCGCGGCGCCTTGCGGCGCGGCAGCGCCAGTTCCGGCGGCAATCCGCCCAGATAGGCGAAGCCCGGGGCGAAGCCGTACATGTAGACGCGGTAGCGCGCGCCGCTGTGGAGCGCCACCACCTCCTCCACCGGGCGCCCGACCGCCTCCGCCACCGCCGCGATGTCCTCGGCGCAGACCGGATCGTAGCAGCAGGGCAGGATCCAGGCCGCGCCGGTGTGCCGGACCTGCCCGGGCCACTGCTGCGCGAGGTCCCGCACCCGCGCCGCCAGGGTCTCTCGGTCGAGGACCAGGGGATCGTAGTGGATCATCAGCGAGCGGTAGGTCGGCACCGTCTCGCGCAGGCCCTCGGGCGGGTCGGCCCGGAGCGCGTCGTCGAGGGCGAGCACCCGGTCGCTGATCGCCGGGTCGACCCGGTCGCCGAACTCGGCGACGAGGGCCGCCTCGCCGGAATCGAGGAGGCGCGGGGCGGTCATGGTGCGGGCCGGACCGGCGCCGGCCGGAACGGCGCGAGGGTGACGCCGGCCGCTTCGAGCGTCGCCCGCACCGCCCGGGCGGTGGCGACGGCGTTCGGGGAATCGCCGTGGACGCAGATCGAGCGGATCGGGGTCTGCAGGCGCTTGCCGGAGGCGGCGATGATCGCGCCCTCCTCCACCATGGCGGCGACGCGGGCGGCGGCCTCCCGCGGCTCCTCGATCAGGGCGCCGGGCTGACCGCGGGGGATGAGCTGGCCCTCCTCGGTGTAGCCGCGATCGGCGAAGATCTCCTGGTGGATCTCGAGGCCGAGGGCCTCGCCGGCCCGGACCTGGGCGGTGAGCGCGATGGCGAGGAGCGCGAGGTCGCGGTCGACGGCGCGCACGGCGCGGGCGATGGCGCGCGCCACCTCCTCGTGGGCCGCGGCGTGGTTGGCGAGCGCCCCGTGGGTCTTCACGTAGGTGACGCGGTGGCCCGCATAGGCGGCGAGGGCCTGGGCGGCGCCGACCTGGTAGGCGACGATCCGCTCGATCTCGGCCGGGCTGTAGGGCAGGACGCGCCGGCCGAAGCCCCAGAGGTCCGGGAAGCCGGGATGCGCCCCGACGGCGACGCCGTTCTCCGCCGCGAGCGCGAAGGTGCGCGCCATGATCTGCGGGTCGCCCGCGTGCATCCCGCAGGCGACGTTCGCCGAGGTGACGATGGCGAGCATCGCGGCATCGTCCCCGCAGCGGTAATCGCCGAAGCCTTCGCCGAGATCGGAGTTGAGGTCGATGGTGGGCATGGGATCGTCCGTCTCCTTCCGCGGGCCCCGCCGGTGCGCGGGGATCCCCTCTCCGGTGCGGGGCAGGGGTGAGGGCCGAGGTGGTTGAGCATGAGGAGGAAGGCGTGCCGTGGCCGGCACCGCCGCTTCAACCCGCCGGCCGTCCGGTCCGGGCCCCTCACCCCTGCCCCGCACCGGAGAGGGGATCCCCGTGCCTCAAGCGGCGGGGCCCGCGGATCCGACGCTGCGCCGGAGCACCGCGTCGGGGTCCCTCGGAACCTCGTTGCGAAACCGCAGGATCGCGTCGCCGCATCGCTCGATCTCCTCGGTCCGTCCCGCGTCGGATACCTCGTGCCAACCGTGCTGCCGGCCGTCGGGTTCGACTCCGAGCCGGTGCCCGGCCCAGGGACAACCGACCGTATACTGGAGCACCGGCCCTCGCCTCCCGATTGTGAGGCCGCGACGGCGCCGCCCGCGCCGCGGCTGCGGCCGCGCGTCCTCCGCCGAGGTCGGGCCTTGCCGAAGCCGGCGCGGCGCGCCCGCCACCTCAGATCCCCAGATAGGCCCGCCGCACCTCCGGATCGTCGCGCAGGGTCGCGGCGGGGCCGGAGAGGATCAGGCGGCCGGTCTGGAGCACGTAGGCCCGGTCCGCGATCGCGAGCGATTCGGCGAGCCGCTGCTCGACCAGCAGGATCGTCATCCCGTCGGCCCGGATCGTCTCCACGGCGGAGAAGATCTCGTCCACGAGCTTCGGCATGATCCCCTGCGAGGGCTCGTCCAGCATCAGGAGCCGCGGCCGGGTCATCAGGGCGCGGCCGATCGCCAGCATCTGCTGCTCGCCCCCCGACAGGGTGCCGGCCCGCTGCGGCAGCCGCTCCTTCAGGCGCGGGAACAGGGCGAAGACCCGCTCCAGGGGCCCGTCCGCGTCGGGCTGGCCCCGGTAGAGGTAGCGCCCGAGCCGGAGGTTGTCGGCGACCGAGAGGCGCGGGAACAGGCGCTTGTTCTCCGGCACGTAGGCGACGCCGCGGGCGGTGATCAGGTGGCCCGGCAACCCGTCGAGGCGCGCCCCGTCGAACAGCACCTCGCCCGCGCGCGGGCGCTCCATGCCGGCGATCGACTTCAGCAGGGTCGACTTGCCGGCCCCGTTGGCGCCCGCGACCACGACGATCTCGCCCCTGGCCACCTCCAGGGACACGTCCTGGAGGGCGAGCAGGCCCTGATAGGCCGTCGAGAGGGAGCGGACCTCAAGCAGCACGGTGGCGATCCCCCAGATAGGCGCCGATCACGGCCTCGTCGCGCACGACCGCCCGGGGCGGCCCCTCCGCCAGCACCCGGCCGAGATGCAGCACGACGGCGCGGTCGACGAGGGGCATCACCACCTCCATGACGTGCTCGACCATGATCACGGTGATGCCGCGCTCGGCCACGCGGCGGATCAGCTCGACCCCGGCCTTGGCCTCGCTCGGGGTGAGGCCGGTCAGCACCTCGTCGAGGAGGAGGAGCCGCGGCTCCGTGGCCAGCGCCCGGGCGACCTCCAGCCGGCGCTTCTCGGGCGGGGTGAGTTCCCCCGCCACCGCCTCGGCCCGGTGGGCGAGGCCGACCGTCTCCAGGGTGGCGAGCGCCGCCGCGCGGGCCTCGGCGGCGCGGGCGCGGCGCACGAGGCTGCCCACCGTCACGTTCTCGACGACGTTCATGGAGTCGAAGGAGCGCGGGACCTGGAAGGTGCGGGCGATGCCCGCCCGGCAGCGCTCGGGCGCCGGCAGGCCGGTGATGTCGCGCCCCTCGAACAGGATGCGCCCGCGCGTCGGCCGGTAGACGCCCGAGATCAGGTTGAACAGGGTCGACTTGCCGGCGCCGTTCGGCCCGATCAGTCCGAGGATCTCGCCCCGGCGCACGTCGAGGCAGACGTCGTCGTTGGCGACGTGGCCGCCGAAGCGAAGGGTCACGTGGTCGGCCTGGAGGATCGGGGTCTCGCTCACGGCGTCGCCTCCTGGTTGCGGGCCGCGCGGCTGCGGGCGAACAGGCTCAGCACCCCCTCGGGCCGGGCGAGGGCGACCACCATCACCAGCGCCCCGTAGAGCATCAGGTCGAGGCCGTTGCCGGAGCCGCCCAGGTAGGAGCGGCTGATCTCGGTGAGCGGGATCAGGATCGCCGCCCCGACGAGCGGCCCCCAGAGCGTGCCGATCCCGCCGAGCACGGCCGGCAGCGCGAAGAGCAGGGAGAAGCGGAAGCTCATCACGCTCTCCGGGTCGATGTAGGAGACGTAGGCCGCGTAGAAGCCGCCGCCGACCGCCGTGAAGAAGGCCGAGACCGCGGCGGCGGCCATCTTCGAGCGGAAGACCTCGACGCCGAGGCTGCGCGCCGCCTCCGCGTCGTCCTTCACGGCCCGCCACCAATAGCCCCAGCGGGATCCCTCGATCAGGTAGGTGACGAGCCAGACCGCCGCGAGCAGGCCCAGCGCGAAATGGGCGTACGGGACCTTGTCGCGGGCGAATTGCAGGCTCCACCAGGAATCCGGGTTGAAGGGCCACTGGATGCCCATGGCGCCGCCGACGAAGTCCCAGTTGTGCACGAGGAGGAGGCCGATCTCGGCGATCACGATGGTGGCGATCGAGAAGTAGTGGCCGGCGAGGCGGAAGCACGGATAGCCGAGGAGCAGCGCCACCAGCGCCGAGGCGACGCCCCCCGCCAGCATGCCGGCCCAGGGCAGCAGGCCGTAGGTCACAAACAGCACGCTGGTGAAGTAGGCGCCGATTCCGAAATAGAGCGCGTGGCCGAGCGAGATCTGGCCGCAATAGCCGCCCAGGATGTTCCAGCTCTGCGCCAGGGCCGCGTACATCAGGGTGAGGATCAGGACGTTCTGCAGGTAGACGTCCCTGATGCCGTAGGGCAGGGCGGCGAGCGCGGCGAGGACCGCGAGCCCGACGAGGAGCGTGCGGCGGCGCCGGGCGGCGTGGCCGTCCGGGGCGCGCGCGGCGGCCGCGACGGGCGCGAGGGTGGTCGAACTCATCAGAGCCTCCCGAACAGGCCCTGCGGGCGCACGAACACGACCGCGAGGTAGAGGGCGTAGACGCCGACCGACTTGAGGGAGGGCGGCAGGATAACGGCCGTGAAGGCCTCGACGAGGCCGACCACGATGCCGGCCACCAGGGCGCCCGCGACGCTGCCGAAGCCGCCGAGCGCCACCGTGACGTAGGCGATCAGCGCGAAGCTCGCCCCGACCTGGGGGTGGATGTAGTAGAACACCGCCAGCACCGCCCCGGCGAGGCCGACCAGGGCGGCCCCGAGGCCCCAGCCGAGGGCGAAGACCCGGGTGCGGTCGATCCCCACCAGGGCGACGGCGCCCTGGTCCTCGCGGGTGGCTTCGAGCGCGCGCCCGAAATCGGTCCGGCTCATCAGGAGGTGCAGCCCCCCGAAGGCGGCGAGCGAGACCACGGCGCCGAAGATCTGCGGCCAGGGCAGGAAGACGCCGCCGAGGTCGAGGGTGCGCCCGCCGAGCCACGTGTTCTGGACATTGCGGTAATCGGGCGTGAACAGGTACTGCGCGGCGCCCTGGAGCAGGATGGCGAGCCCGAAGGTCGCGAAGATCTGCACCATGCCCTGGTTGGCCTTGGCCCGCATGGCGAAGCGCACGACGCCCAGATAGGCGGCCGCCCCGAGCACGAAGAGCAGGGCCGCCACCAGCGGCATCAGCACCACGGGATCGAGGTGCGTCAGGAGCACGAGCCCGAAGGTCGCGTACATGGCCAGCATCAGGAACTCGCCGTGGGCGAAGTTCACCACGTCCATGAGGCCGAAGATCAGCGACAGGCCGACCGCGATCAGGGCGTAGATCAGGCCCATCAAGAGGCCGCTCGCCAGCACCTGCGCGAGCGCTTGGGTGGTCATCGGGATCTCCTCTGCGATCGGGTCCGGGGGCTCCCGCTCGCGCGGGCGGCCGCCCCTCCCCCGCGGGAGGGGCGCGCCCGCCCGTCATCCCCGGGCGGGCCGGATCACGCGTTCATCGGCCAGAGCGCGGGGGCGACGGCGGCCTGCTCGGGGAAGACCGTGACGAACTTCGTGCCGACCCATTGCAGCAGCACCGGATCTGCATCGGTGTTCTGGCCGTCCGGCCCGAAGGCGACCCGCTTCCAGGGCATGATGGTCTGGGTGCCCGGGATATCGGTGGCCGCCAGCGCGGCGCGGATCTTCTGGCCGTCGGTCGACCCGGCGCGGTTCAGGGCCTCCGCCAGCACCAGCATCGCCATGAACTGGCGCGAGGAATTGTCGTTGAGGTCGCGGTTCGCCCGCGCCCGGTAGAGGTCGTTCACGGCCCCGACCGAGGGGCGCTTGGCCGCGAGGTCGAGGGAGAAGCTGCCCCGCGAGATCAGGCCCTGGAGCTTGTCTCCGACCGTGTCGTAGGTGACCTTCTCGGCGAAACCCGCCGCCTGCGCGATCATGCTCTTCGGCTTGTAGCCGAGTTCCGCCATGGTCTTGGTGAGCAGGATCGCGTCGGTCGTGTAGCTCGTCGGCAGCAGCACGTCGGCGTTGGCGCTCTTGAGCTGCTGCACTTCGGCGGTCAGGGAGGGCGAGTTGGTCTTGTACTTGACATCCGCGGCCACCTTGTAGCCGCGCTCGCCGGCCAGCTTGCGCTGCACGGTCGAGGAATCGACCCCGTAGATCGTGTCCTCGAAGAACAGCGCGACCGAGTCGATCTTCTGGCCCTTCTTGCGCATCGCGTCCAGGAAATCGAACATCGCGGCCGAGAACATCTCGTCGTGGGCGGCCGGACGGAAGAAGTACTTCAGGTTCTTGCGATGCAGGCTGGGCGAGGAGGAATCCGCGCAGACGAAGGGCACGCCGTAGCGCTCGGCCGTGGCCGAGACCGTGGCGGAGACCGCCGACTGGTAGCAGCCGACCAGGGCCGCGACCTTGTCCTGGGTGATCAGGCGCTCGGCCTCGGCGCGGCCCTTCTGGGGATCGGCCTGGTGGTCGGCGAAGACGAGGCGGATCCTGGCGCCGCCGAGCCCCGGCAGGCCGGTGCCGCGGGCGAGCGGCAGGTCGAGGTCGTGGTTCTGGTTGACGATGTCGAGGGCGGTCTCGATGGCGTGGCGGGCATCCACGCCCACCTGCGCGCTCGCTCCCGACATCGCGTAGAGGACGCCGACGACGACCTCGTCCGCGGCGCGGGCGGGCGCCGCGCCCATCCCGGAGAGGGCCAGGGCGCCCGCGCCCCCGACCAGTAGATCCCGACGACGAATCATGCGCGTGCCTCCAGGGTGTGAGTGGGACAGGGTCAGAGCACCGCGAACTCGCTGTTGCGGCGGTCGGTGACGAGCATCGCGCCCGGCGCGTGCGTGATCGCGAAGGACGGTTTCGAGGCGGCGATCACCGATTGCGGGGTGACGCCGCAGGCCCAGAAGACCGGGATCTCGTCCGGCGCGACCCGGACCGGGTCGCCGTAATCGGGCCGGCCGAGGTCGCGGATGCCGATCGCCTCCGGCAGGCCGAGATGGACCGGCGCCCCGTGCACGGCGGGGAAGCGCGAGGTGATCTGCACCGCGCGGATCGCCTGGGCGGGGGTCAGCGGGCGCATCGAGACCACCATCGGGCCGGCGAAGGGGCCGGCCGGCCGGCACGGGACGGTGGTGCGGTACATCGGCACCCGCACGCCCATCTCGACGTGGCGCAGGGGCAGGCCGTCCTCGACCATCGCGGCCTCGAACGAGAAGGAGCAGCCGATCGCGAAGGCCACGAGGTCGTCGCGCCAGAGATCCGCGACGTCGAGGCGCTCCTCCACCATCTCGCCGTGCCGCCAGACCCGGTAGCCCGAGACGTCGGTGGCGATGTCGAGATCCTCGCCGAGTTCCGGGATGCGCCGGTCGCCGGGCGCCGAGACGCCGATGATCGGGCAGGGCTTCGGGTTGCGCTGCGCGAAGAGCAGGAAGTCGGTGGCGAGGTCCTTGGGCAGGACCGCGAGGTTGGCCTGCACGTAGCCGTGCGCGAGACCGGCCGTGCTGCCGACGATCTCGCCGCGGCGGCAGGCGAGCCGGGCCTCGTGGCCGGTCAGGCGGGCGCGGTCGGCCGGGTTCCGGAGGAACGTCATCGGTGGCGGCACTCCCTCTGCCCGGGCACCCCTATGCCCAGGAATGCGGCATGGTCACATTCTGTGCGGTTAAGTGCCAATCGCGATTTCGCATCGAAATCGATAAGCGGAGCTTATTCCACGGCGATCCCCGCCGCCACCGCGCAGGCGAGGCGGGCGGCGGGCGCGGCGAGGCCGCAATCCGGGGTGTTGGCGTAGGTGGCCGTGAAGTCGATGTCGGGCAGGCGCGCCTGGGTGTTGAGCACCCGCAGCTGCCCGCTCTCGATCTCGCGCCGGACGATGTCGGGCGGGATCACACAGATGCCGATGCCTTCGAGCGTCATGCGCACGATCGTGGAGAGCGAGGCGTTGCTGTAGAGCCGCGGCGGCGGCAGGTTCGAGCGCGCCAGCAGGTCGTGGAGCTGGACGTAGGGGTTGGTGTTCTTCGGGTAGGTGATGATCGGGTGGCGCACGAGGTCGGTGAGCGCCACCTCGCCCTCGCCGAGATCGAGCTGCGGCGCGGCGATCCAGGCCACCGCGTAGCGGCAGAGTGGCAGGTTGACGAGGCTCGGCATGGTGATCGGCCCGACCAGGAAGTCGAGGTCGAGTTCGCGGCGGATCAGCGCGTCGCGCATGTTGGGCGAGATGTCGACCGAGAGATCCACCGTCACGCCCGGATAGGCCTGGCTCATCGCCTCGATGAAGCGCATCAGCCACGTGTGCACGATGGTCTCGGAGACCCCGAGCCGCAGCACGCCCCGCATGGTCTCGGGGCTCGCGATGGCGCCCATCATCTCGGTGCGCAGGCGCAGGAAGCGCTCGGCGTAGACCAGGAGGTCCCGCCCCTTGGCGGTGAGGCAGACGGAGCGCGCCCGCCGCTCGAACAATCTGACGCCGAAGGTCTCCTCCAGGGCCGCGATCCGCTGCGACACGGCGGGCTGGGTCGTGTTGAGCCGCTCGGCCGCTTGGCGGAAGCTGCACAACGTCGCCGTCCAGTAGAAGACTTCGAGGCTCCTCAGATCCACCATCGCGCCCCCCGGCGGCCCGGGCCGCAGGATCCTGACTGCAGGATCCTGCAGCCGGGGTGCCGCAGCAAGGACCGTACCGGGACCAGCCTCAGCGCGGGCCGCGGACCACCGTGCGGATCGCGAAGCTCGACTGGATGCGCGCGACGCCGGGCAGGCGGGAGAGCACCTCCTTGTGCAGGCGCTCGTAATCGCCCGCGTCCCGCACCTCGATCCGCATCAGGTAATCGGCGAGGCCCGTCATCAGGTAGCACTCGCGCACCTCCGGGCAGCGGCGCACCGCCGCCTCGAAGCGGTTGAGGAACTCCTCCGTCTGCCGGTCGAGGGTGATCTGCGTCAGCACCACGAGCGGCGCGGCGGCGTCCGGCTCGTCGATCAGCGCCGTGTAGCCGCGGATGACGCCGCTGCGCTCCAGGAGCCGCAGCCGCCGCAGCGTGGCGGAGGGCGACAGCCCGACCGAGGCGGCGAGGTCCGCGTTGCTGATGCGGCCGTCGCCGCGCAGGACGCGCAGGATGCGCGCATCGACCTCGTCCCGCACCATCGGCAGATTCTCTCGCGTCGCGCCAGGAGATTGCGTGTGAGGCCATCGTACCGCAGATCCTGCGCCTGTCAGGCGGGACATTCGACGATCCTTGCGCGAGACTGGCGCCCTGCTCGTTCCGAACGTTTGGGGGCCGTGCGATGCGCGTTCTCGTCCTGGGTGGCGGCGTTGTGGGTGTGACCTCGGCCTATTACCTCGCCCGGGCCGGGCACGAGGTCACGGTGCTCGACCGCCAGCCCGGCGCGGGGCTGGAGACCAGCTTTGCCAATGCGGGCCAGGTCTCGCCCGGCTACTCGGCCCCCTGGGCGGCCCCCGGCATCCCGCTCAAGGCCATGAAGTGGCTGATGATGCGCCACCGGCCGCTGGTGCTCTGGCCGCAGCTCGAGCCGCGCCTCTACGGCTGGCTCGCCCGGATGCTCGCCAATTGCACGCAGGAGGCCTATCAGCGCAACAAGGGCCGCATGGTCCGCCTCGCCGAGTTCAGCCGCGACGCCCTTCGCGACCTGCGCGGGGAGACCGGCATCGCCTACGACCACCGCGAGAAGGGCACGCTCCAGCTCTTCCGCACCCGCAAGCAGCTCGACCATGTCGGCGACGACACCCGCGTCCTCGACGCCTACGGGGTCGCCTACGAGGTGCTGGATCCGGAGGGCTGCATCGCCGCCGAGCCCGCGCTCGCGCGGGTGAGGGACACGTTCGTCGGGGGTCTGCGCCTGCCCGGCGACGAGACCGGCGACGCGCACCTCTTCACGCAGCGCCTCGCCGCCCTCTGCGCGGACCGCGGCGTGCGCTTCCGCTTCGGGGTCGCGGTGGCGCGGCTGCACCACGAGGCCGGGCGCGTCACCGGCGTCGAGACCGCCACCGGCGAGGTGCTGCGGGCGGAGGCCTACGTGGCCGCCATGGGCAGCTACACGCCCGCGCTCCTGCGCCCCCTCGGCCTGTCGCTGCCGGTCTATCCGGTCAAGGGCTACTCGCTCACCCTGCCGGTGACGGACGAGGGCTCGGCCCCGGTCTCGACCGTCATGGACGAGACCTACAAGGTCGCGATCACGCGGCTCGGCGACCGGATCCGGGTCGGCGGCACGGCGGAACTGGCGGGGTTCAGCCAGGCGCTGCGGGGGCCCCGCCGCGCGACCCTGGAGCGCTCGCTGACGGACCTGTTCCCGGCGGGCGGCGACCTCTCCCGGGCGACGTTCTGGACGGGCCTGCGCCCGATGACCCCGGACGGGACCCCGATCGTCGGCGCCACGGCCTACGGGAATCTCTACACCAATACGGGGCACGGGACGCTCGGCTGGACCATGGCCTGCGGCTCGGGCCGGATGCTCGCCGACCTGATCACGGGCCGCCACCCGGAGATCGCGCACGAGGATTTCGCGGAGCGGCGCTACCGCCGGGCGGCCTGAGGCGTCCGGCACGGAACTTGGGTATAAGGGGCGCGAACCCGCCCGCGCCCGGTGGCGCGGGATCCCAGGATGAAGCCCCGTGTCCCACCCCACCTCCCTCCCCCGCGCGACCCGCGTGGTGCGCCGGGACGCGCTCTGCTCCGGCGAGATCGTCGACCGCATCGTCCTCGACCACGGCGAGCGGCACCGGCGCCGCGTCGCGCTGCGCGGACTCGGCGGCCTCGCCTTCCTGCTCGACCTCCCCGAGGCGACCGTGCTGGAGGACGGCGACGCGCTGCGCCTGGAGGACGGGCGGCTGGTCTGGGTCGAGGCGGCGCCGGAGCGGCTCCTCGAGATCCGGGGCGCCTCGCCCCGCGCCCTCGCGCGCCTGATCTGGCACATCGGCAACCGGCACATCCCGGCCGAGATCGGCGAGGACGCGGTGTTCATCGCCGAGGATCACGTACTGGCCGCCATGGTCGAGGGCCTCGGCGGCACCGCGACCCCGGTGGTGCGGCCGTTCCGGCCCGAGGGCGGCGCCTATGCGGGGGGCCACTCCCACGGCCACCCTCACGACCACGCCCATGGATGAGGCGGACCCGGGCGAGGCCGAGGCGGCCCAGGCTGAGGCGGCCCAGGACGGGGCCGCCCAGGACGGGGCCGCCCGCGACGCGCTGCTGCTGCTGTCCTGGCTCTCGCCCGGCTATCCGGTCGGCGCCTACGCCTATTCGCACGGCCTCGAATGGGCGGCGGAGGCGGGCGACGTGCGCGACGAGGCGAGCCTCGGCGCATGGCTCGCCGATGTGCTGAGCCACGGGGCCGCCCGCAACGACGCGATCCTGGCGGCGCACGCGCACGGGGCGGGCCTCGCGGGCGATCCGCGGGCGGCCGAGGCCCTGAACGACCTCGCGCTCGCGCTGGCGCCCTCGCGCGAGCTGCACCTGGAAACCAGCCAGCAGGGCCGCTCCTTCCTCGACGCCACCGTGGCGGCCTGGCCGGCGCCTGGGCTGGAGGCGCTCGCCACCCGCCTGCCGGGCCCGGTCGCCTACCCGGTCGCGGTCGGGCTCGCGGCCGGGGCGCACCGGATCGCCCGGCGCAGCCTCGTCACCGGCTACCTGTCGGCCTTCCTGCAGAACCAGGTCTCGGCGGCGTTGCGGCTGGCGCCGGTCGGCCAGAGCGCCGGCACCCGGGTCGTCGCGGCCCTGAGCCCCCTGGTCGCGGCCCTGGCGGCGGAGGCCGAGGGGGCGCCCCTCGACGCGCTCGGCGCCGCGACCCTGCGCCTCGACCTCGGCAGCTTCCGGCACGAGACGCAGTACAGCCGCATCTTCCGCTCGTGAGCCGGCCGCTTGACAGCGGGACCGCGCCGCCGCTTCATGCCGATCGTCGTAACGTTATAACGTACGGTATGCCGATGTCGCCCGCTCCGTCCCCCGCCTCCCCGTCACCGTGCTGTCCGGCTTCCTCGGCGCGGGCAAGACCACGCTCCTCAACCACGTGCTGAACAACCGGGAGGGCCGGCGCGTCGCCGTGATCGTCAACGACATGAGCGAGGTGAACATCGACGCCGATCTCGTGCGCGCCGCTTCCGGCCTGTCGCGGACCGAGGAGACGCAGGTCGAGATGACGAACGGCTGCATCTGCTGCACCCTGCGCGAGGACCTGCTGCGGGAGGTGCGCCGCCTCGCCGAGGAGGGTCGCTTCGACTACCTGCTGATCGAGAGCACCGGGATCGCCGAGCCGCTCCCCGTGGCGAGCACCTTCTCGTTCCGGGACGAGGCCGGGGCGAGCCTGTCGGACGTCGCGCGGCTCGACACGATGGTCACCGTCGTGGACGCGGTGAACCTGCTGCGCGATTACGGCTCCCACGAGTTCCTGCGCGAGCGCGGCGACGCGGCGGGGCCGGAGGACGCCCGCACCCTGGTCGATCTGCTGGTCGAGCAGATCGAGTTCGCGGACGTCGTCGTGGTGAACAAGGCCGAGGACGTCGGCGACGCGCAGCTGACGCAGGTGCTCGCGGTGATCCGCGGGCTCAACGCCGATGCGAGGATCCTCACCGCCGCCCACGGCCGCGTGCCGCTGGACGCTGTCCTCGACACCGGCGCGTTCAGCGAGGAGCGGGCGGAGCGCCACGCCCTCTGGTTCCGGCAGCTCCACGCGCCGGAGACCCACACCCCGGAGACCGAGGAATACGGCATCGGCTCCTTCGTCTACCGGGCGCGCCGGCCGTTTCATCCGGAGGCCTTCGACCGTTTCCTGCGGCGGACCTGGCCGGGGCTGATCCGCGCCAAGGGCCATTTCTGGCTCGCCACGCGACCGGACCTCGTGGGGGAGTTCTCGCTCGCCGGGGCGATCGTCCGCACCGGGCTGATGGGCCGCTGGTGGGCGGCGATCCCGCGCCGGCACTGGCCGGACCACCCCGAGTGGCGCCGTCTCTTGAACCGGCACTGGAGCGCCGTCTGGGGCGACCGGCGCCAGGAGCTCGTCATCATCGGCATGGGTCTCGACGAGGCCGCGATCCGGGCGGATCTCGACGCCTGCCTTGTCGGACCGGTCGGGGTCACCCGCTTCCGGCCGCAGCTCTACCGCGACCTGCCCGATCCGTTCCCGGCCTGGGACACGGCCGCCTGACCATGGGGCTGACCTCCCTGAAGGAGTGGCGGGCGCGGGCGGCCGCCCACGCGGCCCGGAGCGCCGCCCTCAAGGCGCTGCTCGCGCCCGGCCTCGGTCTCGGCCCGCGGGACGCGCTCAGCGTCACGGAACTCGCCTGCGCGGATCCGGGCTGCCCGGACGTGGAGACGATCGTGCTGGTCATGCGGGAGGGCGAGCCCAGCCGCGCCCTGCGCATCCCCCGTCCGCTCGCCGAGGTGGAGGAGGCGGACATCGCCGCCCTCTGCGCCGAGGAGCGGCGGCGGGCCGGATCCCCTCCCTGATGCCGGCCGGTCCGCCGCGTTGCCGGGCGCGCGCCGCGATGGCAGGGTGCGGGCGGCGCCGGCCTCCCGGCCCCTCGACCCGACACTCGCGGACATCCTCCGGCGCGGCAGCATGACGACACCTCACCACGGCCCCCTGCGGGTCGGCATCGGCGGCCCGGTCGGGTCGGGCAAGACGGCCCTGATGGAGGGTCTCTGCAAGGCCCTGCGCGGCCGCTTCGACCTCTGCGCCATCACCAACGACATCTACACCAAGGAGGATGCGCGGCTGCTCACCGTGGCGGGCGCGCTCCCCGAGGAGCGGATCATGGGCGTCGAGACCGGCGGCTGCCCGCACACGGCGATCCGCGAGGACGCCTCGATCAACCTCGCGGCGGTGGCCGAGATGCGCCGCCGCTTCCCCTCCCTCGACCTCATCCTGATCGAGTCGGGCGGCGACAACCTCGCGGCGACGTTCTCGCCCGAACTCGCCGACCTGACGCTCTACGTCATCGACGTGGCGGGCGGCGAGAAGATCCCGCGCAAGGGCGGTCCCGGCATCACGCGCTCGGACCTCCTCGTCATCAACAAGACCGACCTCGCGCCCCTGGTCGGCGCCGACCTCGCGGTGATGGAGGCCGACACGCAGCGCATGCGCGGCGGGCGCCCCTACGTCTTCACCAGCCTGCGCCGGGGCGACGGCGTCGAGGCCGTCGCCCGGTTCGTGATCGAGGCGGGCGGGCTCTAGGGCAGCGCCCGATCAGGGTGCGATCGGACGCTGCTCTCGGCCGTTGATGGCGCCGCATGGTCCGACGCGGCGGCATCCGCTTCGTCGGCACATGCTCCAGGCGCTACCGCCCCGGCCGCGCCGGGTAGACCGGCCCCGCGAAGGGGGGCGCCTCCACCCGGCGGCAGACATAGACCTCCTCCTCCGGATGGCTCTCGATGGCGAAGCCGGCCGCGCGCAGCATCGCCTCCGTGCAGGCGCGGTTGGGCGCCCACCAGTTGGTCGGGTCGCCCGCGTAGGAGCGCTCGATGAAGTGCAGCTTCGGGTAGTCCGGCCGGTCGAAATGCTCCATCTCGAAGAAGTCGTAGTCCGGCGCGACCTCCGCCACGGTCCTGGCGCCGCGCTGCATCGACTGGAACACCAGCATGTCCGCCGCCGCGTGGGCGTGGATCAGGTCGAGGGCGAGGAGCGGGTGGCGCAGGTGGTAGAGCACGCCCATGAACAGGACGAGGTCGAAGCGCTCGCCGAGCGCCGCCACGTCGTAGACGGAGCCCTCGCGGAACTCGATCTCCGCCCCGAGGGCCTCGGCGGCGAAGCGGGCCTGGGCGAGGTAGTCGGGATCCTCGTCGAGGCCGAGCACGCGGGCGGCGCCCCGGCGCTTCATCTCGATCGCGTAGAAGCCGCCATTGCAGCCGATGTCGAGCACGCTCTTGCCGGTGAGGTCGGCGGGGATCGCGTGCGCGAAGCCGCGCCACTTCACGGTCGGGTAGTCGCCGAGGAAGTGGTCGGGCGCCGTGAACAGGCCCGGCGCGATCTCGATGTTGTGGAACCAGGGGCCGAGCGACGCGGCCCGGTCGCGCAGGTCGTCGAGCCGGCTCATGCCGCAACCCTCTCGTTGATGCGCTCGACCTTGGCGCCCCATTCCCCCAGGATGACGGCGCTGACCGAGGCGGGACTGACCTCGAACCGTCCCATCGCGTCCGGGGCGAGGCCGAGCGCGTAGGCGAGGACGAGCTTGATGACGTCGGCGTGGCTGACGAGGGCGAGGCGCGCCTCGCCGTGGCGCGCGCGCAGCGCCTCCAGGGTGCCGACGGCCCGGGCCTGCGCCTCCAGGACCGTCTCGCCGCCGGGGGGCCGGGTGACGTGCCGGGCGGTGTTCCAGTAGGTCCAGCGCGGATCGCCGTGCAAGTCCTCGAAGCTGCGGCCGGACCACTCGCCGAAATCGATCTCGTTCAGCCCCGGCAGCGTGTCCACGCCGAGGCCCGCCGCCGCGGCGATCGGCGCGGCGGTCTCCTGGGCGCGTTCGAGCGGGCTGGCATAGACGGCGTCGAGCCGCTCCGGCGTGAGCCGCAGCGCCAGGGCCCGCGCCTGCGCCCGCCCCTCCTCGCCCAGGCGGATGCCCGGCATTCGCCCGCACAGCGTGCGGTCGAGATGGCCGTGCGCGGCGTGCCGCACGAGGAAGAACGTGGTCGTCATGCGGCCGAAACCCTCCCGCCTGCCGTGGGAGAGATACTCCCCACGGGTGCCGAAGGCAGATAGGCGCGCGCGGCGCCGTGGCCATGGGCGGGCCGGCCTTCGCGGCGTCGGAGCGCGGTGGGCGAGGCCGGGCGCCGGCCCGCCCGAGCGCCGGCTCACAAGCCGATCATCGCGGCGATGAGGTCCGCCCCCGCGGCGGCCGAGCGCTCCCCCGCCGCCACGGCCCGCTCGGCCTCGGCCGTCCGCGCCCGCACCTCCGCGCTGCCGACGAGGCGCTGGTGCAGGCGCTCGTGCACCATCGCCCACATCCACTTCACGTCCTGCGCCCGCCGCCGCGCCGCGAGTTCGCCGGAGGCCGTCATCTTGGCGCGGTGGTCGAGGATCGCGGCCCAGAGCCCGTCGAGGCCCTGATTGGCGAGCCCGGAGATCGTCACCACGGGGGGCGTCCAGGTGGCGCTCGCGGGCGTCAGGATGTGGAGCGCCGCCCGGTACTCCGCCGCCGCGGCCCTGGCCCGGCGCATCCCCTCCTCGCCGTCCGCCTTGTTGACCGCGATCATGTCGGCGAGTTCGAGGATGCCCTTCTTGATGCCCTGCAGCTCGTCGCCCGCCCCCGGCAGCATCAGCACCAGGAAGAAGTCGGTGAGGTCGGCCACCGCCGTCTCCGACTGGCCGACCCCGACCGTCTCGACCAGGATCACGTCGAAGCCCGCCGCCTCGCAGAGCAGCATCGTCTCGCGGGTCTTGGCGGCGACGCCCCCGAGCGTCCCGGACGAGGGCGAGGGCCGGATATAGGCGTTCGGATCGACCGCGAGCCGCGCCATGCGGGTCTTGTCGCCGAGGATCGAGCCGCCGGTGCGGGTCGAACTCGGGTCGACCGCGAGCACCGCGACCCGGTGGCCCTGCGCCGTGAGGTTGGCGCCGAGCGCGTCGATGGTGGTGGACTTGCCGACCCCCGGCACGCCGGTGATGCCGACCCGCACGGCCCGGCCGGTATGGGGCAGGGCCGCGTCGAGGAGGTCGCGGGCGGCGGCGCGGTGATCCGCGCGCTTCGATTCGGCGAGCGTGATGGCCCGGGCGAGCGCGGCCCGGTTGCCCTTGAGGAGTTGGTCGAGGTCGGGAGCCGGCACGCGCGTCATCGGGTCTTTCTGCCGGCTCGCCGCCGCCCCGTCGAGGGCCGCCTTTGGCGGAGCCGCCCGGCGCGGGAATCCGGCCCGGCCGCGCGTCCTTCGCGGCGGCGAGCCGGCGATCGGTCGGGCGAATGATGCTCCGGCACCGCGCTTCGCCCCGCCGCGGTCAGAATCACCCGCCATCACGCCTATCCCGAGAGCGCGGCCGCGGAGACCCGAACGTGCCTGACGTCCCGATCCTATCCCCGCGGCCGACCCGGCGCGGCCTGCTGCGGCTCGGCGCCGCCGCGCTCGCTGCGCCCGCCCTCGGCGGCTGCCTCGCCGAGGGTCTCGTCACCGGGGCGGGACCGGTGCCGGAGCGGCAATCGGCCCTCGGGGTCAGCCCGGTCCTCCTCGTCGCGACGACCCGGCGCCCCGCCGCCGACCCGAAGGCGCCGCCCTACTTCACCGAGGAGCGCGGGGCCGGCCTCGCCTTCGCGGAGCTGCGCCTGTCGGGACCGGACCGGTCGCTGGTCGGCAAGGTCGCGGCCGCGGTGAGCGGCGACTGGTCGATCGCCTCCGCCCCGCGCATCGAGACCGGGCCGAACGCCGCCACGGCCTTCGCGGATGCCACGCTGGGCCGGGACGTGCTGCTCTACGTGCACGGCTACCGGGAATCCTTCGAATCCGCCGCGATCAGCGCGGCGCGGCTGTCGGACGGCATCCGCTTCCGCGGGGTCTCGGGCCTGTTCACCTGGCCCTCGGCCGGCTCGACCCTCGATTACGGCTACGACCGCGAGAGCGCGCTGTGGTCGCGGGACGCGCTGGAGGACCTGCTGCGCGCGCTGAGCGGCCCGCTCGGGGGCGGGCGCGTCCACGTGGTGGCGCATTCCATGGGCACGCTCATCACCCTGGAGACGCTGCGCATGCTGCGCGCCGATGCCGGCGAGGCCGCGATTGGCCGGATCGGCGCCGTGGTCCTGGCCGCGCCCGACATCGACATCGACCTCTTCACCAAGGGCGTCGAGCGGCTCGGCCCGGACGCGGCCAGGATCACGGTGATCTCCTCCACGCACGACCGGGCGCTCGCGGTCTCGGGCAGCCTCGCGGGCGGCGTGCCGCGGGCGGGCGCGGTGGACCGGGCGCGGCTCGAAGCCCTCGGCGTGCGGGTGGCCGACGCCTCGGATTACGGCGGCGGCCTCATCAACCACGACCTGTTCCTGTCGAATCCCGAGGTGCAGCAGGTCGTCAAGCGCGCGGTGGCACGGGCGGGGTCGGCGGCCTGAGGCCGGCCGGCCGCGCCGCCGTCACGGCTTCGCGCCGGCCCTGGTGACGAAGACGCCCTCGAAGCGCCCGCGCTGCGTGTCGGCGGCGCAGACCACCCGCGAGGTGCCGGGCTCCGCCGGAGGGAAGCGGCAGGAGCCGACCGTCATCAGCGTGTCGCGCAGGACCGCGCCGTCCGGTCCCTTGCTCGTCAGGATCAGCACGCTCACCGGCTGGGTCGCGTCGACTCCGAATTCCTCCTGCCGCTCCTGCGGCGCGCCCGTGCCGCTGAAGGCGACCGCGTTCCCGTCGCTCGACCGGAACTCGAAGATCGTGCGGCGGCCCTCGACGCCGTTGACGAGCTCGTTCGCGCAGGTGGCGCTGGCATCCCGCCCACCGAGCACCAGCGTCTCGCAGGTTCCGGGCAGGACGTTGCGGACGGGGGCCTGCGCCCGCGCCTCGACGAGGCAGGCCAGGGCGGCGAGGAGGGCGCAGAGGAGCAATCGCGGCAGCATGCGGCCGATCTAGAGCATTTTCCGACGAAGTGGATGCCGGTTCGTCGCAGAAAATGCGGCAAGATCAAAGATCGAGAGCAGCACCCGATTGCAACGTGATCGGGTGCTGCTCTAGGCGAGCCCGCGCCGCCGTCGAGGGAGATCCTCGGCCTCAGCCCGGCCCCGCGCCCCGCCCGAGCGCCGCATCCGCCTCCTCCCGGCCGATCTGGCCGTCCGCCACCAGCGTCGCGAGGCCGTGCACCAAGCCCCAGGCGTGGATCGCCGCGGGGCCGACCCGCTCCGGCGGGGTGCCCGACGCCACCGAATCGCGCAGCACCCCGAACGCCTCCGCCGCCCCGGCCGCGAGGGCGGGATGCGCGGCGCGCTCCAGGGAGCCGCCGAACATCAGGCGGAACCGCGCCCGCTCCTTCTCGGCGAAGCCCAGATAGGCGCGGCCCAGCGCCGGGAGTGGCTCGGAGGCGGCGCGCGCCCGGGCGTCGCGCAGCCGCTCAGCCAGGGCGACGAACCCTTCGGCCGCCAGCGCGGCCAGCAGCGCGTCCCGACTCGCGAAGTGGCGATAGGGCGCGTTGTGCGACACGTACGCCGTCCGGGCCGCCTCGCGAAGCGTCACCGCCTCCGGACCGCCCGCCTCAAGGAGCGCCCGCGCCGCCGCCAGCAGGGCCCGGCGCAGGTCGCCGTGGTGATAGGGCGCCGCCCCGCCCCGCCGCGATGTTGACAATGACAACATCCTCCCCGGATGGTGACGGCGCCATCATAGGGCCGGCGCCCCGGGCGGCCACGGCCCCGCGCGGCGGTCCAGCCCGGGCCCGCCATGACGCTGCACCCCCTGCTCACCGCCTCGCCGCTGATCCAGATCCACGCCGCGGCCGCCCTCGCCGCCCTCGGGCTCGGCGCGGCGCAGCTCGTCCTGCCGAGGGGCGGTGCCCGTCATCGCGGGCTCGGATGGGTCTGGGTCGGGTTGATGGCGCTCGTCGCGCTCAGCTCGTTCGGGATCTGGCAGGTGCGGCAGTTCGGGCCGTTCGGCTGGATCCACGGACTCTCCGCGGCGACGCTGGCCTCCCTCGTCGCCGCGGTGGCGCATGCCCGCCGGGGCCGCATCGCGGCCCATCGCCTGACCATGACCTCGCTCTTCGCCGGGGGATTGGTGGTGACGGGCCTGTTCACCCTGCTGCCGGGGCGGATCATGCACCGGGTGCTGTTCACCGACGGGCCGGCGCCCGCCGCCTCACGGGAGGGCGCGGGCGAGCAGGAGGTCCGCCTCCCGCCCGAGATCCGCGCTGCCGAAGAGGGCATGCTCCCCGGCGAGGCGCGTGCGCGCATAGGCCTCGGCGAGGGCGGGGGGCGCTGAGGTCGCCAGGGCCGCCGCCGCCGCGAGGGCGGCGAGGCGCCCGGTGACGAAGCGCGCCCGCGCCGGCGCGTCCGGCGCCGCGAGGCCCTCCGCCACGTCGCGGGCGGCCCGGGCGGCGCCCGGCAGGTCCCGCGCCTCCGCCGCGAGCGCGGCGAGGACGGCCCGCGCCTCCTCGGGCGCGCGGGAGGCCGCGCGCAGCACGTCGAGGGCCATGACGTTGCCCGACCCCTCCCAGATCGCGTTGACCGGCGCCTCGCGGTAGAGGCGGGGGAGCGGATTCTCCTCCACGTAGCCGTTGCCGCCGAGGCACTCCATCGCCTCGGCGACGAGGCCGGGCGCCGCCTTGCAGACCGCGTACTTCGCGGCGGGGGTGAGCAGACGGGCGCGGACCGCCTCGCCCCGGTCGAAACTGGCGGAGAGCCGCATCACGAGGGCGACCTGCGCCTCGACGGCGAGGGCGAGATCCGCCAGCACCGCCCGCATGGCGGGCTGGTCGGCGAGGGGCCGCCCGAACGCGCTGCGGTGGCGGGCGTGGTGGAGCGCAAGCGCGAGGGCCATGCGGCCGAGCCCGGCCGAGGCCACCGCGCAGTCGAGCCGCGTGAGCTGCACCATCGCCAGGATGGTGCGCAGCCCCCGCCCCTCCTCGCCGAGGCGCCAGCCGAAGGCCTCCTCGAACTCGACCTCCGCGGAGGCGTTCGAGCGGTTGCCGAGCTTGTCCTTCAGGCGCTGCAGCCGCAGGGCGTTGACGCTCCTGTCGGGCCGGTGCCGGGGCACCAGGAAGCAGGAGAGCCCGTCGGGAGCCTGCGCCAGGACCAGGAAGGCGTCGCACATCGGGGCCGAGAAGAACCACTTGTGCCCGGTGAGGTGGTAGACGTCGTCGCCCGCGGGCCGCGCCGCCGTGGTGTTGGCGCGCACGTCCGTGCCGCCCTGCTTCTCCGTCATCCCCATGCCGAGGGTGACGCCCGCCTTCTCGAACCACGGCCGGAACTCCGGATCGTAGCGGCGGGAGGTGAGGCGCGGCCACCACGCGGCGAGGTGGTCGGGCGCGGCGGCGAGGGCCGCCACCGCGGCGCTGGTCATGGTCATGGGGCAGAGATGGCCGCTCTCGACACCCGCGACGGCGTAGAGGCGGGCGGCCCGCGCCACGTGGCCCCGGCCGAACGGCAGGGCCGGCGCCGCGCCGTCCCAGAGCGAGGCGTGCAGGCCCGCCCCCACGCTCGCCCGCATCAGGGCGTGATAGGCGGGGTGGAACTCCACCCGGTCGGCGCGGCGGCCGCTCGCGTCGTGGGTGCGCAGCCGCGGCGGATTCTCGTTGGCGAGGCGGCCGCCCTCGAGGCGCTCCGCCGCGCCCCACTCCGCCCCGAAGGCGGCCAGCCCGGGCTCGTCGGGATCGACCCCGTTCGCCCGCAGGGCGCCCCGCAGGGGCGCGTCGGCGGCGATCAGGTTCACGTCCGCGAAAGGCGTGCTCTGGTTGAGGACGTCGTGGGTCGCCATCCGGGCCATCCTGCGGGCCGCGGGCACCGGATGCAATCGAGCCGCCTGCCTCGCTCGCCGCGGCCGAGCGCCTCCGGGCGGCATTCGTGGCGCTGGCGATCCCGCACGCGGGCGGCGGCCGCTCGGAGGTGGTGACAGTGAGCCTCGGGGTCGCGGCCGGGCATGCCGGGGCCGTCTCCGTCGAGGAGCGCGTGCGAGGGGCCGACGCGGCCCTCTACGCGGCCAAGCGCGCCGGTCGCGACCGCGTCGCCCCGCCGCCCTGGACGGCCGGGGGGCGTGATCCGAAATCCGACGGATTGCGTCGCAATGCGGATTTCGGCTTCGCTCAAGCGCCGCGCGGGCTCGTGATCCGACGGATTGCGGCGCAATGCGGATTTCGGCTTCGCTCAAGCGCCGCGCGGGCTTCTCAGACGCTGTCCGGACGTGATCGTCCCGACAGCGTCTGAGACCCCGGCCTCACCCGGAGGCCGGGACGGGCACCCGCGCGGAGAGCAGCCGCTCGATCACGGCGTAGAGGTCGGCCCGGGAGAAGGGCTTGCCGAGGCACTCGTCCATGCCGGCGGCGCGGCAGCGCGCCACCTGCTCGGGCGTGACGTCGGCGCTCAGCGCGACGACCGGCACGGCGCAGTGCGGCGCCGCGAGGGCGCGGATCTCCCGGACCACCGCGAACCCGTCGGTGCCGGGCAGGCGCATGTCCAGGAGGACGAGGTCGTAGCGGCCCGTCGTGGCGGCGGCCAGGGCGGCGTCTCCGTCCCCGACCACGTCCACGTGGTAGCCGCCCCGCTCCAGGAGCACGCGCCCGAGTTCGCGGTTGATCGCCACGTCCTCCGCGAGGAGGAGCCGGGCAGGTGCGGCGCGCGCGGATCTCTCCGGAGGACCCGGGGCCCGCGCCGCGGCAGGAAGCTCGGGCGGGAGATCGAATTCGAGCCAGAAGACCTCCTCGTCACGGTCCGACGCGGTGCCGGTCCTCCCCTGCATGAGGGCGATCAGGCGGCCCGCGATCGAGACGCGCAGATTCCTGCCGCCCAGCCGCGTTCCGCTCGCGGGCGGGAGGAGCCGCTCGAAGTCCCGGATCCGGCCGGCCCAGCCCCGCGTGCCCGGCCCGGTCAGCGAGAATCGGACCGCGCCCGGCGCGGATCCGTTGCGGATCACCACGCGGATACGCTCGGCCGGCGGGCCGCCGAGCAGGTACAGCAGCACTTGGCGCAGGCGGTCCGGATCCCCGCGACGCCGCGGCGCGACGGCGGGATCGATCTCGACCTCGATCTCGGCCCCGCCGGCGTGGCGCAGCAGCATGCGCAGTTCCGCGGTCAGGGCGTGCAGGGCAAAGCCGCGCGGGTCGAGCTGAACCAGGCCGCCCTCGATCCGGGCGAGGTCGACGACGTCGTCGACGATGGTGCAGAGGCTGGCGGTGGCGGCGCCGGCGGCCTCGACGTAGCGGCGCTGCGTCGCCGTCAGACCGGATTGCGCGCCGAGGAGGTCCACGTAGCCCTGCACGACGTTGAGGGGCGTGCGGAGCTCGTGGCCCATCATGGCGAGGAAGTCGGCCTCCGGGCGCGGCGCCGGGGCGGCCCGCTCCCCGGGGCCGAGCGGCCGGCAGAGGATGACGTAGCGCTCGGGCTGCGGGCCGTCGGGCAGGGAAAGCAGCGCGAGGCCGATGCGCGCCGGCCGAGCCTCGCGCGAGTCCGCGGCCTCGCGCGGGCAGGGCAGGATCGCCTCGCCCGCCCGTCCCTCCCGCAGATCCTCGAGCAGCGCCAGGCAGGCCGCGCGGACCGCCTCCGGCAACACCTCCTCGACGCGGCGGCCCGAGACCGCCCGCGGCGGGCCGCAGCCGACGAGGCCGGCCCAGCGAGCGCTCACGAAGGTCAGGCGAAGCTCCCCGTCCAGGAGCGCGACGCCCTCCCCGCTCGCGCGCAGCAGGGCCGCCAGGATGCTCCGGCCCCGGGCCTCCTCCCAGGACCGGGCCGCCAGATCCCGCTCGAGCTCGCGCGCGGTCGCGGCCAAGGCCCGGTTCTGGCACGTCAGCCGGCCGATCGCCGCGGCGGCCGCGCAGGCGAGGGCGGCGAGGGTCGCGGCCAGCGCCGCCGGCCCGGCGATCTCCAGCTCCTTGAGGCCGACCTCCAGCAGGCGATTGTGCTCCAGGAGCTGCAGGAGCGCGAGCGCCGCCACCACGGCGAGACCTGTGAAAGCGCCGGCGAGAGGCAGCGGGAAGCGCATCGGGGCCGTCCGAGGGTCCGAGACAGCGTGACCCGTTCACATATGTTATCAGACATTAACCCTGCGTTATAGCACCTGCGGGTTGCATCGGCGCAGATCACGTTGCGGTCGGGGTGCCGCCCGTTCTATCGCAGCCGGGCCCGGACCTTCGTCCGGATGGGACCGGACATGGATGAGACTACCCCCTCGACGCGACCTGCCGTCACCCGCGCCGTGTACGGAGCCCCGCCGCCGGACCTGGTTCCGACCTGCGAGGGCGCACGCCAAGTCTCCCCGCTGGTCCCGGGCGCCGCGGCGCTGGAGGACTTCGCCGCGGACACGCTCGACGAGGTGGTGATCCTGGCGCCGCCGGGCACCGCGGAGCGGCGGGCGGTACTCGCGCAGGGGTTGCGGGTGCTGCGCCCCTCCGGCCGCCTCACCGCGCTGGCGCCGAAGGACCGCGGCGGGTCGCGACTCGGGCGGGAGATGGCCGGCTTCGGCTGCGCCGTCGCCGAGACCGCCAAGCGCCATCACCGGATCTGCCGGGCGGAGCGGCCGGCGGCGCCGGTCGGGATCGAGGCCGCGCTCGCGGAGGGCGCCCCGCGCTACCTCCCGGACCTCGGGCTGTGGACGCAGCCCGGCATCTTCAGCTGGAACCGGATCGATCCCGGGACGGCGCTCCTGCTCGACACCCTGCCGCCGCTCAAGGGACGCGGCGCCGATCTCGGCTGCGGCCTCGGCGTGATCGCCCGGGCGGTGCTGGCCTCGCCCGCGGTGACGGCGCTGACCCTCGCGGACATCGACCGCCGGGCGGTGGCGGCCGCGCGCCGCAACGTCGAGGATCCGCGCGCGCACGTCGCCTGGGCGGATGCGCGCCGCGCCGACGCCCTGCCCGGGCGGCTCGACTTCGTGGTGACGAACCCGCCCTTCCACCTGAAGGGGAGCGAGGACCAGGGGCTCGGCCAGGCCTTCATCCGCCGCGCCGCGGAGGTGCTGCGCCCCGGCGGCGCGCTCTGGCTGACCGCCAACCTTCACCTGCCCTACGAGGCCGTGCTGGCCGAGGCGTTCCGGACGGTCACGGCGCGCGCGAGCGGCCACGGCTACAAGGTCTACGAGGCGATCCGATGAGCCGCACCCCCACCATCCGCCTCGACAGGCTCCTCGCCAATCTCGGCTACGGCTCCCGGCGGGAGATCCAGGCGCTGGCCCGGGCCGGACGCATCCGCCTCGACGGCGAGGCCCTGCGCGAGGCGGACGGGCGGATCGCCGCGACGGCGGACCTGCCCGCGCGGCTCACCGTCTCGGGCGAGCCCCTCGACCCCCCTGCCCCGCTCGCCCTGATGCTGCACAAGCCGACCGGCGTCACCTGCTCGCACAAGGAGGCCGGACCGCTCGTCTACGGGCTGCTGCCGGAGCGCTGGCGCCGCCGGGAGCCGGCCCTCTCCACGGTGGGCCGCCTCGACAAGGACACCTCCGGCCTGCTCCTCGTCACGGATGACGGGGCGCTCCTCCACCGCATCATCTCGCCCAAGGCGAAGATCGAGAAGCAGTACAGGGTGGAGCTGGACCGGCCCCTGCGCGGCGACGAGGGCGCGATCCTCGTCTCGGGCACCCTGATGCTGGAGGGCGAGGAGGCGCCCCTGCTGCCGGTCGGCTTCACGGCCCAGGGGCCGCGGCAGGCGCGCGTCGTCCTCACCGAGGGGCGCTACCACCAGGTGCGCCGGATGTTCGCGGCGCTCGGCAACCACGTCACGGCCCTGCACCGGGACCGGGTCGGGGGGCTGACCCTGCCCGAGGACCTCGCGCCCGGCGCCTACCGGATCCTCGATGCCGCCGCGCTGGGGCGGATCTTCGCCTGAGGGCTCAGCGCAGGCCGTTCCACTGGGAGATGTCCCCCTTGGCGAGGCCGCCCACGCGCGCGTGCGGCCGCCCGCCGGTCGTCATGGCGAGGGCGAACAGGATCTCGTCGGCCCGCGGCGCGTCGGCGACGCAGACGGTGATCCCGTCGAAATGCGAGCGGACATAGGCCGCGTCCTTGTGGTGGATCGGCACGTCGAGGATCGCCCCCATCGGCCCGACCTTGGTCATCGAGGGCACGATGGCGAGGGCCTGCCCGAGGCGCTCGCGCATGGCGTAGCCGCCCGGAACGTGCCAGAGGGCGCCGTGCTCCAGCTCCCCCGCCGCGCCGACCAGCGAGCCCTTGCCGTAGGCCTCGATCCGGCCCGGATCGCCCCCGAGGGCCCGCAGCAGCTTGTCGGCGCATTCGAGCCCGAGCGGCTTCAGCGCCTCCATCATCGGGGTGATCTCGGGCTCGTAGCGCCCCGCGAAGGGATTGCGGACCACGCAGGCGAGGGCGCCCTTCAGCACGGGCGCGGCGAGGATCGGGCCGCCGTCGTGGCGCACCTCCTCGACGGTGACGACGATCTTGCGGACCTCGATCATGGGCGCCTTCCCCGCGCAGCTCGACGGGCCGATATCCCATGCCGCGGGCCCCGTGGCGACCCCGACCTGAGGCACGAAGGTCCCTGGACCTGAGGCACGAAGGTCCCTGGACCTGAGCGCCGGTTTCGGCCCATGCAGGGCCTCGGAGCCGATCGGGAGGAGAGAGCATGGATCAGACCGACCTCGGCGCGGCCCCGCGCGAGGCAGGAGGCTCGGAGGCACTCGACGTGCTGGTCGTCGGTGCGGGCATCTCGGGCATCGCGGCCGGCCACTACCTGCAGACGCTTCTGCCCGGGGCGCGCTACGCGATCCTGGAGGGCCGCGAGGCGATCGGCGGGACCTGGGACCTGTTCCGCTATCCCGGCCTGCGCTCGGATTCCGACCTCTACACGTTCGGCTACTCGTTCCGGCCCTGGCGGGAGGAGCGCTCGATCGCCGAGGGCGCGGCGATCCTGGCCTATCTGCGCGAGACCGCCGCCGCCGCCGGCATCGACCGGAAGATCCGCTTCGGCCACCGGGTCGTGAGCGCGGCGTGGCGCTCGGAGGAGGCGCGCTGGACCGTGGAGGCGGAGGCGGGGCCGCAGCGGCGGGCCGCCCGCTTCAGCTGCCGTTTCCTGTTCCTCTGCACCGGCTACTACGATTACGACCGGGGCTACCTGCCCGACTGGCCGGGCATGGACCGCTTCCGCGGGCGCCTGGTGCATCCGCAGGATTGGCCGGCCGATCTCGACCATGCGGGCAAGCGCGTCGTGGTGATCGGCAGCGGCGCGACCGCCGTCACCCTGGTGCCCGAACTCGCCCGCACCGCCGCGCACGTGACGATGCTGCAGCGCTCGCCCTCCTACGTGATGTCGCTGCCGGCGGAGGACCGGGTCGCGACCTGGATGAGGAAGCGGCTGCCCGCGGCCCTCGCCCACGGCCTCGCGCGCTGGAAGAACATCGCGCTCGCGATCGTCCTCTTCCAGTTCGCCCGCCGCCGGCCCGAGCAGCTCGCCGGCCTGCTGCGCAAGGGCGTCCAGGCCCAGCTCGGCCCCGACTACGACGTCGCGACGCATTTCACGCCGCGCTACAAGCCCTGGGATCAGCGGCTCTGCTTCGTGCCGGACGGCGACCTGTTCAAGGCGATCCGCTCAGGCCGGGCCTCGGTGGTGACCGATCACGTCGAGACCTTCACGGAGACGGGCCTGCGGCTGCGCTCGGGCACGGAGATCGAGGCGGACGTCATCGTGGCGGCGACCGGGCTGCGGCTGAAGATGCTGGGCGGCATGACGCTCAGCGTCGACGGTCGGCCGGTCGTGGCCAGCGAGACCTTCCTGTACAAGGGCATGATGCTGAGCGGGGTGCCGAACCTCGCGGTCTCGATCGGCTACACCAACGCGTCCTGGACGCTGAAATCCGAGCTCACCGCCCGCTTCGTCTGCCGGCTGATCGCCCGCATGGAGGCGCGGGGCGACGAGTGGTGCGCGCCGCGCCGGGGCGCGGCGGAGGGCGAGGAGCCGGTGATCGACTTCACCTCGGGCTACATCCAGCGCGGCTTGGCGCTGCTGCCCAAGCAGGGCACGCGCAAGCCGTGGCGGCTGCACCAGAACTACGTGCTCGATCTCGCGGCCCTGCGCTTCGGCGCGGTGGAGGACGGCGCGCTGGAATTCGGGCGGCGGGCGCCGCCGGGACGGCGGGCCGCGTGAGGCGTCCACCGCCCGGGGCCGGTCCGGTCCGGCCCGCGGCTCAGCCCGTCGTCGCCCGGGCGCTGCGCCGCTTGCGGGCGTAATCGAGGAGCGCCTCGTCGGCGCCCTCGGGCAGGATGATCGCCACGCTGGCGAGGAGGTCGCCCCGCGTGCCGTCCTTCCTCGGCAGGCCCTTGCCGCGCAGGCGGAAGGTGCGGCCGGAACTGGTCATGGCCGGGATCTTCATCTCGACCGCGCCGGTCAGGGTCTGGATCCGCACCGGCCCGCCCAGCACGGCGTCCTCCAGCGGCACCTCGACGCTGGTGCGCAGGTCCGCGCCCTCGACCTGGAAGCGCGAATCCGCCGCGAACCGGATGGTGAGGAGCGCGTCCCCCGCCTCGCCGCCGCCCCGGCCGGGATGGCCGAGGCCACGCAGGCGGATCGCCTGCCCGTCGGTGACGCCCTTGGGCACCACCACCTCGACCTCGCGGCCGGTGGGCAGGCTCAGCCGCAGCTTCGCCTCGCTGGCGACCTGGTCGAGGGTCACGGTGAGTTCCGCCGCGACGTCGTCGCCCTTCTGGGCCGTGGTCCGGGCGCCGGCCCCGGCCGCGCCGCGGAAGGCGTCGCCGAACAGGTGCGAGAAGATGTCCTCGCCGAAGCCGCCCGCGCCGCCCGCGCCGCCGCGCCCGCGCGCCATCGACTCGAAGTCGAAGCCCGAGAAGCCGCCCCGCGGCCCGCCGCCGCCGCCCGTGAAACCCTCGAAGCCCTGGAAGCGCGGCTTGCCCTCGGCGTCGATGGCGCCGCGGTCGAACTCCGCCCGCTTCTTGGCGTCGCCCAGGATCTCGTAGGCCTGGTTGACCTCGGCGAAGCGGTCCTTGGCCTTGGCGTCGTTCTTGTTGCGGTCGGGATGATAGGTTTTCGCGAGCTTGCGGAAGGCCTTCTTGATCTCGGCCTCGTCGGCGGTGCGGCTGACGCCGAGCACGTCGTAGGGATTGCGCATGGGGATCCGGTGCCGTTGCGGAGCCCGGGCGGTGGCGCTCCGTGATGATCTCTGCCGCCAATGTGGGAGATGTGTTGCCGGTTTGCAACGCCTTGGCGACCCCGCGGGCGGCGGGACCGCCGGGCCGGCCATTCGGGCCGGGGCCCCGCCCGGTCAGGCCGGGGCGCGCGTCGCCTTCAGGCTCTTGAGCTCCCAGGAGCCTCCCGAGGGCCGGCAGCCGGTGCCGCGCACGAAGCGGCTGCCGGTGGGCGCGATCACCGTCGCCAGGAAGTTGCGGCAGATCTCGTCCTGCGCGACGTAGGGCAGGCCGGTCGGGTTGACCATGCCGCGCATCTTGGAATCCGGGTTGTCCCACTTCACCGGCCGGCCGTTGCCCTGGGGATCGAGGGCCACCGCGAGGGCGGCCCTGGCGCGGCGCCAATCCTCGGCCGTGAGGTCGCCCCCGAAGCTGCGGGGCGCGACCGGCCCGATGCTGCCGGTGCTGGTCGGCTCGGGCGCCGGCGCCTCGGCCTGCGGCTTGGCCTGGAAGACGAGCAGCGGCTGGCTGCAACCCGCCCCGGCGACGAGCAGGCCGCCGGTCAGCGCCGCGCGGAGGAGGCGTGCCGCCGGGCGCCGTGTCGCTGGGGAATTCGCTTTACACACGTGACGACGCATACCACCTGTACCCACCGCGGGACCGGCCCCAGCGCCGCGACGCGAGCCTGCGACGCCGGCCTGTCCTCGCATCCGATGTCACATGAAAGGGACGATGCCGTGGCCGCGTTAACGAACGGTGATTTCACCGAGCGCACGGATCCCTGGGCGCTGTTCACCGAGTGGTTCGAGCAGGCGCAGGGGTCCGAGCCGGAGGATCCCAACGCCATGACGCTCGCCACGGCCGGCCGCGACGGGCTGCCGGATGCGCGCATCGTCCTGCTGAAGGGCTTGGACGCGCAGGGCTTCGTCTTCTACACCAATTCCCGCTCCGCCAAGGGGCTCGAACTCGCCGAGAACCCGCAGGCGGCGCTGCTGTTCCACTGGAAGAGCCTGCGCCGGCAGGTGCGGGTGCGGGGCGCCGTGGGGCGCGTCGAGGATGCGGAGGCCGACGCCTACTTCGCCACGCGGCCCCGCGACAGCCGGATCGGCGCCTGGGCGAGCCGGCAATCCGAGCCCCTGGAGAGCCGGGGCGCCCTGGAGCGGGCCGTGGCGGAGGCCGCCGCGCGCTTCGGCGAGGACGAGGTGCCCCGGCCGCCCCACTGGACCGGCTTCCGGGTGACGCCCGTCACGATCGAGTTCTGGCAGAACGGCGACTTCCGGCTGCACGACCGCGTCCGCTTCACCCGGGCCGGCGAGGGCTGGGAGCGCAGCCGGCTCTTCCCGTGATGCTGCGCTGCGGCACCGCGAGGCTGGATTTCCGCCCGACCCGGGCTTAGACCTGACGCACGACCCGCGCCGCCGAGGGGCGGCGCGCCCCGCACCGGATTCGAGACAAGCCTTGGCCCAGTCCAGCAACGAACGCCGGCGCGTGATGCTGCTCACGGGCGCCAGCCGCGGCATCGGCCACGCCACCGTCAAGCGGTTCTCCGCGGCGGGCTGGCGGGTGATCACCTGCTCGCGCCACCCCTTCCCGGAGAACTGCCCCTGGGAGATGGGGCCGGAGGACCACCTCCAGGTCGACCTCGCCGACCCCGCCGACACCGTGCGGGGGGTCGAGGAGGTGGCGCGGCGCCTGGAGGAGGAGGGCGGCCTGCTGCACGCCCTCGTCAACAATGCCGGCATCTCGCCCAAGGCCCCCGGCGGCGAGCGGATGGGCGCCATCGCGACCCCGTTCGACGATTGGCAGCGGGTGTTCCAGGTCAATTTCTTCGCGCCGATCCTGCTCGCCCGCGGCCTGTGCAACGAGCTCACCCGGGCGCGGGGCTCGATCGTGAACGTCACCTCGATCGCCGGCTCGCGGGTGCATCCCTTCGCGGGGGCGGCCTACGCCACCTCGAAGGCGGCGCTCGCCGGGCTGACCCGCGAGATGGCGTCGGATTTCGGGCCACTCGGCGTGCGCGTGAACGCGATCTCGCCGGGCGAGATCGACACCTCGATCCTGTCGCCGGGCACCGACAAGCTCGTGGCCCAGATTCCGCAGCGGCGGCTCGGCACCCCCGACGAGGTGGCGAAGGCGATCTACTTCCTGTGCACCGAGGCCTCGTCCTACGTGAACGGGGCGGAGCTGCACATCAACGGCGGCCAGCATGTCTGAGCGGGCGGCGCTCGCGCTCGCCCTGCTGGTCGGTCTCGCGGCCGGCCTCACCGCCGCCGCGCGGGCCGAGCCCGCCGTCTCGCTCCTGCCCCTGCCCTTCCGGGTGACCGAGATCCGCGGCCCCGGCAGCGAGGTCTCCCTCGCCGCCGAGACCTCCGGGCTGATGCCGCGCGGCCGCCCGGGCGGCGTCGCCGTTGCCTGGGGCGCCGAGGGCGGCGCGATCGTGTCGCTCGACGAGGGCGGCGTCGCCGCGACGCCGATCCCGGCCTGGGCTGCCGAGGGTCTCTCCGCCTCCGAGACGCCGCGGGGGGCGGTGCCGGGCTCCCGGCGGGCCCTGTCCGGCCCGGTCTCGGCCTTCCTCAGCCATCCGCGCAGCGCCCCGGACGGCCGCCCCGCCGCCGCGACCGTGACGGTGCGCGAGCGCCAGCCGGTGGCCCGCAGCGCCGACCCGAAGCCGGTCCCGATCGCCACCTCGACGGTGGCGGCGGGCGAGGACGCGGTCTTCGCCGGCGGGACGGTCCAGGCCGTCGACCTCGACGGGCGGCTCTGCCTGCTCGCCGCCAAGGTCCGGGCCGACAAGGCGAGCCTCGTGGTGATCGCCCGCGAGGGCGAGAGCTGGGGCGTCGCCGCCGAGACCCCGGCCGAGGGCGGCGTGCCGGGCCCCGCGGCTTCGGGCGATTTCGAGGGATCGGGCCGCGTCACCCTGGCGCTGGTGCGGGGCGCGCCGGGCGAGGGCCGCCTGCAGCATTGGCGGATCGGTCCCGGCGGCGCCGTCCTGGCGGGCGAGGCGCCCGGCTATGCCGAGGCCGGCGCGGCGGCGGATCTCGACGGCGACGGCGTGCCGGCGCTCGCGGTGCCGACCCGCGACCGCTCCGCCCTCGCCCTGCTCTCCCTGAAGGGCGGCATCGTCGAGCGCGCCCGCATCGCCCTGCCTTCCCCGGCGCGGGCCGCGCCGGTGGTGCTGGGCCGCGGGCGCGGCCTCCACATCCTGGTCGCGCTCGAGGACGGCCGCGTCGCCGACCTGCGTCCGTGACGGCGAGCGACCCGCAGGGCCGGCGCTACCCGGCCCGCCCCTACCTCGCCGCCTCCGTGGCGGTGGTGCGCGGGGGCCGGGTGCTCGTCGCCTCCCGGGGCGGCTCGCCCCTGCACGGGCTCTACTCGCTGCCCGGAGGGCTGGTCGAGCCGGGCGAGCGCCTCGCCGAGACGGCCCTGCGCGAGTTGCGGGAGGAGGTCGGGGTCGAGGCGGAGATCGTGGCCGGCCTGTCGCCGACCGAGGTGATCGAGCGCGACGGCGACGGCCGCGTGCTGCACCACTTCGTGATCATGGCGCACGCGGCGCGCTGGCTGCGCCACGAGCCCGCCCCGGGCGACGAGGCCCTCGACGTGCGCTGGGTGACGGTGGCGGAGGCGGCCGCCCTGCCGACCACGGACGGGCTGCTCGCGATCCTGGCCGAGGCGGTGGCGGCGGTGGAGGGCCCGCCGTGAGGCGGCTGCTCGCCCTCGGGCTCGCGGCTCTGCTCGGGCTCGCGCCGGCCCCGGTTCTCGCGCAGCAGGGGCGGGCGAAGCCCGCCGCGCCCGCCAAACCGCCCGAGAAGGAGCCTCCCCCGCCGCCGGAAGCGCCGGCCCCCTACGACAAGGACCTGCTGCGCCTGTCCGAGATCATCGGGGCGCTGAGCTTCCTGCGCGACCTCTGCGGGCAGGCGGACGCGGCCGAGTGGCCGGCCCGGATGAAGGCCCTCCTCGAGGCGGAGGGGACCACGCCCGGCCGCCGCGACCGGCTCGCGGGCGCCTACAATCGCGGCTATCGGGGTTACGCGGTCAATTACCGGATCTGCACGCCCTCGGCCCAGGAGGCCTCCGCCCGCTTCATCGCGGAGGGCGAGCGGCTGAGCACGGCGCTGGCGGGGCGGTTCGGAGGATAGCCGCGCGCAGGCTCGCTGCCGCGCCCATCGATCGAGAACCGCCTCACTCCGCCGCCTGCAATTCCCGCTCGCGCCGGTAGGGATCGGCAGGGTCCGCCTCGCCCTCCCCGCCCTGGGGCCTGTCCGGCCTCGATCCGGACAGGTACTGCGCGAGCGTGTCGAGGTAGACGTAGATCACCGGCGTCGTGAACAGGGTCAGCACCTGGCTCACCGCGAGCCCGCCGACCATGGCGTAGCCGAGGGGCTGGCGGATCTCCGCGCCGGTGCCGGTGCCGAACATCAGCGGGATGCCGCCGAGCAGGGCCGCCATCGTGGTCATCAGGATCGGGCGGAAGCGCAGGATCGCCGCCCGCCGGATCGCCTCCTCGGAGGAGAGGTGCTCGGCCCGCTCCGCCGCGATGGCGAAGTCGACCATCATGATCCCGTTCTTCTTCACGATGCCGATCAGCAGGATGATGCCGATGAGGGCGATCAGGCTGAAGTCGAAGCCGAAGCCGAGCAGCATCGCCAGCGCGCCCACGCCCGCCGAGGGCAGCGTCGAGAGGATCGTGAGCGGGTGGATGTAGCTCTCGTAGAGCACGCCCAGGATCAGGTAGACCACGATCAGGGCCGCCACGATGAGCAGCGGCACCGTGCTGAGCGATTGCTGGAAGGCCTGGGCCGTGCCCTGGAAGCCGCCCATCACGGTCGGCGGCACCCCGAGGTCGCGGCTCGCCTGCTCGATCGCCGCCGTCGCCTGGCCCAGCGCCACGTTCGGCGCGAGGTTGAAGCTGATCGTCACCGCCGGGAACTGGCCCTGGTGGCTGATCGAGAGCGGGCGGACCGGGTCGGTGGACCAGGAGGCGAAGGCCGCGAGCGGCACCTGCCCGCCCGTCGTCGGCGACTTCACGTAGATGCTGCGCAGCGTCTCCGGCGTGCCCTGCAGGGCCGGCAGGATCTCCAGGACCACGTGGTAGCTGTTGAGCTGCGTGAAGTACTGGGCGATCTGGCGCTGGCCGATCGCGTCGTAGAGCGTGTCGTCGATCAGCTGCGGCGTGATGCCGAAGCGGGAGGCCGCGTCGCGGTCGATCCGCAGGGTCAGCGTGGTGCCGCTGGTCTGCTGGTCGGTGGCGACGTCCCGCAGCTCCGGCAGCGTCCTCAGCTTCTCCAGGAGCCGCGGCGACCACGTGTTCAATTCGTCGAGGTCAGGGTCCTGCAGCGTGTACTCGAACTGCGTGCGCGAGGCGCGCGCGCCGGTCCGCACGTCCTGGGCGGCCTGCAGGAACACCTTCACGCCCATCAGCCGGTCGAGCTGCGGCCGCAGCCGCCGGATGATCTCGAAGGCGTCCGCCGTGCGGTGGTCGCGGGGCTTGAGCGTGATGAACATGCGCCCGGTATTGAGCGACTGCCCGTTGCCGCCGATCGCCATGGCGATGCTCGCGACGTCCGGGTCGGACTGGATCACCCGGCCGACCTCCTCCTGGCGCCGCTGCATGGCCCGGAAGGAGATGTCCTGCCCGGCCTCGGTGATGCCGGTGATGAGCCCCGTATCCTGCTGCGGGAAGAAGCCCTTCGGGATGATCATGAACAGGTGGACCGTGAGCGCCACCGTCGCCAGGAAGCTGAGCAGGGTGATGAAGCGGTGGCGCAGGGCCACGTCGAGGGCGGCCGCGTAGCCGCTCACCATCCCCTCGAAGACGCGCTCGCTGAAGCGGTAGAGCCGGCCGTGCCGCTCCTCCGCGTGCGGCCGCAGGAAGCGCGAGGCCATCATCGGCGTCAGCGACAGCGACACGAAGGCCGAGACGCCGATCGCCATCGACAGGGTGACGGCGAATTCGCGGAACAGCCGCCCGATGATGCCGCCCATCAGCAGGAGCGGGATCAGCACCGCCACGAGCGAGACCGAGATCGACACGATCGTGAAGCCGATCTCGCCCGCCCCCTTGAGGGCCGCCTCGCGGGGCTTCATCCCCTCCTCCAGGTAGCGGGCGATGTTCTCCAGCACCACGATGGCGTCGTCGACCACGAAGCCGACCGAGATGGTGAGCGCCATCAGCGAGAGGTTGTCGAGGGTGTAGCCGGCCATCCACATCAGCGCGCAGGCGCCCAGCAGCGACAGCGGCACGGTGATGCTCGGGATCACCGTCGCCCACAGGCTGCGCAGGAAGACGAAGATCACCGCCACGACGAGGCCGATCGTCAGGAGCAGGGTGAATTGCACGTCCTCGACCGCGGCGCGGATCGTCTGCGTGCGGTCGCTCAGCACCTCGACCTTGATCGCGGCCGGCAGGGCGGCGCGCAGGCGCGGCAGCTCGGCCTTGATGCGGTCGACCGTGTCGATCACGTTGGCGCCGGGCTGCTTGAAGATCACCAGGAAGACGCCGCGCTGGCCGTTGGTCCAGGCCGCCTGCTTGGCGTCCTCGGGGCCGGCCACCGCCTGCCCGATGTCGCGCACCCGCAGCGGCGCCCCGTTGCGGTAGGCGATGATGACGTTGTTCCAGTCCTTCGCCTCGGTCAGCTGGTCGTTGGCGTAGACCGTGAAGCTGCGGGTCGGCCCGTCGAAATTGCCCTTCGGGTTGTTGACCGTGGTGATCGACAGCTGGGCGCGCACGTCCTCGAGCGACAGGTCCTTGGCGACGAGCTTGGCCGGATCGACCTGGATGCGCACCGCCGGCTTCTGCTGGCCGCCGATCAGCACCTGCGCGACGCCCGAGATCTGGCTGATGCGCTGGGCGAACTGCACGTCGACGGCGTCGTCGACCTCGATCAGCGGCAGCGTGTCGGAGGTCGCCGACAGGATCAGGATCGGCGAATCGGCCGGGTTCACCTTCCGGTAGGTCGGCGGGCTCGGCAGGTTCTTGGGCAATTGCCCGCCCGCGGCGTTGATCGCCGCCTGGATGTCGTTCGCCGCCGCGTCGATGTTGCGCGACAGGTCGAACTGCACCGAGACCGACGAGACGCCGAGCGAACTCGACGACGTCATCTGGCTGACGCCGGGGATCTGGGAGAACTGGCGCTCCAGGGGCTGGGCCACCGAGGAGGCCATGGTCTCCGGGCTGGCGCCCGGCAACTGCGCCGTCACCTGGATGGTCGGGAAGTCGACCTGGGGCAGCGGCGCGACGCCGAGCAGCGGGTAGGCCACGATCCCGACGAACAGGATCCCCGCCATGATCAGTGAGGTCGCGACGGGATAGCGGATGAAATAGGCTGAGATGCCGCCCTTCATGGTTCAGGGCGCTCCGGTCGCGGGGGCCTGCGCCTGGGCCGTCCCGGTGGGCCGGCGCTCGGCCACGGGGCCGCCGTCCTGCACGCGGGACTGACCCTCCTTGACGACGCTCTGCCCCGGGGTGAGCCCCTGGCGGATGACGGTGCGGCCCTCGCTGGAATGCCCGGCCGTGATCGGCTGCACCCGCGCCTTGCCGTCCTCGCCGACCACGAAGGCGTAGAGGCCCTTCGGCCCGTGCTGCACGGCGTCCTCCGGCACGGTCACGGCCTCCTTCTCGACCCCGATGCGCATGCGCGTCGAGACCGAAAGGCCCGGCCAGAGCGCGTGGTTCCGGTTGGGGAAGCTCGCCTTCAGGCGGATCGTGCCGGTCGCCGTGTCGACTTGGTTGTTGATCACGCTCAGCGTGCCGTCCGAGAGCTTCCGCTGGCCGTCGGTGGACCACGCCTCGACCGGCACCGGGCCGGCCGCGTGGGCCTCGGCGATCTGCTGCAGCTCCTCCTCGGGCGCCGTGAAGACGACGTAGATCGGCTCGACCTGCGTGATGGTGACAATGCCGGTCTGGGTCGAGGCGTTGACGATGTTGCCGACGTCGACCTGCCGGAACCCCGTGACGCCGTCCAGGGGGGCGCGGATCGTGGCGTAGCCGAGCTGGGTCTCGGCGTTGTCGATCGCCGCCTGATCGGAGGCGACCTGGGCGGTGAGCTGGGCCACCGTCGCGCCCTGGGTCTCGGTCTGCTGGCGGGAGGCGTACTCGCCGAGCTTGGTGTAGCGCTCCAGGTCCGCCCTGGCGTTGCGCAGGTTGGCCTCGTCCTGGGTCTTCTTCGCCCGCGCCTGGTCCAGGGTCGCCTGGAAGGGACGCGGATCGACCTGGACGAGCAGGTCGCCCTTGCGCACGACCTGCCCCTCCCGGAACGCCACCTTCTGGATCTCGCCGTCCACGCGGCTGCGCACCTGGACGGTGTTGTAGGCCTGGACGGTGCCGAGCCCGCCGAGCACCACGTTGAAGGGGCCCTGCTCCACCCTCGCGAGGAGCACCGGGACCGGGGCGGGCGCCCGCGCGGCGCGCGGCGCCGGCGCGGCGGCCTGGTTGCGCTGCCACGCGTAGGCGCCGCCGCCCCCGACGAGAAGCAGGAGCATGAGGATCACGGTGCCGCGCCGCGACCGGCGCGGGGACCTGCTCGTTCCTGACGACATCGGACGGGTCGGACCCTCTCGAGAGCGCGGCGGGAGAGGCTTCGGGCTCTCCCGTCCTGGTATTGATACCGATTCCAAGGCATGCCGCATGCCGGTCTTCTACGCATCGACTGTTTCTGGTGTGTTTGCCGAGCTATGCGTGACGGGGCCGGGTGCCGCGCGGGGGACGCGACGCCCTGCCGCGCGGGCCGTGCCTGCCGCGCGGGCCGGGATGGCCAATGCGGATCGGCGGCCGCCCGTTCCGCGGCCCGCCCGTCCGGCCCACCCATCGTGACGGAGTGCCGCGCCAGATGAGGAACGATCTCACGGACATCCCGGGTCTCAGCGTCGGCCACGCGCAGGACGCGCGTGCGGCGAGCGGCGTGACCGCGATCCTGTTCGACGCGCCCGCCACGGCGGCGGTGGACATCCGCGGCGGCGGGCCCGGCACCCGCGAGACCGACCTGCTCGATCCCGAGCGGACCGTGCAGGGCATCGACGCCCTCGTCCTGTCGGGCGGCTCGGCCTTCGGCCTCGACGCGGCGGCCGGCGTGACGGCGTGGCTGGCCGAGCAGGGGCGCGGCTTCGCGGTCGGGCCGGTGCGCGTGCCGATCGTGCCCGCGGCGATCCTGTTCGACCTCCTCAACGGCGGCGACAAGGCGTGGGGCCGCCTCCCGCCCTACCGCGACCTCGGCTTCGCGGCGGCCGCGGCCGCGACCGCGGGGCCGGTGGCCCTCGGCACCGTCGGGGCGGGCTACGGCGCCACCACGGCCAACCTGAAGGGCGGGCTCGGCTCCGCCTCCTCGCGCGTCGCGGGCCTCGACGCCCGCGTGGCGGCGCTCGTCGCGGTCAACGCCTTCGGGCGCGTCACGGTCGGCGAGGGGCCGCATTTCTGGGCCGGGCCCTTCGAGGTCGGCGACGAGTTCGGCGGGCGCGGCCCGGCCCCGCGGATCCCGCCGGAGGCCCTGGCCTGGCCGCGCGCCGCGCCGCCCGGCGCCAGCACGACCCTGGCGGTGGTGGCGACCGACGCGGTCCTGAGCAAGGCGCAGGCGCGGCGCCTCGCCGTGATGGCGCAGGACGGCCTCGCCCGGGCGATCCTGCCGGCCCACACGCCCCTCGACGGAGACTTGGTCTTCGCCGTGGCGACGGGCCGCGCGCCCCTCGCCGACCCGGTCGGCGACCTCGCCCGCCTCGGCGACGCCGCCGCCCGCACCCTGGCGCGGGCGGTGGCGATCGGGGTGCGCGCCGCCACCGCCCTCCCCTTCCCGGGGGCGCTGCCGGCCTGGCGCGACCGCTTCGGCCTCAGAACTGGTAGCGCAGCCCCGCCGTGACCCCGTGGGCGATGCCGGCGCGGGTGCCGAGAGAGGCCTGGTAGTCGAGGCGCCAGCCGAGCCGCTCGGTCAGGTTGCCCTGCAGACCGATCCCGGCGCCGACGACGTCGCGCCGGGCGAAGGCGACCGGCAGCGTCGCCGCCGCGAGCGCGTGCTGCACGCTGGCGAGGCGCACGGAGGCGCTCGCCTGCTGCGGCCCGGCGGCGAGGCTGTAGGCGACGCGCAGGGAGGGGACGAAGCCGCCGCCGAAGCCGTGATAGGCGAGTTCGGCGCCGAAGCGCGCCGTGGTCTGCCGGGCGGTGAGCGCCGCGTAGGCGACGTTGTTGCCCGCCGCCCCCGTCTCGGTGAAGCCGTCGACCGTGGCCGACAGGTAGGTGATCCCCGCGAAGGGCGTCGCGCGCAGCGCCCCGACGTCGAGGGGCAGGCCGGCCTCGCCGTCGAGGGCGAAGCCGCTGCCGCCGGTCCGGCCCTCCGCGGTCAGGCCGTAGGCGGCGGGCCGGCGCAGGCCCGTGAAGTCGAGGAACGGCGCGCCGCCGAGGATGCCCTGGGCGTAGAAGCCGGGCCCGAAATAGCCCGCATAGGCCGAGGCGGTGAAGCCGGCCTGATCCTGGCGGAAGCCGCCGGGGCGGTCGAGGCGGCCGCCCCCGCCTCCGACCGCGAGGCCCGCCCGCCACGGGCCGGTGAGCGGGAGGTCGAACCCGGCCGAGCCCTGCGCGAGCGTGCGGTCGGAGGCGAGGCCGCCGTTGCGGGGCGAATCCGCGAAGACGACGTCGCCGCCGATCCAGACGCCCGACCCGGCGCCCCAGGGACCCGCCCCGGCCTCCGGGGAGCGGCTGCCCCGGCGCAGGGCCGCGAGGTGGTCCGCCGGGCCGCGCACGGCGGCGGCCGCGACGCTCAGGGCCCCGGCGCCGAGGCCCTGGAGCACCACCGGGGCGGTCCGCCTCATCACGGCCAGGGAGAGCGGATCGACGTAGGTCGGCAGCGTCAGCCGGTAGGCCAGGATCACGCTGTCGTTGTCGAGCCCCGCGTCGTAGGGCTGGCCGTTGATCTGGCCCCGGCGGGTCAGGAAGTCGTTGTCGTTGCCCACGAGCAGGAAGTAGTCGTTGGGCGCCTTCTCGCTCAGCACGGGCACGAGGCCCATCGCCTCCCACTTCTCCGAGAGGGTGGTGGGCGTCGCCGGGTTGGTCGAGAGGTTCATGCCGAAGCGGCCGAGCTGCGTCGGGTTCAGCATGTTGACGAGTTCGGTCGTGTGCACCGGCGTGATGCCGGGCGCGAGCGTGCCGCCCGGCGCGAGCGGCGCGGTGCCGTCGTAGGCGGTGCCCGCCACGTTGGTGGCGCCCGCGACGTCGACGAGCAGCACGCTCTTGTAGACGATCGGGGTGGTCGCGCCGGTGCCGAGCCCGTTCGAGTCCCGCGACAGGACCAGGAACTGCGTGTCGTTCAGGGCGAGCATCTCGCTCTGGGCGGCGGTGCGGTTCGGGGCGCCGCCATTGCCGCTCTGCTGGTAGGTGGGGAGCTGGAGCACGTATGCGCGCGCGGGCGCCGCCGGCGTCGGGTTCGCCGAGACGTCGTAGACGAGGATGCGGGTGTTCGTCCGCTGCTGCTGGCTGGGTCCGGAATCCTGCATCGTCGCGCTCTGCAGGATGGTGACGAGGCCGCGCCCGTCCGGTGTCAGCGCGACGGCCTCGAGGCCCTGGTTGTTGCGCCGGCCGGTGTCGGGCGCAGTGACGGAGTTGAAGTTCAGGGCGCCGCCGGTCACCGGCTTGAGGGCCGCCGGGATCCCGAGCACGCCCTGGAGCCGGCCGTCGCGGTCGAAGTAGTAGATGTTCGGCCCGTACTCGTCGCTGACGTAGAAGGAGCCGTCGAGCTTGCGCACCAGCCCCTCGGCGTCGAGGCTGATGCGGCCGGCGCTCGGGCCGCTCGCGGCCGAGGGCAGGACGGCGCCGAGCTGGGTCGTCGTGCCGGCGCCCGGATCGAGGCCGCTGAAGCGCTGGCCCTTGGCGTCGGTGAGCACGATCCCGCCATCCTGGGCGAGCGTGATCTGGCGCTGCGACCCGGGCGATTGCGGCAGCGCGGGCCCCGCATAGGGCGCGAAGGTCAGCGAGAAGCGGTTCAGGCGCCCGGCATAGTCGCTGAACAGGCCGCCATCCGGATTGTTGTAGCCACGGTCCGGCAGCGTGTAGAGCGTGCCCGCATAGGTGTCCCCACGGCGCCGCCACGTCTCGAGGTCGATGGCGAGCGACGAGAAGGAGCCCAGCGTGTCGCCCAGGAAGTCGCGGGTGGCGGCGGGCAGCCGGGCCGCGCCCTGCAGACCCTGGTTCACGAAAGGGATCCCGCCGACCTCGACGGAGACCGGCCCGTCCGCGGTGGCGAGGTTGGGCGTGCGCAGCTGCTGCGCCTGCGCCGCGGCACCGAGGCCGCCACCCGCCAGGAGACCGCCGGCCAGGAGACCGCCGGCCAGCGCGGCCAGCCGGAAGAATGCAGAATCCACGTCGCGCCCCCGCTTCAGCGTGGGGCCGGCTTGCGCATCTCCCATGACAGCATGCTGACGCGGCGTCATCCGGAAGGGCCGCGATCGCGCGTCTCCGTCGAGGCTTGCAGCGACGCCACACCCGCGGTGGCCGGGTGGCGCGGGTCATCCCGCCTCCTCGCTCGCGCGAGACAGCTCCTGCCGCAACGATACGGCTCTTGAGCCGGCGTATCACCGCTTCGGCTTTTAGGAGCATGTACCTATTCACCATCGCCATCCTCAAGGGAAGGCGTGGTGATTTGCATTGGTCCGACGGCGACTTTAGGACGCTTTAACCAGCCAAGCCCATCATGCCGGCGTCTCGACCGGGGCGCGGCGATTCCGCCCCGCCGGGGCAGTCCGTCTCAACGGGATCAGCCGGAATGCGTGTCCTCCTCAACCTCCGCATCGTCACGAAGCTCCTCGTCGTCTTCGCGGCTTTCATCGGCGCGGCCGGCCTGTTCTCTCTCACCGGCTGGCGCAGCCTCGCCACGATCGAGGAGGCGAATGACTGGCGCGACCACACTTACCAAGTGCTCGCGCAGGTCGAGGTGCTCACCACGGCGATGGTCAACCAGGAGACGGGCGTGCGCGGCTACCTGCTGGCCGCGGATGCGAAATTCCTGGAGCCCTACAACGCGGGCGGCCGCGCCTTCACGGAAGCCATGGCCAGGGTCCGCGCCCTCGTCTCCGACAATCCCGCCCAGCTCCAGCGCCTGGACGGCCTCGAGCGCCACGCGCAGGACTGGCGCGGCACGATCGCCGAGCGCGAGATCGCGCTGATGAGGGACGAGCAGACCCGCGCAGAGGCCCGGCAGCTGGAGATCTCGGGGGCCGGAAAGGTGCTGATGGACGCGGTGCGCGCCAAGGCCGCGGAGATCGCGCGGATCGAGCGCACCCTTCTGGAGGAGCGCTCCCGCACCGCCGCTCAGGCGGCCAGCAGCTCGCGGCAGGCCGTCATGCTCGGCATGGGAGCGATGCTGGCGGTGGCGGCCCTCGGACTGGTGCTGCTGAACTGGACCGTCTCGGCCCCGATCCGGCAGATGACGGCCGTGATGGGCGAACTCGCCAGGGGAGAGACCGGCACGGCGGTGCCGTTCCAGGAGCGTCGCGAGGAGGTCGGCGCGATGGCGGTTGCCGTGCAGGTGTTCCGGGAGAACATCATCCGGACGCGGCAGCTGGAGGAGGAGACGGCGCTGGCCCGCGCCTCCGCCGAGGAGCAGCGCAAGGCCGGCATGCGCCAGATGGCCGACAGCTTCGAGGCGGCGGTGGGCGGGATCGTCGGCACGGTCACCTCCTCGGCGACCGAGCTGCAGGCCACGTCCCAGAGCATGACCGCGACGGCGACCGAGACGGCGAGGCGGACCACGACGGTCGCGACCGCCGCCGAGGAGGCGGCCACCAACGTCAACACCGTGGCGACGGCGGCCGAGGAACTGGGCGCCTCCGTGCAGGAGATCGGCCGGCAGGCCGACGGCGCGAGCGACCTTGCCCAGCAGGCGGTGGGCGAGGCGGACCAGACCGCGGCGCTCGTGCAGGAGCTCAGCGGGGCGGTGGCGAAGATCGGCGACGTGGTTGGGCTGATCTCCAACATCGCCAGCCAGACCAACCTGCTGGCGCTGAATGCGACGATCGAGGCGGCCCGGGCGGGCGAGGCCGGACGCGGCTTCGCGGTGGTGGCCGCCGAGGTCAAGGAACTCGCCTCGCAGACCGCCCGCGCGACCGAGGAGATCTCGGGACAGATCGGCCAGATCCAGGGTGCGACCGGGCGGGCCGTCACGGCCATCGGGTCGATCACGGGGCGCATCCGCGAGATCAGCACGGTCGCCACGACGATCGCCGCCGCCGTCGAGCAGCAGGGTTCGGCCACCCAGGAGATCGTCCGCAACGTCGCCCTCGCCTCGACCGGAACCACGGACGTCACCAGCAACATCATCAGCGTGGCGCGCGCCTCGGAGGAGACCGGGGCCGCGGCCTCCCAGGTCCTGGCCTCGGCGTCCGAATTGTCGCGCCAGTCCGAGCACCTCAAGGCCGAGGTCTCGCAGTTCCTGGCGACCGTGCGGGCCGCCTGAGACGGCTCGCGGACCGCGGGGGGCGGCCGCCGGTCGCCCCTTCGGACCGGCGCCGGACGGCCGGTCCGGCCGCGAAGCTAAGCTTTATCGACAGATCTTCTACTGATTGCATACTGAATTTTCGAAGAACGGGTTGCACGCGCGATCTTCTTCGTTTATCGCAGCGCCATCGCAATACGGCGGGTCGACAACGACGTCGAACGCGGCCGGTCCAGTCGGGCCGGCCCGCGGGCCGGCGATGGCTGCGGAGCCGCAGCCCTCACAGACGGCGATAAGACCGGGGCGAGGACGGCGCGTGCGCGCGGCCTCGCCGGCCCGATCCCACTCGCCCCCATCAGGCGACACGCGGCCGACAGAGCCGCGGGGATCGAGGAAACGCCCACAGATGACGCGCGCCGGCCATCGGCCCACGCCCCACTCCGCCACCACCGCGCCCCGGCGCCGGCGGTGGATCGCCACCGGTCTCGCGCTGGTCCTCGGCCTCGCGGCCGCCGCGACCGCGCTGCCGACCGCCCGGAGCGGGCACGCCCCGGTCGCGACGGCGACGGTCGCGGCCCAGCCCCTGCCGCACCTCGCCCGGCAGCTGGCGCGGGGCGCGTCCCTGCGGATCGTCGCCTTCGGCTCCTCCTCGACGGAGGGCGTGGGCGCGAGTTCCCCGGCCGCCGCCTATCCGGCCCGCCTGGAAGCCGCGCTGCGGCAGGCCCTGCCCCATCTCGCCGAGGGCATCGCGGTGCTCAACCGCGGCGTGGGCGGCGAGCACACCGACGACATGCTGGCGCGCCTCGACCGCGACGTGCTCGCGGCGAAGCCCGACCTCGTGATCTGGCAGACCGGCAGCAACGACCCGCTGCGCGGCGTCTCCCTGGCCCATTTCCGCGCCGCGACCCTCGCGGGCCTCGCGCGGATGCGGGACGCGGGCAGCGACGTCGTGCTGATGGAGCCGCAATGGTGCCCGAAGCTCGACGCGACGCCCGGCGCCGACCGGTTCCGCGACGCGGTGCGGGCGATCGGCGCCGAACTCGGCATCCCGGTGATCCGCCGCGCGGAGCTGATGCGGGACTGGATCGCGGAGGGGAAGGCCACCCGCGAGACCCTGTTCGCCCCCGACGGCCTGCACATGGCGGATCGCGGCTACGACCTGCTCGCGCGGGCGGTCGCCCGCGACCTCCTGCACCGCGCGCGGCCCGCCCCCGCCCTGGTGGCCGCGGCCGGGGAGTGACGGCGGGGCGAGGCGGGAGTCTCGCCCGGTCGCGTTCCGCGCATCCCGATCCGCCGACTTGCCCGCGGCGGCCAGCCCGATGTGGGACGGGTCCCGTCCCGGGCGCGCCTGCGGGGCCGCGCGGGCGGGCCGGACCTCTCCCGCGCAGCGGCGAGGATCGCCGGGCGCGGCGCCACCGATCGGCGGCCCCCGGGGCGCGGGGCGCACTCCGTCCGCTGCCGTACCGCTCCCGCCCGCGCACGGCCCCGGGGCCAGGAACAGGCCCCCGCATCCCGCCCGTTGACCCCGCGCCGGAGCCGGACATTGCGGACCCGGCCGATCGCGCCGCGGCGATTCCCCCGGGGCCGCGATCCGGGCCTCTTTGCCGACGTGACTCCCCCGGGGTTCTCCGCGCGACGGATGGTGTTCCATGGCTGAGACGGTCGGTGATTTCCTGTGCCAGCGCCTCTCCGACTGGGGGGTGCGGACGATCTTCGGGTATCCCGGGGACGGCATCAACGGGCTGCTCGGGGCGATGCAGCGCGCCGACAAACCCTTCCAGTTCATCCAGGCGCGGCACGAGGAGATGGCGGCCTTCATGGCCTGCGCCTACGCCAAGTTCACGGGCGAACTCGGCGTCTGCCTCGCCACGTCGGGGCCCGGGGCGACGCATCTGATCACCGGCCTCTACGACGCCCGGCTCGACCACATGCCGGTGCTCGCCATCGCGGGCCAGCAGGCGCGCAACGCGCTCGGCGGCCACTACCAGCAGGAACTCGACCTCACCAGCGCCTTCAAGGACGTGGCCGGCGCCTTCGTGCAGCAGGCGAGCGCCCCGGCCCAGGTCCGCCACCTCGTCGACCGGGCGGTGCGCATCGCCAGGGCGAACCGGGCGGTCACGGCGATCATCCTGCCGAACGACCTGCAGGAGGCGCCCTACGAGGATCCGCCGCGCAAGCACGGCACCCTGCAATCGGGCGTGGGCTACAGCGACCCGCGCGTCCTGCCGAGGGAGGCCGACCTGAAGGAGGCCGCCGCCGTGCTGAACGCGGGCGAGAAGGTCGCGATCCTGGTCGGCGCCGGCGCGCTGCACGCCACCGACGAGGTGGTGGCGGTGGCCGAGGCGCTCCAGGCCGGCGTCGCCAAGGCCCTGCTCGGCAAGGCGGCGGTGCCGGACGACCTGCCCTGGGTCACGGGCTCGATCGGGCTCCTCGGCACCAAGCCGAGCTGGGACCTGATGATGGAGTGCGACACGCTGCTGATGATCGGCTCGGGCTTCCCCTATTCGGAGTTCCTGCCCAAGCCCGGCCAGGCCCGCGGGGTTCAGATCGACCTCAAGGCCGAGATGCTCTCCCTGCGCTACCCGATGGAGGTGCCCCTGGTGGGCGATTCCGTCGAGACCCTGCGCGCCCTGCTGCCACTGCTGCAGCGCAAGCCCGTCGGCGGCGCGTGGCGCCGAGGCATCGAGGAGGGCGTCGCCGCGTGGTGGCGGGAGGCCGGGGAGCGCGCCATGGCCGGGGCGAACCCGGTGAACCCGCAGCGCGTGACCTGGGAGCTCTCGCCGCGGCTGCCGGACCGGGCGATCATCACCTCGGATTCCGGCTCCTGCGCCAACTGGTTCGCCCGCGACCTGAAGATCCGCCGCGGCATGATGTGCTCGCTCTCGGGCGGCCTCGCCTCGATGGGCGCGGCGGTGCCCTACGCCATCGGCGCCAAGGTCGCCCATCCGGACCGCCCGGTGATCGCCCTGGTGGGCGACGGGGCCATGCAGATGAACAACATGGCCGAGCTGATCACGGTCGCCAAGTACCGCGAGCACTGGCCGAACCAGACCTTCGTCTGCTGCGTGTTCAACAACGAGGACCTGAACCAGGTGACCTGGGAGCAGCGGGTGCAGGAGGGCAACCCGAAATTCGAGACCACCCAGGTGATCCCGAACGTGCCCTATCACCGCTTCGCCGAGCTGATCGGCCTGAAGGGCCTCTACGTGGACGATCCCGAGAAGCTCGGCGCCGCCTGGGACGAGGCCCTGGCGAGCCCGATCCCGGTGGTGCTGGAGGTGAAGACCGATCCCGAGGTGCCGCCGCTGCCGCCGCACATCAGCCTGGAACAGGCCCGCAAGTTCATGGGCATGCTCTGGAAGGGCGATCCCCGCGAGAGCCACCTGCTGGCCGACACGGCCCGGCAGGTGCTCGCCAGCGTCCTGCCCGGCGACCGGGGCTGAGCCATGCGCCCCGAGGCCCCGATCGACGCCGTCACGGCCCGGGCCTACGCGGTCCCGACCGACGCGGCCGAAGCGGACGGCACCTTCGCGTGGCACCGCACCACCCTGGTGGTGGTCGAGGTCGCGGCGGGGGACCGGAGAGGCCTCGGCTACACCTACTCGGATGCGGGGAATGCCGGGCTCGTCAAGGGCACGCTCTCCCCCCTGCTGAAGGGGGGCGACCCCTTCGACGTCCCGGCGCTCACCGCGCGGCTCCGGCGCCGGGTGCGCAATCTCGGCCGCGCGGGCCTCGCCGCCACCGCCATCTCGGCCCTCGACGCGGCCCTGTGGGACCTGAAGGCCCGCCTCCTCGACCTGCCGCTCGTGCGCCTCCTCGGGGCGGCGCGGCCGGCCGTCGCGATCTACGGCAGCGGCGGCTTCACCAGCTACGGCGAGGCGCGGCTCACCGCCCAGCTCGCCGGCTTCGTCGAGCGGGACGGCTGCCGCGCCGTGAAGATGAAGATCGGCAGCGATCCCGACCGCGACCCCGACCGGATGCGCGCGGCGCGGGCGGCGATCGGCGGGGCGGCGCTGTTCATCGACGCGAACGGCGCCTTCTCGCCCCGCGCCGCCCTGGCCATGGCCGAGACGGCGGCGGGCCTCGGCGTGCGCTGGTTCGAGGAGCCGGTCTCCAGCGACGACCGCGCGGGCCTGCGCTTCGTGCGCGAGCGGGTGCCGGCCGGCATCGACGTGGCGGCCGGAGAATACGCCTACTCCCTCGACGACGTCCGGCACATGCTGGAGGCGGGCGCCGTCGACGTGCAGCAGGCGGACGCGACGCGCTGCGGCGGGGTCTCGGGCTTCCTGGCGGCGGGCGCGCTCTGCGAGGCGCACCACACCGACCTGTCGGGCCACTGCGCCCCCGCCCTCCACCTCCACCCGGCCTGCGCCGCCGCGCGGGTCCGCCACCTCGAATGGTTCCACGACCACGTCCGCATCGAGTCGATGCTGTTCGACGGGGCGCCGGTCCCGCGGGAGGGGCGGATCGCGCCGGACCTCGGCCGGCCCGGCCACGGCCTCACCTTCAAGCACCAGGACGCGGAGCGCTATGCTGTCTGAGAGCGGCCGGGGCGCGGTCGGGGCGCGGGCCGCGGCACCGGCCCCGCTCGCGATCAGGATCCACCCGCTGGCCGCGCTCGCCGCGGCGGCGGCGGGGATCGGCGTGCTGACCTGGCTCGCGGCCGGGCGCGGGCGCGGCGGCCCCGCCCGCGCGAACCGGACGACCGCGCGCGCGGCGCAGCGCCTCAACCACGCCTCGACGCTGCTCGCGACCTCGGTCCTGCTCGACAGCGGCCTGGAGCACGAGCGCGGCCAGTTCTTCAACCCCGCCATGGTGACGCCGATCCTGGTGTCGAGCGCGGTCCTGTCCTCCTCCCTGCACGGGGCGGGCGAGGCGCGCGGGCGCGCCTCCCGGACGCGCCACGCCGTGCAGGCGCTCGCGGCCGCGACGGGGTTCGTCGGGCTCGGCTTCCACGCCTACAACGTCGGCAAGCGCGAGGGCGGCTATTCCTGGGAGAACCTGTTCTACGCCGCCCCGATCGGCGCGCCCCTCGCGCTGACGCTCGCGGGCGCGCTCGGCGTGGCGGCGGAGCGCGTCCGCGCCGCCGACCCGGACGAGCCGCGCCTCCTCGGCGCCGCGGCCGGGCCCGCCCTGGCGCTCGGCACCGCGCTGGGCCTCGCCGGCACCGTCGGGGAGGCGGGGCTGCTGCATTTCCGGGGCGCCTTCCACAACCCGGCCATGCTGCTGCCGGTGAGCGTGCCGCCGCTCGCGGGCGCGCTCCTCGCCGCCTGCGCCGCCGCCCCGGGCCGGCGCCATCCCGCCGCCCGCGCCCTCGTCGGGGCGACCGCGCTCCTGGGCCTCGGCGGGGTCGGGTTCCACGCCTACGGGATCGGCCGGAACATGGGCGGCTGGCGCAACTGGAGCCAGAACCTGCTCAACGGCCCGCCCCTGCCGGCGCCGCCGGCCTTCACGGGCCTCGCGCTCGCGGGCCTCGCCGCCCTCGATCTCCTGGAGCGACCCGGCCATGGCTGACCCGCGCCGCGACCTCTATCCGGGCTACGACGTGCTCGCCAAGCGCGACGGGCCGTCCTGGAACGCCAAGACCCGGGAGGTGGTGGCGGCGCGCCTCGCCATCCGCCCGGACACGCGCCGGTTCTTCACGCCCGACGAGTGGGAGACCCTGACGGCGGTCTGCGCGCGCATCGTTCCCCAGGCGGCGGCGCGGCCGGACCGCATCCCGGTCGCCGCGCTCATCGCCGACAGCCTGGATCGGGGTGAGCGCGACGGCTACCGCCACGCGGCGATGCCCGAGGCGGGCGAGGCGTGGCGCCGCGGCCTGCGCGCCCTCGACGCGGAGGCGCTCGCCGCCCACGGTGCCCGCTTCCACGCCCTCGATCCCGCCCGGCAGGACGCGCTGCTGCGGGCGGCGGAGCGCGGGGCACTCGGCCACGAGGCCTGGGGCGGCATGCCCTGCGCCCTGTTCTTCCGCCAGCGCGCCGTCGACGATTGCGTGCGCGCCTACTACGCCCATCCCGCCGCCTGGAGCGAGATCGGCTGGGGCGGGCCGGCGAGCCCGCGCGGCTACGTGCGGATGGATTTCGACCGGCGCGACGCCTGGGAGGCGGCCGAGGCCAAGCCCGGCCGCGAGGAGGAGGCGCGGCGGGAGAACCTGCGCGTCGGGCAGGTGTGAGGCGGCGATGAGGATTCCCGGCATCGGCACCGCGGCCGACAACCCGACGCACCGCGTCCCGGACGACGATCCCGAGCAGGTTCCCCGCGCCCGGGACGGGCGGGCGCCGAACGTGATGCGGATCGGCGAGTGGGTGCCGATGCGCCAGCACCGCGACGAGGAGGAGGTCGACTTCGCCATCGTGGGCACCGGGGCCGGGGGCGGCACCCTCGCCTGCCGGCTGGCCGAGCAGGGCTTCTCCGTCGTCGCCCTCGATGCCGGACCGTACTGGCGGCCGCTGGAGGATTTCGCCTCCGACGAGAGCCACCAGTCGAAGCTCTACTGGACCGACGAGCGCCTCGTCGACGGCGACAACCCGCTGCAGATGGGCTCGAACAATTCCGGCCGGGCGGTGGGCGGCTCGACCGTCCACTTCGCCATGGTGTCGCTGCGCTTCCGGCCCGAGTGGTTCCGCTCGCGCAGCCTCCTCGGCTACGGCGCCGACTGGCCGCTCGATTGGCGCGAGATGTGGGACTATTACGGGCAGGTCGAGCAGGCGCTGAAGATCGCCGGGCCGGTGACCTATCCGTGGGGCCCCAAGCGACCCCGCTACCCGTACCGTGCCCACGAACTCAACGCGGCCGCCCGGGTGCTGGCCCGCGGCGCGGAGGCGCTCGGCATCGGCTGGGCGCCGACGCCCCTCGCCACCGTCTCGGCGCCGCGGGGCGACTCGCCGCCCTGCGTCTATCGCGGCTTCTGCACGCTCGGCTGCTCGACCAACGCCAAGCAGAGCGTGCTCGTCACCTGGCTGCCCCGCGCCCTGCGGGCCGGCGCCGAGATCCGCGACCTCGCCATGGTCGGCCGGATCGAGACGCGCAACCGCCGCGCCACCGGGCTGCACTACCACCGCGAGGGGCGCTGGCGCTTCCAGCGGGCGCGCCACGTGGTGGTGGCGGGCTACGCGATCGAGACCCCGCGCCTCCTGCTGATGTCCGCCACTCCGGACTTCCCGGACGGCCTCGCCAATTCCTCGGGGCTGGTCGGCCGCTACCTCACGGTGCAGGGCAACCAGGCGGTCTGGGGCGTGATGGAGGAGGAGGTCCGCTCCTACAAGGGCCCGCCCTCCCTGGCCCTCACCGAGCACTGGAACTACGAGGACGAGGGCAAGGACTTCTTCGGCGGCTATTGCTACATGAGCCAGGGCCCGCTGCCGAGCCTGTGGAGCCGCACGCTCGCGGGCAGCCGCGGCCTGTGGGGCGACGCGCTCATCGCCGAGATGCAGCGCTACAACCACGTCGCCGGGCTCAAAGTCGTCTCCGAATACATGCCGCAGGAGCGCAACGGCGTGACCCTGGCGGAGGAGACCGACCGCTACGGCCTGCCGATCCCGCGGATCACCTATTCGTGGTGCGACAACGACAGGGCCGTGAACCGGCACAGCCTCGCCTTCATGCGGCAGGCCCTCGCGGCGGCCGGCGCCCGCGAGATCTGGGCGCAGGAGGACGACACCTGCCACCTCAACGGGACCGCCCGGATGGGCAGCTATCCCCGCACCAGCGTCGTCGACGCCGATTGCCGCTCCTGGGACATCCCGAACCTCTGGATCTGCGACGGCTCCGTCTTCCCGACCGTGGGCGGGGTCAACCCGTCCCTGACGATCCAGGCGATCGCGCTGCGCACCGCCGACCGGATCGGGGCGCTCGCCGCCCGCGGGGACCTTTCGGCCCGCTCCCGCGCTTGGTCCGGGTGAGGGCGAGGAGGAGCGGGATGCCGGCAGCAGACGCCGCGATCGTGGTGGAGGCGGGCGCCGTGATCGGCGAGGGGCCGTACTGGTCGCCGCAGGAGCGGGTCCTCTACTGGATCGACGTGAAGGCGCCGGCCCTCTTCCGCACCGAGCCGGGCAGCGGGGCGACGCGGCGCTGGCCGCTGCCGGCGGAGATCGGCGGCTACACGCTCCTGCCGGACGGCGCGGGCGCGCTGGTGGCGCTCCGCGGCGGCCTCTTCGCCCTCGACTTCGCGAGCGGCGCCCTCGACCGCCTCGCCGCGCCGCCCTTCGACCCGCGCACGCACCGCTTCAACGAGGCCGATTGCGATCCGGCCGGGCGGCTCTGGATCGGGACGATGTTCGAGCCGCTTCCCGGCACCGAGGCGCCGCCGCGGCCGGACCACCTCTACGCCTATACGAGGGAGGAGGGACTCGTGCGCCACGCCGCGACCGCGCTCACCGCCAACGGCTTCGCCTGGAGCCCGGACGGCGGCAGGTTCTACCTCGCCGACAGCCGGGAGGGCCGCATCGACGCCCTCGCCTTCGACCCGGCGCGGGGCGCCCTCGGTCCGGGCCAGCCCTTCGCGGCGCTGCCCGCCGGTCTCGGCGTCCCGGATGGCGGCGCGGTCGACGCCGAGGGCTTCTACTGGAGCGCGATCCACGGCGGGGGCTGCCTGCACCGCTACGCGCCGGACGGCCGGCTCGACCGCGCGGTGCCGCTCCCCGTCCGCTACCCGACCATGATGGCCTTCGGCGACGAGGATCTGGGGACGCTCTACGTGACGAGCGCCCGCAAGGACGACGCGGCCCCGCAGGCGGGCGCCGTCCTGCGCCTGCGGCCCGGCCCGCGCGGCCGGCCGCGCCCCCGCTTCGGGGAGGCCCTGCCGCGGGAGTCCCGGCCATGAGCCCGCGCCGTCCCAGCGCCGTCGTGACGGGCGGCACCGCCGGGGTCGGGCGGGCGGTGGCGCTCGCCTTCGCCCGCCGGGGCTACGACGTCGCCGTGCTGGCCCGCGGCCGGCGCGGGATCGACGGCACCCTGGCGGAGCTGCGCCGGGCGGGCGCGCGGGCGCTCGGCTTCCAGGCCGACGTGGCGGATGCGGGCGCGGTGCAGCGGGCCGCCGACGCGGTCGCGGAGGCCTGGGCGGGGATCGACGTCTGGGTCAACAACGCGATGGTGACCGCCTACGCGCCGGTGCGGCGGCTGAGCCCGGACGAGTTCCGGCAGGTCACGGCCGTGACCTATCTGGGCCAGGTGCACGGCACGCTGGCGGCCCTGCGGCACATGGCACCGGCCGACCGCGGCACGATCGTCTGCATCGGCTCGGCGCTCGCCTACCGGTCGATCCCGCTCCAGGCGCCCTACTGCGCCGCCAAGGCGGCGGTGCGCGGCTTCGTCGATTCCCTGCGCTGCGAGATCCTGCACGACGGCAGCCGGGTGCGGCTCACCATGGTGCAGCTGCCGGCGGTCAACACGCCGCAATTCGACTGGGCCCGCTCGGTCCTGCCGCGCCGGCTCCAGCCGGTGCCGCCGATCTACCAGCCCGAGGCGATCGCCCGGCACGTCGTGCGGGCGGCGGAGGAGGCGCCGCGCGAGCTCTGGATCGGTCCCCCGGCCTGGCAGGCGATCCTCGGCACCCTGGTGGCGCCCGGCCTGCTCGACCGCTACCTCGCCACGGCCGCCTACGAGGGCGAGATGACGCCCGAGCCGGCGGACCCGCACCGGCCGGACAACCTGTTCGGGCCGGTCGACACGGATCCCGGGGCGCATGGCCGCTTCGACGGGCGGGCGCGGGCGAGCGTGGTCGCGGCCGCCCCGAGCACGCTGAAGGCCGGGCTGGCCCTCGGGCTCGGGCTGCTCGCCGGCGGGGCGCTGCTCGCCGCGCGGCGGCCGAGGCGGTGAGGGGCGCCGCCCCTCGTCCCAAAGCGATGAGGGGCGCCGCCCCTCGTCCCGAAGCGGTGAGGGGCGCCGCCCCTCGTCCCACATCCGAGCGATCCCTTCGGGATGGCGGATTGGGGCGTCGCTCAAGCGCCGCGCGGGATCGTGAGACGGGATCCGCTTCGACCAACCGGGTCCCGGATCACTCCGGCAGCGCGAACACCGTCAGCATCCCGCCCGGGGCCGTGTACTGCGACAGGGCCGCGTAGCCGCCCACCGCCCCCGACCCGTCCGCCGGATCGGTGAGCCCGGCGGCGAGCCCGATCCCGGCCCAGCCGCCGACCCCGGACAGCACCGCCACGTATTGCCGGCCTCCATACGCGTAGGTCGTCACGTTGCCGACGATCCCCGACCCGGTCCGGAACCGGTAGAGCTCGCGCCCCGTCCGGGCGTCGAGCGCCTTCAGGTCGCCCTCCAGGGTCCCGTAGAACACCACCCCGCCGGCCGTCGCGAGCGCCCCCGACCAGACCGAGAAGGTCTCGGGCCGCGACCACGCGATCCGCCCCGCGATCCCGTCCCAGGCGATGAAGGCCCCCGTGTGCCGGCTGCCCTCCGGCGGGTGCAGCGTCAGCGTCGCGCCCACGAAGGGCTGGCCGGCCGCGTAGGTCACCTGAAAGGGCTCGTAATCCATGCACATGTGGTTGGTCGGCACGTAGAACAGGCGCGTCCGCGGCGAGTAGGCCGCGGGCTGCTGGTTCTTGGCGCCGAGCGCGCCGGGGCAGATGCCGGTCGTGGTCTCGTCCTCGCCCTTCGTCTCGGGGGCGTAGCGCGGATCGACCTCGGGGCGGCCGTAATCGGGCGAGGCGCGATCCATCACGATCCGGCGCGCCCAGTTCACGCTCGGATCGAACTTCTCCGCCACCAGCACGTCCCCGCTCTCCCGGTCCAGGGTGTAACCGAAGCCGTTGCGGTCGAAATGGGTGAGGAGGCGGCGCGGGCGGCCGTCGACGTCCTGGTCGGTCAGGATCATCTCGTTGACGCCGTCATAGTCCCACTGGTCGTGCGGCGTCATCTGGTAGACCCAGCGCGCCGTCCCGGTCTCGACGTCGCGGGCGATGATCGCCATGGCCCAGCGGTTGGCGCCGGGGCGCTGGGCCGGGTTCCAGGTCGAGGGATTGCCGGTCCCGTAATAGACGAGGTCGAGGGCCGGGTCGTAGGAGAACCAGCCCCAGCTGCAGCCGCCCCCGATCCGCCACTGGTCCCCCTGCCAGCTGGAGAGGGAGGAATCCCGCCCGATCGGGCGGCCGAGTTCGGTCGTCCGCTCCGGGTCGACCAGCATGTCGGCGTCGGGTCCGGTCGCGTAGGCGCGCCAGAGCCGGCGCCCCGTCGCCTGGTCGTAGGCGGTGACGTGGCAGCGCGCGCCGTACTCGCCTCCCGAGAGGCCGACGATGAGCCTGTCGCGCACCGGCAGCACCGTCGCGGTGTTGGTCTCGCCGCGGGCCGGATCGCCGTTGCGCACGCTCCACACTTCGCGCCCGGATTCGAGGTCGAGGGCCACCACCCTGGTGTCGGCGAGTTGCAGGAAGAGCTTGCCGTTCGCGGCGGCCGGCCCCCGCCAGACCGTGTCGCAGCACATCACCGGGATGACGTTCGCCTCCTGGCGCGGGGCGTAGCGCCACGCGATCCGTCCGTCCCGGTCGAGGTCGAGGGCGTAGACCACGTTCGGGAACGGCGTGTGCACGATCATCAGGTGGCCGACGACCAGGGGCGCGCCCTCGTGGCCCCGCAGCACGCCGGTCGAGAAGGTCCAGGCGACCTTGAGCCGGCCGACATTCTCGGCGGTGATCTGGTCGAGCGCCGCGTAGCGGGTATTGGCGTAGTCGAGGGTCTGGAGGACCGGCGCGGCGGCGTCCCCGGCCCGGGCCGGGACCGCCGCGAGCAGCAGGGCGATGAGGACGAGGAGACGCATCGGGCACATCCTTGGCGGGGCCCCGCCCTGACCGGGCCGCCGGGCGAAAGCGTGGCGCTTCCCCTACCCGCCTCGGGAGCGCGAGGCGACGCGGCCGCCGTCGCGGGACGTGACCCGGTCGAGGATCCGCCCCAGTTCCTCGCCCGAATAGGGCTTGTGGAGCAGCTCGAACCCGTGCGCCCCCTCCTGGGCCAGGACGTGGCTGTAGCCGGAGGCGAGCACCACGGGCAGGTCCGGCAGCCGCCGGCGCAGCTCGCGGGCGAGGGCGATGCCGCCCATGCCGGGCATCACCACGTCCGAGAACACGGCGTCGAACGCCGACGCCTCCCCGCCGAGCCGGTCGAGCGCCTCCTCGGCGTTGCAGGCCCACTCGGTCGTGAAGCCGAGATCCTGCAGGATCTGGCAGGCGAAGCGCCCGACCTCGACATTGTCCTCGACGACGAGCACCCGCCGTCCCGCCCCCGAGGGCGAGGGGCCTTGCGGGTCGAGGTCCGGCCGGAGCGCCCCGTCGGGCACCTCGACCTGCGGCAGGTAGAGGGTGAAGGTGGTCCCCGTCCCCGGGGTGCTCTCGACCGCGATGTCGCCGCCGGATTGCTTGGCGAAGCCGAAGACCTGGGACAGGCCGAGCCCCGTGCCCTTGCCGACGTCCTTGGTGGTGAAGAAGGGCTCGAAGATCCGGCCGAGCAGGTCGGGCGGGATGCCGGTGCCGGTATCGGTCAGCGACACCGTCGCGAAGGGGCCGGGCGCGCCCGCGTGGCCGCGGATGGCCGGGAGGGAGCGGCCGCAGCTGACGCGCAGGGTCAGGGTCCCCTCCCCGTTCATGGCGTCGCGCGCATTCACCGCCATGTTGACGAGGGCGGTCTCGAATTGGCTCTGGTCGGTGCGCACGAAGCAGGGCCGGTCCGGCACCTCCGTGACCACGCGGATGCGCGCGCCCGTCACGGCGTCGAGCATCTCGCCGACGTTGCGCAGCCGCGCCCCGACATCGATCACTTCGAGCCGCAGCGCCTGGCGCCGCGCGAAGGCGAGGAGCTGCCCAGTGAGCTTGGCGGCGCGGTCGACCGTGTCCGACACCGCGTCGAGGTAGCGCCGCCGCCGCTCCTCCGGCAGGTCGGGCCGGCGCAGGAAATCGACGGAGGAGCGGATGATGGTGAGCAGGTTGTTGAAGTCGTGCGCCACCCCGCCGGTGAGCTGGCCCACCGCCTCGAGCTTCTGCGACTGGCGCAGCGCCTCCTCGGCCCGGCGCTGCTCGGAGACGTCGCGCCCGAACCCGTAGAGCGTGTCGTCCTCCGGCACGATGGTCCAGAGGATGCGCCGCGCCTCCCCGGACTTGGTGAGGCAGGCGATCTCGACGTCGCCGCCCTCCCCGGCGGCCCGCCGCGCCAGCTCCGCCTCCAGGGTGCCCCGCTCCGCCGGGACCACGAAGTCGAGGAGGGAGCGGCCGAGGCACTCCGCCTCGCTCCAGCCGAGCGTGCGCACCCAGGAGGGATTCACCGACTGGATCGCGCCGCCCGCCGAGGCGATCACCTTCAGCACCGGCGAGAGGGTCCAGATGCGGTCGCGGTCGCGGGCCTGGGCGGCGATCTGCGCCTCCAGGGACTGCGTGCGCGCCTCCAGCAATTCCTCGACGCGCTTGCGGTCGGTGACGTCGTGGACGAACACGTAGACGCCGTCGACCTCGCCGCCCGGCCTGCGGCGGGGCAGGTAGCGGATGTCCGCGATGCGGGTGCGCCCGTCCGGCCAGGGCCAGGTGCGCTCGATGCGCACCTCCTCGCCGGCCAGCGCCCGCTCCACGGAGGGGCGGCGGATCGCGAATTCCTGCTCGCCGATGAGGTCGCCCATGTGGCGGCCGATCACGGCGTCGCGGGAATGCCCGAACCAGGTCTCGTAGGCGGCGTTCACGAAGCGGTAGGTGAAGGACCGGTCGATCACCGCGATGAGCACCGGCATCGCGTCGGCGACGAGGCGCAGCTCCGCCTCGCTGTCGCGCAGGGCGAGTTCGCCGACGCGGCGCGGGGTGATGTCGTTGAACAGCACGGCGACGCGGTTGAGGTCCGGCTGGTCGACCCGGTAGGCATGCACGTCGTACCAGCGCCCGAGGGCCCTGGCGGCGTTCTCGACGCGGACGGGCCGGCCGGTCCGCGCCACCTCGCCGAACAGTTCGGGCCAGTAGGGCTCGTTCTCCGGGGCGAGGTCGCGCATCTTGCGCCCGACCGGGTCGGCGAGGCCGGTCTGGCCCGCGAAGGCCGGGTTCACCTCCAGGATGCGGAAATCCTCCGCCTTGCCCCCGTCGCCGAAGAGCACCTCGATCAGGCAGAACCCGGCATCGATCGAGTTGAACAGCGAGCGGTAGCGCTCCTCGCTCACCCGCAGGGCCGCGTCGGTGCGGCGCATGGCGAGCTGCGCCATCACGGTCCGGGCCAGCGCCCGCAGGATGAAGCGCTGCGGCTCGGTCAGCTCCCGCGGCACGCGGTCGAGCACGCAGAGCGTCCCGATGGCGTAGCCCTCGGGCGTGAGGAGCGGGACGCCCGCGTAGAAGCGCAGGTGCGGGGTCTCGGCCACCAGCGGGTTGGCGGCGCGGGCGGGATCACGGTCGAGGTCGGTGAGCTCCACCACGTCGGGTGCCCGCAGCACCTCGGCGCAGAACCCGAGGTCGAGCGGCATCTCCCGCCGGTCGTGCCCGACCGCCGCCTTGATCCACTGCCGCTCCGCGTCGATGAAGTTGATATGGGCCATCGGCGTGCCGCAGGCCTGGGCCGCCATCTGGGCGATGTCGTCGAACTCGGCCTCGGGCGGCGTGTCGAGGATGGCGTAGCTGCGCAGCGCCGCGAGGCGCCGCGCGTCCCTGAGGAGGAAGGGCGGGCCGTCGGATCTCTCGCCGTGTACCGTGGCGGAGTGAGTCGTGGCGGCGCGATCGATGATGGCCTCCCGGGCGTAACGACGCTTATGTAGCGCAGCCGAGCGGACGGGATACCGGCCCGCCCGGGCGATCCCGGCGCGCCGGCCCCCGGATCCGGCCGCGCGGACCCTGGCGTATCGCTCCGCTCATGTAAAATGTTAAGAGGGAAACGGTCGATCCCCGATGGTCCCGCCCCGCCTCGCCGCACCGCGGGCCCGGCCCCCAGCAACGCGGCCGGTCCGACCGGCGAAACATCCCCCTCTGCCTTCCTGTCGTGAGTGGTCGCGCGCGGCGGGGTGAGGGAGGGTTAAACGGGAGCGGCGGGGCCGGCCGGAGCCGAAGGCCGCCCGCACGGCGCGCGACGGCTGCCGTGAGTCCCCCTGCCGGCACCCGCCGCCGAAGCTTGAGCATAGCATTCGGCATCCCGCATGCCCTCTTATGGCCAAGCTTGTCCTGCAAACAGGAGCGCGATCACTCCGGGCTTGTTCGATCAATACGTCACACGTTCGCAACACTGCGAAACTCTCCTTCGATTGACCATAGTCTCGCCCCAGAAATGCCGGGACAGCTGCGCTCTCTCCTGCACCCGGAGCCCTCGGGCGTGTCAGGGGAGGCGAGCAGGTGGGCGGCGTGAAGATGGTTCTCGAGTCCGCGGCCTTTCCTTGGGCGGCGTTGCCGTCACCCGGACGCCGCTCCGGGCCCCTGGCCGCCGCCGTGATCGCGCTCGCGGGTCTCGCGGTCGCGGATGCCCGGCGCGCCGAAGCGCCCGTCCTGGCCCAGGCCTCCCCGGCCCAGGCCTCCCCGGCGCCGCCGGTGCTGGCCTCGGGGGAGCTGACCTTGGGGGAGATGACCTCGGGGGAGGCTGCCGACCCGGCGCCCGTCGCGCCGCCGCCGGAGGCTGCGCTGTCGGAGGCGGCGCTGCCGGAACCCGGAGCGGCGCTGCCGGCGCCCGCGGCCTGGGCGGCGAGGCGCGATCCGCTGCTCGCCGCACCGAACCCCGCCGCGTGGCAGACCGCCCTCCTCGATCCCCTGCTGCGCCCCAGCCCGGACAGGCCCGCCGACCCGGCCGAGGCGCCGTCCGACATCGCCGACGCGGCGGCGGAACCAACGCCCGCCCAGGAGGCGCCCGCGCAGGAGGCGGCGAGGCTCGCCGAGCCGGTGCCGCTGCCGGTGCCGCGCCCGCCGGAGCTGCGCCGGCCGCGGGACGGCCGCCTCGCAGAGCGCGCCGCGCGCCGCGCGGCCCGTCCCGCCTCGGCCCCGGCGACCCCGGCCGAGGACACCCGCAACCTGTTCGAGAAGCTGTTCGGCCTCCCGGCCAGCCCCTCCGCGGGCCCCGGCCTCGCCTACGCGGCCCTGGAGACCAGCCCCGCCCCGGCGCCGAGCCGGCGGCTCGTCGCCCCGATGCCGGGCCCCGACGCGGCGCGGGCGACGGCGATCTACGACATCAGCGCCCGCATCGTGACGCTGCCGAGCGGCGAGCGGCTGGAGGCCCATTCCGGGCTCGGCGACAAGATGGACGATCCCCGCTTCGTCCACGTGCCGATGCGCGGCGCCACCCCGCCCGGCACCTACGACCTCACCGAGCGCGAGAGCCTGTTCCACGGCGTCCGGGCGATCCGGCTGACCCCGGTCGGCGGCAACGGGGCCGTCCACGGCCGGGTCGGGCTCCTCGCCCACACCTACATGCTCGGCCCGACCGGCGCCTCGAACGGCTGCGTCTCGTTCCGCAACTACGACCGCTTCCTGCAGGCCTTCCTGCGCGGCGAGGTGCAGCGCCTCGTCGTGGTGGCGGGGCGCGGCCCGGACGGGCCGCCCGCCGCGCCCGACCGCCGCATCGGCCTGTCGGAGCGGCCTGCCACCGGCGGGGGCGCCTAAGCGGAATTGCGCCCGGCAACTCTGCTTAACTCTTGTTCCTGCATCGTTTTGGCCGCCGAACCGGTGACCATTTCGGCACCGGCCGGGCCCGGCCGGCGGAATGATGCCTAGGCCCCGCCTCGGCCGCCCTCGCGCCGCGGCGTGCGCGACGGACGTCGATCGCCCGCGCGGGCGAGGGCGCCGGGACCGCCCCTACTCCCCTCCGTCGATGCGCTTGCCGATGATGGCGATGGCGCGCTGGTAGACGGAGGCGGCGTTCCAGCCCTGGATCGCCGCGAAGTTCGGCTCGCCCGGCTGGTAGCCGGCGCCGCGCTGCCAGCCATGCGCGCGCAGGAAGTTCGCCGTCGAATTGAGCGCGTTCGACACGTTGTCGAGGCTGCCGCCCGTGCCGTAATTCAGCACGTTCTTGGGCAGGAACTGGGTGTGGCCGACCTCGCCATGCGCGGCGCCGCGGGTGCTCGGCGACATGACGCCCCGGTCGATCAGCGCCAGCGCGGCGTAGAGCTGGTCCGTGAAATAGGCCGAGCGGCGGCAATCGTAGGCGAGCGTCGCCACCGCCGAGAGGGTGTTCACGTTGCCCTTCACGGCGCCGAAGCCCGTCTCCATGCCCCAGATCGCCAGGAGCGGCCCGGGCGGCACGCCGTAGCGCTGCTCGATCCCGGCGAACAGGGCGGCGTTCGAGGCCCTCAGCGCCCGCCCGCGCGAGACGATGGCCGGCCCGCCGCGCTTGGCCATGAACTGCTCCAGCGAGAGCCGGAAGCTCTTCTGGCCGCGATCCGCCGCGATGGTGGGGGAGGAGTAGGAGGTGCCCATCAGCGCCTGGAGGCTCGCCGCGCTCGCCCGGCCCCGCGCCTCCTCGGCGAATTCCCGCTTCCACGCCTCGAACCCGCCCGGACCGTTGCCGCACTGGGCGGCCTCGGCCGCGCCCGCCGCGACCATGAACGCCGCGAGACCGACCCCAAGATAGGGCTTTGCGTACCCAGCACCGCTCATCGCAGACTCCCTCACCCCGGCGGACCTCGTCCGACCGGCCGTCCTTCCGCATACTTAGCCGTTCGTCCGGCCACGGCTACGCCCCGTTCGACGCGGCTCGACTTCGGATGCGGGCACGATGGCGATCCGCAACACTGTGTTGTGCCGCTGCATCGCTGCCCTGCACCTCCCGCTCCACCGAGCCCGATTTTCCGCGCGCCGCCAAGGCACGAGTGAGGCAGGCGGCGCCGAGCCGGGCGGCGGCGCGTCGAAATCGGTGGAGAACCGGGCCTGTCCGGCCGGATCAGGGAACTTAGATACGGGCGGGATGTATGTACCTCGATCCCCCGCGGGATCGGCAGCGGAAGGGCGTGTGCGTGCCGCAGACCATCCTGATCACCGGCGGAGCCGGTTTCATCGGCCGGGCGGTCGCCCGGGCCCTCGTCGCGAGAGGCGACCGGGTTCGCGTCCTCGACAGCCTGATCGAGCAGGTGCATGGCGGCCTCGCGCGGCCGGACGACATGCCGGACGACCTGCCGGACGCGGTCGACCTGCGGCGCGGCGACGTGCGCGACCCGGCCGCGGTGGCGCAGGTGCTGATCGGCGTCGACAAGGTCATCCACCTCGCCGCGGAGGTGGGGGTCGGCCAGAGCATGTACGCGGTCGAGCGCTACGTCTCGGTCAACGACGTCGGGACGGCGGTGCTGTTCCAGGCGCTGATCCAGCGGCCCGTCGAGCGGGTCGTCGTCGCCTCCTCGATGAGCATCTACGGCGAGGGGCTCTACCGCGACGCGGAGGGCCGGCTCGTGGAGGACGTCGTGCGCCAGCCCCGCTCGGGGCCGGACGCGCCCTGGGACCCCCTCGATGCGGCGGGCCGCCCGCTCACCCCGGTGCCGACGCCGGAATGGAAGCGCCCGGCCCTGGCCTCGGTCTACGCCCTGTCGAAATACGCGCAGGAGCGCCTCACCCTGATGCTCGCCCCCGCCTACGGGATGGAGGGCGTCGCCCTGCGCCTCTGGAACGCCTACGGGCCGGGCCAGGCCCTCTCCAACCCCTACACGGGCGTCCTGGCGATCTTCGCCTCGCGCCTCCACAACGGGGCGGCCCCGGTGATGTTCGAGGACGGGCAGCAGCTGCGCGACTTCGTGCACGTCGACGACGTCGCGCAGTCCTTCCTGCTCGCGCTCGACCGGCCGGAGGCGGCCGGTCAGGTCTACAACATCGGCTCGGGCGTCTCCCGCTCGGTGAGCGAGGTCGGGACGCTCCTCGCCCGCGCCATGGGCCGCAGCGAGATCCGCCCGGAGATCGCCGGCAAGCTGCGGGCGGGCGACATCCGCCACTGCATCCCGGACATCACCAAGGCGCAAACCGAGCTCGGCTACGCGCCCCGCCGCGACTTCGCGGAAGGGCTCGCGGAGCTCGCGGCCTGGGTCGCCGCGCAATCCGACGCGCAGGACCGCGTCGCCGAGGCCCGGCGCGAACTCGAGAAGCACGGGCTCGTCGCATGAGCGGGCGCAGCGACGGGGGACCTATCCTGATCACCGGCGGCGCCGGCTTCATCGGCGCGAACCTCGCGGACGCGCTCGCGGCCGAGGGCCGCGACGTGCTGATCTACGACGCGCTGCTGCGGCCCGGCGTCGAGGCCAATCTCGACTGGCTCAAGCGCCGGCACCCGCGCCGCGTCTCGGCCGTGGTGGCGGACGTGCGCGACACCGCCTCCCTCTCGGCCGCCGCCGCGCGGGCGGGGGCGGTGTTCCACTTCGCCGCCCAGGTCGCCGTGACGACGAGCCTCGTCGCGCCGGCGGAGGATTTCGCCGTCAATCTCGGGGCGACGCTCGCCCTGCTCGAAGCCCTGCGCGGCCGGCCCGATCCCGCCCCGCTGCTGTTTTCCTCGACCAACAAGGTCTACGGGGACCTCGGCGACCTCGCCTTCCGGCGCGAGGGCGAGGCCTACCGGCCGGCGGAGGAGCGGCTGCACCGCCACGGCATCGGCGAGGACCGCTCCCTGGACTTCCACACCCCCTACGGCTGCTCGAAGGGCGGCGCCGACCAGTACGTGCTCGATTACGCCCGCAGCTTCGGCGTGCCGACCTGCGTGATGCGCATGAGCTGCATCTACGGCCCGCGCCAGATGGGCACCGAGGACCAGGGCTGGGTGGCGCATTTCCTGATCCGCGCCCTGGAGGGCCAGCCGATCGCCATCTACGGCGACGGCTGCCAGGTGCGCGACATCCTGCACGTGGCGGACGCGGTGGCGGCCTACCGGGCGGCGCTCGCCCGGATCGACCTCGTGAGCGGGCGCGCCTACAATCTCGGCGGCGGACCGGCCAACGCGGTGAGCCTGCGCCAGGTGCTCGCCGCGATCCGCGACATCGTCGGCCGCCCCCTCGACCTCAGCTTCCACGACTGGCGCGCGGGGGATCAGCGCTACTATGTCTCCGACACGCGCCGCGCCGGCGCCGATCTCGACCTCGCCGCGCCGATCCCGTGGCGGCGGGGTCTCGCCGACCTCGCCCGCTGGCTCGCCGAGGCGCGCGGCCTCGCCCTGCCGGAATCCGCCCCGCGCCGCGAACCCGAGCCGGTATCTTCCGCTTAACCAGGATCGGGCGAAAAGGCCTTGTCGCCGAAGATCGCCCCACCAGTTCCCGCAACGCGTATTCAGCCGGCGTCAGGACCTCAATCGGTGAGAATTGCCCTCGTCAACCCGACCTGGACCTTCACGCAAAGCATCTATTTCGGCTGCCGCGAGGCGCATCTGCCGATCGAGCTCGGCGCCTGCAAGGTGCTGCTGGAGGCGGCGGGCCACGAGGTGCTGATGCGGGACGGGGCCCTGGACGGGCTCGGCCTGGACGCGCTGGCGGAGGAGGTCGCGGCCTTCCGCCCGGCCATGACGGTGGTGACGACCGCCCCCACCTACCTGTTCTGGCGCTGTGCCCAGCCGGAGCTGCGGGTGCCCCGGGCCTTCCTGGAGGCCCTCGGCGACCGCGGCGGCACCACGGTCGCGGTCGGCCCGCACGGCTCGGTGACGCCCGAGACCACGCTCGCCAAGCTCGGCTGCGACCTCGTGGTGCGGGGCGAGTGCGAGGAGGTGGTGGCGGCCCTGGCCGCCGGCGGCCTCGCCGCCCCCGCCCGGGTCCCCTCCCTGGCCTTCCGGGAGGAGGGCGCGATCACGGTCACGGGCGGGCCGGCGGCGACGCACTTCACCGACCTGCCGGCGCTCGCCTGGCCGGATGGCTGGATCGCCCGGCACCACCACCATCACCACCGCTTCGACCGCGCCCCGGACGGCCCGGGCGCGGAGGTCGAAGCCTCCCGCGGCTGCCCCTACAGCTGCACCTTCTGCGCCAAGATCGATTTTCGGGACACGTATCGCCGCCGCGAGCTCCCCCTCGTGCTGGCGGAGATCGACAGGCTGATCGCCCAGGGCGTGACCTACATCTACTTCATCGACGAGATCTTCCTGCCGCAGAAGCCGCTGCTGGAGGCGTTGGTCGGCCGCGAGGTGGCGTTCGGGGTGCAGACCCGGATCGACCTGTGGAAACCCGACATGCTCGACCTCCTCGGGCGGGCCGGCTGCGTCTCGATCGAGGCCGGGGTGGAGAGCCTGACCGAGGAGGGCCGCGCCCTCCTCGACAAGAATTGCCGCGCCTCGACCGACGACCTCGCCGAGCGGCTGATCCACGCCCGGCGCTCGGTGCCCTTCGTGCAGGCGAACCTGATCAAGGTGGCGGGCGACGACCCCGACCTCGTGGCGGCGTGGCGCGACCGGCTTCGCGCCGCCGGGGTCTGGGCCAACGACCCGGTCCCGCTCTACCCCTATCCCTCGTCGCCCGATTACCGCCGCCTGTGGGGCGCGCCGGACGGGCAGGCCTGGGAGCGGGCCCACGCCCATTACCTCGCGCAGTTCGACCGCTTCAGCGAGATCCAGGAGGAGCGGCCGGCCCCGTTGACCGAATTGGAATCCGCATGCTGCCCGGCCTGACCGCCGCGCGCCCGCGCGCTCCGTCCCTCAACCTGTTCATGACCGCGGACGCGGTCGGGGGCGTCTGGCAATACGCCCTCGACCTCTGCCTCGACCTCGACCGGCGGGGCCTGCGGGTCACGCTGGCGGTGCTGGGCCCCGAGCCCAGCCTCGACCAGCTGCGGGCGGCCCGGGCCATCAGGGGGCTCGACCTGCGGGTGATGGACGTCCCCCTCGACTGGACCGCCCTGACGAGGAGCGAGGTCGAGACCGCGGCCTGGCGCGTCGCCCGCGAGGCCGAGCGGGCCGAGGCCGACCTCATCCACCTCAACAGCCCGGCGCTGGCCGGGGTGGTGCCCTTCCCGCGGCCGGTCGTCGCCGTGGCGCATTCCTGCGTGGCGACGTGGTGGGCGGCCAATCGCCCGGGGCCGCTGCCGCCCGACCTCGCCTGGCGGGCGGCGCTGGCGGGGTCCGGCTACCGGCGGGCCGCCTGCGTGCTGGCCCCCACCCACGCCTTCGCGCAAGCCACCCGGGCGACCTACGGGCTCGCCAGCCCGCCGCGGGTGGTGCCGAACGGGCGGCGCAGCGCGGCGGAGCGCGGGCATCGCACCCCGCGCGGCGCCGCCGCCTCGCCCTTCGCCTTCACGGGCGGGCGCCTGTGGGACGAGGGCAAGGGCACCGCGACCCTCGACCGGGTCGCCGCCCGGATCGCGCCGCTCCCCTTCCTGGCCGCCGGCCCCCTCGACGGGCCCAACGCCGCCCGGGTCTCGCCCCAGCACCTGCGCTGCCTCGGCCGGCTCACCGACCAGGACATGGCGCGCTGGCTCGCGGGCGCGCCGATCTACGTCTCGGCGGCGCGCTACGAGCCCTTCGGTCTCGGCGTCCTGGAGGCGGCGAGCGCCGGCTGCCCGCTGATCCTCTCCGACATCCCGACCTTCCGCGAACTCTGGGACGAGGCCGCCATCTTCATCGAGCCGGAGGACGACGCGGGCTTCGCGGCGGCGGTCGCGCTCGTAGCCGGGGATCCGGCCATCCGGGCGCGGCTCGGCGCCGAGGCGAAGGCCAGGGCCGACCGGCTCACCGTCGAGGCCATGGGCGCGGGCGTGCTCGCGGCCTACGAGGCCGTGCTCGGCGAAGCTCCGCTTCGCGCCGGAGCCCCCGCGTGAGGATCAGCGTCTTCACCCATTCCCTGCGCTCCTGCTGGAACCACGGCAACGCGCATTTCCTGCGCGGCGTCCTGCGCGAGCTGATCGCGCGCGGCCACGCGGTCTCCGTGCACGAGCCCGAGGGCGCCTGGAGCCTCGCCAACCTGCGCGCCGACCACGGCGAGGCCGGCGCCGCCGCCTCGCTCGCGCCCTATCCGGAGCTGTCCTCGCGCATCGACCCGCCGGGCTCCGACCCGGCCGATTTCCTCGACGGGGCGGACCTCGTCCTGGTCCACGAGTGGAACGAGCCCGCCCTCGTCGCCCGCATCGGCGCGCTCCGGAAGGCCGGCGGGCGCTTCACGCTGCTGTTCCACGACACCCATCACCGGGCGGTGAGCGAGCCCGAGGCCATGCGGGCCTTCGACCTCACGGGCTACGACGGGGTGCTCGCCTTCGGCGAGACGCTGGCCGAGGTCTATCGCGGCTGGGGCTGGGGCGACCGCGTCTTCGTCTGGCACGAGGCCGCCGACACCCGCCTGTTCCGCCCGCCGCCGCGGGAGCAGGCCCGCGCGGGCCTGGTCTGGATCGGCAATTGGGGCGACGGCGAGCGCAGCGCCGAACTGGAGACCTTCCTGTTCGGGCCGGCCGGGGCGGCTTGCCTCCCCCTCGACGTCTGGGGCGTGCGCTACCCGCCCGAGGCCCTCGCCGCCCTCGACCGGCACGGGATCCGCTACTGCGGCTGGCTGCCGAACGCCCGGGCGCCGGAGGTCTTCGCCCGCCATCTCGCCACCGTCCACGTGCCGCGGCGGTTCTACGTCGAGGCGCTGCCGGGCATCCCGACCATCCGGGTCTTCGAGGCGCTGGCCTGCGGCATCCCCCTCGTCAGCGCGCCCTGGCGCGACAGCGAGGGCCTGTTCACCCCGGGCCGCGACTTCCTGACCGCGGCGGACGGGGCGGCGATGACCCGCCACCTGCGGGCGCTGCGCGAGGATCCCGCGTTGCGGGCGGAGCTCGCGGCGCACGGCCTCGCGACGATCCGGGCGCGCCACACCTGCGCGCACCGGGCCGAGGAATTGCTGGCCGTGGCGGAGAGGCTGCGCGGCGCGGATGACGCGCGGCGCCGAGGGCCGGCCGCCGAAGCGGCCGCGAGAACGGCCGCGAGAACGGCCGGATGAGGAGGGCGCGGGTGGAATCGACGGACGGAGCGCGGGCCCGATGAGCACCATCGCCTTCTACGGCTCGAGCCTCCTCTCCTCCTACTGGAACGGCGCGGCGACCTACTATCGGGGCCTGATCCGCGACCTCGCGGGGCGGGGCTGGCGCACGACCTTCTACGAGCCGGACGCGTTCGACCGGCAGCGGCACCGCGACATCGACCCGCCGGACTGGGCCGCCGTGACGGTCTACCCGGCGACCGAGGAGGCGGCGCGGGCGGTCATCGCCGAGGCGGCGCGGGCCGACGTGGTGGTGAAGGCCTCCGGCGTCGGCGTGTTCGACGACCTGCTCCTCGCCGGGCTCGCCGCCGCGTCCCGGCCCGACGCCCTGCGGCTGTTCTGGGACGTGGACGCCCCGGCGACCCTCGCGGAGCTGCGCACCGCCCCCGACCACCCCCTGCGCCGGGCCCTGCCGGACCTCGACCTCGTGCTCACCTACGGGGGCGGCCCGCCGGTGGTGGAGGCCTACGAGGGGTTCGGCGCCCGGCGCTGCATCCCGATCTACAACGCCCTCGATCCCGACACCCACCACCCGGTGCCGCCGGATCCGCGCTTCGCCGCCGACCTCTCCTTCCTGGGCAACCGCCTGCCGGACCGGGAGGCGCGGGTGGAGGAGTTCTTCCTGGCCCCGGCGGCGCGCCTGCCCGAACGCGCCTTCCTGATCGGCGGCAACGGCTGGGAGTCGCGCGGGCTGCCCGCCAATGTCCGGCATCTCGGCCACGTCTCCACCCGCGACCACAACGCCTTCAACGCGACGCCGCGCGCGGTGCTCAACATCGCCCGCGACTCGATGGCGGCGACCGGCTGGTCGCCCGCCACCCGGGTCTTCGAGGCGGCGGGCGCCGGGGCCTGCCTGATCACCGATGCCTGGACGGGCCTGGAGATGTTCCTGAGCCCTGGCGAGGAGGTGCTGGTGGCCCGCGACGGGGCCGACGTCGCCGCGCATCTGGCCGACCTCACGGCCGAGCGCGCCGCGGCGATCGGGCGGGCGGCCCGCCGCCGCATCCTCGCCGAGCACACCTACGCGCGCCGCGGCGCCGCGGTGGACGCGATCCTGCGCGCGGCCCTGGCGGAGAAGCGCGGAGGGCGCGCCCCGTGACCCGCCCCCTCGACCTCGTCGTCCTCGGCCTCAGCCTGTCCTCGTCCTGGGGCAACGGCCACGCCACCACCTACCGGGCGCTGCTGCGGGCCTTCGCGGCGCGCGGCCACCGCGTCACCTTCCTGGAACGGGACGTGCCCTGGTACGCGGCCCATCGCGACCTCGCCGCGCCGGATTACTGCGACCTCGTCCTCTATCCCGACCTCGCGGCCCTGCGCGACCTGCGCCCGCGCCTGCTGCGGGCGGACGCGGTGATGGTCGGCTCCTACGTGCCGGAGGGCGTCGCGGTCGGCGCCCTGGCGGTCGCGACGATGCGGGAGGCGGGGGGCGTCGCCGCCTTCTACGACATCGACACGCCGGTGACGCTCGCCAAGCTCGCCCGGGGCGACCACGAGTACCTCACCCCCGACCTGATCCGCGCCTACGACCTCTACCTCTCCTTCACGGGCGGGCCGGTGCTGGAGCGCCTGGAGCGGGAATTCGGCGCGCCCCGCGCCCGCGCCCTCTACTGCTCGGTCGATCCCGCCCTCTACGCGCCGACCGGCGCGGAGCCGGTCTACGACCTCTCCTATCTCGGCACCTACAGCCCGGACCGGCAGCCGACCCTGGAGCGGCTCCTGATCGAGCCCGCGCGGCGGGCGCCCGAGCTGCGCTTCGTGGTCGCCGGGCCGCAATATCCCGCCGACATCGCCTGGCCGCCGAACGTCGAGCGGCGCGACCACGTCGGCCCCGCCGATCACCCGGCCTTCTACGGCCTGAGCCGCTGGACCCTGAACGTCACCCGCGCCGACATGCGCGCGGCCGGCTACAGCCCGAGCGTCCGCCTGTTCGAGGCCGCCGCCTGCGGCACGCCGATCCTCTCGGACGACTGGCCGGGCCTCGGCACGATCCTGGCGCCGGGCCGCGAGATCGTGGTGGCCGAGGGCCCCGACGCGGTGCTGTCGGCGCTCACCCGGACGAGTCCGGCCGAGCGCGCCGCCCTGGCGCAGGCGGCCCGCCGCCGGGTGCTGGCCCGGCACAGCGCCGCGCAGCGGGCCCAGGAACTCGAGGCGGCGCTCCTCGAGGCGGCGCTGCGCGAGGCGGCGGCGCCTTCGCCCAAATACTCGCATGAAGTATCGAAACTCCCGCTTGCCGAGGGCGTTAGGGGGCGGAGCTAAGTACCTTTCGGTGGGGGCTCTCGGGCCTTCCCGCTGCAACCGCAGGAGGAACCATGACGCACCGCAAGTCCACGACCGTCCTCGTTGCCGGCGGTGCGGGTTTCCTGGGCTCCCATCTCTGCGACGCGCTCCTGGCCCGGGGCGACCGGGTGATCGCCCTCGACAGTTTCCTCACCGGCCGCCGCCGCAACCTGCGCCACCTGGAGCGCGACCCGCGCTTCGACCTCGTCGAGCACGACGTCGTGCGCCCCCTCCCGGCCGCCCTGCGGCGCCAGACTTTCGACCGGGTCTACAACCTCGCCTGCGCGGCCTCGCCGCCGCACTACCAGGCCGACCCGGAGCACACCCTGCTCACGAGCGTGCTCGGCACGCGCCACCTGCTCCTGGCGGCGGAAGCGTCGGGCGCCCGCTTCTTCCAGGCCTCGACCTCGGAGGTCTACGGCGACCCGGAGGTGCATCCGCAGCCGGAGGGCTACTGGGGCCACGTGAACCCGACCGGCCCGCGCGCCTGCTACGACGAGGGCAAGCGGGCGGGCGAGACGCTCTGCTACGACTACGCCCGGGCCGGGCGGGTGGCGGTGCGCGTGGCGCGCATCTTCAACACCTACGGGCCGCGGATGCGGGCGGATGACGGGCGGGTGGTCTCGAACGTGGTCTGCCAAGCGCTGGCGGGCGACGCCATCACGGTCTACGGGGACGGCTCGCAGACGCGCTCCTTCTGCTACGTGGCCGACCTGATCGAGGGGATCATCCGGCTCTCCCTGCACGAGGCGCCGGGCCTCGCGGTGCCGCCGGTCAACCTCGGCAACCCGGTCGAGCTGACCGTGTCCGACCTCGTGGCGCGCGTCCTCGCGATGACGGGCTCGGCCTCGCCGGTCGTGACCCGCCCGCTCCCCACCGACGACCCGCGCCGCCGCCGGCCGGACATCGCCCGGGCGAAGGAGCTGCTCGGCTGGTCGCCGGCGGTGCCGCTGGAGCAGGGCCTCAAGGCCACGATCCTGTGGTTCGCCGACGAGGCGGAGGATGGACCGCGCGGGGCGGTGGTCAGCGAGGAGCGCCGCGCGGCCCTGGTGTGATCAGCCGTGACAGGTGCAGCCGGCATGTCCGCAGCCGGCATGGTCCGGATGACCGGTCGCGCACTCGTCGCAGCAATAGGCCCGCCCGTCATGCTGCACGGCCTTGGCGAGCGGGACGACGCAGACACAATCCTCGCAGGCGCATTTCACCATCTCGACCGCGACTGGCTCGCTCATCGTCCGTCTCCCGGAATCCTCACGATGAGGGCGGCGAGGATGAGCCATCGGAGAGGCTTCCGCAAGGTCAGGGCGCGGGAGGCTCGCCGAGGGCGCTCTCCGCCGCCCCCGCCAGGGCGAGGAACCGCGCGCCGGTCAGGCCGAGTCCCCATTCCTCGTAGAGCAGCCGCCCCCCGTTCGGCAGCGCGTCGAAGCGGAGGTCGGGCGCCTCGCGGAAGCGTTCGAGGGCGATCGGCAGCCGGTTGAGGATCGCGGCCTGGCTGGCATGGGCGGCGAAGAGGTCGGCCTTGAGGGCGCAATCCTCCGGGTCGAGGTGGAGGGCGACGGCGCGCCGCGGCGGATCGGCCGGCAGGAAGCGCCCCTCCTCCGGCCCGGCCGGGCCGCGGTGGTAGTAGGGCATCTCGATCACCGCGAGCGCGCCGCCCATCAGCCGCTTCGCCCCCTGCACGGCGAGCGCCACCGCGTCGTGGTCCGGATGCCCGCCCTCGTAGGTGTGCGTGAGGGCGACCCGGATGCCCCGCGCGGCGAACAGCCCGGCGAGCCGCCGCGCCAGGGGCGCCAGCGCCTCCGCCACGCCCTGGTCGGGAAGGCCGAGGGCGAGGCGCCGCTCCGGCGGCACGCCGGCGCGGGTCAGGGCGGCGTCGAGCTCGCGCGCCCGGGCCGCCGCGTAGGCCGCCGGGTCGGGGAAGCCGCGGCGCGCCGCGTCCCGGCCGTCGCGCGGCGCCCCGTCGGTGACGTGGATCACCGTCAGCCCGGCGAGGCGCGGGAGCTGCGCCCCGCAGCCGATGCTCTCGTCGTCGGGATGCGCCACGACCAGGGCCGCCCGGCCGGCCTCGATCCGGCCGCGGGCCGGATGCGCCAGGGCGCTCAGGAAGGACTCGGCCTCCGGCGAGGAGGGCGCCAGCGGGCCGGTGACCACTTGGCTCACAGGAGGGGCGCCGGCATCACCAGCGCCTCCGGACGCGGGCGGAGCTGGGCGGCGTAGCGCCGGATCATCGCGGCGCAGAACTCCGCGAATTCCTCCTTCACCTGGGGCGGGCTGGTGTGGTGGGGCGCGATGCCCCGGTGCTCGGGGGTGAAGCAGAACGTCACCGTCACGTCGAACTCCGCCAGGGCCTCCATCTGCCGGTCGAACCAGTCGAGGGCGTTCGGCCGGAAGGAATCCGCCCAGGAGAGCCCGGTGCGCAGGGAGCGCACGCCGAGGCGGCGCATCCAGGCCACCGCGTCGTCGAGCCGGTGGTCCTCGAAGTGGAACCACTGGCACAGACCCATCGCCGGGGTGTGGCGGGCGAAGTGCTCCAGGGCGGGCTTGGGCGCGCCGTCCTCGCGCAGCAGCCCCATGTAGAAGTGCCGGTAGTAGGAGGAGCCCTCCGCCTCCCGGTGCCGGGTGGTGGCGCCCCAGGCCTGGGGCAGGTCGTAGAGACTGTACCAGTGGATGCGCGGGGTGCGGCCGATCAGCAACTCGGCGGTGCGGTCGAGCCCGAAGACCTGCACCTCCTCGGCCCCGAAGGTCGAGACCCCGACCTCGGTCACCCAGACCGGCTTGGGGGTGACGGCCCGGATCTCGGCGAGCTTCCGGGGCCACTCGTCGATCTGCCAGAGATTCCAGTCGAGGGGAAAGCCGTGCACCGCCACCACGTCGACGTGGTCGAGGGCGCGCTTGGACTCGAGGAACTGCACGAAGGTCGGGTCGATCGGCGAGAGGCCGCCGAGCACGGTGGGCAGCGTCGGCGCCTCCTGCTTCAGGGCGCGGGCCGCGCAGGCGAGGGTGTCGGCGAAGAGGTGCCAGCCCGGATCGATCTCGGGATCCCAGTGCGACTTGTTGTTGGGCTCGTTCCAGATCATCGCCGCTTCGATCATGCGGGCTCCTTCTCACGGCGCATCCGCCGTCGGGCGGGGGCGGTTCGTCGCGCGCCTCTCAGGCAGGCGATGTGGCGGGGTGCATCGCGCCGGCAAGGGTACGACGCCCTCGCGAGCGAGACGGCGCGGCGCATCTCGGCCATGGTCCTCGTCCTCGCATCATTCCCGCCGCCGGGCCAGGGGCCGCTTCGGTGCGAGCCGCCGGAGCCGTGCGCCCGTTGACCGGCGCGGGGCCCGGCCGGCCGTTCCGGCCTCATCCCGGCCCGTCCGGCCCGGAGGATGGGCCGGTCCCGCCTCCGCTGAGGTTGAAGCCCAGGGAAGGCCCGACGCGCGGGCCGCCCGGCCGTCGCCGTCACCGCCGAGGCGCTTCCGCCCTCGCGTGCGCGGTCCCTCCGAAACCGCGCGGGACAGGCCCATCGGGAGCGCCCTCTCGGCGCGTCGTGGATCGGCACCACGGACTTGGAGGCACGGCGAACAGATTGTCCGTTCGCCTCGGCACAGGATGCAACGTATCTCGCTTGCACATCGTAAGGAAATTAATGTAACTTGCGACGACCCTGAAATGGAAGAGGGTTTCGACATTCTTGATTTCTCGACGTATATCTCGTTAGATTTGCCAATTAGATCGTTTGTGTTCTCTGGAGACGAGGAGAATCATAGACCAAATAGCCTGATGTGGTGCCAATCGCGCATGTGCACACGGACGCGCATCTTAGCCCCGACAGGACGATAACGGGAGGGTGGGTGAACCCGAACATCGCCAGAAGTTTTAAAAGAAAAGACGAGATAAATATGAAAGTACTAAGATATCCAACTGAGGAGGAAATCAAACTTTGGAGCCGTATAGCAAAACAAGATTCTGATTTTTGGACTAGATTTAAAGCACTAGAGACTGAAGCGGAGAGCACCGTTCTCACGAACAGCCAGTTAACAAATATAAGCGATGTTATAGATGCAACATATGAAGTTAATTTCGCCTCTGTCACGGTAGATATGTTGGACAGAAACGGCATAAAACATGACGACTGGGTGGTTGGTGATCTCGTTATCTGCTTGCACGGTCAAGCCCGATTTGAACTTGGCTACGCCGTATAGATGGAAACGTAAAAGGCGAGCCGATGTGTAAATAATGACGATGGAAGCAAAAAAACTCGAACATGGGTAGACGCAAATCACGATGGGTTTGCTCAGAACGGGGAGCTGACGACACTCGCCGCACACAACATACCAAAAATAAATCTGTCATCAGATGAAAAGAAATTCCTCCTTCCAGATGGCGCAAAGATGCGCGGCTCAAGTAATTTTATAACGGACTCAGGAACTACGGACATGATAGCTGATATTTCGTTCGCGTATAGAGCATTTTCCGACGAAGCGGATGCCGGTTCGTCGAAGAGAATGCAGCAAAATCAAAGACCTAGAGCAGGGTTCCGTTGCAACTTGATCGAACCCTGCTCCAGCGTCGAGGAGCGACCGGCTTGAGACCGGCCATGGCCGGGCTGCGGCACGCCGGACAGGGGCGTGCCGCAGCCGCGTACGAACGCCGCGTCTCACGGCGTGGGATGCTGGCGCGCAGCAGGCCGCGCGCCGCCGCCGCGCCACACCATCCCGCTCACGCGTCCTTGTCGAGCACCTCTTTGCTCTCGACCGTGGTGTCGGCCTTGAGGCGGTAGACCAGCGGCACGCCGGTCCACAATTCCAGGCCGGGGATCGTCTCGGTGGTGAGCCCGTCGAGCACCATGACCAGCGCCCGCAGGGAATTGCCGTGGGCCGCGACCAGCACGCGCTCGCCGCGCATCACCCGGGGCAGAATCTCCCGCATCGTGTAGGGCAGGACGCGGGCCACCGTGTCCTTCAGGCTCTCGCCGCCGGGCGGGGGCACGTCGTAGGAGCGGCGCCAGATATGGACCTGGTCCTTGCCCCAGCGCGCGCGCGCATCGTCCTTGTTGAGCCCCGACAGGTCGCCGTAATCGCGCTCGTTGAGCGCCTCGTCGGCGATGGTCGGCAGGTCCGGCTGGCCGAGCTCCTCCAGGATCAGGGCGGCGGTGCGCTGCGCGCGGGTCAGCGCCGAGGTGAAGCAGATATCGAACCGGATGCCCTTCGCCTTCAGCCGGCGGCCCGCCGCCCGCGCCTCGGCAATGCCGACCTCGGTCAGGTCGGGATCGCGCCAGCCGGTGAAGAGGTTTTTCAGGTTCCACTCGCTCTGGCCGTGCCGCGCGAGGACGAGAAGGCGCTCCATGATCTTCCGTATCGCTCCGTGAAGCCTGAGGCCCTCAGAGGCCCAGGACGTCGTCCATGTCGTAGAGGCCGGGCTTCTGCGGCGCGGCCCAGAGGGCGGCCCGGATCGCCCCGCGCGCGAAGAGCCCGCGATCCTCGGCCCGGTGGGTGAGTTCGATCCGCTCGCCCGCCCCGGCGAAGATCACGCTGTGCTCGCCGACCACGCTGCCCCCGCGCAGGGTCGCGAAGCCGATCGTGCCGGGCACGCGGGGGCCGGTCTGGCCGTCGCGCACCGCGACCTTGCGCTCCGCCAGGGCCACCGCCCGGCCCTGGGCCGCCGCCTCGCCCAGGAGCAGGGCGGTGCCGGAGGGCGCGTCGACCTTGTGGCGATGATGCATCTCCAGGATCTCGATGTCGAAGTCCTCGCCGAGCGCCGCGGCGACCTTGCGCACGAGGCCGGCGAGCAGGTTGACGCCGAGAGACATGTTGCCCGAGCGCACGATGCGGGCGTGGCGGGAGGCCGCCTCCAGCCTGCGCAGATCGTCCGGCGACAGGCCGGTCGTGCCGACCACGTGCACGAGCCGCGCCTGCGCGGCGAGTTCGGCGTAGAACACGGTGGCGGCCGGGGCGGTGAAGTCGAGGACGCCGTCGGCCTCCGCGAAGGCCCGCAGGGGGTCGTCCGTGACCGCCAGGCCGAGGGGGGGCAGGCCGGCGAGCAGGCCCGCATCCGTGCCGACCGCCTCCGCGCCCTCGCGCTCGACCGCGCCGGCGAGCGTGCAGCCCTCGGTGCTCGTCACGGCCTGGATCAGCATCCGGCCCATGCGCCCGGAGGCGCCCACCACCACGAGACGCATCGCGCTCTCGCTCCCCCAAAAGGCCAATCCGGCCGCGTGCCTCCTACAGGGCGGCAGCCCCTCTGCCAAGGCGCCGGTGCTCAGCCCGCCCGCGCGGCGAGCAGCGGCGCCAGGACGTCGACGACGCCGGTGAGCGTGATCTGCGTGCCGACGCAGAGCAGCAGGAAGGCCGAGAGCCGCCCGAGCACCCGGGCGCGGGCAGGGCCGATGCGCGCGACCACCCGGTCGGCGGAGGCGTAGGCGAGGTGCACCGACAGCGCGATCACCAGCGCCGCCAGCGAGGCGCCGAGGAGGAAGCCGTAGCGCGCCGCCCCGCTCTCCGGCCGGCTCGCCCCGAGCGCGATGGCGACCGAGATCGTGCCGGGGCCGGTGGTGAAGGGCAGCGTCAGGGGGAAGAACGCGATCTCGTCGAGGCCCGCCCCGGCGACGCCCTCGGGGCCGCGGTCGGGGGCGCGGGACGGGTCCGGGATACGGGACGGGTCCGGGATCCGGGAGGGGTTCGGGATCCGGGACTTGGCCGGCTCGGCCTGCGCGGCCTTGCGGGCCTCGCGCTCCTCCGGCGCGGCGAGGAGGCGCCAGGCCTGCGCGGCCACCACGAGGCCGCCGGCGATGCGCAGGGCCGCCAGCGTGATGCCGAAGAAGCTGAGGAGCGCCGCGCCCATCCACAGGGAGATCAGCATCACGGCCGCCGCGTAGAGGCCGATGCGCCGCGCCAGCAGCGCCCGCTCTCCGTGGCTGCGCCCGCCCGTCACCTCGGCGAAGATCAGGGCGGCGCCGAGCGGGTTGACGATCGAGAACAGGGCCGGGAGGGCGAGGAGGAAGCTCTGCAGGGCCGCGTCGAGCCCGGGGACGGGCAGCATCGCGCGTCAGACCCCGCCCGGCACCGGGGCGGGCGCGGGGGCGGGCACCAGCACCGGTGCCCGCAGCCGCGCCGCCCGGCGGGCGAAGACGGCGACCGGCCGGTGCAGCTGCTTGATCGCGTCGACCACGTGCAGCCCCGCGAAGGGGAGCGACAGGCCGGTCCCGACCCGCTCCCAGGCGCTGGCGGTGCGCAGGGTGACCCAGCCCTCGACCGGCGGCATGTAGAGCGTCTCGGCCCAGCCCTCGGCCGAGAACAGCGTCTCGCGCATCAGCCGGCTCAGCTGCGAGCGGCTGTAGGGCTGGCCGTGCCCGAACGGCGTCGCGTCCCGGCGCGCCCACAGGCCGCGGCGGTTCGGCACCACCAGCACGAGGCGCCCGCCCGGCGTGAGCACCCGCCAGACCTCCTGCAGCAGCTCGGCCGGGCTCTCGACCGCCTCGATGGCGTGGATGACGATCACCCGGTCCACCGCCGCCTCCGGGAGCGGCATCATGGTCGGATCGACGAGGGCCGAGGCGGTGCGCCCGGTCGTCGGCCAGTTCACCACGCCCTGCGTCGCCGGCATGAAGGCGAGGGTCCGCTCCGCCGCGTGCCGCACCGGGCCGAGATAGGGCACCGCGTAGCCGAGCCCGAGCACGCGCAGCCCCGCCACCGAGCCGAGGAAGCGGTGGACGGCGCGCCCGACATGGCGCTGCGCCACGGCGCCCAGGGGACCGCCGTAGAAGGCGCGAAGATCCGTGACGTCGACACTCATGCGATACGACTGGGCACCCGGGGGCGCGACGCGGCGCCGCCGCCGGTCGCGTCGTGGTCATCAATGGGCGCTGTCAGGCCCGGCGGCAAGGCGTCGGGGGAGGCGCCGCCTTGACTCGCCGCGAATCTGCCCGCCGGAATCCCCGCGCGGGCCCGCCGCCCTACCTTCCCGGCCAGACGATTCGACGGAGACGCCCATGCCCGAGATCCGCACCTTCCTGTGCCGGAGCGACAATATCGGCGTGCTGATCCGCGACCCCGCCACGGGCGCCTGCGCGGCGATCGACGTGCCGGAGGCGGGGGCGGTGCTGCGCGTCCTCGGGGAGACCGGCTGGTCGCTCACCGACATCCTGGTCACGCACCGCCACTTCGACCACGTCGAGGGCACTCCCGAGGTGAAGGCGCGCACCGGGGCCCGGGTCACCGCCCCCGCCAAGGCCGGCGACGCCGTGCCGGAGGTCGACGCCACGGTGCGGGAAGGCGACGCGGTCAGGCTCGGCTCCCTCGTGGCGGCGGTCTGGGAGACGCCGGGCCATTGCGCCGACCACGTCACCTACTGGTTCGAGCGCGAGCGCATCGCCTTCGCGGGCGACACCCTGTTCACGCTCGGCTGCGGGCGGGTGATGGAGAGCCCCCCCGAGGTGCTGTGGCGCTCGCTCAGCCGCTTCCTCGCCCTGCCGGACGAGACCGCGATCTATTCGGGCCACGATTACGTGCTCTCGAACGCCCGCTTCGCGCTGGCGGCGGATCCGGACAACCCGAACCTCAAGGCCCGGGCCGAACTGGCCGAGCGGGTGAAGCGGGACGGCCGCTTCCTGATCCCGACCACGCTCGGGGAGGAGAAGGCGACGAACCCCTTCCTGCGCGCCACCGAGCCCGCCCTCGCCCGCGCCGTCGGCATGGCCCCGGGCTCCGACCCGGCCGCGGTGTTCACGGCCCTGCGCGAATGGAAGAACCGGTTCTGACGGCGGACCGGCCGGCGCGGCGCCGGCCGCCGCTGGCCGGGCCCGTCGCGCAGCATCGCGCGCGGCTCCGCCCCGAACCCGCCTCATCCCGCGCCGAGGACCCCGTTCCGTGACAGCCTCCAGCCTCACCGCCGCCGAGGTGATCCGCCTCCTCGACCTCAAGCCGCATCCGGAGGGCGGCCATTACCGCGAGACCTTCCGCGACCCGCACCAGATCGAGGGTCGGGCCGCCTCGACGGCGATCTACTACCTGCTCGACGTCGGCGAGACCTCGGAATGGCACCGGGTCGATGCGGCCGAGCTGTGGTTCTGGCACGCGGGCGCGCCGCTCGTGCTGACGGTGAGCCCGAACGGCCACGACGCCGAGGCGGTGCATCTCGGCCCCGACCTCGCCCACCGTCAGCGGCCGCAGGCCGTGGTGCCGGCCGGCCATTGGCAGACCGCGACCAGCCTCGGCGCCTGGACGCTGGTGAGTTGCACCGTGGCGCCGGGCTTCCGCTTCGAGGGGTTCGAAATGGCGCCGAAGGACTGGCGCCCGCTGCCGCGGCGATGAGGGTCCGATCCGGGCTCCGCCTGATCGAAGCGGGTCCCGGATCACGAGCCCGCGCGGCGCCCGAACGAAGCCGGCATCCGCATGGCCGAAATGGAAGATGGCGAAGCCATCAACTGGATGGCGGATGACCTCGATCGACCGCCCGGCTCCGCGCGCCGCGGACGCGCGGGTGCCCTTGATGCCGCGCCCGCCCGGGCCGCGCCCGCCGGTCCCCGGACCAACCCGAGAGGGTTCGTCCCCGCTTCGTGCGCCGAAATCAATTGCCGATTGGGGCCTACACTTCAGGCATATCCCGCCATAGATCCCCATTGTCGTTGCCGGCCACGATATGATCAAGGCTTGGCAGCGCAGATCTGCGGAAACTATCTCGAAATTGCGAATCTCGGACTCGTCACTGCCGCTGGAGGCTCGACAATTGGAAGCTTGGCAATTGGAGGCTTGGCAATGAGAGGTTACTGGGTGCGGCGGACACGGTGGGGAACCTTCGCGATCCGGCTATCCCGGGACGGGCGCTGGCTCGCCATCTGCGACGGCGAGAATCTGGGCGCTTACCTCACGCCGCAACGGGCGCTCGATGACCTCACATCCGGCCATGCCCAGACGCCCGCGAACGGCGTGAGCACGTCGGGAGCCGGTCTTCCCGGCGCACTGGGCGAGTGGACGTTCGTCCGCTCGGGCTGAGCCGCCGGCACCTGCGCGGCCTCCCGAGGAAGCGCGCGAGGCGCGCGGCCGCCGGCTACGCCGCCCGCGCCCGCTCCGCTCGGTCCGCCCGCGTGGCGACGAGCGCCCCCGCCACGATCAGCGCGCAGGCGAGCGCCAGCGACAGCGTGGCGGGCGCGTAGCCGGCCGCGACCAGGATCAGCGTCGAGAGGACCGGGGCGGCGTAGGAGCCGACGCCGAGGAGCCGGATGTCGCCGCGCTTCACGCCGATGTCCCAGAGATAGAAGGCCGCCCCGACCGGCCCGAGGCCGAGCGCCGCGACCGCCCCCCACTGGCCCGGCGTCGCGGGCCAGACCGTGGTCTCGAAGGCGAGGTGGCAGAGGAGGCTCAGGAATGCGGTGGCGAGGCAGAAGCCCGCCACCGCGTCGGTCGGCACCGCGCCGACCCGCCGCGACAGCACCGAGTAGCCCGACCACAGGAAGGCGCAGGCCAGGGCCGCGAGGTAGCCCGGCAGCGCCGCCGCCTCGAAGCTCAGGCTGCCGCGCCCGAGGAACAGCGCGACGACGCCGGCGAGCCCGAGCAGCGCCCCGATCAGGTGCGCCGGCCGCAGGCCGCCCTCTCCGGGCAGCAGGGCCGAGAACAGCACGATCAGGAGCGGCCAGAGATAGCTGATCAGCCCCGCCTCGGCCGGGGGCGCGAGGCGCAGGGCCGCGAAGTAGAGGGCGTGGTAGCCGAACAGCCCCGCGAGCCCCAGCGCCCAGATGGCGGGCGGCTGGCGCAGGGCGGCGATGCCGGAGGGCCGCAGGATCCAGCTGGCGCAGCCGATCAGCCCGCCGAGCAGGAAGGTCATCGCGGCGAGCTGGAAGGGCGGCACGCGGCCCGAGGCCGCCGTGAACAGGGCGAGGAGCGACCAGAGCAGGATCGCCCCAGAGCCGGTGAGGGTGGCGGTGCGGACGGTCATGGCCCGCGCCTATCACGGGGCAGGGCTCGGGCGCACCCGGTTTCGCCGGTGAGGTCTCCGGCGGGTTCGCGAGCGGGACGGCCGAGCGGCCGCGCAACCCGCTCGGTCGCCGCGCCCCCGCGAGGGACGCTACTGGCTGGTCTCGGCCGGCATCGCCTCGCGGGCCCGGGCGGCCTCCTCGGCCCGCCGGCGCGCCTCCTCGGCCTGGCGCCGCGACTCCTCCTCCACCCGCCGCCGCGACTCCTCGGCTTGGCGCCGCAACTCCTCGGCTTGGCGCCGGGCCTCCTCGGCTTGGCGCCGGGCCTCCTCCTCCGCCCGACGCCGCGCCTCCTCGGCGGCCCGCGCGGCGGCGGCCTTCGCCTCCTCGGCCTGCCGGCGCGCCCACTCCACCTCGGCGGCGGCGCGGGCGCGGTCCATCTCCAGGCGGCTGCGGCGGCGGGCCTGCTCGCTGCGGTCGGCCTCGACCGTGTCGATCTTGTCGAGTTCGCGCTGCAGCACCACGGCGGCGAGCGCCGTCGTCAGGGTCGTCACGTCCGCGTCGCGGGCGGGGCGCGCCAGCGGGCCCGAGAGCGAGAGGGCGAGGCTCGGCGGCGGCGCCGTCCAGGCCCGCGGCGTGCGCTCGGCCGTGAAGGTGCCGCGGGCGTCGAGCCGCAGCGTCCGCAGGTCCAGCTGCACCATGCCGGCCCAGGTGAAGGGGCCGGGATCGACCGTGAAGGTGCCGGTGCGCAGGACGCCGCCGACGAGCGCCGCGGGCACCGAGACCGAGCCGGTCAGCCTCAGCATCCCGCGCCCGAACTCCTCCGACACCACCTGCTCGACCCGACCCGCGCGCAGCGGATCCTCCTCCGCGAGCAGCCGCACCAGCGCCCGCTCGACCCCGGACGGGTCGATCTCGCGGATCGTCAGGTCGGAGAAGCCGACCTCGCCGCTTCCCGCGAGATTGCCCACCAGGGCGGCCGGCGAGTCGCCCGCGGCCCCGACGCGCAGCCGGCCCGACAGCCGGCCGCGCACGGCCTCCCCACCCGTCAGGACCGGGATCGCCAGGTCCTCGAACAAGCCCTCGCCCGAGACCGTCGCCTGCCCGCCCTGGCGGGCCAGGGTGACGCGCCCGGAGAGCCGCCCGCCCGCGACGGCGCCCTCGAACTGGCCGAGCGACAGGCCGTCCGGCCCGAGGCCGAGGTCGAAGCGGGCGCCCTCGGCGGTGAGCCCGCGCCCGAGCGCGAGGCGCTGCGCGGTCACGGCGAGGCGGCCCCGGAAGGCCGGGGCGGGCGCCGGGCCGAAGCGGGTCTCCGGCCAGGGATCGGCCGGGCCGCCGCGCGCGTCGAGCACGAGCGCGGAGGCGAGCCAGGGCAGCGAGAGCTGGTCCAGCCGCGCGCTCCCCGAGAGCCCGCCCTCCTCCGGCCGCAGCACCGTCGCCGAGACCGCGCTGCCGAGCACGCTCCCCGCCAGGGACAGGCGCGGCACCTCGCCCTCGCGGCCGAGCCCGATGGTGAGCCGGGCCGGGACCGGGCCCGGCGGGGCGGCGCCGGGCCCGAGGAAGCCCGCCAGCGGGCGCAGGTCCGGGCTGTCGAGGGTCAGTTCGCCGTCCCGCGGGAGCGCGATCCCGTCGAGGGCGAGGGGGCGGCTCGTGGCGATCCGCACGCCCGCGAGATCGCCCGCGACGGTCACGGCGAGGGGCGAGGCCGGATCGCCGCGCCGCCCGCTGACCCGCAGGGCGGCCGGCATGGCGAGGGCGGGGTCGTTCGGGCGGCCGAGCCATGCGCCCGAGCGGACCCGGTCGAGGCGCGCCTCGACGCTCTCCAGGCGCCCGGCGCTCGTCACGATCGAGAGGCCGAGGCGCCCGCCGCCCGCCTCGCCGCGGGCGTGGCTGCGCAGGCGCCCGCTCCCGCCGCCCGGGTCGCGCTCCAGCGTGACGTCGAGGGCGAGCGGCGCGGCGCGCAGGAAGTCCGGGACCGCCTCCGCCTCGGCGACGAGGTTGCGCTCCAGGAGGTCGATTAGCGGCGCGGCCACCGGCGCGGTGATGCGCCCGGCGATGCGCCCGGATCCGTCGGCGGCGATCCGGCCCGCGAGGCTCGCCTCCGCCCCCGCGAGGCCGCGCACCTCCAGGCTGCCGACCCGCAGAGCAGTCCCTTCGGATTGCAGGCTCGCCGCGATGGCGCCCGTGCGAGGCCCGCCCGGGCCGTAGCGCAGGTCGCGGGCCTGGAGCGTCAGGCCGAGATCGTGGTCGTGCAGGGTCTCGAACAGGCCGCGCAGCGGCGGCAGTTCCGCGAGGTCGAGGCCGTCCGCGACGATCTGGGCGTCCAGGCGCGGGCGCCCGCCCTCCTCGGCGGCCGGGCTATAGCGGGCGCTGCCGGTCAGCCGCGCCTCCCCGAGCGCCACCCGCGCGTTGCGCAGGGAGAGGACCGGCAGGGCCGCCGTTACGTCGGCGGCGGCCTCGAAGGGACGCCCGTCGAGGAGGCGCAGGAGCGGGCTGCCGAACCCGAAGCGGTGGAGGAGGCGCGCGAACCGCTCGGAGGCCGGCGCCCTGACCGAGACGCGGCCCGCGAAGCTGCCCGGTCCCGAGAGGTCGCCGTCGAGGGAGAGCCGGGCGCCGCCGGGCGCCGTCGCCTCGACGCGGCGCAGCGCCAGGGCGCCCGAGGGGCGCAGGATCGCCGCCGCCGCGATCTCGGACCATTCGCCCTGCGCGATCGCCGCGCTCTCGACGGCGAGGTCGAGGGCGACCGTGCCGGGCAGCGGCGGGCCGAAGGCGGTGAAGCCGCGGGCGAGGAGGGCCTGCCCGTTGGGCGAGGCCAGGAAGGCGTCGAGGTCGAGGCGCCGCGCGTCGAGGGCGAGGGCCGCCTTCAGGCTCGGCAATTCGAGCGTGCCGCGGCCGCCGAGGCGCAGGGGCGCGCCGCCTCCGTCGATCTCCAGGGTCAGGGCGTCGAACGTGGCGACCCGGCCCTTCGCCTTGAAACCGCCCTGGAGGGTGAAGGGCAGGACGGGGGCGTGCCTGCCGGCCCCGCCCGCCCCGGGCGGGCCCGCGGCGGGCGGGGGCGACGCCACCGTCAGCCGCGCGGTGCCGCTCGCCTCGGGCGCGAGGCCCCGCACGGCATCGCCCACAAGGGCGAGCCGGGCGTCGATCTCGATCCGCGGCAGGGTCTCGCCCCCGGCCGTCGCCTTGACCGGCAGGGCCCCGTCCGGGAGCGGCATGCCGGTGGCGAGGCGGAACGGCAGGGCGCCCGCCATCCCCTCGGCCCGCCAGGGACCGGCGAGGCGCGGCGCGGAGAGGCGCACCGCCTCGGCGTAGAACTGGTCGGTGCGCCCGGTCGCCGGCACCACCGTGGTGAGGAGGAGCTGGGCGATGCGCAGGTCCTCGACGGCGAGGTCGCGCCCGCCCAGGACGGCGCCCAGATCCGGGGACAGGACGAGGGCGCCGGCCTCGCTCACCGGCACCGTCACCTCGGCGCGGCCGATCTTGGTCTCGGTGAAGCGGATCTCGCCGGACAGGAGCGGCGTCAGCGCCACCTCGGCCTTGACGTAGCGGGCGTCGAGGGAGGTCCGGCCGGGGCTGCCGAGGACGACGTGGTCCATCCTCAGGCGGGGCGAGGGCAGGAGGCGGATCTCCAGGCGGCCGTCGCTGCGCACGGGCAGCCCGAGGGAGCGGCTGACCGCCGCGTCCACCGCGGCCCGATGCCCCTCCCAGTTCACGAAGGGCGGCACCGCCAGCGCGGCGACCAGGACGACGATGACGAGACCCGCCAGGGCGGTCAGGATGTCGCGCACGAAGAAGCCTTCCCCTCCCCTTCCGCCGGGACCCGGCCGCGGCCGTAGAATCCTGACACCGCTAGCATATCGGCATCGGCGGCAGCGCCCAATCCGCAGCCTGCCACGGGCGGCGCCCCGCGTCTTCGCGGGGGCGATGCCGGAATGCCACGGCCTGACAGCGCCGCAGCGGCCTGTTAAGCGCGCCTCACGCCCCCGGAGACCTGGCCCGCACCGATGCGCTTCTATCTCGGCCTCGCGACCACCTTCCACGACCCGGCCCTCGCCCTGGTCGGGCCGGACGGACGAATCCTGTTCGCCGAGGCGACGGAGCGCTACCTGCAGTACAAGCGCGCGCCCAATTGCGAGCCGGATTCAGCGCCGCGCATGGCCGAGCTGCTCGCCCGGTACCTGCCGGCCGGGGCGGAGCTGGTGGTGGCGACGAGCTGGGGGCCGGATTTCTCGGCCTTCCTGGCCCAGTCGGCGGCCGCGGGCGCCTTCGGGCTCGACGTGCTCGCCGCCCATTCGCCCGAGCTCAACCGCTCGCTGGTGCCCGAGCGGGCCGAGCGCACCTTCATCGCGCAGCTCGGCCTCGCGCAGGCGCGGGCGGGCTACGGCACGCTGCTCGGGCTCGACCGGGCGCATGGCGGGGCGAGCCGCCTCGCGGGCCTGCGGCGCTACCCGCACCACCTGACCCACGCGGCCTACGGGCTCTGGGGCAGCCCGTTCCGGGACGCGACCTGCCTCGTCGTCGACGGCATGGGCGAGACCGGCGCCTCGGCCATCTACCGGATGGCGGCAGGCCGCCTCGCCGAGGTGAAGCGCCACCGGGGCCGGGACTCGGTCGGCTTCTTCTTCGGCCTCGTCACCGACCTCGCGGGCTTCGACCAGGCGAAGGGCGAGGAATGGAAGATCATGGGGCTCGCCCCCTACGGCCGGGCCGATCCCGCGCTGATGGGGCTGCTGCGCCGCCTCTACCGGGTCGAGGACGGCCGGCTGCGCTTCGCCCCGGCCGAGACGGTGCGGGCGACGGTGGCGGAGATCCTGGCCATGCGCCCCGCCGACGCGATCGAGACCGGCTGGGCCGACCTCGCCCGCTGCGGCCAGGACGCCTTCGGGGAGATGATGGACGCGCTGCTCGGCCAGGCCGAGGCCCTGGCGCCGGGCGAGAACCTCGTGCTGACCGGGGGCTGCGCGCTCAACTCGTCCTACAACGGACGGGCGCTCGCCCGCAGCGGCTACCGCGCCCTGCACGTGCCCTCGGCGCCGGCCGACGACGGCAACGCGGTAGGGGCCGCGTGGCTCGCCTTCGCGGAGGACCACCCCGACTGGACCGGCCCCGGGGACGGCGCGGCGCTGACCCCCTATCTCGGCTCGACCGTCTCGACGGAGCCCCTCGCCCGCATGGCCGGCTCCGAGCCGCGCCTGCGGCAGCTCGGGCGGGCCGGCGTGACGGAGGCCGCGGCCGCGATCCTGGCGGCGGGGGGCCTCGTCGGCTGGGTGCAGGGCCGGGCGGAGTTCGGGCCGCGCGCGCTCGGCAACCGCTCGATCCTGGCGGATCCGCGCCCGGCCGACGCGAAGGCTATTCTCAATGCCAAGGTGAAGTACCGCGAGGCCTTTCGGCCCTTCGCGCCCTCCATCCTGGCCGAGGCCGGGCCCGCCTGGTTCGAGGATTACCAGGACAGTCCCTACATGGAGCGGACCCTGGTCTGGCGCGAGGCGGTGCGGGGGCGGGTGCCGGCGGTGGTGCACGAGGACGGCACCGGCCGGCTCCAGAGCGTCACGCGGGCGCGCAACCCGGCCTACGCGGCCCTGATCGAGGCCTTCGCGGCCCGCACCGGCGTGCCGATCCTGCTCAACACCAGCTTCAACGTGATGGGCAAGCCGATCCTCCACACGGCGGAGGACGCGATCCTGATGTTCTACACCACCGGGCTGGACGCGCTGGTGGTCGAGGATTGGCTGCTGGTGAAGGACCCGGCGGCGCTGCCGGGCGGCGAGACCGGCGCCTGAGGCCCGGTCGGCATCGCACCTTGGCAAGGCTGCCACAAGGCAGCCATCGGCGGTGCCGACCCGAGCAGTCGATGCGGAATGGAACGCCGGGACACCGCGCCGCGCACACCGGATCGCACGGGCCGTTTCCAGCCGGCGCGCGGCGCGGGCCGGCGGCGTGCGCCGCCCTCACCTGAGAGCGATTGATACAACCCACACGGATCGTTAACGACGCGCGATCGCCGATCGTCCGACACGGGCTTCATGCCGCATCCGGGTACCCACGACACCACGCTCGTTGCGCTCTCGGTCGTGATCGCGATGATCGCCTCCTACACCGCGCTCGACCTCGCCGCGCGGATGCGGGCGGCGAGCGGCTGGGCGGCCCTGGCATGGCTCGCCACCGCGGCGCTCGCCATGGGCGGCGGCGTCTGGTCGATGCACTTCGTCGGCATGCTGGCCTTCACCCTGCCCGGGCTGGAGGTGAGCTACGACCTCACCCTCACGCTGATCTCCCTCGCGCTGCCGATCGGCGTCACCGCCCTCGGCTTCCTGGTGGCCCATCGCTGGCCGCGGAGCCTGCCGGCGCTGGCGGCGAGCGGGCTCGTCATGGGCCTCGGGGTGGCGGCCATGCACTATACGGGGATGCGCGCGATGCGGATGCGGGCGGACCTGCAGCACGCCCCCGCCTGGGTCGCCGTCTCGCTCCTGATCGCGGTGGGCGCCGCGACCGCCGCCCTCCGGCTCTCCGCCCGCACGGTCGGCTTCGCCGAGCGCATCGCGGCCGCGACCCTGATGGGGCTCGCCGTCGCGGGCATGCACTACGCGGCGATGCAGGGCGCGGAATTCTCGGCCAGCGCCCCGATCGATCCCGGGCACGGGGCCGCGAGCCTGCGCCAGACCCACCTCGCCCTGTGGGTCACCGGCACCACCTTCCTGATCCTGATGCTCGCCCTGATCGCGGCGACGTTCGACCGCCACCTCGCCGACCGGGCCTCCCGCGAGGCGATCGCCCTGCGGGAGAGCGAGGAGCGTTTCCGCCTGCTCCTGCGCAGCGTGACGGACTACGCCATCTTCATGCTCGACGGGGAGGGGCGGGTCGCGAACTGGAACGCCGGCGCCGAGCGCATCATGGGCTACCGCGACCACGAGGTGATCGGCACCCACGTCTCGCGCTTCTCCACGCAGGAGGACCGGGCCCGCGACCTGCCCGGACAGGCCCTGCGGATCGCCGCGGGCGCGGGCAAGTTCGAGACCGAGGGCTGGCGCCTGCGCAAGGACGGCAGCCGCTTCTTCGCGAGCGTGGTCATCGACCCGGTGCGCGACCCCGAGGGCCGCCTCATCGGCTACGCCAAGGTCACCCGCGACATCACCGAGCGGCGCCAGGCGCTGGAGGCGCTCGAACAGGCCCGCGTCGCCCTGTTCCAGGCGCAGAAGATGGAGGCGCTGGGCCAGCTCACGGGCGGCGTCGCGCACGATTTCAACAACCTGCTGATGGCGGTGCTCGGCAGCCTGGAACTCCTGCGCAAGCGCCTCCCCGACGACCCGAAGCTCACCCGCCTCCTCGACAACGCCGTCCAGGGGGCGCAGCGCGGCGCGGCGCTGACCCAGCGCATGCTCGCCTTCGCCCGGCGCCAGGACCTGAGGCCCGAGACCGTGATCCTGCCCGACCTCGTCCAGGGCATGTCGGACCTGCTGGAGCGCTCCCTCGGCCCGGCGGTGCGGATCGAGACCCGCTTTCCCCCCGACCTGTCCGCGGCGACGGCCGATGCCCACCAGCTCGAACTGGCGCTTCTCAACCTCGCGGTGAATGCCCGCGACGCCATGCCGGAGGGCGGGCAGCTCACCATCGCGGCGCGCGAGCGCGCGGCGGACGAGGCCCCTGGCGGCGAAGCCGCCCCGGAGGGCTTGCCGCCCGGCCGCTACGTCTGCCTGTCGGTGCGCGACACCGGGCAAGGAATGGACGAGGCCACCCTCGCCCGGGCGCGGGAGCCCTTCTTCACGACCAAGGGGGTCGGCAAGGGCACCGGGCTCGGCCTGTCGATGGTGCACGGGCTCGCCGAGCAATCGGGCGGGCGGCTGGTGCTGCGCAGCCGTCCCGGGGAGGGCACGCTGGCGGAGATCTGGCTGCCGGCGGCGCCGAGGCCGCAGCGCAGCGAGAGGCCGGCCCCGGCGCGGAGCCTGCCCCGCGCCGCCGAGCGCGCGCTCACCGTGCTGGTCGTGGACGACGATCTCCTGGTGCTGGAGAACACGGCGGCGATGCTGGAGGATCTCGGCCACCGCGTGATCGAGGCGCGCTCGGGCGCGGAGGCGCTCGGCCTGCTCGCCTCCGCGATGCCCCTGGACCTCGTCCTGACCGACCAGATCATGCCGGCGATGACCGGGCTCCAGCTCCTGGAACAGGTGCGGGCGGCGCGGCCGGAAATCGGAGCGATCCTGGCCTCCGGCTTCGCCGAGATCCCGAGCGGGGCGGCCCCGGCGGTGACCCGGCTCGCCAAACCGTTCGACCAGGCGACCCTCGCCCGCACGATCGAGGCGGCGCTCGCGGCGAGCCGGGACGAGCGGATCTCGGCCCTGCGGGCGGGCTGATACCACCGGTCATTTCTCATGACCGGTGGTACCGGTGGTGCGGCTCTCGAATTTTCGCCAAGCCTCTGGCTCGCCAAGCCTCTGGCTCGCCAAGCCTCTGGTTCGCCAAGCCTCTGGCTTGAAATCGAAAATTCGAGATGGAGCAACGGCTCGATGCGCCGGCATCCTGAGCCGTTGGCATGATCCGGCGCTCGGCTCAGCATCGCAACCCGGGCGGGGGCGTCATCGGCGGCGCCCGCCCGATCGGGCGAAGGCCGCGCCCCCGCCCTCGCGGACCGCCCGCGCCCGTCAGGCCGCGAGGACCGCGTAGACGTCCCCCGAATTGGCCTCGTGCGGCAGGTCCTCCAGGATCCCGCGCATCGCCGCGACCGGGACGAAGCGGCCGAGGCGCAGGCGGTGCTCCTCGCCGAGGGAGTAGTCGACCCGGTAGGGCCCGAGCGCGTCGAGGCGGTCGAGGGCGCGCCGGGCCGGCCCGCGCGCGATGGTGGTGAACTCGAAGGAGAGGGCCGGCAGCGGCCTGCCCAGCCCCGCCAGCACCCGGTCCTCGACGCCCTCGACGTCGATCTTCACGAAGGCCGGGGCACCGTGGCGGGCGATCAGCCGGTCGAGGGTCGTGGCCGGGCAGGCCGCCGCCTCGTCCCAGACCTGACCCTCCCAGCCGGGCGCCCCGCGCGCCGCCGCGACGAATTCCGCCGAGGCGGAGGAGACCGTCGGGTTGCGGCGGTTGATGGCGAGGGTGACCTCGCCCTCCGCCTCCGCGACGGCCGCCGCGACGAGCGTCACGCCCGGATCGCGGCCGTGGAGGAGGCGCAGGGCACGCAGCGGGCCGGCCTGCGGCTCGACGGCGACGACCCGGGCGCCCAGCCGCCGGAACGAGGCGACCCGGTCCCCGACATGGGCGCCGATGTCGAAGGCGAGATCGCCCGGCCGCAGGAAGCGCCCGTAGAGCGCGTCCATGGCGTCCCGCGGCGCCCCGGGCCCGTGATAGAGGCGCAGCGAGCGCCCGATGGCGGCGGCAGTTCCCCTCGGTCGCACGGTCGGGCCTCCGGTCGGCGCCATCCTAGAGCATTTTCCGACGAACACCGTGATCGGGCGCAGCTGTCGCGCGCGGCGCGGGCCGCGCCAGCGCGGATCGGCCGGCCTCTCCCGGTCCGGGGCTGCGCCATACCCCGCCATAACCCCCGCCCCGCCCCGGCGGCTTGCTCCTCCGCCCAAGCTCCGGCAAACCGGTCCGATCAGGTCCGGCCGCGTCCCGGGCGGGGGCGGTGAAGGTGCGCGATGGCGTTGGTCAAGAAGGCGAAACTCGCGGCCCGGGAGACCGCCGGGAACCCGGCCCGGGACGAGACCGCGCCCGCGCAGCCCCCCGCACCCCGCCCGGCGCCGCGCCCCGCGATCCACCAGAAGGCGACCGAGCGCCTCGCCGCCGCCACCCAGGAACTCGCGGCGGGCCTGGGCGAAGCCTCCGCGGCGGCCGAGGAACTCCGGCGCGCCATGGAGGAGATCGCGGGCGGCGCCGCCGAGGCCGCGGGCGCGGCCCAGGAATCGCTCGCCGCCGTCACCACCATGGCCGGGCGGCTCACCGAGGCCCGCGCCCGGGCCGACCTCTCCCGCCAGCGCACCCACGCCTTCCAGGCGCTGCTGATCGAGGCGAACACCCAGGTCACGGGCTCGGTCGCGGCGATCCGGGCCAGCGCCGAGCGCCAGAGCGGCATCGTCGCGATCGTGGACGCGCTCGACCGCGGCGCCGCCACCATCGGCGAGGTCACGGGGGCGGTCGGCTACGTCGCCGAGCAGACCAACCTCCTCGCCCTCAACGCGGCGATCGAGGCGGTGCGGGCGGGGGCGGAGGGGCGCGGCTTCACCGTGGTGGCGGACGAGGTGCGCGCCCTCGCGGAGACCGCAGAGAGCCATGCGCGGGACGTCCTGCCCCTCGCCGAGGCGATCCGGGCCGAGGTGCGGGAGATCGGCGCCACGGTCCGGGCGGCGGCGAGCCGCGCCGCCGACGAGGCCGCGGCCGGCACCCGGGTCGCGCACGCCCTCGACGAGGCGCGGAGCGGGCTCGGGGTGGTGGCGGAGGGCGCCCAGGCGATCCTCGCCGCCGCGGTCGAGGCCGAGACGATGGTGCGGGAGGCCGAGCGCGGCGCCGGGCAGACCGCCGCCGCCGCCGAGGAGCAATCCGCCGCCGCCGCGCAGGCCCAGGCGGCGGTCGGGCAGCAGACCGCCTCCCTCGACGAGAGCCAAGCGACCGCCCAGGCCCTGTCGGACCTCGCCGACGCGCTCCGGCGCCGCCGGGGCCGGCGGGAGGGGGCCGCCGAGATCGCCGGCGCGAGCGAGACCCTGGCGGCGACGATCCAGGAACTCTCGGGCACCGCCACCCAGATCCTCGCGGCCGTCGACCAGATCAGCCGCGGCACCGCCATCCAGAGCGCGGCGGCCCGGCAATCGAGCGCCGCGATGGTGGAGGTGGAGCGCGGGGCGGGCCGCACCCGGGAGAGCGCCGCGGCGGCGCTCGCCCGCGTCGCGGCCCTGGCGGGGACGATCCGGGAGATCCGCGGGATCCTCGACGGGCTGGCGGCGGCGGTGGCGCGGAGCCTCGCCGAGACCCTGGCCGGCCTGGAGCGCGTCGCCGCCCTGGAGGGGCACAATCGCCGCATCGAGACGATCGTCGACACGCTCGCCCTGGTGGCGGTGCAGATCAGCATGCTGGCGGTGAGCGGCGCCATCGAGGCCGCCCGCGCCGGGGAGGGCGGCCAGGGCTTCGCGATGGTGTCGGGCGACATCCGGGCGCTCGCCCGCGAGGCCGGGGCGAGCGCGGAGCGCATCCGCGGGACCGTGCGGGCGATCCAGGACGGCGCCGCCGCCATCCGGCGCGCCCTGGAGCAGGTCGGCGCCGCCGCCGAGGCCGAGGTGCTGCGCAACCGCGCCCTCATGGAGAGCCTCGACGCCGTGGCGCAGGACGTGGACGCGCTGGAGCGCGCGAATGCCGCGATCGCCGAGGGCGCCGACGAGATCCTCCTCGCGGCCCGCGAGACCGCGCAGGGCGCCGCGCAGATCGCGGCCGCCGCCGAGCAGGCCGACCGGGCCGCCAGCGAGGCCGCCACCGCCGCCCGCCAGCAGGCGCGCGCCGCCGAGGACCTCGCCGCCGCGGTCGAGGAGATCGCGGCCCTCTCCGAGGCGCTGCGGGGGGCGAATGGCTGAGGCGGGCCCCGGCCCGGCCGGCGGCCGCGTCCTCCTGGTCGGGCACGGCCCCGGCCTCGTCGCCGTGCCGGCCGGGCTCGTCCGGGAGATCCGCCAACCGGGGCCGCTCACCCCCTGTCCCGGCAGCCCCGCGCCGCTCCTCGGCCTCTGCGCCCATCGCGGCCTCGCGCTGCCCGTGCTCGACCTCGGTCGGCTGCTCGGCCGGGAGGCGGCCGCCCCCGGCCGCCTGATCGTGGCGGAGGCCGGAGACCCGGTCGGCCTGCTGGTCGAGCGCGTCCTCGGCTTCGCGGCCGCGGCCGGGGACGCCGAGCGGCTCGACCTGCCCGGGCGCCTCGCCGCCCTGCCGGCCCGGGAGGCGCCGCGCCGGGCCGGGCTCGCCCTCGCCCGGGCGCAGGCCGAGGCGCGCGCCGCGGCCGTCGGCCTGCTGCGCCTGCGCGCCGGCGGGCGCCCCTACGCCCTCCCCCTCGACGCCGTGGAGGAGGTCCTGCGCCTGCCGGCGGAGTGGTTCCCGGCGGCGGGGCCGGCGCCCGGCGCCCTCGGCCGCATGCGGCGGCGCGGGGCGTGGCTGCCGCTCCTGGGCCTCGCCGCCCTCCTGGAGGAGGAGGCCGGGCCGCCGCGGCCGGGGAGCCCGGTGATCGTCCTGCGCATCGGGGGCGCCCCGCTCGGCCTCGTGGCCGAGGCGCTCGGCCCGGTGCTGCGCCTGCCGGACGAGGCGATCGATCCGCTGCCGCGGGTGCTGCGCCGCGCCGGGGGAGCGCTCGCCGCGGTCGCCCGGCTCGATGACGGCGACCTCGTCCCGCTCCTCGCGCCCGAGCGCCTGCCGCGTCCCGAGGCCGCGCCCGATCGGGCGGCGCCGGTCCCGGGCGCGGCGCGGGAGCCGGTCCTCGCCTTCGACCTCGCGGGCACGCGCTACGGCCTGCCGGCCGGTGCGCTCGCCGAGGTGCTGCGTTGGTCCGGCATGATCACGCGGCTGCCCCACGCCCCCGCCTCCTGCCTCGGCCTGATCGGCCGGCGCGGCGAGGCGCTTCCCGTCATCGACCTGCGCCGCCTCCTCGGCCACCCGCCGGGCGCCGCGGTCCCCGGCCGGCCCATCCTCGTCCTCGACGGGCGGGAGCGCCTCGGCCTCATGGTCGACGCGGTGGCGGGCCTGGGGCGGGACATGCGCCCGGCGCCCGACGCGGCGGCGGGGCCCCCGCGGCGCCTCGATCCGGCGCAGCTGCGCGAGGCCGTGGCGCGCGAGCGGCGGCTCCCGACCGGCCTCCCGCCCGGGGCGGCCGCATGATCCGCCTGCTCGTGGTCGACGATTCGGCGCTGATGCGGAAGGTCATCGGCGGCATCTTCGCGGCCGAGGGCGATTTCGAGGTCGCCTCGGCGCGGGACGGCGTCGAGGCGCTGGGGATGCTCAAGCGGTTCCGGCCGGACGTGATCACCCTCGACGTCACCATGCCGGGGCTCGACGGACTCGCCTGCCTCGATCGCATCATGCTGGAGCGGCCCTGCCCGGTGGTGATGCTGTCGGGCCTGACCGCCGAGGGCGCCGAGACCAGCCTCGACGCCCTCGCCCGCGGCGCCGTCGACGTCCTCGCCAAGCCCGAGGGCGTCGCCTCCCTGACCAGCGACGCGCTCGCGCCCACCCTGGTCCAGAAGGTGCGGGCGGCGTCCCGCGCCCGGCTCTCCCCGGCCCTGCGCCTCGCCGCGCGGCTGCGGGCGCGCCACGCCGGCCTCGAGGCGCCCGCCCGCCGGGAGGCGCCGCCCCTCGACCCCGCACCCGACCCGGCGCCGGGCCCCCTCGCCGGGCTCGTCCTCGTCGGCACCTCGACGGGCGGCCCGCCGGCCCTCGACGCGCTGCTGTCGGGCCTCCCTGCCGGCTTCCCCTGGCCGATCGTCGTCGCCCAGCACATGCCGGGCACCTTCACGGGTCCGCTCGCCCAGCGCCTCGACCGCCTCTCCCCGCTCGCCGTCCGGGAGGTGACGCGGCCGACGCCGCTCGCGCCGGGCCACGTCTATCTCGGGCGCGGCGACGCGGACGTGATCGTCACCCGCCGGCCGGCGGGCCTCGCCGTGGCGCCGGCCCCGGCCCATCCCGACCATCCCTGGCACCCGAGCGTGGACCGCCTGGTCGAGAGCGCCCTCGCCCATCTCGACCCCGCCAGCCTGATCGGCATCCTGATGACCGGGATGGGGCGCGACGGGGCCCGCGCCATGGCGGCGCTCAAGGCGCGGGGCGGGCGCACCATCGCGGAGGCCGAGGAGAGCGCCGTGGTCTGGGGCATGCCCGGGGAGCTGGTGCGGGCGGGGGGCGCGAGCCGCGTCGTGCCCCTCGACGGGATCGCGGCCGAACTCCTGACCCTGGTGCGCCCAGCCCTCGTGCCCGCAAGCGTGGTTCCTCCAGGGGGCGTCCCCCCATGCCGCTGATCCGCCGCGATCCCCCCGGCTGCGCGCCGCCCGGCCCGGCCGCGCCCGACGACCTGACGGCGCCCGAGCCCGAGCGCCGCCTCGCCGCGATCCGGGCGCTGTCCGGCCGCCGCGAGGCCGCGGGCGCGCTCGGCGAGGCGCTCGGCCGCGAGGGAGTGCCGCGGGTGCGGGAGGCCCTGCTCAGCGCGCTGATCGCCTGCGCCGACCCGCAGGCCGCGGCGGCGCTGGCGGCCCATCTCGGCGCGCAGGACCCGGCCCTGCGCAATGCCTGCGTGGAGGCGCTGCAGGACATGCCGGCGGCGGTGCTGCCGCTCCTGCCGGACCTCCTCGCCGATCCCGATCCGGACGTGCGGCTGCTCGCGGCCGGGGTGGCGCGCGCGCAGCCGCCCGAGACCGCGACCCGGCTCCTCGCCGGACTCCTCGACGGGGAGACGCACCCGAACGTCTGCGGGGCGGCCGTGGAGGTGCTGGCCGAGACCGGCACCGCCCTGGCGGTTCCGGCGCTGCGGGCGGCCCGGGCGCGCTTCTCCGCCGAGCCCTTCCTGCCGGGCGCGATCGACCACGTCCTGTCCCGCCTCGCCGAGGCGCCGTGACCCTCCCTGCCCCCTCCGCGATCCCGGCCCTGGCGGAGGCGGATCTCGCGCGCTTCGGCGAGTTCGTCTACCGGCGCACGGGCCTGCGCTTCGCGCCCGGCCAGCGCGGCATGGTCGAGCGGCGGGTCGCGGAGCGCATGCGGGAGGCCGGGACCGCCACCTTCGCGGAGTACTTCGCGCGGCTGCGGGCCGATCTCGACCGCGAGGTCGAGCACCTCATCAACGCGCTCACCGTCAACGAGACCTACTTCCTCCGCGAGGAGTACCAGCTGCGCTGCCTGACGGCCTCGCTGATGGGGCTCGTGACCGCGCGCAAGCGGCCCGGCGACGCGGTGCGGATCTGGTCGATGCCCTGCGCCACCGGCGAGGAGCCCTACTCGATCGCGATCTGGCTGCTGGAGCATTGGCCGGAGGTGGACCGCTACGAGGTGGAGATCGTGGGATCCGACATCGACACCGCGGCGCTCGCCGCCGCCGCGCGGGGCTCCTACGGGGAGAGGGCGCTGATGCGGCTGACGCCGGACCTCGTGGGCCGCTACTTCGCGCCGGAAGCGGCGGCACGCCCCGGGCCGCGCCCCGGGCCGCGCTCCCCGCCGCGCTGGCGCATCATCGAGGAGCTGCGCCGCTCGGTGCGCTTCTCGCCCTGCAACCTGATGGACCGGGCCGCCATGGCGGCGGAGGGCCGCTTCGACGTCGTCTTCTGCCGCAACGTGCTGATCTACTTCGACGACGCGTCCCGCCGGGTCGCCGCCGACCACCTCTACGACGCGCTCGCGCCGGGGGGCTTCGTGTGCCTCGGCCACACCGAGTCGATGAGCCGGATCTCGCCGCTGTTCCGCGTCTGCCGGCTGGCGGACGCGATCGTCTACCAGCGCCCGGAGCAGGACGATGGCTGAGACCGGACCGGCGCGCATCCTCGTGGTGGACGACGCGAGCCTCGTGCGCCGCTACTACCGCGAGGTGCTGGAGGCCGGCGGCTTCGCCGTGGACGAGGCGATCAACGGCATCGAGGCCCTGGAGCGGCTGCTCTCGGGGCCCTACGACCTCCTGGTGGTGGACGTGAACATGCCGAAGATGGACGGGCTCACCTTCCTGCGCGCCCTGCGCGCCCGCGAGGCGCCGCTGCGCGGCCTGCCGGTCCTCGTCACCAGCACGGAGGCCGGCGCCGCCGACCGGGCGGCCGCCCGGGCCGCGGGGGCGAATCTCTACCTCGTCAAGCCGATCGCCGCCGAGGTGCTGCGCGCGCACGCGGCGGCCCTGACCGGACAGCCGTCGTGAGCGACCTCCTCGCCCAGTTCCTGATCGAGGCGCGGGACCTGATCGAGGGCGCCGCCGACGACCTCATCGCCCTCGAGCGGGCGCCGGACGACGCGGCGGCCCTCGACCGGGTCTTCCGGGCCTTCCATACCCTGAAAGGGTCGGTCGGCCTGTTCGACTTCCCGCCCTTCCTGGCCCTCCTGCACGCGGCCGAGGACGGGTTCGCGGCGGCGCGAGCCGCGCGGCGCGCGGAGGACGGGCTGGTCGACCGCGCGCTGCAGGCCCTCGACGCCGCCTCCCGCTTCACCGAGGCGATCGCCGCGTCCGGCGCGCTGCCGCCCGGCGCCGCCCGGGAGGCGGACGGGCTCGGGCGGCTCCTGCGCGGCGGGACCGAGGCCGAGGCCCCGCCCGACCCGCCGGACGCGGCGGTGCCGGACTGGGCGGAGGCGCTCCTGGCGGGCGCGCAGCCGGTCGCGCCCGGCACGGGCCTCGTCGCCCTGCGCTACCGCCCGCGGGCGGATTGCTTCTTCGCGGGCGACGACCCGATCGGCCTGGTGCGGCGCGTCCCCGCGCTCCTGGCCCTGCGCCTCGCCCCGGCCGGGCCCTGGCCGGAAGAGGTCGACGTCTTCGCCTGCAACCTCGACATCGCGCTCCTCAGCGCCGCCCCCCTGGCCGAGGTCGAGGCGCCGTTCCGCCTCGTGCGCGACCAGACCCGCGTGGCGGCCTTCCCGGCCCCCGCCGCCCCCGCCCTGCCGCCGCTCGCCGCGGCGATCCTGCGCGAGCAGCTCGACCTCGTCGGCGCGCCGGGCGAGGCGGAGGGGGAGGCGGGCCGGCGCGAGGCCGCGTCCCGGTCCGCCGCCAACGCCCTGCGGGCGGCGGGGCTGGCAGCGGCCTCCCTGGCGGTCCTCGACGCCGCCGCGCAGGGCACGCAGGCCCTGTCCGCCTGCCTCGCGGCGCTGCTCGCGCGCGGGGTGCAAACCACCCCGGGCGGGGTGCAAACCACCCCGGGCGGGGTGCAAACCACCCCGGGCGGGGTGCAAGCCACCCCGGGCGGGGTGGAAACCACCCCGGACGGGCCGAGGGCCGCGCCGGGCGCGGCGCAGGCCGCGCCGGGCGAGCGCCTGCTTCGGGTCGAGGCGGCCCGGATCGACCGGCTCGTCGCGCTCGCCGGCGACCTCGTGACGGCCCGCACCGGCCTCGGCCACCTCGCGGCCCGGGCCGAGGCCGGGACGGAGGCCGCCGCCCTGGCCCGGGCCCTGCGCGAGACCGACGCGCAGCTCGGTCGCCTCGCCGGGGAATTGCACCGGGGCTTGGCGGCCCTGCGCCTCGTGCCGCTCGGCCCCCTGTTCCGGCGCTTCCCCCGGCCCCTGCGCGAGATCGCCCGCAGCCTCGGCAAGGAGGTCGTGCTGGTGCAGGAGGGCGAGGAGGTCGCGGCGGACCGGGCGCTGGTGGATGCGCTGTTCGAGCCCCTGCTCCACGTGATCCGCAACGCCGTCGATCACGGGCTGGAGGAGCCGCAGGTGCGTCTCGCCGCCGGCAAGCCCGCCGCGGGGCGGATCACCCTGCGGGCGGCGCTCGTCGGCGAGACGCTGGCGGTGACGGTCGCGGATGACGGGCGCGGCATCGATCCGGAGCGGCTGCGCCGCCGGGCCGCCGCCGCGGGCCTGCGCGCCCCCGAGGCCCTGGCGGCGATGAGCGACGCGGCCGCGATCGACCTCGTCTTCGCCCCCGGCTTCTCGACCGCCGAGCGGGTCAGCGACCTGTCCGGCCGCGGGGTCGGCATGGACGCGGTGCGGGCGGCGGCCGAGCGCCTCGGCGGGCGGGTCGCGATCGAGAGCGAGGTCGGCCGCGGCACCGCGATCCGCCTGCTCCTGCCGCAGCGCCTCGCCCTGACGCGGATCGTGCTGGTCGGCGTCGGACCCGACCTCTACGGCCTGCCCCTGGAGGCGGTGGCGGAGGCGGCGCGGGTGCCGCGCGCGCAGATCCGCGCGGTCGGTCCCGGCCGCGCCGCCGTCCTGCGCGGGCGGACCGTGCCGGTGGTCCGGCTCGCTTCCCTGCTCGGCGCGCCGGGGGCGGAGGCGTCCGGGGAGGCGCGCCTCGTCGTCCTCGGCAGCGGCGCCGACGCCCTCGCGCTGGAGGTCGACCGCTTCGGCGAGCGACTCGACGTGCTGACGCGGCCCCTCCCGGCCCTCGCCGCGGCGCCGGGCCTCGGCGGCACGGCGCTCCTCGGCGACGGCCGGGTGCTGCTCGTCCTCGATCCCCCGGCCCTGCTCGCCCTGGCGCTCGGGGAGGGCGCGGCGTGAGCGCGGTGCGCGGGCGACACGGGGTGCGACCGCCAAATTCGGCGACCAAGTGCGGCGACCAAGTGCGGCCGTCAGGTCGCGGCCCGGAGAGGCGTGAGCGATGAGCGTCCAACCCGATCCCGACGACCCCGCCCTGATCCGCCTCGAAGGCCCCTGCCCGGTCGAGGAGGCGGAGACACTCGCCGCGCTCCTCCTGGCGCGCCCGGGCGCGCGCGTCGACTGGACGGCCTGCACGCGACTCCACACCGCCGTGCTCCAGGTGCTCCTGCGCCTGCGGCCGCCGCTGCGCGGCCCCTGCGGCGATCCCCTGGTCGCCCGCTTCCTCGATCCCGGCCAATCGAGCCCGGACGAGGCCGCCCGGCTCGATTGCGGCTTCACCTGAGCGGATCGCGGGCGCATATACGCCGCTGACCGCTCGCATTGCCCGACGTCGCTCCCGCCTGTGATGACCCCATGTCCGTGACTGCCCTGATCGTCGACGACAGCAAGCTCGCCCGCCTCGTGGTGGCCAAGCTCCTGCGCCAGCTCCGGCCGGACTGGACGCTCGCCGAGGCGGGCAATGCCGAGGAGGCGGTCGCCCGGATGGAGGCGGAGCGGATCGACGTCGCCCTCCTCGACTTCAACATGCCGGGCCGGGACGGGCTCGACCTCGCCGCCGACCTGCGCGCGGCCCGGCCCGAGATGCCGATCGCGGTGATCTCGGCCAACATCCAGGACGAGGTCGTGGCGCGGGCGCGCAGCGTCGACGCCACCTTCCTGGCCAAGCCCCTGACCGAGGAATCCCTCGGCGGCTTCGTCTCGGGCGCCTCCCTGCGCCTGCGCAGGGGCGCTCCGTGAGCCCCGCGCCGGTCGAACTGACGCCGCTCCAGCAGGACGCCTTCACGGAACTCGTGAATATCGGGGTCAGCCGCGCCGCCGCGAGCCTGCGCAAGATGATCGGCGTGCAGGTGCTGCTCTCGGTGCCGTCGGTCGAGATCGTGTCGCGCCGCGACGCCGCCCGCCTCGTCGCCGAGCGCGAGGCGAGCGACCTCGTCGTGGTGCATCAGAGCTTCGCGGGCGCCTTCTCGGGGCGCGCCCTGCTGATCTTTCCCCAGGAGACCAGCCGCGAGCTCGTCCGCGCCGTCACGGGCGAGGAGCTCTCGGCCGAGGAGGTCGAGGCCCTGGAGGACGAGGCGCTGACCGAGACCGGCAACATCATCCTCAACGGCTGCCTCGCCACCATGGCGAACATGCTCCAGCGCACGCTGACCATGTCGCTGCCGGCGGTGATGCGGGGCGACGGACGCCAGATCTTCCGCCCCGGCGACGCGGCCGACGCGGACACGCTGGTGCTGTTCCTCTACATCAACTTCTCGGTCCGCGAGCGCGACATCCGGGGCTATATCGCGATGCTGATGGACCTGCCCTCGCTGGAGAACCTGAGGATTCTCATCGACGACTTCATCGTGCGGGCGATCGGCGAGACGGGGGAGTGATGGGCGTCGGGCGCGAGCGGCGGGCGGGCGCTCCGCCGCGGCCAGGGCCGGTCGCGCCAAGGCGCGGCATGCCAGGGCGCGGCATGCCAGGGCGCGGCATGCCAGGGCGCGGCAGGTCATGAGCGCAGAGCGGTGCGAGCCGCAGGGCGTGGCCGACCTCGCCGCGGCGGCGGCGGCCCTGCGCCGCCATGCCGGGCCGTTCTTCACCGTGCTGGAGCGGACGCGCCAGCCGATGATCTTCACGGACCCGCGGCTGCCCGACAACCCGATCGTCTTCGCCAACCCCGCCTTCCAGGCGCTCACCGGCTACGGGGAGGCGGACCTCGTCGGGCGCAACTGCCGCCTGCTGCAGGGTCCGGGCACCGACCCGCAGACCGTCGCCCGCATCCGGGCCGCGGTCGCGGAGGGCCGCGAGGCGCGGGTCGCGATCCTGAACTACCGCCGGGACGGCACCAGCTTCTGGAACGAGCTCTTCGTCTGCCCGGTCTTCGACGAGGCCGGCCGGCTGATCAACTTCTTCGCCTCGCAGATCGACGCCAGCCAGGCCCACGCGGCGCAATCCGCCCACGAGCGGCTCGGCGCCGCCGAGGCACGGCTCGCCGAGGTGCAGCGCCACCTCGCCCTCACGCTCTCGGCGGCCGGAATCGCCGGCACCTGGGACTGGGACATCCCGAACCGGCGCCTTCACGTCGACGAGCGCTTCGCGCTCCTCACCGGCCTTCCCCTGCCGGTCGACCCGGCGGGGGTGCCGACCGCATCCTTCTTCGCCAGCATCCACCCCCTCGACCGCGCCCGCATCCGCCTCGCGGTGAGCGGGATGCTCAACGGCGCCGAGGTGTTCGACAAGGAGTTCCGCCTGCGCACCCCGGACGGGGCGGTGCGCTGGGTCCACGCGCGCGGGCGCTGCCTGTACGGGGCGGACGAGGCGCCGCTTCGCTTCACGGGCGTCCTCGTCGAGGTGACGGACCAGAAGCGCGTCGAGGAGCGCCTGCGCATCGCCCAGACGGCGGGCCGGGTCGGCGCCTTCGAGTACGTGCCGGGCTTCGCCACGGTGGCGGTCTCGCCGCAATTCTGCAGCCTGCTCGGCCTGATGCCGGCCGAGACGCTCGCCGTGAGCGCGGTCAACGCCCTCGTGGTCGAGGGTGATCCGGCGCTCCTCGATCCCGGCCTCTGCGAGGTCGGCGAACTGCCCCACGCGGAGATGCGGGTGCGCCTCGCCGACAGCGGCGAGACGCGCTGGCTCGCGCGGCGGGGCGAGGCGATCCGCGACAACGAGACCGCCGACCTGCGCCACGTCGGCGTGATCTACGACGTGACCGCGACCAAGCGGGCCGAGGTCGCGCTGCGCGAGCTCAACGACACGCTGGAGGCCAGGGTCCGCGAGGCGATCGCCGAGCGCGAGCAGGCCGAGGAGCAGCTGCGCCAGTCGCAGAAGATGGAGGCGGTGGGCCAGCTCACGGGCGGCATCGCCCACGACTTCAACAACCTCCTCACCGGCATCGTGGGCTCCCTCGACCTGATGCAGACCCGGATCGCCGAGGGGCGCACCGAGAACCTGTCCCGCTACGCGGGCCTCGCCATGACCTCGGCCCAGCGCGCCGCCGCGCTGACCCACCGGCTCCTCGCCTTCTCGCGCCGGCAGCCCCTCGAATCGAGGCCGGTCGACGTGAACCGGCTGGTCAATTCGATGGACGAGCTGCTGCGCCGGACCCTCGGCGAGCAGGTCCGGCTGGAGATCGTGGTGGCGGGCGGCCTCTGGCTCACCCTGTGCGACCCGAACCAGCTGGAGAACGCGGTCCTCAACCTCGCGATCAACGCCCGCGACGCGATGCCGGACGGCGGGCGCCTGACCATCGAGACGGCCAACGCCCACCTGGACGAGGCCTACGCGGCGCGCGAGATCGGCGTCAGGGCCGGGCAATACGTCTGCATCGGGGTCAGCGACACCGGCACCGGCATGCCGCCCGACGTGATCGCCCGCGCCTTCGACCCGTTCTTCACGACGAAGCCGCTGGGCCAGGGCACGGGGCTCGGCCTGTCGATGATCTACGGCTTCGCCAAGCAATCCGAGGGCACCGTCAAGATCTACTCGGAGCCCGGCCAGGGCACGACGGTGAAGCTCTACCTGCCGCGCTACCGCGGCGAGATCGAGTCCGCGGGCGACCACCGCGGGGAGGCGCCGCGGGCCGAGCGCGGGGAGACCGTGCTGGTGGTGGAGGACGATGCCACGGTGCGCGCCCTGGTGACGGAGGTGCTGCAGGAACTCGGCTATCAGGCCCTCGAGGCGCCGGATGGGCCGGCGGGCCTGCGCGTCCTGCAATCCGACGCCCATGTCGACCTGCTGATCACCGATGTGGGCCTGCCCGGCATCAACGGCCGCCAGCTCGCCGATCAGGCCCGGCTGTCGCGCGCGCAGCTGAAGGTGCTGTTCATGACCGGCTACGCCGAGAACGCCGCCTTCGGCAACGGCCAGATCGCGCCCGGCATGCAGATGATCACAAAGCCCTTCGCGGTCGACGCGCTCGCCACCAGGATCCGGGCGATCTTCGAGACCTGATCCGACATCCGACGGATTGCTCCGCCATGCGGATGTCGGCCTCGCTCAGGCGCCGCGCGGGCTTGGCAGACGCTGTCCGGACGTGATCGTCCGGACAGCGTATAGTCGGCGGCCTCAGGTCGCGAGCGCGTCGTGGCCGGCGAGGCTCTCGGTCAGGAAGCTGATGAGCGGCTGCACCCGGTCGGGGGCCCGGTCCTCGCCCATCGCCACCAGTTCGGTCGTCGGCAGGCCGGCCAGAATTCGGGGGCGCGCAGGATCTGCATGCCCGCCTGCACGAAGGAGCGCCCGAGCAGGGTCACGCCGAGCCCCCCGCCACCGCCGCCTGGATGCCCATCAGGCTCGACGCCGTGCAGGCCGCCACCCATTCCCGGCGCACCGAATCGAGGGCGGCGATCATCATCTCCCGATCGCTGCAGGGCGGCGCCAGCATCACGAGGCGGGCCGGTCGCGCGACGTCGGGCTGGTAATCGGCCGCGGCGAGCCAGACCAGGAGCTCGCGCCAGATGACCCGGCCGCGCGGACTGCCTCCGCTGCGCTTGGCGATCACCGCGTCGAGGCACTTGTCCTCGTAGGCCGCGATCAGGGTGCAGCTGAGGCCGGTCATCGGCTCGATATGCACGCCCGGATAGAGGCGCCCGAAGCGGGCGAGGAGCTTGGGCAGCTGGCCGGGGATGAAATCCTCCGAGACGCCGAGCCGCAGCGTGCCGGTGGCGGCGGGCTCGCGCCATTCCCGCATCACCCAGTCGTTGAATTCCAGCACGTGGCGGGCGGCGACCAGCAGGCGCTCCCCGTCCGGGGCCAGGCCGAGGGTGGGGTCATCTCCGGACGGGCCGGGGCCGCCCAGACCACTGGCTGTCTGTTCGGCCTCTCGCCAACTCGAGGTTGATCTGGCAGCGTCCGCGCCGCCTCGCCTCGGCAGGAGAGTGTGATGCCCCGTTCGTTTCCGGCCGTTCCGGCCTCGTTCTTCGGCATGGTGCTGGGCCTCGTGGGGCTCGGCAATGCGTGGCGGGCGGCCGCCCAGCTCTGGGGCGCCCCGTCCCTCGTCGGCGAGGCCGTGATGCTGCTCGGGGTGGCGGTCTGGGCCGCCGTGGCGGCGCTCTACGGGGCCAAGTGGCTGCGCGCCCGCCCGGCCGCCCTCGACGAGGCGCTTCACCCGGTCCAGTGCTGCTTCATCGGGCTCGCCGGGGTCTCGACCATGCTGGTCGCCCTGGCCGCCCTCCCGTACGCGCGGCCCCTCGCCTTCGTGCTGTTCGGGTTCGGCGGCCTGTTCACGCTCGGCTTCGCGGTCTGGCGCACGGGGGGCCTCTGGCAAGGCGGGCGCGACGTCGCCGCGACGACCCCGGTCCTCTACCTGCCGACCGTGGCGGGCGGCTTCGTCACGGCGGCGGCCGCCTCGGCCTTCGGCCTGCACGACCTCGCGCAGCTCGCCTTCGGGGCGGCGCTGCTGTCGTGGCTGGCGATCGAATCGGTGCTGCTGCACCGGCTCTACACCGGCCCGACCCTCGGCGCGGCCCTGCGCCCGACGCTGGGCATCCAGCTCGCGCCGCCGGCGGTCGGGGGCGTCGCCTTCCTGAGCCTCGGGGGCGATCCGGCCGGGCCGGTGGCGCTGGGGCTGTTCGGCTACGGCCTGCTGCAGGGATTGGTGATGCTGCGGCTCGTCCCCTTCCTGCGCGGGCAGGGCTTCTCCCCGGCCTTCTGGAGCTTCTCGTTCGGCGCGACGGCGCTGGCGTCCCTCGGCCTGCGGATCGGCGCGACCGGGCAGGCGCCCGCGGTCGCGGCCCTGGCGCCGCCGGTCTTCCTCGGCGCCAATCTGCTCGTCGGCTGGCTGGTGCTCGGGACGCTGCGGCTCCTGGCGGCGGGCCGGCTCGTCGCGGCGCCGGCCCCGCCGCCCCCGGCCGAGCCGCTGCTGCCGCAGGCGCGCTGACCCGAGGACGGACCGGCCCCGCCGCCTCCGCCACGGCTCGCGCATCATGCGCCGAAGCGGTGACCGCTTCGGCGGCGAACCGAAGGACCGCGTCAGCGAAGAATAATGCGACACCAAGTGGCGAGGCAGAATTGCACGGCGCAATTCCGCCTCGCTTCGCGGCGCGAGCGGCGCCGCCCGTCCCGCTGTCTTGAGGGGAACCCCGATGAGCATCTTCGAGCCCGATCTGCGCAGCCTCGCGGGCGAGACCCGGCCGTCTCGCCGCGCCGTGATGGTGACGAGCCTCGCCACCGGCTTCGCGCTGGCCGCGCAGCCCATCGCCGCGCAGACCGCCATCGCCACCGACGCGAACGGCCTCACCGCCAGCGAGGTGAAGGTCCCGACGCAGGATGGCGCGATCCCGGCCTACCGGGCGATGCCGGCGAGCGGCGGCCCCTTCCCGGTCGTGCTGGTGGTCCAGGAGATCTTCGGCGTCCACGAGCACATCAAGGATGTCTGCCGCCGCCTGGCCAAGCTCGGCTTCTACGCGGTGGCGCCGGAACTCTACGCCCGGCAGGGCGACGTCTCGGGCATGACCGACATCCAGGCGATCGTCCGCGACGTGGTCGCGAAGGTGCCGGACGCGCAGGTGCTCGGCGACCTCGACGCGACGGTCGCCTTCGCCAAGGAATCCGGGCAGGCCGACACGGCGCGGCTCGGGATCACCGGCTTCTGCTGGGGCGGGCGCATCGTCTGGCTCTACGCGGCGCACAACCCCGCCCTGAAGGCCGGCGTCGCTTGGTACGGGCGGCTCGCGGGCGCCACCACGCCGCTGCAGCCGAAGAACCCGCTCGACCTCGTGACCGCGCTGAAGGCGCCGGTGCTCGGCCTCTACGGCGGCGCCGACCCGGGCATCCCGGTGAGCACGGTCGACCAGATGCGGGAGGCCTGCCGGGCGGCGGCCAAGACCTGCGATCTCGTGGTCTATCCCGACACCCCCCACGCCTTCAATGCCGATTACCGGCCGAGCTACCGTCCCGGGCCGGCCCGGGACGGCTGGCAGCGGCTGCAGGCCTGGTTCCGGCAGCACGGCGTGGCCTAAGGGTAAGGGACGGCCCCTCCGCCCGGGCCTCTCAGGCGGCCGCGTCGGACCCGGCGCGGCCCGCCTCCGCCCGGCCCGGCCCGGCGCCGCTCCGGCCGGCCGCGAGCGCGACCTGGTCGGGCACGTCCTCCTCGGAGCCCCACCAGATCGTCTCGCCGCTGCTCATCCGCGCGTAGCGGGCGAGCCCGTAGGTGCCGATCTCGACGATTCGTCCGGGCGCGCGCGCCCTCCCGGTAGCTGCCATCGCCAGGTCTCCGTCTCCACGATCCGCCTACAAACGACGGGACGGGCCCGCGGGTTCGACGCGGGATGCGGCGTCCCGGCGCGGGCGCGATCGGTGCGCTGGCGCACCGACCTCGCGCGCACGGTCATGGCCGGGTCACACCCTGTCCTCATGTCAGCCCTGGCGCATACCGGACGAGGTGGGAATGAGCACCGTCATCACCGATCTCGTGGCGGAGGCGATCCGGGAGGTGGACGCGCAGTTCGTCATTCCCTACGGGATCGAGCCCCGCGACGCGCAGGCGCTCGCCCGCGCGGCCATCGCCGCCTACGGCGACGCGCTGGCCTCGGCCGGCCTCGCGATCGTGCCGCTCGCCGCCGCCGAGACGCTGCGGGCGCAGGACGCGCGGTCGCACGAGGCCCGCGCCCAGACCCGCGAGGGCCGGCAGGTCGCGGGCCGCGCGATCCTCAACGCGCGCCTGCGCCCCTATCGCTCCCTCGTCAGCCGCCGGGGCTGAGCGGGGTCCCTTTTTCCCGGGCCGGCCCTAAACTACCACGCCGGCCGGGCGGCCAAGGAGGGAGCGCGCAGCAGAGGGCGCCGGGCCGCGCGGCCCGCGCCCCGCCGAAGAGGATGCGTCATGCTCTCGAGCCTCCGGTGCGCACTCGCCCTCACCGCTTCCCTGCTCGCCGCCGGGCCCGGTCCCGCCGCGGCGCAGGCCTCCTCCTGCCCGCCGGGCTACAAGGTCGCGGCCGGGGCCTGCGTGCGCAGCTGCCCGGGCGGCTTCGAGGATACCGGGCGGGCCTGCGTCTTCCGCAGCATGGGGCGCTGATCCGCCCCGTGCGCCAGCGCAGGGACGCGGCGCCCGGCCCACGCAATCCTGCTGCAACGCAACTCGGGCAGGAGCTGGCGGGCCGGCGGGGACCGGCGGCATCCGTCAGGAGGGCTGATGACGGGCAACGAGATTCCGACGCTGGGCGAGCTGTTCCGGGTCCGGGCTGTCACCGATGGCGAATTGAGCGCCGCCGTGACGTCCTTCTTCGCCGATCCGCGGCCCGGTCCGCGCGAGATCGCCCGCGGCATCCGCCTCGACATTGCGGCGGCGGTGGCGGCGCACGAATGGGCCTGCCGCGTGGTCGCCGACGAGGCGATCGTCGCGACGGCGCGGCGCAACGCCGTGCGCGCGGCGATCCTGCGGGCCCGCCCGCTCTGACCCGCGCTCACGGGGCCGGCTCGTCCTCCTCGTCGACGATGCGGCGGGCGAGGGCCGGCGCGAAACCCGCCCGCGCCAGCGCGGCGATGTCGCGCTGGCGCGCCTCGACCCGGTCCTGAGATCGCCGCCAGGGCCCGAGCCGCCGCCGCCGCGCATAGGCGCGCGCCGCCGCTTCCTCGTCCTCCTCGGGGCCTTCCTGCCCCTCGCCCGCATGCGCGGCCAGGGCCGCCCGCACCGTGTCGCGGTCGACCCCCTTGGCGGCGAGCTTGGCCTGGATCGCCCGGGCGGAGCCGCCGCGGCGGCGCAGGCTGCGGACCTTGGCATCCGCGAAGGAGGCGTCGTCGACGAGCCCGGCCCGCCCGGCCCGCGCCACCACCGCCTCCACCATCGCGGCGAAATCCTCCGGCGCCTCGCCCCGCAGCCGGCAGCGCGCCTCCACGCGCCGCAGCAGCACCCGCCGCAGCATCTCCGTCGAGGCGCCGTAGCGCTCCAGGTAGGCCAGGGCCGCGCGCTCCAGGGAGGCCGGGGTGATCGGCCGCGCCGTCTTTCCGCCATCCCGGTCGGCATCCTGGCCGGGAGCAGGGATCGCGCGGGGCTCGTCCGGGTTCATAGGGCGCATCCGTTGCGAGGAGCGATGCCCACGATACTGCACAGGCGCGATATCCTCTTCCTGACGGTCGGCCTCCTGCTGGTGGCCGTGACCGCCCTCGCCTTCGTCCTCACCCGCCCGACGACGCTGCGGGTCGCGGTCGGGCCGCGCGACGGCGTCGAGGCCCGGCTGATCGGAGCCTACGCGGAGGCGCTCGCCCGCGGCCAGGAGGATATACGCCTCAAGGTCGTGCCCTACGACGACGTGCGCGACAGCGCCGCGGCCCTGCAGGAGGGGCGCGCCGACCTCGCGGTGGTGCGGCCGGACGTGAAGCTGCCCGAGAACGGGCTCACGCTCGCGGTGCTGCACGACGAGGCGCTGATCATCGCCGCTCCCGCGGGCGCCGGCCTCGGCGAGCTCCCCGAACTCACCGGCAAGCGCCTCGGCCTCGTCGCCCGGCACGGCGCCGACCTGCCCTTCATGGCCAGCCTCCTCACCTATTACGACCTCGCCCAGGCTCCGGCGGAGCGGGCCGGCGCGCCCGGGACCGTGGCGCTGGTGCCCCTGCGGGCCGAGGAGGTGACGGCGGCGCTGACGGGCGGGCGCATCGACGCGGTCGCGGTGATCGCCGCCCCGTCCTCGCGCTGGGCGGGGCACGTGGTCCGGGCCGTGGAGGCCGCCTCGCCGGAGCACCGCGCGAGCTTCGTCGCGGTGCCGGACGGCGAGGCGATCCTCCAGCGCCTGCCCGAACTGCAGAGCGTGACCATCCCGGCCGGCACCTTCGGGGGACGCCCCAAGCGCCCCGACGAGGACGTGCGCACGGTCGGCGCCTCCTACCGGCTGATGGCGCGGGCCTCCCTCGACCGGGACACCGCCGCGCGGGTGACCCAGCACCTGTTCGAGCTGCGCTCCCGGCTCGCGGCCCGCACCACGACCGCGAACCTCGTCAAGGCGCCGGATTTCGACAGTTCCGTCGCGGCGACGAGCGCGCGGCTCCCCAACCACCCGGGGGCGGTGGATTACTTCGAGCGCGAGCAGCAGACCTTCCTGCAGCGCTACGAGGACCTGATCTACCTCGTGGCCTTCTTCGGGGGCGGGCTGGGCTCGGCCGGGGCCTGGATCGGCCAGCGGCTGGCGCGGGAGAAGCGGGCGCGCGTCGACGCCGTGCTCGACCGGCTGCTCGGCATCCTGAGGGAGGCCCGCACCGCCCCGGACCCGGCCGCGCTCGACGCGCTCGCGGTCGAGATCGACGGGCTCGTGGTCGACGTGGTCGGGCATGCCCGCGCCCACGACACCGACATCCGCACGATGAGCGCGCTGATCCTGGCGGTGGACGCGGCCCGGGCGGCCATCGCCGATTGCCGGGGCGCGCGGGGCGAGGAGGCGCCGCGCGAGCGGGCCGCGCGGGTGCTGAGCCTGCACGCCCCGGGCGGGTAGGCGGGCCGCCGCTTAGAGCGGGAGGACCTTGCCCGGATTCATGATGTTGTCCGGGTCGATCGTCCGCTTGAGGCCGCGCATCAGGGCGAGGGCCGGGGCGCCGTGCTCGATCTCCATGAAGCGCATCTTCTTCTGGCCGATGCCGTGCTCGCCCGTGCAGGTGCCCTCCATGGCGATCGCCCGGGCGACGAGGCGCTCGATGAAGCCCGTCACGCGGGCGATCTCGTCGGCATCGTCCATCATCACCAGCGGCGAGGTGTGGAAGTTGCCGTCCCCGACATGGCCGGCGATCGGCGCGATGATCCCGCTCTCGACGATGTCCCGCTTGGTCGCGTCGACGCATTCGGCGAGGCGCGAGATCGGCACGCAGACGTCGGTGGCGATCACCTTGGCGCCGGGGCGCATCCCGCTCGCGGCCCAGTAGACGTCGTGCCGGGCCTGCCAGAGGCGCGAGCGCTCCTCGGCCTTCGTCGCCCACTCGTAGGGGCCGCCGTCGAACTCGGCCGCGATCTCGCCGAAGCGCTCGGCCTGCTCGGCGACGCTGGCCTCCGAGCCGTGGAACTCCACGAGGAGCAGCGGCGTCTCGGGCAGCGAGAGCTTCGAGTAGGCGTTGCAGGCCGCCACCTGCACCTCGTCGAGGAGTTCGATCCGCGCCACCGGCAGCCCGGACTGGATGGTCAGGATCACCGCGTCGCAGGCGGCCTTGATGGTCGGGAAGGGGCAGATCCCCGCCGAGATCGCCTCCGGGATGCCCGAGAGCCGCAGCGTCAGCTCCGTGATGATGCCGAGCGTGCCCTCCGAACCCACGAGCAGGCGGGTGAGGTCGTAGCCGGCCGAGCTCTTGCGCGCCCGCGAGCCGGTGCGCAGGATCTCGCCGTTCGGCAGCACCGCGGTCAGCGCCAGGACGTTGTCCTTCATGGTGCCGTAGCGCACCGCGTTGGTGCCCGAGGCCCGCGTCGCCGCCATGCCGCCCAGGGAGGCGTCCGCGCCGGGATCGATCGGGAAGAACAGCCCCTGGTCGCGCAGGTGCTCGTTCAGCGCCTTGCGGGTGACGCCCGGCTGCACCACGCAGTCGAGATCCTCCGCGTGCACGGCCAGCACCCGGTTCATGCCCGAGAGGTCGACCGAGACGCCGCCGTAGGGGGCGTTCACGTGGCCCTCCAGCGAGGTGCCGGTGCCGAAGGCGACGACCGGCATGCGGTGGGCCGCGCAGACCCGCACGACCGCCTGCACCTCCTCGGTGCTGTCGACGAACACGACCGCGTCCGGCGGCTGGTTCGGCACCCAGGTCAGGGTGCTGCCGTGCTGCTCGCGCACCGCCTGGGAAGTGACGAGGCGGTTGCCGAACTGCGCCGCCAGCGCCGCCGTGACGGCCGCCACGGTCTCCGGGCTCGGGCGCTCGCGCAGCGCGGGCAGGGGGGCGGGGCTCGCGGCGTTCATGCTCGTCTCCCTCATGGCTCTCCGGGCGCGGCCGGCGCGCCCGGTCCGGTCCCCGGGCCTCGATTCTTCCAAAGCCCTCTACGCGCCCTTCATCCCGGTGTCATACGAAATCCCGCCGGGGGCTTGCCGGGGCACCTGCCGGGGGCTTGCCGGGGGACCTGCCGGGGGCTTGCCGGGGGACCTGCCGGGGGCTTGCCGGCCGCGAACCCATCCCGCTGCTTTTGCGGCGGAATGTCGCGCCTGCTGATTTGTTGTGCAAATATCACGGTCAAGTCTTTGAGGGCCGGCTTGGCCGCATCGGCCCCCTCCTCCTGGGGGGTAGACCTTTTGGCCGAGCGTGCTACCTCGGGTGACGCTGTCCCGAGATCCCGCCGCGCTTGCCAGGAGTCCGCCATGGCAGACGAGCGTTCCGCATCGGTATTCTTCTTCGCGCCATTCGTCTCGTCGACGATGCCGATCGAACCGGCCTGGATCGACTATAACGGCCATCTCAACATGGCCTACTACCACGTGATCTTCGATCGCGCGGTCGACGAGGCCTTCGAAATCGTCGGGCTCGGGCCCGAATATATCGCGGAGCGCGGCGCCACCTACTTCGCCGCCGAGGTTCACGTGCGCTATCGGCGGGAGCTGACGGCGGACGACCGGGTGCGCGTGACGCTGCAGCTGGTCGATTTCGACGAGAAGCGCCTGCACTTCTACCTGGAGATCCGCCACGCCCAGGAGGGCTGGGTGGCGGCGTCGTCCGAGAACATGGCGCTGCACGTCGACGCGACGAGCCGCCGGGTGACGCCCTTCCCGCCCGACATCCTCGCCAACCTCGCGGTGATGCGGGCGTGCCACGCCCGGCTGCCGCGGCCGGAGGATCTAGGCCGGGTGATCGGCATCCCGCGCCGCGCCCGGCGGGACGGGGACGCGGTCGCGGTCCTGGCCGGCGCGCGGCACTGAGCGGGCGCCCGCGGCGAGAGCGTTCTCCGACGACGTGGATGCCGGTCCGTCGGAGACAACACGGCAGCATGACGGACCGAGAGCAGCCCCCGAGTGCGGCGTGATCGGGCGCTGCTCTAGTCCGGGCCGAAGGCGGCGTTGGTCGGCGCCGTGCGGTGCGCCACCAGCGTGGTGCAGTCCCGCGGCCGGCCGGCATGGATCAGGCGGTGGCGATGCAGCGCCGCGTCCGCGAAGCCCAGGACGGCGAGCATCTCGCGGATCGTCCCCGGGGCGAGGCGCCACCAGGATTCCCAGCGGTCGGGCCGCGAGGCCCGGGGCAGGAAGGCCGGCGGCCGGTCCGGGGACCCGAAGGGCCAGCGGCGCCGGGGGGCGACCTCGATCACGATCAGGCTGTCGCGCGCGATCCGGGCGGCGGCGTGCAGCGCCCGGAACGGGTCGCGCAGGTGGGGCAGCACGCTGCCGAGGAGCGCGACGTCGACGGGGCCGACCTCGGCCGGGATGGCGTAGGCCGTGCCCTGCACGTAGCGCGCCCGCGATCCCAGGGCCCGGTGCGACAGCCAATAGGCCCGCCGGATCGCGTCGAGGTGCCGCCCGAGGAGGTCGAGGGCCGCGTCGCCGTCGAGTTCCGGGAAGGGAACGACGTCCCAGTGCCGGGCGCCCGGGATGTCCAGCGAGACGATCTCGGCCCCGCGCGCCTCCAGCTCGAAGCTGAGGAAGCCGCTGGCGCAGCCGATGTCGAGCACCCGCTTTCCCGCGACGTCGACGTGGCCGAGGCAGGATTCGACGCGGCCCCGCGCGTCCCACTCGCCCCGCATCAGGCCGTGGCCGGGCAGCTCGATCGTGTGCGTGAAGAAGCAGTCCTGCGGGCTGTCGACCCGCAGGGGCGCCGCGACCGGGCCGCCCGGACGCGGGGCGGAGAGGTCGCAGGCGGGATGGACCAGGGCCTCCACGAGGGCGCCGATCCGCCCGCCCGCCGGCAGCGGCGCCCCGCCGCCGACCCGCAGGTGGCGGAAGCAGGCCGAGCCCCCGGCCGCGCCGCCATCCGCCGCGCCGCCATCCGCCGCGCGGGCGGCCGCGAAGCGGACCTCGCGCGGCCCCGTCGCCTCCGGGGGGCCGAGGCGCTCCCAGCGGACGCCGTCCACCGACCCGTAGGCCTCGAGACCCGGCCCGAGGGGGGCCGGCGCCGTGAAGGTGACGGCCCGCAGGTCGCGGATCTCGCCCAGGTCGATCTCGGCCGGGGCGCGCCCGGCCGGGTCCCGGCCCTGCCGGCCGAGCCCCGCCACGTCGCGCAGCTCCCTGCGCATGCCCTGGTCCGCCGCCCAGGCGTAGAAGGCCCGCAGCGCCGCCTCGTAGGAGGTGTCGGGCGGGAGCTGCCGCTGCGCGTGGCGGGCGAACTCGAAGTAGGTCTGCCGGTCGATCACCGTGTCGTGGAAGTGCAGGAGCGTCCGATCGAACCGCAGGCCGAGCGTCTCGGCCACCGGGTCCAGGATCAGCCGGTAGCTGTCGGCGCCGATCGCGTCGTTCGGCAGCAGGCCGATCGCGTCCGACAGGCCGAGCCAGCGCAGGATCCGCCGGCACAGTTCGAGGAAGAACAGCGAAGTCGGATGGAAGTGTTCCGTGAACAGGTTGTCGCTGCGGTAATTGTTCACGAAGTAATCGAACATCGGGATCTCCGAGAGCGCGTCGACCTCCCGGAAGGTGTCGAGGGCGCGATCGAAGTGCTGGAATGTCCAGGTCCGACCGGGATCATGCGCGATGTACTCGGCGAAGCTGCGGCCCGGCGCGTCGTCCGGCGGGAATTTCAGCCAGTTCGAGAAGGGTTCGAGCGGGATCGGCCAGAACCCGTTGCAGCGCCAGAACTCGAGCGGCAGGAAGGCGCAGCCCTTCCCGGTGAGCGCCCGCAGGGCCTCGTTGCGCAGCCACGGGATGCTCTTGACGTTCTGGCAGATGACGACGTCGGCGGCGGCCACCGCCGCCTCGATGGCCGCGCGGGCCGCGGCGTCGTCGGCGCTCAGGTAGGTGACGAAGGTGGTGATCTCGTACTGCTCGCGGATGACGGGGTGCGAGGCGAGGTAGCGTCCCACCTCCCGACCGTGGCAGTTCATCAGGATGACGAGGCTTCTCTTCACGGGCATCCCCCGGCCGGAGGGCCGTCTCGCGCGCATGTCCGCCGGCCGCCGGACCCGCCGCCCGGACCGGGCGGCGGCCTCACCCGGGACGCGCAGGATTGCCGGGATACCGCCGGAGCGAGGCCGAGGCCAGACCGGCGGCGGCCGGATCGCTCGATCCGGCGGCGGCGGCGCGCCGGCAGAGCGCTCCTGACCGCCCCTCGCTGTCGTCCAGTTCACTTCCTCGACAGATCGCGCCGCTGCCGACCGACAATCAAAGCTGAGTGGACGGCGCGGGATCACGGCCGCGTGATCTGGTGCCGCCGATTTCGCATCCTGAACGAAGGCTGTTTATCAGCCAATCTCCGGGAATCCACCGGGAATCAGCAGCTTGCGTCAGGCCCGCAGCTGAAATTCATGTTCACGAATAATTAATAAGCAAATCGACTACAACATCTCCGAGTCATGCGGCTTTGTTGCTACGTTGCAACACTTGGCTTCGACTTTTGCGGGCCAGGACCCGCCCGATCCTGTCCGATCCGGCTTGGAAAAGGGTTAACATGCCTCAACCATTGCGGTTTTTCGGTCAGGGCGGCGCCCGGGCGGCTCCGGCGCGACCTGCGCTCCATCAGTCGAGGCGTATGGATTTCGGCTCGGGAAACGAGGATGCATTGGTGCTGCCAAGCTAGAGCGTTCGCTGCGGGCGCAACTCTGCTCATCAGCTGGCAAAATAGGGGACGCGACACATGACAAAGAGCACTCTGCACGGAGTGACTGCCGCGCTGGCCGGAACGCTGCTCGGGGCGCTCGCCTGGGGGCAGGAGGCGCGGGCGCAGGCCGCTCCGACCCTGAACACGCTGCAGTCGCCCTGCCCGGTCGAGCAGGCGCAGCTGGAATCGGCGGTGCGCCAGGCGGCGGCGGCGGATTCCACCGGCCTCGACAACGATTTCTGGGCGGTGGTGGTGAACCTGACCGGCCAGGTCTGCGCGGTGGCGAAGTCCGGGCCGTTCCAGGAATCGCAGTGGCTGGGCAGCCGCCAGATCGCGGCCGCGAAGGCCTACACGGCGAACGCCTTCAGCCTCAACCTGCCCAAGGGCCCGCTCTCGACGGCCCAGCTCTACGGCTTCGTGCAGCCGGCCCCGAGCGGCGGCAACCCGCTCTTCGGGCTCGAGGGCGGCAACGTCGAGAGCAGCCTCGTCTACGCGGGCGACTACGCCAAGTTCGGCACCACGCAGGACCCGATGCTGACGCAGCGCGTCGGCGGCACGATCACCTTCGGCGGCGGCCTCGCGCTCTACAGCGGCCCGTTCCGCGTCGGCGGCCTCGGCCTGTCGGGCGACACGGCCTGCGCCGACCACTCGGTGGCGTGGCGCACCCGCCGGCTCCTCAACCTGCAGGGCCCGGAGACCGACAAGCTGACCTTCGTCAACAACGCGACGCCGGCCACCGGCGGCCATCCGCGCTGCCCGAACGACACCGGCACCCAGGGCGCGGTGTTCCCGCCGAACTCGTAAGGTCGGACGAGACCGGGGGCGGGCGCGGCCCGCTCCCGGCCAGAGCAGGATCCGATCGCGGCGCGATCGGATCCTGCCCGAGATTCTTGATCGTGCCGCATCGTCCGCGACGAACCGGCGGCCTATTCGTCGGCGAGTGTTCGTCGGCGAGCGTTCGTCGGCGAGTGTTCGTCGGCGAGTGTTCGTCGGCGAGAGCTTGAGCGGCCCGGCGCACCGCCGGGCTGGCGCCCGAGGCGCCGCCCGGGCAGGATCGCGGCCCCGCGCGGCCACCACCGGATGATCCCGATTCGCCCCATGCCCGCCCCCCGCCCGCCCGGCCGCGGACCCGCGCGGGAGAGAGCCGGCGGCTTCGTGCTGCTCGAACTCGCGCTGGCGCTCCTGATCCTGGCGCTGCTCGCCGCGCTCGCCCTGCCCCGCGCGCGGCCGTTCGACGGGCCGGCCCGCCTCGGGCTGAAGGCGCAGGAGATCGCCGCGCTGCTGCGGCGCGACCGGGACGCGGCCCTGCGCGGGCAGACGACGATCCGCACCGAGATCGACCTCGCGCGCCGCGCGGTGCGCTCGGGCGCGGCGAACGGCGAGGTGCCGGTGCCGACCGCCTACGCCATGCGCGTCGCGGCCCGCGAGACAGCGATCCGCTTCCGGCCGGACGGCAGCGCCTCCGGCGGCACGGTCTTCCTCGCCGGGCCCGGCGGGGGCAGCCTCGCGGCCGTGGAGGTGGACGACCTCACGGGCGCCGTCACGGTGACGCGGGAGGGCCGCCATGGCCGCTGAGCGGAGGGCGCGGGGCGGCTTCTCGCTGGTCGAGGTGCTGGCGAGCCTCGCGGTCGCGGGGGCGGTCCTGGCCGCCCTCGCCTCGGCCGTCGCCCTCCTCACCCGTCAGGCCGAGCGGGTCGCGGCCGGGGCCGAGGCGCGCGAGCGCGCCGGGCGCAGCCTCGCCACCCTCGCGCGCGCCGTCGAGGGCGCGGCCCGCGCGCGCTGGGACGCCCCGCGCCGCGGCTTCGTCTTCGCCGGCACGCGCGACACGCTGGTCTTCGCCGCGCAGCGCCGGGAGGGCGCCGCCCTGCGCATCGTGGTGGTGCGGGCCGAGAGCGTCCCGGCGCCGGAGGGCGGGGCGCTGCTGTGGCGCGAGGGCGCCTTCGTCCCGTCGCTGCGGGACCTCGACGCGGTCGCCTTCGGGGAGGCGCGGCGCCTCTCGACCGGGGGGGCGCGGCTGCGCTTCGCCTACGTCACCCCCGGCACGCCGCGCCTGCCCGAGCTGCTGACCGACGAGTGGCCGGCCGAGGACGCCCTGCCCGAGGCGGTGCGCCTCGCCCTCACCGATCCGGCCTCGGGCGAGATCCGCGGGAGCCTGCGCGTGCCCCTGCGGGCCGCCGCCGAGCCCGGCTGCCTGTCGCCGCGCAAGGCCCTGTGCAGCCGCTTCGACGAGCGCAAGGCGCCCGAGGACGACGCGCCCTCCGTGGCCTCGATCCTCGGCGCCCTCCCCTACCAGGTGCGCCGATGAGGGGCGGCCGCGAGGGCTTCATCCTGGTGGCGACGCTCGGCGTCCTGGCCCTGCTCGCGAGCCTCGCCGGGGGGGCGGCCCTCGTCACCCGCGGCAGCGTCGAGGGCGCCTGGACCGAGGGCGAGGTGCTGCGGCGCGACGCGCTGATCCGGGCCGGGATCGAGCTTGCCGCCCACCAGCTCCTCGGCCTGCGGCTCGCGCCCGACCGCATCGCCGGCGAGATCCGCCTCGACGACGGCACCGTGCGGATCGCGGCGCGCGACGAGAGCGGGCTCATCGACCTGAACTGGTCCGAGCCCGCCCTGCTGGCGGCGGCGGCCGCCGCCCTGCGCCTGCGCGGCCTGGCCCCGGCCGATTTCGCGGCCGCCGTGGTGGCGTGGCGCGGCCGCAACGAGCCCGCGCCCGCCGGGGCCACCGCGGCGGCGCGCGCGGCCGCCGGGACGGCGCGCGCGGCCGCCGGGACGGCGGCCCCGGGGGCGCAGGCGGTCAAGCGCGACGGCTTCCGCGCGGTCGAGGACCTGCGCTGGCTCCCCGGCCTCACCGACGAGGACGTCGCGGCCCTGGCCGAGATCGTCACCGTGCACAATCCGTCCGGGAAGGTGAACGTGCTCGCCGCGCCCGATCCGGTGATCCTCGCCCTGCCGGAGGCGACGCCCCAGCTCGTCGCGGCGGCGGCGGCCCTGCGCCGGATGCCGGCCGAGCGGGCCGCCGGCGAGGTGCCGCGGCTGTTCGCGCGCCAGCAGGCCTATGTCGGCGCCAAGCCCGGCGGCGCCTTCCGGGTGCGCGTCGAGGCCCGGCGCGGCGCCACCACGGGCGCCGTCTCGGCAATCCTGATCCGCGCGCCCGCCGACGAGGCCCCGTACTTCATCACCGAGTGGCGCGAATGACCAGCACAAGGCGCCGCCCCGGCGCACCGGGACCGCCTGTGCTGCCCGTGACACACGTCTTGCTTTTCTCTTAACGGCGCGTGGCCGGCCTCCGCGGGCCGGCAGATCGCCGTTAGACTTCACCGGACAAGCAAGCTGACGAGTCGAGCCGGCCGGCACCGGGGCCCGGCACCGGGGGGGGTGGCGAGGGTGGGGGCGTTCGAGCGGTCCGTCACGGGAGAGGCCCTGCCGCCGGAGGCGGGGGGCGCGGAGGCGCTCTGGCGCGCGGGCGGCGTCCCGGCGGGGGACCTCGCCCAGGCGCTCGCCGCGCATCACGGCCTGCCCCGCCTCGACCGCGACGCGGTCGCGGCCCTGCCGGACCTGACCGCCGGGCTGTCCCGCCGCTTCCTCGCCGACGCCTTCCTGTACCCGGTCGCCGGGCCGGAGGGGCCGCTCCTCCTGGTGGCCGATCCCGGAAACGAGGAGGCGATCCGCGCCGTGGCGCTCGCCCTCGGCTGCGCGCCCCGGCTCGGGGTCCTCTCCTTCGAGGAGATCGGCGAACTCATCGCCCGGGCCGAGGGCGCCACCGCCGCGCCCGAGGCGCGGGCGCGCCCCGCCCACGCGGATCTCGGCCTCACGGACGACGTCGAGGCGCTGCAGGACCTCGCCCGGGGCGCCCCGATCGTGCGGGCCATCGACGCGCTCCTGGAGCGCGCCGTCGAGGTCGGGGCGACCGACATCCACCTGGAGACCGGCCGCGAGGAGTTGCGGGTGCGGCTGCGGATCGACGGGCGGCTGCGCCTGCACCAGACCCTGCCGAAGGACATGGCCCCGGCGATCATCTCGCGGGTGAAGATCCTGGCCGGGCTCGACATCGCCGAGCGGCGCCTGCCGCAGGACGGGCGCACCAATGTGCGGGTGCGCGCGAGCGAGGCGGATCTGCGCGTCGCCGTGATGCCGACCCTCTACGGCGAGACGGCGGTGCTGCGCATCCTGGTGAAGGACGCGCGCCTCCTCGACTTCGCCCGGGTCGGCCTCTCGGCCCGCGACCGGGACGCGCTGGAGCGGATGCTCGGCGAGCCGCACGGGCTGATCATCGTCACCGGGCCGACCGGCAGCGGCAAGACCACCACGCTCGCCACCGCGGTCTCGCTCCTCAACGACCCGGCCCGCAAGATCGTCACGGTCGAGGACCCGATCGAGTACCAGATCCCCGGCATCCACCAGACCCAGATCAAGCCCGGCATCGGGCTCACCTTCGCGAACGCGCTGCGCTCCTTCCTGCGCCACGATCCGGACGTGATCATGGTCGGCGAGATGCGCGACCGCGAGACGGCGGCGATCGGCATCCAGGCGGCGCTCACCGGCCACCTCGTGCTGACCACCCTCCATACCAACAGCGCCCCGGACGCGGTCATCCGCCTCGCCGACATGGGCGTCGAACCCTACCTGATCGCCGCGTCCCTGCGGGGGGTCGTCGGGCAGCGCCTGGTGCGGCGCCTGTGCGAGCGCTGCCGGGCGCCGGATCCGGACGGGGGCGCGGCGCTCGACGCGGTCTGCGCCCGCCGGGGCTTCGCGCGGCCGGGGGGCGGGCGGGTCCATCGCCCGGTCGGCTGCCCGCATTGCGGCGGCAGCGGCTTTCGCGGCCGGGTCGGGGTCTTCGAGGTGATGCCGGTGGACGAGGCGCTCACCGGCCTGATCCGGCGCGAGCCCGACCCGCTGGTGCTGCTGCGCGCCGCCCGCGAGGCCGGGATGACGACGATGCTGGAGGACGGCCTCGCCAAGGCCGCCGACGGGCTCACCTCGCTCGACGAGGTGATGCGGATGACCGGCTAGGGAGGCGCGCGTGGCCCTGGCCCTCCCCTGGATCCGGCATGCCGGACCGCCGCTCCGCCCCCTGCGCGACCTCCTCGCGGCGCTGCTCGACGAGGCCGTCCGGCGACTCGGCCCCGTGGCGGCGCGCCTCGGCGGCGGCCGGCGGGTGGTCGTGGTGGAGGAGGACGCGCTCCTCGTCTACGGCGTCGCGCGCGGGGGCGAGGCGGTGCTGGCCGCGCGGCTCGGGCCGGGCGAGGCCGCCCCCGAGCGCCTGCGCGGCGGGCCCCTCGAGGCACGCCTCCCGGCCGGCTGCTTCCTGCGCCGCTCGCTCTCGGTGCCGGAGGCGGGCCGCGCCTACCTGCGGCCGATCATCGAGCACCGGCTCGAACGCCTCACGCCCTGGCAGCCCGACCGGGTGCTCTACGGGTTCCGGGTCGCGCCGCCCGCCCCGGGGGGCGACGTCACGGTCGACCTCCTCGTCACCGCGCGGGAGCGGGCCGAGCCCCTCCTGGCGCGGGTCGCGGCGGCGGGCCTGCGCCCGACGGCCCTCGGCAGCGCCGAGGAGCCCCTCGCGGCGCCGCTGGCGATCGACCTCTATGCCGGCCGGGCGGAGGCGGGCGATCCCGTCCTGCGGCGACGGCTCGGCCGCGGCCTCGCGGGCGCGCTCGCGCTCCTCGCGCTCGCCTGCGCGGGCACGGCCTGGCTCGCGGCCTCGGCGGAGGCCGAGCTGCAGGCCACGGAGGAGCGGCTCGCCGCCCTGCAGGCCCGGGTTCAGGCCCGGACCAGGCCGCGGGCGAGCCGCGCGCAGGCGCTGCTCGCCGCGAATCGCCCCGAGGCGGGAATGGGCTCCCTCCTCGACCGCCTGAGCGCGGCCCTGCCGGACCACACGGTGCTGCGGGAACTCGACGCGGGCCGGGGCACGCTGCATCTCCTCGGGCGCTCGGCCGATGCGCCGGCCCTGGTGGGCCTGCTGGAGACCCAGGCGGGCCTGTCGGGCCTGCGCTTCGCCGCCCCGGTCGTGCGGGACGGCGAGGGGCGCGACCTGTTCGATCTCGCCGCCACGCGCGCGGCGCCCCCGGGAGGCGTGCCGTGACCGAGACTCCCGCCCGGCGCTGGCTCGGGCCGGCCGCGCTCGCGCTCTTCCTCGGCCTCCCGGGCCTGCTCGCCGCGACGACGCTCGCCAACGCCCTGCGCTGGTCGCAGGCCGCGGAGGCTGCCGGGGAGCGCGGCGCGCAGCTCGCCCGGCTGGAGGCGAAGGTGCGCGGCCTCGCCGCCGCGCCGGCCGCCGCGCCGGCCGAGACCGCCTCCCCGTTCCTCGAAGCCCGCAGCCCGAGCCTCGCCCGGGCCGAGCTGCAGACCCGCCTCGTCGCCCTGGTGGAGCGGGCGGGCGGGCGCCTGATCGAGGTGCAGGTCGAGGAGGAGCCGGCCGCCGCCGATCCCCTGAGCCTGCTCGCCCGCGTCACCCTGGAGACCCGCAATCCCGGCCTCCTCGACCTGCTCACCGCCGTGGAGAACGGCCGGCCGCTCCTCACCGTCGAGGGCCTCAACCTGCGCCCGGCGCAAGGGCACGGTGCCCAAGGGTACGGTGCCCAAGGGTACGGCGGCCAAGGGTATGGAGGCCAAGGGTACGGCAGCCAAGCGCGCGGAGCCGCGGCCGAGGAGGATCCGATGCTGCGCGTCGCCCTCGCGGTGAGGGGTTACCGCGCGGAGGAGCGACCGTGAGAGCCTGCCCGCCCGCCGCCCTGGCGCTCCTCGCCCTCTCCGGCCCCGCCCTCGCGCAGGCGGGGTCGATCGGCGCGATGCTCTTTCCCGGCTCGGTCGCGCCGGGCCCGCCCGCGGCCGCGGCTCCGCCGCCCGGGCCGGCCGAGCCCGGCCAGCCGGCGCTGCCAAGCCAAGCGGCGCTGCCAAGCCAAGCGGCGCTGCCAAGCCAAGCGGCGCTGCCAAGCCAGCCGGCGCTGCCCGACCAGGCCGCGCCCTCGCCCTCGCCCTCCGCCGAGGCGAGCGGCGCGGCGGCCCGGCCGGCCCGCGCCCGCCCGCTCTTCTCGGCGAGCCGGCGGCCGCCCGCGATCCCGGTCGCCGCGCCGCCGCCGGTCGTGGCCTTCGTTCCCCCGCCGCCCGAGCCGCCGAGGCCGCCGCCGCAGCTGCGGCTCGTCGGCATCGTGGAGGGGAGCGAGCAGCCCTTCGCGGTCGTGCGGGGAGCGGCGGCCGACAAGGCCGCCACCCTGCGGGCCGGCGACCGCGTCGAGGGCTGGGAGGTGGCCCGCATCGAGGGCGACCGCCTCCTCCTGCGCGACGGCCCGCGCGAGCAGGAATATCGTCTGTTCGCCAAAAGCTCCGCCACCGGAGCCCCTGCGGCCGGCTTGGCGCGAATGTTATCCACGCAGCCCGGCCACGCGCTGAGATAGACGCTCCGACTTGCGGAACACTTGCGACAGGTCCGCCGCACCAAGAGATCCTCGTTCGGCAGTCAATGCCGAATTTCCTATCCAGTATTGCAGTCTAACAATTTCATGATGGCGTGATAAAACAGTCACAGGCGCTTCGCCACAAGTCCTAATAAGTGGAAACAAATTGACACCCCCGGGGGCCCTGCCTAGGGTTGCGCCAACCCACTTCGGACCGAACTCACATGCACAGGGCGCGCATTGTCTCCGGAGCGCTGTTGATTGCAGGGCTCCTGGGCTTCGTCGGGCCGCTGCGGTCGCAGGAAGCGGGCCGCGCGACGCTGGCCGGGCCGGAGCTCAACCTCGACCTCACCGCCCGCGCGACCCCGCCGGTCGGCGCGAAGGCGGGGCGGGAGGGCGGCCTCGTCCCGCGCGACCGCGCGCCGGGGCGCAGCTACCATTTCCCGCCGGAGCCGATCGAGACGACGGGCGGCCTGCCGGTCGATCTCGGCGAGCCCCTCGACGTCGGCAATGCGGCGACGGGCGAGGGCAGCTTCCGGCTCAACTTCGAGCGGGCCGAGATCAAGGACGTGCTGCACACGGTCCTGAACGAGACGCTCGGCCTCAGCTACACGCTCGGGGCGGACGTCGCCGGGCAGGTGACGATCTCCTCGCCGCGGCCCCTGACCCGGGCCGAGATGCTGGGCGCGATCGAGAGCGTGCTGGCGAGCCACGGGCTGGCCCTGACCCGCAACGGCAGCGGCTACCTGATCGCCCCGACCGCCCTGGGCTCCGGCTCGGTGAATTTCGGCTCGGGCGCGCAGGCGGGCTACGGCGTGTCGGTCGTGCCCCTGCGCCACGTCTCGGCCGCGGTGATGTCGCGCCTCGTCTCCGGCTTCGTCACCGAGGCGGACGGGGTCCGCTTCGACATCTCCCGCAACACCATCGTGCTGAAGGGCCCGGGCCCCAAGCGCCAGGAGGCGGTGAGCGCCATCCTGTCCCTCGACGGCGACTGGATGCGCGGCCAGTCGGTCAGCCTGTTCGAGCTGCGCCGCGTGCGGCCCGAGGCCGTGGTGGCCGAACTCGCCCAGCTCTTCGACACCTCGGAGAACGGCGCCGGCTCGGGGCTGATCCAGTTCAAGCCGGTCTCGCGGCTGCGGGCGGTGCTGGTCCTGTCGAAGAACCCGGCCCTGATCCGCCGTGCCGAGACCTTCATCCGCAAGCTCGACAACGTCACCGAGGCGGCCGAGGAGAACGTCTTCGTCTACAAGGCGCGCTACCGGGACGCGCGGGAGCTCGCCCGGGTCGTGAACGGCCTGTTCGGCAACGGCCAGGGCGGCCTCGCGGCGGGGCCGACAGGGCCGGGCCTCGGCCAGCAGGGCCGGTCTGGGCTCGGCGGCGCGGGATCGTCGGGCCAGGGCGGGCTCGGCTCCGGCTTCGGCGGGGGCGGCCTGTCGAGCCCGGGCGGCTCCGGGCTGCCGGCCTCGCAGCCGGGCGGCAACGGCAACGAGCTCCTGCGGGCGCGCTTCGCCTCGGCCTTCGGCGACGCGGTGCCGGCCGCCCCGGCGGATCCGGGCGGCGGCATGGGCGGGGGCATGGGCGGGGGCATGGGCGGCGGCTTGGCTGGCGGCGGCATGAACAGCGCCATGATCGACCTGACGACGCAGCCGAACGGGCGCGGGCGCGGCGTGGCGATCAGCGCCGACCCGGCCAACAACGCGGTCGTCACCTACGCGGACGGCGACACGTACAAGAAGGTCTACGCCGCCCTGCGCCGCCTCGACGCGGTGCCGGCCCAGGTCGCCGTCAACGTCACCATCGCGGAGGTGAAGCTCAACGACGAGCTCAAGCACGGCGTCCAGTTCTTCCTCGACAGCCGCAGCCTGGGGCTCGGCCGCAACAAGGGCTCGGTCGGTCTGGTCAGCGCGGCGGCGAGCGGCGCCAGCAACGTCCTCAAGCCCGGCAACGGCTTCAACTTCCTGGTGGGCGGCTATTCCGGGCCGGACGTGGTGATCAACGCGCTCGACGGCTTCACGGACGTGAAGGTGCTGTCCTCGCCCTCGCTCGTGGTGCTGGAGAACCAGCCGGCGACGCTGCAGGTGGGCGATTCGGTGCCGATCACGACGCGTCAGGCCCAGAGCGTGGACTTCGCCAACGCGCCGCTGATCAACCAGGTCGAGTTCCGCGACACCGGCATCATCCTCAACGTGATCCCGCGCATCGGCCAGAACGACGCGGTGACGATGCAGATCGAGCAGGAGATCTCCGCGGTGGTGGGCGGCTCCGACACGCTCACGCCGACGATCTCGAAGCGCCGGGTGGCGAGCACGATCTCGGTGGCGAACGGCCAGACGGTGCTGCTCGCCGGGCTGATCAGCGACAAGCACCAGCGCGAGCGCGACGGCATCCCGATCCTCGGCCGGCTGCCGCAGATCGGCGCCCTGTTCAGCTCGACCAACAATGCCGACGAGCGGACGGAGCTGGTCGTGTTCATCCGCCCGGTGGTGGTGCGCAGCGGCCGCGACGCGCAGCGGGTGGCCGAGGATTACCGCGGCCAGCTCCTGGACGCGGGCGTGCGCCGCGGCGCCCGCGCGGCGGCCCCGGTGCTCAAGCGCTGACGGGCGGCGTGCGCCGGGAGGGTGGTGCGCCGGACCCGACCTGGTGCGGGATCGCGGCGCGCGTGGCATGAATCGGCGGGACGATCCGGTGGGGAGCGGCCGTGCACGCAGCTGATCCGACGGGCACCGCCGCGCTCGCGCGCAGGGCCGGGCGCCTCGTCCTGCCCGGGGTGGCCCTCGCCCTCGCCCCGACCCTGTGGCTCGGCTCGCCCGAGGCGCTGAGCCTCGTCCTCGCCCTCGCGCTCCTCGCCGCGGTGGCGCAGGTCGTCTGGCAGGACGTGGTCAGCCTCACCATCGCGGACGGCACCGTCGCGGCGATCGGGCTCGTCGCCGCGGCGGCGCGCCTGGGCGCCGGGGAGCCGCGCGCCGAGGCGGCGGCGCTCGCGGTCGACGGCCTCGTCTGCGGCGGCGGCCTCTGGCTGATCCGCGAGGCCTATTACCGCCGGCGCGGCCATGACGGCATCGGCCTCGGCGACGTGAAGCTCGCGGCGGCGGGGGGACTCCTCACCGGGCTCGAAGGCTTCGCCTGGGCGCTGCTGCTGGCGAGCCTCGGCGGGCTCGCGGTCGTGGCCGCGAGCCGCCTGCGGGCGCGCCCGATCGGCCGCGGGGACAAGATCCCGTTCGGGGCCTTCCTGGCGCCGGCCCTCCTCGCCGTCTGGTTCGCGGGCGGGCCGCCGTGAGCACGACCTACGAGTACCGCGCCCTCGACCCGGCCGGACGCGTCCAGACCGGGGCGATCGAGGCCGAGAGCCGCGCCGAGGTGATCGCCCAGCTCGACCGGGCCGGCTTCACGCCGCTCTCGGCGACGGCGCGGCCGGCCGGGGGCCGGGGCTGGCGCGACCTGCTGCGGCCCGAGCCGCGGCCGGACGACATCACCGCCATGACCCTCGACCTCGCCATGCTCCTGCGGGGCGGCGTGACGCTGACCGACGCGCTCCAGATCCTGGCGCAGCTGGAGACGCGGCGCTGGCTGGTCGGCGTGCTGCGCGACCTCCACCTCTCCCTCGGCCAGGGAAGGAGCCTCTCCCAGGCGGTGGCCCGGCACCCGCGCCTGTTCCCGCCGATCTATCGCAAGATGGTGGAGGTGGCGGAGGCGGCGGGGCGCCTCGAAGGGGCGCTGGGGAGCCTCGCGGCCGAGCGGCAGCGCGGCGAGCGCCTGCGCCGCCGCTTCGTCTCGGCCATCGCCTACCCGCTCTTCCTGGTCGCGGCCGCCTTCGCGGTGCTGGCCTTCGTGCTGATCTACCTGATCCCGAAATTCGAGGTGGCGCTGCAGGGCTTCCGCGACCGCATCGATCCGGCCGCCCTGTTCGTGTTCAATCTCTCGGCGGCGGTGAACGCCCATCTCGACCTGATCGGGATCGGGCTCGCGGGCCTGCTCGGCGGCACCCTGGTGCTGGCGCGGCTCGGGCGCGAGCGCGGCCTGTGGATCGGGCTCCTCGCCCGGCTGCCGGTCGTGCGCACGCTGCTCGCGCACGAACTCACCGTGACCTTCTGCCGGACGCTGGCGATCCTGGTCGGCGGCGGAGTCGACATCTCGACGGCGCTGCGGCTGATCCGCGGCGTCGTGCGCCTGCCCGGGGCGGGCGCGGAGATCGACCGGGTCATCGCCGACGTGCGCCAGGGGCAGCGCCTGTCCGAGGCGCTCGGCCAGCGCCCGCTGTTCCCGCGCCACGTCGTCCAGATGCTGCGGGTGGGCGAGGAGGCGGGCGAGTTGCCCGACAGCGCCGAGCGGGTCGCCGCCTTCTACGAGGTCAAGCTCGAGTCCGCCCTCGGCCGGCTGATCGCGATCGTCGGCCCGGCCGTCATGGTGCTGGTCAGCGTCCTGATCGCCTGGCTGATCATCTCGGTGATGACGGCGCTGATGAGCATCAACGACCTTCTGGTCTGATCCTGCCGTGGCCGCGACCTGTCCACACGATGCCTTATTCTTCCCTCACCGGATGCTCCGCTGCCATGATGATCCCGGGTTCCGGCGCATGATCCTCGACCGCCCCTCGTCCCCGCCGCCCGCGCGCCGCGACGCGCGCGCCGGCTTCACCCTCGTCGAACTCCTCGTCGTGCTGGTGATCCTCGGCCTCGTGATGGGCCTCGCCGGCCCGCGGGTGCTCGGCTACCTGTCGAGTTCCCGCGAGCGGACCGCGAAGCTGCAGATCGAGTCCTTCGCCTCGGCCCTCGACCTCTTCTTCCTCGACAACGGGCGCTATCCCTCGACGAGCGAGGGCCTGCAGGCCCTGGTGCAGCGCCCGCCCTCCGCCGAGAGCTGGGGCGGTCCCTACCTGAAGCAGACCAATGTGCCGCCCGACCCCTGGGGACGTCCCTACGAGTACCGGGCCCCCGGCAAGGCGGGCCCCTACGCGATCCTCTCCCTGGGGCCCGAAGGGCAGCGCGGCGGTGCCCCGATCGGCCGCGAGTGACGCGCGTCCCGGCCCCGCGCGGCGCCCGCGCGGGGCCGGCATCCGCGCCGCGGCCGGCCGGATCTCGGGCGAGGCGGGCCGGGCCGGCTTCACCCTGGTCGAGGCGCTGGCGGCCTTCGCCATCGTGGCGATGCTGAGCCTCGCCCTCCAGCGCGGCCTGGTGCAGTCGCGCCTCGGCTGGCTGTGGATCGACGACCGGGTCGCGGCCGCGCGGGTGGCGCGCTCGCTCCTCGTCCAGCCGGTGAACCTCGCCCAGGCCGCGGCGGGCGGCTGGGAGGGGGAGGCGGACGGGCGCCGCTTCCGGGTGCGGCTCAGCCCCGTGGCGCTCCCCCTGCCGCCGCCGCCGCCCGAGCCGGTGCCGCCGGTCCCGCGCCCGCCGGACCGGGAGCCGGCGATCCGCTGGGTGCCGCTGCGCGAGCGGATCGAGGTCGAGACCGCCCGCGGCGCGCTGGCCCTCGAGACGATCCGGCTCTGCCCCTTCGAGGAGGAGCGCAGGGCCGCGCCCGCCGGCGCCGCGCCCCGGGGCTAATCCCCGCCGCCACCGCCGCAGCCGCCGCAGCCCCCTCCCCCGCCGCCCCCGTCACCGCCGCCGTCGCCGCCCCCGCCGCCGTCGCTGCCGCCGGGCGGGCGCAGGAAGGCGACGAAGCCGGTCAGCTCGGTGCCGACCAGCGCGAGCGCGCCGGAGACCGCGAAGGCGAACAGCACCTCGCTCGGCAGCGGGGCCCGCGCCGCCCGCGCGTGGTGGGAGCGGTAGACCTCCAGGACGCGGTCGCCCGCCCGGGTGCGCGTCACGGGATGCAGCAGGGTCCAGTGCCCGAGGAGCGCCGTCGCGCCCATCATCAGGGCCAGGAAGCCGACCGGCCGGTCCCGCGACAGGCCGACCCCGAGCTTGGCGAGGCCGAGGGCGAGCACCGCCCCCAGCACCGCCAGACCGATCCCCCGCAGCAGGCGCACCCGCTCCCGCGGCGGCGCGAGGCCGCGCGCGGCCAGCGCGTGCGAGAGCCGCTCGACCGGGGCGTCGAGGGCGGCCCGCAGCTCCGCGCGGCTGCGGTCCCCCGCGGGCGGCCGGAACGGTTCGAGCTCCGAGGGGAGCGGCGGGCGGTGCGGCCAGACCAGGATGCGCCGGCTCGCCGGGTCGACCGAGGCGCCGCCCCGCTCGTAGAGGGCCAGCGCCACCACGTCGGCGACGCGCTGCGGCCCCCCCGCCAGGTAGGCGAGGTCGGGCAGGCTCAGCTTCGGCATGGCCGGCGCCTCGCCGCCCCGGCAGGCGGCGCGCAGCGCCAGGGCGATCAGGAGGGCGGCCGCCGCGAGCCCCGCGTAGAGCTGGAGGAAGGGCGGTCCGGGCAAGTCGAGGGGATCGGCCGGCAGGGCCGCGGCCTGCGGCGCGCCCAGCCCCGCGAGCAGGGCCGCCAGGGCAGCGGCCGCGCGCAGGGGCCCGCGCAGCAGGCGCGGGCGGGCGAGCACGATCGTCCGGTCGGTGTCGACGGTGCGGTAGCGGGGGGTCCTGCGGAACCGCGCCCGCGTGCCCGGCCAGAACAGCGGGCCGGGCGGGCCGAAGCGGGCCTCGTAGCGGGCGAGGGTCTCGGCGTACTGGCGCACGAGGCGGGCCCGCTCGGCCGGTCCGCCCGCCGCCGGCTCGTGGTGGAGGGGGGTGCGCAGCACGTCGCGGCACCAGACGTCCCAGTAGTCGCGCGAGTCGGTGAGGTGGAGGTGCCAGACCTCGTCCACCTCCTCGCTCGGCGTGACGGGACCCGCCCCGAGGCAGGCGAGGAAGCAGAAGCGGCGATACTCCGCCACGGCGCCGCGGGCGAAGGCCAGGGACCAGCCCCGGTCGCGGGCGAGGCGGCGGGTGAAGTCGAGGTTCCGGCCCGGCACCTCGAAGGGATGGGCGGCGATCCGGTCCCACAGGGCGGCCTCGGCGGGGGACCAGATCGCCGGCGTGACGGGCTGCATGCCTCTCCTCCGGTCGCAGCGTCGCCTGCCGTCCCGCGGCGGCGCGGGGCCGAGGATACACCGGCATCGGACAAAACCTTGACCGGCCGGCGCGCCGCTCCGGCGGCCCGCGACGCGGCGGGGTCAGGGGTCAGGGAGCCTCAGCGGCTGGACATCGCGCGATTCGCGTCGCGAGCGCGTCGCTCGATCACGGCGGCCGCCGCGAGGTCGCGCCCCTGTCGGGCCCCGCCCCGTCGCGACAGGCGGACCGGACAGGCCACGCTATCGTTCTGGCATCACCGCGGAGTGGTGTGACGGAGGTCGAGGGATCTCCACCTCTCAGCCGTGCCGGATCGCCGCGAGGGGGCGGCCGGCCCGCTTCGTCGACCGGTCGCCCTCGATCAGGCGGCCCTCGACCAGCCGGCCCTGCCGGCGGTCGATCGCGGTGACGAGGAAGCGGTGGAAGGGCGTGCCCCGCCGGTGCGAGACCCGGTCGTCGTAGTCGTGGAGCACGGCCTCCAGGGCGACGATGCGCTCGGACGCGCGGCCATAGGCCGATTCGAGCTCGTCGAGCGCCTCGGTCACGAGGGCGCTGGCGCCCGCCGCGGTCACGCCGGAGGCGTGGTCGAGCTTGCGCAGGCAGTGGGTCACCGGGTCGGTCATGGTCGTCACCTGAGCGGCAAGACTGCGCCGTTGGGCCGGATTTCACCTATGTCAATAACCGGAGCGGCCGGCAGGATCCATCGGGCTTTCGGACATGGCTGCCCGGCGCGCTTGGCCGGGACGGCCCGAGACCGGGGCCGCCCCCTCGGGCTCGCCCGGGCGAGGATGGAGGGGGGATCGCGCGGCCCTCGCGGCCGCCGCCGCAACCCGGGTCCCCGCGCGGAAAGGATCGAGACGGACGGGGACCCGACGGCATGCGTTCCTCGTTAGGACGGAGCCTGCCCGCCGCAGCCGCGAGGCTCCGCGGCGCCGGGCGGCGCATCCTCGTCAGGCCCGGCGGCCGCCGGCCGCCGCGCGGCAATCGGAACCGAGATGGCAAGCCTTCCCGACATCACGCCCGAGCAGATCCGGGAGCGGGCCCACGAGCTCTGGGAGCGCAACCACCGCCCGGACGGCTTCGACCTGGAATTCTGGCTGCTGGCGGAGCGCGAGCTGAGGGCCGAGCGCGCCCGCGCCGCCCGCGAGGCGGGCCAGACCGACGAGGGATCGCCCCGGCTGCCGGGCTGAGGGGCGGGACAGGCGCCGCCCGGGGCCTCAGCATCCTTCCGCCGGCCGGGACCGGCCGGTGCCGAGGGGGTCACCGGTTCGGCGGCGAGCCGAAGGACCGCGTCGGCGAGGCATGATGCGACACCAAGGGACCGAGCGGAATTGCCCCATGCGATTCTGCGTGGAGCGGAGCCCGATCACGGTGCACTCGGGCGCTGCTCCAGGTGTTTGATTGCGCCGCATGGTCTACGCCGAACCGGCATCCGCTTCGGCAGGACGTGCTATGGAGGCTCGAGCGAACGCCGAGGGGGCCGCTCCTGATCGAACTCGCGCCGGGCCTGATCCATTATCCGGGCTACCTCGACGCCGCCGGCCAGGCGGCGCTCGCCGCCGACCTCGCCCGCGTGCTCGCGCGGGCGCCCGCCTTCACCCCGACCATGCCGCGGACGGGCAAGCCCTTCTCGGTGCGGATGACGAATTGCGGCCGCCTCGGCTGGGTCTCGGACCAAGCCGGCTACCGCTACCAGCCCGCGCATCCCGGGACCGGGGCGCCCTGGCCGCCGATCCCGCCCGCCCTGCTGGCGGCCTGGAGCGACCTCGCGGCCTATCCCGACCCGCCGGAGGCCTGCCTCGTGAACCTCTACGCGCCGGGGGCCCGGATGGGGCTGCACCAGGACCGGGACGAGGACGCGCTCGACGCCCCCGTGCTCTCGCTCTCCCTCGGGGCGACGGCGCTGTTCCGCCACGGGGGCCCGCGGCGGGGGGATCCGACCCGCTCCCTGCGCCTGCGCAGCGGCGACGCCCTCGTCATCGGCGGCGCCTCGCGGCTGATCTTCCACGGCGTGGACCGGATCGTCCCGGAGCCGCCCGACCTGCTCGGGGCGCCGCCCCTGCCGGAGCCGGTGCCGCCGGGCGGGCGGGTGAACCTGACACTGCGACGCGTCACCCTGTCCGGCCGCGCTTGACAGCGGCCGGGCGGCGACGCATCGCGCCCTGCACCCGGTCGGCTCGCAGAGCCGTCCGCAGGAGATCGCGACCATGTCCCTGCGCGTCCTCGCCGCCCTGTTCGTGAGCCTCGTCCTGGCGGGCGCGGCCCACGCCGCCGAGCCGGTCTATCCGCCCGGCTCCCGCTTCGGCTTCGAGCCGATCCAGGACATGCAGGTCTCCCGCCGCTTCACCGGATTCGAGCGGCCGGGCGGCGGCGCCACGGTCTCGGTGGTCGAATTGCCGCCGCAGGACTTCTCCGCCCTCACGGCGAGCTTCACGGCCGAGAGCCTGAAGGCCCAGGGGCTCACCGTGAAGAACCGCGAGGAGCTGACCCTCGCCGGCGAGGCCAAGGGCATCCTGTTCACGGGCGAGCAGCCGATCGAGCAGCCCGGGGCCCCGACCATCGCCAAGTGGGTGCTGCTGGTGGCCGACCCGACCGTGACCGGGCTGGTGATCGGCCAGATGCTGCCCGGCGCCGAGACCGACGAGGCGATGCGCAAGATGCTCACCAGCGTGCGGGTGCGGGCGGCGCTCAGCCTCGACCAGCAGGTCGCCGCCCTGCCCTTCCGGGTGACCGAGACGGCGGGCTTCCGGCCGGTCCGGGTGCTGGCCGGCAACTCGGTGCTCTACACCGACGGGCCGAAGGACCAGATGACCAGCCTGGAGCAGCCCATCCTGGTTCTGGCCGAGGCGGTGCAGCCGCCGCTCCCGCCCGACCAGCGCGACGCCTTCGCCAAGGCGGCGCTCTACTCCAACCAGACCCTCAAGGATTTCGCCATCGAGCGCGCGCAGAGCTTCCGGCAGGGCGGCGCCGACTGGCACGAATTGGTGGCGCGGGCGACCGACATCCCCTCCGGCATGGCGGTGGTGGTGTCGCAGACGATCCGCTTCAAGCCCGACGGCTACTTCCGGGCGGTGGGGGTGGTGCGGGCGCAGGACCGCGACGCCACCCTGCCGCGGTTCCGCCAGGTGGTGGACGCGGTCCAGTTCCCCTGAGGGGCGGCGAGGGCGGGGTCGCGGCTCCGCCCGCTCATCGCCGGCCCCTCGCCCGACCGGCCCCGGGGCGCGCCGCGGCGCGGAATCCCGCGCGACATCCCCGGAGCCACGCTCCCTGAACGCCGCCGGGCCGGTCGTGTCAGCCGCCGTTCATGCAGCGCCCCTATAGTCCCGCTTCATCGATCGTCGTCAGTCGCAGCCTCCCGCGCGCCGCCCCGGCCCGGCGCGCGCGGCGGCGCGTGCCCAGGAGCGGCCCCGCCATGCTCGCCCGCGCGCCCCTGTCCGAGACGGCGGCGAGTCCGCGCGCCGACCGATCGCCCGGCCCCCTGATCGACAGCCTCGTCCCCGCCCTCGACACGGCCTTCGCCCTCGACCGCAGCGGCACGTTCCCGGAGGAGATCGCTGCCCTGGTCGCCCGGCTGCTGCCCGCGCGCGCCGCGATCTGGGACGAGGAGCCGGAGGCGGAGGAGGAGGCGGGCGCGCCGGCGGACCTCGCCGCCGCCCCCTGAGGCACCCGCCCCGGACCGGCGAAGTCCGGCGGTCCCTGCGGCAGCTCGCGCGTTGAGCGGCTGATCGGCCGGCCCATCATCCGCGCGCGCTGATCGTCCGGGGAGGTGGCGATGGCGAGCGCGACGGGCGGGCTGCTGCGGACGAAGCCGCTCGCGCGGCTCAACGCCGACGCGGCGGCGGGCGAGAACGGGCTCCACCGCAGCCTCGGCCCCTGGAGTCTCGTGGGGCTCGGGATCGGGGCGATCATCGGGGCGGGCCTGTTCTCGCTCGCCGGCATCGCGGCGGCCGAGCATGCCGGGCCGGCGGTCGTCATCTCCTTCGCCATCGCGGCCCTCTGCTGCGCCTTCGCGGGCATGTGCTACAGCGAACTCGCCAGCATGATCCCGGTCTCGGGCAGCGCCTACACCTACGCCTACGCCACGATGGGCGAGTTCGTCGCCTGGATCATCGGCTGGGATCTCGTGCTCGAATACGCGGTCGGGGCCGCCACGGTCTCGGTGAGCCGGTCGACATCCGTCGCGACGCTGCTGCAGGGCTGGGGCATCGCCCTGCCGCCGCGGCTGCTGCACTCGCCCTTCGAGACGGTCGCGCTCGCCGACGGCACCCGGACCAGCGGCCTCGTCAACCTGCCGGCGGTGCTGATCGTCTGCGTGATCTCCCTCCGGCTGATGCGCGGCGCGCGCGAGTCGGCCCGGGTCAACGCCGTGGTCGTCGTCGTCAAGGTCGCGGTGGTGCTCACCGTGAGCGGGGTGGGCCTGTTCTACGTCAAGGCGCAGAACTACGTCCCCTTCGTTCCGGACGATACGGGCACCTTCGGGGAGTACGGCTGCAGCGGGATCATGCGGGCGGCCGGGGTGGTGTTCTTCGCCTATATCGGCTTCGACGCGGTCTCGACGGCGGCACAGGAGGTGAAGAACCCCCAGCGCACCATGATGGTGGGGATCCTCGGCTCCCTCGCGATCTGCACCGTCCTGTACATCGCCTTCGCGGCCGTGCTGACCGGCCTCGTGCGCTCCGACGCGATGCGGGGCGATGCCGCCCCGGTCGCCACCGCCATCGCGCGCACACCCTTCCCGTCCCTGCAGGCGCTGGTGACGCTCGGCGTCATCGCGGGCTTCAGCACCGTCATGCTGGTGCTGCTCTACGGCCAGTCGCGGGTCTTCTACGCCATGGCGCAGGACCGGCTGCTGCCGCGCTTCTTCGCGGCGATCCACCCGACCTGGCGCACGCCCTACCGCTCGAACCTGTTCTTCATGGTCTTCGCCGCGCTGCTCGGGGGCTATCTATTTCGGCTACGGCCGCCGCTACAGCCGCGTCGGCCACGCCGCCCGCCCGCGGACCCGCACGGCCTGACCACGGGCGCTCGATACGACCAGATCGGACTGTGTTGTTCGAAGAAAAGCGCCGCAGGCCGTGCGCCGCCACACCGCCGCGTTGTTGAGGGGGCGCGAGACAAGGGCGGCTTCTTCGAGGAAGCTGTCAGCCTCACTTGGTAGAGGAACACGCGCATGAGATCCTCTTCGGTCCTCGCAGCGGTCACGCTGCTGCTCGCGGGCCCGCCCGCCTTCGCGCAGGGCACCGCCCAGCAGCGGGCTGCCTGCACGCCGGACGTCTGGCGCCTCTGCGCCTCGGCGATCCCCAATATCGGGGCGATCACCTCCTGCCTGCGGCGGGAATCCGCGAATCTGAGTCCCGCCTGCCGCACCGTGATGAACGAGGTGCAGGCCCCGACCCAGCAGGCAGCGGCGCCGCGCCCGGTCGCGCGTGGCCCCGAGCGGCAAGTCGCCGAGCGCCAAATCACCAGGCACCGAGTCGCCGAGCGGCGGATCGCGGAGCGTCAAGCCGCCGCGCGGCCGGTCCAGCTCCGCCGCATGGCCCAGGCCCGGCCCGCCCCGCGCCTGATGACCGCCCGGCCCGTCCCCCGGATGATGACGCCCCGGCCGGCTCCGACGCGCTTGGCGATGCGGCGCGGCTACGCCCATACCGCGATGATGGACCGCCCGGTCCCGCGCGCGGCGTCGCGACGGCACGTCGCCGGGCGCGGCTACGGCATCCCGGCCGGCCTCGCCGGGCTCGGCGGGCCCGGCAGCCGCTCGGCCATGCGGCAGGCCAATTACTGGATGCGCCAGATCGGCGGCATGATGGGCGGGATGGGAGGCGGCATGGGCGGCATGTCCCTCGACTCCATCCGCAACATGCGCGTCGGCGACCTGATGGGCATGATGGAGTAGGCGCGTCCCGCCGGCATGACGCAGGACGGGGCTGAAGGGCCGCCGCGGCGAGGGCCGCGGCGGCCCCGCCTCACGGCCCGCGATCCGCTTTCCGGACGATCAGTTCCGGGCAGCGGATGACACGCCCGCGCGGCGCCTGAGCGAAGCCGACCCGACATCCGCATGGCCGAAATGGGAGATGGCGAAGCAATCCGCCGGATTTCGGATGACGGCCGCGCCTGCCCTGATCCCTCCGGCCCCCGCGGCACCTGCCCGCGCCTGTCACACGGGTGTCGCCCCCCGCGGATCAGGGTCCGCGCAAGGACTCGCGCGTGAGTCCGGCCAGAACGGGGGAGCGGCGATGTCGCGTTCGGCGGTCGGCGGCTTGGGTCCGGTGGCGGGTCCCTCCGGAACGCCGCAACCGAAGGAGGGGCGGCCGAATCTCGACGGCCGGACCTCCGTCCTCGCCGCCGCGATCTTCGTCGCGGTGCTCGGCGGCGCGCTGCTCTGCGCGGCCTGCGGCATCCGCATCGACGTCATCGAGACCGGAACGGCGGTCGTCACCTCCCTGCCCGTCATCCTGCCCTTCGTGGCACTGACCATCGCGCTCGCCTTCGAGTTCGTGACCGGCTTCCACGACACCGCCAACGCCGTCGCCACCGTCATCTGCAGCCACTCGCTGCCCGCCACCGTCGCGGTGGTCTGGTCGGGCTTGTTCAACTTCCTGGGCGTGCTGCCGGTCTCGACCACGCACGTCCTGTCCTCGGGCGCCGCCGGCACCATGGCGGCGAACCGCTCGGGGCTGCAGCCCGGCACCCTGCGCAACCTCGCCATGGCGTGGCTGCTCACCCTGCCGGTCGCCATGCTCCTGTCGGGCCTGCTCTACGCGGTCTCCTCGCAGGTGTTCTGAGCATGGCGGCGCCGGCCCCGGCCGCCTTGCCGCGGCTCCTGTGCGACGAGCCGGCCCTGCCGGGCCTGCTCTTCGCGATGATCTTCGACGAGACGGGGCGCGGCCGGCTCGTCGGGCACGACGAGGATCTGCCGGCCCTCGGCAGCTTCGGCGAGGGCTTCCTCTGGCTGCACCTCAACCTCGTCGACGCGCGCCTCGACACGATGATCGCGGAGGGCCGGCTCGGCCCGCCGCGGCTCGCCGCCTCGGCCTTGGGGCGCGACGCGCACCAGCGCATCGCCGTCGAGGGCGGCTTCGTCGGCGGGGTCGTGGCGGACCTCGCCCGCGACGGCGCGCGGGCGAAGGTCGACCCGGCCGGGCGCCTGCACGTCGTGATGGGGCCGCGCTTCCTGGTGAGCGGCCGCCGCCACCCGGTCGTCGGCCCCGACGCGACCCGCGACGCCGCCCAGGAAGGCCTGCCGATCACCTCGCCGGTGCGCCTGCTGGAGGCGCTGATCGGCCACGTCGTGGGCGCCATGGCGAAGGAGGGCGCGGCCCTCTCGGAGGAGCTCGACGCCATCGAGGACCACGTCATCGAGGAGACCTCGCGCGTCGAGCGCCGCCGCCTCGGCCCGATCCGCCGCGACGCCGTGCGCCTGCACCGCCAGCTCCTCGGCCTGCGGGCGGTCTTCCACCGCTTCGAGGAGGAGGGCGAGGCGGAGGGCCTGCCCGACCGCGAGGTCGCCGCGGCGGCCCGCATCGCCCAGCGGCTCGATTCCCTCGACCGCGACATGCTGGCCATGGCCGATCGCAGCCGCCTCCTGCAGGAGGAGCTCTCGGCGCGGCTCGCCGAGGAGACGAACCGGCAGCTCTTCACCCTGTCGGTGCTCACCGCCCTGTTCCTGCCGCCCACCCTGGTGACGGGCGTGTTCGGCATGAACACCAAGGGCCTGTTCTTCGCCGAGCACGAGGCGGCCTCCCTCTTCGCCCTCGGCATCGCCGGGGGCTCGGCGCTCGCGGTCTACCTCGTCATCCGGATCCTGGGGCTGCGCGCGCCGGGCCGCTGAGCCCGGGTCCTCGGCGGCGCCGGACCTGACCCAGGAGTAGTGTGGCATGCCGGACGCAACCAGAGGAAAAGGACGCGGGCGGGCACGCATCCCTGGGACGCCGGGACCGGGCCGGGGCTAGGCTCGCCCCGGCTCCCCGCAGGGCTGCTTCGGGTTCTCGACGACATGCGTGCCAACCTTCTGGGTCTTGCCGCCGCGGCGGCGGCGGTGCCGGCCGTCGCGGCCGATCTCGCGGCGCCGGTGCCGGTGCCGGCCTATCGGCCGCCGGTGCAGCCGCTCAGCATCGTGTCGGAGTTCCGCATCGGCGGCTCGGCGCAGGACCCCTGGAGTCCCGAGGCCGGCAGCGGCAACGTCGTGAGCGAGGTGCTGTTCGCCAAGCCGGTGGTCCCGGCGGACCCGTTTTGGAGCCAGTTCGTGCCGCGGCCCACCGTCGGCGGCAGCTACAACACCGCGGGCCGCACCAGCTACGCCTATCTGGGCGCGACCTGGACCTTCGACATCACGGACCGGATCTTCGTCGAGGGCTTCTTCGGCGCCTCGTTCCACAACGGCGCCACCGGCCGCTTCGTGCCGCCGAACTTCAACGCGCTCGGCTGCTCGCCGCTCTTCCGCGAGGCCGCCTCGCTCGGCTTCCGCCTGACCGAGCACTGGAGCGTGCTCGCCACGATCGAGCACCAGTCCAATGCGGGGCTCTGCGTCGCCAATCGCGGCCTGACCAATGTCGGCGGCAAGGTGGCCTACACGTTCTGACCCTCCGCTCGCCGGCCGGACGGCAGCGGCCGCGCGCCCTCTGTCCAATTGGAAGCGCGCGCCCCCTCGTGTAGACGGTCCCGACAGCCGCCAAGCGTCGGGAAGCGAGAAGCCGTGGTCGTCCTCAACCGCATCTACACGCGCACCGGCGATGCCGGCACCACCGCCCTGGCGAGTGGCGAGCGCCGCTCCAAGGCGGACCTGCGCATCGAGACCTACGGCACCGTCGACGAGACCAATGCCTGCCTGGGGCTCGCCCGCCAGCACACGACCGGCGAGCTCGACGCGATGCTCTCGCGCGCCCAGAACGACCTGTTCGATCTCGGGGCGGACCTCGCGACGCCCGAGAGCGACCAGCCCCTGCCCTACGAGCCCCTGCGCCTCGTCGCCGCCCAGGTCGAGCGCGTGGAGCGGGAGATCGACGCGCTCAACGCCGCGCTGACGCCCCTGCGCTCCTTCGTGCTGCCGGGCGGCACGCCCGCCGCGGCCGCCCTGCACCTCGCCCGCACGGTCTGCCGCCGGGCCGAGCGGCTCGCGGTGGCGCTCGCCGCCACGCCGGGCGAGCGGGTCTCGCCGGTGGCGATCCAGTACCTGAACCGCCTCTCCGACTTCCTGTTCGTGGCCTCGCGCGTCGCCAACGACGGCGGCGCCAGGGACGTGCTCTGGGTGCCCGGCCAGAACCGCGCCTGAGGCGCCGCCGCCGCCCTGCCGGGACCGTACCGATCTTTCGAAACCAACCCCCGGCCGGGCCCCCCGCCGCCCGCGCGGCGGCCCCGGCCCGGGCTTTCGCCCGCGTTGACATTTCGGAAAATCGGCCGTTACGGTCCGGCACCTTGCTCCCAAAAGGGATGGTCGGCGGGCTTGCGCGCGGCGCGCGCGACGGCACGGCCTCCCGGCCCGGAAGGAAACGACGGTCATGAAGGTCCTGGTGCCCGTGAAGCGGGTCGTCGATTACAACGTGAAGATCCGGGTCAAGCCGGACGGCTCGGGCGTCGAGCTCGCCAACGTCAAGATGTCGATGAACCCCTTCGACGAGATCGCCGTCGAGGAGGCGATCCGCCTGAAGGAGAAGGGCAAGGTCACCGAGATCGTCGCCGTCTCGATCGGGCCGCAGCAGGCCCAGGAGACCATCCGCACCGCGCTGGCGATGGGTGCCGACCGCGGCATCCTGGTCAAGACCGACGCCGCGGTGGAGCCGCTGGGCGTCGCCAAGATCCTGAAGGCGCTGGTCGACAAGGAGGGTCCGAGCCTCGTCATCCTCGGCAAGCAGGCGATCGACGACGATTCCAACCAGACCGGGCAGATGCTCGCGGCGCTGCTGGGCTGGCCCCAGGGCACCTTCGCCTACCGGATCGAGGCCGGCGAGGGCGCCCTCGACGTGACCCGCGAAATCGACGGCGGGTTGCAGACGCTCACGCTGCAGCTGCCGGCCATCGTCACCACCGACCTGCGCCTCAACGAGCCGCGCTACGCCAGCCTTCCCAACATCATGAAGGCCAAGAAGAAGCCCCTCGACACGGTCGAGCCCGAGGCGCTCGGCGTCGACGTGAGCCCGCGGCTCAAGGTGCTCAAGACCGTGGAGCCCGGCGGCCGGCAGGCGGGCGTCAAGGTCGGCTCGCCGGCCGAACTCGTCAACAAGCTGAAGGTCGAGGCCGGCGTCCTCTGACGCGCCTCCCGAGATCGAGGACAAGCGACATGGCCACCCTCCTCCTGGTCGAGCACGCCGATGGCAAGCTCAAGGATGCCAGCCTCAAGGCGCTGACCGCCGCCAAGCAGCTCGGCGCCCCCGTTCACGCCCTCGTGGCCGGCGCGGGAGGCCGGCAGGCCGCCGAGGCCGCCGCCGCCCTCGACGGCGTCGAGAAGGTGCTGCTGGCCGAGGACTCCGCCTTCGACCACCTGCTCGCCGAGCCGACCGCCGCCCTGATGGCCGAGGTCGCGGCGGGCTACGACGCGGTGATCGCGGCCGCGACCACCGAGGGCAAGAACGTGCTGCCGCGCGTGGCCGCCCTCCTCGACGTGGCGCAGGTGTCGGACATCATCAAGGTCGTGTCGCCCGACACGTTCGAGCGGCCGATCTACGCCGGCAACGCGATCCAGACCGTGCAGGCGACCGACGCCAAGAAGGTGATCACCGTGCGCACGGCCGCCTTCAAGGCGGCGGAGGCGGGCGGCGCGGCGGCTCCGATCGAGGCGGCGGCCGCCGCGGCGGCGCCGGAGGCGAAATCCGCGTTCAAGGGCGAGGAGATCGCCAAATCGGATCGTCCGGAACTGGCCTCCGCCAAGTTCGTGGTCTCGGGCGGGCGCTCGCTCGGCTCCGCGGAGAAGTTCAAGGAGCTGATCGAGCCGCTGGCGGACGCGCTCGGGGCGGCGGTGGGCGCCTCGCGGGCCGCGGTGGATGCGGGCTACGCGCCCAACGACTGGCAGGTCGGCCAGACCGGCAAGGTCGTGGCGCCCGACCTCTACGTGGCGGTCGGCATCTCGGGGGCGATCCAGCACCTCGCCGGCATGAAGGACTCGAAGGTGATCGTGGCGATCAACAAGGACGAGGAGGCGCCGATCTTCCAGGTCGCGGATTACGGCCTGGTCGGCGACCTGTTCCAGATCGTGCCGGAGCTGCGCCAGGAGATCGCCAAGGCCAAGGGTTGATGGGCCAAGGGTTGATGGCCAAGGGTTGATGGCCAAGGGTTGACGGGCCAAGGGTTGACGGGCACGGCCCCGCGCGGGGCGGCTCGCGGATGATGAGAGCGGGGCCGGCTGTCGTGTTGCTGCGACGGCGCGGCCCCGCATGGCGTGATAGAATCGTGATGTGCGAGAGGGCCCCGCTGCGGGTTGGGTCCCTGTGAGGTGCGGGGCGATGGGCATCGAGATCAAGACCGTGGGGATCATCGGGGCCGGCCAGATGGGCAGCGGCATCGCGCATGTCTGCGCGCTGTCCGGGCTCAACGTGCGCCTCAACGACCGCGACCCGGAGCGCCTGAAGAACGGGCTCGCCACGGTGAACGGCAATCTGCAGCGCCAGGTCGGCAAGGGCACGATCTCGGAGGAGGGCCGCCGCACGGCGATCGAGCGGATCCTCCCGGTCGAGAGCTTCGACGATTTCGGCCCCTGCGACCTCGTCATCGAGGCGGCGACCGAGGACGAGGCGATCAAGCGCACCATCTTCTCGGCCCTGTGCCCGTCGCTGCGGCCCGAGACGATGGTGGCGACCAACACCTCGTCGATCTCGATCACCCGGCTCGCCGCCTCGACGGACCGGCCGGAGCGCTTCATCGGCATCCACTTCATGAACCCGGTGCCGGTGATGCAGCTCGTCGAGCTGATCCGCGGCATCGCCACGGAGGACCCGACCTTCGAGTCGGCCCGGGCCTTCGTCAGCCGGCTCGGCAAGACCGTGACGGTGTCGGAGGATTTTCCGGCCTTCATCGTCAACCGCATCCTGCTGCCGATGATCAACGAGGCGATCTACACGCTCTACGAGGGCGTCGGCTCGGTGGATTCGATCGACACGGCGATGCGGCTCGGGGCGAACCACCCGATGGGGCCGCTGCAGCTCGCCGACTTCATCGGCCTCGACACCTGCCTGTCGATCATGCAGGTGCTCTACGAGGGCTTGGCGGATTCGAAGTACCGGCCCTGCCCGCTCCTGGTGAAGTACGTCGAGGCCGGCTGGCTCGGCCGCAAGACCAAGCGCGGCTTCTACGATTACCGCGGGCCGGAGCCGGTGCCGACGCGCTGAGGCGGGCGGGATCCCGACGCGCCGGCGGGCCGGGCACCGTCCGGCCCCGTCCCACGCAGGCGGCAGGGCGATCGAACATCGACGGTCATGAAACATGACCGTCGGGTTCGTTCTCGACGTGTCGTCACGCTCTCGGCGCCTGTCGAGATGGCGCCCGTCGAAAATGCGAGGCGGTCAACGGCCCGATGCCTCGGCATCCCGGGCCGTTGGTGTCAGCCCCTCAGCGCTGGTTGGTCGAACCCGTCGTCGCCGGCTGCGAGGGGGACGGGTAGGCCGGGTTGCCGGCCGGGACGCCGGCGCTGTTCGCCGAGGGGTTCGCGGCGTTGCCCTTGCCGTCCGCCGAGCCGGTGATCTGGGCGCGCGAGGCGTCCTGGCTCTTGCTGGCGTAATCCTTGGGCGCGTTGGCGCCGTTCCAGGTCAGCAGCGCCACGGTGGCGATCGCCAGGAGCGCGAGGCTGCCGAGGAGCACGTAGAGGACGGGCTTGCCGCGGGCGCCCTGGCGGGCTTCGGTCGCCGTCTCGATGCGGGCGCGATCGTCAAGGGCCATGGGATCTCTCCGGGAATGGGGGCCGCTCGCGGGCGGCGCTCTGCCCGGGCAACGGATGCCGGGCAGCCACGGTTCCTCGGAGCGGTGGCCTCAGGCGCCGGTCGTCAGCATGATCTTGCCGAGATGCGCGCTCGATTCCATCAGCGCGTGGGCCTCCCGCGCCTGCTCCAGCGGGAAGGTCGCGTGGATCACCGGCCTGAAGCCGCCGGATTCGAGCCAGGGCCAGACCTCGCGGCGCAGCCCCTCGGCGATGGCGGCCTTCTGGGCGGTGGTGCGGGGGCGCAACGTCGAGCCGGTGAAGGTCAGGCGCTTCACCATGATCGGCGTCATGTTGAAGCCGTCGACCTTGAAGCCCTGCATGAAGGCGATCACGACGAGCCGGCCCTCCAGGGCCAGGGATTTCAGGTTGCGCTCCAGGTAGGCGGCCCCGACCATGTCGAGGATCAGGTCGACCCCCTTGCCGCCGGTCAGGCGCTTCACCTCCTCGGCGAAATCCGCCTCCCTGTAATTGATGGCCGCGTCCGCCCCCATCGTCTCGCAGAAGGCGCACTTCTCCGCCGAGCCGGCCGTGGCGTAGATTGTGGCGCCGGCGTGCTTGGCGAGCTGGATCGCCGTGTAGCCGATGCCGCTCGATCCGCCATGGACGAGGAAGCGCTCGCCCGGCGCGAGCCGCCCGCGCTCGAACACGTTGGTCCAGACGGTGTAGATGTTCTCCGGCAGGCTCGCGGCTTCGAGGAGCGAGAGCGGGCGGGGCCGGGGCAGGCAGAGCGGCGCCTCGGCGACGCAGTACTCGGCATAGCCGCCGCTGATCACCAGGGCGCAGACCTCGTCGCCCTCGGACAGCCCGGTCACGCCCTCGCCGCGCGCGACGACGCGGCCCGCCACCTCGAGACCGGGGATCTCGGTGGCGCCGGGGGGCGGCGGGTACTTGCCGGCGCGCTGCTGGCAATCGGGCCGGTTCACGCCCGCGGCCGCGACGGCGATCAGCACCTGGCCGGGGCCGGGCCTCGGCACCGGGGCGGTCTCGATGCCAATCACCTCCGGCCCGCCGGCCCCGGTGAAGCGGACCTGGCGCATCGTCTCGGGGATGGCGGGCATGGGGCGTCTCCTCGCGGGTCGTTCGCCGCACTACCTGACAGCTCGGCCGAGGTTGGCAAGCCCCTCAGCCCGCAAGTCCCTCGGTGCAAGTCCCTCGGCGCAAGTCCCTCGGCCCGCGCGCCTCAGCGCGTGCCGTACATCCGGTCACCGGCGTCGCCGAGGCCCGGGATGATGTAGCCGTGCTCGTTGAGGTGGCTGTCGACCGAGGCGGTCCAGACCGGCACGTCGGGATGCGCGCCCTGGAACTTGGCGAGCCCCTCGGGCGCCGCGAGCAGGCAGACGAAGCGCAGGTCGCGGGCGCCGCGCTCCTTCAGCCGGTCCACCGCCGCGATGGCCGAGTTGGCGGTGGCGAGCATCGGATCGAGGACCAGCACCGTGCGGTCGGCGAGGTCGGACGGGGCCTTGAAGTAGTACTCGACCGCCTCCAGGGAGTCCGGGTCGCGGTAGAGGCCCACATGCGCCACGCGGGCCGAGGGCAGGAGCGAGAGCATCCCGTCCAGGAAGCCGATGCCGGCGCGCAGGATCGGGGCCAGGACCAGCTTCTTGCCGGCAATCTGCACGCCCTGCATGGTCGTGAGCGGGGTCTCGATCTCGACCGGCTCCAGGGGCAGGTCGCGCGTCACCTCGTAGGCGAGCAGCGTGCCGATCTCGTTCAGGAGTTGGCGGAAGCCCTTGGTCGAGCGCGCCTTGTCCCGCATCAGCGTCAGCTTGTGCTGCACCAGCGGATGCGAAACGACCGTCACCGGGGCGGCGCCCGTCGTCTCCCGCGTGCTCGCAACCTGCATCCTCGTCATCCCCCTGCAGCAGCCTTGCCCTCGAAGCAGGCGCGCCCTCGAAACAGCCTTGGCCGGATTCTTGACCGGATTCTTGGCCGAAGCTGCCGGATTCCTGGCCGAAGCTTAGGCCGGTCCGGCATCTCAGAACACCGTGCCGTCGCTCGCGATGGTGAGCGGCGGCGTCCCGTCGGGACGCAGGGACCGGGCCAGCCGCCGCCCCGTCGCCCAGGTCCCGCCCTCCAGCACCTTGGCGAGCGGCAGCGCCGCCGGATCCGCGATCCCGAGCCGCTCGCGCACGAGCGGCGCCAGCCGGTCGAGGAGCGCCACGGTGAGCGCCCGCCACTCGACCACCAGCTCGGACTCGACCGGATGCGCCCGCGCGGCCTCGTCCGGGCGCTTGAGGGAGAGCACGCCGCTGTCGAGGAACAGGCCGCCGTTGCGGTATTCCGGCAGGCCGGTGAGCGCGTCGAGGCCGGTCACGGAGAGGCCCGCCGCCTCCAGGGGCTCCAGCAGCGAGTAGGCGAGCCACTGCGAGAGCTTGTGGAAGGGCACGAGCCCGGCCGTCTCCCCCTCCCCTCCCGCCTTCGGGTGGCGCCACGTGTCGCCGAGATCGACCCCATCGAGGGCGATGCGGCCCGGGCCAGATCGGCCCGAGATGGGTGAGGAGCGCGGCGAGGAGCGCGGTGGCGGGCAGGGCCCCGTCCACCGCCCGCGCCGCGAGGAGGTCGTAGAGGCCGCCGGGCCGGGCCTGCGGCCCGAACCCGTCCGGGTCGGCCGCCACGACCTGCCCCAGCCGGTTGAGGAGGGCAGTGCGCCCGTCGAGACCCACGAGCGGGTTCGTCGGCGAGACCTGGAAGCCCCGGGCGAGGTCCGCGACGGAGAGGCTCGCCAGCGCCCGGGCATCGACCCGGAACGGATCCTCCGGCACCTCGGAGAACAGGCCGGAGATGAAGAGGTCGAAGCTCGCCACCGCGAGCCCCTCCGAGCGGGCGTAGGTCTCGCCCGTCCGGCCCTCCTCGTAGCGCCAGGTCGGGCCGGCGCCGGCGTCGAGGAGCACGCTGACGATGACGAGGTCGAAGGCCGCCCGCGCCCGCGCGGCCGCCTCCTCCCAGGGCGCCGCCTCGGCGAGGCTGCCCCAGCGGTCGAAGCCGCCGACCGAGAAGTGCCGCCAGCGGGCGTGGTACGGGATGGCGAGGTCCGGGTAGCTCGCCCGGATCGTCTCCACGACCGCGTCCGCGCAGGCCCCGAGCTTCTCGGGATGGACCGCGAAGTGATCGAGCGCCCCGTCGAGCCCGAGCGCGAGCAGGCCCTCGGCGCGGGCGCGCACGGCCTCCGGGGTGAGGAGCCAGCGCACCCCCGGGGCGGCCTCGATGCTGACGGGCTGTCCGCTCACGACACTCTCCTTGCACTCGGGATCGGGGACGCCGCCGGCGCGGGGCCCGGTGCGGGTTCCGGGAGCGTGCCGGACAGCCCCGGCCGGCCGGGCGGCGGTCCGGCTCAGAACCGCTCCAGGTCGCGCCCCTTCACGGCGTCGAGCGCCCCCGCATCGGGCGCCTCGCCGGGCGTGTAGTAGCCGGCCGCCTTCTTGGCCTCGATCTCCACCGCCGCGTCCGGGGGGATCAGTTCCGGCGGGATCGGCACCCGCTCGCCGACCGCGATCCCCGAACCGGTGATCGCGTCGTACTTCATGTTCGACATCGACATCAGCCGGTCGATGCGGCGGATGCCGAGCCAGTGCAGCACGTCGGGCATCAGCTGCTGGAAGCGCGCATCCTGCACGCCGGCCACGCATTCCGTGCGCTCGAAGTAGGTGGCCGCGGAATCGCCGCCCTCCTGGCGCTTGCGGGCGTTGTAGACCAGGAACTTCGTCACCTCGCCGAGGGCCCGCCCCTCCTTGCGATTGTACACGATGACGCCGACGCCGCCCGCCTGCGCCTCCCGCACGCATTCCTCGATGCCGTGGGTGAGATAGGGCCGGCAGGTGCAGATGTCCGAGCCGAACACGTCCGAGCCGTTGCACTCGTCGTGGACCCGGCAGGCGATGCGGGTGCGCGGCTCGGCGATGCGCGCCGCGTCGCCCATGATGTAGATCGTGCAGCCGCCGATCGGCGGCAGGAAGACCTGCATGTCGGGCCGCGTCACCAGTTCCGGGAACATGCCGCCGGTCTGCTCGAAGAGCGTGCGGCGCAGGGCCGTCTCGCTGGTCCCGAACCGCGCCGCGACGCCCGGCAGGTGCCAGACCGGATCGACCGCGATCTTCACCACCGAGATGTCGCCGCCCGGATGCAGGATCGCGCCGTCCGGCGCGAGGCGGTGGGCGCCGATCGCCGCCAGGATCTCCGGCAGCGAGAGCCGCGCCTTGGTGATCGCGATGGTCGGGCGGATGTCGGCGCCGGTGGCGATCTCGCGGGCGAAGACCTCGCCCGGCAGGTGGCCCCAGGGGTCGAGGGAGACGATGCGGTCCGGCTCGCTCCATTGCGGGTGCGGGCCGATCGGCACGACCGGATGGGTGTTCGTCAGGTCGGGCCGGGCCAGCGGGTTGAGGGCGCGCCCGGCGATGGCGAGCGCCCGGTAGAGGGAATAGGCCCCGCCATTCGCCCCGATCACGTTGCGGTCGGCCGGGTTGGTGACGGTGCCGATCACGGGGCCGCGCTCGCGCGGATCGGCGGCGCCCCAGCGGATCGGCCAGCGGGCGGCGCCCGGCTCCGGATGCGAGGTGAGCCGGATATGCGTCGAGCGGTTGGACGTGGTCATGCGGTCCCGCCTCATCCTGAACGGCGAAGGCTCTCCGCGCTGTCCGCGCGGAGAGCCTCGTTGGCTTGACCTTGCTGACGATGGCCGATGCCGGCCGGAGCGTCAAGTTGGGACGGTGCGAGCCCGCCCGGGCCCTCAGTAGTTCGTGCCGGCCTTGCGGCGGGCCATGAAGGCGTCGAACTGCTCGCGGTCGCGGGCGCGCTTCAGTTCCTCCACGAAGTCCATGAAGGCGCGGCTCTCCTCCTCCAGGCGGCGGCGCTCCTCCTCGAGGCGGTCCAGCTCGCGCCGGCGGTACTCCTCGAAGGCCGAGTTGCCGGTGCCCTGCCGGAACGCCTCCCGGCGGACGAACCCGCCGCGGAGGTTGCGCTCAGCGAAGGATTTCAGTTCGTCGAGGGCCGGGTATCCCATGAGCTTCCACACCACGTAGCCGGCCGCGACGGGCCAGACATAGATGAAACCGAGGACGATCGCGCCGATCTCCAGGGAGCGGCGCGGGAACGGACCGGCGCCTCGGCAGGAGCGGCCGTTCGACCAGGGGGCGGAGGAAAAGGTCACGTCGTGTCTCCCGAGGAGATGTGAATGTGAACGACATTTACATGCGGGTGCCCCCGCGCGGTTTCAAGAGGAGGGGAAGCGGGATTCCACGCGGCGGCGCGCGGCGGCCGAGGCGCGCGCCGAGACGGTGCCCGGGCTGCTCCGCCCGGACACCGCCGACCGCTCAGGCCAGGTTCAGAACCTCAATGCAGGTAGCCGAGGAAGAACAGGATCAGGATGATCGGCAGGGGAATTCCGATCAGCCACAGGAGTCCGCCTTTCAGCATCTTCGCCTCCATCGAATTCAATGCCGAGATTGGAGCATGAACGGGGAAGCGAGACTTGAGTTCCACCGGATCGCGGCGGGAGGGTCAATCGCCGTCGGGACGGAACACGTAGCCGAGGCCGCGCACGGTCTTGATGAAGCGGGGGTTGGCCGGATCGGGCTCGATCTTCTTGCGGATGCGGTTGATCCGCACGTCGATGGCGCGGTCGAAGGCGTCCGGGTCGCGGGCATCGGCGAGGTCGAGGAGCCGCTCGCGGCTCATCACCCGCTTGGGATTGTCGAGGAAGGCCTTGAGCAGGGCGAATTCGGAGCGGGTGAGGAGCTGCTCGGCCCCGCTCTCGTCGCGCAGCCGCAGGGTCTCGGTATCGACCCGCATCCGCCCGAAGCGGACGCCGCCGGGCTCGCGGGGCTCGGGCGCCCCGGCCGGACGGGTCTGCGCGGCGCGGCGCAGGACGGAGCGCACCCGGGCCACGAGCTCGCGCAGCTCGCAGGGCTTGGGCAGGTAGTCGTCGGCCCCGAGTTCGAGGCCGACCACCCGGTCGATGGGACTCGCCGTGGCGGTGAGCATGATGATGGGGATCTGACTGCGCGCCTTGAGGTCCCGCACGATGGAGAGCCCGTCCTCGTCCGGCATGTTGAGGTCGAGGACGATGAGGTCGGGGGGGCGCGCGGCGAGAAGGCGGCGCAGGGAGGCGCCGCCGTCGCAGAGATCCACCTCGAACCCGTGCAGGCGCAGGTAGTCGCCGACCATCGCGCGGGCGTCCGGCTCGTCGTCGACCACGTAGATCCGCTGGGCGGCGCCCGTCATGGCGCGGCCTCCGGTGGAACCACGAGGGCCGGGCGGAGGAAATCGGGTCTGATCGGCACCGGAAACAACACGCGCGCGTCGAGAGGCCGCGCACCACAATGGCGCCGAACCGGGCCGGCGTCCATGCCGGCCCCGCGCGCGATCATGCGGCGTCGGCGCCAGGGACCGAGGCCGGCTCCCGCGAGAGCATCCGAGGTGAGCATCATGGCAAATGACAAAGCAGGGCGTGTCCAGGCTTGGACGCGCTGGCGATAACAGATCAAGCCAGCATTGTCACGGACGCTTGCGGGCGGGCATGACGGTTCGAACCTTGTGCCCGCGCCCTTTTCCGAGAGGTTTACAGTCTTGATCAGTCCCGGCCGCGGGCTCGTCTAGTGGGCCGGCGATCACGGCGGGGGCGGGCGCGACGCCGCGCCCGGGTCCCTCAGGCGAGGCGGCGCAGCGTGGCCGTCAGCCGCTCCGCGATCCGCTCGCGGGCCCGGCGCGGCAGGGCGCCGGGCGCCTCGTCCTCGATCAGGTCGGCGATCTCGCCGCGGCTCGGCTCGGCCGGCCGCGAATCCTGCAGCAGGCGGCGCAGGGCCTCCAGATCCGCGCGCCAGGGCTCGGCTCCCGGGGTCGCGGGCCTCTGCGTCGCGTGAAGACCTGACTGGGTCGTGCAGAGCATCGCCGATCTCCCGTGCTTGGCCCGTCGCGCGTCGCGACGACGGCGCGATGTAAGCAAGGACTGTTACAAGCGGATTGCGTCCGATCGCCAACCCTGGGCTGTGCTCTGACGCACATTCCGACCCGATTCGGCCGCGATCGACCATGCGGGCCGCCGCCTCGACCGCCCGTCATCGATCAGATCGCGCGCTCGGCGATGTCATTCCGGCATTTTCGGCAAGGTAAGCTTGTTCGGGCGGCCCCGTCCGGTCAGGATGCGGCCGCGCACCTTGGAAGGATGCTGGCGGACGGTCGATGAGCGACGACGATTTCTTGTTTCTGGTACCCGACGACGAGGCCGCGCCGGAGGAGGCCGCCTCGCCGCAATGGTCGGTGGTGGTGGTGGACGACGACCCGGCGGTGCACGAGGGCACCCGCTTCGCGCTGGCGGGCTACGCCCTCGACGGGGCCCGGCTCGACATCCTGTCGGCCCACTCGGCCGCGGAGGCGCGGGCGCTGCTCGCCGCGCGGCGCGGCGGCGTGGCGGTGATCCTCCTCGACGTGGTGATGGAGACCGAGGATGCCGGCCTCACCCTGGTCGATTACATCCGCCGCGACCTGCGCGACGAGACCGTCCGCATCATCCTGCGCACCGGCCAGCCGGGGCAGGCCCCCGAGCGCCGCGTCATCGTCGATTACGACATCAACGACTACAAGGCGAAGACCGAGCTCACGGCCGACAAGCTGTTCACCAGCCTGACGGCCGCCCTCCGGGCCTACCAGCAGCTCAAGCGCCTGGAGGAGACGCGGCGGGGACTGGAGATCATCATCGATGCGGCGCCGATGCTGCTCGACCACAAGTCGATGCAGCGGCTGGCCGAGGGCGTGCTGACGCAGGTCGCCTCGCTGCTCAACGTCGCCTGCGAGGGCATCCTGGTCCTGCGCGAACGCGCCGCGCCGGACGAGAGCTTCTGCGTCCTGGCGGGCTCGGGCTGCTACCAGCACCTCGTCGCGCCCGCCCGGGCCGTGGCCCTCGACGGGGAGGTGCGCGGGATCGTCGAGCGGGCCTTCGCGGAGCGGAGCCACACTTTCGGCGACCGGTGGTCGACGCTCTACGTGCACACCGCGAGCGGCAGCGAGATCGTGGCCCTCCTCAAGGCCGACCGCTCGCTGTCCGAGACCGACCGGGCGCTGATCGCGCTCTTCACCTCGCGCCTGTCGATCGCCTTCGACAACGTCATCCTGTACGAGCAATTGCAGCGGGCGAATGTCGGTCTGGAGCAGCGGGTGGTGGAGCGCACCGCCGAGCTGATGCGGGCCAACCGCCGCCTCGCCCTGCAGCGCTCGGACCTCCGGCGGGCCAACCAGCTCAAGACCGAGATCCTCGGCACGGTCGCGCACGACCTCAAGAACCCGCTCGCGGTGATCCTCGGGCGGGCCGAGATGCTGGGCGACCTCGTCGGCACCCTGCCCCAGCCCGTGGAGGCGATGCGCGCCCAGGTCGGCCACATCCGCGAATCGGCCCGGCGCCTGACCGGCATGATCGAGAGCCTGATCGCCGACGCGATGAACGACGCCCTCGACATCACGCTGCGGCGCGAGCCGGTCGACTTCGCCGCCCTGGCCCGCGAGGTCGCGCAATCGAACGCCCCCCTCGCCGAGACCAAGGCGCAGCACCTGCGCACCGAGATCCCCGCGAGCCTGTTCATCTGCGGCGACGGCGAGCGCCTGCGCGAGGCGATGGACAACCTGGTCTCCAACGCCATCAAGTACAGCCCGAACGGCGGCGAGATCGTCGTGGGGGTGGCCCAGGACGAGACCGACACGGTCTTCGCGGTGCGGGATTTCGGCCCCGGCCTGTCGCCGGAGGATCAGGGCCGGCTGTTCGGGCGCTTCCAGCGGCTCTCGGCCAAGCCGACCGGCGGCGAGGGCTCGACGGGCCTCGGCCTGTCGATCGTCAAGCGCATCGCCGAACTGCACGGCGGCCGGGCCACCGCCGAGAGCCACGCCCCCGGGGCCGGCTCGACCTTCGCGATCCGCCTGCCCAACATCGCCGTCGAGGTGCCCTGACGTCGCGCACGCAATCTGGCCGCAAATCCGGCGCTAAGCTCCCGCCTTTCCCGGGCCGCGCCGAATCGGCGCGGGCCCGTCGCGACGAGGAAGCAGGATGGAGCGTACCCACACGGCCGAGACCGCGGAGAGCAGCGCCGCGCAGATCGTCGAGGCCGGCCATTTCTCGGCCATCCGCACCATCCGCACCGAGGCGGAGGCCCTCCACACGCTGGCCCGCGCCCTCGACGGCGAGCTGCGGGCCGGCTTCGCGGAGGCGGTGGCGGCGATCCACGCGAGCCCCGGGCGCGTCTTCGTGTCGGGCATCGGCAAGAGCGGCCACATCGCCCGCAAGATCGCCGCGACGCTGGCCTCGACGGGCACGCCGGCCACCTTCATCCACCCCTCCGAGGCCAGCCACGGCGACCTCGGCATGATCACCGCGCAGGACATCGTCATCGCCCTGTCGTGGTCGGGGGAGACGGCGGAACTCGGCGACATCGTGAGCTTCGCCAAGCGCTTCACGGTGCCGCTGATCGCCCTGACCTCGAACCCGCAGAGCACGCTGGGGCTCGCGGCCGACATCCTGCTGCCGCTGCCCCTGGTCAAGGAGGCCTGCCCGCACAACCTCGCGCCGACGTCGTCGAGCGTGATGCAGCTCGCGCTCGGCGACGCGCTCGCCATCGCGCTGCTCGAGCGCCGCGGCTTCTCGGCGAGCGACTTCAAGGTCTTCCATCCGGGCGGCAAGCTCGCGGCCCGGCTCAAGACCGTGCGCCAGCTCATGCACACCGACGACGAGATGCCCCTGGTGCCCCGCGGCATCCCGATGTCCGAGGCGCTGCTGGCGATCATGGGCAAGCGCTTCGGCTGCGCGGGCGTGGTCGACGAGGCCGGGCGGCTCGTCGGGATCATCACCAACGGCGACCTGCGCCGCCACATGGGCAGCGACCTGCTGCACCGGCCGGTCGACGCGATCATGACCCCCGCCCCGATCACGGTGCTGCCGGGCGGGCTCGCGAGCGCGGCCCTGGAGATGATGAACCGCCGCCAGATCACCGCGATGTTCGTGGTCGAGGGCGGAAGGCCGATCGGCATCCTGCACATCCACGACCTGCTCCAGGTCGGGGTGGCCTGATCCGGGATCCGCTCGATCGAAGCGGCTCCCGTCTCACGAGCCCGCGCGGCGCCCGAGCGCGGCGCCTGAGCGAAGCCGACATCCGCATGGCCGAAATCGGAGATGGCGAAGCCATCAACCGGATGTCGTATGCCAAGCCCGCGCGGCGCCTGAGCGAAGCCGACATCCGCATGGCGAAGCAATCAACCGGATGTCGGATGACCAGGCGGGGCCGCGGCGGGCGCCCGGCCTGCGGCGAGTCGCGCCCTCACGTAAAGCCAGGGTGACCGCTCCCGGGCATCGCCCCTTCCCAGGTAAACTCCGGCGGGATCTTACATCGCACCACAACCGCGAGTTCTCAGAAGTCCAGGATCATCCGGAGAAATCTGGGACCGACTTGGCCGGATCGGAGACGACCGGCCGCTCTTCGTTGCTCGTCTCCGCCCGATGGGGGATTCCTTAACGCCCGCCGCGCATGGTGCGTCTGACGAGGGCGAAGAGGGCCTGCCGCCATGCGGGGGCTCCGTCGGGAGCGGCGTTCGATGAGCGTCAGCGCGGGGCGACGAGGCTGGCTGGGGCGCGTCCGGGCGCGGGGCGTCGGCGCGTCCCTGATGCTGTTCGCGGCCACCGGGGCTGGCGCCGCGCAAACCCCCCTGGCGCTGCGCGTGGTCGGCGGCCTCGCCGGCGTCCGGCAATTCACCCAGTTCGAGGAGCCGTTCTGGTCGCGCGAGATCGCGGAGCGCTCGGGCGGGCGCGTCGTCGCCAGCATCCACGCCTTCGACCGCAGCGGCCTGCGCGGCGAGGACATGCTGCAGCTGATGCGGCTCGGCGTCGTCCCGTTCGGCACGGTGCTCCTGTCCCTCGCCGCCGGAGAGGACCCGGAGCTGACCGCGGTCGACCTGCCCGGCCTGAACCCCGACACGCGGGCGCTGCGGCGCAGCCTGGCGGCCTTCCGCCCGCATATGCGGCGGGTGCTGGACGAGCGCTACGGCATCGAGCTCCTCGGCGTCTACGCCTATCCGGCGCAGGTGCTCTACTGCGCCGAGGCGTTCCGGGGCCTCGACGACCTGGCGGGGCGCCGGGTGCGCATCTCCTCGGTGAACCAGTCCGAGTTCGTGCGGGCGCTCAGGGGGGTGCCGATCATCGTCCCGTTCAGCGAGACGACCGGCGCGGTGGCGCGCGGCGTGGCGGATTGCGCGATCACCGGCACCCTGAGCGGCCTGGAGATCGGGCTGACGGCGGTGACCTCCCACGTCCACGCGCTGCCGATCAACTGGGGGCTCTCGATCTTCGGCGCCAACCGCGACGCCTGGGGCGCCATCGCGCCGGACCTGCGCGAGGCGATCCGGCGCGGGGTCGGTGACCTCGAGGAGCGCATCTGGCGCATGGCCGAGGCGGACACGGCCCGGGGCCTCGCCTGCAGCACCGGGGCGGCGGAGTGCCCGCCCGGGTCGCGGGCCGGTCTCACCCTCGTGCCGGTCAGCGCGGAGGACGAGGAGCGCCGCCTGCGCCTCCTCCAGCGCCGGGTGCTGCCGGACTGGATCGAGCGCTGCGGCCGCGATTGCGGCGCCGCCTGGAACGCCGCGCTCGCCGCCACGACCGGGATCCGGGCCGATGAGCGCTGAGGCGGCCCGCGCCAGGCTGCCGCGGCGCCTCGTCCTGACGGTGCTGGGCGTCGTCGCGCTGGTGTCCGGCGCGCTGCTCGGGGGCAGCGTCCTCCTGCTGCAGCAGACCCACGAGACCGTCCGGGTGGCGGCGGAGCGCTCGGTCGAGCGCACCGCCCAGACCCTGGCCCACACGATCAACCGGCAGTTCCTGCAGATCGACAGCGCGCTCGCGAGCCTGCCGGTCCTGCTCTCGACGCTGGCCGCGACGCCGGGGGCGATCTCGCCCGAACGGGCGGGCCGGCTCCTGCGCGGCCTCAACGTGCAGAGCTTCGCCTTCCGCGACCTGATGCTGGTGCGGCGCGACGGCACGCTGTGGACGTCGGCCCGCGCCCGCTCGGCCCGCTTCCCGCTCGACGAAACGATCCCGGACCGCAGCCGGGGCATGATGACCCTGGCCGGCCCGACCCACAACCGGCGCACGGGCGAGTGGGTGCTCCACCTCGCCCGCACCGTCACGCTGCCGGGCGAGGGCGAGCTCGTGGCCGTGGCCGAGGTGCCGCTCTCCTCCGTGCAGGGCCTGCTCGCCGAGGCGGGCGACGCGCCCGGGCAGCGGGTGACGCTCGAGCGCGCGGACGGGCGGCTGCTGGCGAGCCTGCCGCACGATGAACTCGCCACCGGCCGGATCCTGCCCCAGCGGATCAGCGCGCGGGAGCGCGACGACCGGGCCTTCGCCCTCCCGGCCGGCCCCGGGCACGGCCCCGTCCTGGCGGCGGCGCGGTCCACCCTGTACGGCGACGTCGCGGTGGCGGTGACGCTGGAGACCGCGCAGGCCTTCGCGGATTGGTCGCGCGACCGCGCCCGCATCGTCGCGGTGACATGCCTCATCGAGGCGCTGCTCCTCGCGGCGGCCGCGGCTCTGCTGGCGGGGTGGCGCGTCTACCACGAGCTTCAGGCGGCGCGCGACCGCGCTCACAGGATGCTGGAGAACGCCATCGAGGCCATGGCGGACGGCTTCGTGATGTGGGACCGCGACGACCGCTTCGTCACCTGCAACAGCCGCTACCGCGCGCTCTACGCCCTCAGCGAACCGGCACTGCGGCCCGGCGCGCGCTTCGAGGACATCATCCGGTACGGGGCGGAGCGCGGCCAGTACCCGCAGGCCGGCAGCGACCTCGACGCCTTCGTGCGCAACGTGGTGGCGTGGCACCGCGACGATCACGGCACGCTCGAACGCCTGCTGCCCGGCGGCCGCTGGGTGCTGATCACCGAGCGCCGCACGGCGACCGGGGAGACCGTCGGCATTCGCACCGACATCACCGCCCTCAAGGCCGCCCTGGAGGATCTCGCGGCGGCGAATGCCCGGGCGGGGCAGGCCATGGCCGAGGTCCAGGCGCAGAACACGGCCCTCCTGGAGCGCGACCGCTCCCTGCGCACCCAGAACCGGCTGTTCGACGCCGCCCTCGGCAACATGTCGCACGGGCTCCTGATGGCGGACGCGGCAGGCCGCCTGATCGTGGCGAACCGCCGCCTCGCCGAACTCCTCGGGACCGCGCCCGAGACCCTGGCGCCGGGCGAGAGCATGGAGGTGATCTTCGCCGAGATCGGGGCCCGCTGCTCCCTGGGCCGGCGCGCCCTCGCCCGGATGCGCGCGCTGCAGCGCGACATCGCGACCCGCGAGGGTGCCGGCACCTTCAAGATCTCGGGTCAGGACGGGCGCACCCTCTCGATCACCCAGCGGCCGATGGCCGATGGCGGCTCGGTGGCGATCTACGAGGACGTCACCGAGCAGCAGCAGGCCGAGGACCGCATCCGCTTCCTCGCCCAGCACGATCCGCTGACGCGTTTGCCGAACCGCGTCCTGTTCCGCGAGCGCCTGGACGCGATGATGCGCGCCGACGCGCCGGACGCGACCGCGCTGCTCTACCTCGACCTCGACGCCTTCAAGAACGTGAACGACACGCTCGGCCATCCGGTCGGCGACGCGCTGCTGGCAGCGGTGGGGGCGCGGCTCGGCGCCTGCGTGGGCGAGGGCGGGGTCGTCGCGCGCCTCGGGGGCGACGAATTCGCGGTCGCCTGCGCGGAGGGCGAGGCCGCCGCGCAGGCGCTGGCGACGCGGATCATCGCGCAGCTGAGCGCGCCCTACGCGCTCGCGGGCCGGACCGTGCAGGTCGGGGCGAGCGTCGGCATCGCGGTGTCCGGGCCGGAGGCGCGGGACGCCGACACGCTGCTGCGCCACGCCGACATGGCCCTCTACGAGGCCAAGGGGCGGGGCCGGGGCTTGGCCTGCGTGTTCGAGAAGTCGATCGCCGCGCGCCTGCACGAGCGGCTGGCCCTGCAATCCGACCTCGCCGAGGCGGTTCCGGGCGGCCAGCTCGTCCTCGCCTACCAGCCGGTCTTCGACCTCGCCGGGGGGCGGGTCAGCGGCTTCGAGGCCCTGGTGCGCTGGAACCACCCGGTGCGGGGCTTCGTCAGCCCGGCGCAGTTCATCCCGATCGCCGAGCAGACCGGGCAGATCGAGGCGATCGGCGCCTTCGTGCTCGACCGGGCCTGCCGGGATGCGGCCGCCCTGCCGCCCGGCATCCGCGTCGCGGTCAACCTCTCGCCGGTGCAGCTGCGGGCGGAGGACATCGTCGAGCGGATCGCGACCGCCCTCGCCGAATCCGGGCTCGCTCCGGCCCGGCTCGAACTGGAGATCACCGAGACGGCGCTGATGGAGGACAGCGAGCGGATGGTGCAGCTCCTGGAGCGCATCCGCGCCCTCGGGGTACGGATCGTGCTCGACGATTTCGGCACCGGCTACTCCTCGCTGAGCTACCTGCGCACCTTCCCGTTCCACAAGATCAAGATCGACCAATCCTTCGTGCGCGAGATGACGACGCGGGCGAACTCGCTCGCGATCGTGAGCGCCATCGTGGGGCTCGCCGACGAACTCGGGATGGCGACGACGGCGGAGGGCATCGAGACCGCCGACCACCTGGATTTCGTGCGCAAGGTCGGCTGCCGGGAGGCGCAGGGCTACTTCCTCGGCAAGCCGAAGCCGATCCTCTCCGCCTTCGAGGTCCTGCGCGCGCCGCTGCCGCCCTGCCCGGGCGCCGTCCCCCTCGCCTCCTGAGGGCCGCGCGGGGTGGCCGGAACAGGCGCGGCGCGCCGGGGGTTGGGGCGGCCTGACCCCTCGCGCGACGGAGACACCCATGGCCGGCGAGAAGCCGCACGGCGACAAGACCCACGCCCAGCACCAGCGGATCATCGAGCACCGGGAGGGGCGGAACGTCCCGGCGGGCGGCGACCGCGTCCGCAGCAGCGCGGACCCGGCGCGGCCGCCGACGACCCATCAGGAGAGCCGCGACCACAACAAGCACAACAATCCCGGCCAGGACGGCCATCGGCCGCAGACGCACCGGCCGGGCGAGGAGAAGCACTGAGGGACCGAAGGGCCTTCGGTGGCCGGCGCCCCGCGCGGCTGCGCCTTCACGGGCTTGCCGCGCCCGGAGCGCGCCCGCCGCCAGGATGAGGGGATACGGGCGCGCGGCGGTCGGGGGCGGCCTCAGGGCACGAGGAGGAGGCCGGCGAGCGCCAGCAGGAGGGCGGGCGGCATCACCAGCGCTCCCAGCGCCAGGAAGCGCCACGCCCCGACATGCTGCCCCTCCCGCCGGATCGCGGTGAGCCAGAGGATCGTGGCGAGGGAGCCCGTGACCGAGAGGTTGGGGCCGAGATCGACCCCGATCAGGATCGCGCCCGCGATCCTGTCGGAGACCTCCGCCGCCTGCACCGCCGCGCCGGCGATCAGCCCGGCCGGCAGATTGTTGAGGAGGTTGCAGAGCAAAGCGACGAGCGCGCCCGCCCCCCAGGCGGTGCCGGCCGGATGGGCGCCCGCCTGCACCCTCAGGGTGTCGGCGACGAGGCGCAGCACCCCGGTCCTCTCCAGGGCCTCGACCAGCACGAACAGCCCGGCGACGAGTGGCAGCACGCTCCAGGACACGTCCCGGACCAGTTCGGCCAAACCCTCCCGCCGCAGCGCCAGGACGAGGAGCGCGGTGGCGAGTCCCGCAAGGCAGGTCGGCGGGCCGAGAGCGAGGCCGCGCGCCGAGGCGGCGATCAGCACGAGCCCCGTCGCCAGGATGCCGAGCCCGGCGACGAGCCCGGTGCGGGACAGGTCGGCGCGCGGCACGTCGGTCGCCACCTCCTGGGCGCGCAGGGTGGGGCCCTGCGTGAGGCGCAAGGCCGCGTAGGTCGCCAGGATCGCCAGCGCGGAGGGCAAGGTGAAGCGGGCGAGCCACTCGGCGAGCGGGGGCATGTGCGCCGCGTAGACGACGAGGTTGGCCGGGTTCGAGATCGGCAGCACGAAGCTCGCCGCGTTGGCGATGAAGGCGCAGACCAGCAGGTAGGGCAGCGGGTCGCGCACCCGGGCGGCCTTGGCGGCGCACGCGACCGCCGGCGTCAGCACCACCGCGCAGGCATCGTTCGACAGGAACACCGTCACGACCGTGCCGACCGCGTAGACGAGGGTGAAGAGCCGCGTCGCCGAGCCCCGCGCCCGCCGCACCGCGATGCCGGCGAGCCAGTCGAACAGCCCCTCCTTCCGGGCGACCTCGGCGAGCAGCATCATGCCGATCAGGAAGAGGTAGACGTCCGTGCCCTTCAGGACCCCGTCCCAGGCGGTGCCGGCGGGGAGCAGGCCGAGGGCGACGAGCACGATCGCCCCGAGCACGGCCCAGACCGCTTCCGGCCAGCCGAGGGGGCGCAGGATCACGCCGAGCGTCGCCAGCGCGGCGATGCCCCAGGTGGCGAGGTGGGGTGTGACGCCGAGCGCGCCCATGGTGACGGATCTCCCGGATCGGTGCGGTGGGGCCAGCCGTGCCGGCCTTCGCGGCTCCGGCCAAACCTTCCAAGGCCAAGCCTTGTAAGGCCAAGCCGTCAAAGGCCAAGCCATCGAGGGCCAAGCCATCGAAGGCCAAGCCTGCCCAGGACGCGCCTGGTTCGGGTGCCCCGGCGTCGCGTCGCGCCCGCGCGGGATCCCTCACTCTGCCGGGACGGCGAGCGGGGCCGCGGCCGGGGACGGATGGCCCGGAGCGAGGCCGCGCGTCTCCGGCATGGCGAAGAGGTAGAGGGCGAAGCCGAGGGCCGCGATCCCGGCCAGGACCAGGAAGGCCGCCGCGTAGCCGGCCGAGACGATCACGAGTCCCGCCAGGGCGGCGCTGAGGGAGGCGCCGACGCCCTGCGCGGTGGCGACCGCGCCCTGCGCGACGTTGAAGCGGCCGCTGCCGCGGGTCAGGTCGGCGACCACGATCGGGAAGAGGGCCCCGTAGATCCCGGCCCCTACCCCGTCGAGGCACTGCACCGCCACGAGGAAGACGGGATCGTCCGAGAGCGTGTAGAGAATGCCGCGCAGGGCCAGGATGCCGAAGGCGGCGAGGAAGATCGGCTTGCGCCCGAAACGGTCGGCCTTGGCGCCGACCAGAATCGCCATCGGCACCATCACGCATTGGGCCGCCACGATGCAGATCGCGATGAGCGAGGTGGCGTAGTCCTTGCCCACCACCTTCGTGAGCAGCTGGCCGACCGAGGGCAGCATCGCCGCGTTGGCGAGGTGGAAGGCGGCGCAGAGCGCGGCGAAGAGCAGGAGGGGGCGGTTGCGCAGCAGCACCGCGAGGCCCGAGGGCTGCTCGCAGGGATCGTGCTGGCGGCCGTCAAGGCCCCGGGCGAGGTCGTCGTCGATCTCCGCCCGCGGCACCACCAGCATCGCGCCGATGCTGAGCGCCGCGAGGAGGCCCATCAGCCAGAACACGATGGCCGGCCCGAACACGGTGGCGAGGCCCGCCGCGAGGAGGGCCGAGACCGCGTTGCCGGCGTGGTTGAAGCCCTCGTTGCGGCCGATCCGCCGCGCGAAGAGCCGCGGCCCGACGAGGCCGAGGGTGATGCCGGTGAGGGCCGGCGGGAAGACCGCGCCGGCCACGTGGGCGAGGGCCTGCGTGCCGGCCACGAGGTAGACGTTGGAGATCCAGGGCAGGACGAGGCAGCTCGCCGTCACGGCGAGGGCCGCCGCGATGACGATGGCCGGCTTGCGCCGGGTCCGGTCGATGAGCGCGCCCGCGGGCGTCTGCGCCGCCAGGCCGGCGACGCCCGCCACCGTCATGACGAGGCCGATCGTCGCCTCGTTCCAGCCCTGGGCGGGGCCGCGCACGGCCAGCAGGTAGATCGCGAGGTAGGGCCCGAGGCCGTCGCGCACGTCGGCGAGGAAGAAGTTCAGCGCGTCGAGGCCGCGCAGCGCCCGGCGCGACGGGCTCGGCTCCGCGGCGCGTGCGGAGGGGCGCAGGTCGCTCATGACGATCTCCGCGAGGGGGTGTGCAGGACGGGAGCGAGGGTGACCCGGCGGACCGGTCGACGTCGCGCCGCACTAATCGAGGGCGCGATGGAATAGTTCCCAAAGGAAATCGTGCCCGTTCGGGCGAGGGGAGGGCCGAGCCCGGCGAGTATCCTCTAGGGGAGTATCCTCGGCCGGCGCGAATGCGGCCGCGGCGGCGGGCGGGATCGCCGCGTCGCGCCCGACGGGCGCAAGTCGATCCCAGGATTCAGCAAGTCTCCGCGGGCGCACATTCTCACCGACAGGCTTTTCGCCTATCATCGTCGTAATCGTCGCGTGCAACCCGCCGCCTTCGCTTGGGAGGATGCTCGGATGATCGCGCAAGTCGCCGGGTCTCGGGAGCCTGGGAAGGAGCGAGATCGGAAAGCCGGCCCGGTCGCGCCGGCCCTGGTCGCCGGCGCGGGTGGTCTCGCGACCGCGGCCCTGCTGGTGACCCTGTTCGGCACCGCCGCGGGGCCGGCCTCCTTCACGCTCGCGCAGGTCGCCCCCGGCGAGATCGCCGCGGCGGCCGGGACGCTCGCGGTCGCGCGGGCGCCTCAGCTCGTCCAGGAGGCGAGGAGCTGCGCGGCGCCCCTGGCGGTGGTGAGCGTGACCCGGGCGGGCGCGGGCCGGGGCGGCATCCGGATCCGCTCGGGCCCCTACGTCTCGCCCGAGATCGTCCCGGGGGAGGCGCCCCAGCGGGTCGCCCTCCCGTTCCCGTCCCCCTACCCGGCCGGGCGCGGCAGCCTGTCGGTCGAGGGCGACCTCGCCGGCCTCGGGCTCTTCCTGTCGCCCGGCTGGCGCTTCGATCCGGCGACCGGGGCGGCCTCGATCCCGGTCGTCTGGATGCCTGGCAAGATCTGCTGACGCCGCGGCGCGCCGGTTTCCGACCCGGTTTCCGCCCCGACACGACGAGGACTCGGCGATGAAGACGTTCTTCCGGGACCGGCCGATGCTCGGCTTCTTCCTGATTTCCGTGGCGGCCGCGGTGCTGAGCGCGTGGCTCATCAACCCGCAGAGCAGCCCGCTCGCCTACTTCGCGGCGGCCGGCAGCACGGCCGGCCCGCTCCTGCTCAAGGTCGCGACGGTGCTGGCGATCCTGGCGGCGGGCGCGGCCCTCACCTACGTGGCGGCCCGGCTCGCGCAGAGCCAGGACGTGCTCCTCGCCACGGGCGGGGCGGCCGTCGGCTCGCTGCGGCTCCTGCGCACCTCCCAGAAGCCGCCGGTGCGCCCGATCCAGGACGCCCTCGACGAACTCGACGGGATGATCGGCCTCGCGCCGGTGAAGGAGGAGGTCAACAAGCTGATCTCCCGGCTGCAGGTCGAGCAGAAGCGGCGCGAGCAGGGCCATGCCGGCGCGCCGATGAGCCTGCACATGGTGTTCACCGGCCCGCCCGGGGTCGGCAAGACCCAGGTCGCGCGCGCGCTCGGCGAGATCTTCCGGGGCGTCGGCGTCCTGCGCAAGGGCCACCTCGTCGAGACGGACCGCGCGGGGCTGGTGGCCGGCTACGTCGGCCAGACCGCCACCAAGACCCTGGACAAGTGCAAGGAGGCGCTCGACGGCATCCTGTTCATCGACGAGGCCTACGCCCTCGCCGACGGGCAGGAGGGCGGCTCGTTCGGGCGCGAGGCGATCGACACGCTGCTGAAGTTCATGGAGGACCACCGCGACCGCATCATCGTGATCGTGGCGGGCTACCCGAGCGAGATGCGCCGGTTCATCGGCACCAATCCGGGCCTCGCCAGCCGCTTCACCAAGACCATCGCCTTCCCGGCCTACGACCCGGCCGAGCTGGGGGCGATCCTGCGCGCCATGGCGGCCAAGCAATCCTTCCAGCTGCCCGAGGACATCGAGGCGCGGCTGTCCGGCTGGCTCGCCGAGAACGCCAGGCGCGAGGATTGGGGCAATGCCCGCGAGATGCGCACCCTCTTGGAGAAGGCCCGCGAGGCCCAGGCGCTGCGCATCGCCGGCCAGCCGCAGGCCGATCTCTCCCGGATCGAGATCGAGGATTTCCAGAGCGCGCTCGGCTTCGCCCTCCCCGGCCAGGCCCGGCAGGCGACCGCGCCGCTGCCGCTGCTGCGCGTGCCGACCCGGGCGCAGGGCGCCCGCCCGGCCGAGGCGGCGCTGGCCGACCTCGACGCGATGGTGGGCCTCGCGCCGGTGAAGGAGGAGGTCAACACCCTGATCTCCCGGCTGCAGGTCGAGCAGAAGCGGCGCGAGCAGGGCCTGCCGGTCTCGGCCATGAGCCTGCACATGGTGTTCACCGGCCCGCCCGGGGTCGGCAAGACCCAGGTCGCGCGCGCGCTCGGCGAGATCTTCCGGGGCGTCGGCGTCCTGCGCAAGGGCCACCTCGTCGAGACGGACCGCGCGGGGCTGGTGGCCGGCTACGTCGGCCAGACCGCCACCAAGACCCTGGACAAGTGCAAGGAGGCGCTCGACGGCATCCTGTTCATCGACGAGGCCTACGCCCTCGCCGACGGGCAGGAGGGCGGCTCGTTCGGGCGCGAGGCGATCGACACGCTGCTGAAGTTCATGGAGGACCACCGCGACCGCATCATCGTGATCGTGGCGGGCTACCCGAGCGAGATGCGCCGGTTCATCGGCACCAATCCGGGCCTCGCCAGCCGCTTCACCAAGACCATCGATTTCCCGGCCTACTCGGTCGCGGAGCTGGAGGAGATCCTCCGGCGCATGGCGGCGGCCCAGGCCTACGCGCTGCCCGACCCGCTCGGGCCGCGGCTGTCCGGCTGGCTCGCCGAGAATGCCAGGCGCGAGGATTGGGGCAACGCCCGCGCGATGCGCACGCTGCTGGAGCGCGCCCGCGAGGCCCAGGCCGTGCGGCTCGCCCGCGAGCCCGAGGCCGACCTGCGCCGGATCGAGGCGGCGGACCTGGACGCGGCCATCGGCATGAGGAGCTGACGGCATGGCCGGCTCGTCCCTCGCCCTCAAGCACGCGCTCCTGTGGAGCGGCGATCCCTGGTACCGCGGGGCCTGGATCATCTGGCCGCAGGCCGCGGCCCTGCTCGCCGCCGGCTGGCTCGTCCTCGGCGGCGCGCTCCCCGTCCCCGAGCCGGCCGCCCCCTGGGCGCGCCCGAAGGCGCCGCTCACCGGCCCGGAGAGCACGGCCCTGCGCGACCGCGCCCTCGGCGACCCGGCCGCGCTCGCGCAGCTGCGGGCGGCGGCGGCGGAGGGCGGCGCGGAGGCGCAGTTCAGCCTCGGCACCCTGTTCGATCCGACCCTCTCGCTGCGGCGCGCCACCACGGCGCCGGACATGCGCCAAGCGCTGGCGCATTACCGGGCCGCGGCCGAGCAGGGCCACGCGGCGGCGCAGTTCAACCTCGGCAACGCGCTCTACTGGGGTATCGGCGGCGTGCCGGCCGACCCGGCCGCCTCCCTGCCCTGGATCGAGAAGGCGGCGCAGCAGGGCGTCGTGCCGGCCCAGCGCCTCGCCGGCCTCGCGGCGCAGCGCGGCGTCGGCATGGCGGCCGATCCGGCCCGCGCCGCGTCGTGGTTCCGCCGGGCCGCGGAGGCGGGGGACGCCTTCGCGCAGGCCGAGCTCGGCTGGGCCTACGAGCGGGGGCTCGGCGGGCTCCCCGCCGATCAGGCCGCGGCGGTGGGCTGGTACCAGAAGGCCGCCGCGCAGGGGAATGCCGGGGCCGAGCGGCTGCTCGGGGTGCACCTGCTGGAGGGGCGCGGCATCGCCGCCAACAAGGCCCAGGCGATGGAGCACCTCGCCCGGGCGGCGGGACGGGGCGACGCGGAGGCCCAGGCCCGGCTCGGCTACGCCTTCCTCACCGGCGACGGCAAGCCGATGGACCCGAAGGAGGCGGTGTCCTGGTTCCAGAAGGCGGCGGACCAGGGCAACACCTTCGCGCAGCGGCGCATGGGCCTCGCCTACCGCGACGGGTCCGGCGTGCCGGCCGACCGCGGCCTGTCCCTGCAATGGTTCCGCCGCGCCGCCGAGGCGGGCGACGGGTTCGCGGAGGCCGAACTCGGCGCGGCCTACGAGACCGGCACCGGCCTGCCCCGCGACCCGGGCCAGGCCCTCGCCCTCTATCGCCGCGCCGCGGAGCACGGCGACCCGCTGGGGCAGGCCAGGACCGGCGAGGCGCTGCTCCTGGGCACGGGCGGGCCCCGCGATCCGGCCGCGGCCCTGCCCCTGCTCCAGCGCGCCGCGCAGCAGAACCAGCCGCTCGCGCAGTACTATCTCGGCACGATGTACGACCAGGGCAACGGCGTGGCGGCCAACCCGGCCGAGGCGGTCTCCTGGTACCAGCGCGCGGCGCGCAACGGCAACGCCGCCGCCCAGAACGCCCTCGGCGTGGCCTACGCGCGCGGCGCGGGCGTGCCGAGGGACCTCGCCCAGGCGCGGGCCTGGTTCAGCCAAGCCAAGGCCAACGGCAACCTCGCGGCCGCCAAGAACCTGGAGCAGCTGCGATAGGTGGATCGACCGCGCCGCTCAGGCGCCCGCGCCGATCCGCCCGATCCCGCCGAGGACGACGCTCCGCCCCTGCAGCATCAGGGCGGCGTCGCGGATCAGGCCGGCGGCGCGCATCGCGGCGGCGCGGGCGCGGCCCGCCTCCAGCGCCGCCGCCACCGCCTCGGGCGGCAGCGGATCGACCCCCACCGTGACGAGCCGCGCGCCGAGATCCGAATCGGGATCGAGGCTGTCGGCCGGCGCGCGGCGGATGCCGGGATGGCCCTTGAGGTCGACCGCGTTGGCGATGAGCGTCGCGGCCGCGTCCGCCGCGGCCGCGTCGCGGGCGAGGACCGTCACCGAATCGGCGATGCCGCGCGAGAAGGAGCGGCCCTGCCGCCCGGAGGTCGCGAGCCCCCCGATCCCGTCCGCGTGCGAGAGCCGCACCCGGCCGTTCAGCGCCGGCACCGGGCCGCGGGAGAAATCCCCCGCCACGCCCACCGCGATCGATTCGCCCTCGGCGAGGTGGAGGGCGATGTCGCCGCCGTCGTTGACGAAGGCCTTGGCGAGGGGCGCCGCGGCCAGCATGGCGGCGAGGAGTTCGTCCGCCACCGCCCCGGCCACGGCCGCCATGGGGGTGAGGAACTCCCGGTGCGGGCGGCAGGCCGCCACCATGCGGCGCGCCACCGCCCCCTCGACGCGCGGCCGCGCGCGCATCGGCCGGCGCAGGGCCGGCAATTCGGCGACGAGTTCGCCGAGCAGCGGCGCGAAGCGCGCCGCCGCCGCCCGGTAGGCCTCCCGCACCGCCGCCTCGGCGCCGTGGGCCCGCAGCACCACGTCGATCGGCCCGTGCTGGAGGTGGACCCGCCCGCCGGGCAGCGCCTGGACGCGCGGCCCCTCCACGGCGCTCAGCCGAGCTTGGCGAGGAGGCGGGTGAGATCCTTCGCCTCCGCCTGGGTCAGGGGATCGAGGGTGCGGGCCGTGACCTCGGCGCCCCGGTTCTTCATGGCCTCGACCACGCCGCGCCCCTCCGCCGTCAGGGCGAGGCGCACGAGGCGGGCATCGTCCGGGTCGGGGGAGGGCCGCAGGAGGCCGCGGGCGGCGAGCCGGCGGGCCACCCCGTTCATCGTCGCCGGATCGATGCCGACCTGCCGCCCGAGCTGGTTCTGCGAGGTCGGCCCGAGGTCGTGGAGCTTCGCCAGGGCGGCGAACTGCACCGGCGTCACGTCGAAGTCGCGCATCACGCTCTCGAAGATCGCCGAGGCGCGCTGGTGCGCCCGGCGGATCAGGTAGCCGATCTGCTCCTCGAGCCGGTAGATCCGCACCGCCTCCGGGTCGACGCGCAGCCCCTCGCGGCGCCGGGGCTCGCTCACGGCCCCCCTCCCTTCGCGGCGGGGCGGGCGGGCCAGGGATTGTCCGGCCGCCACGCCTCGTGGCGGGCGCCCGGCCCCACCTCCCGCAGGAGGTCCGCCATGGCGACGACCTCGCCCAGGTGGCCGCCGAGATCGGCGTAGAGGGCGCGCGGCAGGGTGAACTCGATCGGGGCGACGAGCGCGGGCGTCGGCACGGCGCCGAAGGCGTTGCCGGGCAGGCGCGTGACGTCCGCCATCACGGTGATGCCCCCGCCCGGCCAGACCGTGACCGGCGCGCCGCCCATGGTCACGCGGGTCTCGCCCGAGGCGACCGAGCGGGTGAGGCGCACCGGGTTCTCGGTCACCCCCGCCCGCAGGGACCCGCCCGCGCCGGCCACGAACAGCACCGTGCAGAGGGAGGGCTCGCAATTCTCGCCGATGCGCGCGACCACCGCGCGGATCGCCGGCGGCATCTCGGCCGGGACCGGGGTGAGGCGCTCGTCGAGGACGAGCCAGAGGGCGTGCTCGCCGGTGGTCGAGGTCATCAGCAGCCGCAGGCCCGGCCAGGCCACGGCCGGATCGATCGCCTGGATGATGGCGAGTGGGTCGGCGATGTCGGTGCCGCCCCAGCCGGTGCCGGGATTCGCCACCTGGAAGTAGCGCCCCGGCGTCGAGCGCCGGCCCCGCACGCGGATCCCCGCGGGGCGCATGCCCAGCACCTTGCCGGCCTGATGCTCGGTCAGGACCCCGGTGATGTGGTCGTCCACGACGATGACCTCGTCGGCGTGGCCGAGCCACTGGCGGGCGAAGATGCCGACCGTGGCCGAGCCGCAGCCGACCCGCATGCGGCGCTCCGGCACGCCGTCGACGATCGGCGCGCGGCCGGCCTGGACCACGACCGCGTGGCCCCCGTCGATGGCGAGCGTCGCCGGCGCGCCGGAGCAGAGGGCGAGCAGCGTCTCGCAGGTGACCTGCCCCTCCTTCTTGGAGCCGCCGGTCAGGTGGCGCACGCCCCCGATCGAGAGCATCTGCGAGCCGTACTCGGCGGTGGTGACGTGGCCGACCTCCTCGGCGCCGGCCCGGACCGCGGCGCGCTCGGGCCCGAGATGGCGGTCGGTGTCGATCTTCACCTTCACGCCGCAATAGCTGAAGATGCCCTCGGTCACGACCGTGACGGTCTCGACGCCCTCGTGCTCGCTCGCGACGATGAAGGGGGCGGGCTTGTAGTCCGGATAGGTCGTGCCCGCGCCGATCCCGGTCACGAAGGTTCGGGCCGGATCGGCCCCGTGCCCGTCCCAGGCGGCGGCCCCGAACGGCACCAGCCGGCCGCCCGCCTCGACGGTGTCGTGCAGGAGCACGACCGGGTCGGTGCGCACGAGCCGCCCGTCGCGGTTGGCGTAGCGCGCGCAGGCGCCGGCGCGCCCGGGCCGGATCCGGCACAGCACCGGGCAGGCATCGCAGCGCACGATGCCGTCGCCCTCGGCGGCGCCGAACTTGTTCGCGCGGGCGTCCGGGGAGAGGGGATCGGCGCTCATGGCCGGCTCCGGGCGCGGTGCGGCCGGGGTCCGGACGGCGCGGGCGCGCCTGCGAGTCTCATTCCGCCGCCTCCCTCCGGTTGAGCGCCGCGTGCAGCCGGTGCGGCAGCACCGGCACCCGGGTGAGCCGCGCCCCGGTGGCGTGGCGGATGGCCGACAGGATCGCGGGCGCGGTCGCCACCAGGGCCGGCTCGCCGACACCCTTGGCGCCGTAGGGGCCTTCCGGGTCGGGATCCTCGATGATCCGCACCGCGATCTCCGGCACGTCGCCGACGGTCGGGATCAGGTAGTCGTGCAGGTTCTCGGTGCGGCCGGGGATGAACTCCTCCATCAGGGCGAGGCCGAGGCCCTGCGCGATGCCGCCGTGGATCTGGCCCTCGACCAGGGTCGGGTTGATCGCCCGCCCGACATCGTGCGCGGCGATGATCCGGCTCACCCGCACGGTGGCCAGCACCGTGTCGACCGCGACCTCCGCGAGCTGCGCGGCGAAGCCGTAGGTGGCGTAGGGGATGCCCTGGCCCTCGGCGTCGAGCGCCGTGGTCGGCGGGTCGTACCAGCCCTCGCCGGCCAGCACCGCGCCGGTGGCGTCGGGGGTCAGGCGCGCGAGGTCGATGCGGCGGCTCGCCGGCCCGTCCGCGATGGTGAGCCAGGCCCCGTCGAGGGAGAGCCGCGCCGCCGGCCCCGCATTGGCGAGCGCCAGGATGCGCCGCCGCAGATCCTCCCCGGCGCGCCGCGCCGCGTTGCCCGACACGAAGGTCTGGCGGGAGGCCGAGGTCTTCCCCGCGTCGTAGGTCAGGTCCGTGTCGCCGACCACTTGGCGGAAGCGGTCCGGCGGCAGCCCGAGCGCGTCGGCGGCGATCTGGAGCAGCACCGTGGAGGAGCCCTGCCCGATATCGACGGCGCCGTTGAGGAGGGTGAGCGCGCCGTCCGGCCCGAGCGCGATGCGCATCCGCGACGGATTCGACATCGAGGTGTTGCCGCAGCCGTACCACATGCAGGCGAGCCCGACCCCGCGCCGGATCCGGCCGCCCCCGGCATTGGCGGCCTCGGCCTCGGCGACGAGCCGGAAGAAATCGTCGCGCAGGGCATCGAGGCATTGCGGCAGGCCGGCCGAGGCGTGCAGCACCTGCCCGGACGCCGTCGCGTCGCCGTGGTCGAGGGCGTTGCGGCGCCGGATGGTCCAGCGGTCGATCCCGAGATCCCGGGCGAGGTCGTCGATCAGCGTCTCGGCCGCGATCGTGGCCTGGGGCACGCCGAAGCCCCGGAAGGCGCCGGCCGGGGTGTCGTTGGTGTAGACGGCCCGGGTGCGGTTGCGGACATGCGCCACCCGGTAGGGGCCGGGCGCGTGGACCGGCACCCGGTTGGCGACCGTCGGCCCCCAGGAGGCGTAGGCGCCGGTGTTGAAATCGGCGTCGAGCTCGAAGGCGGTGAAGCGCCCCCGCGCATCCGCCGAGAGCCGGGCGCGGATCGTCGCCGGATGGCGCTTGGTGGTCGCGGCCATGCTCTCGGTGCGCGTGAAGACCATCCGCACCGGGCGCCCGGTCAGCCAGGCCGCGACCGCCAGGATCGGCTGCAGCGAGACGTCGAGCTTGCCGCCGAAGCCGCCGCCGCAGGCGGTGGGCACGATCCGCACCGCGGCCGCGGGCAGGCCGAGGACGCGGGCGACGTCCTCCTGGTCCATCACCGGGGCCTGGGTGCAGGCGGTCACCTCGATGCGCTCGCCGACCCGGCGCGCGAAGCCGGCCTCGGGCTCCAGGTAGGCGTGCTCGACGAAGGCGGTCTCGAAGCTGCCCGAGGCGGTGGCGGCGGCCTCGGCGTGGCCGGCCTCGACGTCGCCGCGGGTCAGCCTGCCGTGGGTGAGCACGTTGTCGGGGACGCAAGCGTGCAGGGACGGGGCGCCGGGGGCGAGCGCCGCCGCGGTGCCGGAGAGGGCCGGGAGCAGCGCGTAGGCGATCGGAAGGTCGGAATCGGGGAAGCCCTCGACGGCCTCGCGGCTGCCGACCAGCGCCGCGACCGGATCGCCGCGCATCCGCACGAGGCCGTCCGCCAGGACCGGCTGGTCCTTGATGTGGGGGAAGACCCCGAAGGAATTCTCGCCCGGGATGTCGCGGGCGGTGAGGATGCGGGCGAGGCCCGGATGCCGGGCGAGGACGGGGGCGAGCTCCCCGAGGGTGAAGCGGGCGGCGGCGTGCGGCGCGCGCACGAGGCGCAGCCAGAGCGCGCCCTCGGGCTGGTGGTCGGCGCCGAACAGGTCGGTGCCCTCGACCTTCGGCCGGCCGTCGACGCGCGCCATCCGGGTTCCGACCGCGGCGCCGGGTTCCGGCGCGGGCGCGGCGGCGCCGCCGCCGCGGGCCACGTCCATGATCGCCTCGACGATCGCCGCGTAGCCGGTGCAGCGGCAGAGCACGCCGCCGATCGCGTCCTCGATCGCGCGCCGGTCCGGCCGCGGCTGGCGCCGCAGGCCGTCCGCGGCCGCGAGGATCATGGCCGGGGTGCAGATCCCGCATTGCGCCGCCCCGCGGGCCAGGAAGGCCTCGCGCAGCCGGTCGATCCAGCCCTCGGGGTCGCGGCCCTCGATGGTGGTCACGGCGCGGCCCTCGGCCTGGGCGATCGGCACCAGGCAGGCGCAGACCTGCTCGCCGTCGAGGAGCACCGTGCAGGTGCCGCAATCGCCGGCCTCGCAGCCGATCTTGGTGCCGGTGAGGTGCAGGCGCTCGCGCAGCGTGTCGGCGAGGGTCGCCAGGGGCGGCGCCTCGACGACGTGGGAGACGCCGTTGACGAGGAGCGTGACGCGCATCAGGCAGCCCTCCGGTCGGTCTCGATCAGGGCGGAGAGGCCGTCCGCCACCAGGGCACGGGCGGCGGCGCGCCGGTAGGCGGCGCTCGCCCGCACGTCGTCGATCGGCGCGAGATCCGCGAGGTGATGGGCGGCGACGAGGCCGGGCGCCGCCGCCAGGGGCACCCCGCGCAGATCGGCCTCGAGGGCGGTGAGGCGGCGCGCCACCGGCCCGCAGGCGCCGACCGCGATCCGGGCCTCCCGGACGCGCCCGTCCGGCCCGGTCTCGACCGCGAGGGCCGCCATGGCGATGGAGATCACGAGGTAGCGCCGCGCCCCGAGCTTCTCGAAATGGCCGCGCCCGGCGCGCTTCGGGATGCGGATCGCCGTGACGAGGTCCTGCGGCCCGACCGCATTGGTCCGGTAGCCGGTGAAGAAATCCCGCGCCGGGACGTCCCGGCCGGAGACCTCGAAGACCGCGTCGAGGGCGAGCAGGTTCGGGATGCCGTCCCCCGCCGGCGAGGCCGTGCAGGCATTGCCGACGAGGGTGCCCCGGTTCTGGATCTGCACCCCTCCGACCGCCCGGCCCGCCCGCTTGAGCCCGTCGAGGAGGGGCGGCAGGTCGGCGCGGATCAGGTCGGTCCAGGTCGCGAGCGCCCCGATGCGCCAGTGGCCGCCCTCCTCGGCGATGCCGCGCAGTTCGGGGATGGCGGAGATGTCGAGGATGTCGGGCTGCGCGGGGTCGCCCCAGGCCCGCCGGGAGGCGGCGGCCGGGTAGAGGTCGGTGCCGCCGGCCAGAACCGTGACGGCCTGCGCGCGGCGGATCGCCAGGGCCTCCGCGAGGGTGGTGGGGCGGAAGTAGCGCATCAGGCGGCCTCCGCGGCCGGCGGGCGGGAGACCGGAATGCCGCGCATCGGAGATCCCGCCCTCATTCCCGCCTCCCCCACAGCGCCTCGGCCTCCTCGGCCGTGTAGTAGCCGCGCCGCACGTCCCGCGCGATCAGGGCCGGATCGCGCTCCCGCGGATCGCCGTAGCCCCCTCCCCCGGGGGTCATGATCTCGACCCGGTCGCCGGCCCGGATGGCGATGTTCTGGTCCTTCGACAGGTGGGCCGGCGTGAAGGTCTCCCCGTCGCGGTGGATGCGCACCACGTTCGGCGCCCCGTCGCCGCCGCCGCGCACCCCGGGCGGGCCGAAGCGGCCGTGATCCATCACGAAGGAGGCCCGCGCCTCCCCGCGCAGCAATTCGACCTCGTAATGCACGCCGAAGCCGCCCCTGTGCGCGCCGGCCCCGCCCGAGCCCTCCCGCAGCGCGAAGCGGCGGAACAGCACCGGGTAATACTGCTCCATCACCTCGACGGGCGCGGTCTTCGAGATGCCGATGGTCGAGCAGCCGTTCGACAGCCCGTCATGCGCGGCATTGCCGCCGTAGCCGCCGCCGGTGATCTGGTACATGACGTAGGGGGATTGCTTCTGCGGGTCGAAGCCGCCGAGGGCGAAATTGCCCGAGGTGCCGGCCGGCGCCGCCGTCACCCGGTCGGGGATCGCCTGGACCAGGGCCAGGAACACGGCTTCCGCGATGCGCTGGCTCACCTCCGCGGCGCAGCCCGAGACCGGGCGCGGGTAGCGGGCATCCAGGAAGGTCCCCTCGGGCCGGCGGATCACCAGGGGCTCGAAGGTGCCGGCATTGATCGGCACGTCCGGGAAGACGTGCTTCACCGCGAGGTAGACCGACGAGACGGTGGTCGCCAGGACCGAGTTCATCGGCCCCCGGCACGGCGGCGAGGAGCCGGAGAAGTCGAAGTGCAGGGTGTCGTCCCGCTTGGTCAGCGTGAGGGCGATGCGCAAAGGCGCGTCCACCACCCCGTCCGAATCGACGAAGGCCTCGCTGGCGTAGGTGCCGTCCGGGATGCGGCGGATCTCGGCCCGCATCCGCTCGGCCGAGCGGATGCGGATCTCGCGGATCGCCGCGTCGAGGGTGGCGCGGCCGACCTTCTCCAGGAGCTCCCGCAGCCGGGCCTCGCCGACCGCGAGGGACGCGGCCTGGGCCCGGATGTCGCCGATCCGCTGGTCCGCGACGCGGATGTTCGAGGTGATGATGGAGAAGATCTCCGGATCCATCGCGCCGCGCTTGAACAGCTTGACCGGGGGCAGGCGCAGCCCCTCCTGCTCGACCTCGGTGGCGTGGGCCGAGAAGCCGCCCGGCACCATGCCGCCGATATCCGGCCAGTGGCCGGTATTCTGGAGCCAGCAGAACAGCTCGCCCTCGACGAAGACCGGGCGCACGAAGCGCACGTCCATCAGGTGCGTGCCGCCCAGGTAGGGGTCGTTGACGATGTAGACGTCGCCGGGCTCCGGGGCGCCGGCCCGGCCCTCGCGGATCAGCCGGATCAGCTCGCCGGTCGAGTGCTGCATCGTGCCGACGAAGACCGGCAGCCCGTACTCGCCCTGGGCGATGAGCGCGCCGGTGTCGCGGTCGTAGATGCCGTCCGAGCGGTCGTCGGCCTCCGCGATCACCGGCGAGAAGGCCGAGCGCGAGAAGGCGATGTCCATCTCGTTGCAGACCTGCTGCAATCCCGCCTGGATCACCGCCAGGGTGAGGGGGTCGAGGGCGCTCATGCGCGGATCCTCAGGTTGCCGATGGCGTCGACGGTCGCGTGCGCGCCGGGCTCGATCACCGTGGTGGCGTCGACCTGCTGGATGACGGCCGGACCGGCGATGCGCGCGCCCTCGGGCAGGCGCTCGCGGGCGTAGATGGCGGCCTCGTGCCAGCGCCCCTCGGCGTGGAGGGGCCGGGTCCCGAGCCGGGCCCCCGCGAGGTCGGTGCGCGCGGCGGGATCGAGCAGGCTCCCGAGCGGGAAGGCGCGGCGGCGGCCGATCACCGAGGTGACGAGGTTGACGAGGACGGCGCGGATCTCCGGCAGCCGGACCTGGAAGCGCCGGAAATAGGCGGCCTCGAACAGCTCCTGCAGCGCCGCGCGGCCGAGGTCGGGCCGCGGCAGCGCGACCCGGATCAGGTGGGTCTGGCCGCGGAACTGCATGTCGGCGCCGTAGGTCACCGTGACCGCCTCGATCTCGGCCCGCTCGGCCTCGATCAGCGCGCGCGCCTGCGCCTCCTGCGCGGCCAGCACGGCGCGGACCTCGTCCATGGCGAGGCCGTCGAGGGGGCGGTTGAGGGTGTTGACCCGGTCCTGGCGCAGGTCCGCCACCAGGCAGCCGAGGGCGTTGGTGAGGCCGGGGCGGGCCGGCACCAGCACCTCCGGGATGCCGAGTTCGCGCGCCAGCGCCACCGCGTGGAGCGGCCCGGCCCCCCCGAAGGCGAAGAGCACGAAGTCGCGCGGGTCGTAGCCGCGGGCGAGGGAGACCATCCGGATCGCCCCCGCCATGTGGACGTTGCCGAGCCGGATCACCGCCGCGGCCGCCTCCTCGACGGAGAGGCCGAGGGGGCGGGCGAGGTCGCGCGCGAAGGCGTCGCGGATCGCCCCGAGGGGAACGCGCTCCCGCACGGCGGTGAGCCCCTCGGGGTCGAGGCGGCCGAGCACGAGGTTGGCGTCCGTCACCGTGGGCCGCGCGCCGCCGCGCCCGTAGCCGACCGGGCCGGGCTCGGAGCCGGCGCTCTCGGGGCCGACCTGCAGCATCCCGGCCCGGTTCACCGCGGCGATCGAGCCGCCGCCGGCCCCGACCGTGTGCACGTCCACCATCGGCAGGTGGATGGGCAGGCCGTAGGCGAGGGTCAGTTCCGCCGAGACTTCCGGCACGCCGCCGGCGATCAGGGCGACGTCGGTCGAGGTGCCGCCCATGTCGTACGTGACGGCGTTCGACAGGCCCGCCTGCGCGAGCGTCGCGGCGGCGGCCATCACGCCGGAGGCCGGGCCCGACATCACGGTCTTGGCGGCCGCCTCGACCACCCGGGCGGCCGGCACCGTGCCGCCGTTGCCGTTCATCACGAGGAGGTCGCGGGCGAAGCCCCCCGCCCCGAGTTCGTCCTGCAGGCGGCGCAGGTAGCGGTCGAGGATCGGCTGCACGGCGGCGTTGACCGCCGCGGTGGTGCCGCGCTCGTACTCGCGGAACTCCGACAGGAGCGCGTGGCCGAGGGTGACGTAGGGGTTGGGCCACAGCGCCCGGGCGATCTCGCCCGCCCGCCGCTCGTGGGCCGGGTTGGCGTAGGCGTGCAGGAAGTGGATGACGAGGGCCTCGCAGCCCTCGGCCAGGAGCGCCCGCACGGCCGCCTCCACGGCCGCCTCGTCGAGGGGGATGTGCACCTGCCCGTCCGCCCGCATGCGCTCGGGCACCTCGCGGCGCAGCTCGCGGGGGATCAGCGGCTCGAAGGTGCCGAACAGACCGTAGGGCTTCGGCCGGGTGCGGCGGCCGAGTTCGAGCACGTCCCGGAACCCCGCCGTGGTGACGAGCCCGACCCGGGCGGTCTTGCGCTCCAGCACCGCGTTGGTGGTGGCGGTGGTGCCGTGGATGACGAGGTCGAGGGCGGCGGGCGCGGTCCCGGCCGCCGCGATCGCGGCGAGCACGCCCTCGGCCTGGTTGCGCGCCGTGGTCGGCACCTTGGCGAGCCGCACCCGCAGGGTCCCGTCCGGCCCGGTCTCGGTGAGGAGGAGGTCCGTGAAGGTGCCCCCGACATCGATGCCGGCGACGCGCCTCATCGGGCGGCTCCGCCCGCGCGGCCCCGTCGGCCCGTCGCGCATCCCGTTCCCGTTCCGTGACCGGCCATCCCGCAACCCCGATCGTTCGTCTACGAACGGTCCCGCCGCGCGGTCCCGCCCCGCCTTCCCCGCCTCACACCGTCAGGTACGCGTCCCGCACCGCCTCGTTCGCCTCCAGCTCGGCCATCGCGCCCTCGAAGCGGACCGCGCCCTTCTCGATCACGAAGGCCCGGTCGCAGACCGCCGCCGCGAAGGTCAGGTTCTGCTCGGAGAGCAGCACCGCCAGCCCCTCCCGCTTCATGCGCAGCACCGCCTCGGCCATCTGCTCGACGATGACCGGCGCCAGCCCCTCGGAGGGCTCGTCGAGGAGGACCGCGTGCGGGTTGCCCATCAGGGTGCGGGCGATGGTGAGCATCTGCTGCTCGCCCCCCGACATGGCCGAGGCCCGGCGGCGGCGCATCTCGGCGAGGTTGGGGAAGATCGCGAACAGGCGCTCCAGGGTCCAGGGCGCCCGCCCGTCGGTCGGGCCCTTGCGGCCGACCTCCAGGTTCTCCTCGACCGAGAGATCCGTGAAGATGCGCCGCTCCTCCGGCACGTAGCCGAGGCCGAGGCGGGCGATGCGGAAGGGCTCCCAGCCGGTCACGGCGCGGCCCTCGAAGGCGACGCGGCCTGCCGTCGGCACCAGGAGCCCCATGATCGCCTTGAGGGTCGTGGATTTCCCGGCCCCGTTGCGCCCCATCAGCGCCGCCACCTCGCCGCGGCGCAGGCTGAGCGTCACGCCGAACAGCACCTCTGCCTGCCCGTAGGCGGCGCGAAGCCCGGTCACGTCGAGGAGCGCCTCCATCAGGCCACCTCCCGGCGGGCGCGCAGGGCCGCGGCACTCCCCGCCTCGCCGAGATAGACCTGGCGCACCCGGGCGTCGGCCCGCACCGCCTCGGGCGGCCCGGCGGCGATGATCTCGCCGCGCACCAGGACCAGCACCCGATCGGCATGGCCGAACACCGCCTCCATGTCGTGCTCGGTGTAGAGCACCCCGATGCCCTGGCCGCGGGCGAGGCGGGCGGTGAGGGCCATCAGGCCGCCGCGCTCGCGCGGCGCCATGCCGGCGGTGGGCTCGTCCATCAGCAGGAGCTTCGGCCGCGCGGCCAGCGCCACCGCGAGCTCCACCCGCTTCACGTCGCCGTAGGCGAGTTCGGCCACCGGCCGGTCGGCCTCCGCCCCGAGCCCGACCTCGCCGAGGAGAGCGAGCGCGTCGTCCCGGTACAGGCGGCGCGCGTCGGCGAAGAGCGCCCGGCTGCGGCCGCGATGCGCGACGAGCGCCATCTGGACGTTCTCGGCGACGCTCATCGACACGAAGGTCTGGGCGACCTGGAAGGTGCGCCCGACCCCGGCCCGCCCGATCGCCCGGGCCGGCAGGCCGGTGACGTCCCGCCCCGCCAGGGTCACGCGGCCGGAATTGGGCCTCAGCTGCCCGCCCACCATGTTGAAGGTGGTGGATTTGCCCGCCCCGTTCGGGCCGATGATCGCCAGCATCTCGCCCGCCGCCAGCGTGAAGGACACGTCCCGGGCGGCGGCGACCCCGCCGAAGGACTTGGTCAGGCGGTCGACGGCGAGCAGGGTCACGCGCGCGCCTCCGCGGGGACGGGCCGGCGGCGCCGGCGCAGGAGGTCGGCCGCCCCGGCGAGGCCGTGCGGCAGGGCCAGCACGGTGGCGATGATGGCGAGGCCGAGCAGCAGGCGCCAATAGGCCGCGAGCGGCATCACCGCGTCCTTGAGCGCGTGGAAGAAGCCCGCCCCGACCAGGGGACCCATCAGGGTGCGGATGCCGCCGACCAGCACCATGACCAGGAAGTCGATCGAGGTCGGGATCGCCGCGAGGGTCGGGTCGATCGAGCCCTTCTGGAAGGCGTAGAGCCCCCCGGCGAGGCCGGCCGCGCCGCCCGCCAGGGTGAAGGCGAGCCAGCGATGCGTGCGGGTGTCGAGCCCGATCGCCTCGGCGCGGGTGGCGGAATCGCGGGCGGCCCGCAGGCCGTAGCCGAAGGGCGCGAAGACGATCCGGCGCAGCGCCGCGATGCACGCGAGGGTCGCGGCCGCCACGAGGTAGAAGTAGGTGGTGCGGCCGGCGGCCCAGGCGGAGGGCCAGACGCCGACGAGGCCGTTGTCGCCCCCCGTCACCTCCACCCACTGGAAGCCGATCGCGTAGACGATCTGCGCGAAGGCCAGGGTCAGCATGGCGAGGTAGATCCCCGACAGCCGGACGATGAAGAAGCCGAACAGGGCGGCCCCGAGCGCGCCCGCGAGCGGCGCGGCGAGGAGCGCGAGCTCCATCGGCGCCCGCAGCGGCCCGGTGACGAGGAGCCCGGCCGCGTAGGCGCCGAGGCCGAAATAGGCGGCGTGGCCGAAGGAGACGAGGCCGCCGACGCCGACCAGGAATTGCAGCGAGAAGGCGGCGAGCGCGAAGACCAGGATCTCGGTCGCGACCTTGACGAGGTAGGCGTCGCCGACGAGCGGGACCGCCAGCAGGGCCGCGACCGCGAGCCCGGTCAGCGCCGCCTCGGCGGGGCGGAAGGGCCGCAGGTGCAGGATGCCCTCGGGCAAGCGGCCCGACGCGGCGATCTCGGGCCGGCCGAGCAGGCCCCAGGGCTTGACCACCAGCACCACTGCCATCAGGGCGAAGACGAGGACCAGGGTGGCCTTGGGCAGGAGCAGGATGCCGAAGGCCTGCAATTCGCCGATCAGCAGGGCAGCGAGGAAGGCGCCCGGCACCGAGCCCATGCCGCCGATCACCGTGACCACGAAGGCGTCGGTGATCACCGCGAGGTCCATGTGGCCGTTGGCCGGCACGCGGGGGATCTGCAGCGCGCCGCCGAGCCCGGCCAGAGCCGCGCCGAGGAACAGCGTGAGGGTGAAGAGCCGCGCCTGGTTGACGCCGAGCGCCCCGACCATGTCGCGGTCCTGGGTGGCGGCGCGGATCAGGATGCCGAAGCGGGTGCGGTGCATCAGGAGCCAGAGCAGCCCGAGCAGGGCCGGCCCGATCCCGATCAGCACGAGGTCGTAGGCCGGGAAGCGCTGGCCCAGGATCTCGACGCCGTGGCGCAGGGAGGGCGCCCGCGGCCCGGCGAGGTCGACCGGCCCCCAGATCGCCAGCACCAGATCCTCGACGATCAGCACCACGCCGAAGGTGGCGAGGAGCTGGAACAGTTCGGGCACCCGGTAGAGGCGGCGCAGCAGCAGCACCTCCACCGCGACGCCGATCAGCCCGACGAGGAGGGCCGCGAGCAGCACGCCGAGGAAGAAGGAGGCGGGCGTGTAGCTCAGGTCGAGGAGGCGCGGGACGAGCGAGACCGCCAGGTAGGCCCCGAGCATCGTGAAGGAGCCGTGCGCGAAGTTCACGATGCGGGTGACGCCGAAGACCAGGGTCAGGCCCGAGGCGATCACGAACAGCGACGCGGCGCTGGCGAGGCCGGACAGGGCTTGCAGGACGAGGAAGGAAGGGTCCATGCGCTCGCGTCGCTCATCGTGTCCCCTCCTCCCGGCCGGGAGGGGGGTCCGGCATCCCGGGTCAGGCCTTGCGGGCCGCCCTCACCTCCGCCTCGGGAAACAGGTAATCCGCCCCGTCCGCGTAGCGGACATTGCGCATCGTGCCCTTGCGCCCGTCGAGGGCCGTCTCGCCGATCCAGGCGCCGAGCGTCGATTGGTGGTCGAGGGCGCGCATCGTGACCTTCCCGGCGATGGTCTCGGAGGTCAGCCCCTCGAGGGCGGCGATCAGCGCCTCCGTGTCGGTGGACTTCGCCGTCTCCAGGAGGTCGCGGATCATGTGGACCACGACGTAGCCGAGGAGCGAGCCGAGCCGCGGCGTGTCGGAGAACCGGGCCCGGTAGGCGGCCACGAATTCCCGGTGGCCGGGGGTGGCGATGGTCTCCCACGGATAGCCCGTGGTGATCCAGCCCTCCGGCGTCTCGTCGCCGAGCGGGATCATGTATTCGGGCTCGCCGGTGAGCAGGCTCGCCACGGTCCGCTTCTCGAACAGGCCGCGGGTGTTGCCCTCGCGCACGAAGGCCGTGAGGTCGGCCGCGAACAGCACGTTGAACAGCCCGTCCGCCCTCGTCTGCGCCAGGGCCCCGACCGTCGCGCCGGCGTCGATCTTGCCCAGGGCCGGATATTGCTCGCCCACGACCTCGAAGCCCGGCACCGCCGCGCCCATCAGCCGCTTGAAATTCGCCGCGGCCGATTGGCCGTACTCGTAGTTCGGGGCGACGATCGCCCAGCGCTTGACGCCCCGCCCCTTCACGGCCTCGACGAGCATCTTCGTCTGCATGTAGGTGCTGGGCCGGACCCGGAAGGTGTAGCGGTTGCCCCCGCCCATCGTCAGCGCGTCGGTGAGGGGCTCGGTGGCCAGGAACATCACCTTGCGCTGGTTGGCGAAATCCGCCACCGCGAGGCCCACGTTCGACAGGAAGGTGCCGCACAGGAAGGCGACGTTCTCGCGGGTGAGGAGCTCCTCGGCCACCCGCACGGCGTCGCCCGGCGTGGAGCCGTCGTCCCGGAAGACCATCTCGATCGGGCGTCCGCCGAGGGCCTTGATGCCGCCGGCCCGGTTGATCGCGTCCTGCGCGAGCAGCATCGCGTTCCGGTAGGGACCCGCGAAGGCCGCCATGCGCCCGTAGGAATTGAGCTCGCCGATGCGGATCGGGCCCTCGGCGGCCCGCGCGGCCCGCAGCCCGAACGGGGCCGCGGCGAGCCCGCCGACCACGGCGCGGCGAGAGAGCGGGGGCAGGCTCATGACACGAATCTCCGGCATCGACGGGTGTCGACACGACTATCGGGCGCGTCGCCGAATGTCTGCAAGTCGTTCGTGTACGAACGATACGATGCTCCGGGGCGAGCGCAAGAGGTGGGGCTGCGGAAATGTCGGGCGGGCCGTGATGCGGGAATGGGCAGGGCGGGACGCCGCGCCTCCGGGCCCCGGCCGGCCCGCCCATCCGAAACCAATCGCCTTTCGCATCCCGCCGCTTGTCTTCGCTTTCGGGCTCACCTAGGTTCGTTTCGCGCGAGAAGCGAAAGGGCCCGCGAGCCCGAATCTGGCGGGCCTGAATCTGGGAGGCGTCCTTGAGCCTGCGGCCCGAGCAGCCCGGCCTCTACGACCTCGCCGTGATCGGCGGCGGCATCAACGGCACCGGCATCGCCCGCGACGCGGCCGGACGGGGCGCGTCGGTCGTGCTGTTCGAGCAGGGCGACCTCGCCGGCGGCACCTCCTCGGCCTCCACCAAGCTGATCCACGGCGGCCTCCGCTACCTGGAGCACCGCGAGTTCCGCCTCGTGCGCGAGGCGCTGATGGAGCGCGAGGTGCTGTGGGCCAGCGCCCCCCACATCGTCTGGCCGCTGCGCTTCGTCCTGCCCCACCTGCCCGGCCTGCGGCCGGCCTGGCTCTTGCGCCTCGGCCTGTTCCTCTACGACCATCTCGGCGGCCGCAGGCTGCTGCCGGGCACGCGCAGCCTCGACCTCGCCCGCGACGAGGCCGGCGCGCCCCTCAAGGCGGGGTTCCGGCGGGCCTTCGAGTACTCGGATTGCTGGGTCGAGGATGCGCGCCTCGTCGTGCTCAACGCCCGCGACGCGGCCGCCCGCGGGGCCGAGATCCGCACCCGCACCCGGGTCGTGGCGGCCGCGCGCGGGCCCGCGCACTGGGAGCTGACCGTCGAGGCCGGGGGACGGCGCGAGACCGTGCGGGCCCGCATCCTCGTCAACGCCGCCGGGCCCTGGGTGTCCGAGGTGCTCACCGGCGTGGTGCGGGCGAACGCGGCGGCGGGGGTGCGCCTCGTCCAGGGCAGCCACATCGTGGTGCGCCGGCTCTTCCGGCACGACCGCGCCTACATCTTCCAGAACCCGGACGGGCGCATCGTCTTCGCGATCCCCTACGAGCGCGACTTCACCCTGATCGGCACCACCGATCGCGACTACCGGGGCGACCCCGCCGCGGTCGCGGCGAGCGAGGAGGAGATCGCCTACCTGTGCGCCGCCGCGAGCGAGTACTTTCGCGAGGCGATCCGGCCGCAGGACGTGGTCTGGACCTATTCGGGCGTGCGCCCGCTCTACGACGACGGCGCCGGCAAGGCCCAGGAGGCGACGCGGGACTACGTGCTGACCCTCGACGCGGGCGGGGACCGCGCGCCCCTGCTCTCGGTCTTCGGCGGCAAGATCACGACCTACCGGCGCCTCGCCGAGGCGGCCCTGGAGCAGCTGCGCGACCACCTCGGCGCCGCCCGCGCGCCCGCCTGGACGGCGCGGGCGCGGCTGCCCGGGGGCGACTTCCCGGCGACCGGCTACGCGGCCCTGGCGGCGGCGATCCGGCGCGAGTACCCCTTCCTGGACCCGGCCCACGCCGCCCGGCTGGTGCGGGCCTACGGCACCGAGGCGCGCGAGATCCTGCAGGGCGCCAGCGGCCCGGCCGATCTCGGCCGGGTCTTCGGGGCCGACCTGACCGAGCGCGAGGTGCGTTACCTGATGCGGCGGGAATGGGCGGTCGGCGCCGAGGACGTGCTGTGGCGGCGCTCGAAGCTCGGGCTGCGGCTCAGCCCGGCCGAGGCGGCGGCGCTCGACGGGTTCATGCGCGGGGACGCGGCCGCGTCCTCGGCGGCCTGAGGGAGGGCGCCATGGGCCTCGTGCTGGAGGGCGTGACGAAGCGGATCGGGGCGCGGACCCACCTCCACCCGGTCGACCTGTCGCTCGCCGCGGGCTCGCTCACCGTGCTGCTCGGCCAGACGCTGGCGGGCAAGACCTCGCTGATGCGCCTGATGGCGGGGCTCGACGTCCCGAGCGAGGGCCGCGTGCGCACGGGGGGCCGGGACGTCACCGGCTGGCCGGTGCGGCGGCGCAACGTGGCGATGGTCTACCAGCAATTCATCAATTACCCGTCCCTGACCGTGTTCGAGAACATCGCCTCGCCGCTGCGGGTGGCGCGGCTGCCGCGGGCGGAGATCGAGACCCGGGTGCGCGAGGCGGCGCGGCTGCTGCGGCTCGACCCCTACCTGCAGCGGCGGCCCCTGGAACTGTCGGGCGGCCAGCAGCAGCGCACCGCCATCGCCCGGGCGCTGGTCAAGCGGGCCGACCTCGTGCTGATGGACGAGCCGCTGGCCAATCTCGACTACAAGCTGCGCGAGGAATTGCGGGAGGAGCTGCCGCGCATCTTCGCGGCGACGGGGGCGATCTTCGTCTACGCGACGACCGAGCCGGCCGAGGCCCTGCTGCTCGGCGGCCACACCGCGACGCTGCACCAGGGCCGGGTGACGCAGTTCGGCCCGACGGCCGAGGTCTATCGCCGGCCGGACGACCTCGTCACCGCGCGGGTCTTCTCCGACCCGCCCCTCAACACGCTCGCCGGGACCAAGACAGGCGGGCGCGTCGCCCTCGCGACGGGCGGGCAGGCCCGCGCCGCCGGCCCCCTCGCGGCGGTGCCGGACGGACCCTACACGCTCGCCATCCGCGCCCATCACCTCTCCCTCGACCCGCTCGGGCCGGAGGCGATCACGGTCCCGGCCAGCGTCGAGGTGGCGGAGATCACCGGCTCCGAGAGCTTCGTCCACGTGGCGGCGGGGGAGCACCGCTTCGTCGTGCAGCGGCCCGGCGTGCGCCGGCTCGAGCCCGGCACGGCGGTGAGCGTCCACCTCGACCCGCACCACCTGCTGCTGTTCGACGAGGCCGGGCGGCGGGCCGCGGCGACGCCCGCCCAGGCGGCGGCCTGACGGGGCGGCCATGGCCCGCATCACCCTCGACCACCTCGCCCATTCCTACCGGCCGCACCCCGCCGGGCCGCAGGATTACGCCCTGCGGGAAATCGATCACGTCTGGCGCCAGGGCGGGGCCTACGCGCTGCTCGGCCCCTCCGGCTGCGGCAAGACCACCCTGCTCAACATCATCTCGGGGCTGGTGGTGCCGACGCGCGGGCGCATCCGGTTCGACGACCGCGACGTGACCGCCCTGCCGACCGAGGCGCGCAACATCGCCCAGGTCTTCCAGTTCCCGGTCGTCTACGACACCATGACGGTGCGGGAGAACCTCGCCTTCCCGCTGCGCAACCGGCGGGTGCCGGCGGCCACGATCCGGGCCCGCGTCGAGGAGATCGCGCGCCTCCTGGACCTCGGCCGCCTCCTCGACCGCCGGGCGCAGAACCTGACGCCGGACCTCAAGCAGAAGATCTCCCTCGGGCGCGGCCTCGTGCGGCCCGACGTGGCGGCGATCCTGTTCGACGAGCCGCTCACCGTCATCGACCCGCACCTGAAATGGCGCCTGCGCTCGACGCTGAAGGAGCTGCACCGCAAGCTCGACCTGACGATGATCTACGTCACCCACGACCAGACCGAGGCGCTGACCTTCGCCGACACGGTCGTGGTGATGCATGACGGCGCCGTGGTCCAGACCGGCACGCCCGAGGAGCTGTTCGACCGCCCGGCCCACACCTTCGTCGGCCACTTCATCGGCTCGCCGGGCATGAACCTGCTGCCCGCGCGGGTCGAGGGCCGCACGGCGCTGGTCGAGGGCCACGCGATCCCGCTCGCCCGCGCCTATCCGCCCCTGCCGGGGGGCCGGATCGAGCTCGGGGTGCGGCCGGAATTCGCCGCGCTCACGGCCCGCGGCCCCGGCCTGCCGGTGCGGGTGAGGCGCGTCGACGATCTCGGCCGCCTCCGGCTCGCCCGGGTCGAACTCGCCGGCAGGCCCCTGGTGGCGACCCTGCGCGAGGGCGAGAGCCTGGACGGGGACGAGGCCGCGCTCAGCCTCGATCCGCGCCGGATCCACATCTACGCGGACGGGGCGCTGGTGCCCGGGGAGGCGGCGTGATGGCGCGGCGCGTCGGACGGCCGGGAGGGCCCCGCCCATGACCAAGACCGTCAACCAGAAGGCCTGGCTCCTCGTCCTGCCGGTCGTCCTCGTCGTCGCCTTCTCGGCGGTGCTGCCGTTGATCACCGTGGTGAACTACTCGGTCCAGGACACGTTCGGGAACAACCAGTTCTTCTGGAACGGGCTCGGCTGGTTCCAGGAGCTGCTCGACCCCTCGACCCAGTTCGGCGAGCGCTTCTTCGACGCGCTCTGGCGCAACCTGCTGTTCTCTGCCCTGGTGCTGCTGACCGAGGTGCCGCTCGGGATCGCGGTGGCGCTGGCCATGCCGCGGGAGGGCCGCGCCGTCGGCTTCTGCCTCGTGGTGATGGCGCTGCCGCTGCTGATCCCGTGGAACGTGGTCGGCACCATCTGGCAGGTCTTCGCGCGCGGCGATATCGGGCTCCTCGGCGCCGCCCTGACCCGGCTCGGCCTCGACTACAACTTCGTCGGCGACCCGCTGGCGGCCTGGGCCACCATCCTGGTCATGGATGTCTGGCACTGGACGAGCCTGGTGGCGCTCCTCTGCTACGCCGGCCTGAAGTCGATCCCGGACGCCTACTACCAGGCCGCCCGCATCGACGGGGCCTCGCGCCTCGCCGTGTTCCGCACCATCCAGCTGCCCAAGATGCGCCGCGTCCTGCTGATCGCCGTGCTGCTGCGCTTCATGGATTCCTTCATGATCTACACCGAGCCCTTCGTGCTCACCGGCGGCGGCCCCGGCAACGCTACCACCTTCCTGTCGATCGACCTCGTGAAGCTGGCGCTCGGGCAGTTCGACCTCGGCCGCGCCGCCGCGATGTCGCTCGTCTACAACCTCATCATCCTCAGCGTGTGCTGGGTCTTCTACACGGTGATGACCCAGGCCGGGACCGGCGCCGGGGCGGGCGCGGAGGACGAGCCAGCGGCCGCGACGATCCCGCCCGCCGCCCGCCTCGACCTCGACCGGAGGGCGGCCTGATGCGCGCGCGCACCCTCGTCATGGCGCTCTACCTCGTCTTCCTGGTGCTGCCGATCTACTGGCTCGTCAACATGAGCCTGAAGGCCAACACCGAGATCACCGGGGCCATGACGCTCTGGCCGCGCGAGATCACGTTCGACAACTACCGCAAGATCTTCACCGACCCGAGCTGGTACGGCGGCTACCTCAACTCGCTGTCCTACGTGGCGATCAACACGGTGCTGTCGCTCGGGCTGGCGCTGCCGGCGGCCTACGCCTTCTCGCGCTACAGCTTCCTCGGCGACAAGCACCTGTTCTTCTGGCTGCTCTCGAACCGGATGGCGCCGCCCGCGGTCTTCGCGCTGCCGTTCTTCAACCTGTACTCGGCGGTGGGCTTGTTCGATACGCCGTGGTCCGTGGCGCTCGCCCATTGCCTGTTCAATGTCCCCCTCGCGGTCTGGATCCTCGAAGGCTTCATGTCCGGCGTGCCGCGGGAGATCGACGAGACGGCGGCGATCGACGGCTACGCCTTCCCGCGCTTCTTCGTGCGGATCTTCATGCCGCTGATCGCCTCGGGCATCGGGGTGGCGGCGTTCTTCTGCTTCATGTTCTCCTGGGTCGAGCTGCTGCTCGCGCGCACGCTCACCTCGGTGAACGCCAAGCCGATCGCCGCCACCATGACCCGCACGGTCTCGGCGGCGGGCATGGATTGGGGGCTGCTGGCGGCGGCGGGCGTGCTCACCATCGTTCCGGGCGCGCTCGTGATCTGGTTCGTGCGCAACTACATCGCCAAGGGCTTCGCCCTCGGGCGGGTGTGAGGGGGACAGCGATGCCCGATCTCGCCTGGATGGCCTGGACCTGGGAGACCGCCGCCTTCTTCGCGGCGATCCTGTCCCTGCTCCTGGTCATGACGGTGCTGGCGATCCTGCGGCCCGAGACGCCGCGGGTCGGGATCCTGCGCATCCCGACCACCCGGGGCGACCGGCTGTTCCTGACGCTCCTCGGCGCCGCCTTCATCCACCTCGCCTGGCTCGGCCTCGTCGGTCCGAGCCTCGAATGGGCGCTCGGCCTCTCGCTCCTGTACGGCGCGGCGCTGTTCCGCTTCGCCTGAGGCCGCGCGCCGCCCACCCCACCGACGACCCGAGACCGCCGGGGCAACAACCTTGAGGCAGAGACTTCAAGGCAGAGACTTCAAGGGAGGAGAAGAAAGCCATGACACGCCACAGCCGCGCCCTGCTCCACGGTGCGAGCGCGCTCGCGCTCGGCGCCGCCCTCGCGCTCGGCCCCGCCGCCCCCGCGCGGGCCGGCATGGAGGAGGCCAGGCGCTGGGTCGAGACCGAGTTCCAGCCCTCGACGCTGTCCAAGGACGAGCAGCTCAAGGAGATGCAGTGGTTCGTCGACGCGGCGAAGCCCTTCGTCGGCCAGGAGATCAACGTCGTCTCCGAGACCCTCACCACGCACGAGTACGAGGCCAAGACCCTGGCCAAGGCCTTCACGGAGATCACCGGGATCAGGATCCGCCACGACGTCATCCAGGAGGGCGACGTCGTCGAAAAGATCCAGACGCAGATGCAGTCGGGCAAGAACATCTACGACGGCTGGATCAACGATTCCGACTTCATCGGCACCCACGCCCGCTACAACCAGACCGTCAACCTGACCGACTGGATGGCCGGCGCGGGCCGGGACGTCACCCTGCCGAGCCTCGACGTCGAGGATTTCATCGGCAAGTCGTTCGGCACCTGGACCGATGGCAAGCTGTTCCAGCTGCCCGACCAGCAATTCGCCAACCTGTACTGGTTCCGTTACGACTGGTTCCAGCGCCCCGACCTCAAGGAGAAGTTCAAGGCCAAGTACGGCTACGAACTCGGCGTGCCGGTGAACTGGTCGGCCTACGAGGACATCGCGGAATTCTTCACCAACGACGTGAAGGAGATCGATGGCCAGCGGGTCTACGGCCATATGGATTACGGCAAGAAGGACCCGTCGCTGGGCTGGCGGTTCACCGACGCGTGGCTCTCGATGGCCGGCAACGGCGACAAGGGCATCCCGAACGGCAAGCCGGTGGACGAGTGGGGCATCCGCCTCGACGGCTGCCGGCCGGTCGGCTCCTCGGTCGAGCGCGGCGGGGACACCAACGCCCCGGCCTCCGTCTACGCCGTGACCAAGTACGTCGAGTGGCTGAAGAAGTACGCGCCGCCGCAGGCCGCCGGCATGACCTTCTCGGAATCCGGGCCGGTGCCGGCGCAGGGCAACGTCGCCCAGCAGATCTTCTGGTACACCGCCTTCACGGCCGACATGGTCAAGCCCGGCCTGCCGGTGGTGAACCCGGACGGCTCGCCGAAATGGCGCGTCGCGCCCTCGCCGCACGGCGCCTACTGGAAGGAGGGCATGAAGCTCGGCTACCAGGATGCCGGCTCGGTCACGCTGCTCAACTCCACCCCGGTCGAGCGCCGCAAGGCCGCCTGGCTGTACCTCCAGTTCATCAACTCGAAATCGGTGAGCCTGAAGAAGAGCCACGTCGGCCTCACCTTCACGCGCGAGAGCGACATCTGGGACAAGTCCTTCACCGAGCGGGCGCCGAGGCTCGGCGGGCTGATCGAGTTCTACCGCTCGCCGGCCCGGGTGCAGTGGACGCCGACCGGCGTCAACGTGCCGGACTACCCGAAGCTGGCGCAGCTCTGGTGGCAGAACATCGGCGACGCCTCCTCGGGCGCCAAGACCCCGCAGGCGGCCATGGACGCGCTCGCGGCCGCCCAGGACGACGTGATGGCCCGGCTCGAACGCTCCAAGGTCCAGGGCGAGTGCGGGCCGAAGCTCAACCCCAAATCCTCGGCCGAGGAATGGTACAAGAGGGCCGAGACGAGCGGCACCATCGCGCCCCAGCGCAAGCTCTCCACCGAGAAGCCGAAGGGCGAGACGGTGGATTACGACACGCTGATCAAGAGCTGGCCGGCCTCGCCGCCGCGCCGCAGCTGACCGGGCGGGGCCGGGCGCGCCCGGCCCCTCGCTTCCCCGGCACCGACCGCCCCGGTAGGATCGGGCGGAACCAGGGAGACCCCCATGGCAACCTACACGGCCAAGGAAGCCGCCGCGCGCCTGCCCGAACTCCTGGACCGGGCGGCGGAGGGCGAGGAGGTGGTGATCACGCGGCCGGACGGCGAGCCCGTCCGCCTCGTGGCCGAGGATCAGGAGTTGGTCGCGCCGGGACCGGTCACCGAAGCCGAGATCGCGTGGTTGCGCGCGAACAGGGTGACGCTCGCGGAGCCGGTCGGCTTCACCGCCCGCGTCCGCGAAATGCGGGACGAAGACCCTTGAGCCGCGTCTACCTGGACCCAACCTCCTCCTTCCCCTATTCGTGGCGGAGGCGGAGAGTCTGCGCATTGAAGCGTGGCTCCGTGGCCCCGCGATCACGCCGGTCATCTCGGACCTCGTCGTCCTCGAATTCTCGGCGACGATGTCCAGGCTCGTTCGGGAGAGGCGTGCGTCGGCGGACGAGGCACGGACGGACGTGGAGCTGTTCGGTCGCTGGCGCAAGGCCCGGGGCCGCCCCCTCGTCGTCACGCGCCGGGCCTTCACGGTCGCCCGCGGCTTCGTCGAGCAGGCCTCCCTCGGCCTGCGCGGGCCCGACGCGCTCCACCTCGCCCTCGTCGAGGCGACCGGCCTGCCCCTCGCCACCTTCGACGTCCGGATGCGCGCGGCCGCCCTCGCCCTCGGCCTCGCGGTGACCGAGCCCCCTCCCCTCTGAGCCCCGAGCCATGGCGTCGCCCCCGCACTCTCCCCTCATCCTGGCCATCGACCAGGGCACCACCTCGACGCGGGCCCTGCTCTTCCGCGCCGACACGTCGGTGGCGGCCCTCGCCCAGGCCGAGTTCCCGCAGCACTTCCCGGCCTCGGGCTGGGTCGAGCACGAGCCGGACGACCTCTGGCGCACCACCCTCGCCACCTGCCGGGCCGCCCTGGAGAGGGCGGGGGCGCGGGCGGGCGACGTCGCGGCGATCGGCATCACCAACCAGCGCGAGACGACCCTGGTCTGGGACCGCCGCACCGGCGAGGCGGTGCACCGGGCGATCGTCTGGCAGGACCGGCGCACCGCCGGGCTCTGCGCCCGCCTCAGGGCGCAGGGCCACGAGCCCCTGGTCGCCGCGCGGACCGGCCTCATCCTCGATCCCTACTTCTCGGGCACCAAGATCGCCTGGATCCTCGACAACGTGCCGGGCGCGCGGGCCCGCGCGGAAGCGGGCGACCTCGCCTTCGGCACGGTCGACAGCTACCTGCTGTGGCGGCTCACCGGCGGGCGGCTCCACGTCACGGACGCCACCAACGCGGCGCGCACGCTCCTCTTCGACATCCACCGCGGCACCTGGGACGACGACCTCCTCGGCCTCCTCGGCATCCCCCGCGCCATGCTGCCGGAGGTGCGCGATTCCTCGGGCGATTTCGGCGCCACGGACCCGGACCTGTTCGGCGCCGCGATCCCGATCCGCGGCGTCGCCGGCGACCAGCAGGCCGCGACCGTGGGCCAGGCCTGCTTCCGGCCCGGCATGGTGAAATCGACCTACGGCACCGGCTGCTTCGCGCTCCTCAACACCGGCGCGCAGCCGGTCGCGTCGGGCAACAAGCTCCTCACCACCATCGCCTACCAGCTCGACGGCCGGCGCACCTACGCCCTCGAAGGCTCGATCTTCGTGGCCGGGGCGGCGGTGCAGTGGCTGCGCGACGGGCTCAAGGTCGTGGGCTCGGCGGCGGAGACCGGGGACCTCGCCGAGCGGGCCGATCCGGCCCAGGACGTGTACCTCGTGCCGGCCTTCGTGGGGCTCGGCGCGCCCTACTGGGAGCCGGACGTGCGCGGCGCCCTCTACGGCCTCACCCGCAACACCGGCCCGGCGGAACTCGCCCGCGCCGCCCTGGAGAGCGTCTGCTACCAGACCGCGGACCTGCTCGCGGCGATGCGGGCGGATTGGCCGGACGGGGACGGGCGCGCCACCGTGCTGCGGGTCGACGGCGGCATGGTCGCCTCGGACTGGACCATGCAGCGCCTCGCCGATCTCCTCGCCGCCCCGGTCGACCGGCCGGAGGTGAAGGAGACGACGGCGCTCGGCGCCGCCTACCTCGCCGGCCTCGCCTGCGGGCTCTACCCGGACCCGGAGCATTTCGCCGACCATTGGCGCCTGGAGCGCCGCTTCGCGCCGGCCATGGACGCGCCCGTGCGCGCGCGCAAGCTCGCCGGCTGGCGCAAGGCGGTGGGCTGCCTGCTCGGGCGGACCGAGCCGGTGCCGTGACGGCCCTGGAGGCGCGCCTCCAGGGCGCCGGGGCGCGCCTTCAGGGCGCGCGGGGCGCCTCGGGCAGGGAGATGAACTCGGTCTCGCCCGGCACGCTGTCGAAGCGGGCGGCGCGCCAATCGGCCTTGGCCTGCTCGATCCGCTCGGGCCGCGAGGAGACGAAGTTCCACCAGATGTGGCGCGGGCCGTCCATCGGCTCGCCGCCGAGCAGCATGAGGCGCGCGGCGGTGCTCGCCCGCACGGTGATGCGGTCCCCCGGCCGGAAGACCAGGAGCTGGCCCGGCCCGAACCCGTCGCCCGCGACCTCGATCGACCCGGACACCGTGTAGATCGCCCGCTCCTCGAAGGTCGGGTCGAGGGGCAGGCTCGCGCCGGGCTCCAGCTGCACGTCCGCGTAGACGAGGGGACTCGACGTGCGCACGGGCGAGCGGGCGCCGAGCGCCTCGCCGGCGATCACCCGCACGGTCTTGCCCTCGCCGGTGAGCACCGGCAGGTCGGCCGCGTCGTAATGCTCGAAGGCGGGGGCCGCCTCCTCGTCCCGGGCGGAGAGCGCCACCCAGCTCTGGATGCCGAAGAGCCGCGAGCCGGCGGCGCGCAGGTCCGGCGCCGTGCGCTCCGAGTGGGTGATGCCGCGCCCCGCCGTCATCCAGTTGAGCTCGCCCGGCCGGATCGGCAGGGCGGTGCCGAGGGAGTCGCGGTGCATGATCTCGCCGTCGAACAGGTAGGTGACGGTGGACAGGCCGATATGCGGGTGGGGCCGCACGTCCATGCCGGCGCCGAGCAGGAACTCGGCCGGGCCCATCTGGTCGAAGAAGATGAAGGGGCCGACCATCTGGCGCCGGGCCGAGGGCAGCGCCCGGCGCACCTCGAAGGAGCCGATGTCGCGGGCGCGCGGCACGATCAGGGTCTCGATCGCGTCGCAGGAGAAGCGGTCGCCCGGGACCGGATCCTCGGCGGAATGGAAGCTCATCGGCGCTCTCCTCGCTCGTGTCGTTGCCTCTGTGCGGGATCGGCGTCCCGCGTTGCAAGCGCCGCGGGCCGCGCCGCGGCCCGCGCTCCCCGGAGGCGCGGGTCGACCGGACGGCCTCGGGGGTCGCGCCGCCCGCGGAGACGGGGCGCGCGCGTCGGCGTCGAAGCGGCATCGCGACGGCAAGGGCGCACCCGACGAACATCCCGGCGGAGGCCGGCACGTCGCGGCAGAGCGAGCCGATGGTCCTGCTCCGCCGCCTGGTCGGGACCCGAGTCCCGCCGGCGTCAGGCCGGCAGGGCCGCCTGGCGCAGGCGGAAGCCCGTGATCGTCACCCGCTCCCAGATCCCCGCCTCCCTGAACGGGTCGGCGGCGTGGAAGGCCTCCACGGCGGCGCGGTCGGGCGCCTCGACCACGAACAGGCTGCCGATCATCGTCTCGCCGTCCTCCGCCAGGAGGGGTCCGGACACCACGATGCGCACCGGCAGCGTCCCGCCGAGATAGGTCTTGTGGGCCTCGTAATGGGCGAGGCGCCGCTCCAGGGCGCCCGCGTGGTCGAGGGCGTGGATCGCGTAGTGGGGCATGGTCGTCTCCCGGAGGGTCATACGATATCCGGCGGATTGCGTCGCCATGCGGATGTCGGCATCTCACGCGCCGCGCGGGCTTCTCATCCGCGGTCCGGACGTGATCGTCCGGACCGCGGATCAGTCGGGCTCGCCGAGGCCGGCGCCGCGCTCGGCGGCGAGCAGGGCGGCGAAGAAGTCGAGGTCCCGCAGGTCGGTCCCGGCCTGGGCCGCGTAGAGGTCGCGCACCAGGGCCGCCACCGGCATGGCGACGCCCACCGCTTCCCCGGCCGCCACGCCGAGGCTCATGTCCTTGAGCATCTGGGCGATCGAGAAGGCGGGCGAGAAGTCGCGCCGCCGCAGCGGGTCGAGCTTGTAGGCGACGAGCGGCGAGGCCGCGACCGAGCTGCCGAGCACCGCCAGGACCGTGTCCCAGGCGACCCCGCCCCGGCGCGCGAGCGTCAGCGCCTCGGCGGCGACCTGCGCGGTCGAGCCGACGAAGTGGTTGATGGCGAGCTTGAGGAAGCGCGCCTCCTCGCCGGGACCGACCGCGTGGATGGTCCGGGCGAATGTCGCGAGGAGGGGCCGGGCCCGCTCCAGGGCGGTCTCCGGCCCGGAGCAGAACAGGGTGAGGGTGGCGGCCTCGGCCGTCGCGGTCGAGCCCGAGACCGGCGCGGCGAGGTAGAGGATCCCTCCCGCCTCGGCGGCCTCGCGCAATGCCGCGCTCGTCTCCGGGGAGACGGTGCTGGTCTCGACCAGGACCCCGTCCGGGGCCATCCGGGCGAGGAGCCCCTCGGGCCCGAGGGCGACGGCCGCGAGGGCCGCGTCGTCGGGCAGGCTCGTGACCACGACGCCGCAGGCGGCGACGCCGGGCAGGTCCGCGGCCTCGGCGCCCGGGACCGCGGCGAGCCGGCCGGGATCCCGGTCGAAAGCCAGGACGGCGTGTCCCGCCGCCACGAGGTGGCGCGCCATGGGCGCGCCGAGTTTGCCGAGGCCGATCCAGCCGATCCGCATGGGTGAGCCTCCGATCAGGCGGTGAGGGCCTTGCCCTTGGTCTCGGGCAGGAGGAAGGCCGCGACCGCCATGGTGGCGTAGGCGGCGGCCGCGAACAGGCCGATCGCCTGCCCGAGCGGCATCGAGGCCGAGAGCAGCCCGACCAGGGTCGGGAAGATCGCCCCGATCGCCCGGCCGAAATTGTAGGCGAAGCCCTGGCCGACACCGCGCACCCGCGTCGGGAACTGCTCGGTGAAGAAGGCGCCCATGGCGCTGAACACGCCCGAGGCGAAGAAGCCGAGGGGGAAGCCCAGCACCAGCATGGCGGCATTGCCGAAGGGCACCATCGTGTAGGTCGTCACGATGACCCCCGCCCCGATGGCGAAGACCAGGAAGGTGGCGCGCCGGCCGATCCGGTCGGCGAGGTAGGCCCCCGACAGGTAGCCGCAGAAGGAGCCGACGATCAGCACCGCGAGGTAGCCGCCGGAATTCAGCACCGACAGGCCCCGCTCGGTGCGCAGGAAGGTCGGCAGCCAGGTCGTGACCGCGAAGTAGCCGCCCTGGGCCCCGGTGCCCATCAGGGCGCCCAGGACCGTGATGCGCAGGAGCGGCGGCCGGAAGATCTCGAAGAAGGACGGCTTGTCGCCGGTCTCGGCGATCTTCGCCTGCGATTCCCGGTAGACGTCCGGCTCCTCGACGTAGCGGCGCAGCACGAAGACGAGGAGCGCCGGGGCGATGCCGACGAAGAACAGGGCGCGCCACGCCGTCTCGGGCGGCATCAGCGAGAAGAACAGGGTGTAGAGCAGCGCAGCCGCGCCCCAGCCGAGCGCCCAGCCCGACTGCATGGTGCCCAGCGCCTTGCCGCGATGCTCGGGCCGGATCGTCTCGCCGAGCAGCACCGCGCCCGCCGCCCACTCGCCGCCGAAGCCGAGGCCCATCAGCGCGCGGGCCGCGAAGAGCTGCTCGAAGCTCTGCGCGAGGCCCGACAGGAAGGTGAAGCCGGCGAACCACAGGATGGCGATCTGCAGGGTGTGCACCCGCCCCCAGCGATCCGCCAGGAAGCCCGCGAGCCAGCCGCCGATGGCGGAGGTCAGCAGGGCGGCGGTGCCGAGCGCCCCGGCCTCGGCCCGGGTCACGCCCCAGGTGGCGATCAGCGTCGGGATGACGAAGCTGTAGAGCTGGACGTCCATGGCGTCGAGCGCCCAGCCGCCCACGCAGGCGCCGAGCGCCCGCTTCTCCTTGGTCCCGAGTTCGGAGATCCAGGTGCCCCGGCCCGCGGCCGGGACGGCGCCGACGGCGCCGGTCGTTGCCTCGCTCATGGTGGTGACCTCCCGTGGTGCTTGCCGTGATGCTTGCCGTGATGCTTGCCGTGATGCTTGCGTGGTGCGGGTGCCCCGTGGACCGGGGTCTCAGTCCCGCGTGCGGACCGGTTTGAGCCCGAAATCGTAGGCGAGGTGCCGGAACGGCCGCTCCATGCGCCGCCCGTCCGGGGCGGGGCCGGCCGGGTGCGCGGCGAATTCGGCGATCAGGGAATTCTTGACCCCGAAGACGGCGTCGGAGTCGAGCCAGGGGCTGTCGGCCGCGAAGACGTGGGTGATCAGCGTCTCGTGGCCCTCGGCCGCGATCATGAAGTGGACGTGGGCCGGCCGGTTCGGGGTGACGGGCCGCGGCCTTCAGCATGTCGCCGACCGGCCCGTCATCCGGGATCGGGTACCAGGCCGGCATGATGGTCCAGAAGTGGAACCGCCCCTCCGCGTCGGTGCGGAAGCGGGCGCGGCCGGCGAGCCCGCCGAGCGCGTCGAGCTGCTGCACGTCGTAGGCGCCGTCCTCGTCCGCGTGCCAGACATCGACCGTGGCCCCGGCGAGCATGCCTCCGCCCGCCGAGGCGACCGAGCCGGTGACGAGGAGGGGCGTGCCCTCGAGCAGCCCGGCGATGTCGGCGCCGTTGGGGAGTTCGGGGGCCTCCTTCACGTAGAAGGGGCCGAGCACCGTCGTCTCGGTGGCGCCCTCCGGCATCCGGTGGTTGATCGCGTCCACCAGCATCGAGACGCCGAGCGTGTCGGACAGCAGGATGAATTCCTGCCGGTGCGCGTCGCACATCTGGCCGGTGCGGGTCAGGAAGGCGATCGCCTGCTGCCACTCCGCGAAGCTGAGGTCGACGTCGCGCACGAAGTCGTGCAGGTGCCGCACGAGGCTGGTCATCACCTGCCTCAGGCGCGGATCGGGCGTGTCGGCGAAGCGGTCGATCACCGCCCGGGTGATGGTGAACTCGTCGAAGTCGCGCATCGGCCTGTCCCTCGTCTCGGTTCCTCCGGCGGCGCCGCGCCTGACCGGCCCCCGCGGCGCCTCGCCATCGCGGGGCCGCGCCCGCGCCGCGTCCGGTCCGCGATGCCAAGCGGAACGGCGCGGGGCAATTTTGCCTGGACGCCTCGTTCTCGCATCATGTTCGCCGCCGGACCGGTGACCCCTTCGGCAAAGGATGCTCAGGCGGCGCCCGCGGGCCTGCGACCGTGATAGGCGTCCTCGAGGAGGCGCCGGATCGGGGCGCGCTCCACCGGCCGCGGATTCCAGGAGGAGCCCGCCGCCGCGAGATCGGCGGCGCGGTCGAGTCCCTCCGCCGGCATGCCGAGAGCCGCGAGCCCGGTCGGCGCCCCGAGCGAGGCCGCGAGGTCGAACAGGCCCCGCGCCGCCTCCGGCGCATCGAGGGCCCGGGCGACCCGCGCCATCGCGTCGGGCGCCGCCGCCGCGTTGTAGGCGACGGCGTGGGGCAGCACGACCGTGTGGGTCTCGGCATGGGGCAGGTCGAAGGAGCCGCCGAGCACGTGGCAGAGCTTGTGGTGCAGCGCCATGCCGACCGCGCCGAGGCAGGTGCCGGCGAGCCACGCCCCGTAGAGCGCGTCCGCGCGGGCGGCGCGGTCCCCCGGATCGCGCAGGATCGCCGGCAGGGCCCCGGCGAGCGCCCGGATCGCCTCCTCGGCCATGAGCGAGACGATCGGGTTGCGGTCCCGCGCGTAGAGCGCCTCGACGGCGTGGGCGATCGCGTTCATGCCCGAGGTCGCGCTGAGCCCGACCGGAAGCCCGAGGGTGAGATCGACGTCGTAGATCACGGTCTCGGGCAGGATCCGGTCCGAGCGCTGCGTCGTCTTCACGCCGTCGCGGGTCTCGCCGAGGATCGGCGTCATCTCGGAGCCCGCGTAGGTCGTCGGCACGATGATCTGGTCGAGGTCGGTGCGCAGCGCGATCGCCTTGGCGAGGCCGGTCGTCGAGCCGCCGCCGAGCGCCACCACGCAATCCGCGTCGAGCCTCCGCAGCTCGGCCAGCGCCGCCTCGGTCACGGCGACCGGCGTGTGCATCGCGGCCGCGGCGATCACGCCCGCGGCCCGGGCCCCGAGCCGGGCGGCGAGCGCCTCGGCCCGGGCGCGCTGGCGGGGAGTCGCGACCACCACCGCCCGGGAGCGGCCGAGCCGCTCGATCTCCCCCGGCAGCTCCGCCAGGGTCCCGTGGCCGAAGACCACGCGGGTCGGGATGCCGCCGAACCGGAACGGGTCCATGGGCTCACCCTCCCACCGCGTAGTCGACTTGGTGGCGGCTGATCCGCAGGCCCTGCAGCTCGGCCCGCACCCGGCCGTGCTCGGGATGGTCGCGGTAGAGGTCGAGGGCCGCCTGCGTGTCGAACTCGCTGTAGAGGACGACGTCGCAGGCTTCCGCGACGCGGCTCCGATCGACCCCGACCTCCAGGTGCCGGAGGCCGGGGATGCGGCCCCGCAGCCCCTCGAAGGCCGCGCGGATCCGCTGGGCATTGCCGGCCTGCTCGGCCGCGGAGGTCCCGGCAACCCGCCACATGACGATGTGCTTGATCATCGCGCTCCTCCCCGAGCCGGCGGTTCCGGCACGCCTTCCTTCGCGAGCCGGTGGTCCCGGCACGCCTTGCCGGCATGTTTAAGTTTTTCGGAAACGCGCGATAAGATGGGCCGAACGTGAATCAGTTTTGCGGCAGGCGAGAAACGTGGACCGGCTCGGCCAGCTCGAACTCCTCGTGGCGATCGCCGAAGCCGGGACGATCAGCGGCGCCGCGCAGGCGCGCGGCCTCTCGGTCGCGGCGGCGAGCCGGACGCTCGCGGCGCTGGAGGAGCGGCTCGGCGTGCTGCTGGTGCGGCGCAACACCCGCACCCTCTCGCTCACCGACGAGGGCGGGAAGTTCCTGGCCCGCGCCCGCGGCATCCTCGCGGACGTCGCCGACAGCGAGGCCGAGGTCACCGGGGCGGCGCTCGATCCGAGCGGGCTCCTGCGGGTCAGCGCCTCGCTCTCCTTCGGGCTGCTGCACATCGCGCCGCTCCTGCCCGCCTACCACGCCCGCTATCCGAACGTGCGCGTGCACGTCGAAATCTCCAACCGCTACGTGGACCTGATCGATGCCGGGATCGACGTCGCCATCCGCACCCGCGAGTTCGAGCCGGACCGGGCCATCACGATCCGCCGCCTCGCCGAGACCCGCCGCATCCTGACGGGGGCGCCGTCCTACCTCGCCCGGGCGGGCTGTCCGGCCCACCCGCGCGACCTCGCGCGCCACGCCCTGCTGATCTACGTCTACGCCAACAATCCGAACGAGCTGACCTTCACCCGCGGCGAGGAGACCGTGCGGGTGCCGGCCCACGGCCTGCTCGAATCGAACGACGGCCAGATCCTGCGCGCCGCCGCCCTCAACGGGCTCGGCCTCCTGGTCCAGCCCACCTACATCGTGCACGACGACGTCGCGGCGGGACGCCTCGTGCCCGTGCTCGATGCCTGGGACCTGCCGCGCCTGCGGATCAACTTCGCCTATCCGACGCGCAAGCACCTCTCGGCCAAGGTGCGCTCCTTCATCGCGTTCATGACCGCGCATTTCGAGGCGCACGACTTCTCCCGCAAGTGGACCGGCCGGGCGGGATAGAGCCTTGTCCGACGACGGGGATGCCGGTTCGTCGAAGACAATTCGGACGCTGCTGTCGACCGGCGGGCCCCGGCCGCCTGCCCTTCACCGCCCCGCGAAATGCCGTACAAGCCCCTCCTCGCGGGAGGAGCGCCCTGCCGCTGTAACGAGTATTTTCTCATCTGGAGGGCCGCATGGACGAGCAGGATCTCCGCGCCTGGATGCACCGGGCCGCGGATTGGTCGGCGGCGTATCTGGCGGGCGTGGGCGAGCGTCCGGTGCGCGCCCAGGTCGCGCCGGGCGAGGTCTTCCGGCAGATCCCGGCCGCGCCGCCCGAGGCGGGCGAGCCGATGGAGGCGATCTTCGCCGATCTCGACCGCGTCATCCTGCCGGGCATGACGCATTGGCAGCACCCGCGCTTCTTCGCCTATTTCCCGGCCAATGCCAGCCCGCCCTCGCTGGTGGCGGAGGTCGTCACCGCCGCGATGGCGGCGCAGTGCATGCTCTGGCAAACCTCGCCGGCCGCCACCGAGCTGGAGAGCCGCGTCACCGACTGGCTGCGGGACATGATCGGCCTGCCCGGCGAGTTCTCCGGGGTGATCCAGGATTCCGCCTCGGGCGCGACGCTCGCGGCCCTGCTCACCGCCCGCGAGCGGGCGCTCGGCTTCGCGGGCAACCGGGAGGGCCTGAGCGGCCAGCGCGCGGTGCGGGTCTACGCCTCGGCGCAGGTGCATTCCTCCGTCGACAAGGCGGTGCGGATCGCCGGGATCGGCGACGGCAACCTCGTGCGCATCCCGGTGCGCGGCCCGCTCCACGGCATGGACCCGGCGGCGCTCGAGGCGGCGGTCGCAGCGGACCGGGAGGAGGGCCATCTCCCGGCCGCCGTGGTGGCCTGCCTCGGCGGGACCAGCATCGGGGCTTGCGACCCGATCGACGCCGTGGCGGAGGTGGCGCGGCGCCACGGCCTGTTCCTGCACGTCGACGCCGCCTGGGCCGGCAGCGCGATGATCTGCCCCGAATTCCGCGACCTGATGCGGGGCGCCGCGCTGGCCGACAGCCTCGTCTTCAACCCGCACAAGTGGCTGTTCACGCATTTCGACTGTTCGGCGCATTTCGTGAAGGACCCGCGGATGCTCACCGACACGCTCGGCCTGCGCCCACCCTTCCTGCGCACCCTCGAGCGCGAGGGCGTGGTCGATTACAGCGAGTGGTCGGTCCCGCTCGGTCGGCGCTTCCGCGCCCTGAAGCTGTGGTTCGTGATCCGCTCCTACGGGGTGGAGGCCCTGCGGGAGATGATCCGCCGCCACGTCGCCTTCGCGCGGGACCTCGCGGCGCGCATCGCGGCGCATCCGGATTTCGAACTCGTGACCGGGCCGATCCTGTCGCTCCTCACCTTCCGGTACGCGCCCGCGGGGGCGCAGGACCTCGACGCGCTGAACGAGCGGCTGGTGGCGCGCATCAACGACGACGGGCGCACCTACCTGACCCAGACCCGGCACGACGGGCACTTCGTGATCCGCTTCCAGATCGGTCAGACCACGACCACGTGGCGGGACGTCGAGATCGCCTGGGAGGCGGTGCAGGAGATCGCCGCGACGCTGCGGAGCGGGGCGGGCGCCGGCTAGGCAATCCCATGATCCCCGCCGGGACCAGGGCGGCGATGCGCCCCTCCCCGACCGCGAGGTCGAGGCGCGCGCTGCCGTCCGGGTCGCGCGCGGCCCCCGCGGGAACGCCGTCCGTCAGGAAGGCGGCCGGGATGCGGGCATCGCCGAGGCGGTACGCCCGGGCCTCGGGCAGGGCGGGCGTCATTGGGGGAATTCTCGAGGGGAATTCTCGAGGGAATTCTCGGGCTGCGAACGCTCGGCCGGGGAACGCTCGGGCGGCGCCCTCGCGGACGATGAGCGCCGATCCGGCCCGCCGCGAGACGGCCGGCCCGCCGGGCCGGCCTCATCCGCCCGAAGGCGGCGGCCGGGGCGTCGCCGGAGCGGGCCCCCGGCGGCCGAGGATGCGCCCGCCGGCCCGAGGGCCCGGATCCGGACCGGACGCCGTCGCGTCGCGAACGCCTCGCGACCGTCAGTAGGGCTTCGGCTTGGCGACGCCGAGCGCGCTCAGCACGGCCAGGGCCAGCCAGGGCCCGATGAAGACGAGGAAGAACACCAAACCCATGACGCACCTCCCTTGGTCCGGAGCAGACCAGTGGAGTCAATCGCGCCGGTCCGGCTTTGGTTGCACGAGGCCGGTCGTGGTCCGCGCGGCGCCGGGGCGCGACCCGCCCCGATCAGGGCCTTCCCGCGTCAGCAGCCCTCGTCGCTGCCCCCGCCCGCTTGGCCGGCTTGACCGGCCGGCAATTCGTTGGCTCCCACGTTGTTCATGGCGCCGACCGTCTTCGGCGAACTCGGCTGCTGGCCGCCCGCGGTGTTGCGCGTCGAGCGGTCGGCATCCGAACTCCGGTCGTTCGCGGCCGTCTCGCCCCGGCCCTGCTGCGCCATCGTGGGCTTGCCCTGGGCCTGGAGCGTGACGTCGGCCGGGGAAGTCGCCCGGTCGCTCGCCACGTTGTTCATCGCCCCCACGGTCTTGGCCGAGCTGGGCTGCTGGCCGTCCGCGAGGTTCTTGGTGGAATGATCCGCGCTCGAACTCGCCGGATTGCCCGCCTGCTGCCCGCTGCGCCCGGTCGTACCCGTCGTGCACGGTCCGGCCAGCGCGGCGGCCGCCGAGAGGGTTAGGATGGCAACAGTGCTCACCAGCGTTGAAGCCGCTCGCATGGGCTCCTCCTCATTCTGGGTCGGTGCGAACACCAAACATGAAAAACATCTCCCAGAACTGGGTATGGTTCCCGTGCTGGAAAGGCAGGAGATACACGGAGAATGAAGGAATAGACGGCAATTGTTCTGAGCGCGATCGATCGAATGCGAGCCGCATCGGCGACATCACCGCCTCACATCATGTAACGCCGGGCCGCGCGAGGTGCCGTGAACCGTTCGGGCGGGCGCACGTTGGCCCGGGCCCCGCGGCAGGGCGCGGTGGGGCAGGGCGCGGTGGCGCCGGCGCGGGACCGGCGAGCCGCGCGGCCGGCTTCTCCCTCTTCCACGCCCTCGACGCCTGACGGGCGGGCCGAGGCGCCCTCGGCCGCCCGCCGCCCCGGCGCTCAGGTCTGCAGCACGTAGGTGCCCGGTGCGTCGTGCAGGGGTGGGTTCTGCGCGCTCCCGAGCTGCGGGGGCGCCGCCAGGGCGCCGGAGCGCTCCGCCAGCCACGCCGACCAGTCCGGCCACCAGCTCCCGGCATGCGCCTCGGCCGCCTTCAGCCACGCCTCCGGGGAGGCGGCGGGCTGCCCTGCCGGCCCCGTCCGGTACTGGCCCTTGCCGCCCGGCGGGTTGATGATGCCGGCCACGTGGCCGCTCGACGCCAGAACGTAGCGCACGGCCCCGCCGAACAGCTGGGTGATGCGCCAGGCCGAGTCCCAGGGCACGATGTGGTCGCGCTCGCAGCCCACCGCGTAGGTGTCCTGCCGGATCCGCCCGAGGTCGACGGCCTCGCCCTTGAGCTGGATCTTGCCCGGCACGATCAGGTTGTTCTCGACGTAGGTGTTGCGCAGGTACCAGCTGTGCGCCGCACGCGTCATCCGAGTGCTGTCGCTGTTCCAGTAGAGCAGGTCGAAAGCCGGCGGCCTGTTACCGAGAAGATAGTTGTTGACGACGTTCGACCAGATCAGATCGTTCGAGCGCAGCAGGTTGAACATGTTGCTCATGGCGCGGCTGTCGAGGTAGCCGCGCTCCATCATCTGCTGCTCGACGAGGTCGATGGTCGGCTCGTCCATGAAGACCGCGGTGTCGCCGATCCGCGAGAAATCCTGGGGCGAGACCATGAAGCTCGCCGAGGCGAAGCGCTGATCGCCCTTGGCGGCGAGGATTGCCAGGGTGAGCGTGAGCAGCACCCCGCCGATGCAGTAGCCCATCGCGTTCACGCGCTCGCTGCCGGTGATCTCGCGGATCACCTCGCTCGCCGCCATCGGCCCCAGATCGATGTAGTCCTCGATCCCGATCGCATCCATCGACGCGTCGGGGTTGCGCCAGGAGATCAGGAACACCGTGAAGCCCTGGGACACCAGGTACCGCACCATGCTGTTCTTCGGCTGCATGTCGAGGATGTAGTATTTGTTGATCCAGGGCGGCACGATGAGGAGCGGGATCTCGCGGACCTGCTCGGTGGCCGGCGCGTACTGGATCAGTTCCATGAGCGCGTTGCGGTGGACGACCTTGCCGGGCGTGAGGGCGAGGTTGCGGCCCGGGGCGAAGGCGTCGGCGTCGACCATGCTGAGGCGCCCGGCCGCGATGTCCTCCGCGAGGTGGCGGGCCCCGTCGACGAGGCTCGCGCCTCCGGTTTCCAGGGCCTTGCGCAGGGCGACGGGGTTCGACATCAGCACCAGCGCCGGGCTCATCGCGTCGACGAACTGGCGCAGGTGGAAGGTCAGGCGGTGCCGCTCGGCCGGATCGAGGTCGTCGATGTCGCCCCGCTCCAGGAGCCAGTCGGAGGCGAGGAGGTAGAGTTCCTTGAGCGCGAGGTAGGCCGGGTTCATCCGCCATTCCGGGGCGGAGAACCGTTTGTCGGTCCGCCCGCCCGGCCGGCTCTGCTCCGGAGCGAGGCCGAACAGGCCGAGCCAGGTCCGCCCGGCCTCTTCCCAGCTGGTCAGGAGCGACTGCCACACGCCCTGGCCGAGATCCATCAGCGACGCGGCGGCCTCGGGCTTGTTCATGGCGCGCAGCCAGACCGTGCGCAGGGCCCAGGCGATGCCGCCCCAGTCGATCGGCACCACGTCGCGCAGCGGGTTGGCGTTCCAGATCTGATCGATCGAGCGCAGCAGCGGGTCCTGGGCGAGGCGCTGGGCGAGTTCGCCCTCCGACAGGAGGACGGACGGGAACGGCGCCGCCCAGGCCTGCGCCTGGACCGCCTGCGGCGCCGCCGAGACCTGCTCCATCCATCCCGCCCACAGGCCGAGCATTTGGTCGGGGCTGTGCAGGGGCGAGGTGCTGCGCGCGTGATCGGGGGCCGGCGGCGCCCCCGTGCCGGTGACTCGGTCGACCATGGCGTATCCTCCGATGTCGTGTTGCTTCATTGTAGGCGCGCGACGTCTCTCGGTCACACCCTCCCGTTCCCCGGGCCCGTCGTCCGGCCCCGGCCGGGAGGCTCCCTCCGTCGCAACGCCGGCGCGGCGGGCCGGGGACAACCGCGCAGGTGGGGCGATCGTTGCCGCGCGCGGGACGCTTCCGCCGGTTGTCGAGGCGCCGGAAGGGGGCGCCCCCTCGCGCCGAGACGATGCCGGCCCCTCCCCCGGCCGCGGCCGGGCCGCGCGTTCGGCCGCGGCCGGAGCCCTGGGGAGCGTCCCGGCCCAAAGCTTCTCGAGACCGGCGCGAAGCCGGGATGCGGGCCTGCCCGCACCGCGCCGCGCCTTTAAGAGTCTGATGGCACTTTCCCGATAGGGTTCGGCCCGAAGGGAAACCTGCGATGCGCCCGCCGATGCAGATGTCCGATCTCGCGGTCTCGGCGCCGGTAGTGTACTCGGACCTCTTTCTGTCGCAGCCCGGCCTCGATGGACCGCATTATCGGGCGCGACGCGGCCTGATCGCGTCCTGGAAATTCTTCGACAAGGACGGAAACACCTCTCGAATGTACCTCGAAGGCGGCCATGTCGCCGTCTACGTGCTCTGGATCAACTACAGGTCGGTCACGAGCTCTGTCGCCCTCCAGAACATCTCGCTCGCCTCGGAGCCGAGTCGGGCTTCGGCCGGGCCGGACCCGTCCGCGGAGGCGCCGCAGCGGACCGAGCGGCTGATCTCGAAGGCGATGACGGCGCACCCGATCTCGCGGGAGACGGCCGCGTTCGTCGTCGGCGCCATCCTGCACGAGATGAGCGTCGGACCTCCCTCAGGCTCCTCGGGACCGCCGCGGCGCCGGGCTTGGTCGCAATCCGAGCGCGGGCTCTCCCTCGGGACGGTCGGCCGAAAGCGCGGCGCGGCACCGGGGCGCGAGGCGGGCGCGCGCGTCCCGCCGGCCCGTCGCTCCTGAGCGCCCGGCCGTCCCGGCGACCGTGACCGCGCTGCGGCGGCCCGCCGGGACGGCGCGGCCCGCCCGTGGGGCCGCGCGACGGGCCCGTTCGCCGGTTCGGCGAGCGGCGCTCAGTGCTTCTTGCCGTCCGCCGGGGCCACGCCCTGATCCGCCGCGCGGCCGGCGACCGGCGCCGCGGAGGTGGTGGGGGCCGGGGGCGTCGCGGCCGTGGTCGAGCCGGTCGTGGTCGCGTCCCGGGCCTTCTGTTCGGCGGGGCTCGCCGTCGACGGGCCGGTGACCGGGTCCGCCCCGGTCTCCTTCTTCGAGAGGGTTGTGGCGGTGTTCGTCGCGGTCGTGCCCGCCGCCCCCGTCTCGGCCCTCTCCTTCTTCTCGTCGTAGCACCCGCCGAGGGCCAGGATCCCAACCAGCGGCAGTGCCAAAACCTTGGCGTTTCCCATGCGGCGCTCCTGATGCGGGTTGGGGCAACGTCGTCCCCTCGGAGCGGTTCCGCGCCCGGGCCGGACCCGGGCGCGGCTCCTGCGGCCGATCTGCGCCGGCCAGGTTCGCCGATGACCTCAGACGAAGTTGTGCGGGTCGCTCTGGATCGACCAGCCGCCGTCCGGCTGCACCGGCGTGCCGTTCGACGTCAGCAGGCCCGTCGAGGCGATCTGGCTGCCGTTCATGATCCACTCGGACAGCGTGTTCCCCGTCGACCGCCACAGGAGATCCGACTTCCCGTCGCCGTTGTAGTCCCCGACCTGCTGGATGCTCCACGACGCGTCCGGCCGGATCGCGCCGCCCTGGTAGGTCAGCGCGCTGCTCGACCCCACCTGCGACCCGTCCATCTTCCACAGCGCCAGCGTGCTGTCGCTGCCCCGCCACAGGATGTCCGCCTCGTGGTCCCCGTCGAAGTCGCCCACCCCCGCCACGGACCACGACAGGTCGGGCGCGATCGCGGTGCCCTGGTAGGTCAGCGCGCTGCTCGACACGATCTGCGAGCCGTTCATCAGCCACTCGACCAGCTGCCCGGTCGAGGTGTTGCGCATCAGCAGGTCCGAGTAGGGATCGCCGTCGAAGTTCCCGATCCCCGCCACCGTCCAATACGGGTCGAGCTGAACGGCCGTGCCCTGCGAGGTGATGGTCTGGCTGGCGGTGATCTGCGTGCCGTTGAGCTGCCACTCGGTGAGGAAGCCGGCGCTGTTCCTCCAGAGCATGTCGGTCTTGCCGTCGTCGTTGAAGTCGCCGAAGCCGGCGATCGACCACGAAGCGTCGGGGGCGACCGCGACGCCCTGGAAGGTGAAGGGGCTGCTGGCCTGGACCTGGGCGCCGTTCATGGTCCAGTTGACGAGGCCGCCGGCATTGCTGCGCCAGATCAGGCTGGCGCGCCCGGTGCCGAAATCGTCGGCGGTGCCGGCCAGGGTCCAGGAGGCGTCGGGTGCGACGGGGGTGCCGTTGGAGGTGAGGGCCTGGGAGGCGGTGATCTGGGCGCCGGAGACGTCCCAGGACACGAGCTGCCCGGCGGAGCTGCGCCAGACGATGTTGCTGAGCCCGTCGTTGTTGAGGTCGTCCTGGTCGATGCGGGTGACGGTGAGGTCGACGCCGGCGGAGGGGTCGGCGGACTTGACGAGGCGCCCGGCCAGGGGGGCCGTCAGGTTCATGCTGTAGGAGGTGGCCCCGTTGCCGTAGGCCAGGACGGTGCCGGTGTGGCGGTAGGTGAAGGTGGACGACGCGCCGTCGGTGAGGATGATCTTGTCGCCCTGGGCGAAGTCGGTGATCGTGTCCAGCGACAGGCCGAACATCGTCGACTTGAAGGTGTCGTTCCCGCCGTTGCCCGTCATGGTGGTGACGTAGCTCGGGTTCGGCAGGAAGGTGTCGCTGCCGGTCGTGCCGATCGCCTTGGTGAGGATGGTGCTCGGCCCGATGCCGATGTTGTTGATCATGCCGTTGGCACTGGTGAAGGTGCCGGGGGTGAGGCTGATGGTGGCGCCGTTCGACCAGCCGGAGAGGTCGAGAGTGTTGCTCGCTCCCGTCGCGAACAGGGTGACGACGGGATGCTGGTTGACGGTGAAGTTGAAGTACTGGTTGATGAGCCCCGGCACGGTGCTGTTGAAGCCGAAGGTGACGTTGTTGAGCGTGCTCGTCGTCGGCGCCCCGTAGATCTGCTGGGCCGCCAGGATGTCGAGGAACATCGGCGTCGTCGGCTCGCGATAATAGTAGAGCCCATTGGTCGGGCTGGTGCCCCAGGACGTTCCCGTGACGGGATACTGGTTATAGTACTTGGCCGACGTGTCGAACGGATCGATGTAGGACATCAGCGTCCAGAGCCGGGTGTCGTAGGCGCTGAACTGCTGGGTGGCCGAGTTGACGTTACCGTTGTAGGCGCCGCCGTGGCCGAGGCCGATCAGGTGTCCGAGTTCGTGGACGAGGGTCTGGTAGGGGTAGCCGCCGTAGGTGTCGAACGAGCCGCCGATCGGGCCGAAGCCGGCCACGCTGGTGTCGATCGAGATGATGGCGCCGGTCGGGTTGTTGATCGTCGTGCTGCCGATCGCCGAGGCGACGATGCCGTTGTTCTCGTAGGCGCTGCCGTCGCTGCCGCGGATGAAGGTGAAGCTCGCGGTCGCGGCGCTGGCGGCCTGCGCGAACTGGATGTTGGCGACGGCCGACCACAGGCCCATGCCGGAGATCAGGGCGTTCCGCTCCGTCGTGGTCCAGTTCGAGTTGGTGTCGAACCAGTAGGTCACGGTGCCGCCGGCGCTGCCGATCGCCGTCGAGCCGAACTTGTGGGCCTTCGACGTGGTGGCGTAGGTCGCCGGGTTGTTGCTGTTCCAGGTCCAGAAGCTCGTGCCCACGACCTTCTTGGTCGCGTCGACGCCGGAGATGAAGCTGACCTCGCCGTCGTAGGCGTTCGCGAAGATCGGGTCGTAGGCGGCGGCGCCGTCCTTGAGGCCGGTCCCCGTCGGGTCGAGGAGAGCCGCGATCACCGGATCGCGCGAACCGCCCGACGAACCCGGCCCGGCCGCGCCCCCGACCCATGCCGGCGCCTCGGCGATCGGCCCGGTCGGGAGCAGGGCTGGCGCGGAGGTCCCGCCATGATCGGGAGGCGTGCTCGCCGTGAGGAGGGCCGCCACGTCGTCGAAAGCGACCGGGATCGTCCGCGGCATTCCATCATCGGCGCCGTCCGCCTGGATCACGGTTTCCCCAAAGAACGTCGCAATTCCAATGTCATCCCCATTAATCTTGATGTCATCATGATCATGCCCACTGGCAGCTGGAGCAGCTGCGTCGGCATCACTCAAGATAAAATCGTCCAACGCAGACAAACCACTGTCAGAAATATTTATAACCGAGCCGACAATATTGTCACGATCATCTACATCTGACGGATTTAACCTTGAAGAATAAATCGCCCAAGACATGCTGTTGGACATGTCATTCATAATATCGCTATCTGAATTATTAGAATTGAACTGCAACTTCTTATTCATCGTGGCCTCCACTGTCAGCCAGGTTGTATTTTTACGCAAATCGGTGTAAAAGTCAAGCCAAGATCCGCATTAGATCAATAATGCTCAAGAACATATTTCTTTGCACAATCTGGCCCGCCGCAATTACGTCTTTTCCACGAATCCCTGCATCTGCGCACAGAGTCACCACGTCAGACTCTTTCTTGCCGAACAAGCGCTCCTGCAAGCTCCCTGCACATAAGGGCACTCATCATCTTGACGGCCTTGGGAACCGGGCTTCCATTAGGGCGCGCGCCATCTGTCCCGCCGCCTATTTCAAAATGGTTACCTGTTGCAGATCCGAATTGCCCCAGTCCGCCGACGTCGAGAGAAACCATCGCGCCGGGTCCGACACCGCGATGTGCGTAGTCGCACAACGGGCGCCACAGTGCATCGTCCGCACCGGGAAGCTATCCAGCACCCGATGCGGCGAGAATCCTGGCGGATTGCTGGCTCAGAGCTCCGGGCAGGTCCGAATCGTGAGATCTCGACGGGAGGCCGGGCGCGGGACCGCGGCCTTCGGCCGGGCGCGTCGGCGGCCCGGCGCGGACGGCCGGGCCCGCCTCCGGACGCCGCGCGGCCTGCTCGCGGTTCCCGGGCGCCGGGCGTGCCCCGACGCGGAAGGGCCGCCCGCGCCGGACGCGCGAACGGTCACCGGCACGCCGCCGGCGGCGTGCCCGCCGTCACGTGTTCAGATCATCCGTCCCGATCGTGATCTCGCGGAGCTTGTGGTCCTCATCGTACTTGAGGCCCGCGAGGAACTGGATTGCGGGACGATAGAGCGGGAGGAAGTCGTCCGGCCTGTCGCCGAATCCGGCGTCCTGGACCGCGCCGGACGTGACATTGACCAGAACGAGGTCGCCCGCGGAGGTGCGGAACGGAATCTGCCACCCGACGGTGCCGAAGGCCGTGGCGGGCTCGTCGTGGTCATAGAGCGGCATGATGGCGGTCCCGGCGGCATCGTCGTCAAGGCCGGATCGCGGCTCAATGCGCCGTCGCGTGCCATTCCGACCCGAAGCGGGCGGACACGGCCCGCGCGGCGCGGCGGCGTCCCGCCGCCGCCCCGGACCGCAGACCGAGATAGGCGGCTGCCGCCGCGGCACACAGGCTCCCCCCGACAGGCGCAGCCATGATCGCCGTCAACACCCCCTCGTGCCAGAACAAAGCCGCGGTGAGGGGACCGCCGACGACAGCCGCTGCAACAAGCGCAAGCATAGATTACCTGCCACATCCGTTTCGCTGATCCAACGAAAACCTTAGATATCGGTTCCATGCGGTGTCTGCTGGAGAGGCGCCGCAGGATCGCGCTCATCTCACCTCGGAACACTGCGCAACTCTTGTCGGTGGTGGGGGCCGTTCGCCGAAAACGGGTCTCGCGCGGCCGAGGCCGCGTGGTCCGTCGTGACCTGACCCGGCGCGGGCAGCGGATCCGCCGCCTTGGGAGGGCCCGGCCGGGTCGGCGATCACGCGCCCGTCCTGCCCGGAAGGCCCCTGCCCGGCAGAGGCGGCCGGACGATCGCCGCGCGACCGGCCGGAGGCGCCGGCGGAGCGCCCGCCGCTCCCGGACCGCGGCCGGGTGCGTGACCGGATCCAAAGTCGCCACCTCGCGTTAGCCCGCACGTGTTCCGACCTCTCGGCCGGGACGTGCCGTCATCAGGGACGGACAGAGGAGTTCGATCGCGTGCGGATTGCCATCATCACAGCCGCTTTCCTCGCCGGGATCGGCGCGGCGACCCTTTCCGAGCCCGCCGCTGCCCTGCCGGTCAGCCCCGACCAGGCGCTCGCGGCGCCCAACGGCATCGTCAGCGAAGCGCGCGTGCGCCGTCACCACCATCACGTGCGGCACCACCGCCACCACCGCAGGGGCATGATGCGCGGCGGAGGGCACTTCAACAACGTCACCCGCGGTGCACCGGCGGGTTACAGCCGCGGCAATGCCGCCACCGGGAGCACGGCCGCGCCGAGCGGCAGGTAGCGTCCGCGGCGCGTGGGCGACCCGGCTCGGCGCGCCGTGACGTTCGATCCCGGGCACGCGCCGTCGGGGAGGATGCGGGACGCGCGCCGGCCGTCCCGGCGGCGGAGCCTGGAAGCCGTGCGCCCCGCGCTCCCGCGCGCGTTCCCCGGCCGCGCTCTCAGCTTGGCACGCCGCCGGCCGCGAGGGCGGCCAGGTCATAGGATCGGTCGTCTTCTTGACACCTCGTTCCGCCACGGACACAGCCTGAAGCGCCAGGCAGATCAGGACGAGAGCAGGCTTCGCTCAGGATGAGGCATGACGTCTGCTCTAGGTTTCTGACTTTGCTGCATGTCCCGCTGAACTGGCACATTTCAGCGGGAAATACCCTAAGCTGCCTCGAGGCTTCAAGCCCCGGGGTCATCCTCAAGATCGAGGCCGGGATCCGGAACGCCATTCTGATCGCGGCCCTGCTCGATTTGCGTGCTGATAAAGATCACGCGAGCAGTGGATCATTCACGGTAAAAGGTCGCATCATTTCGTTGTCTTCGTGGGAAAGAATGTGGCAGTGCCACACGTATTCTCCTGGCTTGTCGAACGTCGCTACAATCGACATCATTTGATGCGGGTCTACCTCAACCGTATCCTGCCAGCCGCTTTCTTCAGGCCGCAGCGCCATTGGATCCCCAATCCAGATGTCGGCTGAGTTGTAGTCCGGCACTGAGTCGTGTCCATAAGTGATGACACCGTCATGATTCGTGTCGTCCGGGACACCATCATCGTTAGCGTCTTGAAAATCGATATGGCGCTTTTCGACTACTTGATATTGCACCAAATGGAGATGTATTGGATGACTGTCTGCTGTGAAATTGAACACCTGCCAATCCTCTGTTGAGAACAAAGCTGGTGTTTCAGTCACAGGTGCATCATAGGCCAACGGGCCAAAAGTCTCCCCTGCATGTAGTTCGGTTCGACTGGTGCGCACGGCACCTTCTTCAGCCGTCCCGAGCAGGGGCATCGTCCGGCCGTACTCATCTGCCTGCTCGAACAATCCGACTTTGCGGACCTGCGTGGCACCGTCTGCGATGCCGTCGTGGTCGCTATCGACCGCCAAGTCGTGGAAGTTGCTCGACAGCACGGTACCATCCGTCACGGTGGCATGGCCGGCCACCAGGCGCGCATCGACCGTAAACTGCATGATGTTGCCGATCGGATCCGAGGCTGTGGCCGCCCGTCCGTCACCCGCGAGGGACCCATCATCGTTCAGGCCTTGAAACGGCGAGTAAGCGGGCCCCACATTCTGGAGATGTACGGCGTGGGTCGCCTCTCCTGGATCAAGGTGGACGTTGCTGAAATCGAAGACGAGATCGGTGCGGTCGCCAGGGGCCAAAACCAGGAACTCATCGTCCTCCTGCACACCATCGCCGTCCATGATCGTCACAGCATGCGGCAGCAAGCCGCCGTCTGTGCCGACCAAGGTCACTTTGACATTAGGATCATCGAGCTTCAGCACATAAAATCGGGAGTCCGAACCGTTGAGCAGACGGAGCTCTTGTGTTCCTGCGGCAACATCCTGATTAGGCCATGCCATGCCATTGACAAGAATGGTATCTCCGAAGAATTCTGGAACCACGGAAGGTGCATTTGCACCATGCGCGTCATAGAACTCTTGCGGAACAACATCCTTTACGCGCATTTGTGTGCCATCATCATTAAATTGGCCCGGCAGTATGTCGTTCTGGTACGCTGGATAATAGAGCTGCCCGGTGCTGGTGAAAGCTCTATCCTGGATCGCTACCCCGACGTCGTTTGCCCCACTCGGCAGGACTCCGGCGCTCACCAGGTTGGCTCGCTCTTGATCCTGGAGGATGTAGAACCCAGCAAGGCCCGCGTACACATTAAGGCGGGTTATTCCCAGCGCATGGTCATGATACCACAGAGTAGCAGAGTGTTGATCATTCTGATATACGCTGGTTGAAGTCTCGAACATCGCACCGACATCGCGGGGTCCGGTGCTTCCACGGCCTCCGTTCTGTGTAAACCATTGGTCTGGTAGGCCGTCATACTTTGAATCGTTGTGCCCCCCGTGCAAGTGAGTGACGATTGGTACGAACCCAGAAGAAAGCGGGTGAGTATTTGAGTCCGCAATGTTGATCGAGGTATCAACCGGCAGGATGTGTCCCGTTTTTGGCAGTTTGTTCTGCCATGTCACCGTCACCGGGTGGTTTTCGTAGGCCAGAATAGTTGGTCCGGGGTAAGTGACGGTCTGACCAGTGCCGTATCCCCAAACAGTTGTCTCGATAATGTTTCCGAATGAGTCGTAGAGGCCTAAAAACTGGTTTGTCTGTCGAACTTGAAGTGTAATATGATCGCGCGTGGCCGTGTCAATAGTTTGCGGTATGGGCAGACTGTTCTGATATGCGTGTTGTGTGAATTGCATCTGGGCGCTATATGTGCCGTAGGTATCCCGCTTCCTAGACATGGAGTTCTCTCCATTTCCGAGCCCAAGAATGCGCATAAATAATATCGCATGACATAGCTGACATTGATCTTTGTCAAATAAGTGTATCAAATCCCGATAGGAGCGAGTGCCACACTAGCGGACCAGCTATAAAGCTTAGCTTGGCGCGAGCACCGGGTTCTACCTCCGACGAGTCCGCACTCTTGAGAACCCGAAGCGCTTGCGTGGTCGCAGCATGACTTCGAAGCCCTGGATCGTGCGCCGCGCCGCTGCTTGCGACTTGCGGCGGTCGCCGGCGAATCGGGGCCAGCGTCATCGGTGCCGATCCGGTCCGGCCCGAGGAGCGCCTGCGGCTGCAGCATCTTGCGCAGGACGCGGCAAGAAGCGCTTGGCGGCGTGCAGATCGCGGCTGGCGGTGAGCAGGAAGTCGACCGCGTCCCCGCGCTGGTCGCTGGCCCGTCAGCCCGTCCTGCCGCTCCCCTCGTAGCGGCCGATCTCGGCTCGGCACGGGGGTGATCGCTTGGCCATGTTCTCACGGAAGCAGGCGCGCACCTCCTCGCCGTCCGGCGGGAGGTTGCCGCGGCAGGTGGCGCAATCCCCTGTGCAGGCCGTTTCAGGGCCCTGCGGTCGGACTGCGTCGGGGAGGCTGCGTCGGCACTCCCGACGCGGACCGCGACGGTGAGAACGAGGGCGGCGGAGGCGCAGTGTCGCACGGCCCAGAGCATTTTCCGACGAAGTGGATGCCGGTTCGTCGCACAAAATCGGCAAAATCAAAGACCTAGAGCAGCACCCGATTGCAACGTGATCGGGTGCTGCTCTAGCGGACCTGCTGGCGGGTGGACCCATCCGCCGCCACGCCGTCGCGGTGACGTGCCCCCTTGCATTCACCTTCGAGCGGGCCAGACTGCCTCTCGCGACCTCGGTGGTCATGCTGGGAGGGACGCGATGTGGTGGTTCTTCGGCTTCGTCGCCGCTTTCGCGCTCGCGGCGATCCCGCGCCTGCGAAAGCTTCCCTTCGCGCTCGGGTTCGTTTGGCTCTGGATCTGCGTCTCTCCCACGCTGGCGCTGATCTATCTGGTGATCGGCATGGCGATCCTGATCGCCATGGCTCGCCGCCACCTCGCCTGAGCACGAGGTCCGGGAGCGTTCGCCGCGTCTCATGGGCTCCGGATGTCAGGACCCGCGTCCTGAACCGAGGTACCATCTCTGCCATCGGCTCATCAGCCAATGCCAGAGAAAGCCGACGACCGCGCCCGCAATGATCCATATCACGACCGCCGCCGCCTCGAGCGGGGCAGACCACCACAGCATCGCTGCTGTCCACAGCAGCGCGAACACAACAGAGATCCATCTCAGTCGGGCTTGCTCACTCATTTCCGCTGCTCCGCGTTTCCTATGAGGTCGCAGATACGGACCGGCAGCACTGTGCGTTGAAGCACATACGTTTTTCAGCGCAATTCCTCATTCAAATAACTTGCACAGTTGACATTATAACTTTGTGCAACTTTGCCGACAGGACTTGGATGCTTGCGAAGCGGTCGCGGGAGCGTATAGTGCCGGGACGCCCGGAGGAGGTCGCGGCGCAGCCGACAGCGGCGCAGCCGACAGGAGGGTGATCCGATGCGCACGTTCTTGCTCGCGGCCGCCGCCAGCGTTGCTGTCATCGCCCTCGCGTCCGGCCAGGCGGCCGTCGCGCAGGCTGAGGTCGACCAGCAGCTCGGAAGCGTTCACTTCGAGACGTCCTGCAACGAGGTCGCGCAGCGTCGCTTCGATCGCGGCATGCGCTACCAGCACTCCTACTGGTATTCGGCCGCCAGGGAGGTCTTCGAGGAAGCCCTCAAAGCCGATCCCGCTTGCGCCATCGCCGAGTGGGGCATCGCCCTGACCTACCTGGACAACCCTCACAACCCGATCCCGCAGCCCAACCTCGCTCCGGGGCTCGCCGCCATTCAGCGCGCCAAGGCGCTGGATCCGAGGACTGAGCGCGAACGCGATTACATTGACGCGCTGGCGTTGATGTACACCGACTTTGATAAGCTCAGCCATGGCCACCGCATTCGGCTCTTCCGCGACGCCCAGGAGAAGATGGCAGCAAAATACATGCATGATGACGAGGCACAGATCGCCTACGCCATCACGCTCAACACCTCGGCCGACCTCAACGACAAGACCTACGCCCAGCAGCTGAAAGGCATCTCGATCCTCGATCCGCTCTCAAAGCGCCTGCCTCGGCATCCTGGCGTCACGCACTACCTCATCCACCTCTACGATTACCCGGAACTTGCCGCCAGAGGACTCGAGGCGGCGCATCGATACGCGCAGATCGCGCCGGCCGCGCCGCACGCGCAGCACATGCCATCTCACATCTACACGCGCGTCGGTCACTGGAAAGACTCGATTGACTCGAACACCGCCTCTTGGAAGGCTGCGCGAGCCGAGAAGTCGATCGGCAATTACCTGCATGCACAGGATTACATGGTTTATGCCTATCTGCAGCTCGGCCAGGATGATCAGGCGCGTGCTGTCGTGGAAGACATGATGCACGAGACCGAGTTCAAGGCGACCGTGCTGGCTGCCCATTACGCGCTCGCGGCCTCGCCGGCGCGCTACGCCGTCGAGCGCGGCGAGTGGTCCGCGGCGTCGCAACTCTCCGTGCGGCCAAGCCCGTTCGCGTACGTGACGGCGATCACGCACTTCGCTCGCGCGCTCGGCGCGGCGCGCTCGGGCCAGCCTGAGGCGGCCGCGCCCGACATCGCGACGCTCGCCGGGCTGCGCGACAACCTGCGCGACGCGAAGGATGTCTACTGGGCGGAGATCGTGGATATCCAGCGACAGGTCGCAGCCGCCTGGGTGCTCCACGCACAAGGCCGGCACGACGAGGCGCTGAAGGCCATGAGCGCCGCGGCGGATCTCGAGGACAGGACGAACAAGCACGTGGTCACGCCTGGGCCGCTCGCACCGGCGCGGGAACTCTACGGCGAGATGCTGCTCGAGCGCGGCATGCCAAGGGAGGCGCTTGCCGCTTTCGAGGCGAGTCAGGTCAGGGAGCCGAACCGCTTCCGCGGCTTCTTCGGCGCTGCCAAAGCCGCCGAGATGCTTGGCGATAGAACAACTGCGAAGGCGAATTACGAGAAGCTGCTGGCGCTCGCGGCGAATTCGGCCTCTGAACGGCCGGAGATCGGAGCCGCACGCACGTTCGTCGCGATGAATTAGGCACGGTCATGCCGAGGCCAGCGAGAAGGACCACCCTGACCACGGCGGCGGCTGTCCTGGCTGCAGCTGGGGCGCTCGGGGCAGTCGGCCTGCTCGTCAGCCGCACAGCGCATCCCGAGACCACCGACGCCACTCCGACCCCCGCCTGGGCCGAGACGGCATGGCCGTTTCCGGCGGATCCGTGGGGAAAAGGCAAGGCCTATCGCTGCCCAGCTGAGTCCTGCGGCGCAGAGATTGTCGTCTCCGTCCGGGCAAAGCTCGGGTTGTGCGGGTGCGTGACGACGATCGACGATGACGACGTCGACCGCGTCGGCGACGTCGATCTCATCGCCCCCGAGCGCACGGCGCTCGGTCCGGGGCAGGCCATAGCGGTGCGCTCCATGAAGGGGCGCAGCCGCAGCTACGCCCTCGGAGGCCGCGGTGCGGCGGCGAAGTCGGCGATCGCGGTGGCCTTGCATGAGCGGTGCGACATGATCGTTGCCACGGCGGCCTTGGGTGTCGACCAGCCGGCGAGGCAGGAGCAGGCCGTGATCGAATTCCTCCGCGGCGACGCCGTCACGCGCTGGGCCGAGGTGACGCTCGGACTGTAGCGCTCGGGCCGGTTCGGGCGCACGACCATCTGATCCCAACGGCTCAGGATGCCGACGCATCGAGCCGCTGCTCCATCTCGAATTTTCGATTGCGAACCAAAGGCTTGGCGAAAATTCGAGAGCAGCACCACCGGTCATTGGAAATGACCGGTGGTATGACGCGGCCGCTCATCTTCGGAGGGCGGTGGCGGGTGGACGACGGTGTCACGGCTCAGGCGCTGACTCGGCACCGGGGCCGCGGCAGTCGCCGATCCGGCGACCGGCCTGGACCTCCGCCATGGTCATGTTCTTGCCGCCCAGCCACATGGCGATGCGGCCGCGGAAGCCCGTCGGCGCCAGCAGGAATCGCGCGGTCGCCCAGCCGGCATTCCTGCCGGCGCAGGCGATGTCGAAGGTGAGTTCGTCACCGTCCTGCCGGACGTTCGAGGCCGGGCATGTGGCGAGCGGGTTGTTGTCGCTCAGCACCGCCAGGCCATGGTCGCCGACGACGGGGCCGCCCGCCAGGCAGACGCGGACCGTCTTCCTGGCCGCCGCGCTCTCGACATGCGGCAGTTCCAGCCTCACCTCGACCTCGTAGCGTCCGCTTTCCGGCACGCCGGATGCCGCGAGCGGCGCGTGCGCCACCAGCGCGAGGCCGCAGCCGATCCCCACTGCTCTCCCCCGCCGCATCCTTCGCCCTCCCGTCGCCCGACCGCAGCGGACCACGGCGGAGCCCGCAGCGCATCCCGGTTCTTGCGTCCGCATTCGCGCCGGCCGCGCGTGCGGCCTTCGCCCGGGAGCAGGCCCGAGATGCGCGGCGCTCCGTCGCCGGCGGCGTCCCGCGATCTGCCCGGCCTCGCGACCGGGCAGGCCCGGCGACGGCCGCTCCGCCGCCCGTCTACATCGGCGGGATCCGCCACGGCGTCTCGCGCTCTGCCCGCGCGTCGTAGGCGTCGATCGCCGCCGCGTGCGCCAGGGTCAGGTCGATGTCGTCCAGCCCCTCGACGAGGCAGCGCTTGCGGAACGGGTCGATCGCGAAGGGGATCACGGCACCGTCGGGATCGGTGATGCGCTCGGCCGGCAGGTCGACCGTGAGCGTCGCGCCCGGGGCGGCGGCGAGGCGCGCCCTCAGCGCCGCCGCGACCTCCTCCGGCAGCGCGACGGTGAGGAGGCCGTTCTTGGCGGCATTCGAGGCGAAGATGTCGCCGAAGCTCGGGGCGATCACGCAGCGGATGCCGCCGTCCACGAGGGCGTAGACCGCACCCTCGCGACTGGAGCCGCAGCCGAAATTGCGACCCGCGACCAGGATCCCGGCGCCCGCGTAGGCGGGCGCGTCGAGGAGCATCGCGTCGCCCCGGCGACGCTCGTCGTGGAACAGGAAGGCGCCGTAGCCGGCGCTGCGCGGCTTCTTGAGGAAGCGGGCGGGAAGGATCTGGTCGGTGTCGACGTTGGCGACGCCGAGAGGGATCGCCACCGCCGTGAGGGTCGTGAAGGGCTGCATCGTCAGGGCGCTCCGAGGCGGCGGACGTCGGTGAGGCGGCCGGTCAGGGCCGCGGCGGCCGCCATGGCCGGGCTCATCAGGTGGGTGCGCGCGTTCGGGCCCTGGCGGCCCGGGAAGTTGCGGTTGGTGGTCGAGGCGCATCGCTCGCCCGGCGGCACGAGGTCGCCGTTGATGCCGACGCACATCGAGCAGCCCGGCTCGCCCCATTCGAGGCCGGCCTCCCGGAACACCGCGTCGAGCCCTTCGGCCTCCGCCTGCCGGCGCACGGGGCCGGAGCCGGGCACCACGAGGCCCGGCACCGCCGCGCGCCGGCCGCGCAGCACGCTGGCCGCGGCGCGCAGGTCCTCGATGCGCGCATTGGTGCAGGAGCCGATGAACACCCGGTCGATGGTCACCGCTTCGAGGGGCGTCCCGGGCGCGAGCGCCATGTAGTCGAGCATCGCCCGCATCTGGCCGGCGCGGCCGAGATCGGACTCGGCCGCCGGATCGGGCACGGTGCCGGTCACCGGCACCGCCGTCTCGGGGCTGGTGCCCCAGGTGACGGTCGGGGCGATGGCGCCCGCCTCGAGGCTCTCCTCGCGGTCGAAGCGCGCGCCGGGATCGCTCGGCAGGCGCCGCCACGCCGCCACGGCCCGCGCGAAGGTCTCGCCCTTCGGCGCGAAGGGCCGCCCGTCGAGGAACGCGAAGGTCGTGTCGTCCGGGGCGACCATCCCGGCGCGCGCACCCGCCTCGATCGACATGTTGCAGATGGTCAGCCGCCCCTCCATCGACAGGGCGCGGATCGCGCTGCCGGCGTATTCGAGCACGTGCCCGACCGCGCCGCCCGCCCCGATGCGGCCGATGATGGCCAGGATGACGTCCTTGGCGGTGACGTGGACGCCGAGCGTCCCGTCGATGGTCACGCGCAGGGTCTTGGGCCGGCGCTGCCAGAGCGCCTGGGTGGCCAGCACGTGCGCGACCTCGGTCGCCCCGATCCCGAAGCCGAGCGCCCCGAAGGCCCCGTGGGTCGAGGTGTGGGAATCCCCGCACACGATCGTGAGGCCCGGCAGGGTCAGGCCCTGCTCGGGGGCGAGCACGTGCACGATGCCCTGGCCCGGATCGTCGAGGCCGAAGTGGCGGATGCCGTGGCGGGCCGCGTTCTCGGCGAGGCCCGACACCATGGCGGCGATCTCGGGATCGGGAATCGGGCGGTCGCGCCCGCGCGAGGGCACGTAATGGTCGGCGATCGCGAAGGTCAGGTCGGGCCGGCGCACCGCCCGCCCGGCATGGTCGATCATCCCGAAGGCGTGGAACGAGCCCTCGTGCAGCAGGTGCCGGTCGATGGCGAGCAGGGCCTGCCCGTCCGGGCGCGCGGCCATCACGTGCGCGTCCCAGACCTTGTCGAACAGGGTGCGGGGCGTCTGGGTCATGGAGCCTCCTCCCGGTGTCTCGTCAGCCGGCAGCGAGCGCGCCGGCGCTCGCCCCGGCGACGCGGCCGAGCGCCACCGCCGCCAGGAGCCCGTTGCCCGACAGGTAGCCGCCCGGCCCGGTCCCCGACACGCCGCAGGCCGCGCCCCCGGCGGCGAACAGGTTCGGGATCGCGCCGCCCGCCGCCGTGAGCACCCGGGCCGCGTCGTCCACAACGAGGCCGCCCTGGGTGTGGAACAGGGCGCCGGTGACCCGCACCGCCCGATAGGGCGCAACGAGCGCCGGCACGCCCGCGAAGGAGCGTCCGAAAGCGTCGCGCCCGCCCGCTTCCTTGAGCGCCTCGACCTCGGCCAGGGTGGCGGCCAGCGCGTCCTCCGGGAGGTGGAGGCGGGCGGCGAGATCCGCAACGGTGTCGGCCGCCACGATCGCGCCCGCGTCCTGCGCCCGGCGGAAATCCTCGAACTGGGCGGCGATGCCGGCGATGCGGGCGTCGAACACCGTCACGGCGGTGCCGCCGGGCTGGCGCAGCACCTCGGCGGCCTGCTCGGAATAGCCGCGGCTCTCGTCCGCGAAGCGGCGGCCCTCGGCATTCACCTGGAAGCCGCCCTCGGTGACCGTCGCCCAGGTGATCAGGATGCCGTGCGGGTGCGCCACCGAGCCATGGCCCTGGTGGCCGGAGAGGTGGCGGGTCGCCGCGCCGAGCGCCTCGCCCCAGAGCAGCGCGTCGCCGCGATTGCCCTCGTGGCCGAAATACAGGGCGCCCGCGAGCTCCGGCACGTGGCGGGCGACCAGGGCCTTGTTGCCGCCGTAGCCGTTGCAGGCGAGCACCAGCGCCGCGCAGGCGAGCGTGTCCCGCGTGCCGTCGGGGCGCACGAGGCCGAGCCCCCGGATCGTCCCCGGCCCGGCGAACAGGGTGTCGACGGCGGCCCCGCACAGGATCGGGATGTCTGCGGCCTCGACGGCGGCGCGCAGGCGGTCGACCAATTCCTCGCCGGAGCGGCTCGGCAGGCCGTGCATGCGATGGACGCGGTGGCCCGGGTAGCGGAAGTCGGTGATCACCGACAGGTCGAGGCCGTGGCGGTCGGCGAGCCATTCGAGGGCCGGGCCGATGGTCCGGGTCAGGAGGCGGACCAGACCGGGGTCGGGCTCGCTCCCGGCCTTCGCCATGATGTCGGCGGCGAAGTCCTCCGGGCTGTCGGCGATGCCGGCCGCCCGCTGCCACCGCGTGAAGGGGGCCGGGATCAGGCCGGCCGAGAGCGCGGTCGAGCCGCGCGGCACGGGATCGCGCTCCAGCACCAGCACCTCGGCGCCGGCCTCGCGGGCGGCGAGCGCCGCCACGAGGCCGGCGGCACCCGCGCCGATCACCGCGACCGGCACGGCAGCGGCGAAGGCGACGCCCTCGGCGCAGGCGACGGTCATGCGCCGGTCTCCGCCATGATCTCAGCCAGGATCTCGGCGACCGTCGCCACCCGGCAGACCGGGCGCAGGGCCTCGACGGCGGTCTCGTGGACCTCGGCCGAGAAGGCCGCGCAGCCATCCGACAGCAGCGTCACCGCGAAGTCGCGCACGTGGGCGTCACGCACCGTCGAGGCGACGCCGCCGTTGGTGACGATGCCGGACACGATCAGCCGCTCGATGCCGCACTTGCGCAGGACCCATTCGAGCCGCGTCATGTAGAAGGCCGAGTAGGCGACCTTCTCGACCGTGAGGTCGGCGGGCTGCAGGTCGTCCACCAGGGCGTGTCCCCAGGCGCCGGGCAGGAAGTCGCCCCGCGTCAGGAACGGGCGCAGTGCGCGCAGGTGGGGGGAGATCAACGGCTCGCCGCCCCGGCCCGGCACCAGGGTGAAGTGGGTCGAGACGACGAAGCCGCCCCGCGCCCGGAGCGCGTCCGCGAGGGGCTTCAGCCGCGCCGGCAGGGCGGCGATCTCGGGCGCCGCCTGCCCGGCCCGGCCGTAGGCGCCGTCCGGGTGCAGGAAGTCGTTCTGGAGATCGCAGATCAGGAGCGCGGTGCGCGCCAGGGGGATCGTGGCGTCGCTCATGCGGCCTCGCCTGTCCGGGTGACCACGACGTTGCCCAGCCGGTCGATCCGCGCGGTCAGGTCGGGATCGATGACCGTGGTGGCGTCCGGCTGCTCCAGGATCGCCGGGCCGGGGATCTCCGCCCCGACCGGCAGGTCGAGCCGCGCGAACACGGCCGCCTCGTGCCACGCGCCGTCGAACCACACCGGCCGGCTGCCGCGGCGGGCGGCCTCGAACGAGGCGTCCGGGCCGGGCGCCAGGGCCGCGAGATCGAAATGCGGCCGCCGGCCGATGGCGGCGGTGCGCAGGTTGACGATCCGGGCCGGCACCCCGGGCAGGAGCCGGCTGAACGAGGTCCGGTAGGCGTCCTCGAACGCCGCGTGGATCAGCGCCGCGCTCACCCCCGTGGTGCCCTCCGTCACCCGGACGGGCAGCGGCACCGCCACCGTGTGGGTCTGGCCGGCATAGTGCATGTCGAGCGCGAACACCGTGTCGATGCGCGACACGGTCAGGCCGGCCGCCTCGACCACCGCGCGGGCGGCACCGGCCTCCGCCACCATGCGGGCGTCGAGGGAGGCGGCATCGAGGCCGTCGAGGGCGAGGTTCAGGGTCCGGACCTGATCGTGGCGGATGTCGGCGATGACGCAGCCGAGCGCCGAGGTGACGCCGGGAAAACGCGGCACCAGGGCTCCCTTCAGACCGACGTCCTTGATCAGCGCCCCCACGTGCAGGGCGCCGCCGCCGCCGAACGGGACCGCCGCGAAGGTCTGCGGGTCGTAGCCGCGCTCGATCGAGACGAGGCGGATCGCCCCCGCCATCTTGGCGTCCGCCACCCGCACGATCGCCTCGGCCGCCGCCATCACGTCGAGGCCGAGGGGTTCGGCGACGTGCGCCGCGATGGCGGCGCGGGCGGCCCCCACGTCGAGGCGGGCGAGCGCCCCGCCGATCGGCCGCTCGGCGTTGATGCGCCCGAGCACCACGTTGGCGTCGGTGAGGGTGGGCCGCGCGTTGCCCTGGCCGTAGCAGACCGGACCCGGCCGCGAGCCGGCGCTCTCGGGCCCGACCTGCAGGAGCCCGCCCGCATCGACCCGGGCGATCGAGCCCCCGCCGGCCCCGATCGTGCTGATCTCGATCATCGGCGTGCGGATCACGAGGCCGAAATCGATCACCGTCTGGGCCGCGAGGGCGGTCTCGCCCCCGACCACCAGGGAGACGTCGAACGAGGTGCCTCCGAGGTCGCCGGTGATCACGTTCGGGAAGCCCGCGGCCTGCGCGATCGCCGCCGCCGCGATGACCCCCGCAGCCGGCCCGGAGAGGGCCGTGCGCACCGGGAGCCGGCGCGCGGTGGCGGTGGACATCACGCCGCCGTTCGACTGGACGATGTGGAAGCGGCCGGCGAAGTCCTCGGCGGCGAGCGCCGCGTCGAGCTTGCCCAGATAGGTCCCGACCACCGGCTGAAGGTAGGCGTTGAGCACCGTGGTCGAGGTGCGCTCGAATTCCCGGATCTCCGGCAGGATGTCCGACGAGCAGGCGACGTGCCCGTTCGGCCAGACGGCGGCCGCGGCGGCGAGCGCCGCGCGCTCGTTCTCCGGGTTGGCGTAGGCGTTGACGAAGCAGATCGCCAGCGCCTCGGCGCCGAGGTCCAGGAGCCGGCGGGCGGCCGCCGCGACCTCCTTCGGGTCCACCGGCCTGCGCACGCGTCCGTCCGCGAGGGTGCGCTCATCGACCTCGAGGCGCAGGTCGCGCTCGACCACCGGCACGAAGTCGCCCCACAGGCCCCAGGTGTGGCGCCGGTCGCGCCGGCGCATCTCCAGCACGTCGCGGAAGCCCGCCGTGGTGATGAGGCCGATGCGGGCGCCCTTCCGCTCCAGGAGCGCGTTGGTGCCCACCGTGGTGCCGTGCACGATCGAGGCGAGGCCCGCCACCGGCCCGAAGCCCTTGAGGCCGGCGAGGAAGCCGACCGCCTCGTCGCCGCGGTGCGAGGGCACCTTGCCGGTGCGGAAGCGGCCGTTCGCCTCGTCGTAGTGGAACAGGTCGGTGAAGGTGCCGCCGACGTCGACGCCGACGATGGCGCGGGCGGGATCGCTCATCGGGCCTCTCCGGGTTCGACGCCGTAGTCGCGGGCGGCGGCTCCCGGCGTGACGTAGCCGAGGCGCAGGTCGCGGCGCAGGGCCTCGCGGGCGCGCTCCGCGGGCGGGCCCCAGCCGCCGCCGCCGGGCGTTTCGAGGCGCACGCGCTCGCCGGCCCGGATGCGCACGTCGGTGACCTTCGAGATCATCGGCGGGCTCGCCCAGCCCCCCGGCGTCTGCCAGGCGAAGCGGTTGAGGGCGGCCGGGCGCCCGCCCGCCACGCCGAAGGGCGGGACGGTGCCGCGTTCGCCGATCAGGAACACGTCGGCGTCGGTCAGGGCCTCGATCTCGTAGACCGCGCCGAGGCCGCCGCGATGGGTCCCTGCCCCGGCGCTGTCCGGGCGCAGGGCCCATTGGGTGAACAGGACCGGGTAGGCCGCCTCGAGGATCTCCACCGGCGGGATCGTCGCGGTGGAGATCGGGTTGTTGGCGTGGCTGAGCCCGTCCGTCTCCGGGTTGCCGCCCAGCCCGCCCCCGAAGAACGAGAACATCACCCAACGGCTGCCGTCCGGGCGGTGCCCGGCGAGCGAGAGGGCGTTGATCGTGCCGAAGGGCGCCGCGGTGGCCCGGGCCGGATCGGCCTGCGCGAGGGCGCCGAACACCACCCCGATCAGCCGCAGGATGGTCTCGGTGTAGCCCGCCATCGGCCTCGGGGCGCCCGCACCCAGCAGCGTGGTGTCCGGGATCACGAAGGTGATCGGCCGCAGGCAGCCGGCATTGGCCGGCACGTCGGTGAAGACGTGCTTGAGCGCCACGTAGCAGGCCGCGACGGCGGTCGCGTAGGAGATGTTGATCGGCCCCTGCGCGGGAGGCGAGGAGCGCGAGAAGTCGAGCCTCATCCGGTCGCCCTCCACCGTGAGGTCCAGGGCGATGGTCAGGGGCGCGTCCACGATGCCGTCGTTGTCGAGGACGTCCGCGAAGGCGAAGGTGCCGTCCGGCAGCGCCCGGATCGCGGCGCGCATCAGCGCCTCGGCCCGGTCCGAGAAGGCCGCGAAGGCCGTCGCCACCGTGGCGTCGCCGTACGCGTCGAGGAGCGCGGCGAAGCGGCGCTCGCCGAGGTCGAGGGCGTTGAGCTGACCGTTGAGGTCGCCCCAGTTCGAGACCGGGACCCGCGAATTGGCGGCGAGGAGGTCGACGAGGTCCTGGTTGAGGCGCCCGGCCGCGATCAGCTTGACGGGCGGGACGCGCACGCCTTCCTGGAAGCTCTCGGTGGCCTTCGGGTTGTAGCCGCCCGGGACGTTGCCGCCGATGTCGAGCCAATGGCCGACCGAGGCGAGCCAGCAGAACAGCCGGCCCTCGCGGAAGACCGGCCTCACCAGCCGGAAATCGTTGAGGTGGGTGCCGCCCGCGTAGGGGTCGTTGAACAGGAACGTGTCGCCCGGCTCCAGGCCGCCCTCGCGGGCCACCTTGGCGATCACCGCGCGCACCGCGAAGGCCATGGCGCCGACGAAGATCGGCAGGCCCCGGGTGCCCTGGACCAGGGTGTCCCCGGTCTCGGCGTGGTAGAGGCCGTGGCAGGCGTCGCGGGCCTCGGCGATGATCGGGTTGAAGGCCGAGCGGTAGAGCGTCGCGTCCATCTCGTCGGCGATCTGCTCCAGGCGGCCCTTCAGGACCGCCAGGGTGACGGGATCGATCGCGGTCATCGGCCGGCCTCCCGGCCGGGGACGGTCTGCGGTCCCGCGGGCCCCTCGTAGGAGCGGCCGCGGGCGATCATCTCTGGCGTGCCGATCAGGGCGTTGAGCTGCGCGAAGTCGAACATCCGGTCGGCGAAGGGCGCGTTGGTGCCGCTGCGCGCCAGGGAGCCGTAATAGGCCTGCGCGGTGCGGGCGAGCGCCCGCACGATGCCGCCGGGAAAGATCACCAGCCGGAAGCCGAGGCGCCCGAGATCGGCCGCGGAGGACAGCGGCGTGTCGCCGCCCTCGACCATGTTGGCGACGAGGGGGCGCACCGGCCCGAGCGCCGCCGTGACCGCGGCGAGCTGCTCGGCCGAGCGCGGCGCCTCGACGAACAGCACGTCGGCGCCGGCCTCCGCGTAGGCCCGGGCCCGCTCGACGGCGCGCTCGAACCCCTCCACCGCCACCGCGTCGGTGCGCGCGACGACCAGGGTCTCGGCGCTGCGCCGGGAATCGAGCGCCGCCCGGATCTTGCCGACCATCTCGGCCGCGCCGATCAGGCTCTTGTCCTGGAGATGGCCGCAGCGCTTGGGATAGCTCTGGTCCTCGAGCTGGATCGCGCTCGCCCCCGCCCGCTCGAACAGCCGCACCGTGCGCTCGACGTTGAGGGCGTTGCCGTAGCCGTTGTCGGCATCGACCACGAGGGGCGTCGCCACCCGGTCGCGCACCAGCGCGATGGTCTCGGCGACCTCGCTCATCGACACGAGGCCGATGTCGGGCCGGCCGAGCCGGGTATAGGCGATGGCCGCGCCCGAGAGGTAGAGCGCCTCGAAGCCCGCGTCGGTCGCGAGCGAGGCGGTGAGGGCGTCGTAGACGCCGGGAGCGACGAGGACGCGGTCCTCGGCGAGGCGGGACTTCAGGGACATGACGCGGGACTTCCTGATTGTCGTCCTTGGCGGATGGTCTCGGCGCGCGGCGGGGAAAGCGGCCTACGCGATCAGGGCGAGGAGCGGCCCGAGGTCGGCGGCGCGGTCGATCTCCGCCACCGCCGCGGCGATGCGGTCCGCCCGGGCGCTCCCCCAGACGGGGCCGGCGAGGGCGCGGAACTTCGCGCGGACCTCCTCGGGGGCGTAGGGATCCTCGGTGTCGCCGCGGTTGGTCTCGACCTCCGCCGAGAGGCGGCGCCCATCCGCCAGGCTCAGCGTGACCCGAGCCGGGCGGAAGGCCGGCAGCCGCGCGGTCATGGCCGGATCCTCCCGCACGCTCACCCGGCGGGCGAGCGCCAGGATGCGCGGATCGGCCCGGGCCTCCGGCCGGAAGGCCGCGACATCGGCCTCTCCGCGCATCAGGGCGGCGGCGAGCGTGTAGGGCAGCGAGAACTTGGCGGCGAGCATCGTCGCGGGGGCCGGGTGGTCGAACTGCGCCGCCCAGACATAGGTGGCGACCTCGACGGCGCGCACCGCTCCGGGATCGATCGGCCCGGCCTCGGCGCGGATCCGCGCCAGGGCGTCGAGGGCAGCGTGGGTGTAGCGGCAGGCCGCGTGGCGCTTGAAGTAGTTGCGGGCGATCTCCCAGCGCGTGCCGAGATCCTCAATCATCGCCGCGGCGCTGAAGCCCTCGGCGATGACGCTCCCGTAGACGGTGGCGATGCCGTCGCGCTCGGGCAGGAATCCGCTCTCGGCGAGGTCCCAGGCGGTGAGCCCGAGCTGGTTCGAGAAGCCCGCATAGGCATTGCGGATGGTCGCCCCCTCCAGCATCGTGCGCCGGCTGGTGGCGAGCCCGAGGGTCGCCGCGATGCCGGCCGCCCGGCCGATCCCGGCCGCGTCGGCGCCGTTGAGGCGCGCCACCGCGAGGGCGGCGCCGACCGTGCCCCAGGTGCCGTGCGGGTGCATCGCCACGGCGAGGCGCGAGGCGATGCCGATGCGCGCACCGATCTCGTAGCCGAGGGCGATGGCGGCGAGCAGCGCCGGGCCGCCGGTCCCGCGGTCCTGCGCGGCGGCGAGGGCGGCCGGCACCACGTGGATCGCCGGATGGCCGCGGGCATATTGGTTGCCCTCGTCGAGTTCGAGGGCGGTGCCGGCGCAGCCGTTGACGAGGGCGGCGTCGCGGGGATCGAGGCGAAGCCCGCTGCCGGGCGCCGGCGCCGGGCCGGGGCGGCGGGCCGCGAGGCGCTCGGCCAGCGCCCGGCACTCGGGCTCCTGCAGGCCGGCCGCGATCACCCCGAGACTGTCGAGGAGGACGAGCTTGGTGCGCTCCACTACGGCGGCGGGCAAGTCGGCGGGGGTGAGATCCGCCGCGAAGCCGGTCCAGCGCGCGAGCCAGGCCGGCGCGGGCGCCGCGCCGGGGCCGAGCAGTTCCGAGGCCGGTATGATGCCGGGGGTGACGATGCCCATCTCAGAGCCCCAGATAGGCCCGGCGCAGGGCCGGGTCGGCGGCGAGCGCGGCGGCCTCGCCCTGCAGCGAGACGGCCCCGTTCTCCAGGATGTAGGCGCGGGTCGCGAGATCGAGCGACTGCACCACGTTCTGCTCCACCAGCATGATCGGCAATCCTTCGCGGTTGAGCCGCGCCACGAGGGCGAACATCTCCTCGACGAGGAGCGGCGAGAGGCCGAGCGAGGGCTCGTCGAGGATGAGCAGGCGGGGCTCGGCCATCAGGCCGCGGCCGATGGCGAGCATCTGCTGCTCGCCGCCCGAGAGCGTGCCGGCGGCCTGCCCCGCCCGCTCCCTCAGGCGCGGGAAGGTGGCGTAGACGCGCTCCAGATTGGCGCCGCGCCGCGCCCGGCCGCGCCGGTAGCTGCCGAGTTCGAGGTTCTCGCGCACGCTGAGGTTCGGGAAGATCCGGCGCCCCTCCGGCACGTGGATCAGGCCGGCCTCGACGATGGCGGCCGCGGAGAGGCCGGTGATCGGGCGGCCGTCGAACCGGATCGTGCCGGCGCGCGCCGGCAGCACCCCGGACAGGACCTTGTTGAGCGTGGTCTTGCCGACGCCGTTGGCGCCGAGCACGGCGACGATCTCTCCCGCCGCCACCGCGAGGTCGAGGCCGCGCAGCACCTCGGTGGCGCCGTAGCCGGCGCGCAGGCCCGTCACCTCAAGCATCGGAGGCCTGCGCCTCCAGGCGGGCGGCGGCGCCCCGGCCGAGATAGGCCTCGATCACCCGGGGGTCGCGGCAGACCTCGCGCGGCGGGCCGGAGGCGACCATGCGCCCCTGCGCGAGGACGTGGACCTCCTCGCACAGGGTCATCACGGCCTGCATGATGTGCTCGATCATCAGGATGGTGACCCCCTCGGCGCGGATCGCCCGCACCACCGGCAGGATGTCTCGGATCTCCGAGGGGTTGAGCCCGGCCAGCACCTCGTCGAGCAGGAGGAGCCGCGGCTCGGTGGCGAGCGCGCGCGCGACCTCCAGGCGCTTGCGCCCGGCCACCGTCAGGCTGGCGGCCGGCCGGTCGAGCAGGGCGCCGAGCCCGACGCGGGTGCCGACTTCGCGGGCCCGCGCCACCGCCTCGGCCCGGCGCGGATGGCGCAGGTAGGCGCCGACCGCGATGTTCTCGGCCACGGTGAGGCCCGCGAAGGGCTGGACGATCTGGAAGGTGCGGGCGATGCCCCGGCGCGCCCGCAGGTGCGGCGCCTCGCCGGTGACGTCCCGGCCCTCGAACAGCACCCGGCCGGCGCTCGGGGCGAGGAAGCCGGAGATCATCCCGAACAGGGTGGTCTTGCCGGCCCCGTTCGGGCCGATCAGCCCGGTGATCGAGCCGGCCGGCACCGCGAGCGAGGCGTCGCTCACCGCGACGAGCCCCTGGAAGCGCTTGGTGAGGGATTGGGCGGCGAGCATCGTTCAGGCTCCCGCGGCCGCGGCCCGGCGGCGGAGGAGGCCGATGAGCCCCTGCGGCGCGAAGGCGATGACGGCGACGAGGCAGATGCCGAACACGACGAGGTCGAGGCCCGGGACGCCGCCGGAGAGGTGCTTGGTCGCCTCGCCGAGCCCCTGGAGGGCGAGCGCCCCGACGAGCGGCCCGAAGGCGGTGCCGATGCCGCCGACGATGGGCGCGAGCAGCGCCTCGACGGAGATCCAGGTGCCGTAGGCGACGCCGGCGTCGAGGTAGAGGAAGTGCTGCACGTAGAGGGCCCCGGCCGCCGCGGTGATCGCCGCGGAGAGGGCGATCGCCCCGAGCTTCACCCGCAGGGCGTCGACGCCGAGCGCCCGGGCCGCCTCCTCGTTCTCGCGCACGGCGATCAGCTGGGCGCCGAAGCGCGAGCGCTCGATCCAGCGCGAGGCGAGGAGCGCCGCGCCGACGAAGCCGAGCACCAGCAGGCAGAACAGGCGCCGGTCGGCGAACTGCATGGTGCCGAAACCGGGCTGGAGCGTCAGGAGCAGTCCCGCCGCCCCGCCGGTGAGGTCGGCGGCGTTGGCGAGGATGCGGAACACTTCCGCGAAGGCGAGGGTGACAAGGGCGAAGTAGGAGCCGCGCAGGCCGGCCCGGAAGCTCAGGGTGCCGATCAGGAACCCCGTCGCGGTGCCGAGGCCGATCCCGGCGGCGAGCCCGGCCCAGGCGTTCCAGCCGAACCTGAGCTGGAGCACCGCCGTGGCGTAGGCGCCGGTGCCGAAGAAGGCGGCGTGGCCGAAGGAGTACTGGCCGCCGAAGCCCCCGAGCACGTTCCAGCCGAGGCCCGCGAGCGCGATGATCAGCGTCGTGATGAGGAAGTTGAGGGCGCTGCCCGAGAGGCCGAGGAAGGCCAGCGCTCCCAGCGCCGCCAGGGCGAGGAGCGGGGGCAGGACGTCGCGAAGGGTCATGCGCGCGCCCCGAACAGGCCGGTCGGCCGCACCAGCAGCACCAGGATGAAGATCAGGAAGATGCCGATCTGCCCGAGGCTGTCGCCGAGGATGAGGCCGGAGAAGCTCTCGACGACCCCGATCACCAGGCCGCCCACCAGCGCGCCGGTGATCGAGCCCATGCCGCCGAGCACAACGATGGTGAAGGCGACGAGCACGAAGGCGGCGCCCGAGCGCGGATTGACGTAGTAGGTCGGCATCAGGAGGCATGCCGCCACGCCCAGGCAGGCGCAGCCGAGGCCGAAGGTGACCGCGTAGACGTGGTCGACCTCGATGCCGACGAGGCGGGCCCCGAGCTTCTCGCGGGAGACCGCCCGGATCGCCCGGCCCGTGTCGGTGCGGTTGAGGAGCAGCCAGAGCAGGCCCGTGACCACGAGCGAGCCGGCGAGGCCGATCAGCCGCGGGGTCGAGAGCAACAGCGGCCCGACCTCGACCACCTGGAGCGCCGCGTCGGACTCGATCGCCCGGGTGTCGGAGCGGAACGCCGCCAGCAGCGCGTTCTCCAGCACGATCGAGAGACCGAGGGTGACGAGCAGCACGTTGTCGTCGCTGCCGTGACTCGCCGGGCCGATGACGAGGCGCTGGAGCCCGTAGCCGAGGCCGAACATCAGCGGCACCACGGCGATCAGCGCCAGGTAGGGATCGACATGCGCGGTGGCGGAGGCGCCCCACACCGCGAACATCGCGCAGGTCAGCAGGGCGCCGTGCGCGAAATTGATGATGTGCAGCACCCCGTAGACCAAGGTCAATCCGAGCGCGATCAGCGCGTAGACGGCCCCGGTCATCAGGCCGTTGAGGGCCGCCTCGATCAGGATCTGGGGCGCGTACATCGGCTCAGGCCCTCAGGGGAAAGTTCGGCTTGGCCTCGGCGAAGCCGTCCGGGGCGATCACCTTGACGTCGCCGCCCTGGACCTGCGTGTTGAGGGGCAGCGCGCTGGCGTTCTGGCCGCCGGCGAAGCGCGACTGGCCGTAGGGCATCACGCCGCTGCCGAAGCTCTGCGTGGCCAGCGCCTCGATGATCCGGGCGCGGTCGGGGGCGCCGGCCTTCTCGATCGCCTCGGCCATCAGCCGCACGGCCGAGTAGTTCATCGGCACGTTGTAGGCGAAGGCGCGGCCGGCCGCCTCGGTCCGTCGGCGCAGTTCGGCCGCGGCCGGGTTCTTCGGATCGGGCCAGTGGTTGCAATCCATCACCCCCTCGGCGGCCTGAGGGAACTCCTTGACGAAGCGGAGGCTCGACGCGCCGCCGCCGAGGATGGCGTAGATGCCCTTGGGGCGGACGCGCTGCTGCTGCAGGGTGCGGGCGAGGAGAACGAACTCGCCGTAGTAGTTCGACGGAACGACGAGGTCGGGCTGCAGCGAGCGGATGCGCAGCACGACGTTGGCCATGTCGCGGGCCGGAGTCGGATGGGCGATCGTCTCCAGGATCTCGAAGCCGCGCTTGGGCAGCTCGGCCTGGAGCAGCTTGGCGAGGCCCGAGCCGAACAGCCCGTCCTCGTGCACGATCACCACCGTGCGGGCGGGCTTGCCGGCCCCGTCATTGAGGGCGACGAGGCGCTCCAGGGCGCTCGTCGTGACCATGCTGAAGCTCGGGGAGAACCGGAAGGTGTTCCTGAGGCCGCGCTGCGTGAGCGAATCGGCGACGCCGACATCGATCAGGTAGGGCAGGTCGTAGCGGGCCGCCGCCTGGCTGGCGGTGGCGCACAGGCCGCTGCCGAAGCCGCCCACGATCGCGGCGACGCCCTCGCCCGCGAGGCGCTCGGCCTCCTGGGCGGCGGCTTCCGGGTTCGAGCGGTTGTCGGCGATCACCGCCTCGATCCGGGCGCCGCCCAGCGCCTTGAGGCCGCCCGCGGCGTTGAGGTCTGCCACCGCGAGTTCCGCCCCGAGGCGGCCGAGGTCGCCGTCGCCGGCGAGCGCCCCGGTGAGCGGCTGGAGGATGCCGATCTTCACCGGCGCGGGCTCGGCCCGCAGCACCGCCGGCATCGCGAGGAGCGAGGCGGCGGCCGCGCCGCCCGTGAGCACGCGGCGGCGGTTCGGGACGCGATCGGACGCGATCATCGGGCGGGTCTCCTCTGCGCGGCGGCGCGGGCAGGTCTGGGTGGGGGTGGCGCGGCGGGCGCCCAGTGCCGCTCGCCCGCCTCGCCGGTGCGCACGAGGTCCATGCGCAGGGCGTAGCGGTCGGGCCGGTAGAGGGCGTGCAGGTGCTCGACGCCGCGTCCCTGCGGGTCGTAGACGACGCGGGTGAGGTCGATGACGGGGGCGCCGAGGCCGAGGTCCAGCGCCTCCGCGGCCTCGGGCCCGGCGAGCGTCGCGGTGATGGCCTGCGTGGCGCGCGCGGCGGCGACGCCCGAGCGCTCCATCAGCTCGAGGAGCGGCGTGGTGACGAGGTCGGCCTCCGAGTAGGACAGGCCGATCCGCTCGGGCACGTGCGTGGTGAGGTACGAGAACGGCTTGCCGTCGATCAGGCGCACCCGAACGGAGCGCTGCACCCGCTCGCCCGGCGCCAGCACCAGCGCCTCGGCGATCGCCGCCGGGGCCGGCTCGTAGCCGAAGGACAGCAGCCGCACGCCGGTCGCGCGGCCCATCTGGATCAGGCCCGAGAGCAGGTTCGGCAGATCGGCGACCACGGGCCGCGCCGCGCCCTCCTGGCGCACGAAGGTGCCCGATCCCGCGCGCCGCTCCACCAGCCCCTCGCTCGACAGGAGGTCGAGGGCGCGGCGCACCGTCGCCCGCGACAGGCCGTGCTCGGCCGCGAGCGCCGGCTCGCCGGGCAGTCGCGCGCCGTTCGGCAGGCGGCCCCCGGCGATGCGCTCGCGCAGGAGCAGGTAGAGCCTGCGCGCCTTGTGCGGTTCGATGGCCGCCGCCATGCGGAACTCCCTGGCTCACGCCTTGCCGGGCCGAGAGCGGGTCAGTCATCTGTACGGTTATGCGAACAGCTTCCTGTCTGTCAATTCGGACAGGCACGGTTCCGCTCTCCAGGGGCCGCGCCCCGTGGAGCGGCGTTGCCGAGGCGGAGCGAGAGATCGGGCCTGCAGCCGCGCGCTGCAGGGCACGGCTGCAGGCCCGATCTCTCGCGAGGGTGGTCACCGACGGTGACCGGTGCGGATCGGCTTGCTCGCACGAACCCCGAACCCGGGAATCCCGATCACCAGGCGGACGGTGAGCCTTCGGCGTGAACCGCCCCGGATCTCCCGGAGACTCCGCTTGTCGGGAGGACCGCGCCGTGGCGCCGCATAAGCCACTCTTCTTCGGGAGGAGCCACGCGAGCGATCTGGCGCGAGCGATCTGGATGGTCCGAGAGCGCCAGGGCGATCGCGACCGAACCCTGGAGACCCGGCTCGGCACGCTTGAGCTGAAGGTGCCCAAGCTCAGGAGCGGCCCCTCCGCCTTTCCGCCGTTCCTGGAGCCCCGGCGCACGATCGAGAAGGCGCTCACCGCCGTGATCCAGGAGGCCTGGATCTCAGGCGTGTCCACCCGCCGGGTGGAGGACCTGGTGCAGGCCATGGGCATGAGCGGCCTCTCCAAGAGCCAGGTCTCCAAGCTGGGCAAGGAGATCGACGAGCGCGTCATACGCCATCCGGTTGATTGCTTCGCCATCTCCCATTCCCAGAGCCCAGCAATCCCGCGTCGCCACAGCCATCCGCGAGGTCTTCGTCCAGCCGACACAGGACAAGGCGCGCGAGTTATGGCGCGCCATTGCCGCCTCTGCTCACAGCAGCCTGCCGAAGCTGGCCCGGGCGATGGAAGGGCGTGGTCGGCATCTTCCCCAACGAAGCCTCGATCGTCCGGCTGATCGGTGCCGTGCTGATCGAGGCCAACGACGAGTGGTCGCTCCAGCACCGCTATCTCGGCCTGGAGCCCCTGAACGGTCTCGCCTCCGGCGCCGACGACGCGCCAAGCCTGCTTGCTCCACCCGCCGAGCCGGTTCACCTTCCACCCGCGGCGGCCTGACCGATCCCACCGGTGGCCCTCCTCCAATTGCCACCACTCCGGTGGACGCGACCCAGATCCGCCGTTATCGCGGCCGACTGCTCGTGACCCAAAGCGGCCCCTCGCAGCATCTGTCTGGAATGTCCGGTTGTGAGGGTTGTCCGGACATATGATTTCCTGACACGCTTCCCTGACATCCACCGCCACGCGGAGCTTTCGCATCAGGTTCGTAAGCGTGCGGCTAGCTGGCTCACCCCTCCATGTGACAGCAGGGCGAGATCCACGGGACCGACTCCCGCGAGGACGCGCTGCCGGAGAAGGCCGGCCAGCAGCGCCCAGCAGTGGGTGAGCACGACCTGGAGGCGTGGAACGCCTGTCGCCGCCTCGCCCGGCGGAAAGTTGCCGCCTGTCCAGCGACCGCCGGAACTGACCCCCGGATATGCGGCCTGTATTACCCCGGCCGGGGGACGGGCTCGCGGAATGATAAACTAAGCAATAGATGGCACGTGCGGTCAAGCGTTGCCATGGACGAACCGCACAAAACTCACTTGTGCTAAACCCACTTCTCTGCTTCCCTGCCTGCAATCATGCGCCTGAGCTAAATACTCAGGCTGCGCCGACCTGATTGCCTCCGCGCGTTCTTCGGATGGCGGGAGCGCCGGCGCTGAACCAGGGAGGTGCGCCGGTGCCGCTGAACCTGACGCAGAAGCTCGTCCGCTCGCACCTCGTCGATGGCCGCCCCGACCCGGGCGAGGAGATCGAGATCGCGGGCATCGCCGCCGCGCTGCAGGCGGGCCGCGAAATCGTCGCCATCGTCGGGGGCAAGCGGCAGATCCAGCTTCGCCACGACCTGTCGCGGCGCCAGACCGAACTGCTGCTGAAGGGCGGCGTTATCAACTGGCTGCGCGAGCGGCTCGGCGCCGGTTCCGCGCAGCACGTCGCCTGACCCTTCCCCCAGAGCCGGTCGAACCGCGATGCCGACACACGATTCCGCCCCCTCCAGCGGCCCCCTGACGGGCCTGCGCATCCTCGAACTCGGCCATTTCGTCGCCGCCCCGTTCGGGTCGCGGCTGCTCGCCGACCTCGGGGCTGACGTGATCAAGGTCGAGGCGCCCGGCGGAGACCCGGTGCGCCAGTGGGGACGGCAGGTCGAGGGCGCGGGCGCGCCCTGGACCTCGATGCACCAGCGCAACAAGCGCAGCCTCGTGCTGAACCTCAAGGATCCGCGCGCGGTCGAGGTCGTGCTGCGCCTCGTGCGTACCTGCGACGCGGTGATCGAGAACTTCCGCCCCGGCCAGCTCGCCAAGATGGGCCTTGGCCGCGAGGCGATGGAGGCCGCGCGGCCCGGCATCGTGGTCGCCAGCATCTCCGGCTACGGGCAGGACGGGCTCTACCGCGACCGCGCCGCCTTCGGGGTGATCGGCGAGGCGATCGGGGGCCTGCGCTACCTCACCAACCACCCGCCCTCCGTCTCGGACCTGCCGCCCGTGCGCGTCGGCGTCTCGATCGGCGATTCGATCGCCGGGCTCTACGCGGCCTTCGGCATCGTGGCGGCCCTGTGGGCGCGCGACCGGAAGGAGGGCGGGGACGGGCGCGGCCGTGCCATCGACGTGGCGCTGACCGAATCCGTGCTCTCGATGATGGAGGGCATGCTGCCCGAATACGGCGTATTCGGCTCGGTGCGGCATCCGACGGGTGCGCGCATCGCCACCGCCTCCCCCTCCTCCGCCTACCCGACCGCGGACGGCAAGTGGATTCTGATCGCCGGCAATTCCGAGCCGATCTTCGCCCGCCTGACCGCCCTGATGGGGCAGCCCGAACTGGCGCAGGATCCGCGCTTCATCGGCAACGGCAAGCGCGTGGCGAACGTCGAGGACCTCGACCGGATGATCGGCGCTTGGAGCGCCACGCATTCCGCTGCCGACCTGGAGCGGATGCTGGCCGAGGCCGACGTGCCCTCGACCATCGCCTACACCGCCGCCGAGATTGCCGCCGACCCGCAGTTCCGCGCCCGCGGCATGGTGCAGGAGGTCGAGGACCCGCAATTCGGCACGGTGCTGCACGCGGGCATCGTGCCGCACGTGCCCGACGATCCGGGCCGCATCCGCTGGCCCGGCCCCCGCGCGGGGGAGCACACCGACGCGATCCTGCGCGATGTGGCCGGGCTCGACGCCGACGCGATCGGGAAGCTGCGCGAGGACGGAGTGGCGGCATGACGCACGACGTGGTGGAGATCGTCGAGGTCGGGCCGCGCGACGGCTACCAGGGCATCGGCCCCTTCATCCCGACAGAGCGCAAGATCGAGATCCTCGGACGCCTCGTCGCCGCGGGTCTCCGGCGCATAGAGATCGGTTCCTTCGTGAGCGCGACGGCGCTGCCGCAGATGCGCGACACGCCGGAGGTGCTCGCCGCCTGCGCGCGCTTCCCCGGCCTCGAACCCCAGGTGCTGGTGCCGAGCGAGCGGCGCGGGCGCGACGCGGTAGCGGCCGGCGCGCGCCGCCTCGTCTTCGTGCTCTCGGTGTCCGAGGCGCACAACCGCAACAACGTCCGGCGCTCGCCCGGGGAATCGGCTGACGAGTACGACCGCCTGCTGCGAGCGATCCCCGGCGAGGTCGCGATCCGCCTCGACCTCGCGACCGCCTTCGACTGTCCCTTCGAGGGCCGCGTCCCGGAGGAGAAGGCGCTGGCGCTGCTCGACCGCTTGGTCGCGCTCAAGCCCGACGCCGAGATCTGCCTGTGCGACACGACGGGACGCGCCGACCCGGCGCATGTCGGGCGGCTGTTCGCGCGGGCCAAAGCTCGCTTCCCCCAGGCGAAGGCCTGGGCGCTGCACGCGCACGACACCTACGGGCTCGGGCTCGCCAACGTGCACGCGGCCTACCGCGAGGACGTGCGGGTCTTCGACGCCTCCTTCGCGGGCCTCGGCGGCTGCCCCTTCGCGCCCGGCGCCACCGGCAACGTTGCGACCGAGGACCTCGCCTGGATGTTCGCCCGGATGGGCGTCGGGACCGGGATCGACCTCGACGCGCTCGTCGCGGTGGCACGCGAGGGAGCGGCACTGCCGGGCGGCCTCGCCGGCGGGCGGGTGCGCGACGCCTACGGCGCCGGCACGGCCTGCCTCGCGCAGGCTGTCACCTGAGGCGAGACGGGGGCGCAGCGCAGCGAGACGAGGGAGGAACATATGGCAGCCGGCGATGCGGTCCTGCGCGAGGACGCCTCCGCTCCCTGGTACGCGGGCCTGACGGCGCGACATTGGCGCATCCTCTGGGGCAGCTACCTCGGCTGGATCTTCGACGGCTATGAGGCGGTGGCGCTGGTCTACGCGCTCCGCCCGGCGCTGAACTCCATCCTCACGCCCGAGCAGGCGCAGGCGCCCGCCTTCTACGTCGGCGCGGCGATCGGCATCACGCTGCTCGGCTGGGGGATCGGCGGCATGCTGGGCGGCATCGCGGCGGATTACATCGGCCGCAAGCGCATGATGATGCTCTCCATCCTCGGCTACGCCATCTTCACGGGGCTGACCGCCTTCGCCGGGAGCTTCGCGCAGCTCGCGCTCTTGCGCTTCATCACCGGCCTGGCGATCGGCTCGGAATGGAGCACCGGCATCGCGCTCGTCGCCGAGACCTGGCCGAACCGGGCGCGGCCGAAGGGCTGCGGCTTCCTGCAATCGGGCTTCGGCGGCGGCGCGGTGCTGGCGGCGATCGTCTGGGCGGTGCTGGCGGCGACCAACCCGCTCGGCTCCGAGAGCTGGCGCATCATGTTCGCGCTCGGCGCGCTGCCGGCCTTCGTCTGCCTCTACCTGCGCCGCGCGCTGGAGGAATCCGAGCGCTGGATGACGGCGCTCAAGGAGCAGCGCTGGGCCGCCACGACGGAGGACGCGCAGAGCGGCCGCGTGCACAAGACAGCGCAGCGCCCCTTCACGCTCACCGAGATCTTCCGCGAGCCGGAGAGCCGGCGGCGCGTGCTGCTGGCCACCGTGATGTCCTTCGCCACGACGGTGGGCTGGTGGGCGGTATCGTCCTGGCTGCCGGCCTACACCGAGGCGCTGGCCAAGGCGGCGGGCGAGCCCGCCAACGTCTGGGGCCCGCGCATGGGCATCATCTACAACATCGGGGCGATCGCCGCCTACCTGGTCTCGGGCTTCCTCGCCGACGCGATCGGGCGGCGCAAATTCCTGATCCTGACCTATGCGGGCTGCCTCGCGACCTCGGTGCTCGCCTATGTGTGGACCGGCGGTCTGACCACCTTCATGGTCATCGCCTTCCTGAACGGGGTCTTCACGCTCGGCTTCTCGTTCAGCTGGATGGCGATCTACCTCGTGGAGCTGTTCACGCCGGCCGTGCGGGCGACCGCCGCGAGCTTCGTGTTCAACGGCGCCCGCCTGATCGCCTGGATCTTCCCGATCATCGCCGGCCAGATCGTCACCTCGTTCGGCGGCGTGGCGCGGGCGGCGCTGATCATGAGCAGCGTCTACGTGCTCGGGCTGATCGTGCCCTGGTTCATGCCCGAGACCACCGGCAGGCCGCTGCCGGAATAGCTTCTGGACAGCCGCCGCAGGTGGCGGACGCGCGTGCGAGCCTCTTCCCGCGGCTCGCCATCGTGCGGTGGCGAGGCAGAACGGAGGGTAGATCGACCTTCCGGAGGTGACGCCGCTCGTCACTCAGGATCAGCGGCTCGCCGTGCGCTGGCCGTCCTGCGGAACTCGGGTCGTTGCCCCGGTGCCGCAAGTGGCGGCCGGCACGCCGTTCGGCCCGCGGTTGCACGCGGTGGCGACCTCCCTGAAGACCTTCCAGGCTCTGTCCTCCGAGCGCCTGCAAGCCGCGCTGGCTGACCTGTTCGGGCTGACCCTGAGCCAGGGTGGGCTGATGAACGGGCTCGCGGCGGGCGCAGGGCCGGTTCGTGGAGGGCCGTGAGGCTGCGGTCTCGGCGCTGCGCCGAGCTGAGGTGGTGGCCTCGGACGAGACCGGCATGCGCATCGAGGGCAGCAACGCGTATCACGGGGTCTTCCGCTCGGACGAGGCGGTCGTTCATCACGCCGCCCCGACGCGCGCCGGGCGCGCCTGGCGCGTCACCGGGCGCAGGATGTCGACGCGGGGAATGTCCTGCAGCGGCCCGAGATTGGCCTGTGGCCGCGAGGTGCAGCCGCCGATCAGCAGCACCGGCACCCGCGCCAGCGCCGCGTTGGCGATGCCGGTGACGCAGTTGGTGACGCCGGGTCCCGCCGTCGCCATGCAGACGCCGAGTTCGCCGGTGAGTTCGGCGTGGGCGTGGGCCATGTGCACGGCCGCGCCCTCGTCGCGCACGTCGACGATGCGGATGCCGAGCCGGGCGGCGTGGTCCCAGATCGGTTGGATGTGGCCACCCTGGAGGCCGTAGATCCGTGCGACCCCGCGCGCCTCGAGGAATCGCGCGATCCAGGCCGCGCAGGAATGCGCGTCCGCATTGAGGTCCACGACGGTGCGCGCGGGCTGACCCATGCTCGTCCTCCCGGGTGTCGAGGTCGGGGCCCATGCGGGCGCCCGCGTGGGATAGCGCCGGTCGCCGCGCGGCGCAGGTCCGTGCCGGACGGCGACCCCGCGTGCCGAGCTCAGCCGATGTCGCCAGCGTATTTCTGCACCAGCGCCCAGGCGTCGGCACCGAACTTCTCGCGCCACTGGCTGTAGAATTTCGTGCTCTTCAGGGCCGCCTGGAAGGCTGCCGGGTCTACGGTGTTGAAGACGAGGGCTTTTCATTCCAGCCCCTTCTGCAGGTCGACGTTGGCCTTGGCGATGTCATCGCGCTCCTTGAGCGCCGCCTGGTTCAGCTGCGACGGGGAGCGGGCGGACCGGCTCTCGCAGCAGCACATCGCGCGCCGCCACGGTGTTCGTCGCCCGCCTGCAGGCGCAAGAGGATGCCGCGGCCGCCGAGGCCCGCAGCCGCCGCGTGCGTCGCTGAGGTGCCGTCTCAGGCGAGCCATGCCACGAGCAGCGAGACCGTGAGCACCGAGGCGATGTGCGACAGCAGGATCGCGCCGGAGGTCACGCCTGCCTCCAGCCCGTAGAGCTTGGCCAGCGTGAAGGGCCCCGATCCGATCGGCAGCGCACTGAGTAGCACGGCGGCGCGGGCCCAGAGCGAAGGCATCTCGAACACGTGGAAGACCAGGAGCGCTGTGACGGCGGGTTGCAGCAGAAGCTTCAAACCGACGAGGGCGGCGATCGGTCGGACGTCGGCGAGCACGACCCGCTCCTGGGCCAGGAACAGCCCAATGCAGATGAGCGCGCAGGGCGAGGCCGCCCCGCCGAGGAGCGAGGCGAAGCGTTCGACCGGCGCCGGGACGCTTACCCCCGTGAGACCAACCGCGAGGCCGGCGAGAGGCGCGATCAACAGAGGATTGCGCACGAGCGCGAGTACGACCTTGCGCGCCGTGCCGGCCCGGCCGGCGCCCTTCTGAAGGTCGAGTTCGATCAGCACGACCGCGAACAGGAACAGCACGCAGGCGGTGAAGAGCGTCGCGATCACCGCCGCCGGCAGGCTTGCCGACCCGAAGACCAGCAGGCAGAGCGGGATGCCCATGAAGCCGACGTTGCTGTAGCCGGCATCCAGGCCCTCGATGCAGGCCTGGGCCATGCCCGCGCCCCTAAGGATCCCAAGGATGTAGGCCGCGGCGAAGGCCGCTACGATCCCGCCCAGGAAGGCCACGGAGAACCCGACCTGAGCGACCTGCTCGGGGGTGATCTTCGCCATGGCGCCGAATATCAGGGCCGGAAGCGCGAGATAGATCGCGAACCGGTTCAGGCTGTCGGTCGCGGCCGGCCCGAACAGGGCGGTGCGGCCGCACAGGAAGCCCGTCAGGATAAGGGCGAAGATCGGAAGGGCTGCGTTGAGGACGGCCTGCATCGTGTCACGCGGATGAGAGAGCCCTTGAACACGAAGCCGGGCATCCCGCTCTGATGCAAATTCAGGCCCGCGGCAAGATCAGGAAACTGGAACGCGATCGTCGGGACCCGGACGCTTAGGTCGGGTCCTCCTTCATCAGGGCTCAACCACACTAGGGGACTCCTGAGGCTGCAGCTTTACTGACTTGCAGACAAATCGCATTATCCAGTTTTATCGGCTGCATGTATTGGCGTGTAGATGGCGTCGAATACTTCGAATGAACGTACCGTCGATCGAGAGGCGCAGCACGGGACTGAGCACAGAGCTCATCATGCCGAATGAGGGGCGGGTGGGCCTTGCCGCGCAACAGCGGCGTTGGATGAGAGGGCAAATACTCTGTTTGATCGGACACTGCCGCACGCTCGCCCGCGACCACGAATCCACTTTGAAATCTGCGCTCGCGTACTTCGTCCTTGCCGCTGCCAATTTTCTTGACGCGCGCCTCGAGACAGAGGTCTGAGATGGATTGAGGCCGGAGGCATTATAGCCGATCGTGTCCCCTGGCGTGGTGTAGCTTGGGCGTGGCCACCCCGATCACCGGCCGGGGCCGGATCGATCAGGCTGCCAGGGTGGGCAGGCTGACGAGGGGATCATCGCCGATTGGGGCGATGCTTTCCAGGGTCATGGAGAAACTCGGGACGCAGCCGACGCGGTACTCCACACCATGACGCCCGAAGAAAAATCTTCCGCGCGGGGTCGCGCGCGCCGATTTAAATCCGAGCGCCGTGCGACAAAAGAGAAGAGCCTTCCTCACGGTGAGTCATAGGGCGACGCTGCAAGCATCATCGCTGAGTTCTTCAACAGCATCGGTCGCGAGCGGCCCCTCACGGCGGGTATCAAGCGTCAGATTTGAACCGCGAGGCAGGCTCTCGGCGGGCGCGAGGCCGAGGCATGCGGGCAGCGCTGCGGTCATGCAGTAGGATTGTAGGCGGCTGTCGGGCGGCCCCACTGCCCGACCCACAGGATGCGCGCCCTGGGCATGGCGTGCAGCGGGACAGCCCACCTGCCTTGGCGGGCGCCCCGAGGGACCCGACGAGACCCGGGGGAGGCTCGGCGATGCCTCCCTGCCTGTCAGCCACGCAGGTCAAGGCAGGGCTCGGGCATGACGGCAGGCGTGAGCGCGGCGGATGCTGCGGCGTCAGCCACGGAGCGGGCATGACGGTCGGGCACGGCGGCAGTGCGAGCGGCAGGCGCGACGTCAGCCGCCGGGGATCCTGCAGCGCTCCCCTCACCCTCCTGTGGATGAGCACGGCTCTGCATGCGGGGAGCGCTCGGGGAGCGCTGCGAAATGGGTGAGACCCGAAATCTGAGCTAAGTGGTGGTGCCGCAAGAGGGATTCGAACCCCCGACCCTCTCATTACGAAAAAGCACTTTCGGCTCATGTTCGCGCATCGTTTGCGCTCCGTGCGCGACACGTTCCGCGCTCTGCGCCACGAAAGTGCTTTTTCGCGCAGCGTCACAGGTTCACGTGAACCTGTGAGCGCATCATCGTCGGGGCGGAGAACTCTCGGGCTGCAACAGCAGGAGAAACCTGCCGCAGCAGCACGACACCACAAAGCAAGACCCCTTCAGGTTGGCGCCTGAAGGGGTCTCAAGCCCGCGAGGGGCTGGATAGGTGTAGCGACCAAATGATCCTCCCTCGGTTTCACGGACACCTCTGATACGCTCTGGCGGAGCGGGGAAGGTGTCGGATGGCGAAGACGAGACGGGAGTTCACGCCCGAGTTCAAACGCGAAGCGGTCGCCCTGCTGGAGAGCAGCGGCCGGCCGCAGATGCAGATCGCGGCCGAGCTCGGGATCCAGCCCTCGATGTTGCGGCAGTGGCGTGCAACGCTGAACGGGGCACCGCCCCGACCGCGGCCGGCAGGATCGACCGGGGCCTTGCCATCAAGCCCGATCGCCTCGCCGTCCGATCAGGCCGCCGAGATTGCCCGTCTGCGGCGTGAGCTCGACCGCACGCGCATGGAGCGCGACGTCCTAAAAAAAGCCATCGGCATCTTCGCGGAGATGCCCACGTGACCTACGCCTTCATCGAGCAGCATGCGCGGACCTGGCCGGTGCGTCTCATGTGCCGCGTGCTCGACGTCTCCCCCAGCGGCTTTTACGGGTGGCGGTCACGGCCTGAGAGCGCCCGCTCGGCCTCCAACCGCCAGCTCCTGGACGATGTCCGGCGCATCCATGCCGCCCACCACCGGCGCTATGGTGCCCCACGCGTGCATGCCGCCCTGCGGGCCGAGGGCCGTTCAGCCAGCCGCGGGCGGGTGGAGCGTCTCATGCGCCGGCACGGCATCCGTGCCCTGGCGGGGCGTCGGTTCCGGCCCTGCACGACCGACAGCCGTCACGATCTCCCCATCGCCCGGAACCTCCTGAGGCAGGACTTCTCGGCCGCGCGGCCGAACACGGTTTGGCTGGCCGACATCACCTACCTGCCGACCGGCGAGGGCTGGCTCTACTTGGCTGCCGTCCTCGATCTGGCCACGCGCAAGATCGTCGGCTGGTCGATGCGCGATCATATGCGCACCGAGCTGAGCGTGGCTGCGCTGATGATGGCCGCCCAGCGGCAGCGACCGGCCGCCGGGCTTATCTGCCACTCGGATCACGGCAGCCAGCTTGGGTTCAAGCGGTCGTCGCAACACCATCTTGCACGGCAGCCAGCACAGCGTCGAGCGCCTCTGCCGGCGTCTTCCAGTTCAGCGTCTTGCGCGGTCTGCTGTTGAGGGCTGCGGCCACAGCAGCAAGATCGTTCGCGCTGTGGGCGCTCAGATCCGTTCCTTTCGGGAAGTACTGTCGCAGTAACCCGTTCGTATTCTCGTTCGTCCCCCGCTGCCAGGGTGAGCGTGGATCGCAGAAGTAGACCTGCAGACCCGCGTCGATCCGCAAGCGCGCGTGCTCGGCCATCTCGGTACCCTGGTCCCAGGTCAACGAGCGCCGCAGCTGCTCGGGCAAGCGCGCGATCGTGCCGGCGATCGCCTCGCGCACCGCCTGGGCCCCGTGCCCCGCCAGCGCCGGGCCGTTCTTCGCACGCGGTGTCACCCCATGGCCGTCCATCGGCGGAAGATGCAGCAGCATCGTAAAGCGCGTCGTGCGCTCGACCAGGGTCCCGATCGCCGAACTCTTCAGACCCAGGATCAGATCTCCTTCCCAGTGCCCCGGCACCGCGCGGTCCTCCACCTCGGGCGGACGCTCGCTGATGAGCACCTCGGGGGTGACGAACGACCTGCCTCGGCCCAGGCTGCGGGCCCGCGGCACACGCAAAGCCCGTCCTGTGCGAAGACACGCGGTCAGCTCACGCTTCAGCGCGCCCCGGCCCTGGATGTAGAGCGCCTGATAGATCGCCTCGTGACTGATGCGCATCGTGTATCGCCCGGAAAGTCGAGCCGTAGGCGCTCGGCGATCTGCTGCGGACTCCAGGATCGACCCCATCGCCGGCTCTGGCGTCGCCCGTGCCGCCGTCCCTTCCAGGCAACGCTAGGGCCAGGCAGAGCGCTCCCGCCCGGTGTCGCGACAGTTCCGGCGAGCCGCTCCTGCACGTACGTCCGCAGCGCTGCGTTCCCCGCCAGTTTTGCTGGCTTGGGCCGGCGTGCCGCGCGTTCAGCGTGCCACTGCGCGGTCGTGGCGCGATAGTCCAGGCCGCCACTGCGGGTCGCCGCATTGCGGCGCAATTCCCGCGAGATGGTCGACGCCGCCCGTCCCAGACGCCGAGCGACGTCCCGGACCCCGTGACCTTGCGCTTGTAGGATCGCGATCTCCTCCCGCTCAGCCAACGACAGGTAGCGCGCAGAAGGCGACTTGGATGATGGTGACAGGTGGGAAGGTGCCATTCCGCCTGCTGTCCGGAACCACCGCGAGCCGACCGGTGGCGAGATCCCGAGCTTCATCGCTGCGACCTCGCTGGAGAGACCCTGCGCGAGGAACGCCCAGAACCCCCGCCGCGTCTCGCGCAGACCGACCCCGGGACGACCCGGTGACCGCAGCTTCTCGCGAAGTGCCCGATCCGAACGCCGCCGACCTGCCATCACAACCGCCCTCCGCCAAGCCGTTGCGACGACCACTTGAATCCACCCACTACGCGGCCGAGGCCTACCGGAGGCAGCTCGCCGGCATGGCGGCCAGGCCGTCCATGAGCCGGACGGCCTGCTGCTACGGTAATGCCCCGATGGAGAGCTTCTTCCACACCCTCAAGGTCGAGCTCGTCCATCAGCGACGATGGGCGACCCGGGATGAGGCGCGCCGCGACCTGTTCGCTTACATCGAGGGCTACTACAATCGGCAGCGCATCCACTCGGCACTCGGTTATCTCACGCCCGAGCAAGCCGAACGGACCGCGAGCTAAACTCCCCGTGTCCGCGAAATCAGGGGAGGATCAGGTTAATCCCGCTGCGCTGCATGCACTACTAAGACACGGCTCCGCTCCCATGTGGGGCAACAGCACGCTCAGTCTCTCAGCCGTCTGCGCCCGAACTGATCGGCGGACCATGGAAGGGAAATGGTGATGAAATCATCCGGATTGCAGGCAGCTGGCGTGGCGGGCCGCTGAGAGTACGGGGTCTCCGGCCCAAGCCGGAGGACGGGGTGCTCGATGACAGGATGCGATACGGTCAGCATTCCCCGACCGTCTCCATCGCGCCGATGATCGTTCCTGGCCAGAGGCGGTGCGATGGACGGCCGGTCTTCAGGCTAGCCGGGCCACCGTCTTGCGGGCACGGCCATGTACTGGCGGCATGCTCGCGAGGGTATACCCTAACAGTCGAAGCTGAGTTTTAGCCGCCCGGCTTGAAACGTAGGATCCGCCCCTGGTCCTCGTCGGTCAGAAGGTAGAGAAGGCCATCCCGTCCTTGGGCAACATGCCGGATGCGTGCGTCCATCGGGATGCGCTCCTCCCCAGTGACACGTGCCCCGGCGAGCGTCAGACGGATCAAGGCCTGTGAAGCCAGTCCAGCCAGCAGCAGGTTTCCATGCCAGGCCGGAAACGCAGCCCCCGTGTAGAACGTCATCCCAGAGAACGAGACCGATGGTGTCCAGTGATAAATGGCGTCCGTCAGGTCAGGCCGGGTCGGCGGCCGCGGGATCACGCGCCCATCCGTGTGATCACCCCAGCTCACTAAGGGCCAACCGTAGTTGCCGCCCGGCTTGGGAATGTTGATTTCATCTCCGCCGGTCGGCCCGAACTCCCCCGCCCAGAGGACGCCTGTACCCGGCTGGACGGCGAGGCCCTCGATGTTTCGATGGCCGTAGGACCAGATCTCTGGCCGAACTCCTGCACGATGCACGAATGGGTTGTCGGCCGGCACGGAGCCGTCCCGGTTGACGCGGACGAGCTTGCCCATGTGGGTGGAGAGATCCTGAGCCGAGTCAGGCTCGTCACGGTCTCCTGTCGAGATGAAGAGCTTGCTGTCGGGCGTGAAGGCGAGGCGCGATCCGAAGTGATCCTCGATCGGCGAGGCCGGCTGCTGCCGAAAGATGACCTCGAAGCCCTCCAAAGTCGTACCGGTCGTGCTGAGCCGCCCACGTCCTGCCGCCGTGGCCAAGCCGCCCCCACGCGGCTCGACATACGTAAGGTAAACGAGCTGGTTCTCAGAGAAATTGGGATCGAGTGCTACGTCCAAAAACTGAATGGACGGCTGCGGCGTCTTGGCGATCGGAGGTGAGATCTCCCCTTCGGCCGAGACGATGCGCAGGCGCCCCGGCTTTTCGGTGACCAACATGCGTCCATCCGGCAGGAAGGCGAGACCCCAGGGATGGTTGAGACCGCCCGCGACGGTTTCGACGATGATCTCGGCCTTCTCTGTTCTGAGGCGCTGCGCTGGTTGACCCGCAACAGGGAGGGAAGTCACCACGAGCGTGGCAGTGGCGAGAAGGATAGATCGCATTAGGGCGCTTCTCCGGCCGGCACCTCAACCCGCAACGCTGGCGCTCGGAGCCGTGCGCTGGCTGGTGCGCGACCAGGATCGCGAGGACACCCAACTCGCGGCCCAGGGCCCGCCGCCCTCGCAGGACTGAGCGGCCGGCCCCGTCAGCGGGGGCCGGCCTCGGTGTAGCGCCAGCCCTCAATCGTACGCGTCGAAGGCCGGGCCGTAGCCGTAGCCAACCGGTCGTGGTCCGAACCGGCGCGGCCCATAGAAGCCGTCCCGCTCGACCACGACCTCGCGAACGATGCGCCGGGGCCGGTACACGACCGGGCGCTCGACCACGACCTTACGGACAACACGGTGGGGGCGGATCACTGGCCGCTCCACGATCACCTCCCGCACGACGCGCCGAGGTGGGGCAACAACCTGCCGCTCGACGATGGTCCGGCGCGTTACGACGGTCTCGGGCGCGTCGAACTCGCCATAGCCATACCCCATGGCCTGAGCAGACGCGATGCCCAGGAGCACCCCGCTTCCGAGCACGGCGGCACTCAGAGTAGTCCGTACACACTTGTTCATTGTCCTACCTCACGCATGGACGCAGCTGCCAAGTGCGGTCCGCGCGAGAAACTCCGGACCCGTCCGTTTGGACGAGTGTTGCGGTGATTTTGCCCAAGTGCGTTCCCCCTTGCTGAGAGCGGGAGCTACAACCAAGGCCGCCTATCATGCCGAACGCCGTGGCAAGCTTGAGCGGTGCGTCCTCGCCGAGATCGCGACGGAGCCCCTAATCCGGCCGAGTAGGCTCTACGGCTGCAATTCGCGACACATGTTAATCGTTGAGCTGTAGGGCTTATGACGTATGTTAATATCTATCTACATGGGATGTGGTCAGTTGCAAGCCTGAAACATCGTATCGTTAGTACGTTCACGGCGCCTTCACGCCATTATTATGCCGCCCTGGGCGCTCAAGCCTGCCACTGGGCAACTTTCGTGACGAACATGGCTGCTACAGTTTCGCGCCTCCTCCTGGCTCCGATCCACGCCATCCAGGTGCTCACCGGGGCAAAATCTTTCCGAAGCAATCCGATCCTCGGCAGTGCTTCCTTGAACCGCCGCGGGCTGCACGTCTGGCGCGTCAACACGGCCACCGCCCTCACGGCGCGGAGACGACGGCGCCTGGCCTCGCTGGTGAGCGCGGAGGACCAGCGGCAGCTCGATGAGCAGGGCTACCTCGAGGTGCGCGACTTCCTCGAACCGGGGCACTTCGCCGACCTCGTGCAGGAGGTCACCTCGGTCGCACTCCCCGCCAGACAGTTTCGCGAGGGAGACGCCGTCACGCGACGCGTCCCGCTGACCCTGGCAACCCTGCGCCAACTCCCGGCCTGCCGGCGGCTCCTCGAAATGCCCGGCTTCCAGGGTCGGCTGCGCTACGTGGCGAGCTTCGACGTGGAGCCGGAGGTTTATATCCAGACGATCTTCTCCCAGCTCGACGGCTCACAAGCCGATCCACAGCTCGACCTCCACATGGACACGTTTCATCCAACCATGAAGGCGTGGCTGTTCCTGCACGACGTGCCGGAGGATGAGGGTCCCTTCACCTATGTGCGCGGCTCGGCCACCCGCTCGAAGCGGCGCCTTGCCTGGGAGCGGCGCAAGAGCGTGGAGGCCTGTGATCCAACCAAGGCGGGAGGGGGCGGCGCATTCCGGATCCGCCCGGAGGAGCTGCCCCGTCTGGGCCTCTCGGCCCCCGTCAAGTTCGCGGTCCCGGGCAACACCCTGGTGGTGGGCGACACGTGCGGCTTCCACGCCCGGGGCGCAACGGTCCGTCCAGGCGTCCGCATCGAGATCTACGCCGCCAACCGCCGCAACCCGTTCCTGCCCTTCGTCGGGCTCGATCCGTGGTCTCTACCTCTCCTCCGGCGCCGCAAGATCCCCCTGTTCTGGAGCTTGCTGGCGCTGGGGGGCGGGTCGGCGTCATTCGGAGCCAGTGGCGGAACGGCGGTCGAGTTCGCGCCGGCGACCCGGTTCTGCCAGTGGTCGATCTGTCCATCCCTGATGGGATGGTGGGCTGGGGAGAGGGGATGGCTTCGCCTGTGTGGGGCGAAGCCTGACAGACCTGACGGGCCGGAGCCGCCGTACGAGCCGGTCACGGAGCAATGGACGAAACCCTGTCGGGGAGGCCGCGGTCAGGCGGTCGGCCTTTACTCGCCGCTTCACCTCCGAGGAGGTCTGACGCGGAGCGAGCCGGGGGGCCATCGATCAGCGACCCGGCTGTCCGTGGGGTCGGGGCGACCCAGTCCCACTCCTGCGGCCCGGAGGCCGCTTGCTGGCCGGTGCCGTCCGGCTTGTTGCGCGGTCGCCCGGACCTGACCTGGTTAGTCACCCGGACCACGGCTCCATAGGGGAGCGGGCTATAGCGGGGCCATACTTGTTCTCTTTCTGTTCGTCAAGCTGAGTTGCCGCTCTTCCGCCGGCGCGTGCCCATGATGCCACGCCTGGATCGAGCGCTTCGCCTCCCAGCGAGGGGTGGCAACATGTAGCGTGGGTGCCCCACGCGCGCGTAGGCGCCTGCAACCGTGGTGGCATCAGAGACGTGGATGTTTTCCTGACACGGTTTGCCGACAGCTGCCGGCCCGTGCTCTCGAGCGAGTAGGCCGTCGGCACCCTCATCCCCTCTATGTAAGGAAAACGGTCGTTTTTTGGACAGGCCAGCCTGCGACCGAGTGCAGGTGGCGCCGTCGTCTCGCGAACTCCGGTTGCGCCGCGAGACCGCTCGGGCGCAACTTCGAGCCGGCAATTGTCTGGGGGACACGCCATGCTCGCTCCCACTCCACCGCCTCCCGCACCGACCCCGGGCGTCGTCGCAGCCGGCGTCTATGCGGCAGGCCGCCGCATCGCCGAGACCACCGTGGTGGAAGCCGGGGCCTGGGCGCGCAAGCCCGGCCACATCGTCTGGATCGGGCTCTACGAGCCCTCCGACGCGCTCCTGAGAGAGGTGCAGGCGCAGTTCAACCTGCATCCTCTCGCGATCGAGGATGCGGGCAACGCCCACCAGCGCCCGAAGGCGGAGCAGTACGATACCGGACTGTTCGTGGTGGCGCGTACCGCTCAGCTCGTCGAGGGCCGCATCGCCTTCGGGGAGACACACGTCTTCCTTGGGCGCGGCTACGTGGTGACGGTCCGGCACGGCGCCTCGACCTCCTACGCCGCCGTGCGCCAGCGCTGCGAAGCCTGCCCGACCACGCTCGCTCAGGGCGAGCACTACATGCTCTACGCCATCCTCGACTACATCGTGGACGATTACGGCCCCGTGATCCAGACGATCCACGACGAGGTCGAGGCGATCGAGGACGTCGTGCTCGCCCGCGAGCTGCAGCAGGCGGAGATCGAGCGCCTCTACATGCTGCGCCGCGACCTCCTGCGCCTGCGCAATGCCGTCGTCCCTCTGGTGGAAGTCTGCCGCAAGCTCGAACACGCCGAGACGCTGGCGATCGACGCCCACATGCAGGTGCTCTTCCGCGACGTGTCCGACCACATCCGGCGCGTGCAGGAGGAGATCGACGGCCTGCGCGAGGTGCTGGCCTTCGCCTTCGAGGCGAGCCTGATGATCGGCCAGACGCAGCAGACCCACATCGCGCGGCGCCTCGCCGCTTGGGCTGCCATCCTGGCAGTACCGACCGCCGTGGCGGGCATCTACGGCATGAACTTCAAGAACATGCCAGAGCTGGAGCTGCAATACGGCTACTTCATCGTGCTCTGCGCGATCGTACTGGTGTGCGGGGTGCTCTACCAGCGCTTCCGCAAGTTCGGGTGGTTGTAGTCACGGCCGCACCACGGGCGTCGGTGCGCCTTCTGACGATCAGCTTCGGCGAGTTGATCACGGCCGGTTCTGACCCGTGCTGGGCCGTCGAGGTGGGGATCAACGACGCCGATCTCGGGCGGAGCGGTGCTCCGTCCGGTACTCCGGCCAACTGTTCAGCTCTACTCCCATGTGAGCAGACAAGCATGATCCAGGGGCAGCCGCCCTCCTCCGGTGTTCCGATGATCGTAGGAGCCAGGTATCGCATCGCCTCGGGCATTGGTCCGATGTTGAACTCCGGCCTTCAGCAGCTAGAACCGGCTGCGTGATCGAGAAGCTTGCGCGCGTACTCCTGACCGGCGTGATCGGGGCGTCGCTGGCCGCCGCACCAGTGCGATCCGCTCCGAGTACGGCCACGATGGAGACGGTCGGGCAGGCGCTCTGCCGTCTCATCGAGAGCTCCGCCAGAGCCAGAGGGCTGCCGGTGCCCTTTCTCACCCGCCTGATCTGGAGGGAGAGCGGCTTCCGGACCAGCGCCACTAGTTCAGCGGGCGCGCAGGGTGTGGCCCAGTTCATGCCCGGCACCTCGCGCGAGCGCGGCCTCTCTGACCCCTTTGACCCGGAGCAGGCCATCCCGCACGCGGCGCATCTCCTGGCCGATCTGCGCAAGCGGTTCGGCAACCTTGGCCTTGCTGCCGCCGCCTACAACGGCGGCCCAACCCGTGTGGCCAATTGGCTTGCTGGCTCGGGCAGCCTCCCCGCCGAGACGCGGGCCTACGTCCACGCGGTCACGGGCAGAGCAGTGGAGGAGTGGCGTGCCCCGGCAATGGCGAGACCCGATACGCTCACCGGTGAGATATCTGGTGCGACCTCTCCCGGGGACGCGGGCAACACTCGCGCGGTGGGCAAGGCAGCGGAGACTGGCGGGGCGAAGCGCGCCGCCCCCTCAGCCGCTCTGGCGGCAGCCGGGCGGGGAGCGGAGACGGGTCCGAGCTGCGCACAAGTCACCGCGGGGCTGCGTGTCCCGTCACGCCCCGAACGTGCCTCGCCCCTTGCTCTTGAGCCCATTGTCGTCCCGCCAGCTCCGCCGCCGTGGGGACCCTGGGGCGTTCAGCTGGCCGGCAACTTCTCCAAGGAGCAGGCCCTCGAGAGCTTTGTGCGCACGCGTTCCGCCTATGCCAAGGTGATCGGGGAGGCTCGCCCGATGATCATCGGGACGCGCCTGCTGAGCCGGGGCGGCGGGGCGTTCTACCGGGTCCGCATTCCGGCCCAGAGCCAAGCGGAAGCGACCGCACTCTGCGGGAAGATCCGCACAGCCGGTGGTGCCTGCCTGGTCCTGAAAACCTGAAGGGCAGCAGACCGGTCGTGTCCCTACTGGTGGTGTAGCTCGCCGGGAGCGAGAGAGCCCGCCTGCGCGCCCATCACAGCGCTGAAGCAGGCGGGATCTCTCGCGGGGTGGTCATCGGCGGTTGCCGGGTAGGGTCGGGTTGCTGGCACCAACCGCGAACCCGAGAGACCTCCGATGACCGACGAGATGATGAGCCTGCGCGGGCTGCTGGAGAAGAGCGCCGACGCGGACCTGCTGCGCGAGATGATCGGCTTTGCGGCCGAGCGGCTGATGGAGCTGGAGGTAGGCGGCCTGACCGGGGCGGCCCACGGCGAGAAGAGCGCCGAGCGGCTGGTCCAGCGCAACGGCTATCGTGACCGGGACTGGCAGACGCGGGCGGGCACGGTCGAGCTGCGCATCCCCAAGCTGCGCAAGGGCTCGTACTTCCCGGCTTTCCTGGAGCCGCGCCGCATGGCCGAGAAGGCACTCACCGCCGTGATCCAGGAGGCGTACATCCAGGGCATCTCGACCCGCTCGGTCGATGATCTCGTTCAAGCCATGGGCGGCACCGGCGTGTCCAAGAGCCAAGTCTCGCGGCTCTGCCAGGAGATCGACGAGCGCGTGGGCGCGTTCCTTGACCGGCCGATCGAAGGCGAGTGGCCGTCTCTCTGGATCGACGCGACCTCCGTGAAGGTGCGCCAGGACGGTCGTATCGTCTCGGTGGCGGTGATCGTGGCGGTGGGCGTGAACAGCGACGGGCGCAGAGAAGTGCTCGGCATGGACGTTGGCCCCTCCGAGGCCGAGACCTTCTGGACCGACTTCCTCCGGAAACTCGCCCGGCGCGGTCTGCGCGGCGTGAGGCTTGTGATCTCGGACGCGCACGAGGGCATCAAGGCCTCGGTTGCCAAGGTGATGAATGCCACCTGGCAGAGGTGCCGCGTCCCCTTCATGAGGACCGTGCTGGCCCACGCCGGCCGCAGCGGGCGGCGCGTCGTGTCGGCCTTCATCGCCACCGCCTTCGCCCAGGACGACGCGGAGGCCGCCCGTCAGCAGTGGCGGCGCGTGGCCGATCAACTCCGGCCCAAGGTCCCTAAACTCGCCGCCCTGATGGACGCGGCCGAACCGGACGTGCTGGCCTACATGGGCTTTCCCGCCCAGCATCGGGTCAAGCTGCACTCCACGAACCCGCTGGAGCGCCTCAACGGCGAGATCAAGCGGCGCACCGAGGTGGTCGGCATCTTCCCCAACGAAGCCGCGATCACGCGCCTTGTTGGCGCGATCCTGCTCGAACAGAACGACGAGTGGGCCGTCCAGCGCGCCCGCTCCATCACCCTGGAAAGCATCGCCCCCATCGGCGATGATCCCCTCGTCAGCCTGCCCACCCTGGCAGCCTGATCGTCCCGGCCCCAGTCGGTGATCGGGGTGACCACGCCGAAGCTACACCACGCCTGGGGACACGACCCCATCCCCCACCACGAGCGGACCAACCTGCTGCAAGCCGAGTTGGCTGAAGCTGCAGAAGTCCGGGTGGTCTACGCGCCGCGGCGGTCCGCCCATGAGGCTCGCGCGCGAACCATAGCTCTCAGCCCGAACCACAGCTCTCAGCCGCGTCGTCCAGGCTGAAATCATTCCGCGGTCATCGGCTCGCTCCGCCTCCCACGTAAAAGACGCCGGTCTGCTTCCTGCCTAGGGTGGGACGTTGGTCGGGGGCGTCTCGAAGAAGCGTGAGCGGAAGACCTGGGCGCAGGTCGCGCAACTGATCGTGAACCAGATCCGGGGTCACCCGGGCGGCGAAAACCTGATCTTCCTCCGGTTTGACCGTGATGCCGAGAGTAAGGCGTCCCCGGGATTTTCTACAGGAACGGCGACCGCCTCCGTGAACGGAAGTCGCGTCTTCGCACGGTTCGCCGTCGAGCTGATGAGGTACTACAGCCGTGAGTACGACGTCACGTCGTTCACGCTGCGTTAGGGTCCGCGGTCCGCCCGCGAGGCCGTCGATCACAAGGACGTCGGCAGCTTGTCGCGCTGTCTCCTTACAGGTCGCCGATGTTGCTGATTCACCTATGTGGGGGACGCCTCTGCGAAGGAGGCGCACACCCTGGCTCCCGTCGGAAAGCCCGTCATGCAACGGTTGCCGAGGTCCCGAGCTCAGATCGAAGCCCTCATCCTGGCGGAAGCCCGCAGCAGCCCCGGTGGGGCGTGCGTTGTCGGGTTTCGGTTCACTCCTTCACCAGGCGGGAAGGATAGCCCGGGCTTTGCCCTCGATTTTAAGGGGGGTAGCGAAGAAGAGCATTTCAATATGGTGCAGACAGTTGCCGAGATGATCTGGCAGCTTTTTCGCATCTACGAGATGCGAACCTTCATGCTTCACTGAAGATCGTTGATGGTTCGCGAGGCTGTCAATCGCGAGGGGGCGGGTCATGCGGCAACTCCAACCGCGGCCCGCCCGGCCTCGGTCAGCGTCAGCAGCCCGAGCCAGCGGTGGTGATTGCGTCGAGGGTGCCGAACCGGACGCCATCACCTGATCGGCGTGGCGTCAGGACAGGTGAACTCAAGGCTGAACGCGACAGCAAGCAGGATCAGCCTGTTGTAAACCAATTAAAAAAGCTGAGAGTCTGATCAGACGTTCCTCAATTATATAGACAGTTGCCTCTAGTCGGACACGTCCATGCTCGACCGTGCTGGATTGCGCTGTGTCATCTCGGCGGAACAAACCGCACAGCATCAGCTTGATCCGGCCTGGACCAAGCGAGGATGCATGCACGACGACCGCACTGACGCCACGAAGCCGGACATCGACCGCCGGACCTGGCTGGCACCCGCCTTGATCGGGTCCGCAGCAGCCCTCGGCGCGTCGGCATTGTACACTGTCGCGAAAGCCCGTGAGGCCGAGCGCCGTCACCCGCCCATCGGCCGCTTCATGACCGTCGATGGCGTGCGCCTGCACTACGTCGAACGCGGGCAGGGCGACCCCCTGGTGCTCATCCACGGCAACGGCACCATGATCCAGGACTTCCTGGTCAGCGGCATCGTCGAGGATCTCGCCACGCGCCACCGCGTCATCATTATCGACCGTCCCGGCTACGGCTACAGCGCGCGGCCGCGGGCTCTCTGGACGCCGAGGGCACACGCGACCTTGTTCCAGAAGGCGCTGAAGCGTCTCGGCGTGTCGCAGGCAGTGGTGCTCGGTCATTCGTGGGGCAGCTTGGTCGCCGTCGCCCTCGCGCTGCAGGCCCCGCACCTCGTACGCAGCCTCGTGCTCGCCTCGGGCTACTATTATCCAACGCTGCGGGCCGATGTGGTTCTGTTCTCGCCGCCGGCGATCCCGGTGGTTGGCGACGTCATGCGCTACACGGTGTCACCGGTCGTCTCCCGGCTCATCCTGCCGGGGTTGTTCAAGGCCATGTTCGCGCCTGCCGCGGTGCCGGAGCGCTTTGACGAGCAGATGCCGAAGGAGCTGATGCTACGCCCCTCTCAGCTCCGAGCTGCGGCCGAAGATGCGGCGCTGATGACGCCCGTCACGGTGGGGCTTCAGGAGCACTACCGCGACCTGATGCTGCCGGTGGTGATCGTGACGGGTGCGGACGATCAGATCGCGGATGTTGGCCGGCAGTCCGAGCGGCTGCATCGGGAGTTGCCTGACAGCGAACTCATCGTCGTTCCGGGAATGGGGCACATGATCCATCACCTGGCGCCCGATCAGGTCATCAAAGCCGTCGCGCGTGCGGCGGAGCAAACCAGCGTCAAAGCTGGCCACGAGCGGAGACCAGTCAAGGTCGGTGCGAATGAAGCCTCATTCCGAATGTCCAAGCCTGCTGCTTGAATTCGTTCAGAGCGGGCAGGTGGAGCAGGCCGGTACGGCAGCAGGAAGCATCCTCGCCTATCTGGCCGGCCTGCCAGACCTGCAGGCGCAAGTTCTCGCCCTTGACGATCTTTAGGACGAGTTAGCGGAACGCTGCGCCTCCCTCGCCGTCAGCGGCGAGGCCGAGGACCGACATATCGCCGTTGAGGACGCGATCGAGCAGGCGCGAGGCACCCTGAAAGCGCAATCGCAGTGATCACGTCCATCCTGCGGACAAAGAGTCAGGTGAGGATGCTGTACAACCAGCAACCGAGCAGCAGGGCGCGGCGCGGGACGGTCCTTGTCGCGCGAAGCGCCTCCCCGGGAGGTTAGTCTTGATCGCAGCAGGCTCGCGCCCCAACGTCCGACAGCCTCCATTCGGGACAGAACAGGTGCGGGCCCGGGTCAGGGGCGCACCGCCCGAGGGAACCCGATCACACGCTTAAACTCGAGGGAATGAAGAAGGATCATATGCTGTAATCTGCCCAAACCAGGTGCGGGAGGATCAGATGTCTGCGAATTGGAAGGCAGTTAAAGAAGACTTGGATTGGAGCCTGAATAAAGGGAATGATGTGAAGGGGCGAGCTGAATTGAAGGAAGCGTTCAGCAAAGGAGACGCTAAAGCCATCAGCTCGGCTAATGAAGCGTTCAAATTAGGGCAGCGAGATAATCACAAGTTGGCAAATTTTTTGAGATGTGCGCACGAAGATAGTAATAGACTATACAATATTGGTCGAAAGCTGATCAATCTAAAGCCGGTTTGAGATCTGAAGAAGGTTTCATCATGGACGGCTTCGGATAATGAAGGCCAGCGGCCTCACCCTGGCACAGCGATGCCGTAGAGGTCGACGCACGGCGTACCGCGGCAGGCCTCGCGCATTCGGGCGGCGGTCGATGCCGTTGAGCAGGAGGTCAGTAAGGTCGGAACGTAGGGCAGGCACGCTCATCCGGCCGTGGCGATCCGCTCCTACCGCGCACGCTGCTGTGGCGATGGCAATGTGGAGCCCGTCCTCGATCTCCCCGGCGGTAATAGCCGGCCATCGGCCCTCCCCGAATGTGGGGGACAGAGGACTGCTTCTGGCGCACACTCCGTTCTTGGCCGGAGGCGCCTTCGATGCAGCGTGAGCGGAAGACGTGGGCGCAAGTCGCGCGAATGATCTTGATACAGATCCAGGGTCGCCCAGGAGGCGAAAATCTGATTGCACTCCGATTTAATCCAGTCGCGGCTGGCAATGTTTTTCCGGGCTTCTCCATTCAGACAGCAACCAATTCAGCGGACGAAAGCCGCGCGTTCGCTCAAACCGTGGTCGAGCTGATGAGTCATTACAGCCGCGAGTACGAGATCAGCTCGCTTACGGTACACTAGCTTTAGCATGTCGCCCTCGAAGCTATCGATCACGAGAGGGTGGGTCGTGCCGGGGCGTGTCGCAAATGTTTAACGGCCGAAAAATCTCCTCCGAACAGAGAATTACAATGCCTGCTCGCCGCCTGCTCACCCACTCCGACGAGGTCAGTGAACTGGTTTGACGGGCCTGATATCGCCCCGTCGGACCGGGGTGCGCCTCTGCCGGGAGCATAATTCTCTACGGCCAAAACCTTTGCGACACGCCCGGCCTCAAAGGCTCACCGCACAGGCACAACATCCCCCTCACCAATAGCATGGCCGGACCGCTCGGGGGCAACTCGGCCTGATGCTGGAGCGGACCATCTCCGCCAGCAATTACCCAGGGGGTGCGCTCGGTCGCGGCGTGACGCCGGCGAGGAGCCGATGGGGGCGCTCGCGGCGCCTCTTGCCCGGAGCCGCTTTGGCTGATTCCCTCGGGAGATGGGCCGCCACGATTTGGAACGTCTGAGCAAAGAGGAGTTGATCGAACTGGTGCTGCGCCTGCAGCGGCCGGAGAAGACCTCGCGCACCTCCTCCAAGCCGCCCTCCACGGATCGCAAGGAGCGGCGCGAGCAGGCCAAGCCTGGCGGCGCCAAGCCGGGTCACGAGGGGCATAGCCGCGCGCTCAGTCCCGATCCTGACGAGGTCGTCGCCCACCGCCCAGGTCAGTGCCCCTGCTGCGGCGGTACCCTGGCGGCCGACCTGCCCGCCGAGATCGTCAGCGTGTGCGAGCAGATCGAGTTGCCCGCGGTGACGCCGTTCGTCACCCGGCATCAGCGGCTCGCGGTGCATTGCCCCTCATGTGGCACCCGCGTCGTCGCTCCGGTGCCGCGGGAGGCGTGCGGCACACCGTTCGGTCCGCGGCTGCACGCGGTGGCGGTGTACCTGAAGACCTTCCAGGCTCTGTCCTACGAGCGCCTGCAAGCCGCGCTGGGCGACCTGTTCGGGCTGACCCTGAGCCAGGGCGGGCTGATGAACCTGCTGCGGCGGGCCCAGGGGCAGTTCCGCGTTGGTCGCGAGGCGGCGGTCTCGGCACTGCGCCGGGCCGCGGTGGTCGCCTCGGACGAGACCGGCGTACGCATCGAAGGCAGCAACGCGTACCATTGGGTCTTCCGCTCGGACGAGGCGGTCGTTCATCACGCCGCCCCGACGCGCGCCGCCGCGGTGGTGCACGCGATGATGGACGGGCACCGGCCCGCGGTGTGGCTGTCGGACCGCTACACCGCCCAGCAGGGGGGCCACGGCGCGCGGCACCAGACCTGCCTGGCGCGTCTGGCGCGACGTCGCCTACGCGGTCGAGGTCAGCGAAGATCCGGTGCCGCTGCGCCTGCAGTTGTGGCTCGGGTCCGTGTTCAGCCTGGCCGAGCGCGTCATCGACTTGGCGGCCTCGACGCTCTCGGCCAAGCGCCGGGCACTGGAGCGGCAGCTGTCGGAGATCCTGTCCGCCCCGAGCCGTTGCGACCTGAGCCGCGCTCTGCAAGCCAAGATCGGCAGGGCCCGTGATCAACTCCTGGTCTTCCTCGACCATCCCGGGTGCGTGGCGGTCACCAACAACGGGTGTGAGCGCGCTCTGCGCCCGGCAGTGGTGCAACGCAAGGTGACGAACGGCTACCGTGCTATGTGGGCGGCCGCAGGCGAGGCGGACGTGCGCACGGTCGTCGACACCGCTCGCCTCTCGGGGGCCGGCACCTTCGCCACCCTCCTCAAGACCATCGGCGCCCGATCGTGCCCCGCGCCGCCCACCTCATCGCAGATAAGCTCAGCCGGCTCCGACACCGGGCCGGACCCCCCTGGGTAATTACCTCCGCCAGCAGGATCGCTCATCACGAGGCGACGCTGACCTCGACGCTCATGTTCTGGAAGGCGTTCGTTGCGCCAAGAAGGCTGCCGGCCACCGGCATGGCCTGCCGGATGTCGCGGGCGACGGCGACCGGGATCAGGTTCGCGCCGCCCATGCTGTGGTTGGGTCGAACGTGATCCAGCCCGCGCCTGGCACGTAGACCTCGCCCCACGCGTGCGTCGAGCCGGCATTCGCCGAGCCTACCAGGGTCTGGGTCGGGTGATAGAGGCAACCGGAGACGATCCGGGTCCCGAAGCCGAGGCTGCGCACGGCTTCGACGAACAGGGTCGCGAGATCTCGGCAGGACCCTTGTGCGAAGGACAGGCTTTGGCTCGGCGACTGCGTGCCTTCGTCCTCGCGGGCTTGGTAGGCAACGCACCGGGCAACACCGGCACTCGGATCCTGCAGCAGCGACAGGGTATCCGTCGGGTTCCCCGCGACGAAGCCCTGCGCCCAGGCTCTCAGCCCTCCATCGTCAGGGTATTGCTGAACCGTCAGGAGGCCGAGGTCGCCCCACTCGTCGTCGGAGTAGCGAAAGGGATAGGAGATGGCGGAAGCAGCGATCGGAAAGACCGGGTAGGCTGCAGCCGAAAGAACGACCTGCGCGACGCTCTCGATCACGAGCGTATCCGATGGCTGGCCGAACGTGGCCGTTGCCACGGCATTGCCGAACACGTCGTTGGCCCAGCTCAGCGTGGCTCAGGGCGTCAAAGTGATGTTGCTGGACACCAAGCGCACGTCGCGGTTTTCGCGCGGTCGCAGCATCAGCCGATGCGCCCCGAGTGTCACGGGGTGCCGAAATCGGTAGAGAGTTCGGTGCTGGATGTGCAGGTCGACCATCGCTTGCTCCTCGTGCCGGCCGGAACAGCACCGATGCTTCCGGCCGCGATCCCCATCACCACGCCTCCAAACCGATCGGTTTGCTCCGGCGATCCTCGAAACTGCGACTCGCGGCGCCTCCGAGTTAACGGACATGGACGAGGAAAGCTGTCATGTTAGCCGCGCGAAGATGAAGGTTGGCCGGATGACGGACCGCTCGATCGAACTGGACGAGCGGCGCGGGATGGCCGCTCAGAAGGCCACGACGCTCCGCCGCAGGCGGGCCGCCGTGAAAGCACAACACGCGGACCTTGTCGCGCGCCAGCACGACCTCGAAGCCAACCTGTTCTCGGCGGAAGCCGCGACGTGGCCGGAAGCGGTTCAGAAGGCGCGATACCTGCTGGAGCGCTTCTCCGCCTCGCTGTCCTGCGACGATCCTCGCTTGCACAGCATGGTGGCTGCCGTGCTGGCTGATTTCACGCGCCTGTCGGAGTCGGTCACGTCAGATGGACGAGACGGGGCGGCCCCCGACGTCTGACCAGGGGGATCCTCATGAGTGACGATCGCAAGCGCGGAAACCGCGAAGCCAAGAAGCCGAAGAAGGAAAAGCCGAAGACCATTGCGGCTGCCCCGAGCACCAAGGGCCAGGCGGTTACAACCGCCAAGTCCGGGGCGAAACACTAGCGCAGCCAGTTGCTTAACCGTGCCGCACTCGTCCCGGCGTGCCGCCGGATGTGGTTGCCGAATAGGCCCGTCCGAACGCGCGTTTGGCCACAAGCGGAGCAGGGTAGCGAGGTCTTTTCATCTGGGCGCCTTGCCATCGGTGCTGAAGCGGCCCATACTAAGCGTATCGATCTTTGGCCGGACTTCCGGGCCTCGTCGCCCTGCTGAGCGGGGCGCATGCTCTGACACTCTCTCCAAATCCTATCGATCATCCGAGCCTTGGCGCTGCTGATCGCGCGCCAAGCTCACGCCTGCACTTACGAAACTATGGATACGACTATGAGCATCGGCACCGTGAAGTGGTTCAACGGCCAGAAGGGCTTCGGTTTCATTCAGCCGGAGGATGGCAGCAAGGACGTGTTCGTTCACATCTCCGCCGTCGAGCGCGCGGGCCTGCAGACGCTGTCTGAGGGCCAGAAGGTCTCCTACGAGATGGAGACGGATCGCCGGAGCGGCAAGCAGTCGGCCGGCAATCTCCGGGCGGAGTAGTCCGGTTTGCACCGGGGTGCGGACCTCGTCGTCCGTACCCCCTGCTCCTCACGAGGAGTCCGAACTCGAATGGATTTCACAACGTGGATTTTACTTTCACTTCAGTCGCAAATTGCCAGCCCGTCTTGATCGAAGTCGAAACGTTTCAGGTACAGCAGATCTGGAGGCAGCAGGCTCAGGAACGGCTGGATGTCAGTCACCTGATCGACCGCACCTACCGCTACCACTCGGTGCGGGAGTTGCGCTGGCACCTCGCCGACCGGTTCTCGGGCCCGGTCCACTCGCTCAGCCTGAGCCGAGTCTGACGGATGGGCGGGTTCAAGGAGGCCTCGTTCGGCGAGCGGCTGAAGTCCTCCGCCGAGGCCAGAAGCGCCATGCTTGTCCGCTCCGCGCGGAGCGCAGCGGACGATGTAGCGCTCACGGCGCGGCGCGCCTAGCGGCAGGCCGTCGCCGAGGCGCGCATCACGCGGTTGGTCGAACGGGAAGCCGCCCGCCAGGCGGAGGCGGCCCGCGTACAGGCCGAGCAGGCCGCGTTACGCGAGCAGGAGGCTGTGCTGCGCGAGAAGGAGGCCGCGGATCAGGCGCGGGATGTCGCTGAGGCGTCGGCCCGCGCGACGACGCTCCAGGCCGAGCAGAAAGCCGCGCGGGATGCCCGGTACGCGGCGCGCAAGGCGCGCCAACGCGGCTGAGCGAGCTTCGCCAACGCCGCAGCGTGCTTGAGAACGACACGTCGTCCGCCAACATCAGGAATAATCAATGTCGCACAAACTCAAGCTTCATCAGAACGTGAAGATGCGTCCGGCCGGATTCTCCGACAAGCTCGTGAGCAGCGGCGAGGTCTTCGAGATCGTGCGGCTGATGCCGGAGGATCGCACTGGGGAAGCGACTTACCGCATTCGCTCCCGCATGGGTGAGCGTGCGGTTCGGGAGAGCGAGATCGCTCCGGCTCTTTGAGCATGCGTTCTCAACCGGAACGCGGCGACCAAGCACGGCTGTTCATCCGGCCCGGCCTCCACTCATGAGTATCGTTTGTCTGGAACCTGGATGTTGGATCGCCGGCTGACGGCATGGGAAGGCCGCACCAACCCCCACCTGAACTGTCCTTATCGATCCAGGCCCGCCTCCCCATTGCGTATGTTTGATTGGACGATTGGAGGAGAAACGGCCAGGGCCAAGAACTCGTTACGGGGGCAGCCCGCATTTCCTCCGGTGCGGGGTTCAAGCCGCGCCGGACGGCCACGAGCGCCTACCCGCCGCATAGAGCCAGAATGTTCCTGGAGTCGTTAGAGCCAATCGCTGGTGATTTGCACAAACGTGTCGTTGTGGGACGGCCTTGGCCATTTGAAGATTCACCCTAGAAACTGAGCTGTATCCAAACCTTCTGCGCTGTGCGACTGTGAGCGTGAGGGCTTAATCTCGAGCTCCTAGGATTGATTGTGCCCGACCTGAATTCCGATGCGGGGCTGTTCGGTCCTGAATTTGGAACCATCTCAACGGTTGACTCTGTTGGGATTTCCCTATGTGGTCTCCGCGAGATCTCACCTGGCGGGGCACGGTTGCTCGTGCCGCCTGAGGCGGAGTTCCCAGACGACCTGGACCTCATGTTCGGCCCGCGTCCGATCAGGGTCCGTTGCAGCGTCGTTTGGCGGGCTCCAGGCCAGTTAGGCGTGGCATTCCTGACATAGGACCTGTGGCTCGACCGCCACTGCAACGGGGGCATCCGCTCCGGCCAGCAGGCCCTAACTTGCAGTCCCCTGCGGCGGCAGGTCCGGGAATGAGATCGTTACGGTCACGCCAGCGTCGCTGCGGATGTCGATCTCGCCCTCGATCTGCTGCACCAGGGAGCGCACCAGACCATAGCACGTCGCCACCGATCGCGACCAGCGCCGGCTCGCCCCCAGGGCCAACCTTCGGCCCCGCCATCGCCGCGGCGGTTCGGCCGGTGAATAGGTCGACGCCCATGCGCGCGTTGTAGTCCTCCGCCCGCTCGGACCTCGAAGCCCCGGTCGTGGCCTCGAGCGGGGTCTTGGCGGAGTTGAGCTTCGCGAGCGCCCGGCGCTCGGTCGTGTGCAGCTTGCGCAGGGCGTGCCAGAGCTGCGCGTCGAAGTCGGTGTTGCCGCAGATCGGAGCCAGACGGTCCCGAGACAGCCACTGCGCGATCCCGAACGCCCCCGAGCGCGGGTTCACCGAGGTCAGGCCGCCGCGGGCCTCCACGGCCGACCAGCGCGCCACCAGGGCCTTCGCGCCCAGCTCCGAGAGCCGCCCCCTTCACCAGAACGTCGACCGCGTGCTGCTGCCGCTCCGCGGTCCACCAGCCGCCGATGCCCGCGTTGCCCCGGAGCCGCGGGAGAGCACCACGCAGGGTGGGCGCGGAGCCGCCGCTACCTCCCCGCCCCGCCGGCCACCGGAACGCCGTACACGCCCCCGCCTGAGCCCCAGAGCCGTCCAGGCCGGGCCCGCAGCTGCGCATGGACCACAGCGGGTGCTGGATGATGGCGTCGACGCGCTGCGGGCCTCGCAGTCGTTCAGGGGCGGAGCGCCGAGGGTGCTGCCGCCGCTGCAGGCGCCTTCCCCGGCCCTTACAGCGGGCGCGGGGGCGGCCAGCGGACTTCATCCGGGCGTTCGGGGCTCTGCCGGGGTTCTGAGCGGGATCAGGCGCAGTGTGGCCGGCCACCATGGCGAGAGCCGACGTGTTGCTTCTCACCCCCTGCGCAACCGACGCGTATTCGCACGGACCTTCCGGCGGTATCCGCTCACGACGTGGCCGGGCGACTTGCCGGTCGCGAGTTGCATCGCGGCTTCAATAGCCGCCAGCAGTTTCTCGCTCACCATGAGCTGCCCTTCCGTTACCGCGGCGGGTCCGCCCAGCGCGATCTTGGCGAGGCGCAGACTGATCACTGTCTGAGCCTCAACGCCGAGCATCATCAGGTTGACGCCGAGCTTCCACACGGGGCCGAAGTTCGAAGCTGGCAAATTGGTGTTCCTTGTGCGGGAGGAGAAGCGTGGGCTGGCCAACGGGACACGGAGCAGCCCGGCCCGCGCGTGGGGTCTCTGGCGCCGGACGCGTCGAGCCGTTCTCGTTCGCTAGTCGATCGAACCCGTACGGGCCGGCGCCTCAGGCGCGGCACCGAGCTGGGGCTGGCGCGAGGCGGCGACAGGCTGCGGGGAAACACTCAATTCGGACGAAGGCCGCACCTTGGCGGTTTCGCGCGCCATCTCACGGAAGAGAGGTGGGGAGACCGTCATACTTGTGTCGCCAGCGCGGACGGGGGCGGCAGCGGCAGTGATGGCGAACATGCACACGCAGAGCGTGGTGCGCATCGGAACCTCCGAATTTTGAAATCTCTCGCGCCAGATGAGCACCGATTGCTGCATTGCACAATAGGTTATTTGAGCAAGAAATATGGTGCATGGCTAAATATTTTAAGTACTATCGTTCATATGTGCAGGAATGCCACAGGCAGAATGTGATTTTTGCCCATGTTTATGGCAACTTAGCTATTCGGAAGGCCAACCGCGGTGCGGATTTGAGCTTTAAGGCGCTCGTCGCCAGGGCTCCTCATTTCCGAACGTGTGCACCAGCTACGTCGATCTACTTAGCTGGCATGCGTCCGGTACATGTTCAGAATTCTGCCCGCCAGACGCTTCCTCAAGCCACCACTGCGCGTGTGCGCCTACGTGCCTGATCCGGCTGACGTCGAGCCTTGCCCGATCCCTCATGGAACGCCCGCCCTGCCCTTAACCTCGGATCTGGGGTGCGGCGGACATCCCCGCCCCCCCTGACAAGGCCGGCCTGGAGCGCCACGAAGCCCAGAGTGCTCGTCCCGCCGCATGGGCTTGCTGAGATCCAGGGTTCCACAGGCGAAATGCGGGTTTAGTCATCCACGTCCACCTCCTGCTGCTTGCTACAAGCGTGGCAGAAGAGGTCCTGGTAGACGTGCTCGCGTTCCTCCTGGCTGGCCGGCAGTGCGCCACAACGCTTGCAGGTGACCGCCAGACAACGGCTTCGGTTCGAGGCCACTCCTTCGGGCCCATTGCTCAGCTTACTGTTCATGCATTGTACGATGCACTCATATTGCGGTGCAACAATGTCCGCCTACCGCATCAGTTCACCCATCCAGTGTTGGGAACGCCGAGCCACTCCAGCGCGGCCGGGAAGCTTGGAAAGGTGTGGACCGGGTTGAGGAACGGCACCGGCGGTGTCACGCCCGGCGACCACGTCAGCAACTCGATGTGCCAGTCACGTGAGCGGCGGTGCGGCTGCACATCTCGAACGAGGCTCGCGATGATCTCACCGTCGAGCAGGACGTCGTAGGAGCCGGGAGCCAGAGGGACGAGAGTGTAGGTCATCCCGCCCTCCTACGGGGTGCCCCGGCACGAAGGCCAGGAAATTTCAGGCACCGATGCCCCTTCGCGGCGGCTCCAGCGCCGCCTCCAAGGACGAGCCAGGGTCCGCCCGGCGAAATGGTTAACGATCGGTCGGCGGCATGCTGCCGGGCGTGACCCACTATGTTCGGCCAAGCGGACGCTCGCGGCCCGTCGCATGACGCGCACGCATGAGCTTCCAGCCCTGCCGCGCCCCGCTCCCGCGATGGCGCTGCTGCATCTCTAGGTGGCGCCGGCGGGCCTGCGACCCTGCCTCCCGGCAGCCTGACCGGGCGTGTCGCAAAGATGTTTGGCGTAGAAAATCATGCTCCCGGCACGGGCGCACTCCGGTCCGATGGGGCGATATCAGGCCCGTCAAACCGCTTCGCCGACCTCGTCGAAGGGGGGTGAGCAGGCATTGTAACGCGCTGTTCGGAGAAGATCTTTTCGGCTGTTGAACGTTTGCGACACGCCCCGCAGACCCGCCACCTCGCCCGTGGGGGGAGGGTGCAGATCTGCGCAGGGCACGCCTACTGAGAGGGATAGATCTGTGAATCCAGGGCCGCGGAACCCGGGTGAGGCTGCCGGGAGGCAGGTCGCAGACCCGCCACCGCTACCTAGAGGTTCGGGTCAGGATTCGCGGAAGCCGGGCGCGGCAGGGCCGGAAGCTCATGCGTAGCCGTCATGCGACGGATCGCGAGCGTCCGCTTGGCCGAACGCGAAGAGCCACATGGGCCGGGGCGCCGCCTGACTATTCGTGGGCCTGTCGCAAACGCGATGGGGCCCCGCGTTCACGGGCCGTTAGCCATGCCCGCCGAGCTTGCCGCCTCCGCTCCGGAGCCGGCCCATGATCCTCAACACCTTCGCCCTCAAGCTGAAGCGGCAGGCCCGCGGCGACTTCCGGGGCCGGCATTTCGAAGCCACGCTGAAGTGTGCAGGCTGTCTCCTGGTCCCTGCGCTACGCGCTGAGCTACGGCGACATCGAGGAGATGCTCCTGGAGAGGGGTCTCACGGTCGACCACTCCACCATCAACCGCTGGGTGCTGTCCTACGCGCCCGCCAACGAGCGGCGACTTCGCCGCTCCCCAAGCCGCATTGCGGGACCGTGCGCGTGGATGAAACGTACATCAAGGTACGCGGCCAATGGCGCTACCTGTACCGGGCCATCGACAAGCATGGCGAGGCGGTCGACTTCCTGCTCACCGCCAACCGCGACCTGGAGGCCGCCAAGCGCTTCTTCCGCAAGATGCTGCAGGATCAGCCGCTTCTCGCGCCCGACCGGATCGGCACGGACGGCGCCGGCCCCTACCCGCCGGCGATCGCCGAGAGCCGCAAGGAGGGCCTGCTGCCGCGCGCTCCGACCCACCACGTCAGCAAGCACCTGCAGCAGGGGATCGAGAGCGACCACTTCCGGGTGAAGCGGGCGATGCCGCGGGTGGGCGGGTTCCGCTCCTTCCACACGGCCCGGCGCACGATCCAGGGCTTCGAGGCGATGCTGTGGCTGCGCAAGGGCTCCGGGTTCGCGGGCGCGTGGACCGTGCGGGAGCAGAACCACCTGCTGGCCACCTGCTTCGGCCTTCCCGTTGCGAACAAAGCATGAAAGCGGGGCGGCAGAGGTCCTTCTGCGGCCTGAACCCGAGTTTGCGACACGCCCCGCTGGCTCACGAAGCGGGCTGCCGTGGACGAGCCGGCCGCGGACGACTACGTGACCGAGAGGGCGCGGCTGACCGCGGCGCGGGCCGACCTCGCCGGGCTGGAGCTGGCGCAGCTCCGCGGCGAGTTGGTGCCCGCCGACGACATCGAGGCGACCTGGGGCGCGGCGGTCGGCGCGATGCGATCCCGGCTGCTCGCCCTGCCCGCCAAAACGGCGCCGCGGGTCGTCACGATGAGGACCGCGGCCGAGGTCGCCACCCTGATCCGCGGCGAGTTGATAGACATTTTGATCGAGTTGGACGGGATCGAGGTCGCGGTGACGTCGCCGATCCGGTCGGCAGACGCGGAGGCGGACCGCGACCCCGACGAGTAGCTACTTGCCCTTCTGGCCCGCGGCGCGGCGGGACTGGCCGAGGCCGATGCTCTTGGCAAGCTCGGAGCGCTGCGCGGCGTAGTTCGCCGCCACCATCGGGTAGTCGGGCGGCAGGCCCCACTTCTGCCGGTACTGCTCGGGCGTGAGGCCGCGCGTCCTGAGGTGCCGCTTCAGCGACTTGTACTGCCGACCGTCCTCAAGGCTGATGATGAAGTCCGGCGTGACCGTCCTCTTGATCGGCACGGGCGGGACGAGGGGTGCGGGCTCGGCGGCCGACGGCTTGGAGAGCTGGATTAGCGCGTCGTGCACCGAGGCGATCACCCCCGGCAGGTCGCCCATCGGGGTCGCGTTCTTCGACACGTACGCGGCGATGATCGCGGCGGTCAGTTCGATCGCGTCAGTCTCGGAAGCGTTTTCTCGCATCTCGGCCATCTTTTGCCATCTTTGTTGAAGCTTCGAACGATTTGAAGCCGCGCTAGATCGGCAATCAAGCTGGCAAAGTCAAGCGGCACTGACAGTCTTTGCCGCACGATTACGGTATGTAGCCGCTATGTTCTGTGCCCATCTTTGGACTTGTTTTGGTATGGGGAGAGGCGGGCGGCCAGCACTCGGCCGCCCGCCTCCTCCCGTGCTCGCGTGAGCGGGAGGGGCGGGCGTATGAGGTGCACGAACTACTTGGGCGTACCCCTCGCGCCCCCTCGACGGATGGCCCCGAGGCCCATGCTCTTGGCAAGTTCGGAGCGCTGGGCCGCGTAGTTTGGCGCCACCATGGGGTAGTCCCTCGGCAAGCCGTACATCTGCCGATACTCGTCAGGCGTCAGACCGTTCTTGGTGAGATGCCGCTTCATGGACTTGTACGGCTTTGCATCGATGAAGCTGATCAGAGCGTCCGGCGTGATCGATTTGCGGATCTGGGTCGGGGTGGCCTTCGGCTTCTCCTCGACCGGAGGCGCGGCGGGCTTTCCGAGATCGCCGAGAGTGGCACCTACAGCAGCGATCAGGCTCGGCAGGTCGTCTGGCCGAACCGAGTTGTTGGACACGTAAGCGGCTACAATACCAGCAACTAAGCTTATAGATCCTGCGGCCTCAGTATCGGCAAGATTGGCATTGACGTTAGCGTTATTATGTTGACCTCTTTCCATTTCTTTACTCCGTTTTGCCCTGCCATGCTAGAATGGTTCTATATAGCAAAATCGACAATGTGCGCAAGCACATACGCAAGACGTTAGTCTAAGATGCTGCCCCAGTCTTCACATAGGTAATTAGACGATGACAGACGAGAGCTTACGTTTCAGGATTAGCGTCGACGATCAGTTCTCGGCGCCGCTGGCGAAGCTTCAGGGCGCCCTTCAGCGCGTCGCCAAGGACGACAGCGTCGTGTCGTTCCGCGAGGAATGGACCGAGGTCGGCCGGGCCGTCGATAAGGTCGGCGGCGTTCCGGAGGCCGGCGGGGGGCGGAGGTAGCGGCGGCTCCGCGCCTACCCTCGACGGCGCTCTCACGCGGCTCCGGAGCAACGCAGGCATCGGCAGCTGGTGGACGGTGGAGCGGCAGCAACACGCGGTCGACGTGCTTGCGAAGGGCGGCGCCTCGGAGCTGGGCGCGAAGGCCCTGGTGGCGCGCTGGTCGGCCGTGGAGGCCCGCGGCGGCCCGACCTCGGTGAACCCGCGCTCGGGGGCGTTCGGGATCGCGCAGTGTCTATCTCGGGACCGTCTGGCTTCGATACGCGGCTACGCCGGCTTCAACGCGCGGCTCCAGCACGCCCCGCACGAGCTACACACGACCGAGCGCTGGGCCCTCGCGAAGTTCAACGCCGCGACCACCCCGTTCGAGGGCGCGACGGGCGTCCCGATGTCCGAGCGGGTCGAGTGGGTCAAGTCGACAGCGGGCGGCTACTCGCGCCTGCGCGACGACGAGGTCGTGAACGACCTCAAGAACGGTCCTCCCGGCCGCGCCGCGGCGAGCCGGATCGGTGACGCGATCAAGGCGGGGCTGGTCTAGGCATCGTAGGTCCGGTTCCGGGGCAGGGTCGCTATGGGTGGAGGCTGTGTGAAAACGCAAAGGCGGCAGGAGGATCTTCCCTCGATAACCCTGGGCAGCGCCGGAATAGGCACCCAGTTGGCATCTCGGCCGCCATCCAGGATGCTCGGATAACGGCTGTGTAGAAGATTATTCTCCGATTTCGGAGCGCGCCTGAGTTTTCACACGGCCTCGGTGGACAGCGGACCTCAGAACGGCCTGGCTGATTGGGTATTGACCATTGCAGCTGATCGGGTTGTTCACTGACATGCGATGCGCGGGGCTACCGCACGCCGGCGATCCGGCGGCCATGGCGCGAGATCCTGATCATCGCTGCCGGTCCGCCTGCGGGCGGGCAGGGGGCGCCGCGCGCCTCCGCGGGGCGTATCCGCCGACAAAATGAGCTCCTCTGCCGTTCATCTAGGATATTATCATAGGTTATTTTTATCTGGCACCCTGCGATTATACTGAGGTGCATATGAACTCCTCGATTGAGATAATGAATAATGATACTTTTTCTGCAAGTTTTATTGTGAAAACAGCCGCTGATCTATCGACGTCCAGGAGGCTAACATGGCGAAAACGGTTGTGGTCACGCCCGGCCCGAATGGCGGCACACGTACAGATGTCACGGAATTCAACAATGAGATTGTGAATACACAAACACAGTTTGAGGATTTTCAGTACGACACAAATATCTTAGACGGCGGTGTTCATAACAATCATGGAAATGATCACTCTGTTACGCAGTACGATTATACGACTTACGCCTTGTTATTTACAACAGAGGCGACGGGAAATATAGTAAGCAACGCAAATCACTATCATCAAAATACATCAGTTCTCTATAGCGACGCTTTAGGGATAATAACACAGCAGCATAGTATACTAAACTATGGTGATAGTGGTTCAAATATCAACATACTCGTGAGAACAGACGGTGCAATTCAGCATATTCACGACAATACCCATACTGACTCGCCTATCTGAGGGTGACGGGCGCGCCGAAGCAGGTCAATCAGAGTTCGAGCGGCATCCCGTAGCGGCCTGATCCGCGCGGGCGTGTCGCAAACCCGGCTGTGAGGCGCAGAAGGGCGTCTACCGCCCCGCTTTCACACTTTGTTCGCGACGAGAAGACCAAAGCAGCAGGCGAGGAGCTGGTTCTGCTCGCGCACGGTCCACGCGCCGGCAAAGCCGAAGCCCTTGCGCAGCCACAGCATCGCCTCAAAGCCGCAGATCGTGCGGCGGGCCGTGTGGAACGAACGGAAGCCGCCCACCCGCGGCATCGGCCGCTTGACCCGGAAGTGGTCGCTCTCGATCCCCTGCTGCAGGTGCTTGGTGACATGGTGGGTCGGTGCCCGTGGCAGCAGGCCCTCCTTGCGGCTCTCCGCGATCGCCGGCGGGTACGGGCCAGCGCCGTCCGTGCCGATGCGGTCAGGGGCAAGCAGTGGCTGATCCTGCAGCATCTTGCGGAAGAAGCGCTTGGCGGCCTCCAGGTCGCGATTGGCGGTGAGCAGGAAGTCGATCGCCTGCCCGTGCTTGTCGATGGCCCGGTAGAGGTAGCGCCACTGACCCCGCACCTTGATGTAGGTCTCGTCCACGCGCACGGTCCCGCAATGCGGCTTGCGGAAGCGGCGAAGTCGCCGTTCGATGGCGGGCGCGTAGGACAGCACCCAGCGATTGATGGTGGAGTGATCCACCTCCATGCCCCGCTCCAGCAGCATCTCCTCGATGTCGCGGTAGCTGAGGGCGTAGCGCAGGGACCAGGAGACGGCTTGGACGATCAGGGTGGCTTCGAAGTGCCGGCCCCGGAAGTCGCCGCGGGCCTGTCGCTTCAGCTTGAGGGCGACGGCGTTGAGGATCATGGGCCGGCTCCGAGGCGGAGGCGGCAAGCTGGGCGGCTATGGCTAACGACCCGTGAACGCGGGCCCGTTCGTGTTTGCGACAGGCCCCGGTGGAGCAGACAGCCCTCTCGAAGCTGCTCTCGCACGGCTCGGGAGAGAGCTAGGCCTGTGAGGCAGAGGCCAGCGGAACCGTCGCAAGGGCTGCTGAGACGGCAGGGGGTATCGACCGGATCGGCTTACGAGATTCGACAGCTGCCCGCTCGTCACCGTAGCCGACGGATCCAGAGGCGCTCTGCGCGCGGATGAGCGGCAACGACGAGCGTTAGGGCACCGGCAACACCGGCGAGCATCGCGATCAGTTCCAATATGATCTGCGTGCGGCGGTCTGCAGGGCATTCCCGGAAACTTTAACCACCTCGTCCGGCGGTCTGCAGGGCACTCCCGAAATTTTTCATCACCTCACTAACTGAACTACTTAATCCGCCGACAACATTATCAAGCTCACAATCGTTGAGATCACGGTCCTTGAGTTCGCAGGCCATTTCAGAGCCTTGACGATCAAGATCGTGGTGTGTGGGTTCTTTTTTCTCACTCATGTGCGCACCTATAGTTTTGCGCATGGATGCTGATCTGCGCTCGATATCATGAGCCGTATCCAGCAATCGGGAGTATAAACAATCCTTCACACGCCATATGTGTGCAGGCGCACCCTCAGCGCGCGCCCGAATTAGGGGCTGCGCGCATCGCAGGTGGTGCTCCCACACCAGTCGACCGCTAACGCGAACGCGGATCGTCATCGCGTCGGGACACGCATGCAGACCCCGTCGCCAAGGCAGCCGAGTACCGGCAGCAAGCCCAGGATGCGCGAGCGGGCGGCGTGGCTGTCCGTCAGCGAGGTCCGCGAGCAGCTCCTGGAGCTGGCGCAGCGCCTTGGCCCTGGCGGATGCCGAGGATGAGCGGGTGCGCAGGGAGGTCGAGAGGGGCCAGTTCTGGGTGCGCCTTGCGCGCGCGGAGGCTCGCCGCATTCAGGTCCCCGATGCGGTAGCCGACTCGAGTGCCTAGCCGGACGTACGGCGGACCCTCACCCCTGCTGCGCCATCTGCGCAGATAGCGGTCCGACACGCCGAGGTGACCCGCCGCCCCGCGTTCACTCAGCACCCGACCCGCATGTCCACCGCCCGGATCAACAAAAAGGTCGTCCGGGCAGCCGTCGAACATGTTGTTACCCACGCTCTACCTCCAAAAAGGTTGCACGCAGGAACATACAGCTCCTGTATCGAGGCGGAAGGGACCGGAAAGGCCCGCCACTCGACTAGATGCAAGTCTACAAGATATCTATGTGCGGTATCGCCTTATTTTGAACACGGCGCCAATTGCTGAAATGCTGACACCCCTGTCAGGCGAAGTCACCCGGGTGGGGGCTGTCTCGCCTTCGCGATAGCGGGCCGGTAATTCGCCCCGTAGCGCGACCCTGCCTTCGTGCGAGGGCCGCCCCCAAGGGACCCAACCGGAGCGGGGGGGGGGCGGAGCGCAGCCATGCCTTCGCCTCGGCGAGCCCGGCACTGCCTCACGCCGGCTGTCGCGTGCCCGCACCGCCTCCGCCGTCCTCGCGCCTGCTGCGCTGCTGTCTTCACGCCGGTTGTCGCGCGGCAGGCGACCGGGCGCATAGGTGGAACCGGTCCGGCCGCCACCCTTGCGTGGCGCACTGAGTTGGCGATGCTGCGCCCGTCGCTCTTGGAGACCGCCACCTTGCAGCGCGGCAGGCAGCCGGCCCTCCGTGGGGTGGCCTGGCCGTCATCCACCGTGCACTGGACCTCGGCATACTGCGCGTGCCGCGCCTGAGGGCTGTACCGCACGGCTCGCGGACGCGGCAGGCAGCCAGGTGCTCTCTCCCCTCTGTCGCCCGGCCGCCACTCGCCATGCGGCGGCAGCATGTCCGTTTAGGCATACCTTAGAGAGGCACCACTAATGGCTGAGGTGCGCATCACGATCATTGTGCGGTCGAGCACATATATGTTGGGTCAGCCATGCTATGAATTTCATGGCCTAGATACTTGTCGCAAGATGAGGTGACGGCATCCGGCTCACAGATCTGGAGATCTAATATGCCGACAGACAAGCCAGAAATTATAGCCAATGATCATAACGAAATCGACGCTATTACAGATGAGGAGCTTGAAATCGCAGCCGGTGGAACTTCTCATAAAACATCAGCAAACATAAAATCGGTAGATAGTCAGGCCGATTTTTTAAAAATCACAATTTCCAATAGTATGATCTCAGGATATTAGTTTGCAATTCTAGTGACAGTGTGAATTTATTTGCACGAGTGTGGCTAGAAAAAGCAGTTCTCGGTCTTCGCGGCAGAGGGGCTATGAGTATTACACCCATTGACCCCTCGGTTATTATAGTGCTGCTAGGCTATTCACAGACAGTGCGAACAGTTGGACGTACCTGGGAATTTCGGCCCACCAGAAAGCGCGAAACCATCAGCGACCGCTGTGCCGAACGCAACCGTCGCTTTGATGACCGTGGTCGCTATCTTGCCCAGCCCCTCCGGGGTCAGACCGCCCGCGACATGCTCGAGGTCATCATCGGACAGTTCAGAGGGCTGAAGGTCGATGGTAATGAGGGTGCGAGACATGGCCGTATTCCTCATTAGAGATTGGAGTACGATAAGACTTACCCGGCCTTAATCTGTGCGAGATTGCACCTTTGGGCTCGGGAGGCAGAAGGTGCTCGGCTATCCCCGCTTTACGCTTTGTTCGTGATGGAAAATCCGAAGCAGTGCGCGAGCAACTCGTTGTGCTCCCGCACGCCCCAGGCGCCTGAGGACCTCAAGCCCTTATGCGGCCACACATTGACCTCTTCAGACCGTCCGGCTTCCACCATGGCGGGCTCTTCTCGTTCCATAGGCCCGCCTTACGCGAATGGCGCTGCTTCCCGCCGGCCCAGACCCTGTTCTCGCCCGACGAGCTCGCCCTGATGAACCGCTACGCGGATGCGGTGCGGGCGACCCACATCCCGAACGGGACCCGGATGCCGGACGGTGCCCCCGTTCGACGGCGAAGGCTTCGAGTTGCTGACAAGCGCTCTGGGTGTCCTGCTCGTCCATGGAGGCGCGGAGATCGGCTCTGACCTACACGGGCGGGCCGGTCGGTTCGCTCCGGATGGTCTCCTGATCGACGGTTCGCTTTGAATGGTCGGCGCGCCTTTTTGAACCGGCTCCGGGCTGGTCCGGCAGGGCTACACCCAAATCGTACCACACGAACCGGCTGCTCAGGGTGGCAACCGGACCTTGACCTCTGGCCACGAAGCGGATGTTCCGCATCCGACCCAACTTTGCTGCTCACACAAAGGCATGCAGAACATGAAACCAGACACGCGAGCGCTGGACTGAAAGCGCACGCGCTGGCATCATCGAGGCATGACCTTCCTTGTTCACATCGCGGCGACCGCGAGCATGGGGCGAATTAACCGCCCGGCCTGATGCGTCGGGCCGGGACCGTCCGTATGTGAACATCATGCGCTTAGCGTCTCTCAAGGTCGAAATGCATGTCTTTGAACAAACCCACGCTGCACCTTGTGTGCGGTAAGATCGCGGCTGGAAAATCAACTCTCGTCGTGGAATTGGGCCGTCGCCCAAGCACGGTGATCGTGAGAGAAGATCACTGGCTTTCCCGCCTTTATCCCGGAGAACAGAACAGCTTGGCTGATTATGTTCGCAATTCCACACGGTTGCGGAATGCCATCGCGCCGCATTTGGTAGATTTGCTCCGTAACGGGCTCTCACTTGTGCTTGACTTTCCTGCAAATACACCAAGCAGTCGAGCATGGATGCGCACCTTGTTCGAGGACGCGGGATGCGCGCACCAGCTTCACTATCTCAACGTTACAGATGAGATTTGCAAATCCCGCCTGCGTCGCAGAAATGAGAGTGGAGAGCACGAGTTCATCGTCAGTGACGAAGATTATGATCTCTTCACAAGCTTCTTCGTTCCACCGTCCCCCGACGAGGCATTCGAAGTTGTTCTGCACAACCAGTAGCGCGGCCGGACGGGATGCTGATGACCAGCCAGCGCCGGACGCGGCGTGATGCCCGGCGCTCGTCGAGGAGCGAGCGATGAGACGACGCGACATTCTCATCGGGCCTGTCGGCGCCCTGCTCGGCGGCGTAATGGCCCGCGCTGTGCGGGCGCAGTCGCCGACGCTGCCGATGATCGGGTATCTCGGCTCCGAGACGCCCGAGCGCGTTGCCAGCCGGCTCGAGGCCTTTCGCAGGGGGCTCGCCGACGCCGGGTTCGTCGAGGGCCGCGACGTCGCGATCGCCTACCGCTGGGCAGACGGGCGCTACGAGCAGCTGCCCGCGCTCGCCAAGGAGCTGGCGGGCAGCGGGATCGCGGTCCTGGTCGCCCCCGGGGGTGCGCCCGTGGTGCCTGCGGCGCGCGCGGCGACGGGGACGATCCCGGTCGTCTTCGAGGGGCCTGTCGCAAACGCGAACGGGCTCGCGTTCATGGGTCGTTAGCCATACCCGCCCAGCTTGCCGCTCCGCCTCGGAGCTGGCCCATGATCGTGAACGCCCTCGCCCTCACGCTGAAGAGAGAGGCCCGCGGCGACTTCACGGGCCGGCACTTCGAAGCCACTCTCATCGTCCAGGCCGTCTCCTGGTACCTGCGCTACGCCCTCAGCTATCGTGACATCGAGGAGATGCTGCTGGAGAGGGGCATGGAGGTCGACCACTCCACCATCAACCGGTGGGTGCTCGCCTACGCGTCCACCATCGAGCGGCGCCTGCGCCGGTTCCGCAAGCCGCACTGCGGCTCGGTGCGCGTGGACGAGACGTACATTCGGGTCCGGGGTCAGTGGCGCTACCTGTACCGGGCCATCGACAAGCATGGCGAGGCGGTCGACTTCCTGCTCACTGCCAACCCCGACCTGGAAGCGGCCAAGCGCTTCTTCCGCAAGATGCTACAGGATCAGCCGCTTCTCGCGCCCGACCGCATCGGCACCGATGGTGCTGGCCCTTACCCGCCGGCGATCGCCGAGAGCCGCAAGGAGGGCCTGCTGCCACGCGCGCCCATCCACCACGTCACCAAGCACTTGCAGCAAGGGATTGAGAGCGACCACTTCCGGGTCACGCGGGTGGGCGGGTTCCGCTCCTTTCACACAGCGCGGCGGACGATCCAGGGCTTCGAGGCGATGCTGTGGCTGCGCAAGGGCTTCGGGTTCTCAGGGGCATGGACCGTTCGGGAGCAGAACCAGCTGCTCGCGCAGTGCTTCGGACTTCCCGTCGCGAACAAAGCATGAAAACGGGGCGGCAGACGCCCTTCTGCTGCTCGCAGCCGAGTTTGCGACAAGCCCTCGATGCGACCTCCGTGAAGGTGCGCCAAGCCGGGCGCATCGTCTCTGTCGCGGTGATCTTGGCGGTCGGTGTGAACAGCGACGGCCGCAGGGAAGCGCTCGGCATGGACGTCGGCCCCTCCGAGGCCGAGACCTTCTGGACCGGGTTCCTGCGCAAGCTGGCGCGCCGCGGCCTGCGCGGCGTGAAGCTGGTGATCTCGGACGCCCACACGGGCCTCAAGGCGTCGGTCGCCAAGGTGATGAACGCGACCTGGCAGCGGTGCCGCGTCCCCTTCATGAGGACCGTGCTCGCCCACGCCGGCCGCAGCGGGCGGCGCGTCGTGTCGGCCTTCATCGCCACCGCCTTCGCCCAGGACGACGCCGAGGCAGCCCGTCAGCAATGGCGGCGGGTGGCCGATCAGCTCCGACCCAAGGTGCCCAAGCTCGCAGCCCTGATGGACGACGCTGAGCCCGACGTGCTGGCCTATATGGGCTTTCCCGCCCAGCATCGGGTCAAGCTGCACTCCACGAACCCGCTGGAGCGCCTCAACGGCGAGATCAAGCGGCGCACCGAGGTGGTCGGCATCTTCCCCGATGAGGCGGCCATCACCCGCCTCGTCGGCGCGCTCCTGCTCGAGCAGAACGATGAGTGGGCCGTCCAGCGCGCCCGCTCCATGACCCTGGAAAGCATCGCCCCGATCGGCAATGATCCCCTTGTCAGCCTGCCCACCCTGGCAGCTTGATCGTCCCCGGCCACGCCCGGTGACCGTGGCCGCCACGCCGCAGCTACACCACCCCTGGGGACACGACCCCCGATACGCCCCGTCGGACTGGAGTGCGTCCATGCTGGGAGCATACTTTTCTACGCCAAAAATCTTTGCGACATGCCCCGACTGGCTGGGGGCGGCCAGCATCGCCTCAGGGCCCGTGTTCCGGCCGGTCTCGCGCTCCGGGCGCGTGCGGGTGAACGACGGCGCGTTCGCGTTTGCGACAGACCCCAGAGCACCGGGCCGTTATCTGACGCCATTTAACGCCAGTCGGAAAGGCAACGCTTGAACTCGCCAATCGAGCTCGGGTTGGTCAGACTTGCGTGAGTCTCATGGGTCTGAGCCGAACAGACGCCTGGCGGTAGGGGACAGCCGCCGGGCGTTCTGCTGCCGGTAGCACTTTGTTAACCATCCCGACCCAGCCTTTCGCCTGCCGCGCTGAACACCCAGCTGGCACGGCGGCGACCCGGGTTCACCTCGTTCTCGCTTGCAGAGATCCCGGGCCGTCGCCCCTTCTATTCGAGACCGACCTCTCTCCCCGGCGAGGGCGAAGGCAGCGACCGCCTGACATCCCCGATCCAGCGGTCGGTCGTTGCAGCCAGCGGCCGGGCTCCACCCGCACAGCGAGCCCGGCCGCCGCACCTCAAGGCAACAGCCCACCATGGGACCTCGCGGGCATGGCGGCTTGCGCGGACCGGCACAGGGCAAGGGTGAGTGGAGGCCGTGCCTTCCCCGGTCCGACTGGACCAGGGAGAGTGTCACGGCGGCGCGGGGCCGGACGTGGTCGGCCGTCCAGGTACAGCCCATCCTCCAACGGGCGGCGTAGCCCTGGTCGCTCTCTCGCTGCGCGGCGGCGTGATGGTCACCTATGGGATCGTCCAGCACTACAAGAAGGTCCCGGCCCTGAAGGCGGCCCACGCCGCCGCCTGACCCTCGCTCCCACCTGATACGAGAAGGCCCGGGGAGACCCGGGCCTTTTTCATTAGAAGAGCTGGTGCGTCCACTCCCACCACAATCCCTTGAGCCCGGCGTAGCCTCCCGGCTTGAACTGTTCCGGCGCCACCGTGCCGATCCCGGCTCCGGCGACCACCGCGTCGAGATCGTGAGCGGACAACTCGTCCGTGGCGCACTCGGCGGTCTGGCGGTCGTCGTGCTGCTCGAAGGTGCTGTCGTGGGCGTTCATGACATCCTCCTCATCTCTCACGTTGTTGCGATGAAGAAGACGTATCTGGCTTTCTGGTGCACGGGTGTGCTCTGTCGCACACCCGGACAATCACCAGCACTTCTTTGCTACTAAGAACAAAATCTTGGAGCGGGCCTGAGGGCGGCGGCCGGGCTCAAGGTTCTCGGCAAGCCCGGCCGCCTGCCGCACTCGGCGGAGGACACCGGAGAGTGCAGCAACCCGGTCCTACACAGGACGCGGTTGAGCGCATCCCCTGAATAGACCAACTCAACAGGGGCCTGTCGCAAACTCGGGTTCAGGCGGCAGAAGGGGCTCCCCGTCCCCGCTTTCACGCTTTGTTCGCGACGGCGAGGCCGGAAGCAGGTGGCCAGCAGCTGGTTCTGCTCGCGCACGGTCCACGCCCCTGAGGAGCCAAAGCCCTTGCGCAGCCACAGCATGGCCTCGAAGCCCTGGATCGTGCGCCGGGCCGTGGTGAAGGAGCGGAACCCACCCACCCGCGGCATCGCCCGCTTCACCCTGAAGTGGTCGCTCTCAATCCCTTGCTGCAGGTGCTTGGTGACGTGGTGGGTGGGCGTGCGCGGCAGCAGGCCCTCCTTGTGGCTCTCGGCGATCGCCGGCGGGTAAGGGCCAGCACCATCGGTGCCGATGCGGTCGGGCGCGAGCAGCGGCTGATCCTGTAGCATCTTGCGGAAGAAGCGTTTGTCCGCGTCGAGGTCGCGCTGGGCGGTGAGCAGGAAGTTGACCGCCTCGCCGTGTTTGTCGATGGCGCGCTACAGGTAGTGCCACTGACCCCGGACCCGAATGTACGTCTCGTCCACGCGCACCGAGCCGCAGTGCGGCTTGCGGAACCGGCGCAGGCGCCGCTCAATGGTGGACGCGTAGGCGAGCACCCACCGGTTGATGGTGGAGTGGTCGACCTCCATGCCCCTCTCCAGGAACATCTCCTCGATGTCACGATAGCTGAGGGCGTAGCGCAGGTACCAGGAGACGGCCTGGACGATGAGGGTGGCCTCGAAATGCCGGCCTCGGAAGTCGTCTCGGGCCTGCCGCTTCAGCGTGAGGGCGAGGGCGCTGAGGATCATGGGCCGGCTCCGAGGCGGAGCGGCAAGCTGGGCGGGCATGGCTAACGACCCGTGAACGTCGGCTCATTCGCGTAGGCGACAGGCCCCTCGCGGCTTTGAGCCTGAGGTCGTCAAGCTGGATCGACAAAATCGTCTCCTTCTCGGCAGAGTGTGGAGTCGCGTCAATTAACAGATGAACAGGCCACCTCTATAAACAGGTCCTGCATCCATAAACGGCCTCGAAACGGCCGCCAACGAGGAGGAACGCCATGGTTGATGCCGAACTGGAACGCTCGGCGATGCGGCGGATCGGATGGCGGCTCGTGCCGTTCCTGATCCTTGCCTACTTCGTCTCATTCCTGGACCGGGTGAACGTTGGGTTCGCCGCGATCCAGATGAACCACGACATCGGCCTTTCTGCCACCGTATTCGGCTGGGGCGCTGGGATCTTCTTCCTGGGCTACTTCCTGATGGAGGTACCGAGCAACCTGATGCTGGAGCGCTACGGGGCGCGGCTGTGGATCGCCCGGATCATGGCGACCTGGGGCCTGATCTCCGTCGCCATGGCGTTCGTGCAGGGGCCGTGGTCGTTCCTCGCCATGCGCTTCCTGCTCGGCGTAGCGGAGGCCGGGTTCTTCCCGGGCGTGATCCTCTACCTGACCTACTGGTTCCCGTCCGAGTACCGGGCGCGGATCGTCGGCATCTTCATGATCTCGATCCCAATCTCGTCGTTCCTGGGCTCGCCGATCTCCGGCGCGCTGCTCAACGTGACCGGGCTCGGCCTGGCCGGCTGGCAGTGGCTGTTCATCCTCGAAGGGTTGCCCGCCGTGCTGCTGGCAGGTGTCGTGCTCGTGGTCCTACCCGACGGTCCGCACAAAGCCGCGTGGCTGCCTCCAGCCGAGCGCGATTGGCTCGAACTGCGCCTCCGGAGCGAGGCGGGGCGGAACAACGCTAGCGGCGGAGAGGCGAAGCCCCCTATGCGGGAGACGCTGCGTGACCGCCGACTAATCTTGTTCGCCGCAATCTACTTCGGCTCGACGGCAAGCAGCTATGGGCTCTCGTTTTGGACGCCACAGATCGTCAAGAGTTTCGGCCTCGGTAATTTCGAGACCGGCCTGCTCAACAGCATCCCTTACGGCTTCGCCTCGGTGGCGATGATCCTCTGGGGCCGCCACAGCGACCAGACGCGAGAGCGTCGCTGGCACCTCGCGCTCTCTTTCCTAGTGCTTGCCCTCGGGCTCGCCGGCGGCACGGTGCTGTCGGGCCTTGTCCCCGTCATCTGCGCGCTGACGGTCGCAGCGGTCGGTGTCTACATGCTGAAGGGGCCGTTCTGGGCACTGGCGACCGAGCAGATGCGTCCTGCTACCGCCGCCGCCAGCATCGCGGCGATCAACGCGGTAGGCAATCTCGGCGGTTTCCTTGGCCCCTACCTGATCGGCGCGATCAAGGATGCCAGTGGCAGCTTCACGATGAGCTTGCTGCCGCTCGTGCTGTTCGCGCTAATCTCGGCAGCCCTGTCCCTCGTGCCAGAGCGCGGGCGTGAGGCAGTTTCTACTGCACCGAGTACGACGGCGTAGGGGATATTTGCCGCGCTGCGGATGGGCAGCGCGGCGTAGTCCGCAAGGCGGATTTGCGAGCTGGTTCCATACGCCGCTCTTATGCGAGCGACCTCGGTGTGGCAGGCGGGCAAGACACCGCCGGCGTCTGATTTTGATTTCCTGGCACACAATCCTTACAGGATTAAGTGGCTGAAAAACCGTCGTTTTGTTGACAATTCTGTCCGGGAGGGAGCGCAGGTCGCGTGCCTTACTTTGGGCTAGATGAGGGCCTGACGGGGTGCTGAGCGCCGCCTTAACGTTCGGTGCCGGCCCACAGTTGGTGTCTACTGCCGTCCCAAGAGTTCGTATGGGAATGCCCATGCAGACACAACTGGTGCATTGAGTGCACCTTAAGGCGGATCGATCATGCGATTGCGGGCTTGCGCGCCACCAGCAGCAGTGATGCACCCTCATCATCGGGGCGGAACGGCTCCGGCTTGAGCTTCCGCATCACGAACCCACCCATGAAGCCGATCAGCGCGGAGGCGTGCCACGCCCAGGAGTGCCGATAATGAACCTGGCAGCATTTCACCGGTGAGCAGCGCTCCATCCAGTACACGATCGCATCCACGTCGCTCCAGGGCGCGATCTCGACCGCGGCGCTGACCAGACCGGCCCGGGCTGCGACCGCTTCCAGCGCCGCCTTTGTCCACCACGTGAGGTGATGCGGCACCGCGTTGATCAGGTAGTTCGGGATCCGGGCGTGCGCCGCCGGCACGTGCGGCACTCCGATGATCACGGTGCCACCTGGACGCACCGGAGACGCAACGGGGGTGAGCGGTCTCGAAATCCCGGAGGCGACGACCCGACAGACTCTGCGAACGGGTTAGTGTCGGGCCGCCGCCAGGGCCGAGCAGGATGGGGCATCAGCTCGGCTAGATCAGCCTGCCGCAGGATGGTTGACGAAGTACTGCAGGAAAGGGTGCACTCATGTCCCGGATTGCGCCCCTGATCGCCATACTCGCCGAGTATCCAGGGTCAGACCCCATGGAGCCCGCCATGGCCGAGCTTCCCGAGGACACCGCCCTCGACGTCATCGAGCAGCTCATCGCCGAGGGGGCCGCGCGCCAAGCCGAGCAGGTGTTACTGGTTGAGGCCCAGGAGCGCCGCGGCCAGGACACCGCGGAGGCGCGCCAAGTGCTGCGGGAGATCGAGGAGACTCTGGCGGCTCTGCACTGCCGCCGGGCCTATCTCCAGGCCATGCAGGCTCAGCCGTGACCGCGAGGACGATGGGCCTGATGGGGTGGACGGCCCCATCAGGCCCATGATTGTCTCGCTCAACCGGCCCGCGCCATCAGGATCGCCGTCCTGACCACCATGCGGCGCGCCCGGTCGCCGAGGCCGGGATCCTCCAGCACGTCTCTGGGGATTTCGTGGTTCGCCACGGCCGCGGCGATGTCGATCGCCACGCCCTTCGCGATCAGGCGCATGTCGGGCGTGGGGTCGTCCAGGTACTCCCGCACAGCGGTGTTGAGCTGCTCGTCGGTGACAGCGTTGAGCTTGAACAGCTCGCCGACGGTGGGCGTGTCGGGCATGGCGGGGATGTAGGCGTACGGCCGGGCCGGAGCGAGATCGGCGAGGAGCGCAAGCCGGAAGCCTACGTGCCGCTCCCGAACGGCAAGTGGATCCCTGTCACGATGCAGGTCGGCGCCAACTCGAACCAGTCGACCGCGCCGAACTGCGTAGCGATCAACGTCGACGTGACCGGCGCCAAGGGCAACACTGAGATCCACGAAATGGTGAGTAGCGGTGTGGGGCCGGGCTCCAGGCGTATGACGCCAGCCTCGACCGAACTATTCCCAGCAAGGTGGACAATGCCCGCCAACGCCGCGGCTGAGGACAAGAGGGAGAATGCGTCAATGGCCGATCAAGAGCCGGTTTCCGTTGACGCTGTTCAAATAGGAACCGCTCTGATCCTCAGGCACATTTTGCGTGTATTGGAGCGCAGTGGCCTTACCAACGAGAAAGAAACAGAGTCGGCCCTCGATGGATTTCTTGCAAACCTTGATCCTGGACACGCATCTTTTCTGCAAGCGATCAAACAAACATACTCGATACATCATCGGATGAATTTTTCGGTCATCGAAGGCGGCAAGCAAGATCCCGACAATGCGTAGCGCCGAAATGGCCGACGAGCTGGAGCCATAAACTGGACCGCCCATGATCCCGTGCCGGCGGAGCACTTCGGTGCCGGCCGGCTCGCCGATCTCACCAGGGCCCCGGCAACCGTATCCAGCACTGGCAGGCAGGGATGGCGACCTCGACCGCGTGCCCGAGGCGCTCATCATCGAGCCGACCGACACGGGCGATTGGTTCTTCAACGCCGGCCGGCCGCCGGCTTGCTCGTGGGTCGTCGCGAACCTCCGGGCCATCGTGGAGGGCATCGCGGAGAGGTACGCCGGCGCGGCTCAGCGGCCGGAACCGACCGGGCGGCCACGCGATGAATGAGGAGTATGGACCTTCCCCCTTCGACGCCGGCCGGGCTTCCCCCTCCCGAGCCGGCGTTCCTTTGAGCGGGCCGGGTCTTCAGTGCCGCTTTCGGACCCGGCCCGCGGCCCTGCTCCGGGCGTGCGGGCCTGGAGCGGACGCCCAAAGACTAGCACAGTCGAGATGGTGGCCCGCAAGGTCCCGCCGGAGGACGATAGACTGGCCCTCGACTGACGGCCAGTCTGAGGCACGCCGGAATGCTTTCGGAGACTGTCCAAAGGCGCCATAACGGGTCCCATACAGGCCATTACGCGCCCCGCGCCGCCCCGCGCGCGAGATGCCGGCCCGACAGGGTTCGTTGATCCGGCCGCTGGTTGCGCTATCACGCGATGGATAGTATTGATTCCATACTCACAAGTCTGTTGGGCTTGCTTAGCTATGCGTTCCGAGACTATCGTATCCGCTCCAGACATGGCAGACACATTCTCTCAACGTTTGCGCGCCTTTGTGATTGAAATGCCAATCAGTGAAGTAGAAATCGCAGAGGTGATTGGGTTCACTCGGCGCACACTAAGCCGCCGGCTGAAGTCCGAGGGTACAACTTTCACGAAAGTTCTCAACGAAGCGCGGTTTAAAGTTGCGAAGCATTTGTTGGTTAACACCGACATGCGCTTGGCGGAGATCTCGGACGCGCTGGAATTCTCGGAGCCGGCCGCGTTCACGCACGCCTTCCGGCGCTGGACCGGCACGACGCCAAGCGCATGGCGGAAGAAGCACCAGCAGGTTGAACCGCTTTGTTGTGCGGAGCGTCCAGACGGTGCTCGTGTTCGTCAGCGCAGGCGTTTGCCTGAGTGAATGCGCCACCTGGTGCCGTTCCGCCGTAGTGGACGCTTCTCGCCCCATACTACCGATTATGCGAACGACCGGCTTCTCCGACATGACAGCGCTCAACCTGCGCAATGTGCAGACGGCACTGACCTGAGGAACGTGCAGCGGGCAATCCGTTAGCTTACGTTGAAATGTGGACTTGCTTGGCTATAATCGCACCGCTCAAATTGTCTGAAACCACACAATCCAGCACAGCGCAGCATGATGATAGTTTCGTTGCCGGGAACATCGTGCTTTGGTGTGAGCGTCTTGAGCTGTACTTCAGCCCGCCCGGCCCTGCTGCGGCGGGCTTTTCTCTCCGCTCCCAACGAGTTGCGCGCCGGTCGCGCCCAAGTAGTCTCGCCCGTCTGCCAGGTCTGGACGATAGCTTGGCACGGCCCACTCGGCAGTGACCGCAACAACACCGAGAGCCGGCGGTCATCGACATGGTGAGAGGCGCGGCCGGTACCCTCTTTCACGGGACGGGCGGCTCTTCATCATCCCGCGGAGAGAGACGACGTTCCGTCTCGCGGTTCGCTTCTTCCAGTGTCGCGATACGCCAGCTTTGGTGCTCTACGATGTCCGCCATCTGGCGCAAAGCTGTCGCGAGCATGCGCGTCACCTCGTCTGACTGACTCGAAACCAGGACGCGATCGACAGTCTCTTTGATCCGAGAGAACTCAGACATCGTCGCTGTTCCTGACGAAGGCCCGCTGAAAGCGCGCCAGGGCGGCCTTTGACCCTTCCTTCGGCTCCTCCGGGGCTGGCAACACCATCGCTGGGACGCGCACCGAGGGTGCCGCCGCCCGCTTCACCGAGAGCCGAACGACGTCTCCGACCCGTTCCGGCGTATTAGGAGAACTCTGCATACCTGAGGGGTGCAGCGGCTTGCACCCTATTCCTCTCCGCCGCCGGGAATGGCTCAACCACTGCTGCCACTCGCGACTTGTCACGTCGATCACGTTGGTCATCGACTTGGCGCCCTTCCTCGGCCGCTCTGTGATGGTGAGCAGGCCGCCCCTCTCCGCGAGTCCCAACGCAGACTGCGCCGTTCGGATGCAGACACCTGCTCTAGCGGCAATCTCGGCTACCGACATCTCGGACCGCAGCGCGTCCCCCATGACGCCAAGGACGGCGAGCTTGTGGGGCGTGTAGCGGGCGGCGAGCGTGGGCGGCAGCGGGCCGCTACAGGCGATCCTGCGGTGGTGGGAGGCGGCACGTCTCCCGAGGTTTGGCCTCACCCGCTTGGCCCAGAAGCGCCGGCTCTGCACCGGCACGTTCGCGCGGATCTCCCGGTCCAATCTCTCGTACTCGGCGTCGCTCAGCCGGGCGGCAGCGTACTGCCCGGCCAGTTCCCTCGGCATCCGGTCGCGTGTCATTGGCAGTTAACAATCCGAGGCACTTAAGGCCGTCGATTGGACCGTGTGCAAGCTGATTACTGGCTAGATATGTGTGACCTGAGCATGAATTAGGCCGCCTCTCCGAGTTGCCAAATCACCTGATGCCCGCTATGGCCAGTCTCAACAAGCATAGGGAGGCGGCGATGATCGCAGAAACGGTAGCAAGTATCGGCCTTCTCAGCACGGCAAGCGTAAGCCTTGCTATAAGCATGCTTCTGCTGCACTAAGCACAGCCGCGGCGTATCTGTGTTTTAACCAAAGTTTAAGGCGCCTGATTGGCGCGCTTACCGTCGGTGCCGAGGCTCATGAAGGATCTCCCGCCGGGCGGTTGAGCGGAGCAGGAACTTTCCTTGAATGCTTAAGTTCCGCGCTGAATGGCCCGCATCCAGACGCGCGAACGCCCGGCGGAGGGTTAGGACCTTGCCGGGCATCGTTCACAGGGGAAACTGGTGCCTGTCCGATCGACCAACATCTTGGCCTGCGCCAGGCTCCTCGTCGCAAAGAGAAGCCGGCGCGGGGGTGGTGGCCCGGCCGGCTCAGTGTCGATGCGGGTGTGCCGAAGGGATGGCTTCGACAACATGGGTTAATCGCGCCACCCGGGCCGCTATTCCTGTCCGCACTCGACGCGAATTGCGCCGGAGACAGGACCCGAGAAGGTGTCCCCGTGGCGCGGCCGAACCGTTCAGCGTGCAGGTAGGCTCCGGCCGCGTCGCCACCGGGCCGAGGGTGGCTGTCACGTCTCCTTGCGGCCCGCCCGTCACGCCGCCTTCGGGTTCAGGATCCGGTGCACGGACATGCGGCACGGCGCCTCGCCCAGTCTGAGCGAGGGGCCATTGTGCGGACGGGTGGCGCCGTTGTGGGGCGGCCACACCCGGGCCGCGCCATCGCCGTCGAGGTGGTCAGCGCCGCGGCGTGGTGGGGGTGTCCGTCGTGCCGGTGCGGGTGACCTTGCCGCGCTCGTCCTCGATCTCGACCTCGGTCCGGCGGACCTTGTCGGAGACGGTCTCGGTGCGCTGCTCGACGTCCTTGCGCAACCCGATCTCCTCCTTCACGCGGACGTCCTTCGAGACCACCGCCTCCTCGGCCCGCTCGGCGGCCTCGATCGTCCGCTCGGCGAACAGCCGCTCGTCGGCCTGGGTCAGCGCCCGGTCCACCGGCCGGCGCTCGAGATGGACGCGCTCTTCGCGCAAAGCCACCTGCTCCTGCACGGGCGTCTCGACCACGTAGGAACGCACCCGCACGCGGCCGGCCTCGGCCACCCGCTTGCCGACCCGCAGCCGCTCCTCGGCCACCGGGATCGTCTCATCGCGGCCCGCGGTCGTGCCGGTCGCCACCGTGCCACCGCGCGCGGTCGCGGCGGGCCCGGCCGTCGCCATGGAGGCCGAAGCGGCGGTTCCGGTCGTCGCGGCGGTGCCCGAGGCAGCGGCGGGGTAGCCGGTCCAGCCCTCGCGGCGCCACGCCGCCTCGCGCTCGTCCATGTGCACCGCGCCCGCGCCCTCGAGCACGTCCGCGATCCGGCTGGCATCGCCCGGCTCGGCCGTGACGATCACCATGGTGCCGCCCCGGCTCATGCCCTCGGCGTAGGCGTAGCGGTCCTCGTCGGGCATGAAGATGTCCTTCAGGGACGCCCAGAAGCCGCCCTCGTCCCGGCGATGGTCGTAGGACGTGCCCGTCGCCGTGGTGCTGCTCTGGGTCTCCGGGGAGAGGCGGATGCGCGCGCGGGGCACGCCGAGCGCGACGACGCGCTCGATGGCGGCCTCGGCCTCGCGGCGATTGTCGAAGAGGGCCGTGATGGTCTGCGACATGCTCTACTCCTCCGTGGGGAAATCGGGATTGGGGGTGCCATCGGGCCGGAGACGCTCGATGGTCGCGTGCTGGCGGCGCAGGGTGACGGGGAGCTCCACGTCCTCCCACCGGGTCGTCTGGCGGATATGCACCTGCTCCTTGAGGATGAGGCGCTTCTCGACCACGAGGACCTCTTCCAGGACGGGGATGATGGTCACCCCCGCCTCGGTGCGAACCTGAGGGGCCGGCTCGCCGTCGGCGATGACGCGGTCGATCGGGACGCGGCTCACCCCGACGGCGTCGCTGCGCAGGGTCTCGCGCAGCACCTGCTCGCTCAGCGCGACGTGGGTCCGCACCCGCACCCGACCCGTCTCGACCACGCGCTTGTCGATCCGGGCGCTTTCCTCAGCCAGCGGAATGCTTTGGTATATTCCTGAGCGATCAGCCGACCTGTTTGTGCTTACGGGTGTCTCCGCCCGCATCTCTGCATGATGAACAGAGCTGGGCTGATCGTCGCCATTCACGCCTTCGTTCGGGTCAGAGCCTCGCGTCATCGTTCACCACCTGCTCGGCGGAGGAACTAGGGACTGACGCCAGGGTTCCAACGTATGTAAAGGGCTTCTGTTTTCGTCCGGTTTTCCGCAACAGTGGAGAGCTTGGGTGAATTATCCGAAACAGATCAAAGTTCCGGACTCTGCTGTTTTGGGCAGCCCTCAAGCCTGGCGAAAGTGGAGCCAGCACGGCCGACGCCGAGCTGACACTTTTGCTGGAGAGAGACGTTTCACCCCGAGGAGGCGCTCATGACCGTACGCGTTTACCCCAACGTGAAGACGACCTCTGCCAGCAACGGGCCCGCCAACCAGGTGCTCCACCGGGATAGCCGGGACGTGAACACTCTCGATCAGCTGAGCAGCGTTGTTCTGCTGGGCCTCGCCGTGACCGGCGGCGTCGTGGCCGACTTGCTGATCGCGCTCCTTGTCTGAGGAGCCAAGCTTCGCCAGGTTCACCCGCACGGGCAGGAGATCCTGCTGACGGTGAGCGCGTGACGAAAGGCCTGGCCCTCCATCGGCTGGTGATCTGCGCTCCGATCTCCCTGGTCGACGGGGTGCGAGACGCTCTGACAGCGCGATCTCGGTGGTTACCCAGGACGACCTTCAGCTCGCCTCGTGCTGCCGCGGCTGGCTGGCCAAGGCTGCCGTCATACTCTGCGGGCGCGGACGACTGCCCAGCGGCGCTGACGCCGCTGGGCACAGATGCGAGCGCAGGAGGGCCGGGCCGCGAGCGTGAGCAGGTTCCATTCATCTGCCAGATGGCCTTAATCTTTGTCGGTGTAGGACAAGCTCACCGACCTCCCGCTCACGCGACGAGAGCCATGCGCGTGTTCCGGCGTGCCCCGACCGAAACTCCTTCTACGCGGGAGGACGCCGTCAGTGCTCGCTACACCGCCCTACGCCAGGCGCTCGGCGAGTTCGTGCAGTCCGGGGGCCTGTCGCAAACCCGGCTGCAGGCCGCGGAAGGACCTCTGCCGCCCCGCTTTCACCCTTTGTTCGCGACGGGAAGGCCGAAGCAGTGCGCGAGCAAGTGGTTCTGCTCCCGCACGGTCCACGCGCCCGCGAACCCGAAGCCCTTGCGCAGCCACAGCATCGCCTCGAAGCCCTGGATCGTGCGCCGGGCCGTGTGGAAGGAGCGGAACCCGCCCACCCGCGGCATCGCCCGCTTCACCCGGAAGTGGTCGCTCTCGATCCCCTGCTGCAGGTGCTTGCTGACGTGGTGGGTCGGAGCGCGCGGCAGCAGGCCCTCCTTGCGGCTCTCGGCGATGGCTGGCGAGTAGGGGCCGGCGCCGTCAGTGCCGATCCGGTCGGGCGCGAGAAGCGGATGATCCTGTAGCATCTTGCGGAAGAAGCGCTTGGCGGCTTCCAGGTCGGGGTTGGCGGTGAGCAGGAAGTCGACCGCCTCGCCATGCTTGTCGATGGCCCGGTACAGGTAGCGCCACTGACCCCGGACGCGGATGTAGGTCTCGTCCACGCGCACGGAGCCACAGTGCGGTTTGCGGAACCGGCGCAGGCGGCGCTCGATGGCCGGCGCGTAGGCGAGCACCCAACGGTTGACGGTGGAGTGGTCGACCGTGAGGCCGCGCTCCAGGAGCATCTCCTCGATGTCACGATAGCTCAGCGCGTAGCGCAGGTACCAGGAGCCGGCCTGGACAATGAGGGCGGCTTCGAAGTGCCGGCCCCGGAAGTCGCCACGGGCCTTTCTGTTCAGCTTGAGGGCGAGAGCGTTCAGGATCATGGGCCAGCTCCGAAGCGGAGCGGCAAGCTGGGCGGGTATGCCTAACGGCCTGTGAATGCGGACCCATCCGCGTTTGCGACACGCCCATCTGACGCGGGTTAGGGCGGCCCTGCATCTCTCGATGAGAGCCGCCCGGCTTCAGAGTGCCTTAGCGGGAATAGCAGACACGCGAGTAGCCCCAGCCGTAGCCACAACGGTCGTAAGAACCGCTGTAAAAGCCGCCGAACCGATGGAAGCCACCACCGTGGAAGCCGTGATGGAAGCCGTGTCCGCTGAACCCGCGCCCACCGAAGCCACGTGCTTCGGCAGATCCGGCCAGGGCGACAGCGGCCACGCCGGAGATGATGGCAGCGCTCAGAATGGTCTTGATCATGTCCTGCTCCTCTTCATGTCAGGTGAGAGCAGGATGGCGTCGGCTGAGATCGGCTTCCGTGAGGCGGATCACACAAACCTTGTGTGGCAGAAGGCCGATGACGGTGCTCTGCGAAGGCCGGGAGGAGAAACGGAAAGCCTGATGGCCGCCGCGCTGCCGGAACCTGCCGCGGCCCCGCGCGATGACGCCTTGATCTCATCGGACCTCGCGCGCCGGCCGGGCTCCGGCGGGCAGGGCGCGGACTTGATGCTCGGTCGGGAGAGGCATATCGGATCTCGCCTTCGGGATGGACGACGGCCGAGCAGGTGTTCAGGGCGTGGTACCCTGATGGATCCATGAGGCGCCTCAGCCCGCGATCCTCTCGTTCGCGAACCGGGCTCGCGCGGCGCCATCGGCTTGCAATCCGTGCTCGTTGCACCCGGCGGCGAACTCATCGGGCTCGACGAGGACGCGGACCATGGTCACGCCGCTGCGCGTCACCTCGCCCTCCACCTGCTCCGCCGAGATCCGCCAAGCTTCGTAGCTGGTGGGTAGCCGGTCTGCGTCCTGCATGAACGCTCGCATCCGGGCGTAGTCCTCGGACCGGTACCAAGCCATGCCGACGCGACGTGGACGCTCCATTACAGAAACCCTGCCCCGAGTGCCCCTTGAAGGCATTCGCCCGCCGGATGGAGCCCACCACTGTCCGCGGATCTCGATAGCCGCTCTGGTCCATGATCCGGGCCATGTCGGCCCCGCGCTCCGCGGCCGTGGTGATGTAGCCGGCCCGCAGCGCGTGCGCTCCGAACGATGAGGCGCCATGGCATCGCGTTCGCGAGCCCAGCAGGGCGGCTCAGGCGGCCCGTGGCGCCCGTTCTGACGATCGCCGGCCACACACAGGCTCCCACCTGCACCGCCGCGTCCATCCACGGCCCTCCAGATCGGCCGAACCGCTGTCGTCCCTCAATCCAACTCTGGAGCGGCTATGCCGAGGGACTGGTGCATGAGGTGCGGCGGCAAGCGGAACGGTCGTCAAGCTGCCGGGACGGCGCTCGGCGGCATCACCTGCGTCTTCTCCGGCGCCGTCGTGCCGTGCCCCGGCGCACGAGGCGGCCCTTGAATGGCTACGGCGGGGCGTGGAGCAGGACGTGGGGCAGCCGGCAGCGGCAGGTCGACCAAGACGACCCGGCCAGTCAGCGGGTCGAGGATGCGGATCGTCGCCATGTGGTCCCCTGGGAGGAACAATCAGGGTGCGCGGATTGAGGCAGGAATCCGTTAATGGTCCGACTTGCGCCACGGCCCGCTTCGGCAGTGCCGGTCTTACCCTTCCGGTGAGGAGGGCAACGGAGCCGCCTCGGTCCGCTCGGGACCTGCTTCTGGAGCCTGTGCCAAAGCTCCGTCTCGGTCGAAGGGTTCAAGGGTTGAAAGATCCAGCACGGTGACTGTGACCACTTCGCCTGTACTCGGATCGAGAATGCGAAGCCGCATCATGGCGCGGGCGCGTCGGCGGGCTCGATATCACGTGCGTCAGGGACGTAGTCGCACCAAACGCAACGCCCCTGCGGCGCGGCAGCGGACAAATTCCGCTGCGAGCACAAGGGGCAGACATGCAGGGCGATCCTCTCTCCATTCAGGAAAGCACTGCCGCGTTCCTAAAATGTAATGCTTGAATGCATGCCGACATCTGGCACGGGATCTGCTCCGAAATTGCGCTTACACGGCAATGTACGGCAACGAGGAAAGTGCAATGATTGTTTCTCAGGCTAGAGTTAGGTGCACATCTAACCTCCAACGGAAGTTACAACTGTCAGGCTTTACCTGCTTGGATAAGGCGCTCGCAGCGCTGGCGCGATAGTACAGACCGGCCGTGCGTAGCCGGCCCTGATAGACCTTTCCGGCCAAGCTCTGTGTTCTACCCGCGGCAGAGAGGCTGAGGAACGCGTGATGAGGGTGGAGCAGAGCCGCCTGCTGAACGTCCTAGACGAGATAGACGGGTGGGTGCCGCTGTTCGCGTTGGAGGATGATCCGTACCTCCACCCGAACGATGATCTGTTCGTGCCGAGCTTGGTCGCTCGAGGCTGGGTGGATCATGACGCGCTCCGCGGCGTAGTCCGAGTCAATGAGGCCGGGCGAGCCGCCTTCGAGCGGCTGTAACCGCAGACACCGTGTCCAATGCATTCCTCGCGTTGCGCCCTGGGGTGGTCGAGCCAGAATAGCCGTTCCGTTCGGAGCGTCGTCGGTCATGCAGATCCGGGTCGATGATCACTGGCACTACGAGGGCGACCCAGTCGCGCGCGACAAGCGGGTCTACCGCGAGGGGCTGCTGATCGGGCGCGTGCGGCGCTGGCAGTTCACCGTGCCCGGGGAACTCACCCGCGAGTGCTTCACGGTCGAGTGCTGGCACGATGCCGCCTTCCAGGCGGTAGGCGAAGCAGAGGCCACCTTCGAAGCGGCTCTCGAGGTGCTCGTGTCCACGATGCCGGGGTGAGCCGTCCGGCCGCTTCGGGCGCCTCGCGCCCGCCCCGACCGTTACGCTGGCCATGTGGGATGGTCTTCTCGACCTCCGCACATTCCTGGTCCGTCTGAACCGGTACACCAGCACCCGCAGGTCCTCCGGGGCATGCTGTCGCCTGACAACGGGGAACGCCACGCTGCCGGCATGCTGTCCGCTGGGCCGTAGAGGGCGGCGTTCCGGAGTGAGCTAGATCAACACTGTCCCACGCCGCCATGACACTCTCGTTGGTCCAGTCGGACCGGGGAAGGCACGCCCCCAATCAGTTTGCCTTGGGCCGGTCCGCGCAAGCCACCATGCCCGCGAGGTCCCATGGCGGGCTGTCGCCCGAAGGTGCGGCGGCCAGGCCGGCTGGAAGCCGAGCCGCCAAATCAGCCTAAAGCATCTCAACAACGTTGAGCAGCACCCCGAGGAACAAGAGCATCGCACCAATAATGATGACGGCTGGTGCATCCAGCGGGTCCCGATCCTTCTGCAGACTGTCAACACCCTTAGATATCTTGTGGGTGATAATCCGAGTCACTGGGCGAGGCCTTACTGCGGCATCAAGAGAGGCGAGCAGAAACCCAAAAGCTTCATGCTTAACCGGGCTGCCGCTGGCTCCGGTTCGGGTGTTTCCACTCTGCTCCCTTTCAGACGACTGGGAGTCTACTAACAAACCATGTAGCATCCGGTGAGCACCGCCGGGGATGGACTCGGTTTGTTTTCGCTCAGGGTAAACGGGGGGGGGGGGGGGGGGGGGGGGGCCGGCCCTCACCCGCCGGCCCTCACCCAAGGAGGCCACACAATCACACCCACTTCGCGGTTTTCGACACGTACGAGCGAGGGCCCGTAATGTACGTGGCGGCCGGGCTCGCTGTGCGGGTGGAGCCCGGCCGCCAGCTACAGCAACCGGCCCGGTCGAGGTCACGGACGGTCAACCGGCTGCTGCCTTCGCCCACTCGAACCTGCGACGACGAGAGCGGGCGGTCTCGGAATTCAGGGCGACGGCCCGGAGGTCTCATCCCGGAGCACCGGGCCGACGCCATGCCGCGTCGGGTGTTCAGCGCGGCAGGTGAGAGCGTGGTTTGGGATGGTTAACGAAGTCCTACCGACAGCAGAATGCCCGGTGGGGATCGCCGTCCCACCGGGCGTTCTCTTTCCCGACCAATCCATCTCACCACTGCCCGACCAACCAGGGTCAGCATCGCGAATTCAAGCGGTGGGCTCAGGTAGACGTTAAACAGAGTGAGATTGTGGCCCGGTGCCCCGCACCGCTCTGCACCGCGCTTATCCCGTGCCTCTCCGCTCCGCTGCACCACACATCCCGCTCTACCTCGACCTGAGCGAGCTTGGCTCTCAGGGTCTGAACTTCGGCATGTGGCTCGCCGGCATCGACCTCCAGTCCGATACATTGCTATTGTGCTTCGGCGAGCTGAAGCCGCAACTCCCGCCGGGCATCCCGCTAGATCATTCGCCTCAGCGGCTGATCATCTGCACCCGCGCGGGAGCGGCATCGGACATGGACAGGACGGGAGCGATTTGGCTCCAGGCGACCAGAATGGCGCCTGCAGCAATGATCCGGAGGATGTTCAGCATGACCCGGGGCCTCGTCGCATCTGCTGACAGCCGTTCATGAGATAAACCTGTACAGTTCAGCAGTTGCGAGAAGGTTGCGGCGCCGGCGGTCGAACCCGCTGAGATCGAGGGCGCGGCCCGCGGTATGGACGCCGCATGAGCCGATCGGTCCGCCAGCCCGCACCGCCCCAGGAGACCCTGTCGAGCCCGCTGTGTGGGCCGTAGTGGCCTTCCTGAGGGCCCTGAAGGCTACAAGAGGCTCCGGGCTTGCCGCGGATCGCCTACCGGGCCGGTATCCGCCGTCAGGGAGGCGCCCTGGCCGAGACTGCGGGGCCGGACGCGCTCCGCCTCGTCCTCGACCTGGTGCGGGCGCTCGACCCCGCCAGGGCCGAGGCTTGAGGAGCGATCGTCACCCAAGCATGGGCCGAGTTGCCCGGTCGGGCGGGGACCAAGCTCTACGAGCACTCGTCTCCGAGTGACCCATCAGCCGAACTGGGATCCGGCCTGATGGCTCGGCCGCTGCGTCCAGACGCGCAAACGCCCGGCGGAAGGTTAGGACCTTGCCCGGGTTACTGTCCTGAGGCCCCGTCTTCGCCTCTACACGGGCCGTCAGCGCCCTTCTGCAGGTTGCGGAGCTTCTCACCTCTGGACCTGCTGAGGCTGTCTATGGGGCTGCTCTTGGTCTCCAGGGCCTATCCCTCGCCGAGGCGGCCGATCCTGGAGTCCTGCACCGATCCTCGACCGGATCTGCACTCCCGATCCCGGCAAGGCCGACGCCGCGCGTCCGCCCTCACCGATGTCAGCCGTACTCCTGGCACCAGCATGTCCATGTGACCTCGAGGTGCGGCGTGAAGGTCTCACGGGTGACTTTGTAGCCGACGCCGTTGAACCATTTGCCGGTGCCGAGGTGAGGCACATCAGCCTTCGTGACGACCCCGCCATCGTGGGTCGTCTCAGTGCCGTCGCGGTGCGTCAGTACGTACAGGATGCGGTTTGTCCGCTTGTGCTCAGTGCCCGCTACTTCGTCATTCGACATTGCGCGGCCCTCTCGACAGCGCTCGGTGCCGGCTGGCTCCTCATCGCCGGATCGAAAGTAGCTGTCCCCCAGAGGCAGGTCAAAGTCCGGCGGCTTGGTCCGAGGGACGGAGCTCACCGTCTCTCCGAACGATGTCAGCGGACGCGTCGGCCATCCTCGGGAACGGCTGAAAGGTCGACATTATAGCCTTTCGCAGCGAGAGCCTCGAGAACGAGGTACTTCACGGTCACGCGTCGATTCAGGGCTTCCTGCCGGAGAGCGGTCCACACCTGATCTGGAACCTCAAACTTCAGAGCAGTCCCCCTGGTAGGAGCAATAGGGTATTTGGGTACTTGGGCCTTTGGGGGTTGCGGCTCACGAGATGGTGCCTGCTCACGGACCTCGGGTGCGGTTGAAGCCCTGGTAAAACCCAGGTCTCCTGCCGCTGCCGCGAGCTGCTCCGCCTCCGCAGGGCTCGTGAGAGGACGGGGCCGTGGAGCAGGCTGGAAAGTCGCCTTTGTGATGATGGTCACGCCGCCTGCTGCTGAGTGGCGAGTACCGCGAGAAGCTCGTCCAGGACACCCGCGACCTCCTGCTTGGCCTTTGGGTCTCCGTCAGGATGGGCGGGCGTTGCGCCGGTAAAGTGGATGGACTGGTAGGCGGCGCGCTGGATGACCTCGGTCTGGGCGTGTCGCAAACGTTCAACGACCGAAAAAATCGTCTCCCAACAGCGCGTCACGATGCCTGCTCACCGCCAGCTCACCCTCCTTCGACAACGTCGGCGAGGCGGATTGACGGGCCCGGTATCGCCTCATCGGACCGGAGTGCGCCCATGCCGGGAGCATAATCTTCTACGCCAAAAATTTTTGCGACACGCCCTGGGCGAGCACGGTCCTCATGAAGGGGACGCGGCACCGCTGCCAGGTCGCGTTCATCACCTTGGCGACCGACGCCTTGAGGCCCGTGTGGGCGTCCGAGATCACCAGCTTCACACCGCGCAGGCCGCGGCGCGCCAGCTTGCGCAGGAACCCGGTCCAGAAGGTCTCGGCCTCGGAGGGGCCGACGTCCATGCCGAGCGCTTCCCTGCGGCCGTCGCTGTTCACACCGACCGCCACGATCACGGCGACGGAGACGATGCGTCCGGCCTGGCGCACCTTCACGGAGGTCGCATCGATCCAGAGAGACGGCCACTCGCCCTCGATCGGCCGGTCGAGGAAGGCATTCACGCGCTCGTCGATCTCCTGGCAGAGCCGAGAGACCTGGCTTTTGGACACGCCGGTGCCGCCCATGGCTTGAACGAGATCATCGACCGAGCGGGTCGAGATGCCCTGGATGTAGGCCTCCTGGATCACCGCCGTGAGCGCCTTCTCGGCCATCCGGCGCGGCTCCAGGAAGGCCGGGAAGTACGAGCCCTTGCGCAGCTTGGGGATGCGCAGTTCGACCATGCCGGCGCGCGTCTGCCAGTCCCGGTCACGATAGCCGTTGCGCTGGACCAGCCGCTCGGCGCTCTTCTCGCCGTGGGCCGCCCCGGTCAGGCCGCCTACCTCCAGCTCCATCAGCCGCTCGGCCGCAAAGCCGATCATCTCGCGCAGCAGGTCCGCGTCGGCGCTCTTCTCCAGCAGCCCGCGCAGGCTCATCATCTCGTCGGTCATCGGAGGTCTCTCGGGTTCGCGGTTGGTGCCAGCAACCCCACCCTACCCGGCAACCGCCGATGACCACCCCGCGAGAGATCCCGCCTGCTTCAGCGCTGTGGAGGGCGCGCAGGCGGGCTCTCTCGCTCTCGTCGAGCTACACCACATCCAGGGACACGACCGCCTTCCTTGCCGTTCGCGACGGGGCATGTGGTGTTCCTTCGCCGGAGATGTAGCCCCGACCTCCTGCGAAGCGGCCGCGTCCACGGACCAGGCGGGCCGCGCCAGCAGGATCGCCGTCCTGACCGCTACGCGCATCTGAGCCTCAGAGGAGTTCCTTGCCGCCAGGACCTCGCGGGCGTGGGGGTTGGCCGCCATGATCGCGCAGACGTCGATCGCGATGCCCTCCGCGAGCGGGCGCGCGCCGGGCTCCGGATCGTTCAGGAAGTTCGTCACGGCCGCGTCGAGCTGCTCGTCGGTAACGCGCTTGCTCTTGTACAGCTGTTCAATAGTGAGCGGATCATGCATATTTAAGCTATAGGTCATATAGAATTACCAATACAAGACACCGTCCTGTCTCGGTCTGGCATCCGACAATTCTCTACTCACCCGCATCTCCGAACTGATCTGCCAAACCGAAGAGTAGCACACTCTACTTACCTGGATGACGATGGGGCGTATCATGCCGGACGACGACTTCGACCTGATCGCCGTGCTCAACGCTCTTCTTCGCGAAGAACGCCAAAAAAGGATCCCTCCGTACGGAGGGATCCGAAGTCGAAAGTGGAAACTCTAGCGGGAGTATACCGCTACGCCGCCGACACGGCGGCGCATCTGCGCTGTGTCATGCTGCAGCGTGTGCCGCTTGATCCAGCGAGACACCGATCATTGTCTCGGCCCGCTCGGTCCTGCAGCGGCGATCCTCTCACCCCATACTGAAGCTTATGCGAATGGGCCGCCCTCAAGCGCGCGAGGCCGAGCACAACCTACATTCCAGCAGTACCAACCTGAAGCTTGGGCGCGTTCCAGACGCATGCCCGTATCGCAAACGTAGTGAGGCTTGGCCGGCAAGCCATGCTGAAAACGCATGCATATTTGAAAACGCATGCATGTTGGCCAAAATTTGAACTTTCAAGTTGTTGCGGTGCAGCGCAATAAGTAACTGCGAGATCGCGATTGAGTCGCGGTTTCGCAGCCCTCATGGCCGTTTCCTCCCTAGACTTCTGGCCGCTGCTGAAAGCGGCCCTCTTTTTAGCTTATGCTAGAGAGGATACGGTCCGGCTTTCAATGGCGGCACTACTGGACACCCCCTACCGGTCAGGAAGTGACGTTCAGGGGTCGTGGCCAAGTCTTGCTCCTGCGAGGCCGGATCATCCTTCACGTCTGCCCAATCTGCTCGCAGCGCAACGCGCCGGCAGCCGAGCAGAACGGTCGGTGCGCCTGGTGCGCCTGCGTTCCCGACCCAGCGGACGTCGAGCCTGCACAGCCTGCCAAGGGGTAGCGGGTCGGACTTTCACAACGCCTGCAGGACGCCCGACCCGCCCGCCTGCTCCGAGCGGTGCGCACCCGGCGCAAGCCCTTCGATCCTCGCAGCTCGGCGGTAGCCGCTCGATTGACCTTTGGCCGAGAGGTCCCGGCGGGCGTTCGTGCGTCTGGCCCTCAGTGGGTTGACCGGCGGTCCACGGTCGGCCGCTCGATCGTCTCGGTCCCGGCCGACGCCAGCAGCCTCAGGGACTCGGCGAGGTCGGTGGCGGTCTCAAGCGGCAGTCCGGTCTGCGGACGTCCGTTCACCCGGACCGGCTCGCCTGTCTGGGAACAGTAGACACCCCAGCCACCACCGATGCCGCCACGGAACGGGCCTCGGCCGCGAACCGTTTAACGGTCTCATAGGAGGAGATCGCCATGGCCGACAAAGACCGCATCGAAGGCTCCGCCGATCAGATGAAGGGCTCGCTCAAACAGACTGCCGGCGACTTGACTGGTGACCAGAAATTGAAAAGTGAAGGGACGATGGACAAGGTCTCCGGCAAGATCCAGAACGCGGTCGGAGGCGCAAAAGACGCGATTCGTGACACGTTCTCGTCCGACAAGGACAACAAGCCCACGTAGCCACAACAAGGGAGCCCGCGGGCTCCCTTTCTCGTTGAAGCAATCCCGTTCCTGTCCAAACGGCCGGACCCCAATACGCGCCGACCCACGCCAGCCACGCTATTCGCGTTTCGCGCCACCAACCGTCAAGATCGCCGCCATCGTACCGGAAGCGAAGCAGGCCGCGGTCGTCGCCCGGCTCAACAACAACCAGTCGAAGCTCCTGCAGATCGCCCGCACCCCGCCGGAACGGGGCGTGTCGCAAGCGTTCAACGGCCAAAAAATTCTTCTCCGAACAGGGCATTAGGATGTCTGCTCACCGCCTGCTCACCTCCACCGACGAGGTTGATGAGGCGGTTTGACGGGCCTGAGATCGCCCCATCGGACCGGGGTGCGCCTCTGCCGGGAGCATAATTTTCTACGGCCAAAATCTTTGCGACATGCCCGTCAAAGATGATGAGACCGCCGCGTCAGCCGTGGCCTTCCTGGAGGAGGCGCTCGCGGCCTTACCTTTCCGGGTCACGCACCTGCTGACGGATCGCGGCTCCTGCTTCACCGCGGATGATTTCGAGGCAGCCTGCCGGCAGCACACGATCGCGCATCGCACCACGCGGCCCTATACGCCGCGCACGAACGGGATGGTGGAGCGCTTCAACGGGCGTGTGCAGCGTGAAGTGCTGGGTATCACGCTCTACAGCCATCAGGATCTTGAAACAGTGCTGGCCGGCTTCAACCTGGCCTACAACGGTCGCCGTCAGCGTGTCCTGAAGGGGCGCTCACCGGACAGGGTCCTGCGCGAGCGGCTGAAGGCGAAGCCGGAGTTGGCCAAGCCCGTCACTAGGCCGCCTGATCCGGACGCACTCCCCGCAGCGCTCAAGGTTGTTGCCGGCGCCAAGGAGGTCTCGCATCCAGACACCGTCTGGATTGCGGAGGATGGCGCGACCATGACCGAGATCGCCACCTACCTGGGCCATAGCGACGATGCGATCACGCAACGGGTCTACGCGAAGCTATCGCCGAATCACCTGCGGCGCGCCTCTCGGGCGCTGGAGGTCGGCCGACTGCGGGTTCAGCAGCCCACAATGGGTTCACACGAACCTGAAAGCGGATCCTAATCGGATCCGCTTGCCAAGCGTAAATGCTTCTGCTGAAATGGGAAAGCTGGTGCCGCAAGAGGGATTCGAACCCCCGACCCTCTCATTACGAATGAGATGCTCTACCAGCTGAGCTATTGCGGCGAGGCAGGCGGGCGAGAGATCCGCCGCCGGCAGGGCGACCTCATACGCGGGTGCGTCGGGCTTGGCAAGCCGGGTGACGGCAGACGAGGTCTCGGCCCGGAGCCGCCCGCGGGTCTTGCGCCGCGGCATGGGGAATGCTTCACGGAGGGGCCACCCCTTGCCGCGCCGCACGCCGATGCCCCTGATGCCCCGCCTCCTCGCCTACGCCGCCGACATGTTCGGGGCGCCCAAGCCCCAGGACGGCGCGGCGGTGAGCGAGGAGCACCTCGCCGCGGCGGCCCTGCTCGTCCACGTGGCGCGGGTCGACGGAACGCTCGCGGCCGTCGAGCGCGACCGCCTCGCCCGGCTGCTGGTCGGCCGCTTCGCCGGGAGCCAGCAGGAGGCCGAGGCGCTGATCGCGCGGGCGATCGACGTGGACGACGAGACCCGCGACTTCGCCGACCTCGTCGCGATGACCGGGCGCGACGCGTCCGAGACGGAGCGGCGCAACCTTCTCGGCATGGCCTGGGCGGTCGCCGCGGCCGACGGGCAGGTGCACGAATTCGAGGACGACCTCGTCTGGCGCCTCGGCCAGCTCCTCGGCTTCGACGAGGCGGCCATCGCGGGCGCCCGCGCGGTCGCCCTGGCCGCCCTCCCGGCCGGCCGGACCGGCGCGCCGCCCGGGGCCGGCGCGTGAGCGCTGCGCCCGGTCGCGCGCCGGACAGGAAACCGGTCCTGATCGTCCTGCACCAGGAACTCTCGACCCCCGGGCGGGTCGGGCGCCTCCTGCAGGAGCGCGGCCATCCCCTCGACGTCCGTCGGCCGCGCTACGGCGATCCGCTGCCCCCCACCCTCGCCGCGCATGCCGGCGCGGTGATCTTCGGCGGCCCGATGAGCGCCAACGACCCCGACGCGTTCCTGCGCCGCGAGATCGACTGGATCGCCGTGCCGCTCGCCGAGCGGAAGCCCTATCTGGGCCTCTGCCTCGGCGCGCAGATGCTGGCGAAGTGCTGCGGCGCCAGCGTCCAAGCCCACCCGGAGGGCCGGGCCGAGATCGGCTACTACCCGCTCGTCCCGACCGAGGCCGGGCGCGGCTTCGCGCGGGAGATCGGGCAGGCGTGGCCCTCCCACGTCTATCACTGGCACCGCGAGGGCTTCACCTGCCCGGCGGGCGCCGAGATGCTGGCGACCGGGGACGACTTCCCCACCCAGGCGATCCGGGTCGGGCCGGCGGCCTTCGGGCTGCAATTCCACCCGGAGGTCACCCACGCCATGCTCTGCCGCTGGACCGTGCGGGCCGCCGAGCGCCTCGCCCTGCCCGGCGCCCAGGATCGCGTCCGCCAGATCGAGGGCCGCTACATGCACGATCCCCAGGTGGCCCGCTGGCTCGACTGCTTCCTGGACCATTGGCTTGCGCTCGGCAACGGAGCCTCGTCCGCATGATCGTCAGCCTCAGTCTTCTCCTGCTCTGCCAGCTCTTCGGCGAGATCCTGGCGCGCGGCCTCGCCCTCCCGCTCCCGGGGCCGGTGATCGGCATGGCGCTCCTTCTCGGGGCGATGGCCCTGCGCGACCGCCATCCCGGCGGCCTGCCCAAGCCCCTCGTCGACGGCACCCTCGAGAGCACCAGCAAGGGCCTCCTCGGCAACCTCTCCCTGCTGTTCGTGCCGGCGGGGGTCGGCGTGGTCGGGCGGCTCGACGTGCTGCGGGCGCAGGGTCCCGCCCTCGCGGTCACCCTGGTGGTCTCGACCCTCGCGGCGCTCGTCGCGACCGCCGTGACCTTCGCCTGGATCTCGCGAAGAGTCGGCCGATGAGCCAGGATTTCGCCCTCTGGGTCTTCCTCGCCCATTCCCCGCTGCTCTGGCTCACCGTCACCCTGGTCGCCTACGTGGTGGCGGACCGGGTCTCGCTCGCGACGAACCGCCATCCCCTCGCCAACCCGGTGCTGCACGCGATCTGGATGATCGGGCTCGTGCTCTTCGCCACCGGCACGCCCTACCCGGTCTACTTCGAGGGGGCGCAGTTCGTGCACTTCCTGCTCGGGCCCGCCACCGTCGCCCTCGCCATCCCGCTCTACGAGCACCGGGCGACGGTGCTGCGGGCGCTGGGGCCGATGCTGGCGGCCCTGGCGATCGGCTCCCTCGTCGCCGTCTCCACCGCCCTCGCCATCGCCCGGCTGCTCAAGGTGCCGGACGACGTGCTGCTGTCGCTCGCCCCCAAATCCGTCACCGCGAGCGTCGCCATGGGCATCACCCAGGCCCTCGGCGGCGACCCGACCCTCACGGCCGTGCTCGTCATCCTCACGGGCATCATCGGGGCGGTGCTGGTCACGCCCGTGTTCGACCGGCTCGGCCTCACCGATTGGCGCGCGCGCGGCTTCGCGGCGGGGCTCGCCGCCCACGGCATCGGCACCGCCCGGGCCTTCCAGGTCAGCGATGTCGCCGGCACCTTCGCGGGGATCGCCATGGGGCTCAACGCCCTGCTCACCGCCGTGATCGTGCCGATGGCGCTCTCGCTGATGCAATGACATCCGGCCGGGCCCCTGTGGGGCCGGCATGCCCCTGCGCGGCCGAGCGGGCCCGCGCGGGGCGGGCCCGCTCGGGGGGGCCGCTCCTACTGGGCCGCCATTACCTCGCGCAGGCCGCGCGGCTCGAAGACGCCGTCCTCCCGCGCCGTCATGGCGAGGCGCCGCTGGTGGAAGGCTTCGAGGGTGGAGCGGTGGCCGATCGACACCAGGGTCGTGCCCGGGAGTTCCTGGCGCAGCATCCGGTAGAGCGCGGCCTCGGTCGGCTCGTCGAGGGCCGCCGTCGCCTCGTCGAGGAAGAGCCAGTCGGGCCGGGCGAGCAGCGCCCGGGCGATGGCGAGCCGCTGCTGCTCGCCGAGCGACAGGGTCTGGGCCCAGGGCGCCTCCTCGTCGAGGCGCGCGACGAGGTGCGGGAGCCGCGCCGCCTCCAGGGCCGCGCGGATCGCCGCGTCGCCGTGGCGCTCCGTGGCGTCCGGGTAGGTGGTGGCCTGCCGCAATGTCCCCATCGGCAGGTAGGGGCGCTGGGGCAGCAGCATCAGGCTCGCGCCCGCGGGCGTGCGCACCGTCCCCTCGCCGAAGGGCCAGATGCCCGCGAGCGCCCGGAACAGGGTCGACTTGCCCGACCCCGACGGACCGGTGAGCAGCACCGTCTCGCCCGCCCGCAGGGCGAGGTCCGGGACGGAGGCGATGCGCCGCCCGTCCGGCAGGCCGAGGGAGAGGCCGCGCACCTCCAGGGCGTCGCCCGCGCCCGGCGCCACCGCGAGCCGGCTCTCCGCCTGCAGGGCCAGCGCCCGGTCCATCGCCGCGTCGAAGCTCGTGAGACGGTCGACCTGGGCCTTGTAGTCGGCCAGCGTGACGTAGAACGTGATGAAGAACGACATCGTGTTCTCGACCCGCGCGAAGGCGCCGGCCGTCTGCGTCATCATGCCGAGCGGGATCTGCCCGGTGAAGTAGTAGGGCGCGACCAGTATGTAGGGAATGACGACGTTGACCTGCTGGTAGCTGACCGTGAAGGCCGAGAGCTTCTTGCGGCGGTCGACGATGGCGTAGAAGTTGGCGATGAGGGCGCCGAAGCGGTCGCGCAGGGAGGCCCGCTCGGCCGGCCCGCCCGACAGCAGCGCCACCTGCTCGCCGTACTCGCGCAGCCGGGCCAGGGAGAAGCGGAAATCCGCCTCGCGGCGCTGCTGCTCGAAATTCAGCGCGATCAGCGGCCGGCCGATCCGGTGGGTCAGCCACGTCACCAGGCCCGAATAGATCAGCGCACCCCAGACCAGGAAGCCGGGCACGTGCCACTCCGTCCCCGGCACCGTGAAGGCCGCCGAGATGGTCCACAGGATCACCGAGAACGAGACCAGGTTCGACACCGCCGACAGGAAGCTGATGGTGATCGTCTGCGTCGTCTGGGTGAACTGGTCGATGTCGTCCGCGATGCGCTGGTCGGGGTTGTCGGCCCGGGCGCCGGCGAAACCCATCCGGTAGTGGACGTTGTGGCCGAGCCAGCGGTCGACGTAGTGGCGCGTCATCCAGGCCCGCCAGCGGATCCGCAGGAACGACTGGATCACGTACTGGATGATCGCGCTGGCCACGTAGATCGCGGCCCAGAAGCAGAACACCGAGAACAGCAGCGCCCAGAACGCCACCGCGTCCTTGTTCTGGATCGCGTTGAACCAGTCGCGGTTGAAATAGGAGAGTCGCACGTTGATCGCGACCTGGGCGAACTCGATCCCGATCACCAGGGCGGCCATGGTGACGGCGACCCACCGCTCCTGCACCCGGAAGGTTCCGAATGGCCAGATGCGGATCTGCGTCTCCTCGCGCGTGACGAAATATGGGTAAGCGAGACGCCAGATCTGCAGGAGGCCCTGCTTGAGTCCGTGCATGCGTGTCTCCCGGGCGGCGCGGCGGCGCGCGCCTGGTGTTCATGTCGCCCGGGCCGCCGCGCCGCAAGGGGGGGGCCCGCGACCGATCCGCCGGCCCGCCCGCGCGGGATCGCGGCGAGGCCGGGGCATCCTGGCCGCGGCCAGGATGCCCCGGCCTCGCCGCAATCGCGGGAGAAGAACGCCGGGTGGCGGTTCCGGCGGGACCGCCGCGCCCCATCCCTGGACCACACGGACACCATGCCGGGCCTTTCGATCCTGAACGTCGACGCCGTGCGCGCCGCCCCGCTCGCGCGCGAGCCCTACTCCTACATCCTCGGCCAGGGCGTCCTGCGGCCCGAGGCGGTCGAGGAGCTGCGGCGGGATTTCCCCGACATCGCCAAGCCCGGCTACCTCACGGTCGACGAGGTGCAGCTCAAGGGGCGCTTCAAGGACCTGATCGAGGAGCTGGAGAGCGACGAATTCTCGGCCGTGATGAGCGAGAAGTTCGGCCTCGACCTCGTCGCCTGCCCGCGCCTCACCACGATCATGAAGCGCTCGCAGCCGAAATACGGGGCGATCCACACCGACGGCCCCTCCAAGGTGATGACGCTCCTCGTCTACATGAACGACGCCTGGGAGGCGCCGGCGGGCGGGCGGCTGCGGGTACTCTACGACGGGCAGAAGTTCGAGCCCTACGCCGTCGAGGTGCCGCCCACGATGGGCACGCTCTTCGCCTTCCTGCGCGCCGACAATTCCTGGCACGGCCACCACCCCTTCGAGGGCGAGCGGCGGGTGGTGCAGGTCGCCTGGGTGCGCGACGCCGCCGAGTTGGAGCGCAAGAGGAAGCGCAACCGCACGGCCCAGTTCCTGAAGGGCATCTTCGGGCGCTGACCCGCCCGGGGCCGGGGCGCCGCGTCCACCGGGGACGCGCCGCGACGGCCGCACCGCGACAAGCACGCCGCGACAACTGGCAGGATTCGCGCCGCGCGCGACTCAAGGGACATTGTCCGGGGATGCCGCGTCCGGGGAATCGGGCGGGGTTCGGGAAGGGGGCGGGGCGTGACCAGGGGGCAGCGCAGCGGGTGGGCGGCGGCGGCGGCACTCGCGGCCCTCGCGGGGGCGTGGGTGGCGGGTGCGGGCGGCCGGGCCGCGGCGCAATCCGACCTCGAGGGCCCGGTCGCCGAGGAGCCGGTCCTGTCGAAGCCCTACCGCTCCACGGTGCCGCAATTCCGGCGGCCCTGGAAGGAGCCGCCCCGCGAGGCGCCGCCGCCCGCACCCCCGGCGACCACCTCCGCCGCCCCGCCCCCGGCGCCCCCCGCCGAGGCGCCCGCCGCCCGGCCGGCCCGGGTGATCCCGCTGCCCTCGCGGGAGACCGCCGCCGCGGCGCCGCCCCCGCCCCGCGCGGACGAGGACGAGGGGGAGGAGACGCCGAAGCCGGACGCCACCTACGTGGGCGTCTGGGGACCCACCGCGGCGGCCTGCTCGATGCGGCAGGCCCGCCGCCTCGGCTACCTGCCGGCGGTGATCCGCGACGACGGCGCGCGGGCGGGCAAGACCTCCTGCGTCTTCCGCGACATGAAGCGGGCCGGCAATTCCTGGACGATGGCGGCGAGCTGCCGCAACGCGCGCCAGCGCTGGACCTCGCACGTGCGCCTGTCGGTCGACGGCAACCGCCTCACTTGGTCGAGCGAGCGCGGCGCCTCGGTCTACGTGCGCTGCTCGCGGGCGTGACGGGGCGGGACGGCCGCCGTCCGGCCTTGACGGGCTTCGCCCCGCGGTGGTGGAACGGGGCGACCGACGAGCCCCGCATGGACCGCGCAGCCCCCTCCCCTCACCCCCTCGCGCCCCGCCCCGCCGTGCGGGGGGTGCCGGGACGGCGCCGATGAGCGGCAAGCTGGTCGCCGTCGCCAACATGAAGGGCGGCGTCGGCAAGACCACGACCGTCGTCATGCTCGCCGACGCCCTCGCGGCGAGCGGGGCCAGCGTGCTCGTGGTCGATCTCGACCCGCAGGCCTCGGCCTCGATCTGCTTCGCGGGCGACGAGATCCTGGCCGACCTGATCCGGGAGGGCCGCACCCTCGACCATTATCTCGGCCTGCGCATCGTCGACCGCGACCGGGCGGTGCTGCCCGACTTCGTCCGCGCCGCCATCAGCACCACGACCCATCTGGGCGAGCCCCTCGCCGTCTCGCTGCTCCCCTCGGGGCCGGACCTGCGCATCGTCGAGCGCGAGATCATCTACGCGCTCACCACCCGCAAGTTCTCGATGCACGCGATCGAGAGCCACCTGTGGAAGCTGTTCCACGAGGATTTCGCCCCGCTGCGCGACCGCTACGACTACGTGCTGTTCGACTGCGCGCCCGGCATCTCACCGATGACCGAGGTGGCGATCCGCGCCTCCGACCTCGTGATTGTCGCCTGCATTCCCGACTTCCTGTCGACCTACGGGCTCAAGGGCTTCTACCGGATGATCTGGGGGACGCCGGGCGGCCCGGAGAGCATGCTGACCCCCCGGCGCCTTCCGCACGTCCTGGTCACGCGCCTGCAGCAGAACGTGAAGCAGCACCAGACGACCCTGCGCTCCCTGACCGAGGGGGCGGCGGCCGAGAACCCGGTCTTCCGCCTGTTCGCCACCCGCGTTCCGCAATCCGCCGCGCTCGCCAACGCCCTCACGCGGCAGTACACGACCTACCGCAACAAGTATCACGACACTTATCACGACTTGATCGGCGGCACGATCGCGCCCCTGATGACCGAGGTGAAGGAGGTGCTGCATGGCGCTTGAGATCGACGGGCTCGCGATCCTGTGCGCGATCGCCGAGACGCCGCAGGCCTTCCCGGCGATCCGGCACGACGTCGCCAAGGCGGCCCAGGCCCTGGTGGTCAGGCAGCTCAAGGCCAAGGACATGACGGTCGACGGCCTTCGCCGGGTGCAGGCGGCGCTCGGCCCGCATCCCCTCGCCCTCCTGGTCGACGGCCTCACGGACGCCGAGGTCAAGACCCTCGTCACCCGCTTCGACAAGCACGGCGCGGCGCTCAAGGCCGGCGGCGCGGTCGAGCTCCGCCGGCGCCTCCTGGCGCTCGCGGGCGGCGCCGCGCCCGAGGCGAAGCCGGTCAAGGTTGCGGCCAAGGACGCGGCCAAGGACTCGGCCAAGGACGCTGCGAAGGCGCCGGCCAAGACCATTGCCAAGCGGCCCGCCAGGGCGCCGGCCAGGGCATCGGCCGGCCCCGCCCGGGATGCCTCGCCCCCCGCGCCGGAGCCCGCCACGCCGCGCCCGCCCGCCGGACACGCCCTCGACTCCGCCGCGATGGCGGCGGTGCCGCCCCGCCGCCGCCGTTCCCCCGCGTCGTAGGACGGGGCCGAGCATCTGGCGCCCGACGTGCTGCGGCCGAGGTCGGGAGGGCGGCGCGCGGCCGTCGGGCCGGTGCCCGGCGCCGGAGGGGACGCCAAGGGAACGCGGCAATGGGGAACGCGGCAATGGGGAGCGCGGCAATGGGGGCCCTGTGGGCGGTCTCCGCCACCGCGTGTTGGGCGCAGGGCAGCGTCGGGGCGCCGACCCCGACCGGAATCCCACCGACGGGCACCAAGTCTCTCGGCAAGGCCGACCGCAAGGCCGCCTGCCGCGGCCGGCCGATCCCGCGCGGGTGAGGCGCCGCGGCCCCCGCCGGCGCGAGAGGCTCGCGCGCCCATCCTCACGGCCGGGGAGCCGGCGGGCAGCTCAGGCGCCGGTGAGGGCGGAGACGGCCTCCCGCGTCGAGACGACCCGGCAGAATTCGTAGGCCAGGGTCGCCCGGTGCACGGCCTGGACCTGCTCGGCCCGGATCACGCCGCCCGCGGTGTCCGGGAGGTCGAAGCAGTCGCAGGCATCGGCGACGAGCGTGATGGCCCAACCCAGATTGGCGCCCGTCCGCACCGTGGTCGACACGCACATGTCGGTGGCGATGCCGAAGACCACCAGGGGTGGCGCACCGAGGCGGCGCAGCCGCAAGTCGAGGTCGGTCCCGATGAAGGCGGAGTTCACGCTCTTGGCCACGACCGGCTCCCCGTCGAGGGGCGCGAATCCGTCGCGGAAGGCGTGACCGGGCAGGCCGGGCCGCAGGGTGGAACCCGGCTCGACCGAATCGTGGCGCACGTGGATGATCGGCAACCCGGCGCGCCGCCACGCGGCGAGGAGTTGGCGGCCGTTGCGGTCGAGGTCGGCGTTCCAGCGGCGCGGCCAGGGCGGCGCGTCGAAGGCGCGCTGCATGTCGATCGGGATCAGGACGGGGGAGTCCGACGGCATCGGGGGGCGCCTCGCGGGTCAGGGGGATCCACCCCCGCCCCGGCCCTACGCGCGAACGCCCCCGCGCGCCAGGCCCGCGCCGGGCAGGGCCGGCGCCGGGCAGGGCCGGCGCCGGGCAGGGCCCGGCCTCATCCCACATCCGATCGATCCCTTCGGGATGGCGGATTCGGGCTTCGCTCACGCGCCGCCTTGATCCGCGCGGGCCGAAACGGCAGGTCGGTCAGCCGCCGCCCCGTCGCCTGACGGATCGCGTTGCCGAGCGCCGCGGCGGTCGGGCCCTGTGCGGCCTCGCCGGTGCCGAGAAAGGGCGCGCCCGGCCGGTCGGGCGGCTCCGCTCGCTGGCCCTGCGGGGCCCGTAGAGGCTCGCGGTGGAGCGGGCGAGCGCGCGGATCTCGTCGTCGCTGGCGGTCGCGTGCGCCTCGACGACCGGGCGCATCGGCCCGGCGGCGCCGCCGTGCTGGGGATCCCGGTCGCGCAGGTCGCGGGCGAGGCGGGCGCGACCGCTCAGGCCGCCTTCGCGTTGAAGAGGCTGCGGATCTCGGTGACCGGCCGGGGCCGGCTGAACAGGTAGCCCTGCAGCTCGTCGCAGCCCTCCTGGCGCAGGATGTCGAGCTGCTCGGTGGTCTCCACGCCTTCCGCCAGCACGCCCATGCCGAGGGCGCGGCCGAGCCCGATCACGGCCCGTACGATCTCGACGCTGTCGGTCTCGCGGGCGAGGTTGCGCACGAAGGATTGGTCGATCTTGATCTTGTCGAAGGGGAAGCTGCGCAGGTAGCTCAGGCTCGAGTAGCCGGTGCCGAAATCGTCCATCGAGATCAGGGCGCCGAGCGTCCGCAGCTCGTGCAGCACGGCGAGCGTGACCTCGTTGTCCTGCAGGAGCACGGATTCGGTGATCTCCAGTTCGAGCCGGCCCGGGCCGAGGCCGGTCTCGGCCAGGACCCGCCGCACCTCCGCGACGAGGTCGCCCTGCACGAACTGCACGGGCGAGAGGTTGACGGCGATCTTGAGGGGTTCGGGCCAGCTCGCGGCCTCGGCGCAGGCCTGGGCGAGCACCCAGGCGCCGAGGGGCCGGATCAGGCCGGTCTCCTCCGCGAGCGGGATGAACACGGCGGGGCTGACGCTGCCGTGCTCCGGGTGGCGCCAGCGCAGCAGCGCCTCGAAGCCGCGCAGCGCGCGGCTGCGCGCCTCGACGAGCGGCTGGTAGTGCACCTCGAACTGCCCCTCGTCGAGGGCGCGGCGCAGGTCGGCGGCGAGGCGGCGGCGGCGCTGGATCTCGAGGTCCATCTCCGCGTCGAAGAACCGCCACGTGCCCCGGCCGGCGGCCTTGGCCTGGTAGAGGGCGATGTCGGCGCTGCGCAGGAGCGCGTCGGGGGTGGGGTCGGCGCTGAGCGCGGTGGCGACGCCGAGGCTGGCGCCGATCACCACCTGCTGGCCCTGGATCTCGAAGGGCTGCTGCAGGACCGCGACGACGCGCTCGGCGAGCAGGGCGGCCTGCCGGGGCTGCTCGGCCCCCACCTGCACGATGGCGAATTCGTCGCCGCCGAGCCGCGCCACGCGGTCGGTCGCGCTCACCACCCCCCGCAGCCGCCGGGCGACGAGGCGCAGGAGCTCGTCCCCGGCCGGGTGGCCGAGGCTGTCGTTGACGACCTTGAACCCGTCGAGGTCGAGGCAGAGCACCGCCCCGACATCCCCGTAGGGCCGCCTCGCGAAGACCTCCTCCATCCATTCCCGCAGGGGAATGCGGTTGGGCAGGCCGGTGAGCGCGTCGTGGCGCGCCAGATAGGCGATCTGCTCCTCGCTGCGGCGCCGCTCGGTCACGTCCTCGTGGGTGCAGACGAAGCCGCCGGCCGGGATCGCCGCCTGCACGACGCTGATCGCCCGCCCATCGGCGAGGTCGACCGTGAAGGCGACCGGGTCGTCCGCCCCCTCGGGCCGGCGCCGCAGCGCGCCCTCGGTGCCGTGCGCCGCGAGGCGGGCGAGGAGGTCGGCGAGCGGCGTCCCCGGCCGGGCGAGGTCGGCCGGCACGCCGTGCATGGCGGCGAAGCGCGCGTTCATCAGGATCAGCCGGTCGTCCCTGTCGAACAGGCAGAGGCCCTGGGTCATGCTGTCGAGGGCGATGCCGAAGCGGGCGTACTGGGTGCGCAGGTCGCACTCGCCGCGCGCGCGCTCCTCCGCGGCGGCGCGGGCCGCCTCGGCCTCGGCCAGCCGCTCCCGGCCCCGGATCTGCCGCGCGCCCAGGACGACGAGCCCGAGGAGGCCGAGATCGAGGCCCAGGGCCGCGGCCCCGAGCGCCCCGGCCTGCCGGCTCCAGGCCGCGAGGCAGGCCTCGGCCGTGCGGCTGATGCTGAGGAGCACCGGGTAATTGGCGAGGCCGCGCACGGCGATGAGACGGTCCTGGCCGTCGATCGGGCTCACGTTGCGGATCACGCCGCTGCGCGAGCCCAGCGCCGCGATCAGCGCCGCGCCGGCATTGCCGAAGCTGCGGCCGATCGTGCCCTCCCGGGCCGGGTGGCGCACCAGCAGCACGCCGTCCTGGCGGAACATCGACAGGACGTAGTCGGGGGCCGGGGCGGTCTGGCGGTAGAGGCGCTCGAAATACTGCAGCTCGACCGCCCCGAGGACGAGGCCGAGGAAGCGGCCGTCCGAGCCCGAGACCTTGCGGGCGATGTAGATCGTCCAGGCGCCGTCGCCCCGGTTCTGCACCGGCTTGCTGATGAAGCGCTGCAAAGCGGGGTCCGCCACCAGGGCCTTGAAATAATCCCGGTCGGAGATGGTGACGTCGGGGATCGGCCAGTAGCGCGAGAAGTTGCGCAGCTTGCCGGTCTCGTCGATCAGCGTGATGGCGTTCACCTGCGGCAGCGCGGCGATCCGGGCGCGCAGCAGGTCGTGCATCGCCCGCGAGGAGACCTGCGCGACGTACTCCTCCTCGGTGACCACGTCGTTGGCGCGGATCTCCTCGATGATGCCCTGCTGCACGAGCTCGATTGCCTGCAGGGCCCGGTCGGCCTGCTCGCCGAGGCTGATCGACAGGCCGGCGAGGCTCTGCTGGGCGTCCTCCACCGCCCGCGCGTGCAGGTCGCGGACGAGCAGCAGCGCGGCGGAGGCGATCAGCACGGCCAGCAGCGCCCCGGCACCCGCCAGAACCCAGACCGGCCGCCAGCGCAGGGCCGCGCAGAGGGCCGTCGTGCCGCGCTTGAGCCAGGAGAGAGCCACGCGATCCATCGTCGTTCCCGGGCGTCAGTGGGGCTCCGGCGGCGGCGACCTGGCACCCCGGAGAGCCGAACATTCGACAATTCTGCGCAAGCTGGAGCACGGCGTTAACCGTGCTGTTCGAGTTAGGGCGGCGCTCTCTCGACGTGCATACGGCCTATGTCGAACGCATGAGCACCTGAGATTCAGCGGAGATCCTGGCCGTTCGGGCGTGCGTCATGGCAGCCTTCATAGGATCAGGACTCTGCCTGATCATTAAAGTGATCCGAGAAAGACTGGCATAAGGGCAGATGGCGGGCCGGACCGGGACGGCGGCCGCCCCGCGTGGTAACGCTGGGCGGTCCGGGGCCCGGCGGACCGCTCCCCGGCCCCGGAGGAGACCCCATGACCCGAGCGATGGGCGCATCGGCGCCGCGGGCGGCGGAGATCCGCCACGAGATCCTCGACCTGCCCGGCCTGCGCCAGCACGTGGCGCGGGCGGGCGAGGGCCCTCCCCTCGTCCTGCTGCACGGCTGGCCCGAATTCTGGACGAGTTTCGAGCCGCTGATGGCCCGGCTCTCCGACCGCTTCAGCCTGATCGCGCCGGACCTGCGCGGCTTCGGCGAGACCGGCCGCGATCCCGCGGCCCCGCCCGACCCGACCGTGGATGCGCAGGCGCACGCGGCCGACCTCCTCGCCCTGCTCGACGCGCTCGGGCTCGCCCGGGTCGGGCTCGTCGGGCACGATGTCGGGGCCTACGTGATGCAGGCCTTCGCCCGGCGCCACCCCGAGCGGCTCGCGGGCCTGTTCTTCTTCAACTGCCCCACCACCGGCATCGGGCCGCGCTGGGCCGCCGCCGCCCACCTCAAGGAGACCTGGTACCAGTACTTCCACCAGCAGCCCTTCGCGGCCGCGCTGGTGGGCGCCTCGCGCGAATCCTGTGCCGCCTATATCGGGCATTTCCTGCGCCACTGGAGCGCCGACCCGGAGGCCTTCGCGCCGATGATGGAGCGCTTCATCGACAATTTCATGCGGCCGGGAAATCTCCAGGGCGGGTTCGACTGGTACCTCTCGGCCGCGCCGGGGCGCCAGCAGGTGATCGCCGGCGAGGCGCCGCGCCTGCCGCCGATCCCGGTGCCGACCCGGGTGCTCTGGGGCGCCCGCGACCCGATCATCCGGGTGGAGTGGATGGACGCCCTCGGGGAGACCTTCTCGGACCTGGAGGCGGGCCGCGCCGAGGAGGCGGGCCACTTCGTGCACGTCGAGGCTCCCGACCTCGCCGCCGAGGCGATCGCGCGGTTCTTCGGCGGGCGGATGGGGGCTGATGCGCTGTCCGGAGGATCACGCCCGGACAGCGTCACGAGCCCGCGCGGCGCTTGAGCGAAGCCGACATCCGCATGGCCGAAATGGGAGATGGCGAAGCAATCCGTCGGATGGCGGACGATCCGGGTTTCGGACGAACGCTCCGGCCGCCGGCGCGGCCGAGCGATGCGCGGCGCCGGTCGCGCGGCGCGACGCGATCGATCGGGCGGCGCGGCCCGCCGGCGCGGCCGAGCGGCGCGGGGCCGCCGGCTCACGGCGCCCGCGGCTTCGCCCCCGGCTCGCCCGCGATGATCCCGGAGACGAGCGGGTTGAAGCTGGTGAGGCGCCGGTAATCGAGGGGGGCGGCCGGGCTCGCATCCCCGCCCGACGCGATCGCCTCCGTGCCGCTCACCTCGATGCGGGTGCGCCCGAGCCCCTGGGCCTGGACGAGGCCGAACAGGATCCGGGCGTGGCCGGGGCTGAGCCGGATGCAGCCGTGGGAGGCCGGGCTGCCGAGGCGGCCGACGGCGCGGCTGCCGTGGATCGCGTGGCCCGCATCGGTGAAGAAGACCGAGAAGGGCATCGGCGCGTCGTCCCACTCCCGCGAGTAGTGCTCGCGCGCGAGGCGGGAGGGGGCGAAGGAGCCCGAGGGCGTCGCGTAGCCCGCGGCGCCGGTCGAGACCGGCCAAGTGTAGCGCTCCTGCCCGTCCACCGTGACCGTCATGCGCTGGGCCGCCTTGTCGACCGCGACCAGCAGGTCGGCCCGGGCGGGGCCGAGGCCGAGGCCGAGGAGCACCGCCCCGATGACACCGATCCGGACCATTCCGCCCCTCCCCTCGCCGCGTCGCTCACCGGGAAGACGGCCGGACACGGCCGAGGTTCCCGCTCCCCGGGCCTCAGGTCAAGCCGGCAGCGGCCGCCCGGGACCATTGTCCGGCCTTGTTGCGGCCGGCCGCCTGTGATGTGACTCCCGGCCATGTCGCGCCAGGCTGCACCAATCCCCGGCGGCGGAACGGAGCGGAGTACGCGTGCAATGCAGCATGAAAGCGAACGTTCGTTCAGTTGAACACGTTGCATGACTGCTCCGGCGGGCGCGGGAACGCGGATCGAGTCCGTGGATTCATCCTTGGTCTTGATGCGACCGATTGACAGCGGCCTCGACCTCGGACCACACTCATCTGGTATACCGTCGACCTAGGACGGAGAGGCGAGGCGACCGGGGACCGGCGCCGCGCACCGGGTTGGCGCCGGCCAGCGAACGCAGAGTCGCGGCGGCGCGCGAAGACCTCTTAACCAACACGACCAGGAGAGACGCCGATGTCAGGGACACAGGAGAACGCCAGAGGGGGGCGCTGGCTGCAGCTCGCCTTCGGGGTGATCTGCATGTGCATGATCGCCAACATGCAGTACGGCTGGACCTTCTTCGTCAATCCGATGCAGGAGCGGCACGGCTGGGAGCGCGCGGCGATCCAGGTCGCCTTCACGCTGTTCGTCGTCACTGAGACGTGGCTGGTGCCGATCGAGGGCTGGTTCGTCGACAAGTACGGCCCGCGGATCGTCACGCTGATCGGCGGCGTGCTCTGCGCCATCGCCTGGGTGATCAACTCCTACGCGACGTCCCTCACCGTCCTGTACATCGCGGCCGCGATCGGCGGCACCGGGGCGGGCGCCGTCTACGGCACCTGCGTGGGCAACTCGCTGAAGTGGTTCCCGGACCGCCGCGGCCTCGCGGCCGGCATCACCGCGATGGGCTTCGGCGCGGGCTCTGCCCTGACCGTCGTGCCGATCCAGTGGATGATCAAGACGCAGGGCTACGAGTCCGCCTTCTTCTACTTCGGCATCGGCCAGGGCCTCGTCGTCTGCCTGCTCGCCCTCTTCCTGGTCGCGCCCCGCAAGGGCGAGGTGCCGGAGGTGGCCCGGGTCAGCCAGAGCCGGCGCGACTACACGCCCGGCGAGATGGTGCGCACCCCGATCTTCTGGGTGATGTACGCCATGTTCGTCATGATGGCGGCGGGCGGCCTGATGGCGACGGCCCAGCTCGGCCCGATCGCCAAGGACTTCAAGATCGCCGACGTGCCGGTGAGCCTGCTCGGCGTGACGCTGCCGGCGCTGACCTTCGCGGCCACCCTCGACCGGGTGCTGAACGGCGTGACGCGGCCCTTCTTCGGCTGGGTCTCCGACCATATCGGCCGCGAGAACACGATGTTCCTGTCCTTCGCCATCGAGGGCCTCGGCATCTACGCGCTCAGCGTGTTCGGCAGCGACCCGGTCGCCTTCGTGATCCTGACGGGCCTCGTGTTCTTCGCCTGGGGCGAGATCTACTCGCTGTTCCCGGCCACCTGCGGCGACACGTTCGGCACCAAGTACGCGGCGACCAACGCGGGCCTGCTCTACACCGCCAAGGGCACCGCGGCCCTGATCGTGCCCTATACCAGCCTGCTCACGACCTGGACCGGCAGCTGGCACGCGGTCTTCATCGCCGCGGCCGCGCTCAACATCGTGGCGGCGCTGATGGCAGTCCTGGTGCTCAAGCCCATGCGGGCGGCCTACACCAAGTCCGCCGCCGTGCTGACGCCGGCCCCGGCCGCCTGACGCCGGCCCCGGCCCCGCACCACCCCACCGACGGCGCCGGCACCCCCGGCGCCGTTTTCGCGTCCGCAGCGATCGTTCCCCGGGGCCCGGCCGACGGTTCGGCGACGGCCCCCGGCCCCGCCCCCGCGGAGCAGGCGACGCGGGGGAACCGTCCTCCCGCGCGACCAGGCCGGCGGCGGGCCGCTCCCTCGGGCCGAGCGGGCCGCCGCGGCAGGAAGCTGCCCTGGCGAGGCCCCCGCCCGAGGGCCCGGCCGTGCGCGCCCGGGCGAGCGAGACGGTGTCCCGCGGTCCCTCGACGGACGTCTCTCACCGCGTGCGGCATCCAACCCCCCTCCTCTCGCTCTGGACGGGGGCGGCATGGCCGTCCCGCTCGGTTGTCGGTGCGGCGGGACAGAGGCCGGTCCGATGCCGACGCGACCTCGGACCCGCGGCGCGTTCGCGACACCGGGCCGATCGCCGGGATGACGAATTATCCCAAATCCGCTTGATCCCTTCGGGATGGCGGATTGGGGCTTCGCTCAGGCGCCGCGCGGGCTGGTGATCCGCTTGATCCCTTCGGGATGGCGGATTGGGGCTTCGCTCAGGCGCCGCGCAGGCGTGTGATCCGGGATCCGCTTCGATCAAGCGGATCCCGGATCAGCCCCCGCGCCGAGGCCGGTCCCGCCCGCGCAGCACGCCGCCGCAGAACCCGATCACTCCCGCCGCGGAATGGCGCTTCGTCGCAGGTTCCACGCCACCCATGCACCCGCGGAATGCCTCGGTTGTGGTGTCTGGTATACCAAGTTGCGCCGCAGCATGGCACTTATCGCGGCGCACCATAACCGAGGCCATTGCGATGATCGTCTCCGCCACCGCCTTCCTCGCCGCCCTGATCGGCCTGCAGGGGATCCTCGTCGTGAAGCTCGCCGACCGGCTGACGCCCGGCCCCGGCCGCACCGGCACGGCCGAGCGCCCCGCCGTCCCCGCGAACGGCCGCTACGTCGGCATCGCCTGAGCGGGGCCGGACGAAAGTCCAAGTCACCCCCTTGGTCCAGGTCGCAACCCAAGTCGCACCGTGACCATCCCAAGATGTAGGCGCCGCTGCCCGACATCTGATACTATCGGTTGTGGCAACGTGCCCCGCCCTCTTGCATCGCCGGCGACACGAGGGCATCGTCTCGCTGGCATGCCACGCATGCCTGCTTTATGAGGATTCGCGTCGTCCCGGAACCGGGGCGGGGCGGAGGGGCCGGGGACACGGGGCGCCGGCCGCGGGAAGCGTCAGGTGCAGCCGATGGCAAGCGACAAGAATTTCGCGGTTAAACCGATCGTCACGAATTCGAGCCTGCGCACCCTGGCGTACGAGGCGCTGAAATCGGCGATCACCAACATGGACATCTATAACAGCGGCGAGGAGATCCGGCTCGACGAGCGCAAGCTGTCGCAGGATCTCGGGGTGAGCCGCACGCCGGTGCGCGAGGCCCTCACGGTGCTGGAGCAGGAGGGCTTCGTCCGCTCGGAGCCCCGCCGCGGCGTCTTCATCGTCAGGAAGACGAAGAAGGAGATCATCGGGATGATCCACGCCTGGGCGGGCCTGGAGAGCATGGCGGCGCGGCTCGCCTGCTCCCGCGCCTCGGACGCGGATCTGCGGTCGCTGCGGACCGGCTTCCCGGAATTCTTCCAGGACGCGCCGGCCGAGCACCTCGCCGAGTATTCCGACGCCAATATCCGCTTCCACCAGACCATCATCTCGCTCGGCCGCTGCGAGGTGATCGAGAGCCTCGCCAGCAACCTCCTCATCCACGTGCGGGCGGTGCGCAACATCGCCCTGACGCAGGGCGACCGCGCCAAGACCTCGATCCAGGACCACCTGCGCATCATCGAGGCGCTGGAGGCGCGCGACGCCGCCCTGGCCGAGCGCCTCGTGCGCGACCACGCCCTCGGCCTCGCCGAGCACGTCGACCGCTACGGCGACTTCCTCGACTGAGCGGCCGGCGGGTCGGGCGCCGAGGCCCCCCGCCGAAGGAGAAGGCCGGGTCAGGCCCCGGCCTTCTCCGCCAGCCCGAGCACCGCGTCGATCAGCACCCGGGTCGCCGCATCCGCGTCCGCGACGGTGATCGCTTCGGCGGGGTTGTGGCTGATGCCGGCGCGGCAGCGCACGAACAGCATCGCGGCGGGCGCGATGGCCGCCAGCGCGGCGGCGTCGTGGGTGGCGCCGGAGGGCAGGCGCGGCGGCGCGAAGCCGTGACGCCGGGCCGCCGCCTCGAGGGCCGCCTGCAGGCCGGCATCGAGGGCGACCGCCGGATTGTCCATGAAGGTCTCGGCGGCGAAGCCGAGGCCGCGGCGCTCGGCGATCTCCCGGCAGGCCGCCTCGACCTCGGCGACGAGCCGGGCGCGCACCGCGTCGTCGGGGGCGCGCAGGTCGAGGGTGAAGTCCACCCGGCCCGCGATCACGTTGACGGCGCCCGGCGCGACGTCGAGGGCGCCCACCGTCGCCACCGCGCCCGGCATCGCGGCGCCCAGCCGCTCGACGGCGAGGACCATTTCGGCGGCGCCCGCGAGCGCGTCCCGGCGCATCCCCATCGGCACCGTGCCGGCGTGGTTCGCCTCGCCCGTCACGGCGCAGCGCGCCCGGGTGATGCCGGCGATGGCCGAGACGATCCCGACCGGCTGCCCCGCGGCCTCGAGGGCGGGCCCCTGCTCGATGTGGACCTCCAGGAAGCCCGCCACCGTGGCCGGGTCGCGCGCGAGGGCGGGGATGCCCTCCGGGTCGCCCCCGAAGGCGACGAGCGCGTCGCGCAGGCGGGTGCCGTCCTTGTCGCGGCCGTCGAGCCAGTCGGGCCGGTAGCGGCCCGCGAGCGCCTTCGAGGTCGAGAGGCTGGTGGGGAAGCGCACGTTCTCCTCGTCCCCGAAGGCGACGAGTTCGAGGGCGAAGGGCAGCGGCGCGCCGCGGGCCAGGATCTCCTCGGCGGCGACGAGGCCGCAGATCACCCCGAGATTGCCGTCGTAGCGCCCGGCATCGACCACGCTGTCGATGTGCGAGCCGAGGATCAGGGCCGGCAGGCCGGGCGCCGCGCCCTCCCGGCGGGCGACCACGCTGCCCGCGGCGTCGATGCGGGCGGCGAAGCCCGCCCGACCCATCCAGCCGGCCACCGTCTCGGCGGCGGCGCGGTGGGCGGGCGAGAGGTAGAGCCGCGTCAGCCGCCCGGGCTCGTCGGTGTGGCGGGCGAGGTCGTCGATCAGCGCCATCACGCGGGCGCCCAGGCGGAGATCCTGGTTGCGGAGATCCTGGTTGCGGAGATCTTCGGTCATGCGCTCGTACGGTTCATCGGGTCCAAAGGGCAGCGGCTGCAAATCCGGCGCCAGGGCGCCCCGCCGGGCTCCCGGGAGTAGCGCGATCGCGCCGCGGGGAAAACCACCCCCGCGCCGGGAGACCCGGCTGGGGGGCGAGACATCCCGCCCGCGCCGTGCCATCCCTTGGGAGAGGCGGCCCGGTTCGCGCCCGGCGAGAGGCGGGCGGGCCGCCAGCGGAGGAGGACGCAGCCATGCCCGTGACCCTTCACGCCGCCCCGGCCGGCGCGCTGCCGGCCGAGGTGATCGCCCGCTGGCGCGCCGTGCCGGTCGCCGTTGCGGTCGATCTCGCGGCGGACGGCCAGATCGACCCGGCGATCCGCCCGCTCTGCCCGGCCGGGCGCCAGCCGCGCCTGTTCGGCCGCGCGGTCACGGCCCTGTGCGAGCCGCCGGATTTCGGCGCGGTGCTGCACGCCGTGGACCTCATCGGGCCCGGCGACGTGCTGGTGATCGCCGCGGGCGGCGACGCGCGGACGGCGATGATCGGCGAGATCGTCGGCGGGCAGGTGCGGCGGCGGGGCGGGGTGGGGCTCGTCTGCGACGGCGCGGTGCGCGACGTGGCCCTCCTGGCGGGCTGGGGCGACCTCCCGGTCTTCACCCGCTTCGTCACGCCGCGCGGGCCGACCGGGGCGGAGCGGGGCGCGGTTAACGCCCCGGCCGTGGTCGGGGGAGCGCGGGTGGCGCCGGGCGACCTCGTGATCGGCGACGATGACGGGCTCGTCGTGCTCTCGCCCGACCTCGCCGTATCCCGCATCGGCGACGCGGAGGCCAAGCTCGCCCGCGAGGCCGGCTGGGAGGCGAGCCTCTCCTCCGGCCTCTCGCTGCGCGAGACGTTCGGCCTCGCCGCGCCGCGCCCGGGCGGCTGAGCGGTCTCGGCGCCCCGCTCTCGGCTCATGGCCGGAGCGGTGAGCGCCTCGGCGAAGGGGCTCAGGGCGCCGCCTCGTAGCGGCCGGCAAGGCGGCGGCACGCCTCGGGCGGGTTGCCGGCCAGGAGGTCGAGGGCGACGCCGCCGGCCGGACCGCCCGGCAGGACCATCCGGAAGCTGCAGACCGCCGTCGCCCCCGACAGGCACAGGTTGGCCTGGGGCGAGGTGCAGGCCTGCGCCGACATCTCGCCGAGCGCCGAGGTCGTCACGGCCCGGCCGGCGCCGAAGCGCAGGGTCTCGCCGGTGCCCGCCTGCAGGTAGCGGCGCGCGCCCTGCTCCTGAGCGAGGCAGGGTGCGAGGCAAATCCCCGCCGCGGTGACCAGCAGCCCCACCCGCCCGCGTCCGATCCCCATCCGCCCCTCCCGCGCGCTCCTCGGCGTGATCTATCGCGGCGGGGGCCGGCGCCGAGGGGCGGCTCAGGGCATCAGGACCGGCCTGAGATAGCTCGGGTCGAACTCGGCGATCCCCTCCAGCCGGTCCCGGTCGAGGATGTGGAGGGTGCGCCCGCGCAGGTCGGCGGCCTCCTGGCGGCGCAGCTCGTGCAGCGTGCGGTTCATGTGCACCGTCGACATGCCGAGGGTGAGCGAGAGGTCGATCTGCGTCATCGGCAGATCGTAGGCCGCGTCGCCGGCGAGCCCCACCACCTGCAGCCGCGCCCGGAGCTCGCAGAAGAGGTGCGCGGTGCGCTCCAGGGCCGAGCGGCAGCCGAGATTGGCGAGCCAGGTCCGCAGGATCGCCGCCTCCACGAGCTTGGCGGCGCGCAGCGCCGAGGCGATGCCGGGATGCGCCGCCCGGATCTCGGCCAGGAGGGCGCGCGGCAGGAAGGCGACCGTGCAGGCCGACAGGGTGGCGAGCGAGGCGTCGGCCCGGCGCACCGTGACCGCGTCCGCATCCGCGATGTCGCCGGGGAGCAGGTAACCGACGATGTGGCGCGTCCCGATCGTGCGCAGCTTGTAGCAGCAGGCGGCGCCGGCCAGGATCGCGTAGGCCCCACCCGGATCCTCCCCCTCGCGGACGAGGTCGGTGCGCGGGCCGACCGGTCGCGAGGCCATGCTCAGGCGGTTGACGACGCCGATCTCGGCCTCCGACAGCGGCCTGTGCGCGGAGAGCCGGCGGGCGAGGACGCTGTGTCCGTTCCGCTCGCCCCCGACAGCGGCGCCCGCCTCGTCACCGCTCACGCGCGGCACGCGGGAGCCTCCGCGCGCGCCGAGCCCGGGCGCAGCCCTCCGCTCGGCGATCTCCGGACAGGCGGCGCGCAGCATCCCCGCGCACCCGACGCTACGCACCCCATACCGAACCGATTCATCCCAGCCAGCAAGTCGTCCTCGTCAACACTACGCGCGACACCCAGGCAGTACTGGTCCCGACCGCATCCTGCGACGGCCGGTTGATCCGCCATCGCGTAGCTGGCGAAAACTGCTTAGCGTCGTCAATGCCGGAAACGATACACCTCTGATTTGGTATGATACCCGACAAAGACGGAATTGTCGGATACCACACAGAAGAGTAGCGAAAATTGCCTTCGTCGATGGGCGTGGCGATAAGGCGGTGATTACCCCTCGACAGGTGAGATCGAGGGGCAGACGGAACGCGACCCGCGCTTCCGCCCGCGTTGGAACGAGTCGTGGCTTCGCTGCAGCAAACTGCCCTTCGCAACACGCTCATCAGGCAGCTCTCCCCCGCCGATTTCGCCGCCCTGCAGCCCCACCTCCACCCGATCGAGACCCGGATGCGGGAGGTGCTGATCGCGCCGAACGAGCCGGTGCGGCGCCTCTACTTTCCCGAGAGCGGCTTCGTATCGGTGGTGACCGCCGGACGGAGCCGGACCGAGGTCGGCCTGATCGGGTCCGAGGGCCTGGTCGGGGCATCCCCGGTGCTGCTCGGGGCCGAGAGCACCCCCCACGAGCACTACGTCCAGGGTCCCGGCGAGGCGCTGGCGATCGAGGCCGGCCGCCTCGTCGAGGCGGCCGAGGGCAGCCGCGCGATGCGGCTGCTGTTCCTGCGCTTCGTGCAGGTGCTGCTGGTCCAGACGGCGCAGACCGCCTTCGTCAACGCCACCTACCAGATCGAGGCGCGCCTCGCCCGCTGGCTGCTGATGTGCCACGATCGCACGGACGGCGACGAGTTTCCGATCACGCACGAGCTGCTCGCGCTGATGCTGGGCGTGCAGCGCACCAGCGTGACGCTGGCGCTGCAATCCCTGGAGGGCCACCACCTGATCCGGGCCCGGCGCGGGCGGATCACCGTGCTGGGACGCGGGGCCCTTGAGGATCTGGCCGGGGGCGCCTACGGGATTCCGGAGGCCGAGTCTGCACGCCTGTTCGCGGGGAGCGGACGCCCCGGGGCGTGACGGAGGCGGCGCTCGGGCCGGGGCGTGGGCATCCCGGCCGGGCCGGGGAGGGCTTGAGATGCCGGAGATCCCGCAAGAGGAGCTGCGCAACCGCCTGCTCCGACGGCTCGCACCCGACGATTTCGCCCGCGTGGCGCCGCACCTCCGGCCGGTGCGGACCGGTCTGCGGCAGGTTCTGATGCAGGCCGGCACGCCGATCGAGGCGCTGTACTTCCCGGAGACCGGCTTCAGCTCGATGACGGCGGTCGGCCCGCGCGGCCGGGGCGAGATCGGCGTGATCGGCCGCGAGGGCCTCGTGGGGGCCGCGCCCGTGCTCCTCGGCAGCGATCGCGGCCCCTACGAGCACATCGTCCAGGGCGAGGGCACGATGCTGCGCATCCCGACCGAGCGGCTGCTCGACGCGGTCGGGTCCAGCCCGTCCCTGCGCCTGCTGCTGCTGCGCAGCGTGCAGGTGCAGATGACGCAGACCGCCCAGACCGCCTTCGTCAACGCCTCCCACCAGATCGAGGCGCGCCTCGCCCGCTGGCTGCTGATGTGCCGCGACCGCAGCGAGGGCGACGAACTCGTCCTCACGCACGAGTTCCTGGCGATGATGCTGGGCGTGCAGCGCACCAGCGTGACCCTCGCCCTGCAGGGCCTGGAGGGACGGGGGCTCATCCGCGCCCGGCGCGGGCGCATCACGATCCTCGACCGGCCGCGCCTGATCGCGGCGGCGGAGGACGGCTACGGCGTGGCGGAGGCCGAGCACGACCGCCTGATCGAGGCGGCGTGACGGCGTCGGGGCGGATCGGGCTCGGGCGCGGCCTCGGGCTCGCCGAGCCCGGGCCGCAGCGTGTCGAGGGTGAGCGGGTCAGGGCGCGGGCTCTCCTGAGGGCCGCCGGACGTGACGCGGCCCCGCGCGAGGACGGCCTTCTCCGGATCGAGCCCGGTCCCCGCCAGGCGCTCGCGCCGCGGCGCCTCGCAGGCGACGGAGAGGGCCGCGCCCGCACGCGCCGCCCCGCAGGAGCCGCCCGAGCCCGAGGCGGTCGGGCCTCCCGCGGCGCCGAGGATCAGCCGCACCTGCCGATCGCGGCCGGGCGGCCACCCGTCCCGGCCACCCGGCGCAGCCCGCGGGAGAAAAGCCCCGCGGCCCCTTCAGGGCGGCGCGGGGCCGTGCCATGTCACGCCCGACGCGCACCGGAAGGGTGCCGCACGCGAGGAGATGCCGAGTGATCACCTTCTTCTACAATCTCTCGCCCAACCCGATGAAGGTCGCCCTCTGCCTGGAGGAGATGGGCCTGCCCTACGCGGCGCGGCCGGTCGACACCCGCCGGGGCGAGCAGCACGATCCCGCCTTCACGGCCCTGAACCCCAACGGCAAGGTGCCGGTCATCCTCGACGAGGAGGCCGGGGTGCGGGTGTTCGATTCGAACGCGATCCTGCTCTACCTCGCCGAGAAGACCGGGCGCTTCCTGCCCGAGCAGAATCTGGCCGCCCGCGCCGACCTCCTCTCCTGGCTGATGTTCGTGGCGACCGGGATCGGCCCCTATTCGGGCCAGGCGGTGCATTTCCGGCACTTCGCCCCGGCGCCGGACGATTACGCGCGGGCGCGCTACGTCTACGAGGCGCGCCGCCATTACGGGATCCTCGACGCCCAGCTGAAGGACCGGCCCTTCGTGCTCGGCGAGACCTACACCATCGTCGACATGGCGGTCTGGGGCTGGGCCCGGATGGTGCCCTTCGTGCTCGGGGCCGGACTCGCGGACGACTCGGCCTGGGCCGGGTTCCCCCACCTGAAGCGGCTCGTCGACGGGATCTCCGCCCGCCCGGCCGCGCAGGCCGCGCTCGCCCTCAAGGACAGGCACGCCTTCAAGGCCGAGATGGACGAGGAGGCGCGCCGCCACATGTTCCGCTTCCTGGCGCAGCCGGCGGGCTGAGCGCGGCGGGCGCCCCCGGTCCCGCGCCGGGGGCGCCTGCGATCATCCCGCGGATGCGCCGCGCCAGCTCCTCCAGCACGAAGGGCTTGGTGAGCACCTCCATGCCGGGTTGCAGGTCGCCCGCGCCGACCACCGTCGTCTCCGCGTAGCCGGTGATGAACAGGACCTTCAGGTCCGGCCGCAGCACCCGGCCGGCATCGGCGAGCTGGCGGCCGTTCATGCCGCCCGGCAGGCCCACATCGGTGACGAGGAGGTCGATCCGGCCCTCCGCCCGGAGCTGCGCGAGCCCGGCCGCCCCGTCCCTCGCCTCGAGCGCCCGGTAGCCGAGATCCTGCAGCACTTCGGCGACGAGCAGGCGCACGCTCGCCTCGTCGTCGACGACGAGCACCGTCTCCCCGTCCCGGGCCCGCGGCGGCGCCGCGCGGTCCGGAACCTCCTCGGGCGCCCGCGCCGGCCCGTGATGGCGGGGAAACAGGAGGGCGACCGCGGTGCCCCGCCCCTGCGCCGAGTCGATGCGCACCTGGCCGCCCGACTGGCGCACGAAGCCGTAGATCATCGACAGGCCGAGGCCGGTGCCCTGGCCGAGGGGCTTCGTGGTGAAGAACGGGTCGAAGGCCCGCGCCAGCACCTCCGGGCTCATGCCGGCGCCCGTATCCGTCACCGTGAGCGTCGCGTAGGCGCCGGGCGGCAGGTCGCCCGCGCCCGGGCCGAGCTCGCGCTTGGCGGTCGCGATGACGATGCGCCCGCCCTCCGGCATCGCGTCCCGGGCATTGATGCACAGGTTGAGCAGCGCGTTCTCGAGCTGGCCCGGGTCGACCAGGATGGTCCAGGGGGCGGGGTCGGGCTCCACCGACAGGCTGACCGCCGGGCCGATGGTGCGCCGGATCAGCTCCTCCATGCCGGCGATCAGGAGGTTGACGTCGATGGGCCTGGGGTCGAGGGTCTGGCGGCGCGAGAAGGCGAGGAGGCGGTGGGTCAGCGCCGCCGCCCGCTTGGCCGCCCCCTGCGCCGCGTCGATGTAGCGGCCGGTCTCCGACACCCGCCCCTGCGCCAGGCGCGACTGCAGCAATTCGAGCGAGCCGGAGATGCCGGTGAGCAGGTTGTTGAAGTCGTGGGCGAGGCCGCCGGTGAGCTGGCCCACCGCCTCCATCTTCTGCGCCTGGCGCAGCGCCTCCTCGGCCCGGCGCTGGTCGGTGACGTCGCGGCCCTCGGCCACCAGGAAGATCGGTCGGCCCGCCTCGTCGAGGACGGGCTTCATCGAGAAGTCGAAGCTGCGCAGGCCGATCGGCAGGCGATGGCGGGATTCGTAGCGCACGAAGGCGCCGCGCGCGACGCGGGCGATGCCCTCCCGCAGCCGCGCGGCCTCCTCGGGCAGGTCCCGCCACCAGGGCGAGTCCCACATCTTCACGCCGACGACCTCGGCCAGCGCGACACCCGCCGCCTCCAGGGCCGCGCGGTTCACCACCAGGATGGTGCCGTCGAGGGCGGCGAGACCGGTGAGCTGGAAGGTGGTGTCGAAGATGGCGCGGAAGCGGCGCTCGCTCTCGGCCAGGGCGGCGGTGCGCTCCTGGACGCGCCGCTCCAGGCTCTCGGCGAGGTCCCGCACGGCGGCCTCGGCGCGCCGCCGCTCGGTGATGTCGATCACCGTGACGCCCACATAGGCCACCGCCCCGTCCGGGCCGAAGACCGGGAAGAAGCTGGTGAGCCAGGAGCGGAGCTCCCCGGGCCGGGCCGGCGTCTCCCCGTCGACCTCCAGCGTGTCGAGGGAGCGGCCGGTGGCGACGACCTCGTCGAGGGCGGGCCCGACCGTGACCGCGTTCACCGGCAGCACCTCCTCGATGCTGCGCCCGAGATGGGCCGCGACGGGGAGGCCGTTGATCTCGGCCAGGACCGCGTTGAGGCGCACGTAGCGGTGCTGCGGATCGAAGAAGGCGAAGCCGATCGGGGCGTGGGCGAGGAGCGCGTCCAGGGTCGAGACGGTCTCGCCGAGCGCCGCCTCGCTGCGGCGCAGGGCCGCCTCGGCCAGCATCCGCTCCACCGAGGCGGAGGCGATCTGGGCGAGCTGGACCAGCATCGCCTCGTCGGTGGCGTCGAACTCGCCGCCGTCCACCCGGTCGGAGAGCTGGATCAGGCCGAGGTTGCGCCCGTCGCGGCCGATGAGCGGCGCGGCGAGCCAGCCGCGCATCGGCGGAGGGGCGCAGGCCTGGGCGCCGACGCCGCGCCGGCGCGGATGGGCTTCGAGCTCCGCCTGGGACATCCGCGCCGGGCGGTTCTGCTCGCAGACCATCGCGTCGATGCCGGTCCCGTCAGGGGCCGGCAGGTCGCGGCCCCGGGCGGCGCAGCGCCGGTCCGGGGAGAGCGCGCTCACCGCCCGGCTCCGCTCCTCCCCGCCCGTGAGGCTCGTCACCGCCTGGCGGGCGCCGATGATCCGGCGCGCCGCCCGGGTGATCGCGTCGAGGGTGGCGGCGAGGGTCGGCGCCCGCGCCACCCCGAGGGCCGCCTCGGCGAGCTGCTGCAGCTGACGGGAGCGCCGCCTCAGGGCGACCTGGGCCCGGTGGCGCTCGGTGACGTCGGTGCCCTCGCAGAGCACGCCGACCACCCGGCCCTCCTCGTCCGTCACCGGCGCGTAGACGAGATCGAGGCGCAGATCGCGCGCGGGCCCCTCCGGCCCGGGCCGCAGGCGCACGCGCGCGGCCCGGGCGGCGCGGCGCTCGCCCGTGGCGCGGACCTGGTCGAGGCGCTCCAAGACGCCCGGCCCGGCGAGGTCCGGGACGGCCGCGCGCAGGCTGCGGCCGAGGACCTCCCGCGCGCCGAACAGCGCGCGGAAGGCGGCGTTGGCGAACTCGATCACGTGGTCGGGGCCGCGCAGGATGCAGATGAAGCGCGGCGCCTGCTCCAGGATCCGGCGCTGCCGCTTCGCCTCGGCGACGAGCCGGCGCTCGGCCAGGACGCGGGCCGTGGTCTCGACCACCACCGCCAGCACCCCGGCGGGACGGCAGCCCTCGTCGGGCACCGGGGAATAGTCGAGGTTCATCCAGACCCGCTCGGGCCGGCCGCTGCGGTGGAGGACGAGTTCCTGGTCCTTGTAGGCGAGCGTCCCGCCCGCGAGCACCACCCGCATGACGTGGTCGTTGAAGGCCGCGACCTCCGGCCACCCCTCCCGCACCCGGCTGCCGAGCAGGGCCGGGTGGCGGCCGGCGGCGAGCACCGCGTAGGCGTCGTTGTAGATCATGACGCCGTCCTCGCCCCAGAGCAGCACCATCGGCACGGGGGAGAGCAGCAAGATGCCGACGGCGGTGCGCAGGCTGCCGGGCCAGGACCCGATCGGCCCGAGGGGAGTGGCCGCCCAGTCGTGGGCGCGGACGAGCGCGCCGAGCGCGCCGCCTCCGGCGATCCCGATGACCTCCTTCGGCCGCGTCTCGACGGTCACGGCGGCTGTCCTCCTCTCTCGGGGGGCGCGCGCGGCGTCACCGCGAAGATGTCGCCGGCGGGAGCCGTGTCAATCCGCGTGGACGCCCGCAGCCCGGCGGCGCCGGCCTGCGGCACGGGATGCCGCGGCGCGGTCCGGGGCGCCCGACCGCTTGACGCCGCCCCGGCTCGCCATAGCTGGACTTCCAGTAATACTCCTATCTAGTATTTGGAGGCCCAGTGCTCTTGTCCCCCGATGCCCCGGCGGTCCCGGCGGCGACCGACAGCGTGCTCCTGCCCGAGCCGGTGCGCGACCATCTCGGTCACGCGCTGCGGGAGCTCTACGGGGCTCACCAGACGGCGGAGCTGTCGTCCTCGCTGCAGGCGCTTCTCGACCAACTCACCAAGGCGCTCGACGCGCAGTCCGACGCCGATCTGCGCGCCTTCCATGCCGGCCTGATGAAGGCGCTGCCCTCGCTGCGCGCCTTCGCGATCAGCATGGCGGGGCGGACCGCCGAGGCCGACGACCTCGTGCAGGAGACCGTCCTGCGCGGCTGGCAGAACCGCGAGCGCTTCACGCCGGGCACCAACCTCGACGCGTGGCTGTTCACCATCATGCGCAACCACTTCTACTCGCTGCGGCGCAAGCGCTCGCGCGAGGTGGAGGACGACGAGGGACAGTACGCCGCGATGCTGGCGGTGGCGCCGCGCCAGGACCACGGGGTGAGCCTCGTGGAGGTGCAGGAGGCGCTGTCGCGGCTGCCGCCCGACATGCGCGAGACGCTGGTGCTGGTGGGCGTGCAGGAACTGACCTACGAGCAGGTCGCCGCCATGATGGGGGTCGCGGTCGGCACCATCAAGAGCCGCGTGAACCGCGCCCGCTCGCGGCTCGCCGCCCTGCTCGGCTATACGGGCCGGGAGTTGCAGGCGGACGCGATGATCCAATCCGCCATGACGAACCGGGGGATGCCGCGCGGCTGAGCGCGGCGCGCCCGGGACCCCGTCCTGATCGCCCGTCCTGATCGCGCTCGACCCCGTGGCCTGCCTCGTCTGCGCGCTGCCGCGCGCAGATCGGCGGACCCTGTCCCTTCATGAAGGGCGAGCGGACCGGTCTCGCTTTCGTGGCCGCAGGCGCACGCGCCGTCGCAAAACCCCTCGCGCGGCGCGCCTGGGCGCCGCTCCCGCAACGTTCCATGCCACGCGAGCATGACAGTCCCCCGCCAAGCTCGGTTGCGTTGTGCGGTGCAGCGTGGGACAAAACGACGTCGCCGCCGCGATGGCGTCGCGGCGGCGATTGCCCTCTTGGGGCGTTTCCTCCCTAGACTTCGGGCCGCTCGCGAGGGCGGCCTTTTTTTCTGCCTTGGGTCCGAGGGTCTTAGCCGGAGGCGTCGGCCCCCACAAGCACAATTGTGCGGCACGCTCCCGTTGGTGGCACTTTTGTGCTCAATCGGGCCGGGTCAGGCGGCCTTTCGGCCGGTTCGCGCCGGATCCGGCCCCGGCGCGACCGCCTCGGCCTCCTGATGAAGGGCCGCCGCGAGGAGGCGCGCGCGCTCCGCCCAGCGGTCCCGGTCGCGCCGCAGGGCCTTGACCTCGTCCCGGACCAGCGCGAGCGCGACGCGCAGGTCGTCGAGGTCGCCGCGCAGGGACGTGGTGCGGGCGCGCTCCTCGGCCAGGGCCTCGCGCAGGACGGCGAGGGCTCCCTCTGCCGCCGGCAGCTCCCCGGCCGCCGGCAGCTCCCCGGCCGCCGGCAGGTCCCGGGCCTCCGGAAGCTGCCGCCCGGCATCGGGCGCGGGCGCCGCGCCGGCGGGCGCGGCCCCGGCCGGCTGCAGGGCCGCGAGTTCCGCCCGCAGCCGGTCGGGATCGAAGGCGGGCGGGGGGCCGTCCGCCGCCGGGGCGCCGGGCAGCAGGCTCGGGGCGTCGGAGACGTCCTCCTCCTCCAGCACGAGGCCGTGCAGCATGGCGAGGACGGCATCGCCGTCGAGGCGCTCCGGATCGAACCCGCTCTCGGCCGCGATGCCGCTCCACAGCGACCGGCCGCGACCGGACTGGCCCACGAAGGCCATGGCCCAGTTGGCAAAGCCGCGCGCCTCCACCGGGCCGCATTGCAGGACCGTGACGTCGCTGTGGCGCAGGTCGCGCTGGATGCGCTCGAAGGTGGCCTCGACGCTCCTGCGGGGGCCCTCCAGCACCTGCGCGAAGGCGCCGGCGTTGAACATCAGCGCGCCCGTGACCCCGGCGGCCTCGTTGTTGCGGCGGGAGGCCGCCAGGATCTGCACGATGGCCGCCTCCGCCTCGTCGGGCTTCAGCAGGTTCCGGCTCGCGTAGACGAGGCGGTAAAGGTCTTGCATCGGGGCCTCCGTGGGGGATCAGGAGCGGGCGAGCAGGGCCAGGAGGTCGTCGGCGGGGATCGGGCGGCTCACGAGGTAGCCCTGCACGTCGGTGCAGCCCTCCGCCCGGATGCGGCGCATCTGCTCGGGCGTCTCGACGCCCTCCGCCACGGTGGTCATGCCGAGGCTGCGCCCGAGCCCGGCGATCGCCCGGATGATCGCGTCGCCGTCGGGCTTCTGGGCCATGTCGCGGACGAAGGAGCGGTCGATCTTGATCTTGTCGAACGGGAAGGCGCGCAGGTAGCTCAGCGAGGAGTAGCCGGTGCCGAAATCGTCCATCGAGACGCGCACGCCGAGGTCGCGCAGGCGGTGCAGGGTGCGCAGGGTCTGGGCGTCGTCCTGCAGGAGAAGCCCCTCGGTGATCTCGATCTCCAGGCGCGGGGCGGGCAGCCCCGAGCGCGCCAGGGCCGAGACTACGGTGTCGACGAGGCGGTCGCCCTTGAACTGCGCGGGCGAGACGTTGACCGCGACCGTGATCGGCCGGGGCCAGCGCACGGCGTCGTGGCAGGCTTGGCGGATCACCCAGTCGCCGATCGGCACGATCAGGCCGATCTCCTCGGCCAGCGGGATGAACTCGGCGGGCGAGACCATGCCGCGGACGGGGTGGCGCCAGCGCAGCAGCGCCTCGCAGCCGGTGAGGCGCTCCTCCAGCAGGTTGAGCTGGGGCTGGTAGTGGATCTCGAATTCGCGCCGGGCGAGCGCTTGGCGCATGTCGAGCTCGAGCTGGCGGCGCGCCTGCATCTGCGCGTCCATGGTCGGCTCGAAGAACCGGAAGGTGGCGCGCCCGTCGCGCTTGGCGCGGTAGAGGGCGAGGTCGGCGCTCTTGAGGAGGCGGTCGGGATCGGTCCCGTCCTGCGGGGCGAGCGCGATGCCGAGGCTCGCCCCGATGCTGACGAGGTGGCCCTCGATCATGTAGGCCCGGCCGATCAGGTCGACGAGGCGCTGGGCGAGCGCGGTGGTGTCGGCGGCGTCCCGCACGGCCGATTGCAGGACCACGAACTCGTCCCCGCCGATGCGGGCCACCGTGTCCTCGGCCCGCACCGTCGCGCGCAGCCGGTCGGCGACCTTCTCGAGCAGCGCGTCGCCGACCGGGTGGCCGAGCGTGTCGTTGACCGGCTTGAAACGGTCGAGGTCGACGAGCAGGAGCGCGCAGCCCTCGCCGCGCCGCGCGAGCCGGTCGAGGGCCGCGCCGAGGCGCTCGCGCAGGAGCAGGCGGTTGGGGAGCCGGGTCAGGGGATCGAGCCGCGCCGTCTCGGCCGCGCTCGCCTCGGCGGCGCGCCGCGCGCTGATATCCTCCAGGGTGGCGACCATTCCGGTGCCGGGGACGCGGCTCAGGGAGACCTGCACGGTGCGGTCGCGGTGGCAGAGGTCGAGGGAGACGGCGCCCTCCTCGCGCAGGCGCCGCGCCGCCCGCAGGATGTCGGCCCTGGCGAGGGCGCCCGCCCCGCGCAGGGCCGCGATCAGGCGCCGCGGAGAGAGCGGCTCGGTGAGGTCCGGCGCGAGCGCGGCGAGCAGCGCCCGGGCCGGCTCGGTGCAGAGCGCGACGCGCCCCGCCTCGTCCAGGATCAGCAGCCCGTGGCGCAGGCCGTCGAGGCAGCGCAGGAGCAGCGCCCGCGGCAGCGGGGAAGCGGGCTCCGGATCGGTCGGGCCCCGGAGGGTGTTCTCGACGCGATGCGCACCCAACGCCATGACGGACCGCCCCCGGATCGCAGCCTGCCCCGCGGCCAGCGTGCAGTACTCGGCAGGAGTAAGACTGGATTCCTAAGGAAAGATTGATCAAACGGCCCGGTCCCGGGCCTCTCCGGCGGGGACACGCGCCGGCAACACGCGTGAATGACCGGTCTCTCCGGATTCCGCTGCGGAAGATCTTCTGCCTGGAGCAGCCGTCGCGGCGCCGCGCCGCAACGGCGCGCGATCAGCGTCCGCGCATGACCTTGAGTTAACCGGACTTGACCTGCGTACTTCGCGGCGCACATCTTGGCGCCGCCGCGGCGGGCGGTGCAGCTGGATCCGGCCCCGCAGAGTGCCGGGAGGCCCGGGACGACCACCTTCGGCGGGCCAAATCGATGACCCGGGCCACGCCGCCTCTCGTGGTCCGATGCCGTTCGCGCAGCCGTCCGTCGCCCTGGCGGCCGGCTCGCGGCGGGACCGGGGAGCGGCCCCGTCACGCCGCCCGCGCCCGCGCCCTCAGCAGCATGCCGAAGAGGTCGCGGGGCTCGTCCGGGTCGGCGACGAGGTCGAGCTCGGTGAAGAACGGGTGGATCGCCAGCGCCTCCCGCACGTAGCGCAGGGCGGAGAAATCCTCGATCGCGAAACCGACCGAATCGAACAGCGTCACGGCGCGCGCGTCGCGCCGGCCCGGCGCCCGGCCGGCGAGGACCTGCCAGAGTTCCGTCACCGGGTGGTCCGGGGGCAATTGCTGGATCTCGCCCTCGATCCGGGTCTGGGGCGCGTACTCGACCGTGATCTCGGCCCGCCGCAGCACGTCCGGATGCAGTTCGGTCTTGCCCGGGCAGTCGCCGCCGACGCCGTTGATGTGGATGCCCGGACCGACGAGGTTGTCGGTCAGGATCGTGGCGTTCTGCTTGTCGGCCGTCGCCGTGGTGACGATCTCGGCCCCCTCGACCGCCGCCGCCACGCTGGTGCAGGGCTGGAGGTCGAAGCCGAGCCCGGCGAGGTTGCGCAGGCACTTGGCCGTCGCGGCCGGGTCGATGTCGTAGAGGCGCAGGCGGTCGATCCCGAGCAGCGCCTTGAAGGCCATGGCCTGGAACTCGGCCTGGGCGCCGTTGCCGATCAGCGCCATGGTGCGGGCCCCCGGCGGCGCCAGGACCCTGGCCGCCACCGCCGAGGTCGCGGCGGTGCGCAGCGCCGTCAGGATCGTCATCTCGGTGAGCAGCACCGGGTAGCCGTGGCTCACATCCGCCAGCACGCCGAAGGCCGCCACGGTCTGGCGGCCGCTGCGCAGGTTCTTCGGATGGCCGTTGACGTACTTGAACCCGTAGGAGGTGCCGTCGCTCGTCGGCATCAGCTCGATGACGCCGTCGACGCTGTGCGCGGCGACCCGCGGCGTCTTGTCGAAGGAGTCCCAGCGCCGGAAATCGGCCTCAATGCAGGCGGCGAGGTCGGTCAGGACGCGCTCGACGCCGATCGCCAGGACGAGGCGCATCATGTTCTCGACGCTGACGAAGGGCACGGTGTTGAGGGCCCGCATCTCAGTAGCTCCGGGTCGGACGGTCGAGGACGCGCCGGCCGAGCAGGCTCGCGGCGAGGTCGACCATCAGGAGCGCGGTGCGCCCGCGCTCGTCGAGGAAGGGGTTGAGCTCCACGAGGTCGAGGGCGCGCACGAGGCCGCTGTCGTGCAGCATCTCCATCACGAGATGCGCCTCGCGGAAGGTGGTGCCCCCCGGCACGGTGGTGCCGACCCCCGGCGCGATGCCGGGATCGAGGAAGTCGACGTCGAGGCTGACATGCAGCAGCCCCTCCGCCGCCGCGACCTGGTCGAGGAAGGACGCGAGGGGGCGCGCGATGCCCTCCTCGTCGATGGTACGCATGTCGTGCACCGTCACGCCCGCCTCGCGCAGCGCCGTGCGCTCGTCGGGATCGACGCTGCGCAGGCCGATCATGCAGACCCGGCGCGGATCGAGGGGCGCCTCGAGGGGCGGGAAGTAGCCGGCGAAGCCCGGCCGCCCGGTGACGTAGGCCATCGGCACCCCGTGCAGGTTGCCGCTGCGCGTCGTGTCGAGGGTGTGGAAGTCCGGGTGCGAATCGAGCCAGAGCACGAAGAGAGGCCGCCCCTCGGTCCTGGCGCGCCGGCTCATGCCCGCGATGGTGCCGGCCGAGAGGCTGTGGTCGCCGCCGAGGAAGAGCGGCAGGCTCTCGGCGGCGAGTTGCTCGGCGGCCTCGGCGAGGGTCGCGGTCCAGCCCGCCACCTCGGGCAATTGGCGGATGGCGGGGTTCGGGTGGACCTGCGCCGGCCAGGGCGGCGCCGCGAGGTTGCCCGCATCGACCACGGCGAAGCCGAGGTCGCTCACCGCCTCGGCGATCCCGGCGGCCCGGTAGGCGCTCGGGCCCATGTCGCAGCCCCGGCGGCCGGCCCCCGCCTGAACCGGAACCCCCACCAGCACGCATCGCGATCCGCGCATCCCCGACCTCCTCGCACACCGAATCTAGGCGGCGGCCGCGGCGGTTTGAACGACCCGGATTGGCAGATCGGCGGCCGCTTCCTACCATTTCGGCAAGCGTGGCCGCCCGAACCGGAGGCGCCGTGGACGACCTCGACCGCCGCCTGATCACCATCCTGCGCCATGACGGGCGGCGCAGCATCTCCGATCTCGCGGGTGATCTCGGCGTGTCGCGGGCGACCGTGCGGGCGCGCATCGCCCGGCTGGAGCGCGAGGGGGAGATCGTCGGCTACACGGTGGTGCTGCGGGCGGACGCGACGGCGCCCTCCGTGCGCGCGCTGACCCTGATCGAGGTCGAGGGCCGCAAGGCGGACGAGGTCATCGGGGCGCTCACCGGATTCCCAGAGGTCGGCGCCGTGCACACCACCAACGGGCGCTGGGACATCGTGGCGGAGATCCTGGCCGGGAGCCTGACCGACCTCGACGCGATCCTGCGCCGGGTGCGCCTGATCCCGGGCGTCACCGCCTCCGAGACCCACCTGCTGCTCGCCACCCCGCGCAGCACGCGGGCGCGGCTGTGATGCCGACGGCCCAGGATGCCGACGCATCGGTCCGTCGACCGTCACGATTCGTCGACGCACGCCGACGGCTCGGCGGCGGATCGAGAACGCAATCAGCGGCTACGGGACGTGACCGTCGGCGTGAGGCCGCACGCGGGCCCCCCCGCGACGGGCCGGGAGGCCTGCTACTTGAACCACATCACCGAGGCGAAGATCAGCGCGACCAGCACGATGAAGGCGATGAAGAAGGGCAGCGCCTTGTTCTGGCGGTGATGGGCGTAGGACGGCTTCTCGGCCCCGCCCTCGAAGCGCCCGGCCCCCTCGCTGCGGCGCGCCTGCGCCACCCGCTCGGCGGAGGGCGGGTGGCCCGCGGCCTCGTCGTCGGTGCCGAGCGGCGACAGGCCCGGATCGAACACCTCGGTCTTGTCGCCCGTGCGCCCGCTGTCGATGTCGGCCTTGAGCTGGGCCGTGGTGGCGCCGGAGGCGGGCGGCGGGTCGATCGGCTTGATCGTGTGGGTGGGGGGAAGGTCCGTCCGTGTCTCGGCCATGCTCCGCCTCGCGCCGGCTCGTGCCGCACCGCCGGCCGTCGCGGCCGGATGCCTCGGACCAACCGGCGGGCCGGAGGTCCGTTCCGGGGCAGATCGTCCCCGGTCGGGCCCGGCACCCCGCCCGGCATGTCCGGTCGAGCCCGATGGTCCCCGGGGCGCGAGCCCCCGCCGGTCCGGTCCGGACGCGAGCAGCCACCCGCGAGCAGTCCCCCGCAAGCAGCCCCCCGCAAGCAGCCACCCGAAGGACAGCATGGCAGATCGCGCACGCCCGGCCGAACCCGAGGCTGCCGCATCCGGAGCACCCGTTCCGGCGGAGGGCGCCGAGCACCACGTCGTGATCGTCGGCGGCGGCTTCGGCGGCCTCGCGGTGGCGCAGGAACTCGGCGGCGCCGCGGGCATCCGGGTGACGCTCGTCGACCGGCGCAACCACCACCTGTTCCAGCCCCTCCTCTAGCAGGTGGCGACCGCCGTCCTGTCGCCCGGCGAGGTGGCCGAGCCGATCCGGCGCATCCTCAGCCGCCACCGCAACGTCCGGGTGCTGCTCGGCGAGGTGAGCGGCGTCGACCGGGCCGCCAGGGAGGTGCGGCTGCAGGACGGGGGCGCGATCCCCTACGACACCCTGGTGCTGGCGACCGGCGCGACCCACAGCTATTTCGGCCACGCCGAGTGGGAGCGCCTCGCCCCCGGCCTCAAGACCCTCGACGACGCGCGGGCGATCCGCGCCCGGGTCCTGCTCGCCTTCGAGCAGGCCGAGCGCGCGCCCGACCCGGCAACGCGGGAGCGCCTGACCACCTTCGTGGTGATCGGCGGCGGCCCGACCGGGGGCGAGATGGCCGGCGCCATCGCGGGCCTGTTGCACCAAGCCCTCGCCCGCGACTTCCGCGCCGTCGATCCGACGAAGGCCCGCATCCTGCTGATCGAGGCTGCCCCGCGCATCCTCGGCACCTTCCCGGAGGACCTCTCGGCCTACGCGACCCGGGCGCTGGAGCGCCTCGGCGTCACCGTGCTGACCGGCTCCCCGGTCGAGGCCATGGACGAGACCGGGGTGACGGCGGCGGGCCGGCACATCCCGGCGGCGGTGATCGTCCGGGGGGCGGGCGTGCGCGCCTCCCCGGCGGGGGCGTCGCTCGGCGTCGAGACCGACCGCGCCGGCCACGTCCCGGTCGGCCCCGACCTCGCCGTCGCGGGCGCGCCCGACGTCTACGCGCTCGGCGACGTCGCCCTCGCCCGGGCGCAGGACGGCTCGCCCCTGCCGGGCCTCGCCCAGGTCGCCCACCAGCAGGGCCGCTACCTCGGCAAGGCCCTGCGCGCCCGCCTCCTCTCCGGGCAGCGTCCCGCCCCGTTCCGCTTCCGCTCGCGCGGCGACCTCGCGGTGATCGGGCGCAACAGCGCCGTCGTGCAGTGGGACAGCGTCAAGCTCAGGGGCTTCCCGGCCTGGCTGGTCTGGGGCATCGCCCACGTCGACCTGCTGGTCGGCTTCCAGAACCGCCTCGTCGTGACGCTGCACTGGCTGTGGGCCTGCGTCACCTACCAGCGCGGCGCCCGCCTGATCTCGGAGCGCGACGAGGCCCGCGCCGCCCGCCACCAGCGGGCCTGAACCGGCCGGAACAACGCCCGCCGGCGGCGGGTTGGCCCCACGAAGGCTGACCCTTCATCGGACCCTCCTGCGAGTCGCCTCCACGCCCCCCGGCCCGGCCGGCGGGGCGTTCTTTTGGCCCGCGCATGCGAGCAGAGAGGCCGGGTTCACTTATGTGAATTCAGGCGCGAAATCGACGCATTTCAGATCTGAATCCTTCTTATGTGAAATCAATCCTCGGCTTGACCGCGAGATGTCGGCACGGAAATCAACCTTTTACCGGCGACGCAGCGTGAACCCGGCCGCGCAGGCCGCGTTGAGCCGCAGGGCGTCATACTCAGGCTGAGTCTCTCGATGAGGTCGGGAGCGCGCCCGGTCCGCCCGATCAGGAGTGCCTGATGTACTGCCACGACAAGCGCCTGCAATATCCGGTCCGGGTCGAGAAGCCCGATCCGATCTTCGCCCGCCAGCTGCAGCAGGCGATCGGCGGGGTCGAAGGTGAGATCCGCGTCTGCCTGCAGTACTTCTTCCAGGCCTGGGGCGCGCGTGGCCCGGACAACACGTATCGCGACGCGCTCCTGCACACGGCGACGGAGGAGATCAGCCACATCGAGATGCTGGCGACCGCGGTGGCGCTGAACCTGGAGAATGCGCCCGCGACCCTTCAGGAGACGACCGCGCAGGCGAACCCGATCGTCGGCGCCGTGATGGGCGGCGAGCGCCCGCGGCACGTGGCCGAGGGCATGCTCCACCGCCACATCCTGTCGAGCGGCATGGCGGCCCTGCCCGAGAACGGCGACGGCCTGCCCTTCGACTGCTCGCACGTCTACGCCAGCGGCAACCTCGTCGGCGACATGTTCGCCAACGTGGCCGCCGAGGCGACCGGCCGCACCCTGGCGGGGCGCCTGTTCAACGCCGCCCACGATCCCGGCATGCAGGACATGCTGCGCTTCCTCAGCGCCCGCGACACCATGCACCAGCAGCAATGGCTCGCGGTGATCGAGGATCTCGGCGGCCTGCGCGAGTCGCTGCCGGTGCCCAACAGCTTCGATCAGTCGAAGGAGGCGCAGGAATTCAGCTACATGTTCGTGGGCACCGACCGGAACGGCACGCCGGTGCCGCCCGGCCGCTACTGCGAGGGACCCTCGATGGACGGCCGCGGCCAGTTCACCTTCAAGGCCTTCGAGCCGCTCGGGGAGGAGCCGGTGCTCGGCCCGGCCCGACCGGATTCGGGCGCCCAGAAGGAGCAGATGACCGAGCCGCCGGTCACCCACGGCAAGATCTGACGGATCCGCCGGCATGGCCGGGCCCGTGGCCGCACCCGAATCCGGGGCGCTCCCCTCGCGGGGCGCCCCGCTCCGCGCCCCCGCCGGCCTCGACTGGCGGGCCGCCTGCCTGCTCGGGCTCGTCAGCAGCACCTTCTCGACGCTGGTGAGCCAGCTCGCCGCGGCCCGGATCGGCCGCGACGCCGCCGTCGACTGGATGGTGGTGGCGGCGATCCCGTTCCGGGATCCGGCCCTGCAGGCGGATCCCGGCTGGCCCGCCATCCTGGGCGGCATCCTGTTCCACCAATGGGCGGATCTGTCCTGGGCGGTGGTGTTCTTCGGCCTCCTGGGGCGCTGGACGGCGGGCCTGCGCCCGGGCGTCCTGCTGGCCCTCGCCCTGCCCTGGGCGCTCCTCACTTCGGCGAGCGAGTGGCTCCTCCTGGTGCCGGCGATCCCCTTCCGGCAGCCGATCTTCACCCTGGAGCAGCCCTACTGGATCGGCTTCCTCGTCCACGTCACCTCGGCGCTCTGCTACCCGCTCTTCCCATGGCTGCGCGACCGGCTGGCGCGGCGTCCCTCGCCGAACGCCCGCGCCGCCGGGCTCTGGGCCTGGCTCGCGGGCGGGTTCGCGCTCGCCCTCTCGGTCCTCGCCGCCCTCGGCGCCCAGGGCCGCGAATGGCCCTGGGCGGGACGCGACCGCGCGGGCGACCAAGCCTTCATGCGGCGCATGGCGAGCCATCACGCGCAGGGGATCGTCCTGGCGCGGCTCGCCGCCGAGCGGGCGCGGGACCCGCACCTGCGCGCCCTCGCCCGGCTGATCGCGGCCGCGCAGGCGGGCGAGGTCGCGATCCTCGACCAGTGGTGGCGCAGCTGGTTCGATTCCCCGCTCGCCGTCTGCGGGCCGCGGGAGCGGGCCGCCATGCCGGGCATGCTCGGCGAGGCCGAGATCGACGGCCTGGCCCGGGCGGCGCCCGACGCCTTCGACGCCGCCTTCGTGCGCCTGATGACGGCCCATCACCGGGGCGCCATCGCGATGGCGGACGCGGCCCTGCGCGGCGCGGGCGACCTGCGCGTGCGGCTGATGGCGCAGGCGATCCGGCACAACCAGCGCGGCGAGATTGAGCTGATGCGGGGCCGCGAGGGGCTCGCCGCCACGGCGGCGGCGATCGGGAACCTCGTGGCGCGCCTCGGCGCGGCGCCGGCCGACGGCGATCAGGACCCCGCCCCCGGCGCGCCGCAGCGGGCCGAACTCCCCCGCGCGGTCCTCCCGCAGGATCCGTGAGCCCGGCCTCCCCGCCGCGCCCTCGCCCGCCCCGCGATGCCTAAGCCCTCCGGGGTGGGGCCGCGGCGGCGGACCGGTCGCGCCCCGTCCCATCCACAGGGACCGGTCCTGATCCAGATCAAGGACGGGAGCGGGAGATCCTGCATGGCGGGCCCCGGAAACCCCGCGCCGGGGCCGGATCCGGGCTCCGCGGCCGCGGGCGCGCCCTCCCGGCCGCGTCCGCTCGCCGCACGGCCTAGGCCGTCCCGGGTTGAGGAAGGGTGAATTGCGCGCTGGGCCGCGCGGCGCAGCGGGCCGTGCCCGGTGCCCGCACGCCTTGCCCAATCCTGAATTCGCGCGGAGCCGCCGCGCGCGGCGCGGCGCGACGCATGTCGGCCGACACGCCTCCTGAGGAGTTTAGTCCCTTTTTCGGCCTTGCCGATGACCAAGGGTCACTGAGAGATTGGGGCGCCATACCGAGCCCCGACCCGGCACCGTGAGCATTGCCAACCAGGATTTCAGGGAGCAGACCGATGCTATGGAGGCAGCGGCCCAGCATGGCCGAAGCGACGCTCGCCGCGTTCGACAGGTCGCTCGCGCTCATCGAGTTCGATCTCGACGGAACGATCCTGCACGCCAACCGGAACTTCCTCACGGTCGTCGGCTACGACCTGGAGGAGGTGAAGGGGCGGCATCACCGCATCTTCGTGGCCGAGAAGGCGGCCGCGGCCCCGGACTACGCGCAGTTCTGGGCGCGGCTGCGCCAGGGCGAGTTCTTCGCCGGCGAGTTCCAGCGCGTCGGCAAGGGCGGCAGGCCCGTGTGGCTGGAGGCGACCTACAATCCGATCATCGGGCCGGACGGGAAGCCCTTCAAGGTGGTGAAGCTCGCGGCCGACATCACCCGCAAGAAGAACGAGGTCAGCCGCCTGCTGACGATGATCGAGGGCATGCCGATCGCCGTGATGACGGCCGACCCGCAGCACGACCTGCGCATCGACTACATGAACGCGACCTCGCGGCGGATGCTCGCGGATCTCGAGCGGCACCTGACGGTCAAGGCGGGCGACCTGCTCGGGGCCCCGCTCGACGCCTTCTACCGGGTGCCGGGCGCGCCGAGGGACGCGCTGGCCCGGCCGGACGGGCTGCCGCGGCGCGCGCGGCTCACGCTCGGGCCGGAGACCCTGGACGTTCAGATCTCGGCCATCGCCGGGCAGGACGGCGCCTATCTCGGACCGATGCTGACATGGTCCGTGGTGACCGCGCAGGTCGCCGTCGCGGAGGACGCCGCCCAGGTCGTCGAGGCCGTGACCGGGGCGGTCGGCGAGATGCAGGATTCGGCCGAGGGCCTGACGCGCGCGGCCGACGAGGCGCGCCAGCGCGCCTCCACGGTGGCGGCCGGATCGGAGGAGATGACCGCCTCGATCCACGAGATCTCGGGCCAGGTCGGGCGCGTCTCCGAGCGCGCCCGGCAGATCGCCGCGCAGGCCGAGGCGACCGACGCCACGGTGCGGATGCTGTCCACGACCGCCCGCGAGGTGGATTCGGTGGTGGGCATGATCAGCGGCATCGCGGGCCAGACCAACCTTCTCGCCCTCAACGCCACGATCGAGGCGGCCCGGGCCGGCACCGCGGGCCGCGGCTTCGCCGTGGTCGCGAGCGAGGTCAAGGCGCTCGCCGCCGAGACCAGCAAGGCGACCGGCGAGATCACGCAGCGCATCAGCGACATCCAGGGCGCGACCGGCGAGGCCGTGGCGGCCATGGAGACGATCAACCTCGCGGTGGCCGAACTCTCGAAGCTGACGCTCGCCATGGCGAGCGCCGTCGAGCAGCAGGCGGCCTCGACCCAGGAGGTGTCGAGCAACATCGCGGCCGTCTCCTCGGCGGCGGCGGCGACGGGCGAACTCGCCGAGAAGGTCCGCCGCATCGCCGCGAGCCTCACCGGGCACTCGGAGGGGCTCAACGCCAGCATGGAGAAGTTCCTGGCGGCGAGCTGAGCGCCCGCCGGGATCGCGACGGCGGCGCGAACCGCCCGCTCCCCCGCACGTTGGCCCGGACCCGCATCTCGGAGACAGGCCATGGCCGACCAACCCGACGCCCCGCGCGAGCGCGACGATCTCCCGTCCATCGACGGGCCGCGCCTGACGCCCCAGGGCCGCACCGCGGAGGGGGGCGAGGACGCGACCGACCCGCGCGGCGGCGCCAAGCAGGGCCAGGGCGACAAGGCCGAGGGGTGAGCGCGTGCGCCTCGCCCTGCTCGCCCTCGCCGGCCTGATCGCGGCGCCGGCCCTCGCCGGGGACGCCGCCCCGCCCGGCCGCGACGACCGTCAGGCCCTGCCGGCCGGCCAGAGCCCGGTGAGCCAGACCGACCGCTCCCACGAGGGACCGGGTCCGGAGCGGGCGCCCGGCCGGCCGACCGTGGACCGGACGGGCCGGCCGGAGCCGACCGCGCCCAAGGTCCCGCGCTGAGGCTCCCGGGGCGCCGCGCGGCCCGGCGGCGATGGCGGCCCCGGCTGCCGAGGCGGCCCCGGCTGCCGAGGCGGCCCCGGCTGCCGAGGCGGCCCTTGCCCGCAAAATCGGCGACTGCCCCTCCCCGGCAATTGTGCCGGCTCTCGGCCTGTGCCTTTCTGCCCGACGGATCGTCCCCGTTCGCGTCGCATCACGGAAGGCATGGCCATCACCCACACGGGCGAGACCCGTCCCAAGCGCCGCCGCCGCCCGCCCGAGGAGGCGCGCCGCGTCGTCCTCGAGGCCGCGCGGGGGCTGCTCCTCGACAAGGGTCCGCAGGCCCTCACCCTGCAGGGGGTGGCCGCCGCCGTGGGCATGACTCACGGCAACATCACGCACCATTTCGGCACCAGCGCGGCCCTGCACGCCGCCCTGGTGGCCGACATGGCCGAGGCGATGGCGCGCGAGGCCGAGGCCAGCGTCCAGGCGATGCGGGCGGGCGCGATCGGCCCCGACGTGGTGGTGGCGGAGATCTTCGAGGCGCTGAACCGCGGCGGCTACGGGCGCCTCGTGGCCTGGCTCGCCGCCTCGGGCGACATCGCGACCCTCGAACCGTTCTTCTCCGCCGTCGAGCGCGCGGTGCGGCTCCTGCGGGCGGTCGAGCCCGCGGGGACCGACCCGCACGCCCGCGGCACCGGGCCGATCACCTTCATGCTGCTCGCGGGCGCCCTCGGCGCGACCCTGCTGGGCCCCGAACTCGTGCGGGCGACCGGGCTGACCGAGGCGGCGGTGCAGCGCCTCTTCGTCAGCCAGATGCAGGCGATCCGGGCGACCTGAGGCGGCCCGGGATGCCGACGCGTCGGGCCGTCGACCCGCTCGAAGGGTCGACGCAAGCCCATGGCGTATCAGCCCTTGCGGGCCAGGGTCTCGGCGATCTTCCCGGCGACGTTCACGAACTCGGACGGCATCATGATGATCGTCGTCGTGTTCTGCTCGGCGCCGACCTCGGTGATCATCTGCATCCGCCGCAATTCGAGGCCGGCCGGGTTCTGCATGATCGTCTCGGAGGCGGCGCGCAGCTGCTCGGCGGCCTCGAGTTCGGCCTGGGCCTTGATCAGGCGGGCCCGCTTCTCGCGCAGGGCCTCGGCCTCCTGCGCCATCGCCCGCTGCATCGATTCGGGGATCTCGACGTTCTTCATCTCGACCCGCTCGACCTTGACGCCCCAGGGCTCGGTCACGGCGTCGATCTTCTGCTGCATCACCCGCGAGATGCCCTCCTGCTCCTTGAGCACGTCGTCCAGGGTGTGCTGGCCGAGCACGATGCGCAGCGTGGTCAGCGCGACCTGGATCACCGCCGTGCCGACGTCCCGCACCTCGAGCCGCGCCCGTCCGGGATCGACCACCCGGTACCAGATCACGGCGTTCACCTTGATCGGCACGTTGTCCTTGGTGATCGTCTCCTGCTGCTCGACCGGGGCCGTGACGACGCGCAGGTCGACGGTGCTCTGCCACTCGACGAGGGGGATCAGCCAGTAGAGGCCCGGGCCCCTGGTGCCGTGGAAGCGCCCGAGCCGGAACACGACCGCGCGCTCGTACTGGTTGGCGATGCGCAGGCTCGCCAGGAGGGCGGCGAGGGCGAGGAGGGCGAGGATCAGGAGGACGATGGGCATCGACGGGCTCCGTGCCGGTTCCCCTCCCTATACGGCGCGCGGCGCCCGCGCGCCCTCGGAACCGGGCCGTCAGAACCGGGCCGTCACGAACAGGCGGACGCCGCGGCCCGGCAGCACGACCTCGTCCTTCTTGAACGAGGCGGAGTTGCGGATGACCGCGTCGAGGAGGTTGGTGCCGACGAGCCCGACCCGGATCTCGGAGAGCCCGTCCACCGCCGGATCGAGGGCCTTGGCGTAGCTCAGCTCCGCGCGCAGGTCGTCGTAGCCGGGGGTCCGCGTCTCGTAGGGCGCGGTCTCGGTGTGGGCGAAGGCGTGGAGCAGGTTCACCCGCGCGAACCAGCCCTCCGTCCGCAGGAACAGCCCCCCCCGACCCGGTGGGGCGGGATGCGCGGCACGTTGGTGCCGTCGTCGAAGGTCGCCCGCACGTAGTCGTACTGCGCGTCGAGCCCGAAAAACCCGTTGCCGACCGGCAGGAGATCGAGCTGGCCGGCGATCTCGGCGCCGTGGAAGGCCGCGTTCTGCTGCGTGTAGACGATCTGGTCGAGTTCGGTCCCGGTCCCGCAGCTGGCGAAATCGTCGTCGCAGCGGGCGCCGGTCAGGCGCTTGTAGACGAAGCCGGTGTAGCGCGTCGCGTAGCCGGTGGCCTCGAAGCGCAGCGGGCCGACGCCGCGGCGCAGACTCGCCTCGACGGTGCGGGCGCGCTCCAGCCGCAGGCTCGGGTCGCCGATCTCGAACGTCCCGGTCGCGTCGTGCGGCCCCCGCGAGTAGAGCTCGAAGGCGGAGGGCGCCCGCTCGACGTAGGAGCCGGTCAGGCTCGCCACGAGGCCGTAGGGCAGGTCCTGGAGGAGGCCGAAGCTCGCGCTCTTGGGCGCGAAGCGGCGGCGGCGGCCGTAGGAGAGCGGATCCTCGCCCGCGACCGGGAGGTAGTCGCCGGGAAAGAGCGTGGCGGTGCCGGTCGCGCGCGCGCCCTCGATCCGCCCGGCCGCCTGGAGGCGCGTGCCCTGGCCGAGCGCCAGCTCCTCGAACAGGTAGAGGGCGTTGCTGCGCGAATCGGTGGGGGCGAGCAGCGTGCCGGCCTCGCCCGACGTGCCGAGCACCCGCCGCTCGGCCTGGACGCCGAGCGCGCCCGTCAGGGTGCCGAAGGGCAGGATCGCCGGGACGTGCTGGATCTCCAGGCGCGCCTCCGCCTCGCGGTTCCTGAAGGTCGACTGGATGCCGTCGATCCCGTCCTCCCCGATCCCGATCTCGTGGTGCCGGTAGATCGAGCCGCCGAGCCAGAAGCGGATCGCCTCGATCGGCCCGTCGACGGGCCGCACCTCGCCCTGGCTCTGGAGCTTGTCCTGGGTCGGGTCGAGGCGGGTGCGGCCGCGCGCGGCGTCGCCGCCCGGGATCCGGTAGAGCGCGTCGAAGTGGCTGAAGGCGAGGCCGACGAAGCCGCGGTCGAGGAGGTAGGACATGCCCACCGCACCGCCCTGGGACTCGGCGGCGGAGTTGCGCTGGAGGCCGAGCGGCGTGCGGTAGCTGTCCTGCGCGCTGCGGAAGCCGTCCGCGTGGACGACCACGGTCTCGCCGCCCGCCTCGACGCGCGCGGCCCCGTTGCGGCCGAGATCCACCGAGGAGAACCCGCCGAGCACCTCGCCGGCGATGCCGTTCGGCGGCGCGAGGCGGGGGATGCGGCCCGTCTCGGCGCTCACCACGCCGCCGATCGCCTGGCTGCCGTAGCGCAGGGTGGCGGGGCCGCGGATCACCTCGATGCGCTCGGCCACGAGCGGGTTGACCGGCACCGCGTGGTCCTCGCCGAGATCCGAGACGTCCTGCACGCCGAGCCCGTTCTCCTGGATGCGCACCCGCGCCGTGTCGAGGCCGCGGATGATCGGCCGGCTCGCGGCGCCCGGGGCATAGGTGGTGGCGGAGAGGCCCGGGCGGTCGAGGAGCGCGTCCCCGAGTGTGAGCGGCTGGCGGCTCGCGAGCGCGCCGCGGGTGATCACGGTCACGGGCGAGAAGGTGTCGGTGACGACCGGGAGCACGCCCGGCCCCCCTCCCCCGCTGGGCCGCGCCGCGGCGGGGCCCACGATCGGGCTCGGCGAAGTGACGGTGATCTCGTCGAGGCGGATCTCCTCGGCCCGCGCCGCTCCCGCCGCGAGGATCCCGAGGATCGCGAGCCCTGCCCGTCCGTGTGCCACCGCCAGCCTCCATGAAACGTTATCCTGTTTCATTGGCCGAGCGGGCTGACCCTGCGCAAGGTCCTGGGCGGCCGCGCTCACACGGCGCGCCGAAGCGTAACGATATTACAACACACCCCGCCCGGGCGGGGGGGCGACACCCCGCCCGGGCGGGGGCGGCTCCGGCCCGCGGTCCCGCCCTGCCTCAGGCGCAGGCGCGCGCGAGGGCCAGGAAGGCGTCGACCTCGGCCTCGGTCGTCGAGAAGGCGGTGATGAGGCGGGCGAAGCGCTCGTCCTCGCGCACGGCCTCGCCCGGCGGCAAGCTGGTCGAGTGCCAGCCGTAGAACACCGCGCCGCCCTCCTTCAGCCCCCGCTCCAGATGCGCCGGCAGGATCGGGAACACCTCGTTCGCCGCCACCGGCCAGGCGAGGCGCACGCCCGGGATGGCCGCGAGGCCCCGCCCGAGCCGGGCCGCCATCCGGTTGGCATTCGCCGCGTTGGCGAGCCAATGGTCCCCCTCCAGGTAGGCGTGGAGCTGCGCGGCGAGCAGGCGCCCCTTCGACAGGAGGTGGCCCGCCCGCTTGCGCCGGTACTCGATCGTCTCGGCGAGGTCGGGACGGAAGACCACGATCGCCTCGGCGGCGAGCGCCCCGTTCTTGCTCGCCCCGAAGGACAGGATGTCGACGCCCGCCCGCCACGTCACCTCCGCGGGCGAGCAGCCGAGCGCCGCGACCGCGTTGGCGAAGCGCGCGCCGTCCATGTGCACGGCCAGCCCGTGCCGGTGGGCGAGGCCGGACAGGCGCGCCACCTCGTCGGGGCCGTAGACGAGCCCGCTCTCCGTCGCCTGCGACAGGGTCAGGGCGCGGGCCGGCATCTGCTTGACGTGGCGCGGCATCGCCGCGAGCGTGGCCTCGAGGGCGGCCGGGTCGATCTTCGAGCCCGTCCCGGGCAGGCCGGCGAGCTTGGCCCCGTGGGTGAAGAATTCCGGCGCGCCGCACTCGTCGCCCATCACGTGCGCCTCCTCGTGGCAGAGGCAGAGGCCGTAGGGCGGCACCATCGCGGCGAGGGCGATCGCGTTCGCGGCCGTGCCGGTCGCGACCGGAAAGATCACCAGGTCCGGGTGGTCGAACAGGGCGCGGAACCGGTCGCGCAGCCCGGCGGTGAGCGGGTCGGCGCCGTAGGCCGGCATGGGCCCTGCATTCGCGCGCACCAGCGCGTCGAGGATCGGGGCGCTCGCGCCGGTCACGTTGTCGCTCGCGAAGTTCATCAGGTCCGCTCCCGCCGAATCAGCCGGCGCCACAATGCCGCGCCGGCCCCGCCTCCGCGACCGAGGCACCATCATGACGGGCATGCGCGGTCCCGGCGTCACCGGGCCGCCCGGCGGAAAAACTGCGCCGCCCGGGCGCGAATTGAACGTCCGTTGCGGCGCGCGGCCGCAGAACGCAAGAAAATGACGCGGCGGCGTGGGCACGGCCCTTGCTGGCGCGGGGGAAATCTGGCAACTTCCGGAAATAGGACAGTACCGCTGTCCCATTTCGTGCGGGCCGCGCGGCCCGGGTTCCTGAAGGGCGCTGGCTGGTGGCTCGCTGGTCCATGGCTTGCACGGTGACCAAACGAGATCCGAAAGACACCGCCCCGCGGGCGGTGCGGACGCGCGCCGGCTGACGAGGCCGCGAGGCGTCCGCGAGGTGCGGGCGCTCCCCTGACGCGAGACGCGACCGAACCTCCAAGAGAACGATGCGGCGGCCCATGCTAGGCCCCGCCGAGCGTGAACCCGCCCGCCGGCGCCTGCGCCCGGGAGGGGCCTCCGGAATGGTGCGCCGGCCTCACCGCCGGCGGCGTGGCAGACAGGCGCGCCGCGAAGGCGGGCGCGGACGGGAGACGAGATGATGAGCGGCCTGGACCCCTCCCAGCACCCCACCCGCGGGCCGGCGGCACCGGCCCTCGTCGTGCGCGATCCGGCCCTGCCGGCGGAGCAGGGGCTCTACGATCCCAAGCGCGAGAAGGATGCCTGCGGCGTCGGCTTCATCGCCGACATGCACAATCGCCGCAGCCACAGCATCGTGCAGCGCGGCCTGCAGATCCTGGAGAACCTCGACCACCGGGGCGCGGTCGGCGCCGACCCGAAGATGGGCGACGGCTGCGGCATCCTGGTGCAACTCCCGCACGACTTCTTTGCGGCGGAAGGCCAGCGCCTCGGCCTCGCCCTGCCGGAGGCCGGGCATTACGGCGTCGGGCAGCTCTTCATGCCGCGCGACGAGGAGGGATTCCGCACCGTCGTCGGCATCGTCGAGAAGGCGATCGCCGACGAGGGGCTGACGCTCCTCGGCTGGCGCGACGTGCCGGTCGATCCGAGCGACCTCGGCGAGAGCGTCAAGCTCAGCGAACCGCGCCACCGGCAGGTCTTCATCGGCCGGCCGGCCTCCAGCCCCGACCAGGACGCCTTCGAGCGCCGGCTCTATCTCTGCCGCAAGGTCATCTCGAACGCGGTCTACACGCTCAAGGACCCGAAGCTCAAGGAATTCTACCCGGTCTCGCTGTCCTCGCGCACCATCGTGTACAAGGGCATGGTGCTGGTGCACCAGCTCGGCCAGTACTACCTCGACCTGAAGGACGAGCGCTTCAGCTCGGCCCTGGCCCTGGTGCATCAGCGCTTCGCCACCAACACCTTCCCGACCTGGCGCCTGTCGCACCCCTACCGGATGGTGGCGCATAACGGCGAGATCAACACGCTGCGCGGCAACGTCAACTGGATGGCGGCGCGCCAGGCGAGCGTGGATTCCGAGCTGTTCGGGAACGACATCTCGAAGCTGTGGCCGATCTCGTACGAGGGCCAGTCCGACACCGCCTGCTTCGACAACGCGCTCGAATTCCTGGTGCAGGGCGGCTACTCGCTGGCCCACGCCATGATGATGCTCATCCCGGAGGCCTGGGCCGGCAACCCGCTGATGAGCGAGGAGCGGCGCGCCTTCTACGAGTACCACGCGGCGCTGATGGAGCCGTGGGACGGGCCGGCCGCGGTCTGCTTCACGGACGGCCGCCAGATCGGCGCCACCCTGGACCGCAACGGCCTCAGGCCCGCCCGCTACGTGGTGACCGAGGACGGGCTCGTCGTGCTCGCCTCCGAGATGGGCGTGCTGCCGATTCCCGACGAGGAGATCGTCGAATCCTGGCGCCTGCAGCCCGGCCGCATGCTGCTCATCGACCTCGACAAGGGCCGGATCGTCTCCGACGAGGAGATCAAGCGCGAACTCGCCGCCGCCAATCCCTATCCGGACTGGCTGAAGCGCACCCAGATCGTGCTGGAGGACCTGCGCCCGGTCCAGCCGCGCGAGTCGCGCACCGACGTCTCCCTGCTCGATCGGCAGCAGGCCTTCGGCTACACGCAGGAGGACCTGAGGCTGCTCATGCAACCCATGGCCGTGACCGGCCAGGAGGCGGTGGGCTCGATGGGCACGGACACGCCGCTCTCGGCGCTCTCCGACAGGCCCAAGCTCCTCTACACCTACTTCAAGCAGAACTTCGCGCAGGTGACGAACCCGCCGATCGACCCGATCCGCGAGGAGGCCGTGATGAGCCTCGTCTCGTTCATCGGGCCGCGGCCGAACATCCTCGACCTGGAGGGCACCTCCCGCAAGAAGCGGCTGGAGGTGCGCCAGCCGATCCTGACCAATGCGGACCTGGAGAAGATCCGCTGCATCGGCCATTTCGAGGACCGGTTCGACACCAAGACCCTCGACATCACCTACCCGGCCGAGCTCGGCGCGGCGGGGATGGACGGGGCCGTCGACCGGCTCTGCGACCGGGCCGAGGCGGCGGTGCGCGGCGGCTACAACATCATCGTGCTCTCCGATCGGGCGACCGGGCCGGACCGGGTCCCGATCCCCGCGCTGCTGGCCACCGCGGCGGTGCACAATTACCTGATCCGCAAGGGCCTGCGCACCTCGGTCGGGCTCGTGGTCGAGTCCGGCGAGCCGCGCGAGGTGCACCACTTCGCGTGCCTTGCCGGCTACGGCGCCGAGGCGATCAACCCCTACCTCGCCTTCGAGACCCTGCTCGCCATGAAGGACGAGCTGCCGCCCGAGCTCTCCGAGGACGAGATCGTCTACCGCTACATCAAGTCGATCGATAAGGGGCTGCTCAAGGTGATGTCCAAGATGGGCATCTCCACCTACCAGTCCTATTGCGGCGCGCAGATCTTCGACGCGGTCGGCCTGAATTCCTCGTTCGTGGAGCGGGACTTCTTCGGCACCGCGACGACGATCGAGGGCATCGGCATGGCCGAGGTGGCCGAGGAGACGGTGCGTCGTCACCAGGACGCGTTCGGGGACGCGCCGGTCTACCGCAACGCCCTCGACGTCGGCGGGGAATACGCCTACCGGCTGCGCGGCGAGGCCCATACCTGGACGCCCGACACGGTGGCGACGCTCCAGCACGCCGTGCGCCTGCGCCTGCCCGAGCGCTACCGGGAATTCGCCCGGCTGGTGAACGAGCAGGAGAACCACCTCAAGACCCTGCGCGGCCTGTTCCGGATCAAGAGAGCGACCGAGATCGGGCGCAGGCCCGTCGCCATCGAGGCGGTCGAGCCGGCCGCCGAGATCGTCAAGCGCTTCGCCACCGGGGCGATGTCCTACGGCTCCATCTCCAAGGAGGCGCACGAGACCCTCGCCATCGCCCTCAACTCCTTCGGCGGGCGCTCGAATTCGGGCGAGGGCGGCGAGGAGCGCGAGCGCTACCGGCCGCTGCCGGACGGCCGCTCGCGGCGCTCGGCGATCAAGCAGGTGGCCTCCGGCCGCTTCGGCGTGACGACCGAGTACCTCGTCAATTCCGACATGATGCAGATCAAGGTGGCGCAGGGCGCCAAGCCCGGCGAGGGCGGCCAGCTGCCCGGCCATAAGGTCGACGCCAAGATCGCCAAGGTCCGCCACTCGACCCCGGGCGTCGGCCTGATCTCGCCGCCGCCGCACCACGACATCTACTCGATCGAGGACCTCGCCCAGCTCATCTTCGACCTCAAGAACGTCAACCCGGACGCCGAGGTCTCGGTGAAGCTGGTCTCCGAGGTCGGGGTCGGCACGGTGGCGGCCGGCGTCGCCAAGGCGCGCGCCGACCACATCACCATCTCGGGCTTCGACGGCGGCACCGGCGCGGCCCCGCTCACCTCGATCAAGCACGCGGGCGGCCCCTGGGAGATCGGGCTCGCCGAGACCCAGCAGACCCTGGTGCTGAACCATCTGCGCGGCCGCGTCGCCCTGCAGGCGGATGGCGGCATCCGCACCGGGCGCGACGTGCTGATCGCGGCGCTGCTCGGGGCCGACCAGTTCGGCTTCTCGACCGCGCCGCTCATCGCGGCGGGCTGCATCATGATGCGCAAGTGCCACCTCAACACCTGCCCGGTCGGCGTCGCGACCCAGGACCCGGTGCTGCGCAAGCGCTTCAAGGGCACGCCCGAGCACGTCATCAACTACTTCTTCTTCGTGGCCGAGGAGGTGCGCGAGCTGATGGCGGCGCTGGGCGTGACCAAGCTCGACGAGCTGATCGGGCGCTCCGACTACCTCGACAAGCTCGCGGCGATCTCGCACTGGAAGGCGAAGGGCCTCGACTTCGCCCGGCTGTTCCACAAGCCGGAGGTGCCGGACCACGTGGCGATCCGCCACGTCGAAGCGCAGAAGCACCCGATCGACCACGTGCTCGACCGCCGGCTGATCGCGGCGCTCGGGACCGCCATCGAGACGGGCGAGCCGAGCGTGGTCGAGGACGTCATCCGCAACTCCGACCGCGCGGCGGGCGCCATGCTCTCCGGCCTCGTCGCCAAGGCGCACGGCCACGAGGGGCTGCCCGACGACACGATCACCGTGAGGCTCACCGGCACCGCCGGCCAGAGCTTCGGCGCGTGGCTCGCGGCCGGCGTGACGCTGATCCTGACCGGCCACGGAAACGACTACGTCGGCAAGGGCCTGTCGGGCGGCAAGCTGATCCTGCGGCCCTCCGACGGCCTCAAGGCGCCGGCCGAGCGCACCATCATGGTGGGCAACACCGTGCTGTACGGGGCGATCGCGGGCGAGGCCTACATCCGGGGCGCGGCCGGCGAGCGCTTCGCGGTGCGCAACTCGGGCGCCATTGCGGTGGTCGAGGGCATGGGCGACCACGGCTGCGAGTACATGACCGGCGGCGTGGTCGTGTCGATCGGCGAGACCGGGCGCAACTTCGCGGCCGGGATGTCGGGCGGCATCGCCTACGTCCTCGACGAGGACGGGACGTTCGCCAAGCGCTGCAACCTGTCGATGGTCGACCTCGAACCGGTCGAGGAGGAGGACGAGTTCATGCGCCGCTTCCACCAGGACGGCGACCTGGAGACCAAGGGGCGCATCGACATCCTGGCCAACATGTCGGGCCACGACGAGGAGCGCCTCGTCGGGCTGATCAACAACCACCTGAAGTACACGGGCTCGGTGCGGGCCAAGGCGATCATCGACAACTGGGACACTTACCGGACCAAGTTCGTGAAGGTGATGCCGGTCGAGTACCGGCGCGCCCTGCGCGAGATGGAGCGGGCCCGGATGCCGATCGCCGCCGAGTAGGCCGGCCTCGCCGGCCGCGCGGCGCCTCCCTCTCCCGGGCGGGGCCGCGCGGCCGGCACCCACCCCGTTGCCGGCCCCGGCCGGTTCCCGAGGAAGAATCCGGTGCAGCTCTCGGTGCAGCTCTTCGGCGACCCGATCCGCGGCCAGATCCCGGCCGCGCGACGCGCGGGCGGGCCCCGTCCCGGCCCGGGCGCGGCCTCGCGCGGGTGGCTCGGGCGTCGCGTCCGGGCCCCCGGCCCGCCAAGTGCATTCTCACCGGCCGCCGCGCTCGCCTGAGCCGCGCGGCCCTCTCCCCTTCTTTCCTCCGAGTTTACCGATGGGCAAGGTCACAGGCTTCCTCGAATACGACCGCCAGGAGCAGAAGTACCAGCTCGCCGGCGACCGCGTGCGCCACTTCCTCGAATTCACCCTGCCGCTCGACGAGCACGACCTGAAGAAGCAGGCGGCCCGCTGCATGGATTGCGGCATCCCGTTCTGCCACGGTCCGACGGGCTGCCCGGTCCACAACCAGATCCCGGACTGGAACGACCTCGTCTACAACGCCGACTGGGAGGAGGCGTCGCGCAACCTCCACTCGACGAACAACTTCCCGGAATTTACCGGGCGCATCTGCCCGGCGCCGTGCGAGGAGGCCTGCACCCTCAACCTTGAGGACCAGCCGGTCACCATCAAGACGATCGAGCAGGCGATCGCCGACAAGGCCTGGAGCATGGGCTGGGTCGTGCCCGAGCCGCCGCAGCTGCGGACGGGCAAGCGGGTGGCGATCATCGGCTCGGGCCCGGCCGGCCTCGCGGCGGCCCAGCAGCTCGCCCGGGTCGGTCACGAGGTCCACGTCTTCGAGCGCGAGGCGAAGGCCGGCGGCCTGCTGCGTTACGGCATCCCCGACTTCAAGATGGAGAAGCGCCACATCGACCGCCGGGTGCGGCAGATGGAGGCCGAGGGCGTGCAGTTCCACTACGGCGTGAATGTCGGCGTGACGCGCTCCTTCGCGAGCCTGCACAACGAGTTCGACGCGGTGCTGTTCGCCGGCGGGGCCGAGGAACCGCGCAACCCGCAGCTCCCGGGTCAGGACCTGGAAGGCGTGCACTACGCGATGCCCTACCTCGTGCAGTCGAACCGCCGGGTCGGATCCGAGGACGAGGCGCTGGCCGCCGAGGCGCCGATCCTGGCGGCGGGCAAGAACGTGGTGGTGATCGGCGGCGGCGACACCGCCTCCGACTGCGTCGGCACCGCCTTCCGCCAGGGCGCCCTGTCGGTGACCCAGCTCGACATCCGTCCCCGCCCGCCCGAGAAGGAGGACAAGCTCGCCGTGTGGCCCTACTGGGCGACGAAGCTGCGGGTCTCGTCGAGCCAGGCCGAGGGCGCCGAGCGCGAGTTCCAGGCCGCGACCCTGCGCATCGAGGGCAAGAAGGGAAGGGTCAAGGGCGTGGTCTGCGCCCGGGTCGACGAGAAGCGCCAGCCCATCACCGGCACCGAGTTCCTGCTCCCGGCCGACCTCGTCTTCCTGGCGATCGGCTTCGCCGGTCCGGTGGCGCGGGGCCTGCTGGAGGAATCCGGCGTCGCGCGCGACCGCCGCGGCAACGTGCAGGCGGACGAGACCAGCTACCGGACCTCGAACGAGAAGGTCTGGGCGGCGGGCGACATGCGCCGCGGCCAGTCGCTGGTGGTCTGGGCGATCCGCGAGGGCCGGCAGGCCGCGCGGGCGATCGACGAGGCCCTGATGGGGGCGACGACGCTGCCGCTGTGAGGCGCCGGCGCGGGCTCGCGATCCGGGATCCGCTTCGATCAACCGGATCCCGGATCAGACGTCCGACAGGGAATCGCGGGCGCTCGAGCTGAACTGGCGCCGCCACATCACGATGAGCACGCCCGCGGTCGTCATGAGCAGCACGGAGGGGCCGACGAACCAGCCGAGATAGGCCAGCGCGAAGAAGAACGCGTACATGCCCCGGTTGAAGTGCTTGCCCGCGACCACGTTCATGCGCGCCACCCGTCGGACGGCCCGGCGGATCGCGTCCGGGTCGCCGCCCCGCGGCGGCACCGCGCCGATCAGTATGGCCCCGTAGTTGAACAGCCGGTAGGCCCAGGCGAACTTGAAGAACGCGTAGGCGAAGATCAGCGCCAGCCCCGTCACCTTGATCTCCCAGGTGGCGCGGGTGGTCTGCATGCCGAAGGGCAGGGTCGAGAACAGGGTCAGCACCTCGTCCGTCGAGCGCGTCAGGGTGAGGACGCTGCCGAGCGCGATCAGCGAGGTCGAGGCGAAGAAGGCGGTGCCGTTCTGCAGCGAGGCGTTGATGGTGGTGTCGACCACCCGGATCTCGCGCGTGGCGATCTGCTCGGCCCAGGCGTGGCGGTAGCGGTTCATCATCCGGTTGAGGCTGGTGCGGGTGCCGCCGACGCGCTCCAGGGCGAGGCCGTAACCGACCCAGGCGCAGAGGAAGGCCGCGAGCGCCGCGAAGTCGAGAACCGAGAGGTCGCCCATGCCGTGCCCGCCCGTGTCCTGCCCGCCGGTGTCCTGCCCGCCCGTGCCGTGCCCGTTCATGCCGTGCCGATGCCGGGATCGCGCGGGGCCGTCCACGCCTCGGGAGAGGAGCGCATCGCTGCGGCCGTAGGCGAGTTGCCGCGAATGGGCAACTTGGGATTGCCTCGCGAGGGGGAAGCGCGGGTCTCCGACCGGGCTTGTCCGGGGACGCGAGCACGATCCGCGCATTCGCGGGGCGTGCCGGGCGGGGTGCGGGACGCCCGGGAGGGCCGGACCTTGATGAGGCCGGCGAGCGCCCAAGATCTCCCCCGGGGGACCAGCGCGACGCCTGTCAGCATGGCGGCGGGGCCTGGGGCGGAGGGGGCCGTGCGGAGGGGGATGCCTGGGCGGGACGGGGACGCCCCCGCCTTCTTGACCGGCGGCGGCGTGATGGGCGCCGCGATGCGCGCCCGGCCCTGGTCGGGATCGGTGCTCGGCGAGCCCTCGACCTGGCCGCAATGCCTGAGGTCGGCGGTCGGCCTGATGCTCGGCTCGCGCTTCCCGATGTTCGTCGCCTTCGGGCCGGACCTCGGCTTCCTCTACAACGACGCCTACGCGGAGATCCTCGGCGACAAGCACCCGGCCGCGCTCGGTCGCCGCTTCCGCGACATCTGGACGGAGATCTGGGCCGAGATCGAACCCCTGATCGCGGCGGCGCTCGCCGGCGAGGCGACCTGGTCCGAGAACCTGCCGCTGGTCATGAACCGGCGCGGCCACGACGAGCAGACTTGGTTCACCTTCTCGTACTCGCCCCTGCGCGACGACGAGGGCGCGGTCGTGGGCATGTTCTGCGCCTGCACGGAGACGACCGGCCAGGTGCTGGCGGAGGAGCGGCTGCGCGCCAGCGAGGAGTTCAACCGCCGCATCCTCGCGAGCTCGGCCGATTGCATCAAGGTGCTCAGCCTCGACGGCCGCCTCGAATTCATGAGCGAGGGCGGCATGTGCGCGATGGCGGTCGAGGATTTCGGCCTGATCCGCGGCGCCCACTGGCCCGATTTCTGGCAGGGCGAGGGGCGCGACCAGGCCCGTGCGGCGATCCGGGAGGCCCGGCGCGGCGGCACGGGCCGCTTCCAGGGCCTCGCCACCACCGCCAGGGGCACGCCGCGGTGGTGGGACGTGATCGTCACCTCGATCGACGGGCCCGACGACCGGCCGGAGAAGCTCCTCGCGGTGTCCCGGGACGTGACAGCGACGAGGGAGGCGGAGGAGCGCGTGCGCGAGAGCGAGGCGCGCTTCCGGCAAATGGCGGACGCCGTGCCCCAGATCGTCTGGATCACCGATGCCGAGGGCCGCACCGAGTTCTTCAACAGGCAGTGGACGGCCTATACGGGCGCGCCCTACGCGCCGACGACGGCCGCCGCGGTGGCCGCCGCCCACGTCCACCCGGACGACGCGCAGGCCACGATGGCGGCCTTCGGCGAGGCCAGGCGATCGGGCGGCACCTTCCTGGTCGAGCACCGCATCCGCTCGGCCGCCGGGACCTACCGCTGGTTCCTGGTCCGCGCCGAGCCCTCCCGCGATCCGGTCACCGGCGAGGTGGTGCGCTGGTTCGGGGCCTCGGTCGACATCCACGACCGCAAGCTCGCCGAGGAGGCGCTGCTGGCGCTCAACGCCGACCTCGAGCGGGAGGTGGTCGCGCGCACCCGCGAGCGCGGCCTGATCTGGCAGCTCAGCCTCGACCTGCTCTCGGTCATCGACATTGACACGGCGGCCTTCGCCGCGGCCAACCCGGCCTGGACGGCGGCGCTCGGCTGGCCGACGAGCGAGATCGAGGGACGGCCCTACGCCGAACTCGTGCACCCGGACGATGTCGGCGCGAGCCTCGCGGCCTTCGACGCCATCCGGCAGGGCAGCCCCGTCCTGCACTTCGAGAACCGCTACCGCACCCGGGACGGCGGCTGGCGCTGGCTGTCCTGGGTGGCCGTGCCGGAGGGCGGCAAGCTCTACTCGGTCACCCGCGACGTCACCGAGGAGAAGGAGCGCCGGGCCGAGCTGGAGGCCGCACAGGAGGCGCTGCGCCAGTCGCAGAAGATGGAGGCGATGGGCCAGCTCACCGGCGGCGTCGCGCACGACTTCAACAACCTCCTCACCCCGATCGTCGGCTCCCTCGACATGCTCCAGCGCAGGGGCCTGGGCGGCGAACGGGAGCAGCGCCTCATCGCGGGCGCCATGCAGTCGGCCGAGCGGGCGAAGACGCTGGTGCAGCGGCTCCTCGCCTTCGCGCGGCGGCAGCCGCTGCAGCCGATCCCCGTCGACGTCGCCAAGCTGGTGACCGGGATGGGCGACCTCGTGGCGAGCACGATGGGCCCGCAGATCAGGGTCGCCGTCGACGCGCCCGACGCCCTGCCGCCCGCGAAGGCCGACCCGAACCAGATCGAGATGGCGCTCCTGAACCTCTGCGTGAACGCGCGGGACGCCATGCCGGAGGGCGGCACGCTGCGGATCTCGGCCCGCGCGGAGACGGTCGGGCCCGGTCACCGCACCACGCTCCGGCCGGGCCCCTACATCCGCCTGTCGGTCGCCGACAGCGGGACCGGCATGGACGAGGCGACGCTCGCGCGGGCGGTCGAGCCCTTCTTCTCCACCAAGGGCGTTGGCAAGGGCACGGGGCTCGGCCTCTCGATGGTGCACGGCCTCGCCTCCCAGCTCAGCGGCGCGCTCACCATCCAGAGCCGGCCGGGGCTCGGCACCAATGTCGAGCTCTGGCTGCCGCGGAGCGACGCGGCCCCGGACCTGGCCGAGCCCGCGCCGCAGCCTTCCGCGGCGGCGTCCCCGCGCGGGACCGCGCTCCTGGTCGACGACGAGGACCTCGTGCGCATGAGCACGGCGGACATGCTGGGCGACCTCGGCTACGCGGTGATCGAGGCCGCATCGGGCGAGGAGGCGATGCGCCTCGTCCGCGGCGGCGAGCGCTTCGACCTGCTCGTGACCGACCACCTGATGCCGGGCATCACCGGGACCGAACTCGCCCGGGCGCTCCGGCACGCGAGGCCTGGCCTGCCCGTGCTCCTGGTCTCGGGCTACGCGGAGAGCGACGGCGTCGCGGCCGACCTGCCGCGGCTCACCAAGCCGTTCCGCAAGAACGAACTCGCCGCGCGCCTCGCCCAGCTGGCGACGCCCTGATCCGGGATCGGCTTGATCGAAGCGGATCCCGGATCACGCGCCTGCGCGGCGCCTGAGCGCGGCGCCTGAGCGAAGCCGACATCCGCATAGCGAAGCACTCAACCGGATGTCGTATGACGCGGGCCGCACCGGGCCCCGCGGGAGCGCGCCGGCGCCCGCGGGAGCGCGCGGGCGATTCCGCCGGGGCGGTCCTCAGCTGCGCGGCCAGCGGAAATCGTCGGCCCGCCCCGGCTGCGGGCTCGGCGGGGCGCCCCGGGTGAGCGCGCGTTCCACCGTGTAGCCGGCCTCGCCCTCGATCCGCGGGCGCCCGCTGACGAGCTGCCCGCCCGGCGAGACCTCGTTGCGGGTGAGCGGGACCACCGGCCCGGCCGGCGGCTTGACCGGCAGGGCCGGGATGCCCGGCGGCTCGGGCAGGCTCGGCAGCATCGCGGTCAGCAGCCGGTCGATCGCCGCGTCGTCGTCGAGGCGCGCCGCCGCCGGGTCGGCGGGCGCCGGAGCCGGTGCGGGGGCGGCCGCGACCGCGTCCGGCACGCTCGGGGCGCCGCCCCGCTGCTCCATCAGCCGCTTGATCTCGACGTCGGCGAAATGGGCCGCCTTGCGGGCGCCGGCCTGGGTGAAGTGCACGCCGTCCGCGGTGCGCAGCTTCGCGGTCTGGCCCTCCAGGTCCGGCCCGCTCGCGGCGTAGCGGTTCTGGTCGTCCACGAAGGCCGGCCAGATGTCCACGTAGACCCCGCCCGCCCGCTGCACCCGGTCGCGGTCGATCTCGTTGATGGAGATCAGGTCGGCCGACAGGCCCTCGTTCTTCATCGGCGGCTCGCCGACCCAGATCACCGGCACCTTGGCGTCGCTGAAGACCTTGAGCAGCGCGTCGACCCGGTCGCGGTAGACCGCCCTCCAGCGATCGCTCAGCGGATCGACCGTGGCGTCGCCGTCGCGCAGGGACTGGCGGTCGTTGGCGCCCACCATGACGACCGCGTAGGTCAGCTTCGGGTTGGCCTTGAGGTAATCCTCGGCGGCCTTCGGCCAATCGACCACGTCCTTGCGCACGAGACCACTGTCGCCCCTGGCCTTGCGGATCACCAGGATGTCGGGATTCGCCTCGTAGGCCGCCTCCAGCCCCTTGCCGAGCAGGTCGGCGAGGGAATCGCCGAAGACCGCGATCTGCACCGACGGGTTGGTCTTGGGCTTCGGGGCGGGCGCCGCCGCCACGACCGGCGCGGGCCGGGGTTTCGGCCGCTGGACCGAGCGCCCCTCGCGGCTGCGACGGGCCTCGCGCGGGGCCTCGCGCACGTCGCGGGGCGCCTCGCGCAAGCGCGGCCGCGGGGTGCGGTAACCGCCGTAATAGCCGCCCTGCGCGGGCGGCGGCGGCGGGGCGGCCTGCGGGGCCGGGTCGTCCTCCCAGGGCCAGCGGTAGCGCTGCGGCTGCGGCTGCGGCGCCGGCGCGGGCGGGCGCCGCGCATAGCCCTGCCGTCCCCCGTAGCCGTCGTCGTAGCCGCGGGAGCGGGCGCCGTAAGGATCCTGGCGCGGGTAGCCCTCGTCGCCGCCCCACCATTGCGCGCGGGCCGGACCGGCGCCCGCGAGCAGCCCGCCGCAGACGAGGCCGCGCAGTCCGAGTTCCGCGATCCTCCGCCACCTCATGCGCCGACCATCTCCGCCTCGCTCGACCGGTGAGCGCGCACGATAACGCATGAGGGCCGGACTGGCACCCGCCGGACCGGGCCCGCACGGGCGCCCGGGTCAGGGCGCGCGCCGCAGGTGGTCGAGCAGGGCGGGCGTGGCGTAGCCGTCCGCCGGGAGCCCGGCGGCGGTCTGGTAGCGGCGCACGGCCTCGCGCAGCTTCGGCCCGGCCCGCCCGTCGAGGGGACCCGCGTAGAGGTCGCGCGCGGCGAGCCCCCGCTGGAGCGCCGCGAGGCCGGCCGCGTCGAGGCGCGGCGCCCGGATCGGCCAGGGCGCCGCGAGCGGCCCCCCGCCGGCGATGCGGTCGGCGAGGTGGCCGACCGCCAGCGCGTAGGCGTCCGAGGTGTTGTAGGCGCGGAACGCCTCGAAATTGACGGTGATCAGGAAGGCCGGCCCGCCGAGGCCGCCGGGCAGGAACAGGCTCGCCTCGCCGGCGGCCGGCAGCGCCGCCCCGTCCGCGCGCGCCACGCCGCGGGCGGCGAACTCCGCCAGGGAACCGCGGTGGCGCGACAGGTCGAAGCCCGCGGGCAGCCGCACCTCCAGCCCCCAGGGCAGCCCCGGCTGCCAGCCCGCCTGGCGCAGGAAGTTCGCGATCGAGGCGAGCGCGTCCGGCGCCGAATTCCAGATGTCCCGCCGCCCGTCGCCGTCGAAATCGACCGCGGCCCGCAGGTACACGGAGGGCAGGAACTGCGTCTGCCCCATCGCCCCCGCCCAGGAGCCCTTCAGCCCCTCGGGGCCGACGTCGTGGTGCTGCAGGATGTCGAGGGCGGCCAGCAGCTCGTCGCGGAAGAGGTCGCCGCGATGCCCCGCCTGCGCCAGGGTGGCGAGCGCGCGCACCGTCGGGACGCTGCCCGTCCCCGTCCCGAAATCCGATTCCATGCCCCAGACGGCGAGGAGGACCGGCCCCGGCACCCCGTAGCGCGCCTCCAGGCCGGCGAGGAGCTCGGCCCGCCGCGCCGCCTCGGCCCGGCCGCGCGCCACGCGCGCGGTCGAGACGGATCCGGCGAGGTACTCCCAGACCGGGCGGCTGAACTCGCCCTGGCGCCGCAGGCGCGCGAGCACCGCCGGATCCGGCGCCGTCACCTCCCGGAAGGCGGCGTCGAAGGTCTCGCGCGCGACGCCCCGGGCGGTCGCGAGGGGCCGAAGTCCCTCGATGAAGCCGCGGAACCCGTCCTCGGCCCGGGCGGCAGCGAGGCCGAGGAGGAGGGCGAGGGCCGCCGGGAGCGCGCGCCGCATCGGGTCAGGACTGGTTGCGCCGCGCCAGCGCCTCTTCCCAGGCCAGGGCCTGCGACACGATCTCGCGCAGGTCGTCGTGCTTGGGCTGCCAGCCGAGGCGCGCGCGGATGCGGTCGGCCGCCGCGATGATCTGCGAGGGGTCGCCCGGCCGGCGCGGCGACAGCCGCACCTCGAAATCCTTGCCCGACACCTCCTTGACCACCTGGATCACCTCCAGGACGGAGTAGCCCCGCCCGTAGCCGCAATTCAGGGTCAGGCTCTCGCCGCCGCCGCGCAGGTGGTTCAGCGCCACGAGATGCGCGTCCGCGAGGTCCGACACCTGGATGTAGTCCCGCAGGCAGGAGCCGTCCGGCGTCGGGTAGTCGGTGCCGAACACCTCGAGGTGGCTGCGGCGCCCGAGCGCGGCCTGGGTGGCGACCTTGATCAGGTGGGTGGCGTTCGGCGTCGACTGGCCCGAGCGGCCGCGCGGATCGGCCCCCGCCACGTTGAAGTAGCGCAGGGCCACGTAGGTGAGCCCGTGCGCCCTGGCCACGTCCGCCAGCATCCACTCGGTCATCAGCTTCGAGCGGCCGTAGGGGTTGATCGGGTTGGTGACCAGGTCCTCGGGCACCGGCACGATGGGGGGCTCGCCGTACACGGCGGCCGTGGAGGAGAAGATGATGTGGCGCACGCCCTCGCGCAGAGCGGTCTCGATCAGCGCCCGCGATTTCACCGTGTTGTTGAGGTAGTAGCCGAGCGGATCGGCGACCGAGTCGGGCACCACGATCTTGGCGGCGAAATGCGCGATCGCGTCGACCCGGTGGCGACGGATCGTCTCGGCAACCAGGGCTTGGTCGCCCATGTCGCCCCGCACGAGGGTCACCTCCGGCGGCAGCGCCCAGGCGAAGCCGGTCGAGAGGTCATCGAGCACCACGACCTCGTCCTGGCCCGCATCGAGCAGCGCCAGAACCATGTGGCTGCCGATGTAGCCGGCGCCGCCCGTCACCAGAACCGCCATCTCGCTCTCTCCCCGCTTCACATCGTGGTCGATCACTAACGCCGGACGCTCGCACGTCAATGAACTGTCCCGTAGCGGCGCGGCGCGCTATGCCTTAAGCGGCGCGGGGCCTCGCCCGACCCACCTCGTCTCACCGGATCACGCATGATGAAGCCCATTCGCAAAGCAGTCCTGCCCGTCGCGGGTCTGGGCACCCGCTTCCTCCCGGCGACCAAGGCGGTGCCCAAGGAGATGCTGACGGTCGTGGACCGGCCGGTGGTGCAGCACGTGGTCGACGAGGCGAGGGAGGCGGGAATCGAGCACTTCATCTTCGTGACCGGCCGCGGCAAGGGCGTGATCGAGGACCATTTCGACATCGCCTTCGAGCTCGACCGCACCCTGCAGGAGCGCGGCAAGCAGGCAGCCTACGAGGAGTTGAAGCGCGACCTGCCGCAGGCCGGGCAGACCAGCTTCACCCGCCAGCAGGCGCCGCTCGGCCTCGGTCACGCGGTCTGGTGCGCCCGCGAGATCGTCGGCGACGAGCCCTTCGCGGTGATCCTGCCCGACATGCTGAGCCGCGACTCGATGCGGCAGATGCTCGCCGCCTACGAGCGCCACGGCGGCAACGTCATCGCGGTCGAGGAGGTGCCCCACGACCAGACCCACCAGTACGGCATCGTCAGCGTGGGCGAGGATTTCGGCGACACGTTCGAGATCACCGGCATGGTGGAGAAGCCGCCGAGGGGCACCGCGCCTTCCAACCTCATCATCTCGGGCCGCTACATCCTGCAGCCGGAGATCTTCGACATCCTCGGCCGGGGCGAGAAGGGCGCGGGCGGCGAGATCCAGCTCACCGACGGCATGAAGCGGCTGGCCGAGACCCAGGCCTTCTACGGGATGCGCTACCGCGGCAAGACCTACGACACCGGCTCGAAGCTCGGCTTCCTGGTCGCCAACCTCGCCTACGCCCTCGCGCGCGACGACCTGCGCGACGACCTCAAGCGCGAAATAGCCGAGCTGCTGCGCACAGCGTGAGGCGGCCATGCGCGCGAAGCGGGGGCGCGCATTAAATTCCGCTTGCGGTTTTTGCAGCGCGCCTTAAATGTTGCATTGCGAGATCGCGATGGCGTCGCGGTCTCGCAGCCCTCCTTGGGCGTTTCCTCCCTAGACTTCGGGCCGTTCGCGAGAGCGGCCTTTTTTTTGGCCCGCTCCACAACCCGGTCCGCCGGGCATCGGCGCGCCCCGGTTGTGCGCGGGCGGCCGAGCGTCCACTCTGGCCGCGGGAGGAGACGATGGCCGAGAGGACGCCCGCCACGGGCCGGTTCGACATCATCGCGGAGGCGCTGGCGCTGCCGGCCACCGCCGAGACGATGCTGGCCGACACCTACCTGACCGACCGCGAGGCGGCGAGCGCGCGGGTCTTCCGCGTCTACCGGCCGACGCCGCCGCACTTCCACCGGGAATGCGACGAGTACCTCTACGTGGTCTCGGGGCGGGGCACCTTCTGGATCGGCGACCCGGCGGCCGAGGCGGAGTTCGGGCCCGGCCACCTGCTGGTCTTCGAGCGCGGCACCGTGCACGCCCTGCCGCGCATCCTGGCCGAGCCCGTGGTCTTCCTCTCGATCGACACGCCGCGCCGGGCACCGACCGACGTCGTCTTCGTGGACGCGGCGCAGGGCTCGCCCGAAACCTTCATGGCGCGCAACGCGCCGCCATCCCCCTCCGGAGATCCCGCATGACCGAGCCCGCCCGCACCGCCCTCGTCACCGGCGCCGCCCGCGGCATCGGGCTCGCGACGGCGCGGCTCTTCCTGCGCGACGGCTGGCGGGTGGCGCTCCTCGACATCGACGCCGAGGGCTTGGCCGCGGCCGCGTCGGGGCTCGACGCGCCCGAGCGCGTCCTCGCCCTCACCTGCGACGTCTCCGACGAGGCCGGGGTCGAGCGGGCGGTGGCGGCCACGGCCGACCGCTTCGGCCGGCTCGACGCCCTGGTGAACAATGCCGGGGTCGCGGTGTTCAAGCCGCTCCTCGACACGAGCCCGGCCGAGTGGGCGCGCGTGCTCGCGGTGAACCTCACCGGGCCGTTCCTCTGCGCCCGGGCCGCCGCGCCGGTGATGGCCCGCACGGGCGGCGGGGGGATCGTCAACATCACGTCGATCTCGGGGCTGCGCGCCTCGACCCTGCGCGTCGCCTACGGAACCAGCAAGGCGGGGCTCGCCCACCTGACCAAGCAGCAGGCAGTCGAGCTCGCCGGGCTCGGCATCCGGGTCAACGCCGTCGCCCCCGGCCCGGTCGACACCGCCATGGCGAAGGCCGTGCACAGCCCGGCGATCCGCGCCGACTACCACGACGCGGTGCCGCTCAACCGCTACGGGCTGGAGGAGGAGATCGCCGAGGCGATCCTGTTCCTCGCCGGTCCGCGGGCCGCCTACGTGACCGGCCAGATCCTGGCGGTGGATGGCGGGTTCGACGCCGCCGGGATCGGGCTGCCGACGCTCAGGCGGGCGGCGGGCGCGCGGGAGTGAGCGCGGTTCCGGCGCGCCCCCCCCTCGCGCCGGCTCCGGAGCCGGCCCAAGCGGGGCGGCGCGGTCCGGGCGGAGCCTGCCCTCAAGGCGGCGATGGCCCGACGCGTCGCGGGAGCGCTGCCGGTCGCGCGTCGGCCAGACGAGGCGAGGCGGCTAGGACTGGCAGCCGGCCGTCAGGGCGTCGAGGTCCCTCTGGAGCGCGTCCTCGTCCCCGATCGTCTGCTCGATCAGGAGCGGGTCGGTATGAGCGTATTCCTCGCGCAGGCCGACATCGTGCAGGGCCGCCTCGCACGCCCCCTGCCGCGGCGAGCGGTCCCGCACGATCTCGGAGACCGGCGAGGTCAGCAGCGAGAGGCTGAGCGCGATCACGCCGGGCGCGAGGCGCGTGAGGCTCCCCCGCCCCCACCCGGCCGGAGCGCCCCAGCGTTTCGCCGCGCCGGCCCGATCGTCGGCAGTGCAGATGGACGGTTTCATCCCCATTTCATGGTCCAGACTTGCGATCACCTCGTGTGATCAAATCACGGCAGGGTAATTCTGCCATCATCCAAACGGGTGACGATGTGTTAATGAAACCTTAAACTTCAGTAAAATTGAGTCATTGGGGATCATAACGGAGTCCGTCAGGGCATCGCCGGAGATGTCCCAGCGTATCGGGGCGAGATCGCGGCGACGGGCGCGCGGACAGGATGGAGCGGGCGGCGCGACCGTGCGCCGTCGCGCGACGCCGCTCGACCGCAATCGAGGCGACGCGCGGCGCCGCGCCGGGCGCCGGAGCGATCACCGGGGCATCGCCCGGGAGCGCGCGACCGGCGCCCGGTTAACCAGTCCAGCTGAAGACGCTCGACGGATCCGTCCGAGATGCCAGCCTGACAGAACACGGAAGTCCGGGAGACGTCTGGAACAGCGCATGATCCGATCGGTCATCATCACACTCGCCGTGCTCGGCCTCGGCCTCGCCGCGATGCCATCGGCGGAGGCGCGCGGCTTCCACGGGGGCGGCTTCCACGGCGGCGGCTTCCACGGCGGCGGCTTCCACGGCGGCGGCTTCCACGGCGGCGGCTTCCACGGCGGCTGGGGCGGCTTCCGCGGCGGCTATCACGGGGGATTCGGCGGTTTCCGCGGCGGATTCGGCGGCTTTCGCCGCGGCCACCACGGCGGCCCGCGGGCGCCGGGCCGCGGCGGGATCCGCCGGGGCGAGTTCGGCGGGCACGGCGCCGCGGGCTCCCGGGGGCGCCACCGGCACGGCGCCGAGTACCGGCCGCGCGCGGGCCATCCGGGTGCCGAGTACCGGCCCGGCCGGGGACATCCGGGCGCCGATTACCGCCCGCCCGAGGCGGAGCGCCCGTTCGGGCCGCGCCGCTCGCCCGGGATTCGCCGCTACCGGCCCTTCGGCGACGGCGCCTTCTGACGCCGTCCGGCGCGGTCCCGCGCGATGCGTCTCCCGCGGCCCCGCCCGCGCGGGACCGCGGGAGGACGCGCGTCGCGATCTCCCCGCATTCCCGCCCCAATCGGCAGGTCTAACTCGCCGGGTCCGAGCACAAGGGGATGCGGGGAGAGAACCCCACCGCCCCGAAACCAAGGGAATGCGGGACATGATCGCTCTGCGGTCGACTCGGAGCGCGGCCCCCGCGGCCGCGCTCGCCTTCGCGGGCCTGATCGCCCTGCTCGGCGTCGCGGCGCCCTCGCCCGCCCGCGCGCAGGTCTCCTACGAGGCCGAGCAGGTGGACGCGGTGCTCGCGCCCCGCGCCGTGCTGGCGCGGCTCGGCCGCGAGGGCTACCGGGGCTTCACGCATCCGCGCTTCGACGGCGACACCTACACGCTCGATGCCGATTCGCCCTGGGGCAACCGGGTCCGGCTCACGGTCGATGCGCGCTCGGGCCGCGTGCTCGACCGCGACCGGATCGAGGCGCCCCTCTACCCGCCGGGCATCGTCCCGGGCGCGCGCCGCCCCGGCTACGGCTGGACCGAGGCCGAGGCCCGCATCGCGCCGCCCGGCGACCTCGGCCGGCCGCTGCCGCGGGACCCCGAGGTCGTGCCGCTTCCCCGCATCCCGTCCTACGGCCGCGGCGGGCCGCTGCCGGAGGAGCCCCGCCTCGCCGCCCGGCCCCTGCCGCAGCCCGAGCGGAGCCTGCCCCAGGCCGCGCGCCCGGCGCCGACCCCGAGCGCCGCGCGGGACGCGAACCCGCTCGGACTCAATCCCGACAATCCCGCAATCCGCCGCCCCGCGGCGCCGCGCAGGACCGCCAAGCCGGCGCCGAAGCCCGTCGAGAGCCCGGCCGCCCTCGTCGAGCCGAGGCCGGCCCTGAAGCGCGACGCCGCGCCCGAGCCCGCCAAGCCCGCGGTCGCGGCGAACGCGCCCGCCGCCGATCCCGGCTGGAAGACCCCGCCGGATTCCGGCAACCGTCCGGTCCGGGTGATCGGCGGCATCACCCAGGTCCCGGCCAAGGACGAGGCGGGCAAGGCCGCCCCCTGAGCAGAATGGCATGGGGCACTTCTGCTTGGGTCTCTTGGCTTCGCGGCGTTTCTCGCCGACGCGGTCCTTCGGTTCGCCGCCGAACCGGTGACCGCTTCGGCGAATGATGCGGAGAGCATTGTCCGACGAAGCGGATGCCGGTCCGTCGAAGACAAGGCGGCAGGATCGAAGATCGAGACCTGCGCCCGATTGCACCGTGACCGGGCGCTGCTCCAGGCGGGCGCGTGGAGGTGAGCGGGCCTGCGCCGTGCCGGCCCGCTACCCGGCGGCCGGCGCGTAGGCGGCCTCGACCTCCAGGGGCGTGCCGGTCTCGATCAGCGTCTTGAGGCGCGACAGCGTCTCGGGCCAGCCCGCGGTGACCGCCCGCGCGGTGGCGGTGTCCCCGGCGAAGCCGTCATGGATCAGCCTCAGCCGGCAGGCCTTCGGCCCCGCCGGGGTGATCTCCCAGGTGACGCGGGAGGGCGCGTCGGCGGCGACCTCCGGCGACCAGCGGGCGTGGAAGCTCATCACGAGGCGCCCCGGCGGCGACAATTCGACGATCTCGCCGACGATCACCGGGCGCTCGCCCATCAGGAAGGTGATGGCGCCCCCGACCCGCCACTGGGTGCGCGAGGTCATGTTGAAGTGCTGGTAGAGCGGGGTCTTGGCGTCGTCCGTCAGCACGTCCCACACCGCCTGCGGCGTCGCCGCGATGTAGAGTTCGTAGACGTGGCGCGGGGCCGCTTCGGTCATCGCAGGAGATCTCCCGTGCTGCGGATCGCTGCCTTCGAGCCGATCCTTGATGTCGACCATGGTGCGCACGAACGGCGCGGCGAACCGGCTGATCCAGCGGTCCGCGACCTGCTGGATGGGAGCCGGGTTGAGGTAGTGGAGTTTCTCGCGCCCGTGCCGCCGCGCCGTCACGAGGCCGGCCTCTTCCAGCACGCGCAGGTGCTTCATCACCCCGAACCGCGTCATCGGGGCGGATCCGTTCCGGTGCAGGTCGGCCAGCGTCCGGCCGTCGCGCGCGACCAGGAGATCGAGCAGCGCCCGCCGGGCCGGATGCGCCAGAGCTTCGAAGACCCGATCCATGCCGCGTGGTTATGTGACTTCTTGGTCACCTGTCAAGGCCGGGGAGTCGGCCGCCCGGCCCCGCGCCGCGCCGCCGGCGGCTTTGCTTGCGCCCGCGGAGTTCTCGCCGCGGGCGTGCATCGCGGCGCGTGACATCCGCAAGCTGTCGCGCGCCGCGAGGGCGCGCGGGACGCCTCGGGCCCCAGCGTCTACATCTAAAGACGCAGTCGACAAGCGCTGCCAATTCCCGTTTCATCCCGGCCCCAAGGTCCGATCCCAACGGGCCGGCAAGCAAAGAAGCGACCTCGGAGGAGACCCTCATGCGATTGCCCGTCACCGCCCTCGCGGCGGCGCTCGCCTGCGCGACGATCCTCGCCGGCCCGGCCCGGGCCGCGGACCCCATCAAGATCGGCGTGTCCGGGCCCTTCACGGGCGGATCCTCGTCGATGGGCGTGTCGATGCGCGACGGCGTGCGGCTCGCGGTGCAGGAGATCAACCAGAAGGGCGGCGTGCTCGGCCGCCAGCTCCAGATCGTCGAGCGCGACGACGAGGCCAAGAACGAGGTCGGGGCCCAGGTCGCCCAGGAACTGATCAACAAGGAGAAGGTCGTCGCCACGCTCGGCTTCATCAACACCGGCGTGGCGCTCGCGGCCCAGCGCTTCTACCAGGAAGCCGAGATCCCGGTGATCAACAACGTGGCGACCGGCACGATCATCACCAACCAGTTCAACCCGCCGGATTACGACGCCAATTACGTGTTCCGGACCTCGGCCTACGACGTGCTGCAGGCCGGCATGATGGCCGACGAGGCGATCACCCGCGGCTTCAAGAAGATCGCGATCCTGGCCGATTCCACCAATTACGGCCAGCTCGGGCGCGAGGATCTGGAGAAATATCTCAAGACCAAGGGCGTGACCCCGGTCACCGTAGAGAAATTCAACATCAAGGACGTCGACATGACGCCCCAGCTGCTGAAGTCGCAGGCGGCGGGCGCGGACGTGATCCTGGCCTACGGGATCGGGCCGGAACTCGGCCAGATCGCCAACGGCATGGCCAAGCTCGGCTGGAAGGTGCCGATGATCACCTCGTGGCCGTCCTCGATGCAGAGCTTCATCGACATCGCCGGGCCGAACGGCAACGGCGTGACCATGCCCCAGACCTTCATCGAGGATAAGACCCTGCCCCGGCGCAAGGCCTTCCTCGAGGGCTACTACGCCACCTACAAGGTCTCCAAGATCCCGACCCCGGTGGCGGGCGCGCAGGGCTACGATTCGGTCTACCTGCTGGCCGCGGCGATCAAGCAGGCCGGCGGCACCGACGGGCCGAAGATCCGCGCGGCGCTGGAGGACCTGAAGGAGAAGGTCGAGGGCGTGGTGACGACCTACGACCACCCCTTCACCAAGACCGACCACAACGCCATCACCCGCAACATGGTCGTGTTCGGCAAGGTGCAGGACGGCCGCATCGTCTACGCCAAGGACGAGGACGCCAAGAACGCGGGCGTCGTGCGCATGAAGGAGAAGGCGTCGAACTAGAGCAACGCCCGATCACGTTGCAACCGGGCGCAGGTCTCGATCTTCGATCCTGCCGCCTCGTCTTCGACGGACCGGCATCCGCTTCGTCGGACAATGCTCCAGGCGTCGTCCGCCGAGGCGGTCACCGGTTCGGCGACGACGACGATGCGAAGACGCAAGCCTCGGCGGAGCGGCCCCGCGCCGTACCGCCGGGGCGCCCTTTCCCAGCCGACCGATCGCACGGCCCCGCGCGGATCTCCGCGCTGGCCACATGCCTCACGGCCTCCCCCGGGGTCCCCCATGCACATCTTCCTGCAGCTCGTGGCGAGCGGCGTCGCGGTCGGCATGATCTACGCGGCCATCGCCTTCGGCTACCAGCTCACCTTCGCGACGTCGAAGACGCTGAATTTCGGTCAGGGCGAGGCGCTGATGCTCGGCGCCCTGTTCGGCCTGACGCTGGTGCCCTTCACGGGCTACTGGCTGATGCTGCCCCTCGTGCTGGTCTTCGGCTTCGCCCTCGGGGCGCTGGTCGAGCGGCTCGGCGTGCGCCCGGCCGTGAAGATCAAGTCCGAGTACGGATGGATCATGGCGACCATCGCGCTCGGCATCATCTTCAAGAACGTGGCCGAGAACATCTGGGGCCGCGACGACCTGAAATTCCCCTCGCCCCTGCCCGAGGCCGCCCTGACCTTCGGCGGCGTGCGGGTGCTGCCGATGGAGCTGTTGGTCGTGGCCGGCGCGCTGCTGATGATGCTGGCGGTCGAGCTGTTCAACCGCCGCTCGATCTGGGGGAAGGCGGTGGTCGCCACCTCGAACGACATCGACGCGGCGGGGCTGATGGGCATCAACACCCGCAAGGTCATCACCCTCTCCTACGCGATCAGCGCCATGACGGCGGCCTTCGCGGGCGTGCTGGTCGCGCCCGTGACGCTGACCGGCGCCACGATGGGCTCGGTGCTGGCGCTCAAGGCCTTCGCGGTGGCGATCATCGGCGGCCTCGAATCGGGCCTCGGCGTCATCGTGGGCGGGCTCATCCTCGGCGTCGCCGAGACCCTCACGGGCTTCTACATCTCGACGGGCTACAAGGACGTGCCCGGCCTCATCCTGCTCCTCCTCGTCCTCGCCGTGCGGCCGGTCGGCCTGTTCGGCAAGGCGGTGATCAAGAAGGTCTGACGTCATGGCGCCGTCCGCCTCCGCGCCGGTCCTCGCCCGCGAGACCGCGCCGCCCGCCGCCCCGGGCCTCGGCCGCTTCGCCGGGATCCTGGGCGCGGCCCTGCTGATCCTGGGACTCGCGGCCTTCCCGCACCTCGTCGGCAGCCAGTACTACATCCACCTCGTCACCGTGATCGCGATCTACGCGATCCTGATCCTCGGCCTCGACATCGTGGTCGGCTACACGGGCCAGGTCTCCCTCGGCCATGCGGGCCTGTTCGGGGTCGGCGCCTACGCGGCCGCCGTGCTGTTCCTCAAGTTCAAGCTCGGCATCTGGCTCGGGCTCCTTGCCGGCATCGGCGTCACGGCGGCGTTCGGGCTGCTGCTGGCGATCCCGGCGCTGCGGGTGAGCGGCCCCTACCTCGCCATGGTGACCCTCGCCTTCGGGACGATCGTGCAGATCTTCATCAACGAGATGACCGATCTCACCAACGGGCCCCTCGGCATCACCCTGCCGCCGGCCCGCGTGCTCGACTTCTCGCTCCTGGGCCTGTCCTCGCCCTGGGGGGCGGCGGGCCGCCGGCTCGAATTCTACTACCTCGTCTGCGCCTGCCTGCTCCTCACCATCCTGGTGGTGAACCGGGTGGTGCGCTCGCCCTTCGGGCGGGCCTTCGAGGCCCTGCGCGACTCGCCCATCGCCTGCGACTGCATGGGCGTCAGCGTCTACCGCTACAAGGTCTACGCCTTCGTGATCTCGGCCGGGCTCGCGGGCCTCGCCGGCGCGCTCTTCGCGTGGTCCGAGCGCTACGTCGCCCCCAACACCTACGGTTTCGAACTGACGGTGCTGTTCCTGCTCGCGGTGACCATGGGCGGGCGCAAGTCGCGCTCGGGGCCGCTGATCGGGGCCGCCATCGTGGTGATGATGCCGAACATCCTCGCCGACATCGAACTCGTGCGAATGATGGCGGGCGGCATCGCGGCGCTCGCCGTGGCGATCCTCGCCGTCGCCTTCCTGCGCCGCCGGGAGAACCGCTTCGCCCTCCTGGTGCCGGCCCTGCTCTGCATCGCCTTCTTCCCGGCGACCCTGGCGCTCCAGTCGGTGACCGATTACCGGCTCACGGTCTTCGGGCTGATGATCCTGTTCGTGGTCTACTACCTGCCCGAGGGGATCGTCGGCTACCTGCGCGAGAAGCTGCCCTTCCTGCGCCCGGCCCACACGGGCGAGGGCCGGCTGCTCACGGCCGCGGGCGAGGCGCTGATCCGCCAGGGCGGCCGCGAGGGCACCGATCCGCTGCTCCGGGTCGAGGGCGCCGTGATGCAGTTCGGCGGCCTCAAGGCGCTGGCGGGCGTCGACCTCGCCGTGCGGCCGGGCACGATCCACGGCCTGATCGGACCGAACGGCTCGGGCAAGAGCACGATGATGAACGTGCTCACCGGCATCTACCAGCCGACCGACGGGGCCGTGGTGCTGGCCGGCGCCAACCGCCTCGACGGTCGCACCCCCTCCGAGATCGCGCTCGCGGGCGTGGCGCGGACCTTCCAGAACGTGCAGCTCTTCCGCGAGATGACCGCCCTGGAGAACGTGCTGGTCGGGCTCCACCACAGCTTCCAGGGCACGCTGTTCGACGCGATCCTGTCGACGCCCCGGCGGCGGCGCGAGGAGCGCGAGGCGCGCGCCCGCGCCATGGCGATGCTCGACTTCGTGGGCCTCGGCGCCCTGGCGCAGGTCGAGGCGCGCAACCTGCCCTACGGCAAGCAGCGCCTCTTGGAGATCGGCCGGGCGCTGGCCCTCGACCCGGTGCTCCTCCTCCTCGACGAGCCGGCGGCGGGCCTGACCGCCCCGGACATCGCCGAACTGACCACGATCATCCGCAAGATCCGGGACGCCGGCATCACCGTCATCCTGATCGAGCACCACATGGACGTGGTGATGGGGCTGTGCGACCGCGTCAGCGTGCTCGATTTCGGCCACAAGATCGCCGAGGGCAACGCCCGCGAGGTCCAGTCCGACCCGAAGGTCATCGAAGCCTATCTCGGCAGCCCGGTTGCCGACGCCGCGGAGTAGCGCGCATGCTCGACGTCACGGGGCTGGCCGCCGGCTACGGCCAGGTGGAGGTGCTGCACGGCCTGACCTTCGCGGTGCCGAAGGGGCAGGTCGTGACCCTGATCGGCTCGAACGGGGCCGGCAAGACCACGACGATGCGGGCGCTCTCCGGGATGATCAAGCCGCGGGCGGGCTCGATCCGCCTCAACGGCCGCGAGATCGGCGGGCTCGACAGCCACGAGGTCGCCCGGGCCGGGCTCGCCCACTCGCCCGAAGGGCGCCGGGTCTTCCCGACGCTCACCGTCGAGGACAACCTGACGCTCGGCGCCTTCCCGCGGCTGACCGGGTCGCGGCCGAAGGGGGACGTGGCCGCCGACCGGGACCGGATCTACGCCCTCTTCCCGCGCCTCAAGGAGCGGCGGGCGCAGCTCGCCGGCACGCTCTCGGGCGGCGAGCAGCAGATGCTGGCCATGGGTCGCGCCCTGATGCTGCGCCCGGAGATCCTTCTCCTCGACGAGCCCTCGATGGGTCTGGCGCCGAAGCTGGTCGAGGAGGTGTTCCGCACCATCCGGCGACTCAAGGAGGAGCAGGTGACGATGCTCCTCGTCGAGCAATTCGCCATGGCGGCGCTCGCCGTCGCGGACCACGCCTACGTGCTGGAGAACGGCCGCATCCGCTTCCAGGGCCCGGCCGAGCAGCTGCGCTCCGACCCCGCCGTGCGGGCGGCGTATCTGGGCGGGGGGCATTGAGGCGGCGCGGGTCAGGCCCGCTCGGCCGTGCCGAGCAGGCCCCTCGCCCCGGCAACGGCCCAATCCAGGGCTTCCAGGAAGGCCTGGAAGTCCGGCTCATCGAGTTTCTGGCGATCACGATGGACCGAGGTCGCGTCCCCGGTCACCTCGTTCTCGTTGGTCACGAAATCTCCTTTGCGGAAGCCGAATCTCAGGAACTCCTGGGAAGGGCCACCGACGTGGCGGGCGTAATGCAAGCTCTCGCGGGCCACGATCGAACCGCGATCCGGCTCGCCGATATCGAGGACGCAAGTCACGACGCGGCGTTCGACCGCCGATGTCGCATGAGACAATCGCGGACAAATCTCACGACATCGAGCGGTTTCGACTTTCCGACATCATTCGACCCCGCGAAGACGGCATAACTTGCGATATAGCCGGTCTCCGCGCAGCGGAAAGTCCCGAAATCTCGAAGCTTTATACTCTCGATCCGCACCAGGTCAGACCCGGCCGGCGCGGCGTCCGTCATTTTGTGATGAGGGCGGACGAGGTCTCCGGTCGCGACGATTCCGGAGACCTCGGACGGCTCCCCACCCCCACGCTCTCGCACTGCTGCATGTCGAGAAAGCCGGGCCAGGCGCGACGGGCCCGCCGCCCGTCGCGCCTACGACCGCTACTTCGCCTTCAGGAACTCGGCCACCTCCAGCAGCACGAACTCGTTGTCGTCGGCGCGGTTGGGGTCGCGGCTGGCCGAGAAGGGCAGGTTGTTGTCGTTGCCCACGACGATGTGCCGGTCGTCGACCACGTCCACGTTCTCGATCGTGAAGAACGGGAAGGCCAGCACCCCGTCGGTCAGCGGCTTGCGGGCGCGCTTGTGCGGATCGGCGATCCGCATCAGGTCGATGAAGCCGATCTTGCGCACCGGGCCGCCCCGGTTCGCCTCGGTCATCTCGATCTTGACGACGCGCTTGAACTGCGCCGGCACCGAGAAGCAGTCGGGCCGCTTCTCCCCCGCCGGGCAGGCCTTGTCGGCAGTCCCCTCCCCGTCGTCGCGCTCGATGATCAGCGCGGTCGCGGCGTCGATCATGTTGAAGTCGCCGATCGCGTGGCCGTTGCGCTCCAGCGGATAGGTCCAGAACCGGCCCGTCCAGGAGGCGGCCGCGACGTCGAATTCGAGGATGCGCAGATCTTCGCGGCCGTCCGTCTTCTCCCAATCCTTGGCGTCCGCGTCCCAGAGCGGGCCCTCCAGGAGCGGGTAGAGGAAGCGCCCGTCGGGCGAGGCCGCCATGCCCTCGAAGCCCTTGGAGCGCTTCACGGTGAACACGACCGGAGCGGTCGGGACCGGCGGGGTCGTGACCGCGAAGTGGTCGGGCGAGCGGGCGGGCTTGCCGGCCACGCTGGTCTCGATCACCGCCTTGACCCGGCCGCTGCGGTCGGCCCGGATCAGGTAGGGGCCGAATTCCTCGCCGATCCAGAGGTCGTCGCCGACGAACTGGAAGCTCTCGGGGTCGAAGTCGCTGCCGGTCAGGTAGCGGCTCTCCGTGCCCTCGTTGGCGATCCGGAAGGGGACGCGCCGGTCGGGATCGCGCAGGAAGATCGTCTCCAGCCGCTCGACGGTTCCCTTGTCGAAGTCGATCCGGTAGCGGTTCAGGTACAGCATGGCGTCCGGCGAATACGCCTTGGTGCCGTAGCCGTTGTCGGTCAGCACCCAGAAGGTGCCGTCGGCCATGCGCTTGATGCCGGAATGGCCCTGCAGCGGCTGGCCCCGGAAGGGCAGCTTGACCCCGGTCGGGTGGCCCATCGAAAGGCCCTCGACCGAGCCGACCTCGTCCACGCGGCGGCCGGTGGTGAACTTGCCCGAGACCGTGAGATCCTTCGGCGCGTCGGCAGGCGCCGGGATGACGCTCAGGGCCGGCAGGATCGCGTGCCCGGCGAGCACGGCCGGGAAGGCCTGCGGCTCGGCGAGGGCGGGGACCGAGGTGGCCAGCAGCGCGAGGACGAGGAGACGGGGGACGGGCATGGACACCTCACGGGGCGTCGCGACCGGGCGGCCGCGGCGCGGCCCTTCTGCGCGAGGCCGGTGTCAGGCCCGTGACACGGCGCCCTCCCCTGCCCCTCGGCCCGCGGGGCCGTCTCCGCCCACGAAAAAGGGCACCGTCGCCGGTGCCCTCGCGCCGTCGCCGTGACCGTGGTCCCTACTCGCAGACCTCGACGCGGCGGTAGGTGAAGGATTCGTCGTCGAGCCAGACCTTGCGGCGCTCGAAGTGGCAGACCGGGGCGCGGCGGCGGACCACGACGGGCTCCGGCTCCTCGACGTAGACCCGGCGCGGCGGGGGCGCGACGTAGACCGGCGGGGGCGGGGCGGCCTGGGCGCCGTTGATGATCGCCCCGGCCGCGACGCCGCCGAGGACGCCGGCCGCCGCCCCACCGAGGATCGCGGCGCCGACATTGTCACGGGCCGAGGCGGCCTGCGGCGCCGCGACGGCGACGACGGCGACGAGCGCCGCACACGCGCTCACGCGCGAGAGGCCGAAAGAAGACAGAGCGCGCACGCTGGATCTCCAGGAAAGGTGCAAGCAGGATGGCGGCGATTGCTTAACGAAACGCCAAGGACACGAAGCCAAGGACATAACGCCGAGAGCAGAGGGAACCGCACGGGAGGTGCGGCGCGGCGCGACGCGCCTTCCAGCCCATCGCGACCATGCCGGCAGCGTGGTGGCGCTTTGCGGCAATTTCCGGGTGCATGGCGGCATTCCCGTCCTGCACGGCCGCCTGTGATCTGCCTGCATCAGGGCACGGCCCAGCCGGGCGAGGCGGGGCCGCCGAGGCGATCCCGGCGCCCGCGCGGGGCCGGGACCGCGCCGCTCACGCCTCGCCGCTGAAGCGGCCGTGGCAGTGCTTGTACTTCTTGCCCGAGCCGCAGGGGCAGGGCTCGTTGCGGCCGACGCGGCCCCAGGTCGAGGCGTCGGTCGGGTCGCGCTCCAGCACCGCCGCGTCCGCCGAGAGGTCCTGCGCCGCGTAGCCGAAGGCACCGCCCCCGCCGCCGAAGCTGCCGGAGCCCTGCGGCAGCGCGAACTCGTTCTCGCCCGTGACCGGGTCGAGGTGCTGGGCGAACATCGGCGGCAGGCTCGGGGCCTCCGGCTCCTGCATCATGATCTCGATGCGCATGAGCTGGCCGGTCACCTGCTCGCGCAGGGAGCCGATCAGGCCGTTGAAGAGCTCGAAGGCCTCCGACTTGTACTCGTTGAGCGGGTCGCGCTGCGCGATGCCGCGCCAGCCGATCACCTGCCGCAGGTGGTCGAGGGTCACGAGGTGCTCGCGCCAGAGGTGGTCGAGGCTCTGCAGCAGGACCTGCTTCTCCACGTAGGCCATCAGGTCGGGGCCGTTGCGCTCGACCCGGGCCGCGTAGCCCTCGTCGGCGGCCTTGCGCAGGCGGTCGCGGATCTCCTCGTCGGCGATCCCCTCCTCCTTGGCCCAGTCCTCGACCGGGACATCGAGGTTGAGCTGCGCGCCGATCGCCTCGCGCAGGCCCGCCACGTCCCACTGCTCCGGATAGGCGTCCTCCGGGATGTGCTGCGCCACCACGTCGTCCACGACCCCGTGGCGCATCTCGTCCACCGTCTCGCGCACGCTCTCCTGCGCCATGAACTCCCGGCGCTGCTCGAACACCACCTTGCGCTGGTCGTTCATCACGTTGTCGTACTTGAGCACGTTCTTGCGCATGTCGAAGTTGCGGGCTTCGACCTTCTGCTGCGCCTTGGCGATGGCCTTGTTGATCCACGGATGGATGATCGCCTCGCCCTGCTCCAGGCCGAGCTTCTGCAGCATGCCGTCCATGCGGTCGGAGCCGAAGATGCGCATCAGGTCGTCCTGGAGCGACAGGTAGAACTTGGAGCGCCCGGGATCGCCCTGGCGGCCGGAGCGGCCGCGCAGCTGGTTGTCGATGCGCCGGCTCTCGTTGCGCTCGGTGCCGACGATGTAGAGCCCGCCCGGCAGGGCGGATTTGCGGCCCGCCTCCGGATCCGCCGGCTCGCCCGAGGCCAGCACCTGGGCCCGGTTCTCGTCGATCTCCCGGCGGATCGCATCGACGCGCGCCTGCCGCTCCGGCCCCTCCGGAACCTCGGCGAGTTCCTGCGCCACCCGCATCTCGACGTTGCCGCCGAGCTTGATGTCGGTGCCGCGGCCGGCCATGTTGGTGGCGATGGTGATGGCGCCGGGCACGCCGGCCTGCGCCACGATGTAGGCCTCCTGCTCGTGGAAGCGCGCGTTCAGCACCGCGAAGCGCTTGGTCACCCGCCCCTCGCGGGCCGCCGCGTAGACCTCCTCCATGGCCGAGAGGTTGCTGTAGTCGAGCGGCCGGTAGCCGTGCCTCTCCAGGAGGGCCGCGATGTGCTCCGAGCGCTCGATCGAGCCCGTCCCGACCAGGACCGGCTGGTGGCGGGCATGCGCCTTGTCGATCTCCGCGATGATCGCGGCGTACTTCTCCTCGGCCGTGCGATAGACCTCGTCGTCCTCGTCCACGCGCTCGACCGGGCGGTTGGTCGGGATCTCGACCACGCCGAGGTTGTAGATCTCCTGGAACTCGTCCGCCTCGGTCGAGGCGGTGCCGGTCATGCCGGCGAGCTTCTTGTAGAGGCGGAAGTAGTTCTGGAAGGTGATCGAGGCCAGCGTCTGATTCTCGGGCTGGATCGTGACCCGCTCCTTGGCCTCCAGCGCCTGGTGCAGGCCCTCCGAGTAGCGCCGGCCCGGCATCATGCGGCCGGTGAACTCGTCGATGATGACGACCTCGTCGTTGCGGACGATGTAGTCCTTGTCCCGCGTGAACAGGGTGTGGGCGCGCAGGGCCTGGTTCACGTGGTGGACGATCGTGATGTTGTGCGCGTCGTAGAGGTCGCCCTCCCGCAGCACCCCCGCCTCGCGCAGCAGCTCCTCGATGTGCTCGTTGCCGCTCTCGGTGAGCGAGACCGTGCGCTGCTTCTCGTCGAGGTCGTAATCCTCGCGCGCGAGCCGCGGCATCAGCGCGTCGATGGCGACGTAGAGGTCGGAGCGGTCGTCGATCGGCCCCGAGATGATCAGCGGCGTGCGCGCCTCGTCGATCAGGATCGAGTCGACCTCGTCCACGATCGCGAAGGCGTGGCCGCGCTGGACCATCTGGCCCAGCTCGTACTTCATGTTGTCGCGCAGGTAGTCGAAGCCGTACTCGTTGTTGGTGCCGTAGGTGATGTCGCAGGCATAGGCCGCCTTGCGCTCGGCGTCGTCGAGCCCGTGCACGATGATGCCGGTGCTGAGGCCGAGGAAGCCGTAGACCCGGCCCATCCACTCGGCGTCGCGCCGCGCCAGGTAGTCGTTGACCGTGACGACGTGGACGCCCTGGCCGGCGAGCGCGTTGAGGTAGGTGGCCAGGGTCGCCACCAGGGTCTTGCCCTCGCCGGTCTTCATCTCGGCGATGCCGCCCTCGTGCAGCACCATGCCGCCGATCAGCTGGACGTCGAAATGCCGCTGGCCGAGCACCCGCTTGGCCGCCTCGCGCACGGTGGCGAAGGCCGGCACCAGGATGTCGTCGAGGCTCTTGCCGGCCGCGACCTCGGCCTTGAGCGCGTCGGTGCGGGCGCGCAGGGCCTCGTCGCTCAGGGCCTCCATCTCGGGCTCGAGGGCGTTGATGGCCGCGACCCGGGGCCGATAGCCCTTCACCCGACGGTCGTTGGACGACCCGAAAATCTTCTTGGCGATGGCACCGAGCATCGTGGACCTGCGATCGATCGAAACGTCTGACGCGAGCGTGATGCCGCGCGTTATAGAGCCATATAGGCGTCCGCGCATCAGAAAGGGACCGGGCCTCTCGGGCGGGTCGGCCCTGCGCCGAAAGGCTTACGGCCGGAGGGCGCGCGGACGCTTGATTCGGCGCGCCCGCGGCCCTGTTATCGGCGCCGCCAACGACAGGGCGGGCCGGCCGGGTCCGCCGATCGGGAGAGAAACCTCATGCGGACCCTGACCCGGGCGCTCGCCCGCACCACCGCGCTCGGCCTCGCGCTCCTCGCCGCCCAAGGGCTCGTCGCCGGCCCGGGCGCCCTCGCCCAGCAGGCCGACCCGGGCCGGATCTCGGACGGCGTCGTCAAGATCGGCATCCTCAACGACCAGTCGGGCGTCTACGCCGATTTCGGCGGGCGCGGCTCGGTCGAGGCGGCCAGGATGGCGGTCGAGGATTTCGGCGGCAGCGTGCTCGGCGCGCCGGTCCAGATCGTCGACGCGGACCACCAGAACAAGCCCGACATCGCCTCCAACGTCGCCCGCCAGTGGTACGACACCGACAAGGTCGACGCGATCATGGAGCTGACCACCTCCTCGGTGGCCCTCGCCGTGCAGGGGCTCTCGCGCGAGAAGAAGCGGATCACCATCGTGGACGGGGCCGCGACGACGGACCTCACCGGCAAGCAATGCACGCCCTACGGGTTCCATTGGGCCTACGACACGCACGCCCTGGCGGTCGGCACCGGCGGCTCCCTGGTCGAGAATGGCGGCGACACCTGGTTCTTCATCACCGCCGACTACGCCTTCGGCACGGCGCTGCAGGCCGACACGACGAAGTTCGTCGAGGCCAAGGGCGGCAAGGTGCTCGGCAGCGTGCGCCATCCCCTGAGCGCGCAGGACTTCTCCTCCTTCCTGCTCCAGGCCCAGGGCTCGGGCGCCAAGGTCATCGGCCTCGCCAATGCAGGGCTCGACACCTCGAACTCGATCAAGCAGGCGGCGGAGTTCGGCATCGTCCAGGGCGGCCAGCGCCTCGCGGCCCTGCTCTTCACCCTGGCGGAGGTGCACGGCATCGGGCTCAAGGCCGCCCAGGGCATCGTGCTCACCGAGGGCTACTACTGGGACCTCGACGATCAGGCCCGGGGCTTCGCCAAGCGCTACATGGCCCGGTTCGGGCGGATGCCGAGCATGATCCAGGCCGGCACCTACTCGTCGGTCACCCACTACCTGAAGGCCGTGAAGGCGGCCGGCACGGACGAGACCGAGGCGGTCGCCCGCAAGATGCGCGAATTGCCGGTCGACGACTTCTTCGGCCGCGGCGGCAAGGTGCAGGCGAACGGCCGCATGGTCCACGACATGTACCTGTTCCAGGTGAAGACGCCGGCCGAGTCGAAGGCGCCCTGGGACTATTACAAGCTCCTGGCCACGATCCCCGGCGAGAAGGCGTTCCTGTCGCCCAAGGACAGCGGCTGCCCGCTGACGCAGTGAGGCGCGGAGCGCCCGTCATCGCGGGAGGCGGCTCGCCGCCTCCCGCGGAGGCGCCGTCGCCGGGAAGGTCGCGCTCAGCAAACGTCTCGGCCGATGGACATATACTGGTCAAATTGCCTCGAAATTCATCGCACCCTTCCGCGGATGAAACTCAGATTTGCGCCGGGTTTACGGTACCTTCGGGTCCGCACTTAAGACTTTGGTGAGGCCACGCGGCTATCGCTGAGGGTGCGGCACGCGCGACATCGACCATCGCCCCGTGCTGGCCGGCGGGGAGGCGCGGGTGCTCGGACACGACTTCATCTCCTTCTACGAGGCCTCGAAGCGCAACGGCGTCCTGCTGTCCTTCGGCGGCGACCTCTCGGAGAACGTGATGATGTCGCTGGGCGAGGTGCTGAGGCTGCGCATGCAGCAGCAGGAGACCGACGCCTCGATCGCCAAGCGGGTGTTCTCGATCTTCGTCGAGCAGGCGCAGAACATCATCCGCTACTCCGCCCGGAAGGTGGCCGCGGGCGAGGTCCCGGCGGGCCCGCGGGCGAGCGCCGGGATGATCGCGGTCGGCGCCGAGGACGGCCGCTTCGTCGTGGTCTGCGCCAACGAGGTCCGGCGGGCGGACGTCGCGGCCCTGCGCGGGCGGCTCGACCACATCGCCGCTCTCTCGGCGGAGGACCTGAAGCGCCACTACCGCGAGAAGCTGCGCCAGCCGCCGGACGAGGGCAGCCTCGGGGGCAGCATCGGCCTGATCGAGATCGCCCGCCGGGCCAGCGCGCCGGTCGAGTACGGCTTCCAGGACATCGGCGACGAGCTCAGCCTGTTCTGCCTCAAGGCCCGCATCTGAGAGCCGAGGATTCGCGATGGACCGCATCCAGATCCCGCCGACCAGCCGTTCGCCCGAGGTCGAGTTCGACTTCGCGGCGGGGCGGCTCGCGATCCGCGGCGAGTCCTATCCGGAGGACGCGGCGGCCTTCTTCGGGCCGCTGCTCCAGGCGCTGCGCGGGCACCTGGCGGCGGGCGGGACGGAGCCCCTGACGCTGGAGATCGCGCTCGCCTACTTCAACTCGTCGAGCGCCAAGGCCCTGATGAACCTGTTCCTGCCGCTCGAGGACGCGGCGGCCGGGGGGCGGCCGGTCTGCGTGCGCTGGGTCTTCGCCGAGGGCGACGACGCGATCGAGGAGGCGGGCGAGGACTTCGCCGCGGACTTCACCCACGCGCGCTTCGAGATGGTGCGGGAGGTGCGGGCGTGAGCGTGCGGAAGGTCTCCCCGGCGCCGGTCGCCGACGCCTTCAGCCTGTTCGGCACCGAGGAGGCGGTGCTCGCCCGCACCGACCTGATGCTCGACCGCCTGTCCGAAGTGGCGGGCGGCGTGCGCGACCTCGCGCAGGCCTACCGGCGCAGCTACCGCGAGCAGCGCCGGCTCGTGCGCCTGAGCGACCGCATGCAGGGCGACCTGCAGCGCGCCAATGCCCGGCTGGCGGAGCAGCAGCGCGAGATGCAGGCCCTCAACGCGGCGCTCTCGGGGGAGATCGAGCAGCGCATCCGCCTCGAGGGCGAGTTGCGGCGGGCCGCCGACACCGACCACCTGACCGGGGCGCTGACCCGCCGCCGCTTCCTGGCGGTCGGGGCCCGCGAGGCCGAGCGCGGCCGAAGCGGCGGCCTGCCGGCCTGCCTGCTGATGCTCGACCTCGACCGCTTCAAGACGATCAACGACGCCTTCGGCCACGCGGCCGGGGACGCGGCCCTCGTGGCCTTCGTGGAGACCTGCCGGGGGCTGCTGCGGGAGCGCGACGGGATCGGGCGCATGGGGGGCGAGGAATTCGCCATCCTGCTCGCGGAGACGGACCGGGAGGCCGGCCTCGCCTTCGCGGAGCGGCTGCGCGCGGCCGTGGCCGGAACGCGCGTCGCCTCGGAGAAGGGGCCGCTCGCCATCACGGCGAGCCTCGGCCTCGCGGTCCTGCGCCCCGGCGACGCGCTGGCGGAGTGGCTCAACCGCGCCGACGCGGCGCTCTACGCCGCCAAGGCGGCAGGGCGCAACCGCGTCGCCTGCGAGCCGGCCTCGTGAGCGGGGCCGTTCCGCTCCCCCGCCGCGGTGCGCTGCGGGGAGCCATGCCGCTGCGTCGGGGCGAGGTGCCGCTGCCGGGGAGCCTCGCCGCGGCCGCGGCCGACCGGGACCGGGTCGCGGACATCATGCGGCCCGGCGCCCTGCGGGGCGCCGCGCGGGGCCGCAACCTCGACAGCCTCGCCCATACCCTGTTCCTGCGCATCTACCCGGTCATCGCCGTGGTGGTGCTGCTGACGCAGATCGGCATCGCCCTCGTCTCGTACCTGGACCAGCTGCGGCTCTACGGCGAGCGGGCGTCCCTGCTCGCCGGGATCACCGCCGCGGCGCTCGCCCGGCCCGGCCTCGCCGGGGCCCCCGAGGCGCTCGCCGGCCCGTTGCGGGCCCTCGCCCTCGATCCGGCCTTCCGCTCCGCCGCCCTGCGCGACCCCGAGGGCCGCCTGATCGCGAGCGCGGGCGAGACGCCGCGGCGCGCCTTCGACCTGATCCAGGCGAGCGCGGACGTCGCTTCGCCCGGCGACGGCCGGGCCGGCGGCACCCTCACGGTCGCCCTCTCGGCGGAATCCCTGCGGGACAATGCCTGGCGCCAGGCGCTGCTCGCCCTCGGCACGAGCCTCGTGCTGATGCTGGCCTTCGTGCTGACGCTCCACGCCACCGTGCGCCGCCACGTGCTCGCGCCCCTCGCCCGCCTGCTCGGGGCGATGCGCGCGGTCGAGCACAAGCGCTGGACCGCGGTCGATCTCGGGGACGCCGCCCGGCCGAGCAACGAGATCGACGCGATCACCTCGGCCTTCAACCGCATGGTCGAGGGCCTGCGCAGCGGCGACGAGGCCAAGCGGCTCCTGCAGGCGCTCGAGAGCGCCCACGCGGAGCTCGCCCAGGCGAACCGGCAGGTGATCGAGAGCATCGCCTACGCGCGCCGCATCCAGGCCTCGGTCCTGCCGGACCGCGCCGCGCTCGCCGGGTCGGGGCTCGACGTGGCGGTGCTGTGGGAGCCGCTGCACCTCGTCGGCGGCGACTATTTCTGGCTGGAGCAGATCGACGGGCTCGCGGTCATCGTGGTGGCGGATTGCACCGGGCACGGGGTACCGGGCGCCTTCCTGACCCTGATCGTGGCGACGGCCCTGGACCGGCTCCTGCACGAGCGCGGCCTGCGCTCGCCCGCCGCCCTGCTCGCCGGGCTCGACGCCCTCGTGCGCGCGCAGCTGCGCCAGGACGGGCGCGGGGCGGAATCCGACGACGGACTCGATTGCGGGATCTGCGTCTACGACCCCGCCGCGCGCCGCCTGCGCTTCGCCGGGGCCGGCCTGTCGCTCACGGTCATCCGCGACGGGGTCGTCACCCGCGAGCGCGGCGCGCGCCGGGGCCTCGGCTATCCGGATGGCGGGCGGGAGCCGCCGGCGGGCCGCGGGACCGCGCCCGCGGAGGATCAGGTGATCGCCGTCGCGCCGGGGACGAGCTTCTACCTGATGACGGACGGCATCACCGACCAGATGGGAGCGCCCTCTCCCGGTGCCCGGCCGCGCCTCATCGGACATGCCGGCGTCGCGGCGCGGCTCGCGGCCCGCGCCAGGCGGTCGTTGCCCGAGCAGCTCACCGGGCTCGAGGCCGATCTCGCCGCCTATCGCGGCGACGAGGCGCGGCGGGACGACATGACGCTCGTCGCCTTCCGCGCGACGCAGGCCGCCGCGGATCCCTGGCCCGCGCAGGATGCGGCCTGAGGGGGCGGGCCCCGCGCTTGCTGCGGTCACGCTTGCGGCGCCCTGCCGCCCGCCGCCAGGAGAGGCGCGACATTCCCGATGGACGCTTTGCACCGCGCGGATCCGCAGCGTCGATCGCGGGCAAGCGCCCGACAAATCGGAATGTCGCGGCCGTCACGGCCAGATCGGCGCGCGCTCCGTCCGATCGTTCCGGCTCGGGTTCTCGGCGCGGCACGGGTGGATCGGGCGCGCGGGCGGCCGGACATCTCTCTGCGTCGTATCTCCACCATCCTCCGTCGGCTTCGCGCACCCGCTTGACAGAGTGGGGACGGTTGGGCCTGATGCCGACAATGAGGCGCGACGGAAATCCGGTTCGCGTTTCTTTGGGTAAAGCGCTTTTCGATGACCCAGGAGACCGTCTTGAAACGCGTCCTCGTCGCCCTGCTGCTCAGCGTTTTCGGTTCTTGTCTCGCCCAAGCCCAAAATCTCTATGCGATCGACGCGCGCAAGAAGATCCTGAAATCCTTCGGCGACGTCACGAAGCCGGTGGCCGGGATCCTGAAGGGCGAGGCGCCGTTCGACATCGCCCCCGTCAAGACGGCCCTGGCGACCTACGCCGAGGGGGCGAGGAAGCTGCCCGACCTGTTCCCGGAGGATTCGAAGAGCGGCCGCGACACCGAGGCCCTGCCGGCGATCTGGTCGCACAAGGACGACGTCGCGGCGCGCTTCACGAAGCTGGCGGCGGATTCGACTTCGGCCCTCGGCAGCATCACCGACCAGGCCTCCTTCGCGGCGACGATGCCGAAGGTCGTCGCGCAGTGCGGCGCCTGCCACAAGGAATACCGCCTCAAGAAATGACGGAGATCAGGTCGTCCGGTCCGCGGGAGGCGTCCCGGCGCGCCGGGATCAAGGTCTGGGACCTGCCCACGCGCCTGTTCCACTGGGGTCTCGTGGCGCTGATCCTCAGCGCCTACGCGACGCAGCGCTTCAGCCACGATCCCACGCTCTACCTGCATCGGCTGAACGGCTACGCCATCCTGTGCCTGCTGATCTTCCGGCTGATCTGGGGCCTGGTCGGGTCGGAGACGGCGCGGTTCGCCCACTTCCTTCCCACGCCGGGCCGCGTCGGCGCCTATCTGCGGGCCGCCCTCGCCGGGGCGAGGCCGCATTACCGGGGCCACAACCCGCTCGGCAGCGTGATGATCGTCCTGCTGCTGCTCGCGGCCGCCGCCCAGGCGGGGACGGGCCTGTTCACCAGCGACGACGCCGTCGCGGAGGGCCCGCTCGTCAAGGTCGGGTCCGACTGGCTCAACGGCCGCGCGGCCTTCTACCATGCGCGGGGCTTCTGGATCATCCTGGGCCTCGCCGCCCTGCACGTGCTGGCGAACCTGACCTACGAACTCGTCCTGAAAGACCGCGTCGTCCGGGCGATGGTCACCGGCCGCAAGCCGGAGGCGGATTTCCACGACGGCGCGGAGGGCCGGATGGCGCCGAATGCCCGGGCGCTCCTCTGCCTCGCCGCCGCTTCCGGCCTCGTCTATGCGGGATTGCGGGCGGCGGGGGCGAGCGTGCTGCGCTGAGGCGCGGGGGCGGCGGCCCGTCGCGGCGCGCAGCCAAGGGGCCGCGATCGCGTCGCGCCGTAGCCGCCCCCGCGCTGGAAGCGCATGTCGTTGCTGGGTGACGAGCGCCTCGCGGCCCAGGAAGCGGCCGCGCACCACCGCGATGGCGCGGAGCGTCCCGACCACGAGGGCGAGGCCGGTCGAGAGGAGGGCGACCCTGAGCGAGGTGAGGGCCGCCGGCCAGAGGTCGCGGGAGGTGAGGATCCGCTCGTACCGGCGCGTCGACCAGGCGGGCGGCGGCCGGGTGAAGACCGGGCTCGACCCGAACGAGACCGCGACCGTGACGGCGAGCGGGGCGATCAGGAACGGGGCGGCCAGGATCGCCGCGATGCAGATGGCGGCGCAGGCCGCCCGTTCGGTGAGCGTCATGCGCTGCCCCCCAGGCGGCGCGCCGGCGGCGTCGAACCGACCACGATCGCAACCGCGAGGACGAGCAGGATCGTGGCGGCGGTCGAGGCCAGTTCCTCGTTGCGCATGAACGGGAAGGCGCGGCCCGTGAGCGTCGCGAGCGTCTGGTAGCGGTCGCCGATGGCGAGGCTCGGCACCACGTACATCGACACCGCGAGCGAGACCATGAAGGCGGCGCCCGAGACGAGCCCCGGCAGGGTCAGGGGCAGCGTCCCGGCGCGGAAGCGGCGCAGGGGCGCGGCCCCGAGCGTCGCCGGCGCCTCCGAGAGGCGCGGGTCGATCAGCCGGATCACCGCATAGATCGGCAGGATCATGAAGGGCAGGAAGAGGTTCGCCGCCCCGACGACGAGCCCGGCGGCCGCCAGGCAGGGCCATGCGCTCGCGCACCGCCCGCAGGAGGGGCCACCGGTCCGTCGCAGAAAATGCGGCAACATCAAGAACCTAGAGCAGCCCCCGATTGCAACGCGATCGGATCCTGCTCTAGACGAGCCCCGGTGCGGCGGGCGGGCGGACGACCGTGGACGAAGGCGACAGACTCCCGAAGATCTTCCTCCCGGCCGAGCCCGACCCGTTCCTGCGCATCTTCCTGTCGCACGCCGCCCTGGAGCGGGTGGGCAGCGAGGCGGAGAGCGACCTCGTGGTGGTCCCGAGCCTCGTCCGCGACGCCCGCACGCATGTCCATTGCCGGGTCGAGGGCGTCGTCGAGGGGGGCGGCAAGCCCCTCGTCGTCTTCGCCCAGACCGACTACGACGTCATCATCGACGCGCCGGGCCGGGACGCGATCGTCTACCGCACCGGCCTGACGCGGGCGTGGCGGCTGCCGCACGAATTCATCCTGCCCTACGTCTGGATCACGCATCCGGAGGGGATCGTCGCCAAGCCGCCGGGCGCGACGCCGGTGATCGGCTTCTGCGGCACCCTGCGCAACCGCGGCACGCGGCGGCGCACGCTCGCGTATCTCGCCCGCACCCCGGGCTTCACCTCGAACTACATCATCCGGGACAAGTTCTGGGCCCAGGGCCTGCCGGTCGAGCAGGCCGCCGCGGAATTCGCCGCCAACATCGAGCAGTCGGACTTCGTGGTCTGCGACCGCGGCATCGGCAACTGGACCGTGCGCATGTACGAGGTCCTGTCGCGAGGCCGGATCCCGGTGATGCTCGACACCGGCGGCCTGCTGCCGCAGGTCCGCGCCGGCCGGTTCGAGGACACGCTCGTCGTGGCCGCAAGCCGCCGACAGCTGGTCGAGGCCATCCGGGCGGTCTGGCGCGACGACGACGTGCCGGCGCGCCAGCGGCGCTGCCGGGCGCTCTGGGAGGCGAATTTCAGCATGACCGGCTTCGCCCGCACCCTCTCGGACAATCTGGCCCGGATCGTCGGCGACCCGGCCTACCGGGCGCGGGTGCTCGGCCTCACCCCGGCCGACCGGGTGCGCCGCGCCGCCCGGCGCCTCGCCTACCGGGACTGGCCCGGACGCTGAGGCGCCCCTACACCGCCCGGCGCAGGAAATCCCGGAAGGAGCGCCGCACCGGCGGGTCCTCGGCCGGCGGCGCGGGGTCGGGCGGCTCCGGCTCGGGGGGCGCCTCCGGCGGCTGGAGCACCTCGGGGCGCACGATCCGGGGCGCGGCGAAGACGTCCCCCTGGGCCAGCGGCAGGTCGAGGTCGATCAGGTCGGGCACGTCGGCGTCGCGCTCCACGGCCTCGGCGATCAGCCGGATGCCCGCGCGCGCCAGGGCCGCGGCGAGGTCCTCCGGCGCGACCTCCGGGGTGCCGCCGCGCCGGCCGAGCAGCAGGTCCGCCGGCACCTTGGCGTAGGCGATGCCGAGCGCCGCGAGGGCGGAACCGTCGAAGCGCAGATCCCCCGCCCGGTCGAGGGCGAGGGGGATCCGCCCGCGCAGGGCGGCGAGCGCCGCGCTCTGCTCGCCGTCGAGGCTGCGCAGGCTGCGCTGGGGCAGCGCCAGGATCATCCGCCCGGCGAGTTCGGGATGCGCCTCGATCAGCCGGCCGAGCCCGCGCAGGAAGCCGGGCTCGAACAGCGAACTCGGCGAGAGCGCGTAGGCCACCGCGGCGGTGCTGCCCCGCGCCGCCAGCTGGCGGCCGATCGCCGTCACGCGCGCGAGCATCAGCCGGTCGAGTTCCGTGGTGCGGCCGTGGCGTTCGAGCGTCGGGATGAACTCCGCCGGGGTGAGCCGCGCCTCCCCGAGGCTGAGGCGGGTGAGCGCCTCGTAGAAGGCCACCTTGCGCTGGGGGAGGCTGACGATGGGCTGGAGATGCACTTCGAGCCCGCCCTGGGTCAGGGCCTCCAGGATCGCCTGCTCGCGCCGCCGCGCCTCGGCGCCGGAGGCGACCGGGCGCGGCAGGGCGGGCTCCGGCACGAAGGGGCGCGGCGCGGCCTGCTCCCCCGGCAGGGACCGACCCCGCGGCGGAGCCTCGCTCCGCGGGCGGATCCCCGGCTCGGAAGCGGGCGGGCGAGGAGCCTCGGGAGCGGGACGCTCGGGAATGGGATTCTTGGAGGCGGGAGGCGGCGGCGGGGGCGGCTGCTTCAGCCGCGCGATCTCCTGGTCCTGCGCCGCCACCGTCACGGCGATCTCGCGCACGATGCTGCCGAGGAGCCCGATCTCGGCGGTCAGTTCCGAGAGATCGGCCTCGCCGCTTTGCTGACGCGGCGGCTCCGGCCCCGCCGCCGGGGCCGGGCGCTGCTCCAGGGCGAGCAGGCGCCGCGACAGGAGATCGACCTCGCCCGAGAGCTTCTCGGCCTGCGCGGCGGCGCGCCGGGCGGCCCGCCAGCCGAGACCCGCCGCCACGCTGGCGGCGATGCTCCAGACCAGGGCGAGCCCCGCCACCACGCCGAGGGCGGGCGCGGAGAGGAACGCCACCGTGAGGCAGAGGCCGCCGCCGAGCAGCGCCGCGAGGCAGAGGGAGACGAGACCCGCGGACGGCCCTTCGGCACGGCGGCCGGTCGTCAGGGCCATGGCGGAGCACCTCCCGAAACTCGCGGACCGGCGGGCCCATGGGCCCGGACATCCCGAACTTGTCGCCGAGCCTCGCGGCCCCCGCAAGCGGGCGCCCGGTCACGTCCCCGGGCTTCTTGCGGCGCCGCACGCCCCGCGCCCCTGGCGCCGCGCCCCTTGCCCTGCGCCCGTTGCCCTGCGCCCCTTGCCCTGCGCCCCTTGCCCTGCGCCCCTTGCCCCGGGGCGCGGCCGGCCCGACATCCGCCCGGCGGCCCCGGCGGCCGCCCCGCCCGGCGGGGGCGCGGATTTCAGGAGTGCGGATCATGGCGCATCAGGGACAGCAGCCCGGCGGGGGCGAGCGCGTGGAACTGCTGATGCAGGTGGAGGGAATGACCTGCGGCGGCTGCGTCGAGGCCGTCACCCGGGCGCTGCGGCGGCTCGACCCCGAGGCGGCGGTCGCGGTCGATCTCGGCCAGGGCCGGGTGAGCGTCACCACGGACGCGCAGGCCCTCGACGTGGCGCAGGCGCTGGCCCGGGCCGGCTACGAGGCCCGCGCCATGACGGGCTGAGCCGGCCGCGCCGCCTCGTCTAACGATCGTTTAAGCCGGCTCTGCGAGGGTCGGGGCGTTGGAGTCGAGGGGTGCTGGAGGCCTCGTGGGTCCCCGGTGCTGGCGTGGCGGTGTGCGTATCAACAAGGCCTTGGCGACCCTGATCGACGCCCGCCTCGCGGGCCTCGTGCACGACTCCGTCTCGGAGGAATCCGGCGAGCGGGGCCGCCACGAGCGTTTCCTGATCTCGCGCCTGGCGACCGGCGCGGTGAGCATGGCGCTGCTGCCCCCCTACCTGCTCTGGCGGGGGGTGCCGTCGCTGCTGGAGGCGGGCGTCGCCGTCTGCCTCATGCTGCCGGTGGTGGCGGCCTTCCTGCTCGCCCGGACGGGGCGGCTGACCCCGGCGCACGCCCTCTCGGCCGCGGCCCATGCGGGCTTCATCGTCTGCCTCGCGCAGCTCACCGGGGGTCCGGTCTCGGCCGCGACGCTCTGGCTCGCGCTGATCCCGATCGAGGCGCTGATGGCCGGCACCCACCGGGCCGCCATCGCGGCGGCCGGGATCGCGGCGGCGGCGGCGGTCGCGATCGCCTGCCTGGACCCGCCCGCGGAACCCCCGCTCGCCTGGTCGGCGGCCCTGGCGATGCCGGTCTTCGCCGTCACGGCGATCTGCCACGTGCTCTCCCTGGCGCTCGAATTCCGGCGTCGCGAGGGCAGCTGGAACGACCGCCTCCAGCAGGCCTCGGCGCGCAACGCCCTGCTCCTCGACGTCATCGACGACCTCGTGACCTGGCACGACCGCGGCGGCGGCGTGGTCCAGGCGAGCCGCGGGGCGCTGCGCCTGGCCGGGGCGGCGCCGCAGACGCTCCTCGGCCGCGGCCTCCTCGGCCGGATCCACGTCCAGGACCGGCCGGCCTTCCTGAAGGCGATCAGCGACGCGGGCAGCCTCGACGGGCCGGTGACCGTGCAGGTGCGCCTGCACACCGACCTCGCAGCCTCGGGCGAGGCGGGCCGGGTGATCTGGGTCGAGATGCGCGCCCACCGGGTGCCGCCCGGCGCGCGGGCCGGCGCCCCCCACCACAGCGCCGTGGTGGCGGTGACCCGCGACGTGTCCGAGCAGCGCCGCCACGCGGAGGAGATGGAGCAGGCCCGCGCCGAGGCGGAGCGCGCCGACGCGGTCAAGAGCCGCTTCCTCGCGGTGGTCAGCCACGAGTTGCGCACCCCGCTCAACGCGATCATCGGCTTCTCCGAGATGCTCTCGGCCGAGGCCAACCTCGCCCTGCCGCCGGAGCGGCAGCGCGAATACGCGGCGATCATCCACGGCTCCGGCCGGCACCTCCTGGAGGTCGTGAACGCGCTCCTCGACCTCACCAAGATCCAGAGCGGCAGCTTCGACTTCGCGCCGGAACCGTTCGACCTGCGCGCCCTGGTCAACGGCTGCTGCGACCTGATGCAGCTGCGCGCCGACCAGGGCGGCATCGAGCTGATGCGCGACGTCCCCCGCGACCTGCCGGAACTCACGGCGGATCCGCGCGCCTGCCGCCAGATGCTGATCAACCTGCTGTCGAACGCCGTGAAGTTCACGCCGCGGGGCGGGCGGATCACGGTCGCGGTGAGGGCGATCTACGACCGCATCGAGATGTCCGTCACCGATACCGGCGTCGGCATCGCGGAGGCCGACCTGCCGCGGCTGGGCGATCCGTTCTTCCAGGCGGGCGACTCGGCGGCCTATGCGCGGATGCACGAGGGCACGGGGCTCGGGCTCTCCGTGGTGCGGGGCCTCGTCGGCCTGCACGACGGCGAACTGCTGCTCGAGAGCTCGGTCGCCCGCGGCACCCGCGTGGTGGTGGTGCTGCCGCTCGACTGCCGCGGCGGGCCGCGCAGCGGCGGCCCGGTGCCGATCCGCACCGCCCCCCTCGCCGAGCCCGGCGCCGTGCCGCTGCTGCGCGCGAGCTGAGGCCCGGCTCAGGCCGCGTCCCCGCCGACCAGGGCGGCGAGGCGCGCCCGGCCCCGGCCGAGCCGGCTCTCGACCGTGCCGGGCTCGCAGCCGAGCCGGCGGGCCGCCTCGTCGTCGCCGAGCGCCCCGCGCCGGGGGCCGCCCCGGCCGGGCCGGGGCCTGCCCGGTCAGAACGTCTCGCGGATCGCCTCGACGGCGTCCTTGGCTTCGCCGAGCCCCTTCAGCGCTCGGCCCTTCAGCTCCTGCGCCCTCCCCTCGGCCTGAAGCTTCCGGTCGCCCGTGAGGCCGTCGATCCCCTGCTTGGCGTGGCCGGCCGCCTCGTCGGCCATGCCCTCGATCAGGTCCGCGGTCCCGGCGCCGGCCCCGGATCGGCCCGGCCCGGCAGCGCCGAGAGGATCCCGGATGGGCGGGAGATCGGCCGCGCCCGCGCGGACGAGGCCCTGGTCGCCGGCGAGGCCGCGGCCGTGAACCCCTCCGACGCCAAGGCGGCGCTCGGCCCGATGCCCTCCGCGGTCTTTCCCCGGACCCCCGCCCCGGACCCCCGCCCCGGACCCCCGCCCCGCACCTCCGCCCCGCGCCTCCGCCCCGCGCCTCCGCCCCGCACCCCCGGGCGCGACTTCGCGGGCCGCGTCCGCGAAGGCCCGGCAGCGCTCGTCGGCAAGGCGGTGTTCGGCTCCTCAGGCGACCTCGGCATCCGGCGGGACGGCACCCCTGCGAGCCACCTCGTGGTCGAGGCGGAGGCGCTGGTCGCGAGGCAGGAGGGGATCGGCATGGAGGAGGCGGCCGGCCGAGGCGGACCGGGCGGTGCTCGGCGCCTCGCGGAACCGGCTGATCCTGCGCCCCGGGCCCTGAGCGCATCCCACCCCTTGCCCCTGTCCGGCCGCTCGGGGCCGTCACGCGGCGTCAATCCCGGCAAGTTTCGCCTTCATGGACAGCGCCTTGACGCAAAATATCAGGCAATGCTTCTATCCTTACGTCATCACAATCTGACCGCGCAGTCACACCGAAAACACCATCGAGACTTTTACAATCTTTGACAGACATAGCTAATCCGGCATAGCCATGTCGGAGATGTGATCTCCGCCGTCTCGGTCTTCGCCGGCCGCAGGACACCCACGGGGCTCCCCAATTGGGCCTAAGATCTGGAACTTCCGGAAGAATCCGGGCCGTCCAGGAGCCGATTAAGGGATTTTTTCGGAAGCCGCTCTACAACAGCGGGGTCGGTTCATCCTGATCGATCGGCAGACTTGCAGGCAGGCCGCATGTCCGTTTCGACTGCTGCTGTGACGAGACGCCCGGATCCGGCGTGGGGTCCGCGGCCGTTCGGAAGTGGGGCGGAGTCCCACCTCGACGCGATGTGCCGCACGGCCGCGGCCCTGCTCGGCCTGCCGGCCGCCCTGGTGTCGCGCGCGGGGGCGGAGGGCCACCGGATCGAGGCGGCGTGCGGGCTCCCGGTCGCGGAGGCGCCCCGGGCGGCCGCGCTCTGCGCGCAGGTCCTCCTGGGCGACGAGGTGCTGGTGGTCGAGGATGCGGCGGAGGATCCGCGCGTCTCCGAGGCGGGCCGGGCGCGCGGGACCTCCCTGAGGTTCTTCGCCGGAGTTCCGCTGATCCTGGCTCCGGGCCTGCGCCTCGGGGTGCTGGCCGTGCTCGGCCCGACCCCGCGCCGCGTCTCGCCCGAGGAGCGCGCGCGCCTCGCGGATCTCGCGGCGATCGTCGGCGCGCATCTGCGCCTGCGCCACACCGAGGCGGTCCTGCGCACCAGCGAGGCGCATTTCCGGCTCCTGGCCGAGAGCGCCTCCGACATGATCGTGCTCGCCGACGCGGATACGACCCGGCGCTACGTCTCGCCGGCCTCGCTCCCCCTCCTCGGCTACGCGCCCGAGGAACTCGTCGGCACCCGCCCGATCGACGGCGTCCACCCGGACGACGCGGCGGGCTACCGCGCCCTGCTCGACCGCGTGAGCCGCGGCGAGGCCGACCGGGTCGTGGGCCGGCAGCGCTACCGGCGCAAGGACGGCCGCTTCGTCTGGGTCGAGGCGACGTTCAGCGTGATGCGCGAGGGCGGGACGGGCCTGCCCACCGGCTACGTGGCGGCGGTGCGCGACATCTCGGAGCGCAAGGAGGCGGAGAGCCGGATCGCGCATCTGGCGCTCCACGACGCGCTCACGGGCCTGCCGAACCGCCTGCTGCTGCGCGACCGGTTGCAGCAGGAACTGGCCCTGGTGCAGCGCTACGGCGGCGCCTTCGCGCTGCTCTGCCTCGACCTCGACCATTTCAAGGAGGTGAACGACCGCTTCGGCCACGCGGCCGGCGACGCGCTCCTGTGCGCCGCGGCCGAGCGGATCCGGCGCATCATCCGGACCGAGGACACGGCGGCGCGGATCGGCGGGGACGAGTTCGTGATTCTCCAGACCCGCACGAACCAGCCGGTCAATGCCGAGGCCATGGCCCGCCGCCTGATCGAGGCGCTCCACGCCCCCTTCGCCCTCGCGGGCTTTCCCCCGCTCACCGTGGGGGTGAGCATCGGGGTCGCCTTCGCCCCGCGCGACAGTCTCGACGGGGAGGGCCTCTACCGGCTGGCGGACCAGGCGCTCTACGCCGCCAAGGCGGCGGGGCGCGGCGTCGTGCGCCTCGCCCCGCACTCCGCCCGCGCGTGCGCCGGGGCCTGATCCGGGATCCGCTTGATCGAAGCGGATCCCTGATCCCAAGCCTGCGCGGCGCCTGGGCGCGGCGCCTGAGCGACGCCGACATCCGCATGGCCGAAATGGGAGATGGCGAAGCCATCAACCGGACCGCGTGTGAGCGCGGCCCGGCGCGGGGTTCCGCTCCCGGGTGGGATCGCCCCTTCTCGATGAGGCACGCGAATCCGCGCGGTCGGGCGGCCCGACCGGGCGCGAAGGGGCGTGTCGAGGCGACGCGCTCCCCGCCCCGCCACGCGGCGGGCCGGATGACCGCGCGGGCGGCCGCGCGAAACGCGCAGATCATGCACGCCTCGCGAGAGGGTGCTCGCCCGGCCCGGAGGCAAGCGATCCTGGCGCGACACGTCGGCGTTGGCCGGCCGCCCGCGCGGCCGGAGATACGGCGTGGTCCTCGCGCTGGCGTTGCCTGAACGACCACTCTGCGGAGCGCCTTTTTGGTCTTGTCGTGGGACGTCTCGCAGACTGCACCTCAGGTCGTCGATGCGCGGCATCCTGGGATTCGCCGAAATGCGCCCTTGGGCCTTGTCACACCTCTTCGCTGCCATAAAGGGAGCTTCGATGTGAGTGTCGATCATGATGAAATTTGACTACATCTCTCGTTTTATTTTCTTCGCACGTTGAATTCAGGCGGCACAGGCGGAGTTTCATACCAAGCTGATTGCCTAATAGCGCTTTATTACGTTAGGGTACAAAAGGGATTGATCCGCCACAGCGATGATGCCATCCTATCAAGAGTTCGAGAAGAATCAGGCGAAGCCGATTACGGATTAGCATGATGGCGATGCATCATAGATAATTGGCAACAGTGCTATGACAGCATGCGATTATGCAAGCTAGATATGACATATTGCAGATTACCTCATATTATTAATTCGACCAAACAGAGCAATTTCACAGAAGTTTATTATGGATTTCGATATGAGTTATACGATTACTTCAGGTGTAAAAGCACCATTTATATCAGTTGCTTACTGCAATTTTCTACGCTCGTTTATTCGTCGAGAGATCAAGACCGTCCGATCGCCGCGGCGGTGCTGGCCGTTCTGGCGACCGAGAGCCAGGGCACCGGCAACCTCGCCCTGTTCCCGGTCATCGTCCTGGCCTTCGGTCCGCTCGGCGGATTCGCCGCACGCTCGGCCCGACCGCCCCGCCCATCCCGGGGCGATCATGGGGCGAGCGCACTCGTCGTCGCTCTCCTGGTGACCGCGGCCTACCCTCTGGCGGAGTCCATCCTGCGCCGCGGGAGCACGATGGCGGTCCATCACCTCGCCTCCATGAGGCGCGAGCCCGCACTCGACGCGGTGATCGGGCGCGCGCTCGTCCCGCAGCGGACCAGCACGGTCGCCGATCGCTACACGGCCCTCTGGCACGGCCCCGAGGCAACCAAGGTGATCGTCCAAGGGGCCGATTCCGCCTTCGCGGGCGGCCTGAACGCGACCGAACCCGCGATGAGCCTCGCATGGGCGCGCGAGGTCGCGGCCATGGGCGAGTTGGTGCGACGGCGCAACCTCGTCCACCCGCCGATGCGGGTGACCACGATCGGCTACGTCGAACCTTTCGGCCGCCTTCTCGGCGCCTCTCCCACGCCCGGCACCAAACTCTGGCTCGATCCCTTGCGGACGGTCGGCAAGCTGACGGTCGACGAGGCACGCGCCTACCTGGCGAAGGCCGATGCCGTCTTCGTCCAGACATGCCCACTCAATCCCACGCTTCGGGAGATGACCGACACGTCGTTCCTGGCGGCACTCCGGGAGCGGTCCAACCTTGCCGATGCCACCGCCTGCTACGAGGTCTGGCTGCGCGCCTGAGCGGACCCGTCCGCATCCGGCGAGGGCCACTCCGTTGCGGGCCCGCCGCCGGCGTCACCGCCGAACGCCGCCGGGCCCGCTCCGATCGGCGCTCGCCGCGGCGCGCGTCGAAGCAGGTCTTCGTCTGGCCGGGGGCCGGGTCGCCGAAATTCTGGTTGTTGCACGCGACTTGGTCGCCCTGCGGGAAGGGCCGGCCGTCCTGCCCGGAACGCCGGAGAAGACGGTGGTCGGGCAGGGCATCACGCGGACCTCGCCCTCCGGCACGCAGGGCACGAGGTCGTCGTTGTTCACCTGGGCCTGCGCCGCCCCGGCGGCCAAGCCGAGGGCCCATCCGGCGATCACCACGGCCGCGCGCATCGTCCCGTCTCCCTCGCCCCTGATCCGGCCCGCGCACAGCACGGCAAGCGTGGCCGCGGAGGTCGCGCCGGACCTTGTCCACCCGCGCGGCGGTCCGCGGGACGGCGCGGCCCGGACCGGCGCTTGTGGGCGGGGCGCCGGGCCGCTAACCCGGGACGAGACAGATCAGGGAGTGCGCCAGATGGGCAGCGAGGGACGGACGGACGAGTTGCTGGTCTCGATCGACGGGGGCATCGCCCGCGCGACCTTCAACCGGCCGCAGGCGCGCAACGCGCTCACCTTCGCGATGTACGAGGACCTCGCCGCCTTCTGCGCGCGCGTCAACGAGGATCCCTCGGTGCGGGTGCTCGTCATCTCCGGGGCCGGCGGCAAGGCCTTCGCGGCGGGGACGGACATCGCCCAGTTCCGCGCCTTCACGACGCCGCAGGACCCGCTCGATTACGAGCGGCGCATCGACCGCATCCTGTCGACCCTGGAGACCTGCCGGGTCCCGACCATCGCGTCGGTCGCGGGGGCCTGCACGGGCGGCGGGGCGGCGATCGCGGCCTGCTGCGACCTGCGCGTCGCCTCCGCGGAGGCCCGGTTCGGCTTCCCGATCGCCCGGACCCTCGGCAATTGCCTCTCGCTGTCGAGCCTCGCGCGGCTCTCGGGCCTGGTCGGCGCGGCCCGGGTCAAGGAGATGATCTTTACGGGCCGGCTCTACGAGGCCGAGGAGGCGAAGGCGGCGGGCTTCCTGCACGAGGTCGTGCCGGACGCGGACGCGCTCGCGGCCCGCACCGAGGCGCTCGCCCTCACCGTCGCGGCCCAGGCCCCGCTGACCCTGCGCGCCACCAAGGAGGGGCTGCGCCGCATCCAGGCGGTCCCCTCCGAGGCGGGCGACGACCTGATCCTGATGTGTTACACGAGCGAGGATTTCCGCGAGGGGATCGAGGCCTTCCTGGGCAAGCGCCCGCCGCAGTGGAAGGGGCGCTGAAGGCGCCCCAGCGCGGCGGTCAGTGGCCGCCGCCCTTGCTCGCGTCCCCGCCGGCGCCCTTGCCGCCCTGCAGCGCCGCCACGGCGCGGACGTCCGCCCCACGGCTGCAATCGGGCTCGCTGCGCTCCGCCCGGCAGGCATAGAGCCACGCCCCGACATCGGTGCCGCAGCGGCCGAGAAGCTGACCCGCCTGCTGCTTGAGGTCGGGCTTCTCGCCATCCTTCCTGGATTCGCTCGTTGTCTGCTGCGCCTGTTCCAACAGGCAGCTGCGCAGGCGCTGATCCAATTCCAGCGTCTGCGCCTCGGCGGAGGCCGCGGAGAGGAGCAGGGCAAGGGAGATGATCGTGATCCGCATGCCCCGAGGTTAGCGGACGGAAGTTACCGGCCCGTCATCGGAACGCTTTGCAGTCTCCGCAGGCCGCCGGACTGACCGCGCCCTCGCGACGACTTGGCCGGGCGCGCCCGCGCGCCGACAACGTGGCGAGGCGCGGCGGCGGCGACCCGTCGCCGGGGCCGACCGGGGGCCCGAACGCAGAGAGGCCGCCTCGCGGCGGCCTCTCCGTCTCGTGGTGGCGAGTGGACCTCAGAAGTCCATGCCGCCCATGCCGCCGCCGCCCGGCATGGCCGGCGGGGCCTCCTTCTTGGGCGCGTCGGCGACCATCGCCTCGGTCGTCACCAGCAGGCCGGCCACCGAGGCGGCGTCCTGCAGGGCGGTGCGCACGACCTTGGCCGGGTCGACGATGCCGGCCTGGATCAGGTCGACGTAGGTCTCGTTCTGCGCGTCGAAGCCGAAGGTGGCCGAGCCGTTCTCGGCGACCTTGCCGACCACGATCGAGCCCTCGACGCCGGCATTCGCGGCGATCTGGCGGATCGGAGCCTCAAGCGCCTTGAGGACGATCTTGATGCCGGCCTGGACGTCGGCGTTGTCGCTCTTGAGGTCCTTGATGGCCTCGCGAGCCCGCAGCAGGGCGGCGCCGCCGCCCGGGACGATGCCCTCCTCCACGGCCGCGCGGGTCGCGTGGAGCGCGTCGTCGACGCGGTCCTTCTTCTCCTTGACCTCGACCTCGGTCGCGCCGCCGACCCGGATCACCGCCACGCCCCCGGCCAGCTTCGCCAGGCGCTCCTGCAGCTTCTCCCGGTCGTAGTCCGAGGTCGTCTCCTCGATCTGCGCCTTGATCTGCGCCACCCGCGCCTCGATGTCCGCCTTATCCCCGGCCCCATCGATGATCGTGGTGTTCTCCTTCTCGATCCGCACCCGCTTGGCCCGCCCGAGCATCGGAAGCGTCACGTTCTCCAGCTTGATGCCGAGATCCTCCGCGATCATCTGACCGGCGGTCAGGATCGCGATGTCCTCCAGCATCGCCTTGCGCCGGTCGCCGAAGCCCGGCGCCTTCACGGCCGCCACCTTCAGACCGCCGCGCAGCTTGTTGACCACCAGCGTGGCCAGCGCCTCGCCCTCGATGTCCTCGGCCACGATCAGCAGCGGCTTGCCGGTCTGCACCACCGCCTCGAGCACCGGCAGCATCGCCTGCAGCGACGACAGCTTCTTCTCGTGGATCAGGATGTAGGGATCCTCGAGCTCGGCGATCATCTTCTCCGCGTTCGTGATGAAGTACGGGGAGAGGTAGCCGCGGTCGAACTGCATGCCCTCGACCACGTCGAGCTCGGTCTCGGCCGTCTTGGCCTCCTCGACCGTGATCACGCCCTCGTTGCCGACCTTCTGCATCGCCTGAGCGATCATCTGGCCGATGTCCTTGTCGCCGTTGGCCGAGATGGTGCCGACCTGGGCGATCTCCTCGGAGGCCGAGACCTTCTTGGAGCGGCCCTGGATGTCCTTCACGACCGCGGTGACGGCGAGGTCGATGCCGCGCTTGAGGTCCATCGGGTTCATGCCGGCGGCGACGTACTTGGCGCCTTCCTTGACGATGGCCTGGGCCAGCACGGTCGCCGTGGTGGTGCCGTCACCCGCGAGGTCGTTGGTCTTCGAGGCCACTTCGCGCACCATCTGGGCGCCCATGTTCTCGAACTTGTCGGCGAGCTCGATCTCCTTGGCGACCGTCACGCCGTCCTTGGTGATCCGCGGAGCCCCGAAGCTCTTCTCGATCACCACGTTGCGGCCCTTCGGGCCGAGCGTCACCTTGACCGCATCCGCCAGGATGTCGACGCCGCGCAGCATCTTCTCGCGGGCGTCGGAGGCGAAACGAACGTCTTTCGCTGCCATGTCCAAACCTCTCTGTTCGATCGTCGTCTTGCGCGATCCCCGGCGCGGCGCCCGCCTCGCGGGGGCGGCGCGGGGGTCGCGGCGGAATTCCGGGCCGCCTTACGCGAGCACGCCCATGATGTCGGACTCCTTCATGATCAGGAGGTCCTGGCCGTCGATCTTGACCTCGGTGCCCGACCACTTGCCGAACAGCACGCGGTCACCGGCCTTCACGTCGAGGGGGGTCACCTTGCCGGTCTCGTCGCGGGCGCCCGGGCCGACGGCGACGATCTCGCCCTCCTGGGGCTTCTCCTTGGCGGTGTCCGGGATGATGATGCCGCCCTTGGTCTTCTCCTCGCTCTCGATGCGACGGACGACCACGCGGTCGTGCAGCGGACGGAATTGCATGTGCTGCCCTCTTGCTTCCCACAAGCACTTGGCGATGGTGCCTCGGCGTCGGTGCGGCCGCACGGTGTCGGCGCGGCCTGTTAGCACTCACTTTCGGTGAGTGCCAGAGCCGCGGCTGACCTATGCGGACCCTTCGGGCAAGTCAAGACGTTCTGCGCCAACAAGCCGGCCCACCAGGATCCTTCCCCGATGATCACCCTGCACGGCCCCGGCGGCGTCGTGGCCGAAGGCGAGGCCTGCGCGGCGCCGCCGCCTCACGGGGTCTGGCTCGACCTCGTCGATCCGAGCGAGACCGAGATCGCGCTCGCCGAGGAGGCGACGGGGCTCCAGGTGCCCAGCCGCGCGGCCCTGAGCGAGGTCGAGCGGTCGAGCCGCCTGCGGCGGCGGCGCGACGCGCTCTACCTCAGCACCCCGATGGTGTCCTTCGTTCCGGGCGATCTCGGGCTTCGCCCGCTCGGCTTCGTGCTGACCCGCGAGCGGCTGGTCTCGATCCGCTTCCAGCCGCTCGCGGCCTTCGACGCGGTCAAGCAGCGCCAGGCCGAGCGCGACGGCCTGGAGACCAGCGTCGGGGTGCTCACCGCCCTGATGGCCGAACTCGTCGACGCCATGGCGGACAGCCTGGAGGCGATGAGCGACGCGCTCGACGCGCTCTCGACCCGGGTCTTCCACTTCGACGCGGGGCACGGCGAGGCCTCGGCGCCCAAGCGGCGCGACCTCGCCCTGCGCCGGATCCTCGGCGAGATCGGGCGCCGGGGGAAGGCCCTCGCCAAGCTGCGCTCCGCCCTCGTCGGCCTCGACCGGATGGTGCCCTACGTGGCGAGCGAGGCGGAGGCCTGGCTCGGCCCGGAGGACCATGCCCATCTCGACACGCTGCACCTCGACATCGCCTCGCTGGAGGAGTTCGAGACCCGGCTCTCCGAGACGGTGCAGTTCCTGCTCGACGCGGCCCTCGGCCTCATCAACATCGAGCAGAACAACACGTTTCGCGTGCTCACGGTGGTGTCGATCATCGGCATCCCGCCGACGCTCGTCGCGTCGATGTACGGCATGAACTTCAAGCACATGCCGGAGCTGGACTGGGCCTGGGGCTATCCCTACGGGCTCGCCGTGATCGCGCTGAGCGCGCTCGCGCCCGCCCTGTGGTTCAAGCTGAGGGGCTGGTTCTGATCCGAGCGGGGATGTCTCGTGAGCGCTGGTTGCGGTCTCGCACGGTCGCCGCGCCGTTGGCCCGCGGCGCCGAGTCGTGAGGGTCGGCGGCCCGATGCGTCGGCGTCCTGCGCCGTCGGCCGGACGCGGGCGCGGCCTCGCCGCCGGCCGCCCGCCGCGAGCCGGATGCCGGCGCGGAGGAGCGGGAGCGCCGGCCGCGCTTGACTCAGGTCAAGGCCGGGGCCGGCCGCGCGGGGGAGGATGCCGCCACGGTTCGGGCCGCCCTCCAGACATGCGGCGGCCCGCCAGCGGAGCGCAGCATGACCGTCCCCACCGTCGGCGACGTGATCGCCGGCCACCCCCTCCACGCGGTGACCGGGAGCTTCACGATCGCGAGCGTCTGCCACCGGATGCGGGCGCTCAACGTCGGCGCGCTCGCGGTGCTGGACGAGGGCCGGCTCATCGGCATCATCAGCGAGCGCGACATCGCCCGGCGGGTGATCGCGGGCCACCGCGACCCGATGCTGACCCTGGTGCGCGAGGTGATGACCCGCGAGCCCCTGACCATCGCCGCGCAGGCGCCCCTCGCCGAGGCGCACCGGCTCATGGCCGAGAGGGGCATCCGCCACCTGCCGGTGATGCGGGACGAGGCGGTGGTCGGCATGATCTCGCTGCGCGACATCCCGGCCGAGGCCGGGGCCGAGGCGCTCGCCTGACCGGTCGGGTCAGCGCCGCGCCGCCAGGGCCGAGCCCGCCAGGATCAGACCGGATCCCGCCGCGGTGGCGAGCCCCGGCACCTCGCCGAAGGCGAGATAGCCGAGGCCGACGGCCCAGATCAGCGCCGAGTACTCGGCGACCGCGAGCCGGGCGGCCTCCGCCCCCGCATAGGCGCGGCTGAGCACGAGGTGGCCCGCCACCCCGAGCGCGCCGACCAGCGCGAAGGCCGGCCAGTCCGACGCGGCCACCGGCACCCAGGTGGAGGCGGCGGGCGCCGCCAGCAGCGCGGCCGGCCCGACATGCTGGATCGCCACGATCACCGCGACGGAATCCCGCGCGGCGCGGGCGCGCAGCAGCACCATCGAGAGCGCGTAGGTCAGCGCCGAGGCGAGCACGGCGGCGATGCCGAGGAGGTGCCCCTCCCCCGCCGCGGCGCCGCCGAGCTGCCCGCCCGCCACGACCAGCACCCCGGCGAGGCCGAGCAGCAGGGCCGCCCAGACGCGCGGCCGCACCATCTCCCGCAGCAGCAGGCCGGCGAAGAGCGCGATGAAGATCGGGCTGAGGAAGGAGAGGGCCAGCGCCTCGGCGAGGGGCAGGCGGGCGAGCCCGGTGAAGAAGGTGAGCGCGGTCGCGGCCGCCAGCACCGCGCGCAGGCCGTTCGCGCGCCACGTCGCCGCGGAGGGCCAGCCCGGCCGCCGCCACGCCAGCAGCGCCAGGATCAGGACCGACCCGGAAAGGTAGCGCAGGAACGCGATCTCCGGCACGGCGTAGCGCGCCGCCAGCCCCTTGATCATCGCGTCCATCAGCGACAGGAGGCCGATGCCGGCCACGGCGAGCAGCATCGCGCGCCCGGGCCCGGCCGCCGCGCTTAAGGACATCTTCGCCGCGACCACGTACACCTCTCGTCCCGGTCCCCACGCAAGCAGCCCGACATGGCGGTCATCGCAGCCTTCGTGATCAACGCCGCCCTCAACTTCGCGCTGGGGCTGCTGATCGCGCAGTTCCTCGGGCCGGCGGATTTCGGCCGCTTCGCCCTCGGGACGGCCGGGGCCGTGCTGCTCAACACGCTCCTGTTCGAGTGGCTGCGCCTCTCGGCGACGCGCTTCTACTCCGACCGGGTCCGCCGGGACGAGCCCTGGATCCGCGCCATGCTGAACCGCGCCTACGCGGCGGTGGCGGTCGGGCTCGCGGGCGCGGCGCTCCTCGTCCTGGCGGGGGGCGAACTCGCCGCGCGCTGGCACGACGAGACGCGGCTCGCCGCGGCCGCGGCCGCCGCCGCGGTCGGGATCGGCCTCTTCGACGCGGCCGCGGCGCTCACCCGGGCGCGGTTCGAGGGCGGGCTCTATTTCCGGCTGGTCCTGGCCAAGAACGCCCTCGCCCTGGCGCTGATGACCGCGACCGCTTGGCTCCTGCCGTTCCCGCCCCTCGTGATGGTGGCGGGCGGCCTCAGCCAGTTCCTCGCGGTGCTGGCCGTGCGGCGCGCCCTCGCCGACCCGCCGCACGCGCCGGACCGGGCGCGCCGGCACGCGACGTTGCGGGTGTTCGCGGCCTACGGGCTGCCGCTGATCGCCGCGAACGCGGTCTACCACCTGATGCCCTTCGCCAACCGGGCGGCGGTGGCGGCCCTGGCGGGCTTCTCCGAGTCGGGCTACTTCTCCCTGGCGGCCGATATCGGCGGGCGGATCTTCAGCACGCTCGGCGCCGCGCTCGATCTGCTGCTGTTCCAGCTCGCCGTGCAGGCCGAGGAGCATCACGGCGCGGCGGCCGGCGAGGCGCAGGTGGCGCGCAACGGCGCCGTGGTGGTGGCGCTGCTGCTGCCCTGCGCGGCGGGGTTCTGGCTCGTCGCCCCGGCGGTCGAGGCGATCGTGGTGCCGGAGGCGTTCCGCGGGCATTTCGCCCATTACACGCTGCTCCTGCTGCCCGGCCTGTTCGCCGGGGCGCTGATGAACTTCGCCCTGAATCCGATCTTCCAGATCCGCCGCCGCACGCGGCCGGTGATCGTCGCGGCCCTGATCGGGGCCGGGGTGAACGGGCTCGGCGGGCTCGCGCTCGCGCGCGCCTTCGGCGCCTCGGGCATCGCGGCGGCGCAGTCCCTCGGCTTGATGGCGGCCTGCCTGTTCCTGGCCCTGCGCGGCCTTACCGGGCCGCGGCGCCTGCGCCTGCCGCTGCGCGACCTCGCCGCTTCCCTGGCGGCGACCGGCCTGATGGTGGCGGCGGTGCTGCCCCTGCGGGGCCTCGGCCCCTGGCCGGCGCTCGGGGCGAGCGTGGCGGCGGGCGCGGCGGTCTACGGCGCCGCGGTCTGGATCTTCGACATCGCGGGCCTGCGCGCGGCGGTGGCGCCGCGCCTGCGCCGGGCGGTTCCGGCCGCCTAAGCAGGATTGCATGGCGCAATTCTGCTTAGACTCTTGTTTTCGCATCATTTTTGCCGCCAAACCGGTGATCGCTTCGGCGAATGACGCTTCGGGACGGCGCGCTGCGCCGCGCCGGCGACGGCTTGCGCCGGCCGGTGCTTCGCCGCATTCCTCGCCGATCCGGCCGATCCGGCCGGGAGGGAAGAAACGGCCATGAGCGTGTACCAGCCCCGGACCGAGGCGGAGGCGGCGGAGATGGTGGCGGCCGCGGCCCAGCGGCGGGAGCGGCTGCGGCTCGTCGGCGGCGGCACCCGCGCGGGGATCGGGCGCCCGGCCCAGGACGAGGCGACCCTGTCGGCCCGCTCCCTCACCGGCATCACGCTCTACGAGCCGGCCGAGCTCGTGATCCGGGCGCTGGCCGGCACCCCCCTGGCCGAGGTGGAGGCGCGGCTCGCCGCCGGGCGCCAGATGCTGCCCTTCGAGCCGATGGACCACCGCCCGCTCCTCGGCTCCTCGGGCGAGCCGACCATCGGGGCGGTGGCGGCCGGCAACATCTCGGGGCCGCGGCGGATCATGGCCGGGGCGGCCCGCGACAGCCTGATCGGCGTGCGCTTCGTCAACGGGCGCGGCGAGGTGGTGAAGTCGGGGGGGCGCGTGATGAAGAACGTCACCGGCCTCGACCTCGTCAAGCTGATGGCCGGCTCCTGGGGCACCCTCGGCTTCCTGACCGAGGTGACCTTCAAGGTCCTGCCGGTGCCCGAGAGCGCCGCGACCCTGGTGTTCCCCGGCCTCGACGATGCCCGGGCGGTCGAGGCGCTGAGCCTCGCCCTCGGCTCGCCCTTCGAGATCACCGGGGCGGCGCACTGGCCCGCCGGGATCGACGGCGGCGAGGCGCGCAGCTTCCTGCGCATCGAGGGGTTCTCCGCCTCGATCGATTACCGGCTCGGCGAGCTGCGCCGGCTGCTGCGCCGCTTCGGCACCCCGGCCGTGATCGAGGGCGGGGAGGCGGCCTCGCTCTGGGCCTCGGTGCGCGACGCGACGCCCTTCGCGGCCTCGGCCGGCGAGGGGGTGGTCTGGCGCATCTCGACGGCGCCGACGCGGGGCCCGCTCGTGACCGCCGCCATTGCCCGGGAGCGCGCGGCGGCGTGGTTCTACGACTGGGGGGGCGGCCTGATCTGGCTGCGCACGAGCCCCGAGGGCGATGCGGGCGCGGCGGCGCTGCGGGCGGCGGTGGCGCAGGTCGGCGGCCACGCCACCCTGGTGCGGGCCCCCGAGGCGGTGCGCGCCGCCGTGCCGGTCTTCGAGCCGCTGGCGGAGCCGCTGATGCGCCTCACGGCCGGGATCAAGGCGGCCCACGATCCGGCCGGATTGTTCAACCCGGGCCGCATGTATCCGGGGGTGTGATCCGCTGTCCGGACGATCACGTCCGGACAGCGCATGACAAGCCCGCGCGGCACTGGAGCGAAGCCCAAATCCGTCATCCCGAAGGGATCAAGCGGATCATGAGCCCGCGCGGCGCGTGAGCGAAGCCCCGATCCGCCATCCCGAAGGGATCAAGCGGATTGGGTATGCCAAGCCCGCGCGGCGCGTGAGCGAAGCCGGCATCCGCATGGCGACGCAACCCGTCGGATGTCGTATAGGAAGCCTGTGCGGCACGCGCGGAACAGATCTCGACCCCGGCGAGCGCCGCGCCTTTCCCTGACCTCGCGCGCACATGCCGCGACCTGCCGTCGCCAGGGTCAACAATTTAACGGTTCGATTGCCTGACTCGACCTGGATCCAGAGAAACTTTGAGCGATGATTTCTTACGCCAGCAGATGAGAAACGCGAGCGCGATTGATCCGGCTGCACATGCTCCCGTACTCGCTCGCTTCAGCAGCGTTCTCGCGGGTGCCGGAGCGCCGATTTCCAAAATGTTGCCCCTGGACGAGGGTCCGACTCCGATGCAGATTCATGCGGAATCGATGCCGGACGATCCGACGCGGCCGTCATAAGGTCCGGCCGACATTCAGTGAGGGCTGAATGCCTATTCCGCAATTCCTGTCACCGCGGCCGATCCAGGGCCACGCCCCCGCAGCCGTGTCGGCCCTGGGAGGGTCCGCTCCGCCCCTTCGACGCAGGCTGAGCTTCGGAATCGAGCAGCAGGAGCAGGACAATTGGTGCTGGGCCGCAGTCGGCGTCAGCATCGAGCACTTCTACGCCGGCGCTCGCAGGCGGACGCAATGCGCACTCGCCTGCACCGCCCTCGGTCGTCAGGATTGCTGCGCCGACGGAGGGAGCGACACGACCAAGTGCGACAAGCCCTGGTACCTGGATCGTGTCCTGAAGATCGTCGGTCACCTGGAGGACACCACCGCCCAGCCTCTGACCTTCGCCCAGGTGCAGGCGCGGATCGACGCGGGCTCGGTCGTCGGCTGTCGGATCGGGTGGTATGGTGGGGGCGGCCACTTCGTCGCCGTGATCGGATATCTCACGCAGGACGGCCGGACCTATCTCGACATCGCGGACCCGATTTGGATGGAGACCCAGATGGAGACTCAGGTGGCCTACGATGAGTTTCCGTCCCTGTACCGATCGGGAGGCGACTGGACGCATTCCTATCTCACGGCCCCGACCGCCAGCGGGGGCGCCGCGGTGGCGCAGGCGGGCGCGGACGATCCGGATCTCCTGGGAGCATGACCATGAGCCTGATCCTGAAGCCGGCCCCGGAGCACGGCCGAGCGATCGTCGCCCGCGCGGTGCGCGACCTCTGGAGCGCGGACGCCGGCGCCGGCGCGGCCGGCGGGGCCGCCCTCAACCTGTCGGAGCCGATCCCGCTCTACCGCCTGGGGCTCGACCAGGTCAGCGCCGAGGGCGTGTCGGGCGCCGAGCCCGTGGGCTGGCGCTACCTCCTCGAAGCGGGCAGCGGCTCCGCGGCGGTGGCCGATCTCGGCCAAAGGGCTGGGGACGAGGCACGGTTCGCCAGTCTCTCGCGGGGCGACTCGGCGCGGCGCCTCATGGACGCCGCGGCCCTCGCCGCAACGATCGCGGACGGAAAGCCCACCCCCTACGAGATCCGGATCCTCGACGTGCCGGCCTTGCACGTCTCGGCGATCTGGCTGTCCGGCAAGCCCGACATCTTCATTCCCTACCTCGACATCAAGCGCCTGCGGGGCGGCGACGTCGAGGTGGACGACGACTTTGTCCGGAGGCTGGACGCTCGGGCCAAGTCCATGCGGGACGCGCTCACCGGGATGGCGCCGCGTCCGGCCGCCGAATCAGGGGGCTGAGGCCACCTCCACCGCCACCTCGTTCCGGCGCAGGAACGGGGGCGTCATCGGTGGATCGTAGGACAGGAGCACGGGCGCGCCGCGCGGCGCGAGCCCGGCCGCCGCGAGGCTGCGCAGCAGCTCCTCCTCCCGGACGCGGCGCGTGCGCGCGTCCGCGGCCCCCGAGAAGCGCAGCACCGCCAGCCGCTGCGGGGGCAGGTGCACGAGCCGCACCTGCGGGTCGGTCGGCTCCGGCGCGCCCGCCGCGACCACCTTGCGCGGCAGGACGAAGCGCATCGACCCCTCCCCCGCCGTCCCGGGGGAAGCCGGCGCGGCGGGCCGCTCGGCCTGCTCCACCGGCACCGTCATGGCGATCAGCCGCGCGCCCCGATTGCCCCCGGTGATCGTGCGGAACAGGCGCCGGAAGGCCTCGGCATCGCCTGGCCCGCGCGTTCCGGTCTCGATCACCGTCCGCGGCGCGTAATCCCGGATCTCGACCTCCCCGTCGAGGCGGCGCACCAGGGCGTAGGCCGGTGCCTCGTAGGCCGCCCGGATCCCCACCAGCGAGAGGGCGGATTCGACGAGCGTGGCGAGGTAATAGAAGAATGTCTGCATCGCTCCGGCTCCGGATGCGGCGACGACGGCGCCCCACGCGCCGTGGAATTGGTCTAGAACACGGCAGGCCCCTGAGAAGCCGCCCCGACAAAACGTGATCGAGGAACCGTCGTGCAGACGAACTTCACCCCCGCGCAGCTCGCCGATCCGGCCATGGCGGCCTCGGAGAAAATCCTGCGCACCTGCGTGCATTGCGGATTCTGCACCGCCACCTGCCCGACCTACCTGCTCCTCGGCGACGAGCTCGACTCGCCGCGCGGGCGGATCTACCTGATCAAGGACATGCTGGAGGGCGGCAAGCCGGCGCCGCCCGAAGTGGTCAAGCACGTCGACCGCTGCCTCTCCTGCCTGTCCTGCATGACCACCTGCCCGTCCGGCGTGCATTACATGCACCTCGTCGACCACGCCCGGTCCTACATCGAGCGGACCTACGCCCGCCCGGCGGCCGACCGCTGGCTGCGCGCCCTGCTGGCCGCTTTGCTGCCCTATCCGCACCGCTTCCGCCTCGCCCTTCTCGCCGCCACCCTGGGCAAGCCCTTCCGGCGCCTGGTCGCCGGGCTGCCGCGGGCGGGCAGCCGGCTCTCCGCCATGCTCGACCTCGCGCCCGCCGCGCTGCCGGGCCGGGGCGCGGGCGACCGGCCGGGCCTGTTCCCGCCGGCGGGGCCGCGCCGGGGCCGGGTCGCGCTCCTGCGCGGCTGCGCCCAGTCGGTGCTGCGGCCGGACTTCAACGAGGCGGCGATCCGCCTCCTCAACCGCCACGGGATCGAGGTGGTGCAGGCGAAGGGCGAGGGCTGCTGCGGGGCGCTCACCCACCACATGGGCCGGGAGGATTCCTCCCACGCGCTCGCCCGGCGCACGATCGACGCCTGGATCGCCGAGATGGACGGGCCGGGCCTCGACGCGATCGTCATCACCACCTCGGGCTGCGGCACGACGATCAAGGATTACGGCTTCATGTTCCGGGACGACCCGGCCTATGCCGAGAAGGCGCGGCGCGTCTCCGCCCTGGCCAAGGACGTCACCGAGTACGTCGCCGCGATCGGGCTGCGGGAGCCGTCGGTCGAGACCGACCTCGTCGTGGCCTACCACTCGGCCTGCTCGATGCAGCACGGCCAGGGCATCCGCACCGAGCCGAAGGCCCTGCTCAAGCGGGCGGGCTTCACCGTGAAGGACGTGCCGGAGGGCCACATCTGCTGCGGTTCGGCCGGCACCTACAACCTCCTGCAGCCCGAACTCGCCGGCGCCCTGCGCGCCCGCAAGGTCGCCAACATCGAGCGGGTGGCGCCGGACCTGATCGCGACCGGCAATATCGGCTGCGCCACCCAGATCGGGAAGGGCACCGCCATCCCGATCGTCCACACGGTGGAACTGCTCGACTGGGCGACCGGCGGCCCGCGCCCGGCCGCCCTCGACGGGCTGCCCGACCGGGCGCCCCTCCCCGCGGCGGCGGAGTAGGGCTCAGCCGCGCGGCTGGCCGATCGCGGCGAGGAGGTCGGTGAACCAGGGGGTGGCCGGGTCGAAGGCCTTGCCCCCCCGGATGCGCGGGAACTCGATCGCCCGCAGGCGCCCCTCGTGCTCCTCGTCGTGGCCGATCACCCCGGACACGCCCGCGAGCGCGCTCTCGACCGCGAGGTCGACCATGCCCTGGATCAGGTTGAGGTCGTCGGCGTTGGGCGCGGCCGAGCGGGCGAAGTGGCCGGATTTCTGGACCAGCGTCTTCTCGACCCCGAGGCGGGGGCCGAAGCGATCGGCGAACCACTGGCCGACATTCACCGTGTCGATCTTGACGTGCCCGAAGGCGTCGCGGCCGAGGACCTCGCCGCGCCCCTCGATCTCGGCCACGATCGCGTCGAGGCAGGCGCCCTCGCTGACGAAGAGCGTCGCGCAATCCTTCCGGGCGAGGCGCGCGCGCAGGCGCTCCGCCTCGGCGTCGAGGTCGATCGGCGTCTCGGGCAGGTAGACCGCGTCGATGTCCTTGTGGGCGGGGTCGAGGTTGAAGTCCGGCAGGAAGGTCTGGCGCGCGAGGCGCGCCCGATAGGCCCGGGCGGTGGCGGCGGCGAGCCAGCCGCAATTGCGGCCCATCACCTCGTGGACGAGGAGCATGCGCGGGTTGGCGCTCTGCTCGTTGACGACGTTCTCGAAGAAGACCGCGCCCTGCTCGGCGGCCGTCCAGGCGCCGAGGGACTGGCGGATCGGCACCACGTCGTTGTCGATGGTCTTGGGCAGCCCGACCACCGTGAGCCGGTAGCCGTTCCGCTGCAGGTAGGCGGCGAGGTCGGCCGCGGTGGTGTTGGTGTCGTCGCCGCCGATCGTGTGCAGGATGGTGACGCCGTCGCGGGCGAGCCGCTCGGCCGCCGCCTTGAGCGGGTCCTCGCCCTCGCGCACGAGGCCGCGCTTCACGCAATCCTTGACGTTGGTGAGCTTGACGCGGCTGTTGCCGAGGGGCGAGCCGCCGTGGCGCAGCAGCGTGCGGGCCCGGTCCCGCACGGCGGGCGTGACCTCCAGCACCTCACCCTTGAGGAGGCCGTAATAGCCGCTGCGGTAGCCGATGATCTCGATCTCGGGGGCGAGGTCGGTGTAGCGGGCGATCAGCCCGCCGACCGCCGCCGAGAGGCAGGGCGCGAGTCCCCCCGCGGTGAGCATGGCGACCTTGGGAACGGTCATGGCGCGGCTCCGCGTCGGGTGCCGCCGGAGCAGGATCGCGCGGGGCCATCCTGCTCGGCGACCTCGTTGCGCATCATTCCCGCCGACCGCTGGCCGCGTCGGCGCGTGATGCCCAGGGCCGCGATACTGGCCTCAGGGGCGGCGCGCGCCAAGCCCCGAAAGCACCGCCCGCGTCACTCCTTGCTCATGTCCGGGGCCTCGGGATTCTTCATCCCGACGACGTGGTAGCCCGCATCGACGTGCAGGATCTCGCCGGTCATGCCGCGGGACATGTCGGAGACGAGGTAGGCGGCGGTCTCGCCGACCTCGTCGATCGTCACGGTCCGGCGCAGGGGCGCGTTGTACTCGTTCCACTTCAGGATGTAGCGGAAGTCGCCGATCCCGGAGGCGGCCAGCGTCTTGATCGGCCCGGCCGAGATCGCGTTCACGCGGATCTTCGAGGGGCCGAGATCGGCCGCGAGGTAGCGCACCGAGGCTTCGAGCGCCGCCTTGGCGACGCCCATCACGTTGTAGTGGGGCATCCACTTCTCGGCGCCGTAATAGGTCAGGGTCAGGAGCGAGCCGCCCTGCGGCATCAGCTTCTCGGCCCGCTGCGCGATCGCCGTGAACGAGTAGCAGGAGATCAGGAGCGACTTGGAGAAGTTCGCCTCGCTGGTGTCGACGTAGCGGCCGGTCAGCTCGTCCTTGTCCGAGAAGGCGATGCAGTGCACGACGAAGTCGAGGCTGCCGCCGAAGTGGCGGCCGGCAGCGTCGAAGACCGCGTCGATCGAGCCCGGATCGGTGACGTCGCAATGGCCGACCACCGCCGCGTCGAGTTCCTTGGCGAGCGGCTCGACCCGCTTCTTGAGCGCCTCGCCCTGGTACGTGAAGGCGAGGTCCGCCCCGTGCAGCCGGGCGCTGCGCGCGATGCCCCAGGCGATCGAGCGGTTGTTCGCCACCCCGAGCACGAGGCCCCGCTTGCCGGCGAGCAGCCCGGCCTTCGGGCTCGCGGCCTGCTCGTCATCCTGGACCTCAGCCCGGTTCGAATCCGCCATGGTTCACCAACGCCTGCTGCCGCGGGACGGCCCGCGGGGCCGTGAAGCGCGAGGCCGAAGCCTTCGCTCGGCATCCTTAGCCGACGCCCGCGGGCGACGGAAGTCCGTGCGACGGCCCGGCCTCAGTCCGGCCGGGGGCGGCGACCGGCCCGGCCTCGGTCCGGCCGGGGACGGCGGCCGCCCGGCGCCCCTGCGTCGGAAGGCGGATTGCCCCGATCGCCCGCGCAGGCTACGCAGGTGTTAATAAAGGATTGATGACGGCAAGAGCGGGCACCGGGCGTGTCCGCCGGCGTTGTCCCTCAACAAGAGCAAACCAGTGGAGGAACGCGCGTCATGAGCGGGTATTGGTTCTGCGAGACGCCGCAGGGCGAGTTCCGAATTGCCCTGACCCGCTGGGCCGGGCGCGACCGCGTCGTGCTGTTCTACGAGCGCGAGCCGCTCGGCTGCTACGACAGCGCGGAACTCGCCCTCGACCGGCTGATCCACGGCGAGACCTACACGCCGTCCTGCGGGCTCGACCTGCGCCACCTCCCCCTGCCGACCACGCTGTCGGACTGGGTCTTCGCCGCCGACGCGAAGACCTGCGCGAAGACCTGACGGGCGCCGCACCGGGCCGCGCTCCGGCCCGGCACCGGCGTGGCGCCTCAGCGGCCCGAGCGCACCAGCCGGGTGATGGCGAGCGGCGGCCGGCCGGACTTCTCCGCGATCTCGCGGTCCTGCTCCTCGATGACCTGCTTGGCCGGCGCGTCGCCGTCGAGGCCGTTCAGGACGGAGCGGGGCACGCGGCGGTTGGAGCGTCGCGAGCCGTCCTCGTAATAGACGTCGAACAGGACGTAACCGGTATCCTGCGGTTTCGGCTTCTGCTTGGAACGCAACATGGACGGGTCTCTCGTGCTGTGCCGCGCGGGCCGCACCGAGGCGGGACCGCGAGCGGTCCCGGACGCACCGCGTCCGGTCTGGGCGATGTGGAACGGTCAGGCCTGCCGCGGCCTCGACGCGCCGGGCGGCGCGGGGCGACGGGCCGGCGCGCGGGGCGGTGACCTTCTACATGGCGCGCCGCAGCCCGGAATTCCAGCCGCCGCGCGGCGTGCCAGGGTTGCGCGGGCCTCGCCCCTCCCGGCCCGCCCTGTCGCCCGGACGCCACAGCTGTGTCGCGCCCGCGCCGATGCGCGGCTTTGCGCCGCGCGCGTTAACCCATTCGCAATTCCTCGCTGGCCCGGGCCCCGGCCCGCTCCTATGACTCGAGGACCCCGAGGCCGCACCGAATCGCTGAATCGCCCGCCGATGCCGAATTTCGAGACCTTCCTTCCCCCGGAGCCCTCCGACCAGGAGGACAAGCGCACCGCCCTGACCTACGTGTCGCAGGCGTTCGCCGAGGGCTGCCTCGATGGAATCGACGGGGATTGCATGGCCCAGGCCGCGCTCTTCGCCGCCTTCCAGGAGCTGGTGCAGACCTACGGCGAGGAGGCGACCGCCCGCTTCGCCGAGGGCTTCCCCGAGCGCATCCGCAACGGCGCCTACACGGTCAATCCCCCTCGCCACCATTGAGGCGGCAGCGATGAGCCTCGACTCCGTGCGGGCGTTCCTCGCCGCGCGCGCGCCCGACCTCGCGGTCATCGAGACGCGCGCGAGCTCCGCCACGGTGGCGCTCGCGGCCGACGCGCACGGCGTCGCGCCCGGGCAGATCGCCAAGACCCTGTCGCTGCGGGTGGGCGAGCGCGTCCTGCTGGTCGTGACCCGGGGCGATGCCCGGCTCGACAACCGCAAGATGAAGGACGCCTTCGGCGGGCGGGCGCGCATGCTCGACGCCGAGGAGACCGAGCGGGTGACGAGCCACCCGGTCGGCGGCGTCTGCCCCTTCGGCCTGCCGGCGCCGCTGCCGGTCTATTGCGACGTGTCGCTGCGCGCCTTCGCGGAGGTGATCCCGGCCGGCGGCTCCACCCACAGCTCCGTGCGGCTGCCGCCGGAGCGGATGGCCGACCTCGTCGGCGCCGCCTGGGTGGATGTGTGCCAGCCCGTGGAGGGGTGAGGCGCGCGGCGGCGCCCCGCACCGGCCGGCGCCCTACCCCGCCCCCGGAACCTCGAAACTGGCGAAGGCCGGCCGCTCGACCCGCAGTGCCAGCCCGCCCGCCTCGATCGCCTCGCCGGCCGCGACGGCGTCGGCGAGCCGGTCGAGGCGCAGGAGCGCGAGGCCCCGCGCGCCCGCGGCGCCGCCGGTCTGGCCGAGGGCCCGCGCCCCCGCCGTGACGGCCGTGCCGGGCGCCGCCGCCCGGGCGCCCGCATAGGCCACCGGGACGACCCGGGTCCGGGCCGTGCCGCGATGCTGCATGCGCGACACCACCTCCTGGCCGACGTAGCAGCCCTTGCGGAAATCGACGCCGCCGAGCTGGTCCATCAGCGCCTCGTGCGGGAAAGCGTCGCCGAGGGCGAAGTCGGCGCCCCCCTCCGGCACGCCGAGCCCGATCCGGTGGGCGGCGTAATCCTCCGCGGTCGCGTCCGGGGCCGGGCCCTCGCCCTCCCCGGCATGGCGCCGCCAGCCGAGGGCGGGCAGGCGCCCGTCGCGCAGCCACGCGCCCGCCGGCGGCCCGCCCCAGACCGCCAGGACCCGCAGCGGCGCCTCCGCGAAGGCGACCTTGGCCCGCAGCCGATACAGGGTCAGGCGCCGGGTGAGGTCCGGCAGCAGCGCCCGCGCGACGTCGAGGGCGAAACCCTCCGCCGCGCGGCTGATCAGGAAGTCGATCAGGACCTTGCCCTGGGGGGTGAGCAGCGCCCCCAGCCGCGCCTCGCCCGGCGGCAGGGTCTCGACGTTGCAGGTCACGAGCCCCTGGAGGAATCCCGGCGCATCGTCGCCGGCCACGCTCAGCACGGCGCGGTCCGGCAGGAGGGCGATCGGCATCGGCAGGCGGTCCTTCTGGTCCGGGGCCCCGCTTGAACCTCCGGCGAGGCTGACATAAGCCGCCTCGGGGCCGCCCTCAATCGGCCTTGAGCCCGGAGACGGCCGCGATGACCCAGAGCTTCGACCTGATCCTGCGCGGCGGCACGCTCGTCAACCACGACGGCGTCGGGCCGGGCGATCTCGGCATCCGGGCCGGGCGGGTCGCGGCCATCGGCGACCTCGCCACCGCGGCGGCCGGCGAGGTCCGGGACTGCACCGGCCTGCATCTCCTGCCGGGGGTGATCGACAGCCAGGTGCATTTCCGCGAGCCCGGGCTCGACCACAAGGAGGATCTGGAGACCGGCTCGCGCGCCGCCGTGATGGGAGGCGTCACGACGGTGTTCGAGATGCCCAACACCAATCCCCAGACGACCGGCCCGGAGGCGCTCGCCGACAAGCTCCGCCGCGCCCATCACCGCATGCACTGCGACTTCGCCTTCTGGGTCGGGGGCACGCACGAGAACGCCGCCGAGGTGGCGGAGCTGGAGCGGCTGCCGGGAGCGGCGGGGATCAAGGTCTTCATCGGCTCCTCGACGGGCTCGCTCCTGGTCGAGGACGATGCGGGGATCACCGAGATCCTGAAGCGCATCCGCCGCCGCGCCGCCTTCCACGCCGAGGACGAGGCGATGCTGCGCGCCCGCAAGGGCCTGCGCGTGCCGGGCGACCCGTCCTCGCACCCGGTCTGGCGCTCGCCCGAGGCGGCGCTCACGGCGACGCAGCGCCTGGTGCGGATCGCCCGGGAGACCGGCGCGCGGATCCACATCCTGCACATCTCCACCGCCGAGGAGATGCGCTTCCTCGCCGCGCACAAGGACGTGGCGACCGTGGAGGTGACGCCCCACCACCTCACCCTGGACGGCGCGGAGGCCTATCCGCGCCTCGGCACGCTGGTGCAGATGAACCCGCCGGTGCGCGACGCCGCCCATCGCGACGGGATCTGGTGGGGTCTCTCCCAGGGCGTCGCGGACGTGCTCGGCTCCGACCACGCCCCCCACACCCTGGAGGAGAAGGCCAAGCCCTACCCGGATTCCCCCTCCGGCATGACCGGGGTGCAGACGCTGGTGCCGATCATGCTCGACCACGTGGCGGCGGGGCGCCTGAGCCTCGCGCGCTTCGTCGACCTGACGAGCGCGGGGCCGCAGCGCGCCTTCGGGCTCGCCCGCAAGGGCCGCCTCGCGGTCGGCTACGACGCGGACGTCACGGTGGTGGACCTGAAGCGCCGCGAGACGATCCGCAACGCCTGGATCGCCAGCCGCTGCGGCTGGACGCCCTACGACGGCACGACGGTCACGGGCTGGCCGGTCGGCACGCTGGTGCGCGGCGCGACCGTGATGTGGGAGGGCAGCCTGGTGACGCCCGCCTCCGGCGAGGCGGCCCGGTTCGAGGAGGCTTTTCCGGCGCGCGCCTGAGGGGCCCGCGCCGGGAATGGACACGCAAGTCGATCGACCGGCCGCTGTCCTGCGCTGAGCCGTGGCGCGGCGCACGCTCATCACCAAGTCTTTAGGCTCGTCCGATTAAGACTGATGGCGAGAGGATGGTCGCAGGATGAGCCAGATCGAGGTCGAGGACGGGGTGCGCTTGAGCTTCCCGGGGCGCTGCGCCGAGTTCGGCGAGGGCGTGACCATCGGCCTCGTCGTCGCCCGCCTCGCCGCGGGCGCGACCGCCTTCACGCAGCGGGTGTCCCCCGAGACCCTGGTCCAGGTGCGGGACGTGGCCGCGCAGTTCGGCTACCGCGCCCGGGTGATCGAGGAATCGGCGCAGGGCTGCGACGTCGTCTTCGTCAGACCCTCGGGGCGGCCGGTGCTGCGCCTCGTCGGCGGCCCCTGACACATAGGCATCCGGTTGATTGCTTCGCAAAGCGGATGTCGGCTTCGCTCAGGCGCCGCGCGGGCTTGGCATACGCCGTCCGGTTGATGGCTTCGCCATCTCGCATTTCGGCCATGCGGCTGTCGGCGTCGCTCAGGCGCCGCGCTCAGGCGCCGCGCAGGCTCGTGGTCCGGGATCCAGCTTCGATCAGGCGGATCCCGGATCACGCCTCGATCTCGGGCCGGTAGAGCCGGTCGAGCAGCACCTTGGCCACCGCCATCAGCGGCAGGGCGAGGGCGATGCCCCACAGCCCGAGCAGCACGCCGAGCAGGATCTGCCCGGCGAAGATCGTCGCGGGCGGGATGTCGAGGGCGCGCTTCTGGATGAAGGGCGTGAGCACGTAGCTCTCCAGCGCCTGGACCAGCAGGTAGATGGCGAGGCCGCCGAGCGCCCCCTTCAGGCCCTGGGCGAGCCCGGCCAGCACGATCACCAGCCCGGCCACGAGCGCGCCGACCGTCGGGATGAAGCAGAGCAGCCCCGCCTGGAGGCCGAGGATCAGCGCCCCGTCGAGGCCGAGCAGGGACAGGCCGAGCCAGACGCAGACGAAGATCGCCGCCATGATCGCGAGCTGGCCGAAGAGCCAGTGCCGCAGCGTCTCCCCGGTCGCGTCCAAAATCTCGGCGGCGCGGGAGCGGTGGCGGCGGGGGACGAAGCGCAGCAGCCCTTCCCGGTAGGCGGCCGGCTGGGCCGCCAGGAACAGCCCGAGGGCCACCACCACGAACAGGTTGCCGATCGCTCCGAAGACCCGCACGGCGATCATCGAGGCCTGCCCCAGCATCCGGCCCGCCTCCGACAGGAGGGCGCTCGGATTCGGCAGGGCGCCGCGGGCGGCACCCTCCTTCGCGGCCCCCTCCCCGCCCGCGAGGTCGAGGTCGCGCGTATCGATGCCGCGCGTCCTGAGCCAGCCGCGGACCGTCTCGGTCTGCTGCTTCAGGGTCTGGCCGAGCGTGTCCGCCTGGGCCGCCACCGTCGCGCCCCCGAACCCGGCGAGGCCGAGGACGAGGCCGGCGAGGAGCACGCTCACGAGCGCGAGGCGCGCGCCGTGGCCGAGCGGCAGGACCTGGCCGAGGAGGCGCGCCAGCCCGTCCAGGAAGACGCCGAACAGGATGCCGGCGAAGATCAGCAGCAGCGTGTCCGCCGCCTGCCACGTCAGCCCGAGCCCGGCCGCGAACAGCACGACCCCGATCCCCGCGAGCAGCCGCGGCCGCACCCCCGCCTCCGTCATGAACCGATCCTCTCCGGGCACCGCGCAGGGGGCGCTCACTGCGCGGCAAGATAGGCCGGCCGGCCGCGATGTCCCGCCGGGGAGGACCGCCCGCCGGACCCCGCTACCAGCGCCCGGCCGCCGCCTCGTCCTGCGCCGTGGCCTCGACCCAGCCCCCCATTGTCCCGTCGCGCAGGTGCTCGCGCTTCCAGAACGGCGCCCGGGTCTTGAGGTAGTCCATCAGGAAACTCGCCGCCGCGAAGGCCGCCTCGCGGTGTGCCGAGGCCGTCAGCACCAGGACGATGCCCTCCCCCGGCCGGATCCGCCCGTGGCGGTGGATCACCGTCACCCCGTCGAGCGGCCAGCGCCGGGCGGCCTCGTCGAGCACCCGCCCGACCTCCTCCTCCGCCATGCCCGGATAATGCTCCAGTTCGAGGGCGGCGAGGCGCCCGCCCTCGTCCCGGCACAGGCCCGTGAAGCTGACGACCGCCCCCGCCCGGCCGTCCGTCGCGGCGGACAGGGCGGCGATCTCGGCCGCGACGTCGAAGGGGTCGGACTGGATGCTCAGGCGCGGGATCATGCGGGCTCCCCAAGCCGAGCTGCGCCGGGCAACTCTGCTTCGCTCTTGTTCTTGCATCATTTTCGCTGACGCGGTGCTTCGGTTCGCCGGCGAACCGGCGACCCCTTCGGCGCATGATGCTTAGCACGGCCCGCCCGGCGGCGCGATCGGGGCTGGCCCCGCACCGGGCCGCGGTGCATGAAGCGCGGGGCCCCGTGCGGGGCCGGCCCCGACGCGAGAGACCCCGTGCGCCCCGACCTGCTGCTTCCCTACGACGGCACCGAGCCGGCCTTCGCCTCCCCGCCGGCCCGCTGCGGGCGGCGCAGCACGGTGATCGGCCGCACCAGCCTCGGCGCCGGGGCGTGGCTCGGCGACGCCGCGGTGATCCGCGGCGACGGCCACGACGTCATCGCGGGCGACGGCCTCTGGCTCGGGCCGCGGGCGACGCTCCACATCGCCCAGGACAAGTACCCCTGCATCCTGGGCGACCGGGTCACGGTCGGGCGCAACGCCGTCGTGCATGCCTGCACGGTCGGGGACGATTGCGTGGTCGAGGACGATTGCGTCGTGCTCGACGGCTCCGTGGTCGAGGACGGGGTGGTGATCGAGGCCGGCAGCACCGTCTATCCCCGCTCGACCCTCGCGGCGGGCCTGCTCTACGCGGGCTCGCCCGCCGCGCCCCTGCGCCGGCTCGCCGCGGGCGAGGCCGCCGCCCGGGCCGCGCGCCTGCGCGCCGGCCCCGCGGCGGCCGTGCCGGCGGCGGCCCCGGGCCATCCCGCGCCCGCCGTGTTCGTCGCCCTGAGCGCGCGCCTCGCCGGGCCGGTCGACCTCGCCCCGGGGGCCAGCATCTTCTTCGGCTGCGACCTCGACGCGGCGGCCGGGCCGATCGCGGTCGGCCCGAACGCGAACGTGCAGGACAACAGCGTCCTGCGCCCCCTCGGGGCCGGGCTGGTGATCGAGCGGGACACCACCCTCGGCCACAACGTGGTGGCGGCGGACGGGCGGATCGGCCCGCGCAGCCTCGTCGGCATCGGGGCCGTCCTCGCCCCCGGCACCGTCGTGGACGAGGACGTGCTGGTCGCGGCCGGAACCGTCACCGCGGCGGGCCAAGTGCTGGAATCCGGCTGGCTCTGGGGCGGGCGCCCGGCGCGCCGCCTCGCGCCGCTCGATGCGGGCAAGCGCGAGATGATGCGCCGCATCGTCGAGCAATATGCCGGCTATGGCCGCCGCTACCGCAAGGCCCAGATCGCACTTTCACCGGAGGCCTGATCGCAACGGCCCGGGACGCGTCGGGCCGTCGACCGTCCCGAATGCTCGGCACCACGCCAAGGGCTTGGTGAGAAGAATGGCTCGGCGCACATTCGAGAACCGAACCAACGGTCACGAGACGTGACCGCTGGTATGGGGGTCAGGAGCGGCCGGCCGGCGAGGCCAGCAGCGTGAAGCCCTGCCGCTCGAAGGCGGCCCGCGCCTCGGGCCCGCGCAGGTCCGCGAGCAGCGCGGGCGCGTCCGGGTGGGTGGAGGCCGCGACCTGCGCGAGCGGGTAGACGATGGGCGGGTGGCTGTCGGCCGGGAAGGTCGCCACCACCCGCACCCCCGCATCCGCCACCGCGTCGGTGGCGTAGACGATCCCCGAGCGGCGCCTCGCCCCGCGAGACGAGGAGGAGCGCGGCGCGCACGCTCTCGGCCTGGGCCACCCGGTCCTTCACGCCCTCCCAGGCGCCCAGATGGGTGAGCGCCGCCTTGCCGTACTTGCCGGCCGGCACCGCCTCGACATGGCCCATCGCCAGCCGCCCTGAGCCGAGCGCGGCCCGCAGGTCGAGGCCGGGCGCCAGCGCGACGGAGACGGTCGAGTCCCGGGGGGCGACGAGGACGAGGCTGTTGCCGAGGAGTTCGACCCGCGTCCCCGGCCGGATCAGGTTCCGGGCGGCCACGTAACCCATCCAGTCGAGATCCGCCGTGAAGAACAGGTCGGCGGGCGCCCCCGCCTCGATCTGCTTGGCGAGCGTGTTCGAGGCGGCGTAGGAGGCGCGGACGGCCTTGCCGGTGCGGCGCGACCAGGATTGCAGCGCCTCGTCGAGGGCGTTCTTCAGGCTCGCCGCCGCGAAGACCAGCACGGGCGGACCCTCGGCCCGCGCGCCCCGCGCGAGGCCGAGCCCCGCCAGCCCCAGGATGACGCCCCGCCGAGTGAGCCGCATGGATCCCGTCCGTCGCTGATGCGGCCTCACCATAGGTCACCTGCGGGCTTCGGCCAAGCGCCACTTCGGCCAAGCGCCACTTCGGCCAAGCGCCACTTCGGCCAAGCGCCACTTCGGCCAAGCGCCACTTCGGCCAAGCGCCACTTCGGCCAAGCGCCACTTCGGCCAAGCGCCACTTCGGCCAAGCGCCACTTCGGCCAAGCGCCACTTCGGCCATGCGCCACTTCGGCTGCGGCTTCGGCCAAGCGCGGACGCGGACGACCCTGCCGGCCGCCTCAGGAGGAGCCGGCGGCCGGGTCCGTCCTGCTTGCGGAGGCGAGCTCGGCCCGGTGCAGGCGGCTGAGCAGCACGAGCAGGTGCCCTGGCAGCGCGGTCTCCTCGCCGGTGAGCGGCGGGCGCGGGCGCTCGCGGCGCTCGGCCCGGCGGATCGTCCGGGGGGGAGGGGATGACACGGGGTCCTCGAAGCGACGAAGGGGATCACGAACTCGCACGCGCATCGCGATGTCCTTCCGGGCCCGGCTTCTGCGGCCGGCGCGGCAAGAACGCGGCGTTCCTGCCGCGGTTCCCGCCATTTGTGCCGGCGCGGCGTGACGGCGCGGTGACGCCGCGCACGCGACCGGCGGCCGGTGGCGGGGCGGCGCCCCGGGTGGTAGATCCCGCGCATGCTCGAAGGCCTCCCGCCCCACCGCCCGACCCACGTGCTGCGCCTCGACACCAGCGAGCGCGGCGCGCGCGCCATGACCGACCTCCTCGGGGAGGTCTTCGACCCGACCGAGACCGCGGTCGCGGCCTTCGAGGCGGAGGACGGCGTCACGTGGCGCCTCGAAGCCTATTTCTCGGAGGAGCCGGACGAGGAGGCGGTGCGCGAGCTGATCCGGCCGCTGGTCGGGGACGCGGCCGACCGGGCGGTCTTCGCGGCGATCGACCAGCAGGATTGGGTGCGGGCCTCCCTGGAGGGGCTCAAGCCCGTGCGGGCCGGCCGGGTGCTGGTGCACGGCGCGCACGACCGCGCGCGGGTGCACCCGAACGACGCGGCGATCGAGATCGAGGCGGCGCTCGCCTTCGGCACCGGCCATCACGGCACGACGTTGGGCTGCCTGCTCGCCCTGGTCGACCGGCTCCGGCACGGCCGGCCGCGCCGCATCCTCGATGTGGGCACCGGGACGGGCATCCTCGCCCTCGCGGCGGCGCGCCTGCTGCGCGCCCGCGTGGTGGCGGGCGACCTCGACCCGGAGGCGGTCGCGACGGCCCGCAGCAACGCGGCCCTGAACGGGCTCACGCCCTTCCTCACCCTCTACGAGGGGCCGGGCGTGCGCGACGCGAGGGCGAACCGGCCGCGCCGCTTCGACCTTGTCTTCGCCAACATCCTGGCGCGGCCGCTCACCCGCCTCGCCCCCTCCCTGACCCGGGTGGTGGCGCCCGGGGGCACCCTGGTCCTCTCGGGCCTGATCGCGCGCGACGTTCCGGGCGTGCTCGCGGCCTACGCGGCCCAGGGCTTCCGGCTGCGCCGCCGGCGGATGATCGAGGGCTGGGCCACCCTGGAATTGCGGCGCGGCGGCGCCGCGCCCCGGCCCCGCGCGGGCCGGCGCTGACCCGCGCGGCCGAGCAATCCCGCCGCAGCTGCCCGCCGCCCTCGGTTCATCCGCTGTCCGGCCGATCACGTCCGGACAGCGTCTGATTAGCCCGCGCGGCGCTTGAGCGAAGCCAAAATGCCAAGCCCGCGCGGCGCGTGAGCGACGCCGCCATCCGCATGGCGAAGCACTCCGTCGGATGTCGGATCACAAGCTCTTCTCGAAGAAGTGATCGGGATAGGGGTCGTCGTTGAACCGCCCGATCTCGACCCAGCCGGTCCCGCGGTAGAGCGCCAGCGCCTCCGGCAGCGCGCTGTGGGTGTCGAGGCGCAGGGTGCGGATCGAGAGGTCGCGGGCGGCCTCCTCGGCTGCCGCCATGAGGCGCCGGCCGAGGCCGAGGCCGCGGGCGGCCGGCGACACCCAGAGCCGCTTGATCTCCGCCAGCGCGCCCCCGCTCCCCTTCAGGCCGACGCAGCCGAGGGGCAGCCCGTCCGACAGCGCGACCAGGAAGGCGCCGCGCGGGCGGGTCATGTCCTGCGCGTCCGGATCGCGCGAGAGCGCCACGTCGAAGCCCCGCGCGAAGCGGCGGGCGAGTTCGGCGTAGTAGGCCTCCAGGCAGCGGCGCGCCGCCGCGCCGCGCGGGTCGGCCTCCTCGATGCGGATCCGGTCGCGGCCGAGGACCGAGGCGATGAGGTCCATGGCGGCGAGCAGCGGCTCCGGATCGGGCGCGCGCCCGAGGATGGCGGCGGCCTGCGCGTCGGAGAGCGCCTCGTAGGCCTCGAACTCGCGGCGGCCCGCCCGCGTCAGGGCGACGACCCGGCGGCGCGCATCGGCCGGGTGGGGCGAGGTGGAGACCAGCCCCTCCTCCTCCAGGCCGCGCAGCAGCCGGCTCATCAGGCCGGAATCGAGCCGCAGATCCTCCCGCAGGCCGCCGAGATCGGTCTGCCCGTGCCCGATCGCGTTGAGCACCCGGGCGGCGCCGAGGGGCCGGCCCCGCCCGAGGAACGAATCGTCGAGCGCCCCCACCTCGGCGGTCACCGCCCGGCTGAAGCGGCGCAAGCGGGCGATGGCGTCGGTCGTCATGATATCTGACTTTAGTCAGATATCCCGCGGCGTCAACGGTTGGCGGGGGACGGGCGCGATTCCCGGCGGATGCGCGATTGCCGATCGCACCGGTTTGCGCCAAGTCGCTTAGGCCGGAAGGAGGCCCGGGCCCAGCACCGCCCGGGCACCGGCACGGAGGAGGCGGGCATGCGGACGGACAGGTCCCCGGATGGAGGGCGCCCCGGCGCGGCGGCGCGCCGCGCCCGGGTCTCGCGACGCCCGGCCGCCCGGCCCGCATGAGCTACGAATTCGAGTTCGGCGAGGTCTTCGCCTCCTGGCCGGAGCTCGCCTGGGGCGCCCTCCACACCCTCGTCCTGTCGGGGCTCGCGATGGTGATCGGCATGGCGGTGGCGGTGCTCGGGGCACTCGGCCGCACCTCCGGGCCGGCCTGGCTGAGCGGGCTGATCGGCGCCTACATCGAGGTCATCCGCAACACGCCGTTCCTGATCCAGATCTTCGTGATCTTCTTCGGCCTGCCCTCGCTCGGCCTGCGGCTCGACCCGGACAGCGCCGCGCTCCTCGCCCTCGTGGTCAATGTCGGGGCCTACGGCATCGAGATCATCCGGGCCGGGATCGAGAGCATCGACCACGGCCAGATCGAGGCCGGCCGCACGCTCGGCCTGCGGCCGCTGCAGATCTTCCGCTACGTGGTGCTGAAGCCGGCCATCCAGGCGATCTACCCGTCGCTGACCAGCCAGTTCATCCTCCTGATGCTGAATTCGAGCGTCTGCTCGGCGATCGCCGCGAGCGAGCTGACCGCGGCGGCGGGCGACATCCAGTCCCGCAACTTCCGCAGCTTCGAGGTCTACCTCGTGGTGACGGGGATCTATTTCGCGCTCTCGGTGGTGCTGTGGGGCCTGTTCGCCGGGATCGAGCGGGCCTTCCTGCGCAAGCCGAGCGCGCGGTAGGAGGCGCCGATGCGGAGCCTGAGCCAAGGCGACATCCTGTTCATCCTGGCGGCCCTGCGCTGGACGCTGGCGCTCTCCCTGATCGCCTTCCTGGGCGGGGCGCTCGGCGGGGCGGCGGTGGCGCTCGCCCGCACGGGCGAGATCCGCGCGCTGCGCGCCCTCGCCTTCGCCTACATCAAGCTCTTCCAGGGCACGCCGCTCCTGATGCAGCTCTTCCTGGCCTTCTTCGTGCCGGGGATCTTCGGGCTCTCGATCGATCCCTGGGGCGCGGCGGCGCTCGGCCTGTCGCTGCACGCCAGCGCCTTCCTGGGCGAGATCTGGCGCGGCGCCATCGAGACGGTGCCGCGCGGCCAGTGGCAGGCCGCCACCGCGCTCGGCCTCGGCTACTGGAACCGGACCGCCCTGGTGATCGTGCCGCAGGCGGTCCGCATCGCGGTGGCCCCGACCATCGGCTTCCTGGTGCAGCTGATCAAGGCGACCTCGCTCGCCTCGATCATCGGCTTCGTGGAGATCACCCGCGCCGCCCAGGTCATCAACAACGCCACCTTCCGGCCCTTCACGCTCTTCGGCCTGGTGGCGCTCGTCTATTTCGTGATCTGCTGGCCCCTCTCGGCCTATAGCCGGCGGATCGAGCGGAAGCTCGCGGTGGCGAGCCGCTGAGGCGCGCCACCCCCACAGGAGGAAGCCCATGACCGCATCCCATCGGCCGAGCCGCCGCGCCGCCCTCGCGCTCGCCGCCGGCCTCGCCCTCGCGCTGGCGCCGGGGCTCCGCCCGGCGGAGGCGGCGACGCCCGACGAGATCAAGGCGCGCGGCAAGCTCGTGGTCGGGGTCCTCACCGACTACCCCCCCTTCGGCGGCACCGATGCCGACCAGAAGCCGGCGGGCTACGACGTCGACGTGGCGCGGCTCTTCGCCAAGTCGCTCGGGGTGGAGCTCGACCTCGTGCCGGTGACGGGGCCGAACCGCATCCCCTACCTCCTCACCAACAAGGTCGACATGCTGATCGCGACCTTCGGCATCACGGCCGAGCGGTCGAAGCAGGTGCTGTTCTCCAACCCCTACAGCACGCTCAGCACCTACGTGCTCGGGCCGAAATCGCTGGCGGTGTCGAAGCCGGAGGACCTCAAGGGCGTGACGATCGGGGTCGCCCGGGCCAGCACCCAGGACACCGCGGTCTCGGCCGTCGCCCCGCCCGGCACCCGCATCATGCGCTTCGACGACGACGCCACCACCACGCAGGCGATCATCTCCGGGCAGGTGCAGTCGATCGGCGCCAGCAACACCGTGCTGGCCCAGCTGACCAAGGATTACGCGAGCCTCGGCATCGAGCCGAAGTTCAACCTGCGCGAGCAGGCGAACGGCATGGCCTTCCGCAAGGCCGATACGGCCCTGCGCGACCGCGCTAACGCCTTCATCGCGGAGATCGCCGGCAACGGCGAATTGTCGGCGATCAACCAGCGCTGGTTCGGGCGCCCGCTCGGCACCCTGCCGCCGATGCCGCAATTCTGAGGCCGCCGCCGGCCTCCTCCCGGCGCGGGGTCCCGCTCGCCCGGGATCCCGCCCCTCCCTCGAAGTCCCGGCCCATGACGCAGAGCGATCCGACCGCCCCCCAGCCGCACGCCCTCGGCGAGGTCGTCATCACGATGCGCGGCGTCGACAAATGGTACGGCGCCGTGCAGGTGCTGCGCGGCATCGACCTGACGGTGCGCCGGGCCGAGCGGATCGTGATCTGCGGCCCCTCGGGCTCGGGCAAATCGACCCTGATCCGCTGCCTCAACCAGCTCGAAGCGCATCAGGCGGGCGAGATCACCGTGGACGGGGTGCGGCTCGGCCCGAACCTGCCGGGCCTCGACGTCGTGCGCCGCGAGATCGGCATGGTCTTCCAGCGCTTCAACCTGTTTCCCCACCTCACGGCCCTGGAGAATTGCACGCTCGCGCCCATGAAGGTGCGGGGCCTGGGGCGCGCCGAGGCCGAGGCCCTCGCCCGCACCTACCTGGCGCGGGTCCACATCCCCGATCAGGCGGACAAGTACCCGATCCATCTCTCGGGCGGGCAGCAGCAGCGGGTGGCGATCGCGCGCTCGCTCTGCATGAACCCGAAGATCATGCTGTTCGACGAGCCGACCTCCGCCCTCGACCCCGAGATGGTCAACGAGGTGCTGGACGTGATGGTCGAGCTCGCGGAGAGCGGCATGACCATGCTGGTGGTGACGCACGAGATGGGCTTCGCCCGCCGGGTCGCCGACCGGGTCGTGTTCATGGACCAGGGCGAGATCGTCGAGCAGGCCCCGCCGGAGGCGTTCTTCCTGCGCCCGCAGAACCCGCGCACGCAGCGCTTCCTGAGCCAGATCCTGCACCCGGCCGGGGGGACGGCGGCGCCCGCCTAAGCATCATTCGCCGCAATGGTCACCGGTTCGGCGGCAAAAGTGATGCGAGAAGGAGTCTGAGCAGAATTGCACCATGCACTTCTGCTCAGGGTCGAAATCCGATCAGCATGACGATGCGGGGGGCCGCTTGCGACCCTGGGCGGCCCGTCGCAGCCCGTGTCGGGACTGTCCGATCGCGAGGGTTTTCCAGGCGCTTGGTTTCGTGAACAATTTCCCGGGATCCGCCGTGCGGGGCTCTCACGCGAACGGCCAAGCTGTTGCCGGGGCGACCCGCGCCATTGCTTCTGACGAAGGTGTGAGCGCACTCTTGCGGAACGAACAGGTCGACAGAGACACCGCAGTGCCGGTTCCTCTCCCGAAGACACCCGCTGAAGTGCTCACTGTTCTCGCGCACTTCCACCGCGCCGAGATCAGCCGGATGGCTGGCTGGCGCGATCGGATCGACCGCACGACGAACTGGGCCATCACGGTGATCGCTGCCATGCTGTCGGTCTCCCTCTCGACACCCACGGCCCACCACGGCGTGCTCCTCTTCGCCATGCTGCTCGTGCTGCTCCTGCTCGGCATCGAAGCGCGTCGCTACCGCTTCTTCGACGTGTTTCGTCGGCGCGTGCGCCGGCTCGAACGCCACTTCTACGCCGAGGTCTTCGCATCCCGGCCTGATCCGCCGGACGACTGGGCCGAAGCGCTCAGCATGGACCTGCGCCATCCCGTCTTCCACCTCACGATGACCGAGGCCTTCAGGCGACGCCTCCGGCGCAATTACGGCTGGATGTTCCTCATCCTGCTCCTGGCCTGGCTGCTGAAGATCTCCTCGGCGCGGCTCCAGGAATCCGGCCGTGGCGAACTGATCGGATCCGCAGGAGAGATTGTTGCGAATGCCGGCATCGGCCCGCTGCCGGGCTGGCTGGTGCTCTGCGCCGTCACGGCTTTCTATGGGGGATTGTTGGCCGTCATTCTGCGGGCCGGCGGGCGGGAAGAGGGGGACGGATCCGTTCACGTGTGACGCCTCGACCCGGAGCGGCCCCTCCCGGTGTCCGTCTGGACTGCCGGTTCACGAGGATTGCCGAAGACTTGATGTCCTGACCCCGTTCCCATTGCCGTCATTCGGGCGATTGATCACGGAGGGCTGGAAGCCAGCCTCAGCAGCCACTCCCATGGTCAAGCTGATCGGGGTCTGACTAGTGCCGCAGGCCCGGCGCCTCCTGGCCGGTCTTCGCCACGTACTCGGTGTAGCCGCCCGGATATTGCTGCACCCCCTCGGGCGTCAGTTCCAGCACCCGGTTCGACAGGGCGGCCAGGAAGTGCCGGTCGTGCGAGACGAACAGCATCGTGCCCTCGTAGACGGACAGGGCCGCGATCAGCATCTCCTTGGTGGCGATGTCGAGGTGGTTGGTCGGCTCGTCGAGGACCAGGAAGTTCGGCGGGTCGAACAGCATCCGGGCCATCACCAGCCGGGCCTTCTCGCCGCCCGACAGCACCCGGCAGCGCTTCTCCACGTCGTCGCCCGAGAAGCCGAAGCAGCCGGCCAGCGCCCGCAGCGAGCCCTGGCCGGCCTGGGGGAAGGAATCTTCCAGGAACCGGAAGATGGTCTGCTCGCCGTCGAGCAGGTCCATGGCGTGCTGGGCGAAGTAGCCGAGCTTCACCCCGGCCCCGAGCGCCACCGTGCCGTCGTCGGGCGCCGTCGTCCCGGTGACGAGCTTGAGCAGCGTCGACTTGCCGGCCCCGTTGATCCCGAGCACGCACCAGCGCTCCCTGCGCCGCACGGCGAAGTCGAACCCCTCGTAGAGGGTGCGCCGCCCGTAGCGCTTGTGCACGTTCCTCAGGCTGGCGACGTCGTCGCCGGAGCGGGGGGCGGGGGCGAACTCGAACACCACGCTCTGGCGCCGCCGCGGCGGCTCCACCCGCTCGATCTTGTCGAGCTTCTTGACCCGGCTCTGCACCTGGGCGGCGTGCGAGGCGCGCGCCTTGAAGCGCTCGATGAACTTGATCTCCTTGGCGAGCATCGCCTGCTGGCGCTCGAACTGCGCCTGCTGCTGGGCCTCGTTCTGCGCCCGCTGCTGCTCGTAAAACTCGTAATCGCCCGTGTAGGTGGTGAGCGCGCCGCCGTCGATCTCGACGATCTTGCCGACGACCCGGTTCATGAAGGCGCGGTCGTGCGAGGTCAGCATCAGGGCGCCCTCGTAGGCCTTCAGGAAGGCTTCGAGCCAGATCAGGCTCTCCAGGTCGAGGTGGTTGCTCGGCTCGTCGAGCAGCATCACGTCGGGGTTCATCAGCAGGATGCGGGCGAGCGCGACGCGCATCTTCCAGCCGCCCGAGAGGGCGCCGACATCCCCGTCCATCATCTCCTGGCTGAAGCTCAGGCCCGCCAGCACCTCCTGCGCCCGGCCCTCCAGCGCGTAGCCGTCGAGCTCCTCGAACCGCGCCTGCACCTCGCCGTAGCGGGCCACGAGCGCGTCGAGTTCGTCCGCCCTGTCGGGATCGGCGAGGGCCGATTCCAGCTCCTTGAGCTCGGCCGCGACCGCGCTCACCGGTCCGGCGCCGGCCATCACCTCGGCGACGGTGCTGCGGCCGGCCATCTCGCCCACGTCCTGGCTGAAATACCCGATGGTGATGCCCCGATCGATCGAGACTTGACCCTCGTCGGGCTGCTCCTCGCCGGTCATCATCCGGAACAGGGTCGTCTTGCCGGCCCCGTTCGGCCCGACGAGGCCGACCTTCTCGCCGCGCTGGAGCGCGGCCGAGGCCTCGATGAAGAGGAGCTGGCGGCCGTTCTGCTTGCTGATCTTGTCGAGGCGAATCATGGACCTGGAGGGGGCGGGAGGCGCTGCGGCCCCTTACGCGATGGCGGGCGGGCCGGGAAGGGGCGCCCCCGCCTCGGCGAGCCAGTCGCGCAGGGCCCGCGAGACCGCCCCGGGCTGCTCGATCGGCGTCAGGTGGCCGCTCTCCGGCACGACCACGAGCCGCGCTCCCGGCGCCAGGGCCGCCATGGCGCGGTGGTCGGCGAGCGGGGTCACGGCGTCGGCCTCGCCGCAGAGGATCAGGAGGGGCTTGCGCCAGCCGCGCAGCAGCGCGGACCCGTCCCGGCGCTCGAGGCCGTTCTGGCGCCGGAAGATCTCGGGGCCGAGGCGCTCCGTCATGGCCCGGATCCGCCCGACGATCTCCGCGTCGCCGCGATGCGAGGGGTGCAGGTAGGTGGCGAGCAGCCGGTCGCCGAAGCCGTGGAAGCGGCCGGGCACCCGCGCGGCCCGGTCGAGCGCCCGGCGGCTCGCGGCCCGCTCGGGCCCGTCGGGCGCGATCGTCGTGTCGAGCAGGGCGAGCCGCGTCACCCGCGCGGCGGCGCGCCGCAGGATCTCCTGCGCCACGATGCCGCCCAGGGAGAAGCCCGCGAGCGCGAAGGCTTGCGGCGCCTCGGCCAGCACCTGATCGGCCACGGCCTCGATCGTGTCCCCGCGGGTGATGTCGCCGACCCGGATGCGGGCGATGTCGGAGAGGGCCTCGACCTGGTCGCGCCAGAGGTCGGCGTCGTTGAGCAGGCCCGGCAGGAGCACGAGGTCGATCATCCGGGTGCCATCCCACGGGCGCCCCGCCGCAGGCAAGCGGGCGAGGCCGCTTCCCCCGCGGCGCGCGCCGGCGCACAACAGGAGCGTGCGGCGACACGGGAGGAGACGCGCATGCCGGTCTGGATCGAGGCCGCCCTGAACGGGCCCTGGACGCGGGCCCGCCAGCCGCGGATGCCGCTCACCGTGGCGGAATGCGTGGCGGACGGCGTCGCCTGCGCGCGGGCGGGCGCCGCCATCATCCACGTCCACGCCTACGACCCGGCGACGGGGCGGCAGAACGACGATCCGGAGGTCTACGCCGCCATCATCGAGGGCATCCGCGCGGTCGAGGACGTGATCGTCTACCCGACCCTGCCCTTCATCCAGTCGGCGGAGGCCTTCCGCCCCGGGGCGCTGGAGGCGCGCTTCGCGGCCGTCGAGGCGCTCGGCCGGCGCGGGCTGCTCGAATGGGGCGTGGTCGATCCGGGCTCGACCCACCTCGCCACGGCCGAGGAGGCGGCGCGCGGGGAGCCGGGCTCGGTCTATCTCAATCCGGGCGAGCACGTGCTGCGGGGCCTCGCGCTCGCGGCGCGGTTCGGCGCCGTCCCGAGCTACGCGATCTACGAGCCGGGCTTCCTGCGCCTCGGCGCGATCCTGGCGCGGGCGGTGCCGGGCTGCCCGCCGCCCGTCTACCGCTTCATGTTCTCGGACCGCTTCACCTTCGGCTTCCCGCCCGCGGAGTACGCCCTCGACGCCTACCTGCGCCTCCTCGCCTCCGCGGCGCCGGGCAGCCCCTGGATGGTGGCGGGCCTCGGGGTCGACGTCAGGCCGCTGGCGGCCGAGGCGGTGGCGCGGGGCGGCCACGTCCGGGTCGGGCTGGAGGACGCGCCCTTCGGCACCGAGACCGGCAATCCGGCCCTGGTCGAGGAGATGGCCGGGCTGGTGGCCCGGGCGGGCGGGCGGCCCGCGACGGCCGCGGAGGTCCGGGGCGCGCGCGCGGGCCGCTGAGCCTCAGGGCTCCTCGCCGAAGAAGCGCAGGAGTTCGTCGCAGAGCCGCTCCGGCTGCTCCTCGGGGATCCAGTGGCCGCAGGCCGGGACGGTGCCGCCGCGGACGTCCTCGGCGACGCGCCGCAGGGACGCGATGCACTCGCTCCCGCGCCCGAAACCCTCCTCGCCGCCGAGCGCCAGCACCGGCATCCGCAGCTTGCCGGCGCGGGCGAGCATCTCCCGGTTGTCCTCCGCGTCGACCGGCAGGGCGCGGTAGAAGGCCAGCATCGCCCGGAAGGCGCCGAATTGGGTGTAGGTGCGCAGGTATTCCTGCTGGTCGGCCTCCGGGATGCTGGTCGGGCGTTGGCCGTAATGGTCGAACAGCCAGCGCAGCACGAGGTGCTCGCGCCCGGCGCAGAGCGCCTCCGGCAGGTCGAGGGTGCGGAAGAAGGCGTGGTGCCAGCGCCGCCCCCCTTGCGAGAAATCCGCCCCGTCGCCGGGGATGACCACGTCGAGGATGGCGAGCCGGCGCACCGCCTCCGGGTGCTGGGCCGCGAGCGAGAAGGCGACGGGCCCGCCCCAATCGTGCCCGACGAGGAAGAAGCGCTCGATGCCGAGATGGCCGCGCACGAGCTGCCAGAGGTCCCCCGCCAGGGTCTTCTTGTCGTAGCCGGTGGCGGGCCGCGAGGAATCGCCGAGGCCGCGCAGGTCCGGGGCGATCACCCGGTAGCGCCCGGCGAGGCGCGGGATGACGTGGCGCCACTCGTGGGAGGTCTGCGGGATGCCGTGCACGAGGACGACCGCGTCCCCCGCCCCGGCGTCGAGGTAGTGCAGGCTCACGCCGTCGAGGTCGGCGAAGCGGCGCGCGATGGCTGTCATGGTCGGGCTCCTCAGCATCCTCCCGCCGGCCGGGACCGGCCGGTGCCGAAGGGGTCACCGGCTCGGCGGCGAACCGAAGGTCCGCGTCGGCGAAAAACGATGCGACACCGCGAGACCGAGCAGAATGGCCCCATGCCATTCTGCTCGGTCGGGCGGCGGCGGGCGCTCAGGCGAGTTCCCCGCTCGTCTCCTCCAGGATCGCCCAGGCCTCCGGCCCGAACTTCGCCTTCCACTCCTTGTAGAAGCCGGACTTGGTCAGCGCCTCGCGGAAAGGCGCCGGGTCGACCTCGTTGAAGATCAGCCCCTTGGCGGCGAGGTCGGCCTTCAAACCCTCGTTCTGCCGCGCCACCTCCTCGCGCTCCGCCAGCGCCGCCGCGTTGACCACGCGCGCGAAGGTCTCCTGCAGGTCGGGGCTGAGCTGGGCCCAGGCCCGGCGGTTCATCAGGAACCACCAGCCGTCCCACATGTGGTTGGTGAGCGAGCAGTACTTCTGCACCTCGTACAGCTTCGCCGCCGAGATGATCGCCGGCGGGTTCTCCTGCCCGTCCACGATCCGGGTCTGCAGCGCGGAATACACCTCCGCGAAGTTGATGCCGGTCGGCGAGGCGCCGAGCGACTTGAACAGCGAGGTCCAGAGCGCGCTCACCGGCACCCGGATCTTGATGCCCTTGAGGTCGGCCGGGGTCACGATCGGCCGGACGCTGGTCGTCACCTGCCGGAAGCCGTTGTCCCAGATCGCGTCCATGACCACGAGGCCGGACTTGGCGATCTGGCCGCGCAGGTGCGCGCCGAGCCGGCCGTCGAGGGCGCGCCAGAGCGTCGGGTAATCCTTGAAGGCGAAGCCCACGCCGGAGATCGCCGCCGCCGGGATCAGCGTCGAGAGCACGTTGACGCCCGAGAGGGTGAAGCACTCGAGCGCGCCGGAGCGCAGCTGCGAGAACATGTCGGAATCGCCGCCGAGCTGGTTGTTGGGGAAGAGCTGCAGCTCGACCCGGCCGCCGGTGGCCTCCAGCAGCGCCGCCGCGGCCTTGCGGGCGTGGACGTTGAGCGGGTGCGCCTCCGGGACGTTGGTGCCGAGCTTGAACGTGAACTCGGCCGCGCGGGCGAAGCGCAGGGGCAGCGCCGCGCCGATCGCCGCCGTGGCGCAGAGGGCGGCGAAGCGCCGCCGCGACGGGTTCGTGGTCATGGGGTTCCTCCGTTCGTCGTTAGCGTCGGGGCCGCTCCGGCGGCGGGGGGCGCGGCGCGCTTGAACATCAGGCCCGCCGCCCGGAAGCCGCCGTCGACGTTGAGCGTGTGGCCCTGGACGTAGCGGGCCTCGTCCGAGCACAGGAAGACCGCGGCGTCGGCGATCTCCTCCGGCGTGCCGTAGCGGGTCATCGGGATCAGGTAGCCGTAGGCCGCCCGGGTCGCCGCGTCGTGGGCGAACCGCGCCATCTCGGTCTCGATCGCGCCGGGCGCGATGTTGTTGACGTTGATGCCGTGCTCGGAGAGTTCGACCGCCATCACCTTGGTGAGGAGTTCGAGCCCGGCCTTGGCCGCCCCGTAGGCCGCCCGGCCGTCGCCGCCGCGCTGGCCGGACAGCGAGGCGATGTTGACGATCTTGCCGCCGCCGCCGCGGACCATCTCCCGGGCGCAGGCCTGCGCCACCAGGAAGGCGCCCGTCAGGTTGATGCCGATGATGCGGTTCCAATCCTCCAGCCGCGTCTCCAGGAAGGGCGTGTTGCCCCCGACCCCGGCATTGTTGACCAGGATGTCGAGGCGCCCGTGCCGGGCGAGGATCGCCTCCACCATCGCGGCGATGGAGGCCGGATCGGCCACGTCGACCGCGACCGCCATGGCGCGCCCGCCCGCCTCGGCGAGGCCGGCCGCGGCGGCCTCGGCGCCCGCGCGGTTCACGTCGGCGATCACGAGGGCGGCGCCCTCCCGCGCGAAGGCCCGCGCCACCGCGAGCCCGATGCCCCGCGCGCCGCCCGTGACGAGCGCGACCTTGTCCGCCAGTCTCCCGGTCATCCCGTCCCTCCCCGTGTCGCGGCCGCTCCTGCCCTCGGCCGGGATCGTCCGCTGGTCTCTCGGCCGCGCGTCTCAGCGCGCGTCTCAGCCGCGCGTTTCAGCCGCGCGTTTCAGCCACCCTTGGCGGCCACGAAGAAATCGGGGCGGCCGACCTGGCCGCCCTTGAGGGCGAGTTCGAGCCCCGCCGGCGCGCCCTCGGGGCCCAGGGCCCGGCAGAGCGGCGCGCCGGGCGCGAGCGGCGCGATCGCCGCGAGCGCGTCGATGCCGAGTTGCGCGGCGGCCCGCCCGGACGTGTCGCCCCCGGCGATCACCCCGCGGCCGAGCCGCCCCTCGCGCAGGACCCGGTTCAGGATCGCCCCGAGCCCGGCGCCGAGGCGCGCGTCGACCGCCTCCTGGGCGGCGCCCGCCGCGCGCACGGCCTCGCGCAGGCGCGCCACCGCGGGATCGTCCGGGCCCTCGGCCGTGGTGACGAGCGGGTCGCTCCCCTCCCCGAGGGCCGCGAGGGCCGCCTCGGCCGCCCGCCCGACCTCGCGCGCGAAGGCCGCCGGATCGACGGCCCGGGCCGCGTCGAGGGGGATCACGCGGAAACCCTGCGCGCGGGCGAAGGCGATCTGCCCCTGGGTGACCGGCGAGACCGAGCCCGAGACGGCGGCGATCCGCGCGACCGCGCCCGGGCGCGGCGCGGGCGCCGCGGGCGGCAGCAGCCCGGCCCGCCGCCAATGGGCGACCAGGGCCGCCTCGAAGCCCTGCGAGCCGATGCCGAAGACCGGCCGGCCGCCCTCCTCCCAGATCAGGCGCCCGGCCGCGGCGAGCGTCTCGGGGTCGAGCACGTCGAGGGAGACGATGCGGGCGCCCGCCGCCCGCGCCCGGGCGAGGGCCGCGCCCCCCTCCCCCCGCTTCGTCGCCGCGAAGTCGACGAGGCCGACCGGCAGCGCGGTCTGGCGGGCGAGGTGGCGGCCGAGATCCGCCTCGTCCATGGGCGTGACCGGGTGGCGCGCCATGGTCGGGTGGCGGTCGAGGCGGTGCCCGTCCTCGCCCGCCATGGCGAAGAGGTTGCCGAAGCACTGGTAGCGGCCCATGCCGGGATCGGCCACGACCATCGGGATCCAGGCCGGGGCGAGGAGCCGCGCGCCGATCTCGGCCGCGCGGCCGATCGAGCCGACATGCGGGGCGGAATCGAAGGTGGAGCAGACCTTGTAGTGCAGGACCGGCGCGCCGAGCGAGGCCAGGAGCCGGAAGACCGGCGGCAGGTGCTCGTCCATCCAGGCCGGCGCCGCCGCCCGGGCCATGCCGGCGATGCCCACCGCCCGGGCGGAGGAGACGGCGGCGAGGCGCTCCGGGGCGGGCGGGGCCAGGAACAGCACCGTCTCCAGCCCCGCGAAGGCCAGAACCTCCATGGCGGCCGAGGAGCCGGTGAGGTCGTCGCCGTAGAAGGCGACGAGGGGCCCGTCCGGCAGGGGCGCGCTCACGCGGCGGCCCCGAGCGCGTCGCGCAGGGCCGGGCGCTCGCGCGCGTAGGCGTCGAGGGGGATGCCCGCCACCGCCGCCTCCCAGGCCTCGCGCAGGGCTTCGACGCCCGCCGCCGGCCCGCCCGGATGCGCCATGATGCCCCCGCCCGCCGTGACGATGAGGTCGGTCCCGCCGAGCGCCCGGTAGGTGCCGGGGGCCTGCCGCACCGACTGGCCGGAGGAGAAGACCGGCATGGCGAGGCAGGGCTTGTCGGGGAAGAGCGGCGTCAGGCAGGTGCGCGCCGAGGCGACGACGCTGTCGTCCGGCTCCGCGAACTTGTTGGCGAGGCCGTTGACGTGCATGTGGTCGGCGCCGGCGAGGCGCCAGATCTTCTGCCACGCCACGTAGGACCAGCCGAGCAGCGGGTGGCGCGAGAGGTAGCCCCAGCCGTTGCGGTGGGCGTGGATCGGCAGGGCGCTGAAGCGCCCGAGCTCGATCATGCCGACGAGGCCGACGGAGTTGAGGCTCGCCATCAGGCAGGTGGCGCCCTCCGCGACGAGCAGGTCGTGCCGGCGGCGCATCTGGTCGAGGTCGCCGGTGAGGTTGAAGGCCACCATCACGGCCCGGCCCGTGCGGTCCCGGTGGGCGCGCACCTCCCGCATCACGGCGCGCACCCGCGCGTCGAAGGGGCAGTGCGGCCCGTCGGCCTGCAATTCGTCGTCCTTGATGAAGTCGATCCCCCCCGCGCAGAGGCTGGCGACCAGGGCGGCGGTCTGCTGCGGGTCGAGGCCGACGCTCGGCTTGATGATGGTGCCGATGAGCGGCCGGCCCTCGATTCCGGCGAGGCGGCGGGTGCCGGCGACGCCGAAGCGCGGCCCCGGATAGGCCCGCGCGAAGGCCTCCGGAAGGCGGATGTCGAGGAGGCGCAGGCCCGTGACCGGCTTCAGCTCGAACAGGTTGCCGGCCACCGTGGCGAGGAGGTTCGGCAGCGAGGGGCCGAGATTGTCGAGGGGCCAGGACAGGGTGAGGCGGGCGCGCCGGGCCGCCGCCCCGGCCGGGATGCCGGCGGAGGGCAGAGCGGGCGCGGCGACGGCCTCGTCGAGGAGGTCGAGGCGCTCGATCCGGGCGGCGGCGCGCGCCTTCAGCTCGGGCGTCTCGCCCGGGACGGGCACGAAGGTGCCGCTCGACTGCTCGCCCGCGATGATCTCGGCGGCCCGGCGCGGGTCGACGACGCTCTCCAGCAGGTAATCGGCCTCGATCCGGGCCGGCGGGGCGGGGACGGGCTGCACGGCGCTCATCCGGCCCGGCAGGAGAGGCCGCCATCGACCGGCAGGCTGACGCCCGTGATGTAGGCCGCGTCGTCGGAGGCGAGGAACAGGGCGGCCTTGGCCACGTCCCAGGCCGTGCCCATGCGGCCCATCGGGCAGGCGGCGTCGCGCGCCCGCACCATCTCCTCGGCGTCCCGGTACTGGCCGGAGATCTGCTGGAAGATCAGCGGCGTGTTCATCAGGCCGGGCATGATCGCGTTCGCCCGGATGCCGTCCCGCGCGTATTGCAGGGCGAGCCCCATGGTGAAGTTGTTCACGGCCGCCTTGGCGGCGTAGTAGGCGGCGTAGGGGTAGCCGGTGTAGCGGATCGCCGCGATCGACGAGACGTTGACGATGGCGCCCGCGCGCCGGGCCAGCATGTGCGGCAGCACGTGCTTGCAGGTGAGGAAGCAGCCGGTGACGTTGAGGTCGAGGGCGCGCTGCCAGTCCGCCTCGTCGAGCTCGACCGGCCCGCCCATGGTGGCGTGGCCGACATTGTTGTGCAGCACGTCGATGCGGCCGTGGCGGGCGGCCACCTCGTCCACCACGGCCTTCACGGCGGCGGAATCGGTGACGTCGCAGGCGGCGGGGCGCGCCCGCCCGCCCTCGCCGGCGATGATCCCGGCCGTCTCCTCGGCGGCTGCCCGGTTGATGTCGACGCAGATCACCTCGGCCCCGTTGCGGGCGAAGAGGGCGGCCGCGGCCTTGCCGTTGCCCCAGCCCGGGCCGGCCGAGCCGGCCCCGAAGACGATCGCGACTTTGTCCTGCAGACGCATGTGCCCAGTCCGAGTGCGGGGGATGGGGAGGTGGCGCGGGCCGGCCCGGGGACGCGCCTCACCCGAGCTTGCCGGTCGTCGCCTCGAGCAGCGACCACGCCTCGTCGCCGTAGCGCTTCTGCCATTCCTGGTAGAAGCCGGAGGAGACCAGCCGCTGCCGGAAATCGGCGTTGGCGACGGTGTGGAATTGCAGCCCCAGGCTCTGCAGCCTGTCCTGCAGGGTCGCGTTCATGTGCTCGACCTCGCGGCGCTGCACCAGGGCCTCCTGGTTGATGGCGCGCTCCAGCATCTCGCGCAGGTCGGGCGGCAGCCGCTCCCAGGCGCGGCGGTTGGCCAGGACCCAGAACCCGTCCCACATGTGGTTGGTGAGCGAGCAGGATCGCTGCACCTCGTACATCTTGTCGACGAGGAGCCCGATCAGCGGCTGCTCCAGCCCGTCCGCGATCCGCGTCTGCATCGCCGAGTAGGTCTCGGCCCAGGGGATCGAGACCGGGGCGGCCCCGAAGGCCTTGAACATCGAGGTCCAGAGCGGCGAGGGCGGCACCCGGATCTTGAAGCCGTTGAAGTCGTCGGGGGTGCGGATCGGCCGGGTCGAGGAGGTGGTCTGCCGGAAGCCGTGATTGTAGGACTTTTCAAGGCAGACGAGGTTGGCCTTGGCGAAGGCGCCCCGGATGTGCTGGCCGAGGGGGCCGTCCAGGGCTTCCCAGACCTTGTCGTAGCTCGGGAAGGCGAAGCCGATCCCGCTGATCGAGGCGACCGGCACCAGGGTCGACATCAGCACCCCGGTCTGGGCGAAGAGTTCGAGGGCGCCCGAGCGCAGCTGGCTCAGCATGTCGGCGTCGGAGCCGAGCTGGTTCTTGGGGAAGAGCTCGATCCGCACCCGCCCGTCGGATTCCTGCGCGACCCGGTCGCGCACCCGGCCCATGGCGAGGTTGAGCGGGTGATCGCCCGAGACGATGTTGCCGAATTTCAGCCGGAACTCGGGCTCGGCCGCCCAGGCGACGTGCGGCGCGGCGAGCGCCGTCGCCCCGGTGAGCAGGAGGGTGCGGCGGGTCAGGCGGGACATGGGTCTCACCTCCGGGTCGGGGGCGGGGCGGGACGCGGCCGGGGCGGCGCGGATCCCGCCCGGCGGCCGCGCCGCCTGGCTCGCGCGGGGCCGCGGGGCGGCGCTGCCGCGGCTGCGCCGCGTCCCGCCGCCCTCGCCCGTTTCCACCCTGATCGTGTTCTCAGAGGGAAGGTGGCACGCGGGAGCGCGCGCGGCCACTCGACTTCGGCGCCGCGATCCGTGAAGAAATCTCACAGCAGCCGCGGCCGCCCGCGGCGCCGGGCCACCCGGAGGGGCCGATGCCGCTGTCCCGTCTTCCGCTCAACGCGCTGCGGGCCTTCGACGTGACGGCGCGGCTCGGCAGCATGAGCGCGGCGGCGGGGGAGCTCGGGGTCACGCACGGGGCGGTGAGCCGCCACATCAAGGCGCTGGAGGCGCAGCTCGGCCTGCCGCTGCTGGAGCGGCTGCCGCGGGCGGTGGCCCTGACGCAAGAGGGCGCGCAGCTTGCGGCGAGCCTCGCGGACGCCTTCGACCAGATTCAGCTCGCCGTCTCGCGCGTGCAGCCCGGGCCGCTGACCCTGTCGTGCTCGGCGACCATCATGATGTACTGGCTGATCCCGCGGCTGGAGACCTTCAAGCAGGCCCATCCGGCGGTGGAGCTGCGCCTCAACATCAGCTACGGCGAGGTCGACTTCGTCCGCGACGGGATCAGCGTGGCGATCCGCACCAGCATGTACCGCCCGCCGGCGACCGCGCGGGCGCGGCCGCTGATCGCGGAGGAGATCGGCCCGGTCTGCCACCCGGATTACGCGGCGCGGCTCGGGCTCGCGGGGCCCGACGACCTGGCGCGGGCGCGGATCCTGGCGACGGCGACGCGGCCGCAGGCCTGGGCCGAGTGGGGGCGGGCGATCGGCCGGCCGGATCTCGGCATCGTGCCGCAGGAGAGCTACGGCCACTTCTACCTGGTGATTCAGGCGGCGGCCTGCGGCCTGGGCCTGGCGCTGGCGCCCCGCCTCCTGGTCGAGAGCGAGATCCGGGCCGGCCACCTCGCGGCGCCCTTCGGCTTCACGCCCGGCCCCCATCGGCTGGAGCTGTGGATCGCCGAGCACCTGCAGGCGCGGGCGGACCTGCGCTGCCTCGTCGCCTGGATCGCGCGGGCGATGGGGCCGGACGGGGATCGCCCGGGCTGAGGGCGGAGGCTGCGGCGGGGCGACGGTGATGCGCGCCCCGGATGATCCCCCTCCCGCAGCGTGTCCATTGGCGCCCCCGCCAGGGGGGCAATGGGCGTGCGCCCGGTAACGCGGGGCGCGCCCGTTGTTTCAATCCGCGCCCCCGCGAGGGGGCGATGCGTGTCGCCGGGCAGCGACCAGGCGCCGACGGCGTTTCAATCCACGCCCCCGCGAGGGGGCGATCACCGCACCTCGATGATCGCGGGCACGGTCGCCTTGTTTCAATCCGCGCCCCCGCGAGGGGGCGATGTCGACATTGTTGAGTGCCCAACCGTTGTTCATATGTTTCAATCCGCGCCCCCGCGAGGGGGCGATGGATGGCCTCGGCGCAGAGAGGGTAGCAGCAGGCGTTTCAATCCGCGCCCCCGCGAGGGGGCGATTCGACAGGTCGGGGTGGTTGGGGGCAAAAACCCGGATTCAATCCGCGCCCCCGCGAGGGGGCGATGGCGCCACTCTAACCAACGGCCGGATCAGCGCAATTCCGGCCGTCCGCGCGAACCGGCCGGACAGCGGCGTGCGGCGGCCCGCGGGGTGGAGGGCACGATCCTGATTGGCTTGGTTGGTCAGCGCGTTACGTCCTGCGCGAACCGTCCGGGAGACGCCTGGGCGCTTGCGGTTCGCGCGCCTCAGAAGACGAGCGGCCCGTCGAGATCCAGGATGGGCTTGGCGCCGACATGCGCGATGCGCCGTCGCCCCTCGGCACCGAGGCGGTCGAAGCGCAGGGAATCGCGCTGCGGGTCGATCAGTCCGACGAGGCGGTCGCGCAGGGCCGTCCACTGGGCCGGGTCGACCTCGCACGCGAAGACCGAGTTCTGCACACGCTGCCCCACGTCGAGACAGGCACGGGCCACGCGGCGCAGCCGGGTGCGCCCGGCCGGCGTCTGGGTGTTCACGTCGTCGGTGACGAGCATCAGCACGCGTCATTCCCCCTTCGGCCCGCGCCCGGGCTCATCGCCAGACGAAGGCCGGGTAGCCGTCGAGGTCGCCGCGCAGATGCCGGGCGAGAAGCTGGGCCTGCACATGGGGCTGCATCTGGGCCACGAGGCCGAGCGGCATCGTCTCGTCGAGGAAGGGATGGCGCAGGTCCTCGCGCTTGCGCTCCTGCCACGCTCCCAGGACGGTCCGCCGCGCATCGTCGGTGAGGCGCACCCCGCCGGCCTCCTCGATGCGGAAATCCTCCGCCCCGAGCTGGCGGCGATTGACGAGGCTGAGGGCCAGTCGGTCGGCGAGGACCGGCCGCAGCTCCTCCATCAGATCGAGGGCGAGGCTCGCGCGACCAGGGCGGTCGGCATGCAGGAACCCGACCTGCGGGTCGAGCCCGTGCGCGTCGAGCGCGGAACGGCAATCGTGCCCGAGCAGCGCATAGAGGAAGGACAAGAGGGCGTTCATCCGATCGAGCGGCGGCCGGCGCGAGCGGCCGGAGACGCGAAAAGCCGGGTCGTCCCGCCTCACCAGCGTGTCGAACACACCGACATAGACCTGCGCGGCCTCCCCTTCGAGGCCGCACAAGGTCTCGACGCCGACCGCCCCCTCACGCGATCAGCCGTGCCCGAGGCCAAACTGCCTCAGACTCGGCAGAATGGGGCGGGCTCACCACTCGGTCACCTCGATTCCCTGCGGCAGCCCCTCGCGATCGACGGTGATGGCGTAGTCGGCGAAGCTGCGGGCCGGCGGCCAATTGTCGGTCCCGGGGGCGCCGATCTCGTGCACGGACCCCTTGTGCGCGCGCAGGGTCCGCACCCGCTCGAACAGGGACTGGGCCGGCGCATTCCCGAGGGCCGAGGCGTGGCGGAAAACCACCAGCCGGCGCGTCGCCATCTCGCCGCGGGTGGCCGAGCGATCGTGCTCGAACATGTTGCGCAGCGCCTCGAACAGGAGGGCGAGATCCCCGTCCGAGAAGCCCGTGCCCTTCACCGGATGCGAGGCGAGCGGCGCCGAGACGTAGCCGTGGGCGCGGTAGAGCCCGTAGGGCACGATGTGCTTGCGGCCCATGGTGCGCTTGTCGCCGCGCTTCTCGGCCTCGTCGTCGCCGTCCTGCCGCTCATTCCTCTCCGCCTCGTTGGTGGCGGCCATGTGCTTGCGGCCCATGGTGCGCTTGTCGCCGCGCTTCCCGGCCTTGTCTTCGCCGTCCTGCCGCTCATTCCTCTCCGCCTCATTGGTGGCGGCCATGCGGGTGATCGAGACTTCGAGGGGCAGCACCGGCTCGACCGACCGGGCGAAGGAGACCTGCACCGGCCCGCGCACCTGGCCGGCATTGATGCCGGTCGAGAGCACCGCGCCGAAGGTGCGGATGTCGAAGAAGTTGTCGCACATGAAGCGGCGGATCAGGACCGCCTCCTCGTCCGACTTGGGCGTCAGCTTCTTGTCGGTCCGGGCCTTGGGGTCGTCCGGGCGCAGGGCCAGGTAGGCCTCGCGGTGCTTCTCGTTCAGCACCGCCCCCTCGGTCACGTAGATCCGGTTGCGGATCGGGTCGCGGCCGTCCGCCTCGGCGGCCATCTCGACGTAGTTGCGCACCTTGCGCTTCAGGCAGACGTCGCTGACGAGGCCGTGCCCCGTCTCGGGGTCCATGCGCGGCATGTTGCCGGCATCGGGATCCCCGTTCGGGTTGCCGTTCGTCACGTCGAAATAGAGCACGAAATCGTGGCGGCGCTGCAGGCCCGCGTCAGCCATGGGGGGTCTCCTCCGGGTCCGTGCCGGTCGTCGTCGGGGAATCCGTCTTCTTCTCGGGGCGGGTGCCGCGCTCGTGGTAGTAGCCGACGGCGAAGCGCCCCTGCGCCTCCAGGGAGAGGACGCGCGGCAGGTCGGGCGGCAGCCTCTGCATGATCTCGGCCACCTTGGGCTCGATCCAGCCGCCCAGGCCGCGCTTGCGCGCGTCGGCGACATGGGTCTTCAGGCTCCGCAGCAGGGGGCCGAAGACGCGGGCGGGCGTGGAGGAGGCGGCCGCGTACCAGCGGTCGCCGATCGTGGTGTTGACGCCGGGAAGGGCGGTCCTCTGCGCCGCCTCCAGCACGGCGAAGAGGCGCCCGAGCTGGTAGGCGGGGTCTGTGTGGGCGGGATCAAGCGCCACGGGAAGCATCTCCCTCTCGCTGCGACGGTTCAGGCAGGCCTTGATGGCGGCGGCGTGCCAGCCGCGGCCCGGGTCGTCGCCGGCCCGCAGCCGCGCGATCGTCGCGGCGAGCCAGGTCCGCGGATAGGGCCGGTTTTCCAGGATGGCGCGGGTCACCTCGGCGGCGAGCCCGTGCGGGATGTTGTCGAATTCCTCCGCGAGGGCCGTCGTCTTCAGCAGGAGGCGCGCCGGCGAGGGCGGCTTCGCGCCCCAGCCGCGCGGCTTGGGCTCGATCGCGAGCGCCGCCGCGTGCGCGTCGAGGGCGCGTCTGAAGCTCCCGAACGTGCCGGCGAGCCAGTAGCGCACCGCGACCCGCGCCATGTTGGGCGCGAGCCCGAGGACGAAGAAGGGCACGTTCTCCATCAGGTCCGGCCGAAGGTCCGGCGCGGCCCTGGCCTCCGCCACCGTGACGAGGGCCTCGCGCAGCGCCTGCGTCTCCCGCGCGTCGGTCGTCCCCGCCGGGCCCGGCCCGTCGCGCAGCGCGTCGCCGAAGATGTCCTCCGCGGCAAGCGCGATCGGCTCCGCCACGGACGCGTCGTAGGCGCGGGCATCGGCCCAGAAGGCGACGGTCGAGTCGGCGATCCGCAGCCGGTTCGGGCCGCCGCGCTGCAACAGGGCGTTCAGGGCCGCCCCGTACCGGAAGGCCGCCGCCGCGGAAGTCGGGGCGTTGAAGCCCTGGTCGTGCCCGTAGGACGTGAAGGCATCCTGGTTGAAGGAGACGAGCGGGATCTCCGCCGCGGCGCCGCCGTCGATGCCCTTCACCTTCGGGTGCAGCCGCACCAGGGGCAGGCGCGCGCCGCGCACGAGGCAGAACCCCTCCGGGCCGCCCTCGTGGGCGGCCCGGAGCCGCTCCACATGCGCCGCCGCCGCCGGGCGGTGATGGAGGGGCACGGTCTCGCCGCGCAGCCGGAAGCCGAGATTGAGCGCCATGTGCCGGCTCTGGAGGCCGAGGGCCCGGGCCGCCTCCGGATCCGGCACCCAGGCTTCGACGAAGCGGCGCAGGGCCGCGAGAGCGGGGTCGCGCTCCCCGGCGAGTTCGCGCAGGTGCAGATCGCGGAAGGCGGCGTGATCGCGCGCGGTCTTGGCCGGGTCCTTCGTCCCGAGGCCGAGCGCGTAGGCGAGGTTGTCCCACAGGAAGAACGGCGTCGAGCCGGTGCCCGACCGCGAGAACCACTTGGGCACGCGGTCGAGCTGGGGCTTGCCCCTGGCGGTCAGGCGATCCGCGAGGCCGAGCGGCGTCCCGTCCTCGGCGAGTTCGAGGACGAGGCCGAGCGGTTCCGTCGACCAGCCGGGCATCACGACCTCGCCGCGGCGTTCCAGCCGATCGTAATACCGATCGAGCGCCTGCAGCATCGTCACGACACGACCTCGTTCGCCGCCAGGCAGGCCCGCACGTCGAGGATCCCCTTCGAGAGCCGGGCGCGGAAGAAGCGGGCCTCGTTGCGGTCGGGACGAAAATCGATGTCGTAGAGCATCCAGCCGAGTTCGCGCTCGCGCTCCTCGGCGGGCAGGGAGCTGGCCGGCAGCGGCGCGCCGTCGGGGATCAGCGCGAACTCGGCCGGGCATTCCCGCGTCCCGAGACAGGGGCGGTGGAAGCACTGGCCGGCCGCGGCGCGGCGGTTGAACATGCAGATGTGCTTTACCGGCGCGTCGTCCCCGGCCCGCGCGGTCATCTCCAGATGGGCCTCGATGACGTAGCCGACATCGACCAGCATCGTCGCGGCGCGCTGCTGGCGCTCGATCTCCGCCGAGAGGCCGAGCCCGGCGAGCGTCCCGCTCCGCATCGCGCGCAGGGCCAGCGCCGTGCTCGCCTTCGCGCCCACCTCGTTGCGCCGGACGCTCGCGAAGCGGATCGGCTTCAGGACGTGGATGCGGTCGATGCGCCAGACGATGGCGGGCTTCCAGTGGATCGCCTCAAGGATGCCCCGGGCTGCCGAGGGCGTGGGGACATCGTAGGAGACGCGCTCCACCTTGGTCTCGGGCCGCGTGAAGAGCGCCCGCTCACCCCACACGTGCAACCGGACCCCGTATGTCATCGCACCCGCTTCCTCCCGAGTTACCTCAGCATACTCGCGTCTCCGCCGCAAGAGTTCTGTCCAAAAAATATTCTGCTGCGCGATCTTAAGCAATAGCAAGATACAAATTTGTCATGTAAACGGCCGCCGTATCTGCACCAGCATAATTCAAGAATGGCTTCTGAACTGCGAACGATATTTTTTCTGTCCTCATGACACGATAGACCGGTTGACACGCTGCGACCGAGAGCCGTGGAGTGGCTGCAGGCTCGACAACCGTGGCGATTCCACGGTCCGGCCATGGAGTGGCGGTGTTTCGGGGAGCCGGGCGGCGCACAGACTCCTCCCTCGGACGCACGGGAAGCCCGGCCGCCCCGCTGTCAGGAGCTGTCAGGATCTGTTCGAGGCCCGACGACCTCCTCGCGACGTTCCGTGAACGACGCCGCCGCTCCCACGGCGAGGCGCCGCCGTCGGGGGGCGCCGCGCGAGCGAAGGCCTCGCTCCCCACCCGTCGCGTCCGGTGCCGCATCACGGCGCATCCGCCTCCCCGTCCCGCGCGGCCGTGGCCCAGAGATCGATGCCGATCGTGGCGTCGTAGAGGTCCATGGTCGCGAACCGCGTGAGCACCTCCCCGCAGGCCGGGCCCACCGGCACGATCTCGCGCGTGGCGCACCAGCCCGCATGCGCCTGCCGGGGAATGCCGACCGTGTAGGGGTGCAGCCGCCGCAGCGCCTCGCCGGTGGGGCGCTCCATGCCGGCGACCTCGGCGAGGGCCTGGACCGCCTCGGCGTCCCAGGGCACGACGACCGGCACCATCGTCTCGTCGATGAGCCGGAAGGCGCGGGCGACGCTCTCGAAGGGGAAGCCGCGCTCCAGGCCGTGGCGGCCGAACGCCGCGAGGATCCCGGCCTGACCGTCGATCTCGGCCGCGTCGAGTTCCGCGAGCCCGCGCTCCGCGTAGAGGAGACGGAAATAGGCCGCGATGGCGTCGGGACCGAGCGGGTCCGGGTGGTCCCGCAGCACGGGCCGGGCGGCCTGCTGAAAGGCCGCGAGGGAGCGGGGCGGCCGATGCGCGGCGGGCGTGAAGACCACGACCCGGCCGAGCGCCGGATGCAGCTCTCCGTTTCGGTTGCAGCGCCCCGCCGCCTGGGCGATCTGGTCGAGGCCCGCCTCGGCGCGCCAGACCTCCGGAAACGAGAAATCGATTCCGGCCTCGACCAGGGAGGTGGCGACGAGCCGCACCGGCCTCCCGTCCTCGAGCCGGGCCTTGATCTCGGCGAGCACGGCGCGCCGATGGGCCGGGCACATCAGGGTGGTGAGGTAGAACGCGCCCGGCAGGCCGCGGATGCGGGCGAACAGCGCCCGGGCATGGGCGCGGCTGTTGACGATGCACAGCATCTGCTTCTGCGCCTCGAAGCGGGCCGCGACGACCTCGTCGCCGATCGGCTCCGGCAGCACCTCGACGGTGACGCGCCGGACCTCGTCGGCCAGCCTTTCCGGCCTCGGGGCGAGTTCGCGGTCGGCGCCGATCGGCAGGCCGTGATCGACCGGGCGGAAGCGCTCGCGCAGGGCGCCGTCCCGCACGCGAACGGCCGGTTGCGTCGCGGTGCACAGCACGACGGTGGCGCCGTAATTCCCGGTCAGTTCCTCCAGGGCGGCGAGGCACGGCAGCAGCAAGCGCGTCGGCAGAGTCCTTGGGTTCAAGCGGTCGTCGCAACACCATCTTGCACGGCAGCCAGCACAGCGTCGAGCGCCTCTGCCGGCGTCTTCCAGTTCAGCGTCTTGCGCGGTCTGCTGTTGAGGGCTGCGGCCACAGCAGCAAGATCGTTCGCGCTGTGGGCGCTCAGATCCGTTCCTTTCGGGAAGTACTGTCGCAGTAACCCGTTCGTATTCTCGTTCGTCCCCCGCTGCCAGGGTGAGCGTGGATCGCAGAAGTAGACCTGCAGACCCGCGTCGATCCGCAAGCGCGCGTGCTCGGCCATCTCGGTACCCTGGTCCCAGGTCAACGAGCGCCGCAGCTGCTCGGGCAAGCGCGCGATCGTGCCGGCGATCGCCTCGCGCACCGCCTGGGCCCCGTGCCCCGCCAGCGCCGGGCCGTTCTTCGCACGCGGTGTCACCCCATGGCCGTCCATCGGCGGAAGATGCAGCAGCATCGTAAAGCGCGTCGTGCGCTCGACCAGGGTCCCGATCGCCGAACTCTTCAGACCCAGGATCAGATCTCCTTCCCAGTGCCCCGGCACCGCGCGGTCCTCCACCTCGGGCGGACGCTCGCTGATGAGCACCTCGGGGGTGACGAACGACCTGCCTCGGCCCAGGCTGCGGGCCCGCGGCACACGCAAAGCCCGTCCTGTGCGAAGACACGCGGTCAGCTCACGCTTCAGCGCGCCCCGGCCCTGGATGTAGAGCGCCTGATAGATCGCCTCGTGACTGATGCGCATCGTCGTATCGCCCGGAAAGTCGAGCCGTAGGCGCTCGGCGATCTGCTGCGGACTCCAGGATCGACCCCATCGCCGGCTCTGGCGTCGCCCGTGCCGCCGTCCCTTCCAGGCAACGCTAGGGCCAGGCAGAGCGCTCCCGCCCGGTGTCGCGACAGTTCCGGCGAGCCGCTCCTGCACGTACGTCCGCAGCGCTGCGTTCCCCGCCAGTTTTGCTGGCTTGGGCCGGCGTGCCGCGCGTTCAGCGTGCCACTGCGCGGTCGTGGCGCGATAGTCCAGGCCGCCACTGCGGGTCGCCGCATTGCGGCGCAATTCCCGCGAGATGGTCGACGCCGCCCGTCCCAGACGCCGAGCGACGTCCCGGACCCCGTGACCTTGCGCTTGTAGGATCGCGATCTCCTCCCGCTCAGCCAACGACAGGTAGCGCGCAGAAGGCGACTTGGATGATGGTGACAGGTGGGAAGGTGCCATTCCGCCTGCTGTCCGGAACCACCGCGAGCCGACCGGTGGCGAGATCCCGAGCTTCATCGCTGCGACCTCGCTGGAGAGACCCTGCGCGAGGAACGCCCAGAACCCCCGCCGCGTCTCGCGCAGACCGACCCCGGGACGACCCGGTGACCGCAGCTTCTCGCGAAGTGCCCGATCCGAACGCCGCCGACCTGCCATCACAACCGCCCTCCGCCAAGCCGTTGCGACGACCACTTGAATCCACCGTCTGCGCCTCGTCCAGAATGATGACGGAATTCGCGAGGTTGTGCAGCTTGCGGCAGCGCGAGGGCCGGTTCGCGAACAGGCTCTCGAAGAACTGCACGGCCGTCGTCACCACGATGGGCGCGTCCCAGGTCGCGGCGGCGCGCCGCAGGGGGCCGAGGCCGTCGCGCTCGTCGCCGCCATCCTCCGCGAGCCTGCGCGCCAGCGCCTCCTCGTCGAGGTTGGCGTGGTGTTCGAGGATGGCGCCCGGATTGCCCACCGCCGTCCGGATCGCGTCGGCGGTCTGCTCGACGATGGCCGTGAAGGGAGCGACGTGGATCACCCGCCGCTTGCCGTACCGCTCCGCATGGGCGAGCGCGAAGGCGAGCGAGGTCAATGTCTTGCCGCCGCCCGTGGGCACCGTCAGGGTGAAGAGGCCGGGCGTGCAGGTCGCCTTGGCGACGGCGTGCGCGAGGATCTCGGCCCGCAGCGCGTTGATGGCCGTGGGCTTGGCGTCGGCCTGCTTGCAGCGCAGGTGCGCGGTCAGCTGCCGGTCGAGGTCGCGCAGGCGGGTCCTCACCCGGGCGCGAGGCCGCCCGTCCGCCATGAACCGCTCGGTGGCCCGGAAATCCGCATCGACCAAGCACGAGAACAGCATTCGGATCAGGAAGGCCTTCGTGAAGGCGCGCCGCCGCGCCAGGGCGTCGGGACATTGCTCGAACCGCTCGCGGGCGGGAGGCGCGAAGCACCGCTTCGACGCGATCACCTCCGGGGCCAGCGGGATGATCAGCTCCCGCCAGCGGCTCGCGTCGTTCTGCGCCTGCGCGAGCCGGCGCCGCAAAGCCTCGCCGTCGGGAAGGCCGCCATGGTGGCCGGCGATGCAGGCGGCGAGCATGCGGCCGACGACGCGGCCGTAGAGTTCGTCGGCCCGCTGGGCTCCCCAGGTCGAGTGATCGCCGCCCCGCGCGCGCAACGCGCAAAGATAGTCCTGGAATTCCTGGGATGCCTTGCCGGTATCGTGCAGGAGCCCCTGCGCGCGCGCCAGGCCGGCGCAGCCGAAGGCGCGGCCGAAATGGGCGGCGAACCGCCCGGTCCATCGGGCATGCACGGCGAGCGGCTCCCACTCCGCCTCGGGCCGGCCCGGCTTGCTGTGGGCGTACAGCACGGAACTCATGCGCTCTCTCTGCGGCAGTTGCCGGACGAGACTGTCGTGCAACCCCAGGATTCGCGCAAGCCCAGGAGATGCAAGCTCAGGAGATGCAAGCTCAGGAGATGCAAGCCCGGCAGATGCAAGCCGCCCGCGGCCGCCCCCCGCCCTCCCCCGCGTGCGCCAGCGCACACGGAATCCCCCGCCCGGCGGCACTCAGGGGCATGGGGCGCGCTCGACGCGATGGCCCGCCCCGACGCGGAGACGCTCCGATGACCACCCTGACGCACCGCTCCTTCGCCCGCCCCGCCGCCCCCCTCGCCGCGCGCCTGCGCGCGGCGGCCGGCCGGCTCCTCGGCCTCGTCGCCCTGGTGCCCCTCGCCCTCGTCCTGCGCGAGCGCCCCGCCGCCGTGCTGGCGGCGATCCCGGGCGGGCGGGGCCAGCGGGATCTCGGCTTCGGCCTCGGGCGCCGCTGACCGGCGCCCCGGATCAGGCCGCGGGCTGCAGGCGCGCGCCGGGCGCCGGGGCCGCGAGCCCGGCCGCGCGGCGCTGCAGGACGAGGCCGTAGACCTCCTCCAGCCGGGCGCAGTGGCGCTCCAGGGTGAGGGGGGCGGCCCAGTAGCGCCGATGGGCCTCGGCGCCGAGCCGCGCCAGGACCGCCGGATCCTGCAGCCGGGTCAGCCGCGCGGCGAGCGCCGCGGCGTCGCCGGAGGGGAACCAGTAGCCGGTCTCCCCGTCCGCCACCGCCTCGCGGCCCGCGCAGGCGTCGCTCACCACGACCGGGGTGCCGCGCGCCAGCGCCTCGTAGACCGTGAGCGGCTGGCCCTCGTACCAGATCGACGGGAAGACCAGGGCCGAGGCCGCCCGCAGGGCCTCGGCCACCCCGGCGGCGTCGCGCCAGCCCAGCAGCCGCGCCTCCGGGTAGCGGCCGCGCAGGGTCTCGGCCTCCGGCCCGTCCCCGACGAAGACCGCCGGCACCCCCGCGCGGCGCGCCGCCTCCGCGAACAGCAGGACGCCCTTCTCGGTGGAGAGCCGGCCCACATAGGTGAGCGGCCCCGGCGGTCCGGCGGGCTTCGGGCCCGGGTCCGGGACCGCGATCGGGTTGTCGACCCGGTGGAGGGTGAGTCCGGGCGGCAGGTGGGGCGCGACGGCCGCCTCCTGCAGGGCGCTGATCGTCACCACGTCCCGGACGACCTCCGGCCAGCGCGCCAGCTTCTCCAGCAGCACCTGCCGGGCGAGGCGCATCGCCTTGCGCGGATAGCTGCGCATGTCGCAATTCGTGGCGATGCAGGCGCCCGAGAGCGGCGCGCGGCGGCAGATCGCGTGGCGGCGGTAGTCGTAGAAGCCGCCGTTCGGGCAGACCAGGAAGAACTCGTGCATCGTGTAGAGGGCGGGCAGCCGCGCCCGCCGGATCGCCGCGAAGATCGAGGGCGACAGCGCCTTGGCGAAGGCGTGGACGTGGACGATCGTCCGGCCCGGGTCGCGGCCCGCCAGCAGCCCCGCCAGGGCCCGCGCAGCGGGGCGGTTCCACAGCATCTGCCCGGCGAAGGCGAGCTTCGAGGAGGCCGTGGCGATGTCCGGCTGGTCGAGGCAGGTCACCCGGATCCCGGCGGCGGAGAGGCGCGGATCGACCGGGGCCACCGCCGCGAAGACATCGACCCGGTGGCCGCGCGCGGCGAGCCCGAGGGCGGAGTCGAGCGCGACCTTCGCCTGGCCGCCATTCACGTGGCCGTGGTCGAGGATGAGGACGACGTCCATGGCTCTCGTCTCCGCCGATCGCCCCGTTTACGACCCGGCAGTTGAGCGAGGGTAAAATGCAATCCGGGCCGCCCCGGGGCCGGCCCGGGAGCGCTCCGATGCACGTCGCCATCCTGACGAATTTCTGCCTGCCGCGGGGCGGGGGCGAGAAGGTCGCGATCGAATCCGCCCGCGGGCTGGCCGAGGCGGGCCTCCGCGTGACCTTCCTGCACGGGGTCGAGGGCCCGGCCGACCCGCTCCTCGACCATCCGGGCATCCGCCGGGTCGGCCTCGGGCTCGCCGACGTCTGGGACCAGCCCGCCTGGCGCGGCGCCCGCGACGGGATCTGGAACCGGGCGGCCGCGCGGCGCCTCGCCGCCGCGCTCGCGGCGCTGCGGCCGGACTGCCTCCACCTCCACAACTGGACCCGCAGCCTCTCGCCGGCGGTGCTGCCGGTGCTGGGAGCGAGCGGCGTGCCGGTGGCGGTCACCCTGCACGATTACTTCCTGGTCTGCCCGAACGGCGTCTATTACCGCTTCGACCGCGCCGAGCCCTGCTCCCTCGACCCGCTGGGCGCCCGCTGCCTCGCCGCCGCCTGCGACCCGCAATCGCGGGCGCACAAGGCGGTGCGGGCGGCGCGCGCGGCCGCGACGCGGCTGGCGCTGCGCGGCCTGCGCGACCGGCCGATCGACCTCGTCCACGTCTGCGACGCGAGCCGGGCCCGCCTCGCCCCGATGCTGCCGGAGGGGCCCTTCCGCCACCACCGGATCGACAACCCGGTCCGCGTCGACCCCCATCCCCCCGCCGACCCGGCCCGGGGCGACGCGGTCGCCTTCGTGGGGCGCCTCACCCGCGAGAAGGGGGCGGACCTGGTGGCCGCCGCCGCCCGGGCGGCCGGGATGCCGGCCCTGTTCATCGGCGACGGGCCGCTCGCCGGGGAGCTCGCGGCGATGCCGGGCGCGGAGGTGCTGGGCTGGCGCGCGCCGGGCGAGGTCGAGGCGCTGCTGCGCGCCCGGGCCCGGGCGGTGGTGGCGCCCTCGCGCTGGCTGGAGACCGGGCCGCTCACGGTCTACGAGGCGCTGGCCTGCGGCATCCCGGCGGTGGCCTCGAACCGGGCCGGGGCCGCCGAGCGGATCGTGCCGGGCGAGACCGGCTTCGTCACCCGCCCGGAGGTCGACCTCCTCGCCCGGGTCTTCCACGACCTCGCCGACGACACCCTGGTGCGGCGGATGGGCCGTGCGGCGCATGCGCGCTACTGGGCGGCGCCGACCACGCTCGCCAGCCACGCGGCGGCCTCGGCGCGGCTCTACGCCGCCCTGATCGCGCGCGGCCGCGCGGCCCCGGCGACGGCCAGGGCGCCATCTTTTCAGCGCAGTGCTGTTTAGGGAACATAGGGATGCGCCGCGCCGGGGCCTTCAGGCCCGGCCGGCCCTCGATCCTGTCCCGGAGCCCTGCCCGATGCGCTGTCCGATGCGCCTTGCCCTGGTCGCCGCGCTCGCCCTCGGCCCCGCCGCGGCCCTGGCCGACCCCGCCCCGCCGACCCGCGCCCTGCCCGAGAGCCGCGCGCAGGTGCAGCTCTCCTTCGCGCCGATCGTGCGCAAGGCGGCGCCCTCGGTGGTCAACGTCTACGGCGCCCACGTCGAGAAGCGCTCGGCCAACCGCAACGCCATGGACGAGTTCCTGCGCCGCTTCTTCGGGGAATCCGGCCCCGGCGGCACGCAGGAGCGGGCGCAGCGCTCGCTGGGCTCGGGCGTGATCGTCGACGCCTCCGGGCTGATCGTCACCAACAACCACGTCGTCGAGAACATGAACGAGGTGAAGGTGGCGCTGACCGACCGGCGGGAATTCCCGGCCGAGATCGTGCTGCGCGACCCCCGCACCGACCTCGCGGTCCTGCGCATCAAGGCGCCGGGCGGGATCGCCGCGATGGAGTTCGGCGATTCCGAGGCGCTGCAGGTCGGCGACTTCGTGATCGCCATCGGCAACCCCTTCGGGGTCGGCCAGACGGTGACGCAGGGCATCGTCTCGGCCCTCGCCCGCACGCAGGTGGGCTCGGCCGATTACCAGTTCTTCATCCAGACGGACGCGGCCATCAACCCGGGCAATTCGGGGGGCGCCCTGGTCGACCTGTCGGGCGCGCTGGTCGGCATCAACACGGCGATCTTCTCGCAATCGGGCGGCAGCCACGGCATCGGCTTCGCCATCCCCGCCAGCATGGTGCGGGCGGTGGTGGAGACGGCGCGGGGCGGCGGGCGGATCGTGCGCCGGCCCTGGCTCGGGGCGCGGCTGCAGAACGTGACGCCCGACATCGCCGACAGCGTCGGCCTCGACCACCCGACCGGGGTGCTGGTGGCCGGCATGCTGGGCAAGAGTCCGGCGGAGGAATCCGGCCTCAAGCGCGGCGACGTGATCCTGAGCGTGGACGGCCAGCCGGTCGACGACCCGGAGGCCTTCGGCTACCGCTTCGCCCTCAAGGGCATCAGCGGCGAGACGAAGCTCGCGGTGCTGCGCGGGTCGAACCGCATCACGCTGCCGGTGCGCCTCGCCCCGGCGCCCGAGACGCGCCCGCGCGACACGCTCAAGATCCGCACCCGCTCGCCCTTCCTGGGGGCGACGGCGGTCAACCTCTCGCCGGCCGTCGCCGAGGAGCTGCAGCTCGACCTCCCGGCGGACGGGGTGGTGATCGCCGAGGTCGACGGCGGCAGCATCGCGGCCCGGGCCGGGCTGCAGAAGGGCGACGTGATCGTGGCGGTGAACGGGGCCTCGGTCGCCAGCACCAGGGACCTCGACCGCATCACCCGCAACAGCCTCTCGGCCTGGGAGGTGACGATCAACCGCGGCGGCCAGCAGCTCACCTCGCTGTTCAGCGGCTGAGCCGGCCGCCGAGCCCCTGGCGCGCCGGGACGGGGCCTGCCCACCCGGGCAGGTGCCGCGCGCGCGCCGCGCCCTCACATTCGGGGCCCGACGGGAGCCCCGCCATGACCGACACGCCCACCGCCCTCCAGGCCTTCTCGCAGGATCTCGCGGCGCTCGCCGCCCGCGCCGCGCCGAGCGTCGTCTCGGTCCAGTCCCACCGCCACCGCGCCAGCGGCTTCGTCTGGAAGCCGGGCCTCGTCGTCACGGCCGACGAGGCGCTCGCCGAGGAGGGCGAGATCGCCGTGCGGGCGGGCGACGGCGCGCCGCTCGCCGCCACGCTCCTCGGCCGCGATCCCTCGACCGACGTCGCGCTCCTGCGCATCCCCCGCACGGACCTGCCGGCGGCGGCCCTCGACCCGGTGCCGGTGGTGACGGGCCAGCTCGCCGTGGCGGTCGGGGCGGCGGAGGGCGCGCCCACGGTGGCGCTCGGCCTCGTCTCGCGGGTGGGGCCGGCCTGGCGCAGCCTGCGCGGGGGCGAGATCGACGTGCGGATCGACCTCGATCTCGGGCTGCGCCGCTCGGGCGAGGGCGGGCTCGCCCTCGATCCCGCGGGCCGGGCGATCGGCATGGTGGTGTTCGGCCCGCGCCGCCGCGCCCTGGTCATCCCGGCCGCGACGATCGGGCGGGTCGCGCCGCTGCTCGAATCCCGCGGGCGCATCCCGCTCGGCTATCTCGGCCTCGGCCTGCAGCCGGTGCGGCTGGAGGACCGCAGCGTCGGGCTGATGGTGATGCAGGTCGAGCCGGACGGGCCGGGCGCGCGGGCGGACCTGCGCCAGGGCGACGTCGTCACGGCCTGGAACGGCGAGCCTTTGCGCGGCCTCTCGGCGCTGCAGGGGGCGCTCGGCCCGGGCAGCGTCGGCAGCGTCGTGACCCTGGCTCTGCGCCGCGGCGGCGCGCCGCTCGACGTCGCCCTCACGATCGGCGAGAGGCCGTGAGCGAGGTCGTCCTCGCCCTCGCCGTGGCGCAGCCGGACCTCGCGGACCGGCTGGTCGCCCTGCTGGCGGACGTGCCGGGCCTGCGCCTGGCGCGGCCGGGCGAGGCGGCGGACGCGGTGGTGACGCTGCCGCCCGGCAACGGCCCGGCACCCGATCCCGGGCTGACGCCGCGGGAGATCGAGGTGCTCGGCCTCCTCGCCGAGGGCGCCTCGAACAAGGCCATCGCCCGGCGGCTCGGCATCTCGGTCCACACGGCGAAGTTCCACGTCGGCTCGCTCCTCGACAAGCTCGACGCGACGGGCCGCACGGACGCGGTGGCGCACGCGGCGCGGCGCGGGGTGATCCACCTGTGATCCGCCTCCCGCCCGGCCATGCCCGCCGCGAGGCGATGTGCTAGATCGCGCCCGCCACAGGAGAACCGCCGGAGCGCGATGTCGCCGATCATCTCCATCGCCAACCTGTCGAAGGTCTACGCCTCCGGCTTCCAGGCCCTGCGCTCCATCACCCTCGACATCGGCCGCGGCGAGATCTTCGCGCTGCTCGGGCCGAACGGCGCCGGCAAGACGACGCTGATCGGCATCGTCTGCGGCATCGTCAGCCCCACGGAGGGGCGCGTGACCGTGGGCGGCCACGACATCCTCGCCTCCTACCGCGAGGCCCGCCGGATGATCGGCCTCGTGCCGCAGGAACTCACCACCGACGCCTTCGAGACGGTCTGGGCGACGGTGAGCTTCAGCCGCGGCCTGTTCGGCCTGCCGCCCGACCCCGCCCATGTCGAGCGGGTGCTGAGGGACCTCTCCCTCTGGGAGAAGCGCGACAACCGCATCATGACGCTCTCGGGGGGCATGAAGCGGCGGGTGCTGATCGCCAAGGCGCTGGCGCACGAGCCGCAGGTGCTGTTCCTCGACGAGCCCACCGCCGGGGTGGACGTGGCGCTGCGCCAGGACATGTGGCGCCTCGTGCGGCGGCTGCGCGACCAGGGCGTCACCGTCATCCTGACCACCCACTACATCGAGGAGGCCGAGGAGATGGCCGACCGGGTCGGGGTGATCCGCCGCGGCGAGATCATCCTGGTCGAGGAGAAGGCCGAGCTGATGCGCAAGCTCGGGCGCAAGCAGCTGATCCTGCACCTGCAGACCCGCCTGCCCGCGCTGCCGGACACGCTCTCGGACCACCGCCTCGACCTCTCGGAGGACGGCTGCGCGCTCACCTACACGTATGACAGCCAGGGCGAGCGCACCGGCATCACGGCGCTCCTCACCGACCTGCGCGCCGCCGGCATCCGCTTCCGCGACCTCGAGACCCGCCAGAGCTCGCTCGAGGACATCTTCGTCGGCCTCGTCAAGGATCCCGCATGAACTGGCCCGCGATCCGCGCCATCTACGGTTTCGAGATGGCCCGCACCCGCCGCACGCTGCTGCAGAGCATCGTCGCCCCGGTGATCTCGACCTCGCTCTACTTCGTGGTCTTCGGCGCGGCGATCGGCTCGCGGCTGACCGTGATCGAGGGCGTGCCCTACGGCGCCTTCATCGTGCCGGGGCTGATCATGCTCACGCTGCTGACGCAGAGCATCGCCAACGCCTCCTTCGGCATCTACTTCCCGCGCTTCTCCGGCACCATCTACGAGATCCTCTCGGCGCCGATCTCGCCGATCGAGATCGTCGCCGGCTATGTCGGGGCGGCGGCCTCGAAGTCGATCCTGCTCGGCCTCATCATCCTGGCGACCGCCTCCCTGTTCGTGCCGATCCGCATCGACCACCCGCTCGTCATGGTGCTGTTCCTGCTCCTCACCGCCTTCACCTTCAGCCTGTTCGGCTTCGTGATCGGGCTGTGGGCGGACGGGTTCGAGAAGCTGCAGCTGGTGCCGCTCCTCATCGTCACGCCGCTGACCTTCCTGGGCGGCAGCTTCTACTCGATCGAGATGCTGCCGCCGTTCTGGCGGGCGCTCAGCCTCGTCAACCCGGTCGTGTACCTGATCAGCGGCTTCCGCTGGAGCTTCTACGGCCACGGCGACGTCAGCCTGGGGGTGAGCCTCGCGATGGCGCTGGCCTTCCTGGGGATCTGCCTCGGCCTCGTGACCGTGATGTTCCGCACGGGGTACCGGCTGAAGACGTGAGAGGACCGCGCGCGGCCAAGCGCGCGCGGCCCTCGCGCCTCCGGCGCCCGGCCCGGCCGCCGTCAACGCGCCCGTCGCGAACCCGGGGTAAGCTGCGGCGGTGCCGCGCCCCGCCGCGGCGGGGAGACCGGCCGCCTTGCGCCTGACGATCCTGGCCCTGCCCGCCCCGATCCGCCCGTGGATCCACCAGATGTGGATCTTCGAGAGCCCCTGCGGGCTGCCGGCCTCGGACCTGCGCGTGGTGGTGCCGAACGGGCGCGCCAAGCTGATCGTGCCCTGGCGCAACGGCCTGACCGCCGAGGGCGGCGGGCGGCGCCGCTGCCACGCGGAGGGCGACGCGGTCCTGATCGGCCAGTGGGACGCCCCGACCGTGATCTCCTCCGCGCCGGTCCCCACCGTGTCGATCGGCGTCGAGTTCACGCCGGCCGGCCTGTCCCGCTTCCTCACCCTGCCGCTCGGCGAGCTCACGCAGGCGATCGAGCCGGTCGGCAACGTGCTCGGGCGGAGCGGCGACCGGCTGAGGCGCCGGCTCGCCGAGGCGGCGAGCGCCGAGGAGGCCGCCCGCGTCCTGCGCGCCTTCCTGGTCGCGCGCTGCCTCGCCACGGACCGGCGCGGGCCGGGCCTCGCCGACGAGGCGCTGCGCCTGATGGCGGCGAGCGGCTACCGCATGGACGTCGCCACCCTGGAGGCCCGGACGGGCTACTCGCGGCGCCACCTCGCGGCGGTGTTCCGGCGCGATGTCGGCCTCGCGCCCAAGCGCCTCGGCAGCGTGCTCGCCTTCGAGCAGCTCTACCGGGCCTTCAGCCGGCACGGCTCGGCGGAGCGCCTGCGCGACGACGCCCTCGACCGCTTCTGCGACCAGTCGCACTTCATCCGGCAGTTCCGGCGCTTCGCCGGGATCGCGCCGGGCCGCTTCGCCGAACTCGGCAACGAGTTCGGGCAGATCTTCTACCGGGCGCCCGAGGGCGGCCCCGCTTCCCAAACGTCCAATCCCTGAGGCCGGCGCCCCGGCATGATCCCGGCGTTTCCCACGAGGACGCCGCGATGAACCACCTCTCGAACTGGATCGAGATCCCCGTCGCCGACATGGCCCGCGCCCGCGCCTTCTACGAGGGCCTGCTGGAGACGCGCCTGGTCGAATTCTCCTGCGGGCCCCTGACCTGCGCGATGGTCCCGACCCGGGACCGCCGCAACCGCGGCGCCCTGGTGCAGGGCGCGGGCTACGCGCCATCGTCGGACGGGGCGCTGATCTACCTCGACGCCGGCGGCCGCCTCGACGCCGCGGCGCGGCGGGTCGCCCCGCTCGGCGGCACGATCCTCACCCCCAGAACGGTCCTGTCCGGGGAGGCGGGCGAGGTGGTGATCTTCCGCGACCCGGAGGGCAACCGCCTCGGGCTGCATTCCCCCGTCGCGCCCCGCCGCGAGGGCCCGGTCACGGACGCGGCCCTGCAGGGGCTGCTGCGGGGCCGGGCCCCGGGCCTCGCCTTCCTGATCACCCGCGGCCCCCGCTACGACGACCCCGCGACGGCGCCGCTGCAATGGGAGCACGCCCGCGCCATGACCACGCTCCTGCGCGACGGCCCGCTCACCCACGTGACCGCGCTCCTGGACGGCGCCGAGGTGCTCGGCTTCGGCCTCATCGACGTCGCCAGCCGGGAGGAGGCCGAGTCCCTCCTGGCCGCCGACCCGGGCGTGGCGGGCGGGCGGCTCGCCGTCACGCTGCTCACCGCCCTGTCCTTCACCCCGGACGACGTCGCCGCGTCCTGACCGGGGCACGCGAAACCGGGGAACGGAGCCGCTCCGGCGGGCTTGCAAATCTAATATATCAGTTTAAGGTCCGGTCCCAGGGAGCCCTCCGGGACCGGCGCGGCAAGCGGCGGCGGGCGAGGGATGGAGCTGATGCCGCGCGATCCGACCTCACCGCTGCGCAAGGCGCGCAACCGCTTGCCGAGCGCCCCGCGCCCGGCCCGCGCGCCCTCGGCCGCCGCGGTGATCCGCCAGGACCTGCGTGCCGCCATCGCGTCGCTCTCCCTGCTGCCGGGCCAGCCGATCAACGAGAAGGCGATCGCCGCCCGCTACGGCGTGAGCCGCACGCCGGTCCACGAGGCGGTGCTGCGCCTCGCCGACGAGGGCCTGGTCGAGATCTTCCCGCAGGCGGGCACCTACGTGGCCCGCATCCCCTATCGCGACCTGCCCGAGGTGATCGTGATCCGCCGGGCGCTGGAGGAGGCGAGCGCGCGGCTCGCCGCCGAGCAGGCCCGCGCGCCCGACCTCGCCGCCCTCGACCGGCTGATGATCACCATGACCGAGGCGGCGGCGGCCGAGGACCGCGAGACCTTCCACCAGCGCGACGAGGAATTCCACGCCGCGATCGCCCAGGCCGCCGGCTATCCGGGCCTGTGGCGGCTGACGCAGCAGGTGAAGATCCAGGTCGACCGCTTCCGCCGCCTCACCCTGCCGCAGCCGGGGCGCCTCGCCCGCGTCCTCGACGAGCACGCGGCCGTGCGCGACGCGATCCGGGACCGCGATCCCGCCCGGGCCGGCGCCGCCATGAGCGCGCATCTCGACGGCCTGCTCGCCGATCTCGGCGGCATCGCCGGGCTCAACCCCGACTTCTTCGACATGTCCGCCGGCGCGACGCCCCCGGATTCCGCGGAGCCTGCATGACCCTCCCCACGACGCCCTCCGACGCCGCGATCGAGATCCGCCAGGTCGCCCACCCGGAGGCGGTGCGCGGCTTCGATACCGAGACCCTGCGCCGCCACTTCCTGATCGAGCGGCTCTTCACCGTGGGCGAGGTGCGGCTGACCTACAGCCACATCGACCGGCTCGTGGTCGGCGGCGCGATGCCCGGGGCGAGCCCCCTCCCCCTCCCGGCGCCGCGGGCGCTCGGCACCGAGTCGTTCCTGGCCCGGCGCGAACTCGGCACGATCAATGTCGGCGGCCCCGGCCTGGTGCGCGTCGGCGGCCGCGGCCACGAGGTCGGCCCGCGCGACGCCCTCTACGTCGGACGCGGCGCGGGCGAGGTCGCGTTCGAGAGCCTCGACCCGGCGCGTCCGGCGAAGTTCTACCTCGTCAGCACCCCGGCCCACGCCCCGCATCCGACCGCGCTCATCCCCCAGGACCGCGCCCGCACGATGCAGGTCGGCGACCAGGCGACCAGCAACCGGCGCACGATCCGCCAGTACATCCTGCCGGGCCTCTGCGAGTCCTGCCAGCTCGTGATGGGCCTGACCCAGCTCGAACCCGGCAGCACCTGGAACACCATGCCGTGCCACACGCATGACCGGCGCTCCGAGGTCTACCTCTACTTCGACCTCGCGGCCGAGGCGCGGGTCTTCCACCTGATGGGCGAGCCGCACGAGACCCGCCACCTCGTGGTGGCGGACGGGCAGGCGATCCTGTCGCCGGGCTGGTCGATCCATTCGGGGGTCGGCACCAGCCACTACGCCTTCATCTGGGCGATGGGCGGCGACAACCAGGATTACACGGACATGGACATGGTCGCGATGGACGACCTGCGCTGAGGGGACGGGCCGTGACGCATCGCATGACGCATCGCATGACGCATCCCTTCGACCTCACCGGCCGCCGGGCCGTGGTGACCGGCGCCAATACCGGCCTCGGCCAGGGCATCGCGGTCGCGCTCGCCGCGGCCGGCGCCGACATCGTGGCGGTCGGCCGCTCGGACATGGGCGAGACGCGCGAGGCGATCGCGGCGACGGGCCGAAGCGTCGGGGTCGTCCGGGCCGACCTCGCCAGCCTCGATCCCGTCCCCCGCATCGTCGCGGAGGCGAGCGAGGAGGGCCGGGTCGACATCCTGGTCAACAATGCCGGCACGATCCGGCGCGCCGCCGCCCTCGACTTCACGCAGGAGGAGTGGGACGCGGTCCTCGACGTGAACCTGAAGGCGGTGTTCTTCCTGTCGCAGGGCTTCGCCCGCCGCATGCGCGACGACGGCCAGGGCGGCAAGATCATCCACGTCGCCTCGATGATGTCGTTCCAGGGCGGCATCCGCATCGCCTCCTACACGGCGGCCAAGAGCGGGCTCGCCGGGCTCACCCGCCTGATGGCGAATGAGTGGGCGCCGCTCGGCATCAACGTCAACGCGATCGCCCCCGGCTACTTCGCCACCAGCAACACGGCGCCGCTGCGGGCCGACCCGGAGCGCAACGGCCAGATCCTCGCCCGCATCCCGGCCGCGCGCTGGGGCGAGCCGCGGGATCTCGGCGGCGCGGCGGTCTTCCTCGCCTCGCGGGCGGCGGATTACGTGCACGGCATCCTGCTGCCGGTCGACGGCGGCTGGCTCGCGCGCTGAGGAGCAGGGGATGCGCTACCGCTTCGACTTCGAGGCCCTCGCCGAGTACTGGCCCGACTTCCTGATGGGGGCGCTCACCACCCTTGAGATGACGGCCGTCGCGACGGTGCTCGGCCTGCTCATCGGCATCCTCTGCGCCGTCGGGCGGCGCAGCCCCCGGGCGTGGCTGTCGCGGCTCTGCGGCGGCTACGTGGAGACGGTCCGCAACACCCCCTACCTGATCCAGGTCTTCTTCCTGTATTTCGGCCTCGCCAGCGCCGGCCTGCGCCTGCCGGTCCTGACCGCCGCGATCCTCACCCTGGTGGTCAATGTCGGGGCCTATACGGGCGAGATCGTCCGGGCGGGGATGGACACGATCCCGCCCGGCCAGGTCGAGGCCGCCGAGGCGCTCGGGCTGACCCGGGCCCAGATCTACCGCGACATCATCCTGCGCCCGGCCCTGGAGCGGGTCTACCCGGCGCTCACCAGCCAGTTCGTGCTGATGATGCTCGCCTCCTCGGTCACCTCGCAGATCTCCGCCGAGGAACTGACCGCGGTGGCCAACAACATCACGTCGATCACCTTCCGCAGCTTCGAGACCTACTTGGTGGTGGCGGTGCTCTACCTGCTGCTGGCGCTGCTCCTGAAGCTCGCCTTCCACGCGCTGGCCCAGATCCTGTTCCCGCGCCGGCGCCGGCTCGGCACGGCCCTGTAGGGGATGCGGATGGGCGGCTTCTCCCTCAACCACCTCGTCTTCCTGCTGGAGGGCGTCGGCTGGACGGTCGTGCTGACGGCCCTCGCCTTCCTGCTGGGCAGCCTCGCGGGATTCGGGGTGATGCTCCTGCGCATCGCCCGCGCCCGCTGGGTGCGCCGCCTCGCCTTCGCGTACGTGCAGGTGATCCAGGGCCTGCCGCTGCTGATCCTGCTGTTCTGCGTCTATTTCGGGCTCGGCGTGATCGGGGTGGAGCTGTCGCCCCTGGTCGCCGCGGCGATCTCGCTGATGGTCTATTGCAGCGCCTTCCTGGGCGAGATCTGGCGGGGCTGCGTCGAGGCGGTGCCGCGCACGCAGGGTGAGGCGGCCGAGTGCCTCGCCCTGTCGCGCTGGCAGGCGCTCGTGGACGTGATCCTGCCCCAGGCCGCCCGCATCGCGGTGCCGCCCACCGTCGGGTTCTTCGTGCAGGTGCTCAAGAGCACCTCGCTCGCCTCGGTGGTCGGCTTCGTCGAGCTGACCCGGGCGAGCCAGCTCATCAACAACTCGATCTTCCAGCCTTTCCTTGTCTTCGGGCTGGCGGGCGCCCTGTACTTCGCCCTCTGCTACCCGCTGTCGCGCTGGAGCCGCAGGCTCGAAAGGAAACTCCATGTCGGCCGTCGTCAGCCTGCGTGACGTGCACAAGAGCTTCGGCACAATCGCGGTGCTGAAGGGCGTGAGCTTCGAGGTGGCGGCGGGCGAGGTCGTCGCCGTCATCGGCCCGAGCGGCTCGGGCAAGAGCACGGCGCTGCGCTGCATCAATCGACTGGAGGCGATCCAGTCCGGGGCGATCGAGGTCTGCGGCCGCCGGGTCGACGACCCGCACCTGGACCTGCGGGCCCTGCGCCGGGAGGTCGGGATGGTCTTCCAGAGCTACAACCTGTTCCCGCACCTGACGGTGGAGGAGAACATCACGCTCGCCCCCCGGCGGGTGAAGGGCACGCCGGTGCGGGAGGCGCGGGCCCTCGCCGCGGAGGCGCTGGCGCGGGTCGGGCTCTCGGACAAGCTCGCCGCCTATCCGGAGCAGCTCTCGGGCGGGCAGCAGCAGCGCGTGGCGATCGCCCGCTCGCTCGCCATGCAGCCCAAGGTGATGCTGTTCGACGAGGTCACCTCCGCCCTCGACCCGCGCCTCACCGGCGAGGTGCTGAAGGTGATGGAGGCGCTGGCCAAGGGCGGCATGACGATGATCTGCGTCACGCACGAGATGGGCTTCGCCCGCCGCGTCGCCGACCGGGTGATCTTCATGCACACGGGCAGGGTCTGGGAGACCGGCCCCGGCACGATGCTGACCGCGCCGCAGACGCCGGAGCTGCAGGATTTCCTGGCCTCCGAGCTGTGATGCGCTGTCCGGGCGATCACGTCCCGACAGCGCATCACAAGCCTGCGCGGCGCGTGCGCGAAGCCGACATCCGCACCCGACCCGCACGCCCCCGACGCGTCTCGCGTCGAGCGGGACGGGCGTCCCGCCCCGCCGGGGCGGGCCCGAACGAACCACCAAGGAGGAACACCCATGACCGACCTGACCCGCCGCGGCGCGGCCCTCGCCCTCGCCGCCGCCTGCCTCTCCGCCTCGACCTCGCTGGTCCGCGCCGACAGCCTCGACGCCGTCCGCAAGGCGAAGCGGATCCGCATCGCGGTGGCGATCGGCATCCCGCGCTTCGCCTTCATCGACCAGAACCTCCAGCCCACCGGCTCCGACGTCGAGACCGCCAAGCTGATCGCCCAGGACCTCGGCGCCGACCTCGACCTGATCCAGATCACCAACGCGGCGCGCGTCCCGACCATCCAGACCCGCAAGGCCGACATCCTGGTGGCGAGCCTCGCGGTCACGCCCGAGCGCAAGAAGGTCATCGACTTCACGGTGCCCTACGCCACCCTCAACATCGTGGTGGCCGGCGTGCCGGCCCTCGCCGTGAAGGGCTACCCGGACATCGTCGGCAAGCGCATCGGCGTGACCCGGGCCACCGTGAACGACATGCTGGTGACCCAGAACGCCAAGGGCGCCGAGATCGTCCGCTTCGAGGACGACGCCACGCTGATCACCGCGGCGGTGTCGGGCCAGGTCGACCTCGTCTCGACCCAGGAGGCGGTGGTGGCGGTGATGAACGAGAAGCGCGCCGACCGGCCCTTCGAGACCAAGTTCGTGCAGAGCGAGCTCAACCTCGGCATCGCCCTGCCGCAGGGCGAGGACCGGCTCAAGGACTGGCTCAACGACTGGGTGCGCAGCAACATGGCGAGCGGGCGCCTGACCGCGCTCTTCCGCAAGTTCCACGGCCGCGACCTGCCGGCGGATCTCGTCACGCGGACCTGAGCGGCCCGGCGGAACATCGGCTCCGGCCGGGGGTTGCGTGGCGACACCCCCCGACCCGGAGGCCCGCATGACCGACCTGCGCCACGCCACGGTGGTGATCACCGGCGCCTCGAGCGGCATCGGGCGCGCGGCCTCCCTCGCCTTCGCGGGCCGCGGCGCCCGCCTCGCCCTCGCCAGCCGGCGCCGCGAGGCGCTGGAGGAGCTGGCACGGGAGTGCCGGGATCGCGGCGGCGAGGCCGTGGCGGTGCCCACCGACGTCACCGACCCGGAGGCGGTCGAGCGCCTCGCCCGCGCGGCGCACGAGTCCTTCGGGCGCCTCGACGTCTGGATCAACAACGCGGGCACCGGCGTTTTCGGCCCGTTCCAGGACGCGCCCCTCGACCTCCACCGCCGCACGATCGAGATCAACCTCCTCGGCGGAGTCTACGGCGCCTACGCCGCCCTGCCCTACTTCCTGCGCCAGGGCCGCGGCACGCTCATCACCACCATCTCCCTCGGCGGCTGGGCCCCCGCGCCCTTCGCGGCGGCCTACACGGCGAGCAAGTTCGGGCTGCGCGGCTTCACGGCGAGCCTGCGCCAGGAGCTGCGCCGCCACCCGGGGATCCACGTCTGCTCGGTCTTCCCCGCCATGGTCGACACGCCCGGCCTGGAGCACGGGGCCAACGTCTCGGGGCGGCGCATCGATACCGGGCCGCTGGTCTACGCGCCCGAGGACGTCGCCGAGACCTTCGTGCACCTCGCGCGCCACCCGCACGACGAGGTCGCGGTCGGCTGGCCCGCCCGCCTCGCCCAGGCCGCCTACGCCCTCGCCCCCGGGCCGACCGAGCACCTGATGGGCATGGCGATCCACGCCGCCCTCGACCGGGCGCGCCCGGCGCCCGTCACGCACGGGGCGATCCGCGCGCCGCGGCCCGAGCAGCCGCGGACCAGCGGCGGCTGGCGCGCCCGCAAGGGCCTGCCCTCGGCGCGGGCGCTCAGCACGGTCGGGGCGGTGATGGGCGCGGCCGGGCTGATGCTCCTCGCCTCGACCCGGCCGGCGCGGGGGCGCTGATCGTCCGACATCCGACGGATTGCGTCGCCATGCGGATGTCGGCGTCGCTCAGGCGCCGCGCGGGCTCGTCATCCGCTGTCCGGATGTGAGCGTCCGGAACGCGTATCAGAGGTCGAGCAGCGCGTAGGGCCGCCCGTTCGGCTTCGGGATCTGCATCGCCACGTTGTAGACCGGCACCCCGCCCGGCGTGCGGCCCTCATGGGTGCCCCGATGGGCGTGGCCGTGCACCACGGCGCCGACCGGGAAGCGGTCGATCGTCTCGGCGAGCCGCGACGAGCCGAGGAACGGGAAGATCTCGGGCGGCTCGCCCTGCACGGTGGCGGCGACCGGCGCGTAGTGCAGCACCACCATGGCGCGGCGGCTCGCCACCTGCCGCATGGCGTTCTCCAGGCGCATCGCCTCCCGCTGGCTCTCGGCGACGAGGCCCTTGATCGAGGCCTCGCCGAAGGCCCCGAGCGTGAAGCGCCCGAAGCCGCCCACGAAGCCCTTGACCCCGACGAAGCCCACGCCCTCGATCTCGACCGACTGGCCGTCGAGGAGCCGCATCCCGGTCTGGCGCAGGATGCGGCAGACCTCCTCGGGCGCGCCCGCTTCGTGGTCGTGATTGCCGAGCACCCCGACCACCGGGATCGCGCAGGCGCGCAGGTCCTCGGCCAGGATCTCGGCCTCGGCGGCGAGGCCGAGATCGGTGAGGTCGCCCGCCAGCACCAGCACGTCGGCGGCCCGGGAGATCTCGGCGAAGAGATCCCGGTAGGGGGCCGCCGCCCCCTCCTTCACGTGCAGGTCGCCGATCGCCGCGACCCGCAGCGGCCCCGCGCGGTCAGCCATGCGTCTCCTCCGTGATGCCGTCCCGCCACGCCCCCTCGCCGCCGAGATCGGCGAAGCCCCACTCGCCCACGTCGATCGCGTAATCGACCCGCGACAGCATCCGCCCGCGGCAGATCTTCATCTGCGGCGGCGGCAGGCGGCGCTGCTTGTCGAGGCGGTCGAGCAGCTCGTCGAGGAGCCAGGCCGGGACCGCGTCGCGCTCCGTCGGGTAGATCCAGCGGAACATCAGCAGGTGGGTGAGGAGCAGCTCCCAGTGCATCTCCATGTAGCCGAGCAGGCGGTGCCAATCGATGGCGTCGTGCGCCCGCAGGATGGTGTGGGCCACGTCGGCCCCGTCGAAGCGGTGGCGGAGCTGGATGAAGCTCTTCGACCAGACGAGCTCGGTCGGGCCGATGATGGCGAGGCGCTGGCCGAAGAGGTCGATCGTGCTCGCGTGGTCGAACCACGCCCGCGTGACCGGCGTCGCCCCGCTCGGCGAGGCGTGGATGACGTCGAAGAAGAGGTCGCCCTCGAAGACCTTGCCGAGCCAGCGCTCGTCCTCGATGGCGACGCGGTAGCCGAGATCCTGGCAACGGGCGAGGATCCGCGGCGCGTCGCCCGGCATGCAGAAGACGTCGAGATCCTTGGTCCGCCGCGCGATGCCCGTATGGGCGCTGACCGCGTAGGTGCCCGCGAGCAGGAAGGGGAGCCCCGAGGCGGCGAGCTGACCCAGCGCCTCGGCGTAGAACGCCTCAGCCCGCGGATCGGCGAGGCTCGGCTCCGCCTTCGCGACGATCTGCGGGAGCGGGGGATGGGGATCCGGCATCCCGCCCCAACCGCCCGGGCGCGCCGCCGGTTCCTCGGATGAGGAACCGGCGGCGGCCTCAGGCGAAGGTGAAGGTCTGGGCGGAGAGGCTGGCGACCTGGACGTTCTGCAGGGTCAGGCTGTCACCCGCCCCCACCGTGATCACCGCGTCCGCCCCCAGCTGCTGGGTCGCCGCCTGCACGGCCGCGAAGGACGTGAACACCCCGCCGTTGAAGGCGATCACGTCCCGCTCCGACCCGCCCACCGTGAAGTCCCGGATCACGTCCTGGCCGTCCCCGCGCCCGTACGCGAAGATGTCCGAGCCCCGCCCGCCCGACAGCGAGTCGTTGCCCGCGTTGCCGAACAGAAGGTCGGCCCCGTCCCCGCCGAAGAGCTGGTCGCTGCCCAGGCCGCCCGACAGGTAGTCGTTCCCCGCCCCGCCCATGAGCACGTCGTCGCCCTGCTCGCCCGCCAGGAGGTCGTCGCCCGCATCCCCGTCGAGGACGTCGCTGCCCAGCCCGCCATAGAGGCTGTCGCGGCCCTCGCCGCCGAAGAGCTGGTCGTCGCCCTCGTCGCCGAATACGTAATCGTCGCCGGATTCGCCGTGGACCTCGTCGTTGCCGGCCCCGCCCGACGCGAAGTCGTTGCCCTCGCCGGCCCCGACGAAGTCGTTGCCCTGCTCGCCGAACACGAGGTCGCTGCCGGCCGAGCCGAAAACCCGGTCGGCGCCGGTGCCGCCGTAGACGCGGTCGTTGCCCGCGCCGCCGTCGACGATGTCGTCGCCCTCGTCGCCGAAGACGAGGTCGTCGCCGGCCTCGCCATTGACGCTGTCATTTCCGGCACCGCCCGACACGAAGTCGTTGCCCGCCCCGCCCAGGACCGCATCGTCCCCGTCCTGGCCCGAGACGAGGTCGCTCCCGTCCCCGCCCAGCATGGAATCGTTCCCCTGACCGCCGGCCAGGGTGTCATTGCCGGCATAGCCGAAGATCTCGTCGGTGCCGGCCGTGCCCGCGAGGCTGTCGCCGCCGCCGGTGCCGAAACGGCCGGAATTGAACACCGTGTCGGCGCGGACGCTCAGGTTCTGGATGCGCAGATCCTCCGAGGACGCGGTGTCGACCGCGCCGTAGGGCTTGTCCGCCGTGCCGTAGCGCGCCTGCATGTACTGCGCGAAGGCGGCCTGCTCGCCGACCACGTTCGCCGGCACGTTGGCCGGCGCCGTGAAGTCGAGGGACTTGTCGACCGGCGCCGACAGGCGGCCGTCGCCGAGCAGGTAGCGGAAATTGTCGCCGTTCTGCTTGGTCGGATAGCCGTCGCCACCATTTGCCGTGAAGTTCAGTGAGACGACGCTGATGCGGGCGGGGGCGTTCGGTAAAACGGCGCCGTTCTCCACCACCTTGGCGATCACCGTGCCGGCCTCGTCGGTCAGCGCGATGCTGCGCACCTTCGACCCGGCCGGCTGCGACGGGTCGTAGGAGAACTTGACGCCGCCGATCTGCGGATAGCCGCCGTTGCCCGGCGCGAGTCCGGCCCCGTATTCGAGGATGTTCTTGAGGCCCTGGGCGGTGGTGTCGAACACCATCAGCTTGTTGTCGAAGCGCAGGGCGTTCTCGACGTCGAGCTGCGAGACGCCGCCGGCGGGCTTGCCGGCCTCGGCATTGGCCAGGGGCGGCAGCTTGGCGCCGGCATTCGGGTCGTTGCCGCTGCCCCCGCTCACCGCGCCGATCGAGGCGAGGATGCCGCCGCCGTTCTTCAGGGAGACGAGGTAGGGCTGGCTGGCGACGGCGCGGGCCGCCGCGGCGGCGTTGGCATCCGCCGAGAGGTCGCCGAGATTGGTCTCCTGGGCGCGCCCGAAGGCCCGGTCGCCCTCCAGGTAGACGCCCGTGAAGCCGTAGACGTTGCGCTCCTTGGTGCTGATCACCTGGCCGACCGCGTCGGTGACCTCCCTCACCCGGGCGCCGATCGAGCCGGGCGCGAAGGCCCGGGCGATGTCGGCGCCGTAGGCGGCCTGCAGGGTCGCCTGGGTCGCCGCGTAGGTGCCGCTCACCGCCGGGTTGAGGCTGCCCGGGACGATGCGGCCGTTCTCGTCGAAATCGACCACGAGGCGGCCGAGATAGGTCGATTCGCTGTCGGTGGCGACGATCATGGTCGGGGCGCCGTCCGCCCCCGCGGTGACGATCGGGTAGGGACCGGCGGAGGTGGCGTCGTGGCCCGGGAAGGCGGCCTGCACGTCGGTCGCGTCGCCGAGGCGGGTATGCGAGCCCGCCGCCAGGATGATGTCGACCCCGCGCAGGAGCGGCGCCAGGGCCTGCTCGTTCGAGAGGAGCTGGAGGTGGCTCTGGAGGACGATCTTGTTGACGCCCTGGGCGACGAGCGCGTCGATGGCCGGCTGGAGCTGGCTCGCCAGCAGCGCCATGTCGTCGCGCTCGACGAGGTTGTCGCCGGGCTCGCCCGCCTTGGGGAATCCGTTCACCTCCGTGCCGGTCGGCGAGGAGATCCGCTCCAGGAGCTGGGTCGTGGCGCCGACGACGCCGATGCGCTCGCCGTTGACGGTGACGATGGTCGAGGGCGCGATGCGGCCGGCGATCGCCGAGGAGGGTTGCCCGCCCGCGGTCGCCCGGCCGCGCAGGGCCGCGTCGCCCGAGAAGTCGAGATTGGCCGAGAGATAGGGGAAGCGCGCGCCGCCCCAGGCGCCCGAGGGCGTGATCGCGTCCGCGACGGTCTGCGAGCCGAGATCGAATTCGTGGTTGCCGATGGCCGAGGCCTTGACCCCGTAGGCGTTGTAGATCGCGACGTCGGGCCGGCCGAGGGCCGTGGCGCCGACGACGCGGTTCAGCGCGGGGTCGGCGCCCGCGGTGAGGAACGGGCCGGGGATGTAATTGTCGCCCCCGGCGAGCACCAGCGTGTTGGCGTACTGGCCGTCGAAGCGGTCGATCAGCGCGCCCATCACCGGGGCGGTCTGGGTCGAGAGGGTCGAGCCCTCGCCGTCCGACATGTGCAGGAGCTGGAGCGTGTAATTGGCCATGCGAACCCCCGTTGTCGTTGCCGGCCTGCCCGGATGGCCGATGCGCCCGTGCCGGGTTGCCGCCGATCGATTGTTTCCGCTGCGTAACGGCAGCGCATGACGGCGGGATGAAGCGTGGGCGTTCCCGGACGCGGGCGGATGCCCGCGCGGGGGCCGAGGCCGAGGCCGAGGGCGGAGGGCCGGCCGCACAATGATCGTTTCGGCACAAAGTTTGAGCGCTTTCCGACTCATGCCGCCGGGCGGAACTCCCTAACGTCGCGGGCGCTCTCGCCGTCGAGAGAAGGGGATTCTCATGACGCATCGTCCGGCCGCATTCATTCTCTCCTTGTGTATACTGTTTTCCAATTCCGCCATGGCGGAGTCGTTCAAGTTGACCAGCTCCGACATCTCGGACGGGACATTCATGAGCGCCGCTCAGGAGTTTCAAGGCTTCGGATGCACGGGCGGCAACCGCTCGCCGCATCTGTCGTGGAGCGGAGCACCGGCCAAGACGGAAGCGTTCGCCGTCTTCGCGTACGATCCCGACGCTCCGACGGGCAGCGGCTGGTGGCACTGGCAACTCGTCAACATCCCCAAGGAGGTCACGAGCTTGGCCGCGGGGATCGGGGAGACCGGCAAGGGGCTCACGCCGGCCGGAAGCATCAGCGTCACGAACGATTACGGCATTGCCGGGTTCGGCGGGGCCTGTCCGCCGCGGGGACACGGCGTTCACCGCTATCAGTTCACCGTCTACGCGCTCTCCAAGAAGCTGGATCTGCCCGCCGGCGCGTCGGGCGCCCTGACCGGCTACATGGTGCGGGCCCACGCGCTCGGATCGAGCACGATCGAGGCCCTCTACAAGCGGGACTGACGCTCGCCTCGTCGCCGTGGGCGGTGACTGCCGCCCCTGCATTGCGTCCCGCTGCTCAATCGCCGGCCGTGCCGATGCAACGGGACGCCCCGTGCCCCAAGGGAGGAGACACCATGTCGATCGATCTCACCGAGGTGGAATGAACTTCCACCGGCTCAAGACGGCACGGAACGGCCGATCCAAAATCGGATCCGGCGTGTCCGGCTTCTGGACGAAATTTATTCTCGTCGAGCCAGGACATCGAGCCACCGTCTTCTTGGGCCATGAAATGGAATGAATACAGAGATGGGAAATTCCAATAGCAAAACGATCTCCAGACCGCGCGTTCTGGCGCTTCATGGCTACGGCAGCAACAGCACTGTCACCAGAATGCAATTGGAAAATTTAAGAGTAACGAGTTCAGATTTCGATATCTTGTACGTCAATGGACCCATTGCGGTCGAGGAAGCCGGTCCAGGGATCGCGGATCTCGGAGATCTGGTCAGTGGACCTTGGTACTCCTGGCTCCCGTCGGATCATCCTGGAGCGGTCGATGGCCGCGTCCTGCTCGGCGCGATCTGCGATGCCGTCCAAACGGTCCTTCTGCAGATCGAGGAGTATGGGCCGTTCGACGGAATCTACGGTTTCAGCCAAGGCGGGGTCATCGCGAGTTTGGTGAATGGCTTGGCCCACGACGATGCGCTGATCTCCGCCTTGCGGGATCGCACGGGTCGAGACCCCTCGCACGGGCTTCAGGGGCGAATGCCGGCTCGTGGAATGGTGGCGGCGTGCGCGGGCGCCTCGATCCCGTTCCCCGACCTGCGCATGCGTGCCGGGTTGGGCGCCGGCCCGTCCGTCGTTTCGGGAACGCGATGCGTTCACCTCATCGGCCGCAACGACGACCTCAAGTCATGGTCGGAATCGCTCGCGCTCACCACCGATCCGCGGCGCACGAGCGTGTTCTATCTGAGGGGCGGTCACGAGATCGGTCGCGCCGAGCGCGACGACACCGAGATCTGCGGCAACGTGCGGCGATGCCTCGCGGGTGAAGAGACGGGATCCGGGGAGCCGGACGGATCCGAGGCGATCGCCTGGAGGATGTCGAGCGCACGCAGTTTCCGGTCGGTCGCGACCGACGTGCAAGTGGCCGCCGTGCGGAGCGACACGGATGGCTTGCCGGACACGATCGCCGGCACGCTCGCGGCGCGTCCTGCCGAGGCCCCTCTCCTGCGTTGGGCGCGCGGGAGCGATCCTTCCGTGCACACGACGTACGGCCAGTTCCTCGATTTCTGCCGGCCCGGAGGGGACGGCGACCTTCGCCGCATCGGCGTGCGGGCTGGCGACGTCGTCGCCTACTTGGCCCCCCCGGGAGGGAGCGCCACGGCCGCCGCTGCGTTCCTGTCGATCGCGTCCCAAACCTGTGCCGTGCCCCTCACGCCGAGCATGAGCGAGGCGGATGCGACCCAAGCTCTCGACTCGTGCGGCGTCGCGCACGTCGTGACCTTCGACGGCGTCTCGTCGCCGGGCGTATCCGCCGCGATCGACGGCTTCGTCCGCGCCGGCAAGGCCACCCTGCACCGCGCCGTTGCATCGACCGCATCTCCCGGCCTGTTTCGGTACGCCGAGACTCGCGGCGAATTCGAACACCTGCCGGTTCTGGCCAACCCGCCGGAGGCCGTGTGCATCCTGCTTCGCACGTCGGGCAGCACGTCCGTTCCGAAACTGGTTCCTCTCCGCCGGAGGGATCTCGTGCTCAATGCGGCCCTTCTGGCCGATGGGCTCGGGATCACCGCCAGCGACGTGACTTACAGCGTCATGCCGCTCGATCACATCGGCGGGCTCAGCGCCTCCGTCCTGTGCAGCATCGCGGTGGGCGCCTCGATCACCTGCGATGGGGCATACACGCCGCGGGGCATGGTGGAAGCGCTCCTCCATTCCAACCCCAAGCCGACTTGGTACTCCGCCGTTCCGATGATCCACAACGCGACGACCCAGTACCTGCTCGACAACCGTGCCATTTACCTCGACCGGGACGGCAAGCTGCGGGATCATCATCTTCGCTTCATCCGATCGGGGGCGGCGGCTCTGAAGGAGCCCGATCGCGCCGCGCTGGAAGCGACGTTCGGCTGTGAGGTGGTCGCGACCTACAGCATGTCCGAGCAGATGCCGATCTGCCAGCCGCCGAGAACCGGCCAGGGATGGCAGCAGAAGCCCGACTCCGTCGGGGTCCCGATCGTCGCCTCGATGGCGGTGGTGGATCCCGCCACGCTGCGTCCCGTCCCGTTCGGCGTCACCGGAGAGGTGGCGATCTCGGGCCCGACGGTGTTCGCCGGCTACTCGGACAACCCTCCGGCCAACCGGCAGTCCCGCTTCCTGCTGCGCTCGCACGAGGATCACGTTCTCCGCAGCTGGCTCCTGACAGGCGATCTCGGCGAGATGGACCCGGACGGAACGCTCGCTCTGAGAGGTCGAATCAAGGAACTCATCAAGCGGGGCGGAGAGCAAGTATCGCCGTTCGATGTCGAGGCGGTCCTGTCCCGGCATCCATGGGTCGGCACCGCGGTCTGCTTTCCGGTTCCATCGGACCTCTACGGAGAAGAAGTCGGCTGCGCCGTGGTCCTGGCCTCCTCGGCGCCCGGCAACATCACCCAGGCCGAAGCGATCCGGGAATTGCGGGAATTTCTCAGAAGCAACGCGCTGGCCGTGTTCAAATATCCCACCCGATGGAAGCTCGTCGAGGAGCATCAACTTCCGAGAACGACAACCCAGAAATACATCCGAAACGGCCTCGCAGATGCGTTGGGCGTGTCGGATAGCGAGCCGGCCCGGCCTTTGACGAGCGAGGCAGGTGGCGGCGTCCGACGATCGGACGGGAGCAGCCGCACCGGCGCCGCACCCAAGGTCGATTGGTCGACGCTGTCCGGCCTGCGCTTCCTGCTGGCATGCTACGTCATGTTCATGCACATCGGCTCCGACCAATCGTGGGGGGCTTTCGCCAACCTTCGCCAGTTTCCCTGGCATGTGCACGCCTTCTTCGTCGTCGCGGGCTTCTCGCTGGCGGGGTCCATGCCAGCCCCCATCCAGCGGAAGGCCGCGTTCGTCCGCGCCCGAATATTGGCGATGTATCCCCTCTACGCGCTCGCTCTCCTGCTTGCGGTCGTCAATCTGCTGCCGAGCTGCCAGCCGGGAACCTTCTCGAGCGTGTTCCACTGGAACGCCCTATCCGGGGATGTCAGCCGGACCTTCTGCGAAGGCACGCCGCTGCTGCAGAGTTCCTGGATCGCCAACTTCTCCTCCACTCTGCTGATCTACGGCCTGGGGCTCTCGGCGACACCCCTGTGGACCGCGTCGTGGTTCCTGGGTTTCTACTTATGGTTCATATCGATGTATTTTCAATGTCTTATCATATTCCCCTTCATTTACAATCTATTTTACGTCAGACGGGGAATGACACGACATTTGCTGCTGATTGCAGGCGTCGTGGTTGGGATCAATCTGTTCATTCTGCTCGCCTTCTGGTACGGATACGCGACCGACGCCATCGGCTATCCGTTCTTCGATCAATCGACCGGCACAAAGATCAGCCCGGACGCATCCCAGATCCAAATGGCTGGGACAGATAATCTCATCATGCTAGGATTCTATCTGTTTGCCCCATTCTGGATGCTCTACTTTGTGGGAGAGATCTGCGTCGCTTTCTTGTACGACGCCGTTCGCCCCCACGAGCAGCGACACTCCGTAATATGGGGCTACGTCGCTGACGCGATCACGGCGCTCATCATCCTGTACAGCGCAGCGCACGTGATGCAGGGCTATATCCCGCACGGGCCCGAACTGTCGCGCGCGTCCCTCGAAACCTTCTTTCTGCGCCCCGACGCGGCGGACAGCTTCATGGATCCCGGCATCGTCAATCGGACCTGGGACGAGATCAACTCCAGAGTGTGGGCTCCCGTGACCTTGCTCTGGCTCTTTGCCCTGAGCACGGGACGGGGACTCACCGCGCGGATCCTGCGATCCGATCCCCTCTCCCAGACCCTCGCTCCGACGGCCTACGCCTGCTTCCTGTTCCATCAAATGGTCGGCCAGTGGTATTTTGCTCTCACGCGGCACGGAGAGTGGTGGAACTGGTGGAGCTATCGGAAGGAGTTTTACTGGTTCAGTCCACAGCCGGTCCCTGTTCAATGGTTTGAATACTTCTATGTTGTCGGCCTGGTGGTGATCTTCGGCAAGCTGGTCCAACCTCTCGAGAGCGTGATCCGACGGGGATTCGGCGCGTCTCTGCGGCTTCTGACGGGTGAGAGCGCGGCCGGGCGGCCGGAGAGGGACACGCTCGCGACGATCCTCGACATGGTGAGCCGGACGTCGGGCTTGGCGGCCAAGCCGGAGTGGAGCCTCCAGGAATGTGGCCTCGCGTCGCTGAGCGTCGTCCAGTTCACCGCGACGCTCGAGGCCGAGTTCTCGACAGCCAAGCAGAAGCTGACGCTATCGCCATCGGATCTCATCGCGGCGCAGACCATCCGCGAGATCGCGATGATCGTCGATGCGGCGAGGAGCGAGACGCCGCGCCCGACGATGCCGGCACTGCGCGCGGCCTGAGGTCGAACCGCGGCGTGCCGTGACACGCCCTCCCGCCGCCGGGCGGGAGGGCGTCTCGACGTCGTGAGAATAGCCGGTAGGATGACGTGACGTTCGAGGTCCGCCGTGACCGCCTGTGAGCCCTGCGGGACCTCATCCTCTCCATCAAGCGGAATGCGACGGCCGCAACGCCGCGGCCATTCTCGGTCTACACATCCCTCAAGGAGCAGCGCATCCTGAATGCCCCGATCAGCAAGCCGCTCCTGATCTGCGTCATGGCGGGCGTCAAGAAACTTGGAAAAGCGGACGACATCGTGTGTCCAGCGCAGAATTTTCTGTTTCTGCCCAACACCACCAAAATAGACATGAGAAACATTCCGAGCGAGGAGTACCTCGCCCTGCTCATCGAGTTTGAATACGCCGATTTCGCTCAGTTCAAGGAGAGCCCGCCGCAAGAGCCGACCCTGGTTCAAGGGGAGATCGGCTGCACCCTGGCCAAGACACTCCAACAATACATCGAATGGTCCGCTTTCGCGCAGCCCGAACTGTGGCATTTTCGCAGGCAGGAAATCCTCCAGCTGCTTTATCTCTCTGGTCACCGCCAGGTGGGCGGCCTTGCCGCCCGTCGGAGTCTGAGCCATCGAATCCACGACATCGTGTCCGAAGACGTGGCGGGTCAGTGGACTGTCGAGCGCCTCGCCGCGCGGCTCGCCGTCGGCCCGACGACGCTGCGCAGGCGGATCAGGGCGGAGGACACGGGCATCAGGTCCGTGGTGGAGAGGACGAGACTGGGCCACGGCCTGCACCTGGTGCAAACGACCATGGAGCCGATCGGACGCATCGCGGAGCGTTGCGGGTATCTCTCGCAGTCACGGTTCACGCACAGGTTCAAGCGACTGTTCGGCGTCACGCCGTCCGAACTCCGACGGACGCGGCTCCCGTGAGCGGCGCCGGTCCGCGCGGCGCGCCCCGCGCGGCCCTCGCCCTCGGAGGGGCGGGGCCCCGGTCGGGGCCGCCTTCGGAGCGGCAACCGACGCTGCCCGCCCCCGGGCGCGCCCAAGTGGCCAGGTGATCGGGCGGTCAGGCGAAGGTGAAGTTCCGGGCGGAGAGGCTCGAGGCCTGGATGTTCTGCAGGGTCAGCGACTCGCCCACCCCGGCGGTGATCACCGCGTCCGCCCCCACCTGCTGCGTCGCCGCCTGCACGGCCGCGAAGGAGCCGAACAGGCCGGGGCCGAACGCGATCACGTCCCGCTCCGCCCCGCCCGTCACGAAGTCGCGCACCACGTCCCGCCCGTCGCCGCTCGCGTACTGGACCGTGTCCGAACCGGCCCCGCCGAACAGCACGTCGTCGCCCGCCCCGCCGCTCAGCGTGTCGGATCCCGCCTCGCCCACGAGCCAGTCGGCCCCGTCGCCGCCGCGCAGCCCGTCATTGCCCGCGCCGCCCACCAGCACGTCGTTCCCGGCCTCGCCGTCGAGCCAGTCATTGCCCTCGCCGCCGCGCAGCACGTCGTCGCCCTCGCCGCCGACCAGCGCGTCGTCCCCGGCCTGGCCCTCGAGCCAATCCGCGCCGGCGCCGCCGAACAGCGAGTCGTTCCCCTCGCCACCGATCAGCAGGTCGTCGCCACCCTCGCCGGCGAGCCAGTCGTTCCCGACGCCGCCGAACAGCGAGTCGCTCCCCTGGCCGCCGACCAGCGCGTCGTCCCCGGCCTCGCCGACCAGCCAGTCATTCCCGTCGCCGCCGAACAGCGAGTCGCTCCCGTCGCCGCCGACCAGCGCGTCGTCCCCGGCCTGACCGGCCATCCAGTCCGCGCCCTCGTTGCCGAACAGGGTGTCGGCCCCGTCGCCGCCGTCGAGCGTGTCGGCGCCGGCCCCGCCGTAGAGCTGGTCCTTCCCGGCCCCGCCCCAGAGACCGTCCGCGCCGTCATTGCCGCACAGGAGGTCGGCGCCGTCGCCGCCGTCGAGGGAATCGTCCCCGTCGCCGCCGATGAGCTGGTCGTCGTCCTGCTCGCCGAGCAGCACGTCGTGGCCCGCATCCCCGGTGAGGACGTCGTTGCCCAGCCCGCCGTAGAGGCTGTCGCGGCCCTCGCCGCCGGAGAGCTGGTCGTCGCCCTCATCGCCGAACACGTAATCGTCGCCGGCCTCGCCGCTCACGCTGTCATTCCCGGCGCCGCCCGACGCGAAGTCGTTGCCCTCGCCGGCGCCCACGACGTCGTCGCCCTGCTCGCCGAAGACGAGGTCGCTGCCGGCCGAGCCGAAGACCCGGTCGGCGCCGGCGCCGCCGGAGACGCGGTCGTTGTCCTCGCCGCCGTCGACGACGTCGTCGCCCTCGTCGCCGAAGACGAGGTCGTCGCCGGCCTCGCCGCTCACGCTGTCGTTCCCGGACCGACCCGACGCGAAGTCGTTGCCTGCCCCGCCCAGGATCGTGTCCTCGCCCGCCCCGCCGGTCAGCGTGTCACCCGCCGCGGTGCCGGTGAGCAGGCGTCCCACGACCGGGATGGCCAAGCGCGCCAGCAGCGGGTCGTGATCGCTGGTCTGGTCGAAGAAGTCCGCGTTGATGTGCACGGGCTCGAACTGCACACCGGCCGCGAGCGCGTCCGTCACCAGCACGTGGTCGAGGGTCTCGGAATTGCCCTCGAAGACGTAGTCGTAGCGCTGGCCCTCCGGCAGCGTGTCCTGCAGGTCGGAGAGCACGGCGGTGCCGCCGCGGGTGAAGGTGACGCCGGTTCCGGCCCGCGTGTAGCCGGCGAGCGTCGCCTCGCCCTTCAACACGCTGAGCGGCTCCTCGAAGCCGAAATCGTTGAGGTCGCCCGCCACCAGGACCCGCGCCCGCGGGCTGGCGGCCAGGATCCCGTCCACGAAGCTGTTGACCGCCTGGGCCTGGGCGGCCCGCGCCAGCTGACCCGCGTCGAAGGGCGGCTGCTCGGAGCCGAACAGCGCGCCGCTGCCGCCCTTCGAGGTGAAGTGGTTGCTCACCACCGTGACGGTCTCGTCGTTGAAGACGAAATCCGCGGCGAGCGGCGGCCGCGACGCGTAGAAGGGATTGTCGGGGTTGGTCTGCTGGTCGGCGGAAGGGCCCGCGGTGATCGGGCTGCCATCGGGCGCGATGCTGCGCACCGCGTTCGGTGCGAGGCTCACCCGGTCGGTCCGGTACAGGAAGGCCGTGCGGATGTTGCCGCCCGGCTCGCCGCCGTTGGTGTCGTCGCCGATATACGGGTTGTCGATGAAGGCGTAGTCCGGCCCGCCCGCCGCCCGGATCGCCTCGACGACGAGCCGGAACGTGCGCCCCGCCGAGGTGACGGTCGAGGCGGTGTTGCCCGGCCCGTCATCGTCCTGCACCTCCTGCAGGGCGATCACGTCGGGCGTGTTGAGCCTGCCCAGCACCTCGGAGGCGATGGCGGCGAAGCGGGCCGCCCCGTCCGTCGGGTCGAGATTCTCGGCATTGTAGCTCGCCACCAGCAGGTGATCCGCGTCGCCCGCCAGCCTGCCGCCGGTCTTCACCCGCGGGCTCGGCGCCGTCACGGTGACGGGGCTCGTCGCCACGACCTCGTAACTGCCGAAGCTGTAAGTCACGATGCCGGTGACGTCGCCGAGCCGCGCCCCCGTATTCACCTTCGGCAGGGTGACGCCGAGACCGGGATCGAGGCGGATCCGCTCGGGGTTGAAGTCGCCGCCCCGGCTGTTGGCCGCGCCGAGGACCGACTCGCCGCCGCGGATCAGCAGGTTGCCGTCCGGGTTGAGGCCGGTGGCGCCCGCGCGCCCGTCCGCCACCGCGAAGATCTCGCCGAAGGCGTTGGTCGGGCCGGTGGCGAGGGGGGCCGCCACGGTGGCGCGCATGCCCTCCAGGCTCTCCCAGAAGGCGCTGCCCGCCGCGAGGTCCTCGGTCGGCGGCGCGAGCCCGCCCGGGCCGCCGATCCGCACGGCCTCCGGCAGGGCGTTGCCGCTGGAGCGGACCGTCACCGTGACCGAGCCGGCGATCTCGGTGACCGGGAGCGCGCCGCGCGCCGCCCGCGCGGGGACGAATTCCCGGACCTCGCCGCTGACCTCGACGGCGTCGCCGACCGCCGCAGGCGGCTGGCCGCCCGTGAAGACGAAGATCCCGTCCGAGGTGGCGGCGTCGCCGTCGCCGGTCGGATCCTGCAGGTAGAAGCCGTTGCCGGCGACCGCGGTGACGATGCCCGAGGTGGTGACCGTCCGGCCGGCCAGCGGCGAGGCGTCGCCGCTGGCCTGGATCCGGGAGATCGCGGTCTGCGGCGGGGCGAGCTGGTAGACGGTCGTGGTGTTGCCGACCTCGTTGGCGGTCACGAGCAGGGCCTGGCCGGTCGGGCTGTCGGCGGCCGCGATGAAGGTCAGCACTTCGGGCCCCGCGTCCGTGCGGCCCGCGGCGGGCGGCTGGTAGGCCACGAAGGCCGCCTCGGCCGGCACCGTGACGTCGTAGACCATCACGCCCCCGACCCGCTCCAGCCCCACGAAGGCGTAGGTGCGGCCCGCGACCGTGCCGATCGTCACGCCCTCGGGCTCCGGACCCTTGTCGTCCGAGCGGTCGTCGACCTGCCCGTTGCCCTGGTTCTGGTTGAAGAGGGCGGGGAAGTCCCGCGCGATGATCTTCTCGAATTCGCCGCCGGTCTCGCGGACCTTGGTGATGGTGCCGTCCGCCTCCTGGCGGAAGATCGAGAGGCCGCGCCCGCCGAACGTGTAGATCCGGTCGAGGTCGCCGTCCCCGTCGGTATCGCCGTCGATGGTCGAGACGTTGAGGCGGCCGAGTTCGGACTTCTGCTTCAGGGTCGCGGTATCGGGAAAGGCGGTCGGGTCGAGGCTGCGCGTCGCGAGGCGCGCCACGTCGCTGTCGTCGCTGCGCGCGTCGCCCTCGTTGGCGGTGACGACGTAGACCCGGCCGTCCGGCGCCGTGAAGGTCGCGATCGCGTCCGGCATCGGCAGGCCGAACACGGGCTCGCTGCGGATGCGGATCGCGGCCGGGGTCGGCGCGCCGTCGTCGGAGGCGTCGAGTTCGTTGCCGGGCAGGGACCGGTCGATGGCGCCGAGCGGCTTCAGGGCCTTCAGCACCGGCGCGGCGCCGGCGATGTCGAAGACCGCGACGGTGTTGGCCTCCTGAAGGGTGACGTAGGCGGTGGTGCCGCTGATCGCCGTGTATTCGGGCTCGATATCCGCGACGGCGCCCGCGCCCGGGGGCAGGCGCATTCCCGCGGCGCGCAGGGCCGCCTCCTGGCCGGCGAGGCTGGCGAAATCGTAGGTCGCCACGGAGGCGCCGGCGAGGCCGGCCGAGAGGTCGACGAGCGAGACCGAGCCGCTCGGATTGACCGCCGTGCCGGCGACCGTCGCCCGCTCGCCCTCATTGGCGACCACGATCTTCGTGCCGTCCTGATTGAAGCTGAGCTGGTCGGGCTGGTTGCCGACCGTGAGCGGCGCGCGCAGGGCGGCGAGGCTGCGCGCGTCGAAGAACGCGACGGCGCCGTTCTGGCGCGGATCGGCGTTCTGGTAGCCGACCGCCACGACGCCGTTCCTCACCGCGACGGTGTTGGCCGTGCCGAAGCCGGGCAGGTCGCCGAGCGCGATGCTGCCGGTGCGTGTGAGCGCCCCGTCCGCGCCGATCCGCGTCACGTCGATCCGCCCGTCGCGGGCGTTGAGCGTGAAGAGCTGCGCGGTCGCGGGATCGAAGGAGACGACCTCCGCGCCGCCCTCGGCGCCGTTGGTGCCGGAGGCCTCGATCGCGCCGAGCCGGGTCACGACCAGGCTGCCGGTCCCGACCGGGGCGTCGGCGGCGCCCGCCAGCGAGGGAGCCGGGTCCAGGAGCGTCGGCGCCGCCGGCACCGGGCCCGCGGCTTGGCTCGTCACCGCGATATCGTCGACCCCGACCCACTCGTCGCTGCCGGCGGCGTTCGCCGTGATGATGCGGACCTGGAGCCCGGCCTGGCCGTCGGCGGCCGCCGGCAGCACCGCCCGCACGCGGATATCCGGGCCGGAACTGCCCGGCCCCGCGGTGGCATCCGCCACGAAGGCGGCCGGCACGTTGGTCCAGGCGCCCGCCGGTCCGATCCGGTACTGCAGCGCCACCGCCTGGACGGCGTTGTCCGCCCCGTCCTCCAGGTCCCGCAGGCGGTAGGACACGGTCACGTCGCGGCGGCCGGTCGCGTCGAGGAACAGGACGAGGCTCGGGGCGTCCGCGGCGCCCGAGCCCTGCAGCGCGACCGCCGGGTCGGCGAGGGCGAATTCGGCGACGCCGCCGGCGGTGAGGCCGTTCGGGTTGGTCCGGTTGGCGTTGACGTCGGCCGTGACGGCGCCGTCGCCCGTGAGCGCCTGCGGGTCGGCCCCGACCACGCTCGTGATGTCGTCGCCGCGATAGCCCACGATGCTCGGCACCCCGGACCAGTCGTCGTCGGCGGTGATCAGGCCGGGATCGTTCCAGGTCTGTGCGAAGTCGCCGTTGGCGAGCACGTGCGGGACCGCGGTCATCAGTCGCTCCGGGAGGCGTGGCGCGAACGGGCCGGCCCCCGCTGTCGCGCGGGCGTGTCGTTGCCGGGCCGCCGCGGCGGGAGCGATAGCGTCGCTCTGCGACAGCGCGATGAAGAACGCGTCCCCCGCGGTCCAAACCGATCTCGGCGATCCACAACCCGCCGGTCACCGGAAAGCAGATCCGCCAACGCCGGTGCGGCACATCTGCGGAGATCGAAGCCGAATTCTTCCGGTCATTGCCCCCATCCTCCGACGGGGAAACGTTTCGCGCGGCGATTGCGCCGGGCGCGGCGCGACATCGGACCGCCGACGAGGGCACGCCCGAGACCGACGCGGTCCGGCAATCGGCCCCGGGGCCGATTGCCGGACCTTGCGCGGCGCAGCGGGCGCCGCCTCGTCCCAACGGTCGGGTGTCATGACCGTTGGGTGCGTTCTCGCAATTTCGCCGAGCCATCGGCTCGCGCCGACGATGCGAGAGGGTCGACGGCCCGGGGCGTCGGCGTCCCGGGCCGTCGGGATCAGGCGAAGGTGAAGTTCTCGGCCGAGAGGCTCGAGGCCTGCACGTTCTGGAGCGTCAGCGTGTTGCCGGCCGAGGCGGTGATCACCACGTCCGCCCCCACCTGCTGCGTCGCCGCCTGCACGGCCGCGAAGGAGCCGAACAGGCCGGGGCCGAACGCGACCACGTCCCGCTCCGCCCCGCCCGTCACGAAGTCGCGCACCACGTCCCGCCCGTCGCCGCTCGCGTACTGGATCGTGTCCGAACCGGCCCCGCCGAACAGCACGTCGTCGCCCGCCCCGCCGCTCAGCGTGTCGGATCCCGCCTCGCCCACGAGCCAGTCGGCCCCGTCGCCGCCGCGCAGCCCGTCATTGCCCGCGCCGCCCACCAGCACGTCGTTCCCGGCCTCGCCGTCGAGCCAGTCATTGCCCTCGCCGCCGCGCAGCACGTCGTCGCCCTCGCCGCCGACCAGCGCGTCGTCCCCGGCCTGGCCCTCGAGCCAATCCGCGCCGGCGCCGCCGAACAGCGAGTCGTTCCCCTCGCCACCGATCAGCAGGTCGTCGCCACCCTCGCCGACCAGCCAGTCATTCCCGTCGCCGCCGAACAGCGAGTCGGTGCCCTCGCCGCCGACCAGCGCGTCGTCCCCGGCCTCGCCGGCGAGCCAGTCGGCCCCGTCGCCGCCGAACAGCGAGTCGCTCCCCTCCCCGGCCACGAGCGCGTCGTCCCCGGCCTCGCCGACCAGCCAGTCATTCCCGGCCCCGCCGAACAGCGAGTCGCTCCCGTCGCCGCCGACCAGCGCGTCGTCCCCGGCCTGACCGGCCATCCAGTCCGCGCCCTCGTTGCCGAACAGGGTGTCGGCCCCGTCGCCGCCGTCGAGCGTGTCGGCGCCGGCCCCGCCGTAGAGCTGGTCCTTCCCGGCCCCGCCCCAGAGACCGTCCGCGCCGTCATTGCCGCACAGGAGGTCGGCGCCGTCGCCGCCGTCGAGGGAATCGTCCCCGTCGCCGCCGATGAGCTGGTCGTCGCCCTGCTCGCCCGCCAGCACGTCGTTGCCCGCCAGCCCGCTCAGGGTGTCATTGCCGCCGCCGCCCATGATCGAGTCCGCCCCGGCGCCGCCCGTGAGCGCGTCGTCGCCGGCGCCGCCGACCAGGGTCTTGCCGACCGGAGCCTCGCCGGTGCCCAGGGCGACCGCGCGGACGTTGTCGTAGGTGACGCCGCCCCCGCCGTGCCAGTTGTAGAGCGCGAAGGTGCCCTTCTCGGTGTCGTGGATCGCCACCGGCTGCGTGAAGAGGGCGGTGCCGTCGAGCCAGACCTGCAGCTTGCCGTCGACGATGTCGGCGCGCAGGTGGTTCGGGCCGGCCGCGTCGTAGCGGATCGGTCCCTGCCACAGGGTCTGCTCGATGCCGTTCTTCAGGCTGAACAGCTGCGCCAGACCGGTCGTGTCGTCGAGTTCGATCTTGTAGTAGTTCTTGTCGTCCTGGTAGTGCAGGAGCAGGCCGACCCCGCCGCGCGCAGCGGTGAAATCGGTCTCGACGCTGTAATCCTTCCACTCCGAGGCGCCCGGGCCGTCGTAGACGGCGTAGGTGCCCTTGCGCAGGGCGTGCACCCCGTCGCCGAGCGGACTCCAGTTGAGCTTCCACTGCGCGCTCGGCGCCGTGTCGCCGCTGCCGCCGAGTTCGCGGCTGTAGCGGTCGGACGCCTGCCGGAGGACGCCGTCGGAGACCGACCACGCCGCCGCCTTGCCGATCTCGCCCTCGTCCACGAAGCGGAAGTTCCGCGCGCCGGCGGAGAAATCCTCGTCGAGGAGGAGATCCCGGGCCGCGACCACCTCGACCCGGACCGTGTCGCTCGTCCGCCCGGACGGGCCGTCGAGGTCGAGGCGCAGGAGATGCGCGCCGGTCCCTAGGGCGAGGCGGGCGTCGAGGTCGCTCGCCAGGACCTTGCCGTTCTCGCTCCACTGCGCGCGGGCGCCGTCCGCGACCCCGAAGCTGGTGCGGCCCGACAGGTCGACGGCGGCGACGGCGTCGCCGTCCCGGTCGATGACGCGCTGGGCCTTGCCGGCATCCGCGACGAGCACGCCCTTCTCGACGAAGACGTCGTCGAAGACCACCCCGCGCTGCCCCTCCGTGAAGAGGCCGACGGTGCCGCCGGCGAGCGGCGCGCTCGCATCCGCGACCGCGCCGCCGAACAGCGCCTCGCCGTCCAGGGTGGCGAGCAGCTTCCCGCCCTCGACGGCCAGTGCGACCCGGAAGGGCCGGTCGTAGGGGCTCGGACCGCTCTCGCGGGCGAGCACCGTCTCCGCCCCGGCGCTTCGCTTGACCAGGAGGCGCTGGTTCTTCGCGTTGTCGAAGGTCACCGCGTAGTAGGTGTTGGGGTCCTTGTAGTAGGCGACGAGGCCGAGCGCCTTGTCGTCCTCGGCCTTCAGGGTGGCCGAGACCGTGTAGCCCGACCAATCCTGGCTGCCCTCCCCGGTCCAGGTCATGATCCCGGAGGCGTCTTTGGAGGCCCGCAGCGCGCCCTCGGGAGGAGCGATGCCGGGGACGGATTGGCGGCGCGAGGCGACCGAGCCGGCAACCTGCCAGCGCTCGCTCGGCGCCGCCCAGCCCTCGGCTTTCCCGTCGTTGAAATCCTCCTGCAGCAGGGTCCGGGCGTCGACGACCGCGACGGTCGCCTGGTCCAGGCTGGTCGTGCCGTTCGCCCCGGTGGCGCGCAGGGTCAGGCGGTGCACGCCGGCGCCGAGCTCGACATTCGCCACCGCCCCGGCGGCGATCACCTCGCCATCCGCGTTCAGCCAGTCGCTGCGCGCGATCTGGTGCTGCGGATCGGTCGACCCGCTCCCGTCGAGGCGGACGCTCGCCCGCGTCGCCGGGCCGGCCGAGACGGTCTGGTCGGCCCCCGCATGGGCGACGAACTGCACCTTCGGCGCGCTCAGATCGGTATTCGCGAGGGTCTCCTGCTGCTCGCGGAACGCTCCCGTGAGCTGCGGGCCGCCCGCATTGCTGCCGATCGTCTGCGACATGCTGCCGTGACCGATCGTCGGCGCGAAGGTGCCGTCCGTGAAGTCGAACTGCACCGCGTTCACGCCGGCGAGCGGCGCGCGCAGCGGGCCCGCGGCGCTCGGGCCGCCGAGCGCCGCCACCTCGTCGCCGCTCAGCGCCTTCTCGATGAAGGCGAAGGAGGAGAGCGAGGCCGCGATCGTCTCGCTGCTGTCGTCGGCGAAGATCAGGAAGCCGGAGGCGCCGATGTCGTAGGGCGAGCCGACGGTCTGGGTGGCCTGCAGCACGCCGTCGACGTATTTGCCCATCGTGTAGCCGGCGCCCGCCCGCTCCACCGTGATCGCGAGGCGGGTCCACTTGTCGAGGGGCACGCGGCCCTCGTCATGGCCGCCCGTGCCGATCAGCGCGTACCCGTCGCGGAAGTTGAGCCAGAGGTCCCCGTCCGTGAGGTTGTCGAGATCGCCCTGGAACAGTGAGGACAGGTGGCCCTCGGCCGGCAGCTTGAGATCGTAGATCAGCGTGTAGGCGCCGAAGGTGCTGCCGCCGTCGGAGGGCGCGAAGCCCGGCGTGACCTTGAGGCCGTTGAGGGGATTGAAGCGCGGCACGGCGATGACGCCGCTCGGCCCGTCCCCGACAATGTCCCGGCCGAAGGTCACGGGCTGGATCGCGCCGCCGCCCGGGGCGGGTGCGCCGCCCTTGCCGTTGCGCGAGGGCTCGGGATCACCCCGCGAGCCGGTGAGATACTCGTCGAAGGCCGACAGGTAGGTCTCGGTGTCGACCCGGTTGTTGTCCGGATCGATGGTGATCAGGCGGAACGCGCCATTGCCGCCGTTGCCGCCCCGGGCCGGGTTGCCGTTCCCGGTGATCTCCGTCGAGACGCCGTCCTGATAGTTCACGAGCATCTGGTAGACGGGCTGCCCGGCGTCATTGTAGCTGACGATGGTCTCGGCGCCGTCGCCGAACACGTGGCCCGAGAACACGAAGCTGATGTTGGTGTGCTTGGACACCAGCTTCTGCCACATGTCCTCGCCGTTGTTGGGGTTCTCGGGACTCTTGCCGGTACCGTAATCCTTGCCGGTGCCCTCGCCGAAGAGCGGGCCGGACAGGTTGTCGGCGCGGGTTCCCATGTTCGTGTAGTGATGGGTCGTCAGGATCGCCCGGTAATCCGGGTGCGCGTCCAGCACCTCGCCGGCCCAGCGCAGGACGTCGTCGCGCGGGCCGAATTCGAGCGACAGCGCGATCCACTTGGTGCCGTCGGCGCCCTCGAACGTGTACCACGCGTTCTGGGTTTCGCCGGGCTCCTGATCGTAGACGCCGCCCAGCGTCGAGTTCTGACGCATGTAATCGATCGAGAAATACTGCGACTGCAGCGACTTGTAGTCCTTCGCGTTACCGGTCAGGTCGTGGTTGCCGGGCTGCGTCGAGTACGGGACGACGCCGTTGAGCCGCGCCATCGCCTCCTTGGCGACCGTCCACTGATCCGCCCTGTTGTCGTTGGTGATGTCGCCGGTCTGCGTCACGAAGCGGATGTTCAGCGCCTTGGCGTTGTCCGCCACCCACTGCGTCATCCCGTCGAAAGTCTTCCGGCGCTCGCCCGGATAGGCGTAGTCCTGGGTGTCCGGGACCGCCACGATCGTGTAGGCGCGCGGGCCGGCGACCCGGACGCGGAAATCATCCGTGTAGACCTTCCCCTCGGCATCGGCCGCCTGCACGTGCACGTCGGAGAAGCCGAGCGCCCCGACGTCGAGCAGGAGCTTGCGGCCGTCGAGGCGGCTGGCCAGCACCTTGCCGTCCGAACTCGTCGCCTTGAAGTCGCGGAGGCCGGAGGCGGTGAAGTACTGGTCGAGATCGACGGTCAGGGTGCCGGCATCCGGCGTGACCATCATGTCCTTGATCGCGCGGAGCTGGACGGGCTTCGGCGCGGTCGGGCCGGTCGGGGCCGGCGCGACGGCCGGGAGGCCCGCGGCGCCGGTGGTCTCGACCACGAGGTCGGCGTTCTCGGCCTCGATCACCCCCTTGCCGAGGGTCGCGGCCAGGGGCGACTGCGCGGCGAAGCGGAACTCGCTGCCGTTGGCGCCCGTGAAGGTCTGCTCGAGGGACGGCGGCACGATACCGGCCGCGCTCGGGCCGCCGAGCGCCTTGACCTGCGCGTCGCTCAGGGGCGCCTCGATGAAGGCCACGTTGCTGACATGGACCCGCGAGGACTCGCCGTCCTCGTCGGAGAAGATCAGCACGCCCGCCGCCTTGTCGAACGCGTAGCGGGCCGCGTCCGACACGGTCTGGACGCCGACCTGTTCGCCGTTGATGTACTTGCTGATCACCACCTCGTTGTTGCGGGTCTCGACCGTGAAGGCGATCCGGTTCCAGGCGTCGAGCTTGGCCGAACCCGCGTAGTCGCCGCCGATGCCGATGCCGTAATGATCACCCGAGACCTTGCCGAACAGGTCCGCGTCGTTGCCGTTGGCCGGATCGGTCTGAAGGAAGGGGATCCAGCCGCTGGTCGCGTCGGCGGCCGCCACGTAGACGTCGAAGGCGATGCTGTAGGAAGTGGCGGTCCCGCTGCCGCCCGGCTTCAGGTGCAGCTTCTGGCTCCGCGCGCCGGCCGGGACCGTCATGATCCAATCCGGCGGCGGGGCGGGCGGGATGCCGGCCTGGTCGGCGGTCACGACCGGCGCCGACAGGTTGCGGGACGTCAGGGTCACGTCCCCGAATTCCGGCGCCAGGGAATTCTCGGCGAAGCGGAACTCGCTGCCGTTCGCGGCCCGGACCGCGGTCCGCAGCGCGCCGGAGAAGACGCCCTCGCGGTTGGCCCCGCCGAGCCCGGCGATCTCGGCCGGGGTCAGCGCCTTCTCCGCATAGGCGAAATTCGACAGGTAGGCCGGCGAGGTCTCGCCGTCCTCGTCCGAGAAGATCAGGAATCCCTTGGCCTTGTCGATCGTGTAGCGGTCCGCCTCGTCCGACTTCTGGCTGCCGACCCACTCGCCGTTGACGTACTTGTTGAGGGTGACCTTCCCGTCCACGATCTCGACCGTGAAGGCGACGCGGTTCCAGGCGTCGAGCTTGGCCTCTCCCTTGTAATCGCTGGCAATGCCGACGCCGTAGCTGCCGTCGGCGATCTTGCCGAACAGGTCCGCGTCGCCGGCATTGTCGGGGTCGGTCTGGAGGAACGGGAGCCAGCCGCCGGCGGTCGCGGCCGGGACGTAGACGTCGTAGACGAGCGAGTAGGCCGTCGCCTTGCCGCTGCCGCCCGGCGTCACCAGGAGGCCCTGGTCCCGGTCGGCCTTCGGGATGCGGAGCATCCAGTCGGTGGTCTGGTCCGCGTCGTTCGCAGGATTGGTCGTCGCCATGGTCGCGCCTCGCCGCAAGGTCATCGGGGCTCAGGCCCCGCCTGACGCAGCGGCTAGCAAGCGAAGCCGAACCGGCCTGTGACAATCCCGCAAGAAATCGAACGTCGTTCCATCCCGGTTCTCGATGCGGGCCATCGCCCGGGATGATGGATGGCGCGGATCAGCTTGCGTCATCAGCGTGTTGCAGTTCACATCCTAGCACGGCGCGCGAGGATCCGGCTCCGTCCCGGGGGGCGGCCGCGGGTCGGGCGCCGCGGGAGCCCGGCCGGCGGCAGGGCCGCGGCTGCGCGGCAGCGCCCGGCGGCGTCGGCGCGGATCCGGCGTCACGCGACGGAACGGGCGGCAGCCATGTCGATCAGCAAGTTGCGAGCCTTCCACCTGGTCGCCATGGCGGGGGGCTTCACCCAGGCGGCGCGGCAGGCCTCCGTCAGCCAGTCCAGCCTGTCCGGGCAGGTCCGCGACCTCGAGGCCGCCTCGGGGGTCCACCTCTTCGACCGCAAGCCGCGGGGGGCCGAGCTCAGCGAGAAGGGGCGCGGGCTCTTCGCCATCACGACGCGCCTGTTCGAGGCGGAGGCCGAGGCGCAGCGCTTCCTGCGCCGGGCGCCGCCGGACGGCGAGGCCGGCCACCTGCGGGTGGCCGGGGACGGGCCGGTCCTGCCGCTCGGCATCCTGCGGACGCTGCAGCAGCAACGCCCGCGGCTGACCTTCTCGCTGGTGATCGACAATTCCGACCGCGTGATCGAGCAGGTGCAGAACTTCCGGGCCGATGTCGGCGTCACCGCGAGCCGGCCCGACACCGACCAGATCCACGCCACCTACCTGATGTCGATGCGGGTCGGCCTCTGCGTGGCGCGCGGCCACCGGCTCGCCGGGCGGCGCGTGGCGATGCGCGACCTCGCCGGCCTCGCCCTCGTCCTGCGCGAGCGCGGATCCCGCACCCGCGCGGTGCTCGAGGCCAACCTCGCCGAGCACGGCGTCGTCCCCGGGCCGATCCTGGAGATCTCGACCCGGGACGGGGTCCGCGAGGCGGTGGCGGGCGGGCTGGGCTGCGGGGTGGTCGCCGACCGGGAATTCGGGCACGATTCGCGCCTCGCCTACGTGCCGATCACCGACGCCCGCCTCGCCATCGACGAGTACGCGATCGCGCCGGCCGAGCGGCGCAACCAGCCCCTCGTCCGCGCCTTCCTCGACGGGGCGCAGCGCTGGAGCCGCGCCCTGCCCGAGATGGGCTGATCCGGGATCCGCTTTGATCAAGCGGATCCCGGATCACGCGCCTGCGCGGCGCCTGAGCGAGGACGACATCCGCATGGCGAAAGCCATCAACCGGATGTCGGATGAGGCGCCGCGCGGCTCAGGCGGCCGGGGCCTCGGCCAGGAACGTCTCGGCGTAGTGGCAGGCGACGCGCCGGCCGCCGACCGGACGCAGGGGCGGGCGCTCCGCCCGGCACAGGTCGGTGGCGTGCGGGCAGCGGGTGGAGAACACGCAGCCCCGCGGCGGGTCGAGGGGCGAGGGCAGCTCGCCCCGCAGCAGGACGCGCCGGCGCGCCGCGCCGGCGGCGCCGGGTGCCCCCGCGAGGCCCGGCGTCGCCCCGAGCAGGGCCTGCGTGTAGGGGTGGAGCGGCGCGGCGTAGATCCGCTCCTTCTCGCCCTGCTCCATGACGAGGCCGAGATACATCACCATCACGTCGTGGGCGATGTGGCGCACCACGCCGAGGTCGTGCGAGATGAACAGGTAGGCGAGGCCGAGCTCCCGCTGCAGGTCGGCGAGCAGGTTCAGCACCTGGGCCTGGATCGACACGTCGAGGGCGGAGACCGGCTCGTCCGCCACGACGAGCCTGGGGTTTAGCATCAGGGCGCGCGCGATGGCGATGCGCTGGCGCTGGCCGCCCGAGAACATGTGCGGGTAGCGCCCGTAATGCTCCGGGCGCAGGCCGACCTTGGTCAGCATGGCGCGGGCCCGGGCGGTGCGCTCCGCCCGCGGCAGGTCGGTGTTGATGGCGAGCGGCTCCTCCAGGATGGTGCCGACCTTGCGGCGCGGGTTGAGCGAGCCGTAGGGGTTCTGGAAGACGAGCTGGACGCTGCGGCGCAGGCGCGACCGCGCCTCCGGCGGCGGCGCGACGGCGTCGATCCCGTCGAGGGTGAGGGCGCCGGCGGTGGGCGGCTCGATCAGCGTCACCATCCGGGCGAGGGTGGACTTGCCGCAGCCCGATTCGCCCACCACCGCGAGCGTGCGCCCGGGCTCGACCGTGAAGGAGATGCCGCCCACCGCCTGGAGCCGGGCGGGCGCCCGGAACAGGCCGCGGCGGATCTCGTAGATCTGGGTGAGGTCCCTCGCCTCGACGACGGGGGCGCTCACGAGGCGGCCCCCGCGGTGGCGCCGACCGGCCCGTCCGCGGCGATGCGGTCCGCGCGCCCGGGATCGCCCAGGGGGTAGTGGCAGCGCACCCGCCCCGCACCGACGTCGCGCAGATCGGGGCGGACCCGCCGCGAATGCTCGGTCGCGAAGGCGCAGCGGGGGGAGAACAGGCAGCCGGCGGGCCGGTCGTGCAGCCCCGGCACCACGCCCGGGATCGTGGCGAGCCGCCCGCCCTCGCTGCGCTCGGGCAGCGCCGCCAGCAGGGCCGCCGTGTAGGGGTGCTGGGGGGCGGAGAACAGCGTCTCGGCCCGCTGCTCCTCCATCACCTGCCCGGCATACATCACCATCACGCGCTGCGCCGTCTCGGCGACGACGCCCATGTTGTGGGTGATGAGGACGAGCGCCATGCCGCGCTCCCTCTGCAGGGTGAGCAGCAGGTCGAGGATCTGGGCCTGGATGGTGACGTCGAGGGCGGTGGTCGGCTCGTCGGCGATCAGGAGCTTCGGGTTGCAGGCGATCGCCATGGCGATCATCACCCGCTGGTTCATGCCCCCCGAGAGCTGGTGGGGATAGGCGTCGAGCCGGCTGCCCGGGGCCGGGATGCCGACCTGTCCCAGCAGCTCCGCCGCCCGGTCGCGGGCGGCGCGCCGGCCCAGCCCCTCGTGCAGGCGCAGGGTCTCGGCGAGCTGGAACCCGATCGTGAAGCAGGGGTTCAGGCTCGTCGTCGGCTCCTGGAAGATCATCGCGACGTCCTTGCCGGTGAGCTTCCGGCGCTCGCGGGACGAGAGGCCGAGGAGGTCGCGGCCCTCGAAGCGCAGGGCGTCGGCGCGGACCCGGCCCGGATAGCCGACGAGGCCCATCAGCGCCAGCATGGTCACGCTCTTGCCGGAGCCCGACTCGCCGACGACGCCCAGCACCTCGCCCTGGTCGAGGCGCAGCGAGACGCCCTCGACGGCGCGCATCACGCCGCCCGCGCTGGGGAACTCGACGGTGAGGTTGTCGATCTCGAGCAGGGACACGGGCCTACCGTTTCAGCTTGGGGTCGAGGGCGTCGCGCAGCCCGTCCCCCAGGAGGTTGAAGGCCAGCACGGTGATCAGGATCATCAGCCCCGGGAAGGTGACGACCCACCACGCGCGCAGGACGAATTCGCGGGCATCGGCCAGCATCGTGCCCCATTCGGGCGACGGGGGCTGGGCGCCGAGGCCGAGGAAGCCGAGCGCCGCCGCGTCGAGGATCGCGGTCGAGATGCCGAGCGAGGCCTGCACGATGAGCGGCGCGGCGCAGTTCGGCAGGATCTCGCGGAGCATCACCCGCAGCGTGCCGGCCCCGCTGACCTTCGCGGCGGTGACGTAGTCGCGCGAGGCCTCCGCCAGCACCGCCGCGCGGGCGATGCGCACGTAGTGCGGCAGGACCACCACGGCGACCGCCAGCATCGCGTTCATCAGGCCGGGGCCCAGGATCGCCACGATGACGATGGCGAGCAGCAGGCTCGGCAGGGTCAGGATGATGTCCATCACCCGCATGATCGCGATGTCGACGATGCCGCGGAAATAGCCCGCCGCGAGGCCGAGCGCGGTGCCGACCAGGATCGAGAGCCCCACCACCGCGATGCCGATGGCCAGCGACAGCCGCGCCCCGTGGATGAGCCGCGAGAGAATGTCCCGCCCGATCGCGTCCGTGCCGAGCGGGTAGGCGAGCGAGCCCCCCTGCTGCCAGAAGGGGGGCTTGAGGAACATCGCGTTGTCGGTGAGCGTCGGCGAATGCGGCGCCACCACGTCGGCGAGCGCGGCGAGCAGCAGCACCGCCACGATCACCGCGAGCCCGATCACCGCCCCGGTATTGGCCCGGAACGCGGTCCAGAATTCCCGCAGGGGATGCGGCGGCGCGCCGCTCGGCGCCGCGGCGGCGGGGGTCTCCATCACCTCGACGCTCATCGGCGCTCCTCCAGGATCCGTCATCGGGTGTGCCGGATGCGGGGGTTGATCACCCCGTAGGCGAGGTCGACGAGGAGGTTCACGGTCATCACGACCGCCCCGATCAGCAGGATCCCGCCCTGCAGCACCGGGTAGTCGCGCCGCCCGATCGCCTCGATCAGCCACTTGCCGATCCCCGGCCAGGAGAAGATGGTCTCGGTGAGGATCGCGCCGGTGAACAGCACCCCGACCTGCAGGCCGATCACGGTGACGACCGGGATCAGCGCGTTGCGCAGCGCGTGCAGCCCCACCACCCGCAGGGAGGACAGCCCCTTGGCGCGGGCGGTGCGGATGTAGTCCTCGCCCAGCACCTCCAGCATGGCCGAGCGGGTCATGCGGGCGATGACGGCGAGCGGCACCGTGCCGAGCACCACCGTCGGCAGCACGAGGTGGGCGAGCGCCGATCCGAACGCGCCCCTGTCGTCCGAGAGCAGGCTGTCGACGAGCAGGAAGCCCGTCACCGGCTCGACGTAGTACTGCACGGCGATGCGGCCCGAGACCGGGGTGAGGTCGAACTGCACCGAGAACAGCAGGATGAGGAGCAGCCCCCACCAGAAGATCGGCATCGAGTAGCCGGCGAGCGACAGCCCCATCAGGCCGTGGTCGAAGATCGAGTTGCGCTTGACCGCCGCCAGGATGCCGGCCGGGACCCCGAGCAGGATCGCGAACGCGATGGCGCAGAGGGCGAGTTCGACGGTGGCCGGAAACAGGCTGGCGAATTCGGTGATCACGCTCTCCTGCGTGATCATCGACTTGCCGAGGTCGCCGTGGAGCAGGCGCCCGAGATAGATGCCGTACTGGACGAGGACCGGCCGGTCGAGGCCGAGTTCGTGGCGCAGGGCCTCGTGGCGGGCGGGGTCGATGCCCCGCTCGCCCGCCATGGTCTCGATCGGGTCGCCCGGCACGAGACGGATCAGGAAGAAGGCCACGAGCGTGATGCCGATGAAGGTCGGCACGATCAGGCCCAGGCGGGTGAGGAGGAAGCGCAGCATCGGCGCGGCGCGCGGCGGGCGGCGCCAGGGGCGCCGCCCGTCGGCTCAGCCCTTGATGTCCACGCCGTAGAAGACGTGGCGGCTGAAGGGCGAGAGCTTGAAGTCGATCACCTCCTTGCGCACCGGCTTCAGCTGCACCGCGTGCGCGATGGTGAACCAGGGCGCCTCCTCCTTGAACCGGACCTGCGCCTGCTCGTAGAGCTTGGTGCGCTCGGCCTGGTCGGTCAGGGTCTTGGCCCTGACCACGATGTCGTCGAAGGTCTTGTCGCACCACTTCGACGTGTTGCCGCCGTTGTTCTTGGCGGCGTCGCAGCCGAGCAGCGTGTGCAGGAAGTTGTCCGGGTCGCCGTTGTCGCCGGTCCAGCCGAGCATGCCGGTCTGGTGCTCGCCCGCCTGCATGCGTTTGCGGTACTCGCCCCACTCGTAGGACTTGATCTCCGCCTTCACGCCGACCTTGGCAAGGTCGGCCTGCATGAGTTCGGCGATGCGTCGGGCGTTCGGGTTGTAGGGCCGCTGCACCGGCATCGCCCAGATGTCGGTCTCGAGACCGTTCGGGAAGCCCGCCTCGGCGAGCAGCTTCCGCGCCGCCTCCGGATCGTAGGGGTCGTCCTTGACGTCCTTGTTGTAGGACCACATCGAGGGCGGGATCGGGTTCACGGCCGCGATCCCGGTCGAGAGGTAGACCGCGTCGATGATGGCCTTCTTGTTGATGGCCATGTTGAAGGCCTTGCGCACGCGCACGTCGTCGAACGGCTTGCGGGTGACGTTGTAGGACAGGTAGCCGATGTTCAGCCCCGGCTGCTCCAGCACCTGCACGGCCGGGTCCTTGCGGATGGCGTCGAGGTCGGCCGGGTTCGGGTAGGGCATCACGTGGCACTCGCCCTTCTGCAGCTTGGCCCAGCGGACCGAGGCGTCGGGCGTGATGGCGAACACGAGGTCGTCGATCTTGGCCTTGCCGCCCCAGTACTCGGGGAAGGCCTTGTAGCGGATGATCGCGTCCTTCTGGTACTGGACGAGGTAGAACGGCCCGGTGCCGATCGGCGACTGATCGATCTTCTCAGGCGTGCCGGCCTTCAGCATGGCGTCGGCGTATTCCTTCGACTGGATCGCCGCGTACGACATGGCGAGGTCGGACAGGAACGGCGCCTCGGGCCGGGTGAGGGTGATGCGCACCGTGTGATCGTCGACCTTCTCGACCGATTTCAGCAGCTTCGCCAGTCCCATATCGTTGAAATAGGAGTGGTTCGAGCTGGTCACCTTGTAGAAGGGATGATCCTCCTTCCATTGCCGCTCGATCGAGAACATGATGTCGTCCGCGTTGAAGTCGCGGCTCGGCTTGAAGGCGCGGTTGGTGTTGTGCCACTTGACGCCCTTGCGCAGGTGGAAGGTGTAGACGGTGCCGTCCGGCGAGACGTCCCAGCTCTCGGCGAGTCCGGGCACGACCTTGGTCCCGCCGCGCTCGAATTCGACGACGTTGTTGTAGATCTGGGCGTTGGCGTCGAAGGTGGTGCCCGTGGTGTTGACCGCGGGGTAGAAGTTCTCCGGCGAGCCTTCCGAGCAGTAGACCAGGGTCTTGGCCTGGAGCGGGCTGGCGGCGAGCAGGGCCGCACCGGCGAGGGCGGCGAGCAGGGGCTTGGCGGTCACGGACGTGGTCTCTTTCCTGGATCGAGAACGAGGGTAGCGCGCCCGGTCAGGAGAGCAACCGGCATGCCGCATCGGTTTCGGGCGCGAGGCCCCGCGAACATTGATAAAGGCCGCGGGCGCCCACGGGGTGGGGGTGGATCGGCCGGTCGATGGGGCGGCCACGGAGTACGATCCGGCGCCGGCGCCCTGCCCTGCCCTGCCCTGCCCTGCCCCTGGGCGTTAACCGGAGCAGCGCTAGACTCCGCCCAGCCTCCGCCCAGCCCCATCGACCCCGGTTGCTCATGGCCGCACAGACGACCCGCCCCGTCGAAGAGATCACCGCCGAGGAGGCGCGCGCGGCGCACGAGGCGCTCTCCGCCGAGATCGCCGAGCACGACCGCCGCTACCACGGCGAGGACGCGCCGATCATCTCGGACGCCGCGTACGATTCCCTGCGCCGCCGCCTGGAGGCGATCGAGGAGCGCTTCCCCGACCTCGCCGGCACGGGCGCGGCCTCGGCCAGCGTCGGCGCCAAGGCCTCCGACAAGTTCGCCAAGGTCCGCCACGCCGTGCCGATGCTCTCCCTCGGCAACGCCTTCGCGGACGAGGAGATCGAGGAGTTCGTGGAGCGCGTGCGCCGCTTCCTCGGCCTGCCCGCCTCCGAGTCCCTCGCGGTCACGGCCGAGCCGAAGATCGACGGGCTCTCCCTGTCCCTGCGCTACGAGGGCGGGCGCCTCGTCACGGCGGCCACCCGCGGCGACGGCGAGGTCGGCGAGGACGTCACCGCCAACGTCCGCACCATCCGCGAGGTCCCGGAGAGGCTCGCCGGCCCCGACGTGCCGGAGATCTGCGAGGTGCGCGGCGAGGTCTACCTCTCGCACGCGGATTTCGCCGCCATCAACGCGCGCCAGGAGGAGGCGGGCAAGCCGCTCTTCGCCAACCCGCGCAACGCCGCGGCGGGGTCGCTGCGCCAGCTCGACCCGAGCATCACCGCCTCGCGGCCCCTGCGCTTCTTCGCCTACGCGGCGGGCGAGATGTCGACCTGGCCGGCCGAGACGCAGAGCGGGCTGATCGCGGCCTTCCGGCGCTTCGGCCTGCCGGTGAACCCGCGCACGACGCGCTGCACCTCGGTCGCCGAGATGCTCGCCCATTACCGCGCCATCGAGACCGAGCGGGCCGATCTCGGCTACGACATCGACGGCGTGGTCTACAAGGTCGATTCCTTCGCCCTCCAGCGCCGGCTCGGCTTCGTCGCGCGCGCGCCGCGCTGGGCGCTGGCCCACAAGTTCCCGGCCCAGCGCGCCGTCACCACCATCGAGGCGATCGAGATCAATGTCGGGCGCACGGGCTCGCTCAACCCGCTGGCGCGGCTCAGGCCGGTGACGGTCGGGGGCGTGGTGGTGTCGAACGCCACCCTCCACAACGAGGATTACGTGCGCGGCATCGACGCGGACGGGACCCCGATCCGCAGCGGCATCAACATCTGGGACGGGTTCGCGCTCAGGACCGACGTCGACCTGTCGCGGGGCTCGGACGTGCGGGTCGGCGACACCGTCGTGGTGCTGCGCGCGGGCGACGTCATCCCCAAGGTCGCCGACGTCGTCCTGGAGCGCCGCCCGGCGGACGCGGTCCCCTACCGCTTCCCGGAGATCTGCCCGGCCTGCGGCAGCCACGCCGTCCGCTCCTACAACCCGCGCACCGGCAAGCTCGATTCGGTGCGCCGCTGCACCGGCGGCCTGATCTGCCCGGCCCAGGGCCAGGAGCGGCTCAAGCACTTCGTCTCGCGCAACGCCCTCGACATCGAGGGCTTCGGCGAGACCTCCATCACCACCCTGTTCGAGGCCGGGCTGGTGCGCCAGCCCGCCGACCTGTTCCGGCTGGACTTCGCGCCGCTCAAGGCCGCGATCGTCGCCCGCCGCCAAGCCCTCTCGGCGGAGCGGGCCCTCGCCTCCGGCAAGGCGCCCGAGGCCCGCAAGACCAAGGCCAAGGCGAGCGAGGAGGACAAGGCGATCAGGAACCTGCTCGCCGCCGTGGAGGCCCGGCGGGTGGTTCCCCTCAACCGCTTCATCTTCGCGCTCGGCATCGAGCAGGTCGGCGAGGCGACCGCCAAGGCCCTCGCCAAGCACTTCCCCGACATGCCCGCCCTGATGGAGGGCGTGCGGGCGGCGGCCGCGCACCAGCCGGGGCCGGACTGGGTGGGGCTCGCCGCGCTCAACCGGGTCGGCCCGACGACGCGCGAGCGGCTTCTCGCCGCGGCGGAAGCCGGCGAGACCGACCTCCTCGCCGAGGGCACCGTGGCGCGGCTGAGCGCCGCCCAGAAGGAGGCGCTCCTCGAGGCCTATGGCAGCCCGGAGGGGGTGCGCGCGGCCGTGATGCGGGCCTGCCGCCAGCGCCCCGGCGACGCCTACCGCCACCTCGCGGACGACAGCGAGATCGGGGCGGTGACGACCGCCTCGCTGATCCAGTTCTTCTCGGAGGCGCACAACGTCGCGGCGGTCGAGGCGCTGCTCGCGCAGGTGCGGACCGAGCGCGCCGCCCCGCCCGCCGCGGCGGCGGCGTTCAGCGGCCGGACCGTGGTCTTCACCGGCAGCCTGGAGCGCATGACCCGCAGCGAGGCCAAGGCCACCGCCGAGCGCCTCGGCGCCAAGGTCTCGGGCTCGGTCTCGGCCAAGACCGACCTCGTGGTGGCGGGGCCGGGCGCCGGCACGAAGCTGAAGGACGCCGAGAAGCACGGCGTGCGCGTCATCTCGGAGGCCGAGTGGCTGGCGATGGTGGAGGCCGCCTGAAATCCGGCGGAATTCCTCGCCACCCGCCGCCGATGCGAACGCTTGCGATCGATTTCGAGACGGCGAACGAGCGCCGGGACAGCGCCTGCGCGGTGGGCCTCGCCTGGATCGAGGACGGGCGGGTCGTGCGCCGCGAGGCCCGCCTGATCCGGCCGCCCGACCTGCGCTTCTCGCCCTTCAACATCCGCGTCCACGGCATCCGGCCGGAGGACGTCGCGGACGCGAAGCCCTTCGGGGAGGCGATGGCGCCCTTCCTGCCGGAGATCGCCGGCGCCCTGGTCCTCGCCCACAACGCGAGCTTCGACGTCGGCGTGCTCTGCGCGGCGCTCGCCGCCTGCGGGCTGCCGCGGCCGCGCTTCACCTCCCTCTGCACGGTCCAGCTCGCCCGGCGGCAATGGCCCGGGGAGGCGCGCTACCGGCTCCCGATCCTGGCCGAGCGGCTCGGCATCCCGCTGCGCCACCACGATGCCGGCGAGGACGCCTTCGCCTGCGCGCAGATCGCCCTCGCGGCGATGCGCGAGGCCGGCGCGCCGGACCTCGCCACCCTCGCCCGCCGGACCGGGCTCGGACGGGACCGGCCCGGGGCCGCTTGACCGAGCGGCCGCCGGGATGATCTCTCGGGGAAGTGCGGGGCCTCTCGGGCAAGTGCGGGGCAGCGCTGCGGAACCGGGTCCGCGGCGCCGTGTTTGAGGCTCGTCGCCCCGCGACGCAACCCTCGCCTCGTTGTCGCGGAGGTCTCCGATGCCCGACCCGCTCCCCTACACGCCCGAGATCGAGGTGATCGGGCCCGACGAGGAGGCGGTCCAGGCCGGCATGATCGCGGCCTTCGCGCGCATCCAGGGCACGACGCTGGAGGATTACGGGCGGGCCGTGCGCGGGGTGCACGCCAAGTGCCACGGGCTGCTCACCGGCACCCTGGAGGTGCTGCCCGGGCTGCCGCCGGACCTGGCGCAGGGCGCCTTCGCGCGGCCCGGGACTCACGAGGCGGTGCTGCGCCTCTCGACCAATCCGGGCGACATCCTCGACGACAGCGTCTCGACCCCGCGCGGCCTCGCCCTGAAGATCCTGGAGGTGCCGGGCGAGCGCCTGCCGGGCGCCGAGGGGACGACGCAGGATTTCGTGCTGGCCGACGCGCCGGCCTTCGTGGCGCCGGACGCGGCCGCCTTCCTGGGCAGCCTCAAGCTCCTGGCCGCCACGACCGACACGCCGCAGATCTTCAAGAAAGCCTTCTCGGCCACGCTGCGGGGCGTCGAGACCGTGCTGGAGACTTTCGGCACCGGGAGCCCGACCGTGATTGCCCTCGGCGGCCATCCCGAGACGCACATCCTCGGCGAGACGTTCTACAGCCAGGCGCCCCTGCGCTGGGGCGATCACGTCGCCAAGGTCGCGGTGGCGCCCGCCTCGCCGGCCCTGCGGGCGCTCGCCGGCGCCTCCCTGTCCGTCACCGGCCGGCCCGACGGGCTGCGCGAGGCGGTCTCGGCCTTCTTCGAGGAGAACGAGGCGGTCTGGGAATTGCGGGCGCAGCTCTGGACGAACCGCGAGACGATGCCGATCGAGGACGCCTCCGTGCCCTGGCCGGAGGAGGAGAGCCCCTACCGGACCGTGGCGCGGATCACGGTGCCGCCCCAGGAGACCTGGAGTCCCGAGAAGGTGCGGGCGATCGAGGACGGTCTCGCCTTCAGCCCCTGGCATGGGATCGCGGCGCACCGGCCCCTCGGCTCCATCATGCGGGCGCGCCGCGCGGTCTACCCGCATTCCGCGCGCTTCCGCGCCGAGCACAATGGCTGCCCGATCCGCGAGCCCGACTCGCTCGCGCGGATGGGCCTCTGAGATGCTTTCCGGACGATCACGTCCGGACAGCGTCTGACACGCCCGCGCGGCGCCTGAGCGAAGCCCAAATCCGCATGGCCGAAAGGGGAGATGGCGAAGCCATCCGTCGTACGACCCCCCTTGCCCGGAGCACCGCATGATCTTCCCGGCCACCACGGCGGTCTACGCCGCCCTGCTGGCGCTGGCCTATCTGGGCCTCGCCGGATGGGTGATCGCGGGGCGCGTCGCCTCCGGGGTCCTGCACGGCGATGCGGGGAACGGGACGCTGCTGAGGCGCATCCGCGCGCACGCCAATTTCTCGGAATACGTGCCCCTCGCGCTCCTGCTGATCGGCCTCCTGGAGGCCGGGGGCGCCCGCCACGCCCTGGTGCAGGGGCTGCTGATCGTGCTCCTCGTCGCCCGGCTGCTGCATCCGGTCGGCATGCTCGCCCCGAAGAACTCGCCCCGCCAATTCGCCTGCCGGGGCGGGGAATCCTGGCGACGCTCGCGGTGATCGGGGTCGCCGCGCTGGCGCTGCTGGTGCGGGCGGCGTGAGCGGCGAACGGCCCCGCACCCGCCCGAGGCGCGCGAGCCCGGCCGCGTCCTCCCCGGAGCGGGACCCCGCGCGGAGCTGCACGAGGCGCGCCCGCTCGGGGTCCCGCTCCCGCATCATTTTTGCCGCCGGACCGGTGGCCAGTTCGGCGAATGATGCTTAGGGTCGCGCGGCTTCACCGAGGGGACCGATGACACCCAGCACCACCTTCGCCGGCCGCACACTCGCCCTGTTCGGCCTCGGAGGCTCGGGGCTCGCCACCGCGCTCAGCCTGCGGGCCGGCGGCGCCGCGGTGATCGCCTGCGACGACAACCCGGAGCGGATGGCGGAAGCGGCCGCGCAGGGCATTGCCACGGCCGACCTGCGCGAGGCCGCCTGGGCGGATTTCGCGGCCCTGCTCCTCGCCCCCGGCGTGCCCTTCACCCATCCCGAGCCGCACTGGACCGTCAAGCGCGCCGCCGAGGCCGGCGTGCCGGTGATCGGCGACATCGAATTGTTCTGCCGCGAGCGCGCCGCCAGCGCGCCCGACGCGCCCTTCGTCGCCATCACGGGCACCAACGGCAAGTCGACCACCACGGCGCTCATCGCGCACGTGCTGCGGGAGACCGGCCACGACGTCCAGATGGGCGGCAATATCGGCACCGCGATCCTCTCGCTCGCCCCCCCGTCCCGCGACCGGGTCCACGTGATCGAGATGTCGTCCTTCCAGATCGACCTGACGCCGACGCTCGCACCGAGCATCGGCGTGCTCCTCAACGTCACGCCCGACCACCTCGACCGCCACGGCACGATGGAGAACTACGCCGCCATCAAGGAGCGCCTGGTCGCGGGGGCCGACCACGCGGTGATCGGGGTCGACGACGACTACACCAGGGCCATCTCGGCGCGGCGCGACGGCCCGCTCACCCGGGTCCATGTCGGCGAGGGGGCTGAGGCGCCCGGCATCCTCGCCCGGCACGGCCTGCTCATCGACGGCACCGCCGAGCCCCCCGCCCCGGTCGCGGACCTCACCGGGATCGCCTCGCTGCGCGGCGCCCACAATTGGCAGAACGCGGCCGTCGCCTACGCGGTGGCGCGCGGGCTCGGCGTCGCGCCCGACGCCTTCGCGCGGGCGCTGCGCAGCTTCCCCGGCCTGCCCCACCGGATGGAGGAGGTCGGGCGGCGCGGGGGCGTGCTCTTCATCAACGACTCGAAGGCGACGAACGCCGACTCGACCGAGAAGGCGCTGGCCGCCTTCCCGCGGGTGCACTGGATCCTCGGCGGCAAGCCGAAGGAGGGCGGGATCGAGAGCCTGCGCGCCTATTTCCCCCGCATCGCGCGGGCCTACCTGATCGGCGCGGCGAGCGAGGCCTTCGCGGCGACCCTGGAGGGCCACGCGCCCGTCATCCGCTGCGGCACCCTCGACCGGGCGGTGGCGCGGGCGGCCGAGGACGCGGCCGGCGAGCCCGAGGCGGTGGTGCTGCTCTCGCCCGCCTGCGCCTCCTACGACCAGTTCCGCAGCTTCGAGGATCGCGGCGACCAGTTCCGGGCGATGGTGCGGGCCCTGCCGGGGCTGGTGCCCGCCGGGGGCTGAGCCCTGGGGGCTGAGCCCGGGGGCCGAGCCCGGGCGATGGCGGGGAGGGAACCGGTTCTCCCGGACGCTCCCCGGGTTCCGCCCGGCCCCCGCCCGGCGTAGGGTTCGCGGCGGTCCTGCGTCGCGCACAACGCTTCCGCCCCGATCCGCCATCGTGGTGGCGCATTTTCGGCCTGCATGGAGCCATGCCGACTCACCCCCATCTCCTGCCCGCGGGCGGGGCTCCGATCCAGGTCCCCATGGTCCGCCCGCCGCGCAAGATCATCAGCTGGAACCTGCTGCGGCGCACCGGCGCGACGGTCGAGGCGGTCGCCGCCCTGATCGCGCAGGAGAAGCCCGACCTTCTGCTGATGCAGGAGGCCACCGCCGAGATCACCGCGCTGCCGGAGCGCGTCGGCGGGTACTACGCCTGGGCGCCGCTGCCGCGGCGCATCCACGGGCTCGCGATGTGGAGCCCGGCCCCGTTCCCGGCGCCCCCGCGCAGCATCCCGATCCCGTCCGGGGCGCTGGTCGACCGGGTCGCGCAGGTGCTCGATTGCGGCGCCTTCGGCATCGCCAACGTGCATCTCTCGCACGGCCAGGTGCTGAACCGCCGCCAGCTGCGCCGCATCGAGCAGCACCTGCCGGCGCGGGCCGCGGTGCTCGGGGATTACAACCTCGTCGGCCCCGCCCTGCTGCCGGGCTTCCGGGACGTGGGGCCGCGCCACCCGACCCACGCGATGGTCGACCTCGTGCCGCTGCGCCTCGACCGCTGCCTCGTGCGCGGCCTCGTCTGCCGCCACCGGGCGGTGCTGCCGCGGGGCGCCTCGGACCACCGGCCGATCGTGGTCCATCTCGAGCCGGCGCCCCTGCCCTCCGGCCGCACCCGCATGGCGCATCTGCGCGAGCGGGTCGACCTCAGAGGTATGGCAGCAGCAATCGCACGCCGGCATCGCGCAGGCGCACCGGCATCCCCCGCGCCGTGAGCGCGTCGAGGGTCAGCGGCACCTGCATCTTGGCGGCGAGGAGCCGGTTCAGCTCCGCCGCGAAGGCCTCGTCGTAGAGCTCCACGTTGAGCTCGAAATTCAGCCGGAAGCTGCGCGTGTCCCAGTTGGCGCTGCCGACGAAGCACCACGCATCGTCCACCACCATCAGCTTCGAGTGGTCGAAGGGCGGCCGGTCGAGCCAGATCCGCACGCCGGAGCGCAGCAGCGGCGCCACGTGGGCGCGGGTCGCCCAATCGACCATGCGGTGGTTGCTCGCCTGCGGGATGATCACGTCGACCGCGATGCCCCGCATGGCGGCGAGGGCCAGCGAGGTGAGCAGGATCTCGCTCGGCAGGAAGTAGGGCGTGGCGAGCCGGATCGAGTGCCGCGCCACCGCCAGGGCCGCCAGCACCACGTACTCGATCTTCTCGATATCCGCGTCCGGCCCCGAGGTGACGACCCGGGCGGGCGTGTCGCCGGCCGGCGGGATCGCCGGGAACCATCCGGGCCCGTCGAGATCCTCCCCCGTCACGAAGGACCAGTCGCGGGCGAAGGCCTGGGCGAGCTGGCCGACCACCGGCCCTTCGAGGAGGAAATGCGTGTCGCGCACCGGCTCGGGCGGGTGGCGCGACACGAGGTTCTCGTCCCCGATATTGACCCCGCCGACGAAGCCGGTCCGCCCGTCGATCACCAGCAGCTTCTTGTGGGTGCGCAGGTTCAGGAACGGCATCCGCCACGGCACGGCCGAGTGCATGAACAGCCCGGCCGGGATGCCCTCCCGCCGCAGGCGCCGGTAGATGGCCGGGAAGAAGTAGCCGCTGCCGATGCCGTCCACCAGCACGCAGATCGCGACGCCCCGCGCCTTGGCCCGGGCGAGGGCCGCCACGAAGGCCTCCCCGCTCACGTCGTCGCGCATGATGTAGCTGGAGAGGCCGACGGTCTCCCGGGCGCCCTCGATCGCCGCCAGCATCGCCGGATAGGCCTCGTCCCCGTGGCGCAGCAGCGCGACGCGGTTGCCGCCGGTGAGCGGCAGGCCGGTGAGCCGGTCGCCGGCCTGCTCCAGCGGCAGGAACGGGCCGGGCACCGTGACGGGATCGGCCTGCGGCACCCCGGGCTTGCGCACCGGCAGCACCGGCAGGCGGCGGGCGCGGCGGGTCACCCGGTTGATCCCGAAGAGCGCGTAGAGGGCGCTGCCGGCCAGCGGCGAGAGCCAGGCGAGGCCGATCCAGCCGATCGCGGCGGCGACCTCGCGCTTGTTGAGGAGGGCGTGCAGGGTCACGGCGAGGGCCAGCACGAAGCCGAGGGCCGCCAGCCCCTCCACCCGGATCGCGCTCAGCAACCCGAACCACGCGCTCACCAGTTCCTGCACCTGACCACCCGCACGACGCCGACGCTCCCGTGCGGATAGGGGAAGAGGGCCGCTCTTTCCACCACCTCGCCACCACCTCGCCACCACCTCGGCGCGGCGCGCCGGGGCCGGCGCGCCGGGGCCGGCGCGCCGGCCGCGAGGAGGCGGCACGCCCGGCAGGTTCGCGCGGGACGATCCCGCCTCCCGGCGCGCCCTCCCCCGGAGACCGGGGCGGGACGCGCCGGGGCCGGCTGCCCTACTTCTCGTAGGAGATCCGGTAGATCGCGCCGGCCGTATCGTCCGAGACCAGGAGCGAGCCGTCCGGCAGCGTCGCGACGTCGACCGGGCGGCCGAGATACTCGCCGTTCTCGTTGAGCCAGCCCTCCGCGAAGGGCTCGGGCTTGCCCGCGCCGCCGTCCTTGTTGACCGGCACGAACATCACCCGGGCGCCGAGCGGCGTGGTGCGGTTCCACGAGCCGTGCTCGGCCGTGAAGATGCCGCCCCGGTACTTCTCGGGAAACATCTTGCCCCGGTAGACGATCATGCCGAGATCCGCCGCGTGCGGGGGCAGCTCCGCCTTCGGCGGGACCACGTCCGGCGGGACCGCGTCGTTCTTGTACTCGGCCGTGCGGACGGCGCCGCCGCCGTACCAGGGGAAGCCGAAATTCTGGCCGGGCTTCGTCGCCTGGTTCAGCTCTCCGGGCGGCTGGTCGTCGCCCATCCCGTCGACCTGGTTGTCGGTGAACCACAGCGTCTTGTCGGGGGCGAAGTCCATGCCGACCGAGTTGCGGATGCCGGTGGCGAAGACCTCGCGGTTCTTGCCGTCCGCGTCCATCCGGATGATGCCGCCGATGCCGGTCTTCGCGTAGAGCTCGGCCTTCTCCTTGGGCGGCACGTTGTAGGGCTGGCCGAGCGAGATATAGAGCTTGCCGTCCGGCCCGACGCGGCAGATCCGGGCGGTGTGGTTGTAGCTCTCCTCCGAGACCGGGATCAGCTCGCCCTGCTTGACCACCACGGCCGCCGCCACGTCCGGCCCCTCGTAGAAGAACTCGGCCGCCGGGAACGCCAGCACCCGGTTCTGCTCCACGACGGTGAGCACGCCGTCGCGCGAGAAGCAGACGCCGTTCGGGATCTTGAAGTCGATGCCGGGAGCGAAGACCTTGACCTCGTCCGCCACCCGGTCCTTGTCGCGGTCGGTCACGGTGTAGACCTTGGACTTGCGGGTGCCCACGAAGACCACCCCGGCATTCGGGCCGACCGCCATGGCGCGGGCATCCGGCACGATGGCGTAGAGGTCGATCTTGAAGCCGTCCGGCAGCTTGATCTTCTGCAGGGTCTTGGTGATGGCGTCGGCCTTGCGGCCGGTCTGGGGCACCGGCGGCGGCTCGGCCACGCCGGTGCTCTTGAAGCCCTGCAGCTTCTCCAGGTTGTCGACCTTGGCCTTCGTGTCGCCGGCCTCCTGGGCGAGGCTCACGGCGGCGAACGACGCACCCGCGGCCAGCGCCGCGCTCCCCAGGAGCGCAGCCTTCAGAACCGATCTCATGGTCTCCTCCCTCGCCCGCGGCCGATTCGATCGACCGCTCTTCGTTGGCGCAGGGAGTATGGGGCGCGCCGATGAGCCCGCAAGCGCAAGCGCGTGCGATCACAGGGCCGTGATCGCGGGGGCCTCCCGGTCGAAGCCGGTCGCGGCCTCGTAGGCGGCCGCGACGGCGAGCAGCCTCCCCTCGCCCCGGTGGGGGGCGATGAGCTGGAGGCCCATCGGCAGCCCCCCGGGGCCGCGGCCGGCCGGCAGGCTGATCGCCGGGCAGCCGCCCATCGTGGCCGGGATCGCGACCTCCATCCAGCGGTGATAGCTGTCCATGGGGCGCCCGGCGATCGCCCGCGGCCACATCTCCCCGATCGGGAAGGGGAAGACCTGCGCGGCGGGCAGCGCCAGCAGGTCGCACCGGGCGAACAGGTCGAGCAGGTGGGCGAACCAGCGGCTGCGCAGGGCGCTGGCGGCCTGCACCGCGTAGGCGTCGAGCCGCGCCCTCTCGTCGATCTCGAACAGCGCGTCGGGCTTCAGCGCCGCCCGCGCGGCGGGGTCGCGCGCGTGAGGGGCGAGCGCCGCCCCGGCCTGCCAGGCCCGCAGCACCCGCCAGGCCCGGAACACCGCCTCGGCGTCGAAGCCGAGCGCCAGGGGGGCGACCCGGGCCCCCTCCCCGGCGAAAACCGCGAGGGCGCGCTCGCAGAGGGCGAGGATGCCGGGCTCGACCGGCAGGTGGCCGCCGAGGTCGCCGAGCCAGCCGATCCGCAGGCCCGCGAGCGCGAGGGGCGCCGGCGCGGCGAAGGCGGAGGGATCCTCGGTCAGGCTGTGGGGCAGGCGCGGATCCGGGCCGGCGAGGACCGAGAGCAGCAGCCCGAGATCGGCGGTGCAGCGGGCCATCGGGCCCGCCACCGTGAGGTCGGGCAGGAAGACCTCGTCGGTGCGCATGGGCACCCGGCCGGGCGAGGGGCGCAGGCCCAGCACGCCGTTCCAGGCCGCCGGGTTGCGCAGCGAGCCGGCATGGTCGCTGCCGTCCGCGAGCGGCAGCATGCGCAGGGCGAGGGCGACCGCGGCGCCGCCGCTCGATCCGCCGGCGCTGCGGGCCGGGTCGTAGGCGTTGCGGGTGGCCCCGAAGACCGGGTTGACCGTGTGCGAGCCGAGGCCGAATTCCGGCACGTTGGTCTTGCCGATCAGGATCGCGCCGGCCTGCCGCAGCCGCGCCACGTGGGGCGCGTCCGCCTCGGCGACGCGGCCGGCGAAGAGGGGCGAGCCCTGCGTCCAGATCAGCCCCGCGGCCGGGGACGTGTCCTTCACCGCGTGCGGCAGCCCGTGGAGCGGCCCGCGCCAGCGCCCGGCGGCGAGGTCGCGGTCGGCGCAGGCGGCCTCCTCCAGCAGGATCTCGGGGTCGCGCAACCCCACGATGGCGTTCGCCGCCGGGTTCGCCCGCGCGATGCGGTCGAGATGGGCCCGCATCACCTCGCGGGCGGACACGGTGCGGTCGCGGATCGCCCGGGCGAGGTCGGTCGCGCGCGACGAGACGAGGTCGGGGGAGAGGGACATGGGCTCGGTCCTGGGACGTGCCAGCGGAGCACGGCGCCTCCCGGTCCGCAACCCTGTCCCCGGGCCATCACGGCCTCTCAGCAGAATTGCGCGGGGCAACTCTGCTCAACTCCTGGTCCGGAACCCTGTCTGGCGCCGACCCGGTGGTCACTTCGGCGAATGATGCTTGGTCTTGCATCAATCTTGCCGCCGAACCGGTGGCCCCTTCGGCGAATGATGCTTAGGCTGGGGGCGGGACGGCAACCCGACAGAGGCGCCGCCCGCGAGGAAATCCCGGCCCGGGACGGGCGGTCCCGGCCCGGGACGGGCCGGCAGGAGGTGACCATGAAGCCGATCGCCCGCGGGCGCGCCTCGCCGGGGCGCGCGGAGGCCCCCGCCCTGTGGGAGAGCGTGCCGCTCGAATGCCTCGCGGCCGCCCTGTTCGTGATCCTGGCCGGGGCTTTGTCCCTCGCCGGGATCCTGCCCTGATCTCACCGCCGCGCCGCCCTCGAAACGCCCCCGGGCGCGGAGATCCTGGCGCAACGGATCCGAAACCCGAGACTCGGCATGATCCGTGCGTCCCGGTTGTGATCCGTGGCTGGAGGACGACGCGATGCTGATGGCCCTTCTCGGCCGCCTCGCCCGGGCGTGGCACGCTCCCGCCCAGGCGTGGCGCGCGACGGTGGCGGCGCTGACAGACCCCTATCGGCCCGAACTCCACTACATGCGCGGTCCCGGCCCCCGCTGGCACGCGCGGCACCGCCCGCGCTGAGGACCGGACAGGCCGCCGGACACCGATCGACCGTCGGCCGCCGAACGGCATGCGATCGAGGGCGCGCCGATCCTTCCTCATGATCGGCTCTCGATGGCCGATCCGAGCCGGATCGGACTGCCAGGGAGACCACGATGGTCGAGACGCGCGCAACGCCCCCGCGGCCGGCGGCCCGGTGACGGACCGCCCTCCCCCCGAGCGCCGCGCCGCCTACCGGCGCTTCGTGCCGATCTCCACCCGCTGGAGCGACAACGACGTCTACGGCCACGTCAACAACGTGGTCTACTACGCGTTCTTCGACACGGCCGTGAACCGCGTCCTGATCGAGGAGGGCGCCCTCGACATCGCCGCGGGCGCGGTGATCGGCCTCGTGGTCGAGACCGGCTGCCGCTACTTCCGCTCCGTCGCCTTCCCGGACCAGGTCACGGCCGGCCTCCGGGTGGCGCATCAGGGTCGGTCGAGCGTGCGCTACGAGGTCGGCCTGTTCCGCGAGGACGAGGACGAGGCCGCCGCGCAGGGGCACTTCGTCCACGTCTACGTCGACCGGGCCACGAACCGGCCGGTGCCGCTACCCGACGCGCTGCGCGCGGTGCTCGCGCCGCTGCGGGCCTGAAGCCTCCCCGGCCGGGGCCTCCTCCGCCTCGTCGAGCGGCGCCACGATCGTGCAGATCACGCCCGCCGGCGGGTAGTCGAGGCTGACCTCGCCGGCGAGGTCGCGGGCGAGGCTCTGGCCGATCAGCCGGGAGCCGAAGCCGGTCCGCTCGGGCGGGGTCACGGACGGGCCGCCGCTCTCCTGCCAGCGCAGGGTGAGCCGGCCCGCCTCGACGCTCCAGGCGATCGAGACCTGCCCGTCCACGGCCGAGAGGGCCCCGTACTTGACCGCGTTGGTGGCGAGTTCGTGCAGCGCCATCGCGATCGACAGCGCCATGCGGGGCGGCAGGCGCAGGGGCGGCCCGGCCACGCTGAAGCGCGGGCGGCGGCCCCGGGGGCCTTCGAGCGGCGCCACCGCGCCCGCCACCACCTCGGCGAGCTCCGCCCCCTCCCAGCTCTCCCGCGTCAGCACGTCGTGGGCCCGCGCGAGCGCGATCAGCCGCGCCACGAAGGCGTCGCGGGCGCCCTCGGCCTCGCGGCCGCGCAGCCGGCGCAGGCTCTGCATCGCGATCGACTGCACGGTCGCGAGGGTGTTCTTCACCCGGTGGTTCAGCTCGTGGATCAGCAGCCGCAGGTGGTCCTCGGCGCGCTTGCGCTCGGTCACGTCCTGGTGGATGCCGATCACCCGCCGCGGCGCCCCGCCCGCGTCGCGCTGCACCACCGCCTCGGCGCTCACCCAGCGCAGCACCCCGTCGACCGGCCGCACCCGGAACTCGCTCCGGTACTCGGCCTCCCCGGCGATGAGCGCCGCCAGGGCGGCGTCGAGGGCGGGCCGGTCGGCCGGGTGCACCGCGCCCATCCAGCCCCCGGGCAGGGGCGGCAGCCCGACGATCTCCGCCGAGCGGGCCGAGAGCCGGTTCTGCCCCGTGGCGAGGTCGATCTCCCAGGTGCCGAGCTGGCCGGCCGCGAGGGCGAGGCGCAGCCGCTCCTCGCTCTCGCGCAGGGCCGCCTCGGCGAGCTTGGCCTCCGTGATGTCGACGTTGCAGCCCGTGTAGCCGAGGAAGCGGTGGCGGTCGTCGAGGCGGGGCACGCCCTCGCAGAGGAGCCAGCGCACCGCGCCGCTCCCGTCGATCACCCGGGTCTCGACCCGCAGCGGGCGGCGCGCCGCGAAGGCGGCCGCGAAGGCGGCCTCGAAGCCCGCGACGTCGTCCGGATGCACGACCTCCCGCCAGCGGCGGCCCACCAGCGTCGCGGCGGGGCGGCCGAACAGGTACTCGTAGTGCATGTTGACGAAGGTGGTCTCGCCGGCCTCGTCGGTCATCCAGATCAGGGCGGGCGCCGAATCGGCCATGTGGCGGAAGCGCGCCTCGCTCTCGCGCAGGGCGACGAGGCCGCGGCTCTGCTCCTCCAGGGCCCGGTCGCGCTCCGCGATGCGCTGGCGCAGCGTCTCCGAGGCGTCCGCCAGCGCGTCGGCGACCTGGCGGATCTCGCGGATCGGGGTCGAGACCCGCGGCACCGGCTGCCCCCGGCCGAGCGCGCCCCCCGCCGCCGCCAGGAGCCGCAGCGGCTCGGCGACCCGCGACCACAGCCGCACCGCGAGCAGCGACGACACCGCGAGGGCGAGCAGGCCGAACCCCCCGAAGGCCGCCATCCAGCGCCGCAGCGAGGCCTCCACCAGGGCCCGGGGGATGCTGGCGGAGGCGGTCCAGCCGGTGATGCGCGTGCGCGTCTCGACGAACAGCACCGGGCGGTGCTGGCGGTCGAGGCCCTCCCACAGGCCCGGCGTCCCGGCCTCGCGCCCGCGCAGGGCCTCCAGCATCGGCTCGCCCACGAGCGCCGCGTGGTCCCGCGAGCGCGCGAGCAGGAGCCCGTTGCGGTCGACGAGCGCGGTGATCCAGCCCTCCGCGAGGTCGCGCAGCAGGATCTGGTGCAGGCGCTCGACCGGGGCGGTGGCGCTGAGGACGAAGGCGGCCTCGCCGTCGATCACCACCGGCACCGCCACCGCGTAGCTCGGCGGCCGGCCCGGCGGGCCGGGCTGCACGCCGGTCACCAGGGGAGCGCGCGTCGCCAGCACCTCGGCGTCGTAGGGCTGGGCGCCCTGGGGCAGCGGCGCGCCCCGCGGCAGGGCGGTGTTGACGAGCTGGGTGCCGTCCGGCCGGCGCAGGGACAGCATCAGCTGGGTCGCCTCGGTCACCGCCCGGGCTTGGTCCTCGAAGCTCGCCGCCTCCTCGGCCCGCCGCAGGCGCGGCGAGGTGGCGAGGGTCTGCAGCACCGAGATCAGGCCGGCCGTGTCGCGGTCGACCGTGAGCGCGATCCCGCGCACGGTCTCGCGGGCATCCTGCTCGAAGCGCGCCCGCTCCAGGGCGGCGTAGCGCCCGAGCAGGATCGCGGTGAACAGGAGGCCCGGGCCGATCAGGGCAATGGCCAGCGCCACGAGGTAGATCTGCGTGGAGAGGCCGCGCTCGCGCAGGCGCGCCACCCGGGTCCTCAGGCCGGCCACGCCGCCTCAGCCCCGGTCGCCGCGGGGGAGATCGACGTGGCCGAGATCGCGGCCCGGCTCGACGACGTCGCGCACCCGCTGCTTGAGGGTCTTCACGTCCGGGAAGCCGCCGTCGCGGACGCGCTCCCAGATCAGCGCATCGCCGCAGGTGATCGCGAAGGCCCCGCCGGTGGCCGGGATCAGCGCGACCTCGCCGAGTCCGTCCTTGAAGGTCGAGAGGAGCTCCTGCGCCATCCAGCCGGCGCGCAGCAGCCAGCCGCACTGGGTGCAGTAGGTGATGGCGACCCGGGGCTTGCCGGTGGGGGCATCGGTCATGGTGCCCTGACTCGGGACCGTTCGGGCCGGCTTGTCAACCGCCGCCCGCCCGCCCGGGCCCGCCCTTACCCGAAATGGCGGATGATCGCGAAGCTCACCGCGACCCCGGCGATGCCCGCGGCCACCGACCCGATCACGTAGAGGACCGCCTGCGCGAGGGCGCCGCGCTCGATCAGCAGGAAGGCTTCGAGCGAGAAGGTCGAGAAGGTGGTGAAGCCCCCGAGGATGCCGGTGGTGAGGAAGAGGCGCAGGCTCTGGGGCAGGCCGGCCCGCACCACGAACCAGCCGGCGAGGATGCCCATGGCGAGCGAGCCCGAGACGTTGATGATCATGGTGGCGGCCGGGAAGCTGCCGCCGAGCCGGGCCGCACTCACGTTGACGCCGTACCGCAGCGCACCGCCGAGGCCGGCCCCGAGGAAGACCACGAGCGTGTTGAGCATCCGTCGATCCGTCGCGTGAGGGAGGAGAAGCAAGCGCCGGGCCGGCGCCGCGCGAGAGGCGGACGGGGTGGAGCGCCAGTCCCGCCGGCCCGCGGGGCGGGGAGCGCCGCGCCAGCCTCGTCGGGGTCGAGCCCTTACGCAAGAGCAGGGCGGAAAGCCAGGGCAAGCCGGGCGAACTCATCCGACATCCGGTTGATGGCTTCGCCATCTCGCATTTCGGCCATGCGGATGTCGTCTGCGCTCAGGCGTCGCGCTCAGGCGCGTGATCCGGGATCCGCTTCGATCAAGCGGCTCCCGGATCACAGGCGGCGCAGCTGGAAGGCCCGCCCGTCCCAGGTCGTGAACGGCGCCGTCCCGGCCCGGATCAGGCGGAAGCCGTGGGACGCGGCGAGCGCCGCCGCCTCGCGCCGGTCGCGGGCGAGGTCGCCGCGATAGGAGTAGTTCAGGACGACGAGGTCGCCCCCGGGCCGCAGCACCCGGGCGGCCTCGCGGACGTGGTCCGCCGCGAGCCCGGCCTGGACCAAGTAGGGGAAGGAATCGACCGCGAGGACGAGGTCGGCGCCCCCCGTCGGAACCGGCGCGAGGTCGCGCCCGCTGCCGAGATGCAGCGCCACGTTCGCGAGGCCGGCGCAGCGTTCCCGCGCCGCCGCGATCATGGCCGGCGCGATGTCGAGCCCGGTCACCGCGGCGACGCGGGGGGCGAGCGCCGCCGCGACCCGGCCGATGCCGCAGCCGAGATCGACGAGCCGCGCCTCGCGCGACAGCAGGCCCCAGGCGTCGAGCGCCGCGACGATCTCCTCCGTGGCGGCGCGCAGCAGCGCCGGGCTGCCGAGGGCGTAGAGGGCGACGCTGCCCTCGGGCGAGGCCCGCGCCGCCCGGTCGAAGGCCGCGGCGAGCGCCGCGACGGCCCGCGCGCCCTCCAGCTCCTCGCCGTGATCGACGCCGCCGAGCACCTCCCGGACGATTCCCCACGCCTGCGGGTTCGCCCGCCAGAGGTCGCGCGCCGCCGCGAGCCGGCCCCTCGCCTCCGCGTCGGCGGGGCCGGCCGCGGCCGCGAGCGCGGCCTCGACCGCCTCCGGGCCCGGGGCCCCGGCCGCGAGGTGCATCAGGGCGACGGAGGGCGGCACCTCGCCGGCGGCGAGCCGGTCGAGCCAGGCCGCGGCCTCGCCGCTCAGCTCCATCGCAGGCTCCGGCGGCGGTTCCAGATGTCGACCGCGCCCCACTCGTACTTGTAGGGCTCCTGGCCGCGCAGGAAGTGGAAGGCGCGCGCGCCCTCCTCCCGGGCCGCGTCGAGGGCGGCGGCGACCAGCGTCACGCCTGGGCTCTCGAAGGCGAAGGCCGGATCGAAGCCGCTGAGATAGGTGTAGACCCGCCGCCGGCCGCGCAGGGCGTACAGGATCCCGGCGACCTCGCCGGCGAGCCGCACCGCGTGGAAGCGCACGAGGCCGGCGCGCGCGAGGCGCGGCACCGCCTCGCGGTGGAAGGCCTGCACGGCCGGGTCCGCCAGCACGCCGGCCTCCCCGCGGCTCTCCCAGCGCGCGGCGTGCAGCGCCGCGAGGCGCTCGAACAGGGCGGCCGTCTCCCGGGGCGAGGTGGCGGCCTCGACCTGGAAGCCGCCGCGCCGCAGCGAGCGGTTGCGGGCGAGCGCGATCTTGCGGCGCTTCTGCGAGGAGCAGAGGTCGGCGAGGCTGGCGGCCTCGCGCGGCAGCAGCAGCACCGGGCAGGCGACCTGGTCCTCGACGCGCTCGGCGGCCCCCGCCGGCACCGGGAGCTGCCAGGCGGCGGCCTCGGGCGCGAGGTCCTCCAGGTCCAGGGTGGCGCAGCCGCCCCGCGCGGCCGCGATCCCCTCCGCCAGCGCCGCGCCCGCCCCGGCCGCCTCCGGGTCGAGCAGGAGGTCGAGATGGTCGCTCGGCCCGATGCCCAGCGGCAGGAGGCGCCGGCCCCGCGCGCCCTCCTCCGCGTAGAGCGGCGCGAGGCCGACCAGGCGCCCGCCCGCCCGGACCGCCACCGCGGCGAGGTCGCCGGGCCGGAACTGGCGCCACCACGGGATGAGCCAGGCCGGGGACTGGAACGGCGTCGCGGAGGGGCAGCGCCCGAACAGGTCCCACCAGTCGGGTTCGAGCCGGTCGAGGTCGGCCGCCTCGGCGAGGACGGACGCGGTGAGGGCCGGCGCCTCACGCCGCGCCGGCGAGGCGATGGGGAGCGGCCGGCCGGTCGGCGCCGCGGCGAAGCTTCTCATAGGCGGCAAAGTACCCTTCGATCATCGGGGCGAGGCCCGAATGTCCCGCGGCGATCCGGCGGCAGGCCTCCCGGTCGATCCGGTCGACCGAGGCGATCGCCGCGGCCATCTCCGCCGGAGTCTCGGCCAGGAAGCCGGTGCGGCCCGGCTCCACCAAGTCGGCGAGGGCGCCCATCGGCGCGGCGATCACCGGGGTGCCGCAGGCCATCGCCTCGCGGGCGACGAGGGAGCTCGTCTCCGGCAGCCGCGCGGGCAGGAGCAGGCAGCGCGCCGCGTTGAGCAGGCGGCGCTTGGCCCGGAACCCGACCGGCCCCAGGAAGCGCCGCTGCCGGTCGAGGCGCGGCGCCACCGCGCGGTCGAAGAAGTCCCGGTGCGCCGGATAGGGGAAGAGTTCGCCCGCGACGGCGAGCGGGATCCCGGCCCGGTGGGCCGCGTCGAGGGCGAGGTCGACGCCCTTCTCGGGGGCGATCCGGCCGAGGAAGAGGGCGAAGCGCCCGCGCGGGAAGCGCCCGCGCAGGGCCTCGGCCGGCACGCCGTTCGGGATCGGGTCGAGGAGGGAGAGCCCCGGCGGGGCGAGCCCGTGCTGGTGAGCCGAGACGCAGTGCAGGAAGGTGCGCGGGCGCGCCGGGCGCAGGGCCTCGGGGGCGTACCAGGAGAAGGGGGCGTGCAGGGTCGCGAGCACGGGCGGGCCGGGTGGCGGCAGGGCGGCGTGGAAGTCGATGCCGTGCATGTGGACGACGTCGATCTCCGGCCGCGCCCGCACGGCGGCCGCCACGGCCTCGGCCTGGGCCCGGCGCGCCCGGGCGATCGCCGCCTTGTCGAGGGGCCCCGTCTCCCGGGGCAGGGCGATCAGCTCGCCCCGCACCCGCGAGCCCGCGCAGGCGACGACGAGGGAGCGGTGGCCCGCCGCCACCAGGGCGGCGTCGAGGGCGCTCAGCACCTGCTCGGCGCCCCCCGCCGCGTCCGGCCCGACCGGGGCGAGGGGATAGGCGACGTGGAGGATGCTGAGCGGCATCGCCGGGTCGCGGGGCTAGTCGCGCAGGACGGCGTGGAGCGGCGCGCGGCCGCCCGGCCAGCCCAAAGCCACGCGGGCGCCCGCATCCGCCTCGCCCGCCGCCGCCTCGGCCAGGAGCCCGATCGCGGCCCGGTAGCCGTGCAGGGTGCCGACATCGACGTAGGCGGTGCCGGCGCGGATGCCCCGCGCCTCGCCGCCCGCCGCCAGGTGGGCGTTGATGAGCGTGCCGATGTACTCGTCGCGCCGGCCCCGCTGCAGCCAGAGCCGGTGCAGGTCGCGCAGGGTGCGGCCCGGCATCTTGAAGGCGCCCCAGATCCAGGACGAGGTCGCGTCCGCCCGCTTGACCTGGATCTCGCGTACGCGGTCGCCGTCGAGCACGACCGCGTCGAAGAATTCCGGCCGCTCGACCGGGAACAGCAGGAAGGAGAGGACGTCGTCGGGGCATTGCGCCAGGGCGTCGGCCGGGAACCAGACCGTGTCGGGCAGCCCCACCACCACCGGCTCGTCCTCGGCGATCAGGGGCAGGGCCCGGAAGATGGCGTCGCACAGGCCGGACGCGGCGGGCTGGACCGCGTAGGCGATCGGCACCTCGCCGTAGGCGGCGCCGTAATAGTCGAGGATGTCGGACTTGCCCGGCGCGATGACGAACAGCAGCCGGTCGGCGCCGCCGCGGATCATGCGCTCGACGAGGTACTCGCTCACCGCGCAGGGGCGCTCGATCCCGTGATCGAGGCGGCTGCCCACCGGCAGCAGCTCCTTCGAGAAGGCGAGCGGCTGGATGCGGCTGCCGAGGCCCGCCGCCGGAATGATGCCCCACATCGTCAGACCTCCGCCGGGACGGCGCCGCGCGCGGACGCCGCCTGTTCGAGTGCGGCGACGAGCGTCCGGGCCCGCCGCGCGGATGCGTGCTCGTCGAGGGTGCGCTCCCGGGCCCTGGCCGCCAGGGCCCGGCGCTCGGCCTCGTCCATGTCGAGGGCGGCGACCGCCTCCGCGGTGGTGCGCGCCACCACGATCTCGCGGCCCGGCGCGAAGAAGGCGTCGAGCCCCTCCCACTCGTCCGTGATCAGCGGCGTGCCGCAGGCCGCCGCCTCGAACAGCCGCCCCGAGGGGCACCAGCCCATCGCGGCCATGGCCTGCCGGGTGACGTTGAGGGTGAAGCGCGAGGAGGCGAAGAAGGCCGGGTGCTCGGCCGGCGGCAGGTGGCGCACGAAGGAGATGTTGGGCGCCCAGGGGAAATCCGCCGGGTACTGCGCCCCGCCGATGAGGAAGCGCTGCCCCGGGCGCAGGCGCGCCGGCGCGACGAGCAGGCGCTCGACCCCGGCCTGCCGGTCCGCCGCGTAGGTACCGAGGTAGGAGAGGTCGCAGGCGTAGTGCGGCGCGGGCGCGCCGGGCCGATGCGCGTCGGGATCGACGTGGCCGTAGAGGGGCGCCACGCGCCGCGCCCCGAGCCGCGCGCGCAGGGCGTCGAGGGCCGCCCCGCCCGTGTAGCTCAGCACGAGGTCGAAATCCCGCAGGCCCCGCGGGCCGAGATAGGGCACCGCCTCGCCCGCCTCCAGCCGCGCCAGCGTCACCGGCGTGTCGAGGTCGTAGAAGACGCTGACGGGCGCGGCGAGGGCGAGGTCGGTCGCCGCCACCGCGTCCGGGCAGTAGGAGGTGACGATCGCCGCGTCGCATTCCCGCACGGCCTCTCGGGCGCGGGCGGCGAGATCCGGCGTCCAGTCCGGATAGAGGACGAGGTCCCCGCCCGGCAGGGCGTGGAGGTCGCGGTTCTCGGCGTAGTAGGGGACGTCGCGCTCGAAGAAGGTGACGCGGTGCCCGTCCGCCGCGAGGGCCCGGCACAGCCCGCGCCAGAGCGTCGCGTGACCGTTGCCCCAGGACGACGAGACGGTCAGTCCGAACACGACGATCCGCATCAGGCCCCGTCCCCCCGCCGGGATCCCGCCCCGGCCGCGACCCCAACCCACATACCTGGGGTGAGTTCCTGCCCGAGGTGAGTTCCCGCTCGCGACGGTTGCCACCGGGCCGGTTTTGCCCGACAGCCGCGGCCGGACCGACGAGGAGGGATGCGCCGTGTGGGAAGCCGAAGTGATCGGGGGGGCGGAGGATGCGCAGGGGCTGATCTGGGTGCGGGCGCCGCGGGACTTCCCGAACGGCCTCGACGAGCTGGTCGGCGGCCCGGTCACGGTGGGCGGGGTGGCGCGCAGCATCCTCGACGTGGTCGAGCCGGAGGACGGCGGGATGGTCCGCAAGGGGGACCGGCTCGGGCTGATCCTCGATCCGGCCTGAGCCCGCGGCGGGGCCCCGCCTTCGCGGGCGCGCCGGCCGGGCGGCCGCGTCGGCTCGTGCCGCGCGTCGGGATCGGCAAGCCGGCCGTCACCTCACGCCGCGCGGCGGCGGGCGAGCTCCCGCAGGGGCGGCGCGCCCGCCCGGGAGATCACGCGCCGCCGAGATCACGCGCCGCCGCCGCGCCTGCGCCATCCCCGCCCTTGTCAGGCTTCGCCGGGAATGCCATCGGCCGGGCAAGGCTTTGCGGGGCGAGGGCGTGATGGATTGGGTGGAAGCGATCGGCTACCTGGGCACGGCCCTGACGGTGGCCTCCTCGGCGATGACGACGATGATCCCGCTGCGGATCGTCTCGATCCTCAGCAGCATCGCGGTCATCATCTACGGCTGCCTCGTCGGCAGCGTGCCGACGGTGCTGACCGAGGTGATCCAGATCCCGTTCAATGCCTGGCGCCTCTACGAGATGATCCGGCTCGTCAGGGACGTCGAGAAGGCCGCGGGGGGCGACCTCTCCCTCGACTGGCTCAAGCCCTTCGGCACCTCGCGCCGCTTCAAGGCCGGGGAGGTGCTGTTCCGGATGGGCGATCCGGCGAGCGAGATGTTCTACGTCGAGAGCGGCCGCTTCCGGATCGAGGAGCGCGGCATCGACATCGCGCCGGGGGCGATCGTCGGGGAACTCGGCATGCTCTCGCCCGGCAACGTCCGCACCGCCTCGGTGGTCTGCGCCGAGGACGGGGTCGCGCTCTGCGTGCCCTATTCGGAGGTCAAGCAGCTCTACTACCAGAACCCCGAATTCGGGTTCTATTTCCTGAAGCTGACGAGCGAGCGGCTGTTCCAGGGAACCGGGCAGGGAGGGCCGTGCGGGGCGACGCCCGAGCCCGAGGTCGCCTGACCCGCGGGGCGCATCGAGAGAGGTTTGGATGTCGGATTTCACCCTCGACCCGCGGCTCGCCGCCGACACGATCGCGGTGGGCGACCTTCCGCTCTGCAGCGTGCTCCTCCTCGACGATGCCCGCTTCCCCTGGCTCGTCCTGGTGCCGCGCCGGGAGGCGGTGAGCGAGCTCACCGACCTCGCCCCGCGGGAGGCGGCGGCCCTGATGGAGGAGATCCGGGTCGCGACCCGGGTCATGCTGGACCTCGCCAAGCCCGACAAGGTGAATGTCGGGGCGCTCGGCAACGTGGTGGCGCAGCTCCACGTCCACGTGGTCGGGCGGTTCCGCTCCGATCCGGCCTGGCCCGGCCCGGTCTGGGGCCACGGCACCCGCGCGCCCTACCCGCCCCACGCCGCCGCGCAGCTCGTCGAGCGCGCCCGGGCGCTGTTCGCGGCCGCGTGAGCGCCGCCCCTCTGTGATTTCGCCGCAATGTGCGCGTCGATGCGGTCGACCCATCGCCGGATCACGCCCTGAGGAGATCCCGTGACGACGCCCCTCGACCGCCTCGGCTTCGCCCAGAGCCTGCTCGTGCGCCACTCCGCCGAGCGCACCGGCCCGACCCCGACGCTCGCCGACCATCCGGAGGCCGGCCTGCTCCTCTTCGCGGGCGAGGTGCCGGTGCTGCGGGCGGCCGGGGCCGCGGCGAGCGCGGTGCTGTCGGTCGCCGACGCCGCGCGCGTCCCCACGCCGGCCCCGCTCCTCTTCCTGGGGCGGATCGGCGAGCGGCCGATCTTCGCCGGGGCCCTGCCGGCCGAGGCCGGCGCGGGTTTCGCGGAGGATCCGGCCTACCGCCTGCTCGACCTGCGCGCGGTCGCGGTCGAGGGGGCGGTGCCGGCGCCGGAACTCGGCCTCCTCGCCACCGCGAAGTCGCTCCTGAACTGGCACGCCCGCCACGGCTTCTGCGCCCAGTGCGGCGCGCCGACCGCGCTCTCCTGCGGCGGCTTCCGGCGCGACTGCGCGGCCTGCGGGGCGCAGCACTTCCCGCGCACCGATCCGGTGGTGATCATGCTGGTGACGCGCGGGGACCGGTGCCTGCTCGGGCGGCAGGCGCGCTTCGCCCCCGGCGTCTATTCCTGCCTCGCGGGCTTCCTCGAGCCGGGCGAGACGATCGAGGACGCGGTGCGCCGCGAGACCTTCGAGGAGGCGGGGCTGCGGGTCGGCGCCGTGCGCTACCGGGCCTCCCAGCCCTGGCCCTTCCCCTCCTCGCTGATGATCGGCTGCGAGGGCGAGGCCCTCGACGAGGCCCTGACCCTCGATCGCGACGAATTGGAGGATGCCCGCTGGTTCTCCCGCGAGGAGGTGCGGGCGATGCTGGAGCGCCGCCACCCGGACGGCCTCCTCACGCCGCCCCCGATGGCGATCGCCAACCTCCTGGTGCGGGGCTTCGCGGACGGGTTCTGATCCGGGATCCGCTTGCTCAAGCGGATCCCGGATCGCGAGCCTGCGCGGCGCCTGTGCGCGGCGCCTGAGCGACGCCGACATCCGCATGGCCGACATCGGAGATGGCGAAGCCATCAACCGGATGGCGCATGCCAAGCCCGCGCGGCGCCTGAGCGACGCCGACATCCGCATGGCCGACATCGGAGATGGCGAAGCCATCAACCGGATGGCGGATGAGCCGCCGGCGGAACCGGTCCCGCGCCCGGGGACGGCTCGTCCGCCGGGCCGATGCGCGCTATCGCAGCACCAGCTTGCCGTCGCCGTTCAGATCGATCGTGTTGAACGTCCTCACGTACTCATCGTCGAAAGTGTCGGTCAGCAGGTCGAGATCGAAGCCCCGCAAGGTGATCTTGTTTCTCCACGGGCTTTTGTCAAGAAAATCGACCCCGACCTGGACGTTGTTGATCTTCTTCAAGGTGTGCTCGGCCAGCCAGGCCTTGCACGCCGCCGGGTCGCCCATCTCCTCCTTGCTGGGATACTTGGCTGGCGCGTCGCCGGCCGGCACGATGTAGATCTCCTTCACGAACTGGAGGCTGGCCCTCATCCCCCTGTGTTCATACATCCGGGCGACCGATCGAAAGAACGTCTCGATGCGATCCAGAGCCTCGTCGGTGATGAACAGCTCCGGCGTCTCGCTCAGCTGATGCAAACTCATCCGCGGTTCCCTCCGCTGCCGAATGGCGTGAGAGCGCCGTCGGTCCTCGATCCGATGAGCGCATGAACATGAATCATACCAACGGCTCAGGATGCTGACGCATCGAGCCGTTGCTCCATCTCGAATTTTCGATTTCAAGCCAGAGGCTTGGCGAAAATTCGAGAGCCGCACCACCGGTCATCAGAAATGACCGGTGGTATCATCTCGGGGATCCGCGGGCCTTCACGGCTGTGGCGGGCGCAGGCCCGGTGCATCACCCTCCCGAAGTCTCGGAAAGCCTCGGTCTCCCTCATTACGTAAGGACATGAGAACGCGCAATCGCTCCGATCGGCGGAGCGCAGGGAATTCCAGGCGGGATCGGGGCGCCGAGACCGGCGTGATCTGGGCACGAATCGCGGCATCGGGCCGTCGATGCGCGGGTCCCGGCAGCGCGCCCGGGCCGTCCGCGGGCCGGCGCGGCGACGGGGGCGGTCGCCCGAGACGGCGCCCTCGGCGGAGCGCGGGCGGAGTTCCGGCAGCCGCAGCTGCGCCCGTCAATGCGCCATCAGCACCGGCATGGTGGCGTGGGCGAGGATGTGGCTGGTCGCGCCGCCGAAGATCATCTGGCGCAGGCGGCTCTGGGTGTAGGCCCCCTTGACCAGGAGATCGCAGCCGAGCGCGGCGGCCTCGGCCAGGAACACCTCGCCGGGATTGCGCCGCCCCGCCGCCAGGGTGCGGCCCCGCGCGGTCAGGCCCTCGCGGGTGAGCGCCGCCGCCAGCTGCTCGGCGCTCGGGCCCGGCACCATGCCGGAATCGACGCCCAGCACCTCGATGCGGGCGGCCCGCCGCAGGAACGGGCCCGCGAAGGCCACCGTGCGGGCGGTCTCGGTCGAGCCGTTCCAGGCGATCAGCACGGTCTCGCCGAGGCTCTGGGGCGGGGTCGGGGGCGCGATCAGGAGGGGCCGGCCGCTCTCGAACAGGGCGGCTTCGAGGGTCGTCATGCGCGGGCCGCCCTCCCCGCCCGGCCGTCCCACCACGGTCGCGCCGAACAGACGCGCGTATTGCGCCAGGAACCCGTCGCCCGGCGGCGCGTCGGGCAGCCAGCGGTAGCGCGGGCGGGAGGGATCCGCCTCGCCCGAATCCCGCGGCACCCCGTGCTGCTCCATGAAGGTGGAGAACTGGCTGCCGCAGCCGCGGGCCTCCGCGAGGTCGGCCTCCTCGTCGCGCACCCAGGTCATGCCGCCCACCATGTCGACCGGGACGTACTCGGCGAGGGCGGGGCGCAGGCCGAACCCCTCCACGCAGGATCCGAAGCGCCGGGCGGTGAGGAGCGCGGTCTCCAGCACGGAATCGAGGAGCGTGTGGCGCGCGATCGGAACGAGCAGGGTCTTCATGGCGGCCTCCGGGGCGATTGCACCACGGCCCCGCTGCGCCGTCCAGGGGCGCGCCCTCGCCAGGCCCCGGCAAATCTGCCAGACCGGCGGGATCGCCGCCGGCGCGGGAGGAATGCCATGCCCCCTTCCCTGCTCGACATCGCCCCGGAGGTGCGGGCCGCCCTCGCGGCGGGCGCGCCCGTGGTGGCGCTCGAATCCACCATCGTCACGCACGGCATGCCGCACCCGCAGAACGTCGAGACGGCCCGGGCCGTCGAGGCGGTGGTGCGCGAGGCCGGGGCGGTGCCGGCGACCATCGCGGTCGTGGCGGGGCGGATCCGGATCGGCCTGCCGGCCGAGACCCTGGCGGGGCTCGCCGCCGCGCGGGACGTGCTGAAGCTCAGCCGCGCCGACCTGCCGCACGCGGTGGCGGCGGGGCTCACCGGCTCGACCACGGTCGCCGCCACGATGATCTGCGCCGCGCTCGCCGGGATCCGGGTCTTCGCGACCGGCGGCATCGGCGGCGTGCACCGGGGCGTCGAGCAGACCCTCGACATCTCGGCCGACCTCGACGAACTCGCCCGCACCCCCGTGGCGGTGGTCTCGGCCGGCGCCAAGGCCATCCTCGACCTGCCGCGCACCCTCGAATACCTGGAGACGAGGGGCGTGCCGGTGGTGGGCTACGGCACCGACCGCTTCCCGGCCTTCTGGAGCCGGGACAGCGGCCTGCCCGCGCCGCTGCGCCTCGACACCCCGGAGGCGGTCGCCGCCCTGATCCGGGCCAAGGCCGCGCTCGGCCTCGGCGGCGGGATCCTGGTGGCCAACCCCGTGCCGGAGGCCGACGAGATCCCGGCCGCCGAGATCGCCGGCCTGATCGAGACGGCGGTGGCGGAGGCGCGGGCGGCCGGCATCGCCGCCAAGGCGGTGACGCCCTTCCTGCTGGGTCGTCTCCTCGCCCTCACGGGCGGGCGCAGCCTCGCCACCAACATCGCGCTGATCCGCCACAACGCCGCCCTGGCGGCCCGCCTCGCCGCCGCCCTGGCCGCCCCGGCTCCCGCGCCCTGACCGGCCGCGGCGGGTCAGAAAGCCTTAACGAATGCTGATTTACTTCTGTCCTTAGGGAAGACCGCTATGGACATCGTCAGCCTCGTTCAATTCTTCGCCGATCCCCTCGATCTCGCCGTCGTCCTCACCGACGTCGACCTCGAGCGGCCGGGACCGACGATCCTCTACGCCAACCCGGCCTTCGCCCGGATGTCCGGCTACGCGGAGGACGAGCTCGTCGGCCGATCGCCCCGCATGCTGCAGGGCCCGACCACCAGCCGGGTGGCCACGCGGCAGGTGCATCGCGCGCTGCGGATGAGCGGGCGCTTCCTCGGCTGCCTGCAGAACTACCGCAAGGACGGCGAGGCCTACCTGTGCGAGATCGACGTGCGGCCGGTATGCCGCCGGGACGGCACCCCGGAGGCCTTCATCGCCTTCGAGCGCGAGGTGGTCCGCCGCCGCGGGCGGCCCGCGCGGGGCGGGGCCGGGCGCTACCGGCCGGTCGCGATCTCCCCCGAGATCCTGCCGATGGTGGCCGGCGACACGCCGCTCTTCGGCTGATCCGGGATCGGCTTGATCGAAGCGGGTCCCGTCTCACGAGACTGCGCGGCGCCTGAGCGAAGCCGACATCCGCATGGCCGACATGGGAGATGGCGAAGCCATCAACCGGATGGCGGATGAGCCGGGGCGCCGGCCCTCAGGCGCGGCGAAGGCGCAGCGCGTTTCCGACCACGAACACGCTCGACAGGGCCATGGCGCCGGCGGCGAGGACGGGCGACAGGAGCGGGCCGCCGAAGAGGCGCAGCATGCCCGCCGCGACCGGCAGCAGCGCGGCGTTGTAGGCGAAGGCCCAGAACAGGTTCTGGCGGATGTTGCGCATCACCGCGCGCGAGAGGTGGAGCGCCTCGACCACGCCGCCGGGATCCCCCGCCATCAGCACCACGTCGGCGCTCTCCACCGCGACGTCGGTGCCCGTGCCGAGCGCGATGCCGACATCCGCCTCGGCCAGCGCCGGCGCGTCGTTGATGCCGTCGCCCACGAAGGCGGTGCGGCCGTGGGCGGCGCGCATCTCCCGCACCGCCGCGAGCTTGTCGGCGGGCAGCACCTCGGCCAGCACCGTGGCGATGCCGAGCTCGCGGGCGATGCCCTCGGCCGTGCGCCGGTCGTCGCCGGTCACCAGCGCCACGGCCACGCCCCGTCCCTGCAGGGCCGCGACCGCCGCGGCGGCGCCCGGCTTCACCGGATCGGCCACCGCGATCAGGGCGGCGAGGCGGCCGTCGAGCGCGACGTAGAGGGGCGAGCGGCCGGCCTCGCCGAGCCGGGCCGCCGCCTCCGCGAGGGGCGCGACCGGGATGCCGAGCCTCGCCAAGTGCCGCGCCGCGCCGATTGCGACCGCGCGCCCGCCCGCCCGTCCGACGAGGCCGAAGCCCGGCACCGCCTCGAAGGCCTCGACCGGCGGAAGGGCGAGGCCCCGCGCCCGCGCCCCCGCGACGATCGCCCGGGCGAGCGGGTGCTCGGAGCGGGATTCCAGGGCGGCCGCGTGCGCCAGGGCTGTCTCGGCCAAGGCGGATTCGGCCAAGGCGGATTCGGCCAAGGCGGATTCGGCCGCGTCCCCGGGGGCGGGGATCAGGTCGGTGAGCGCGGGGTGGCCCTCGGTCAGGGTGCCGGTCTTGTCGAAGGCCACGGCCCGCACACCCTCCAGCGCCTGCAGGGCGGTGCCGTTGCGGAACAGGATGCCGCGCTCGGCCGCCCGCCCGGTCCCGACCATGATCGAGGTCGGCGTGGCGAGGCCCATCGCGCAGGGGCAGGCGATGATCAGCACCGCGATGGCGTTGACCAGGGCGAGGCCCAGGGCGGGCGCGGGGCCGAGCAGCAGCCAGGCCAGGAAGGTCAGGGCGGCGAGGCCCATCACGGCCGGCACGAACCAGCCGGTGACCCGATCGACGAGGGCCTGGATCGGCAGCTTGGCCCCCTGGGCCGCCTCGACCATGCGGATGATCTGCGAGAGGACCGTGTCGGCGCCGACGCGCTCGACCGCGACCTCCAGGCTGCCGGTGCCGTTGACGGTGCCGCCCGTGACCGGCGCCCCGGCCTCCTTGCGCGCCGGCACCGGCTCGCCGGTGATCATGCTCTCGTCGACCGCGGAGGCGCCCGCGGCGACGCGCCCGTCGGCGGGCAGGCGCTCGCCCGGGCGCACCCGCACGCGGTCGCCGGGGCGCAGGTCCACCACCGGGACCTCGACCTCGCCCTCGGGGCGGATGACCCGGGCGGTCCGCGGCGCCAGCCCGACGAGGCGCGCGATCGCCGCGCCGGTGCGCCCCTTCGCCCGCGCCTCCAGGAAGCGCCCGAGCAGGATCAGGGTGATGATGAGGACCGAGGCCTCGAAATAGACGTGGGCCGTCCCCTCCGGCAGCAGGCCGGGCGCCAGGGTGGCGACGAGCGAGAAGCCGTAGGCGGCGCCCGTGCCGAGGGCGACGAGGGCGTTCATGTCCGGGTGGCCGCGCAGCAGGCCCGGCACGCCGCGCCGGAAGAAGCGCCGGCCCGGGCCCGCGAGGACGAGCGTGGCGAGCACGGCCTGGACGCCGTTGCTCCAGCCCTCCGGCACGAGGGCGTGCAGACGATGGGCGCCGATCAGGTGGCCGCCCATGTCGAGGACCACGACGGGCAGCGCCAGCAGGGCGGCGACGACGAGGTCGCGGCGCAGCCCGACCGCCTCCTCGGGCAGGGCGGGGGTCTCCGGCGCGGCGGCCGGCAGCGGCCGCAGCGCGTAGCCGGCCGCGGCCACGGCCCGGGCCAGGGCGGCCTCCTCCACCAGCCCGCCGGGATGGCGCACGCTGACCCGCCCGGTGGCGAGGTTGGCGCTGGCCTCGGTGACGCCCGGCACCGCCCTGAGCACCCGCTCGACCCGGCCGACGCAGGAGGCGCAGGTCATGCCCTCGACGAGGAAGTCCGAGGTCTGCTCGGGGACGGCGTAGCCGGCATCCGCGATCGCCTCGGCCAGGGCGCCCGGATGGTTGTCGGGGGCAAGCTCGATGGTGGCGCGGCGGGTGGCGAGGTTGACGGAGGCCGAGGTGACGCCCGGCACGGCCTTGAGCACGCGCTCGACCCTCCCCGTGCAGGAGGCGCAGGTCATGCCCTCCACGGGCAGGGTGAGGCGGCGGGCGGTCGCGGTCATGGCCGAACTCCTCGGGAGCGCGCCGCCGTCGCGCGCCGCGCTCCCGGCAGGATATGGGATTCGCCGGATCGGGCGGTGATAGGGCCGCGCTTCGCGCCAGCCCTGCATCCGCAACATGGTTTCGCCGCGCTTGGGCGCCAGGGGCGTTCCGCCGGGCGGGGCCCGGCCGGGACCAGGCGGGGGACGGGATGGGCAGCAACCGAGATCGGAGCGGGCCGATCGGCGGGCGGCCCTCGCCGCGCCCGCGCGCCGGGTGCGCCGTCGCGCTGGCCCTCGCGTCGGCTCTGGCCCCCGCCGCGGCCCGGGCCCACCCGCATGTCTGGGTGCAGGCGCGCAGCGAGATCGTCCTCGACGAGGCCCGCGCCCTCAAGGGCCTGCGCCTGACCTGGACCTTCGATCCCGACTACTCCGCCTTCGCGGTGCTGAACCTCGATTCGCGGCGCGACGGCGTCCCGGATCCCGACAAGCTCGCCGAGCTCGCCCGCGCCCGCGTCGCCGCCCTCGCCGAGACCGGCTACTACGTGCAGGCCAAGCTCAACGGCCGCCTCCTCGCCTTCGCGGCCCCGCAGGATGCCCGGGCCGAGTTCCGGGACGGGCGGCTCACCCTCTTCTTCACCCTCGCGCCGGCCGCCCCCGCGGCCGCCCTGCGCAGCCTCGTGGTCACGACCGCCGATCCGGATTTCTACGTCGCCTTCGGCCTCGCCCCGGGCGACGAGGCCGCGCGGGTCGCGGGCCCCGCCGCCTGCCTCGTCAAGGTGACGCATCCGGCCAAGGAGGCGCGGGTCGGCGAGCAGCTGATCCCGGATTCGGACGCGCTCGTCCGCCCGGGCGCGGCGGCCGCCGCCGGGGCCGACTACACGGGCCGCGTGCTCGTGGCCTGCCCCTGAGCGGAGCGGCCCCAAGCGGGTCTGCTGCGAGCCCAAGCGGGTCTGCTGCGAGTCTCGCTCCCGCGCCGTCCGCCGAGCCGGAGCACGTCGGCGAAGGGCGCTCAGCCCGGGGACGTCTCCTCGCGCCCCGCCCCCGCCGCGGCCGGGATCGAGGCCCGGAAGGTCGAGCCGCGGCCCGGCTCGCTCTCCACGACGAGCCGGCCGCGGTGGCGGTTCAGGATGTGCTTGACGATGGCGAGGCCGAGGCCGGTGCCGCCCTGCTGGCGGCTGGAGGCCGGGTCGACCCGGTAGAAGCGCTCGGTCAGGCGCGGCAGGTGCTCGGGCGCGATGCCCGGGCCGTCATCCGCGACGGCGATCTCGACCTGGGCCGGCCGGCCCGCCTCGGCCGCGAGGGCCGACACGCGCACGCTCACGCGCCCGCCCTCGCCGCCGTACTTGACGGCGTTCTCCACGAGGTTCTCCACGAGGCGCAGGATCTCGTCGCGCTCGCCCAGCACCGCGAGCGGGGCGGGCCCCTCCTCCAGCGCGATCGCGACGCCCCGCTCCTCGGCGAGGGGAGAGAGGGAATCCACGATCTGGCGGGCGAGCGGCCCGACCTCGATCACGGTCGTCGGCGGCACGTGGGCGCGCAGCTCGATGCGCGACAGCGACAGGAGGTCGTCGATCAGCCGCGTCATGCGCAGGGCCTGCTCGCGCATGATGGCGAGGAAGCGGTCCCGGGCCAGGGAATCGTTGCGGGCCGGCCCCTGCAGGGTCTCGATGAAGCCGAGGAGCGAGGCGAGCGGCGTGCGCAGTTCGTGGCTGGCATTGGCCACGAAATCGACCCGCATCGTCTCCAGCCGCTTGGCCGAGGTGAGGTCGCGCAGGAACAGGACGAGGTTCGGCTGCCCGCCCGCGTCGGCCGAGCCCTTCATGGCGCCGATCTGGACCTCGAAGGTGCGCTCGGTCGGGACCCGCGGGGCGTAGAGGGTCTTGAGGGGCGCGCCCGTGTGCAGCACGGTCTCGATGCCGTCGAGCACGCCGGGATCGCGCAGCGCGAAGGAGAGCGGGTATTTCGGCCGCAGCGTCGGCAGCAGGGCGCGGGCCGCCGCGTTGGCCTCGATCACCAGGGCCCGGCGGTCGATCAGGATGACCGGGTCCGGGATATTGGCGAGCAGGGCCTCGGCGAGGCTGGGGCGGTCCTCGCACGCGCCCTCCCGGCGGGGCAGCGGTTCCTCCGCCCGCGGCGAGGCGAGCCAGCCGCCGAGCAGCACCGCCGCGGCGGTGCCGAGGCCGAGCCAGAGGTCCGGGCCGCGCTCCCAGGCGGCCGCCCCGGCGACCGTCAGGGCGGCGATCAGGGCGGCCCGCCACGCCGCCCGGCGGGCAGCGCCGGCCCTGTGCGGGTCGAAGGGGAGAGAAGGCATGGGTGCAACCCTAAGCCGATCGCGTGACGGGTTCGCGATGCCCGGCACGGTCGCGTCGGCGGTCCCGGGCGGCGGCGCGGCGCCGGGCGGCGTCACGCCTCCTCGTCGCCCTCGGGCGCCTCGCGGGGGGTGAGCCTGACGCGCTTGGCGATCTCGTAGGCGCCGAGCGCCGCCAGCGCCACCACGAAGGGCACCAGATAATAGCAGACCCGGAACAGGAGCAGCGCGCCGAGCACGGATTCCCGCGGCAGCCCCGACAGGGCGAGGAGCACGGTCGCCTCGAAGACGCCGAGCCCGCCGGGGGCGTGGCTCGCGATGCCGAGCATCGCCGCCACCACGTAGATCGCCACGAAGGCCTCGAAGCTCACCCCGTGGCCGGGCGGCAGCAGCACGTAGAGCACGCCCGCCGCCGCGCAGACGTCGCAGGCGCCCACCAGCATCTGGCTCAGGGAGAGGGCGAGGCCCGGCAATTCGAGCCGCCAGCCCCTCACCCGCACGCTGCGCCGCCTCAGCGTCACCCAGCCCAGATAGGCGAGCACCCCGGCCATGGCCGCGAGGCCGAGGCCCCGGTTGATGGCGCTGCTCACCGAGGTCAGGCGCGACAGGGGCTCGGCCTCCCGCACGAGGCTGAAGCCGAGCACCGCCCCCATGCCGAGCCAGAAGGTGAAGCCCGCCACGATGGTCAGCGCCGCGATCCGCCCGGGGCTCAGGCCCTTGCCCGAGTAGATCCAGTACCGGATCGTGCCGGCGGTCAGGAGCGGGAAGCCCAGGTTGAAGCTCACCGCGTAACTGGTGAAGGAGGCGAGCGCCGTGGTCCGGTACGGCACCCTGATCCTGAGCTGGCGCAGGGCGAGCGCGTCGTAGCAAGTGAGGAACAGGTAGCTCACCGCCACCAGCATCACGGCGAGGCTCACCTGCTCGCCGGTGGCGGCCGTGAAGGCGGCGCGCAGCTCCGACCAGGTCACGGTCGAGACGAGTTCGTAGAGCACGCCGAGCGAGATGAGGAACAGGATCGCGCTCGCGGCGGTGCCGATCCAGGCGTAGCGCCGCTTGCGGCGGCCGGCGCGGTCGAGGGCCGGCACCTCGGGCGCGGGATCCTGGTCCCGGCCCGCCGCGGTCGGCTCGGCCCGCGCGAGCCGCGTATCCTGTCTGGCGAAGTTCATCTCGTCGGCGTCCGACTCCGCTGGCCGCCGACCGGCCTCCCCCGCGGGCACCGGCCCGGCACCTTCGGCGGCACTCCGACCGAGCCCCGCTTGCGCCCGCCATGTAGGCGCTCCGGCGCCGGAAGACCAGACGAGACCGGGTCTTGCCCCGGGAGCGGGCCTCACGCGCAGAAGCGCAGATGCGCCGCCGCCTCGGCGAGGCCGGCCGCGATCCGCTCGCGCACCTCCGGGCTGGTGCAGACGAAGGTCGGGCTCGGATGGGGCACGCCGACCACCGGCAGGTCGGGCCGCAGCGCGCGCAGGGCGGCGGCGTGGCTCTGGGCGACGCGGCCGGCCAGGACCACCACGGCGAGGTCGGGCATCAGGTCGAGGAGGGCGGGCAGGTAGGGCGCGGCGGCGCGGATCTCGGCCCGGCGCGGGGCGCGGTTGCGGGCGCCGGGGGCGTGGATGACCCAGGGCACCGCGTTCCAGATCAGCGTGTCGGCGCGGGCGATCCGGGCCCGCGCCAGGAACCCGAACAGGTTGGCGGCGGTGCCGGTCGGGTTGTCGCGCGACACGAAGGCGGTGCGGCCGGTGGCGGGGCCGGGCGTCTCGAGGAGCAGGAGCAGCCGGGCCGCCGCGCCCCCGTCGAGGGGATCGGGCTCGGGCACCGGCGCGCCCTGCGCGGCGGCGATGCGGGCGGCGAGGGCGCGCAGCGGCGCGAGATGGGGCGCGCCGAGGAGGGCGCGCCTGGCCGCGAGCGCGGCCGGGTCCGCGAGGGTCTTGGGCGTGGTGGGCGCGGTCACGGGACGGCGTTCGCTGACGGGAGAGGCTTTCGGGAGCGGTCGCAGGCGGAGGAACGAACGAGCCGCCCCGTTGGTCCGGGCGCGGACCATGCCCGTCCCGATCAGCGGCCCGGCCTCACGGCGCCTGTCTCGCGGTCGAGCGCCCCGCCCCGTCAGGGCGAGAACCGCGCCCCCAGGCTGTAGGCGTCGCCCCGGAAGATCTGGCGCACGTAGGTCACCGTGTCCTCCCCGCGCCAGGTGCGGCGCTCGACCGCGAGGCAGGCGCCCCCCGGCGGCAGGTCGAGGGCGCGGGCGAGGGCGCCCGGCGCGTTGAGCGCCGTGATGCGGTGCGAGGCCTCCGTCCAGGGCACGTGCCGCAGCAGCCACGTGCCGGGCGGCACGGCGGAGAAATCCACCTCCGCCGCGGCCGGCACCGCCGCGAGGCTGATCAGGCGCTCCTCCTGCGCGAAGGGACGCCCGTCCGCGAGGTGGCGGCAGGTGAGGTCGAGGAGCGGCTGGCCCGGCGCGAAGCCCGCGCCCGGCGGGTCGCCCGCCCCCGCCCGCCGCTCCCGGCGCGCGACGAGTACCAGCCCGTAGCGCGCCCCGCGCGCCGCGATCTCGGCCGGGATGTCGGGGATCTGCAGCACGGCCGATTGCCGGGCGGGGGCGGCCACGAAGGAGCCGGCGCGGCGCCGGCGCTCGATCAGGCCCGCGGCCGCCAGCCCCGCGAGCGCCTTGTTCACGGTCATGCGCGAGCAGCCGTAGAGCGCCGAGAGTTCCGACTCGAAGGGGATGCGATGGCCCGGCGGCCAGTCGCCCGACAGGATCCGCGCCTCGATCTCGCTGCGGATCCGGGCCGTCAGGCTGGGGCCCCCGGTCACGCGGCGAGCCTCGCCAGGGCGGCCCGGAAGCGCGCCGCCACCGCCTCCCGCCGGTGGTGCCGTCCCTGCGCGACGACGCGCGCCCCGGCGCGCCAGACCCGGTCGATCGCCCCGGCGCGGGCCGCGAACACGAAGCCGTCGAGCCACGCGTCGCCGGAGCGCTCCGCCAGGGCCGGGTGGTCGGGATCGAGGGCGACGATGTCGGCGGGCTGCCCGGGCGCGAGGCCGGCGGGCCGGCCGAGGGCCTGCCCGCCCCCGGCGAGGGCGGCCTCGATCAGGGCGCGGCCGGTCGAGGCGGAGCGCGCCGAGGTCGCGACGCCGCGCACCCGCCCGGCGAGGCGCTGGCCGTATTCGAGCAGGCGCAGCTCCTCGGCCGCCGCGATCAGCACGTTCGAGTCGCTGCCGATTCCGAACCGGCCGCCCGCACCCTGGAAGGCGGCCAGCGGGAACAGCCCGTCGCCGAGATTGGCCTCGGTGATCGGGCAGAGGCCCGCCACCGCGCCGCTGCGCGCGAGCCCGCGCGTCTCGCTCGGCGTCATGTGGGTGGCGTGGATCAGGCACCAGCGCGCGTCGACCGGCGCCGCGTCGAGCAGGAGTTCCACCGGCCGCGCCCCGGTCGCCGCCCGGCACTCCTCCACCTCGCGCAGCTGCTCGGCCGCGTGGATGTGGACCGGGCCGCCCTCCGCCAGGGGCAGGATCGCGGCGATCTCCGCGAGGGTCGCGGCCCGCAGGCTGTGGGGCGCGAGGCCGACCACGCAATCCCGCAGGTCCGCCACCGCCCGGCGGCTGCCCGCCATCACGGCCGCGAAGGTCTCCGGGTCGCTGACGAAGCGGCGCTGGCCCGCGGTCGGCGGCAGCGCGGGCGCCCCCTGCCCCGGCCCGAAGCCGCCATGGGCGTAGAAGACCGGCAGCAGCGTCAGGCCGATCCCCGCCTCCGCCGCCGCGGCGGCGATCCGCCCGGCCATCTCGGCCGGGTCCGCGTAGGCGCGCCCGTCCGGGGCGTGGTGCAGGTAGTGGAACTCGCCGACCCAGGTGAAGCCGGCCTCCAGCATCTCCACGTAGGCCTGCGCGGCCACCGCCTCGACGTCCTCCGGCGCCATCCGGGCCACGAAGCGGTACATCACCTCGCGCCAGGTCCAGAAGGAGTCCTCGTGCCCGCTGCGGCACTCGGCGAGCCCCGCCATGGCGCGCTGGAAGGCGTGGCTGTGCAGGTTCGGCAGGCCGGGCAGCGCGATCCCGCCGGTCTCGTCCCCCGGCCGCGCCGGCACGCCGCTCTCCAGCGCCGCGATGCGCCCCTCCCGGACGTCGAGGGCGACGCCCTCCGCCCATCCTTCGGGCAGCAGGGCGGAGCGGAACCAGAGCCGGGCCATCGCGGGTCCCTCCCCCGCGCGGGACGGGTGGACAAGGGTCCGCGCGGCCGATTATGTCTATACATACTCGGCGCGCACCGCCACCCGGCGGCCGATTCGCCGGGCCGCTTCCACCCGCCAGGAGCCGTCCCATGCTGTGCGACCGCCTGTGGCGCAACGCCCGGCTCGCCACCCTGGCCGAGGGGGCGCCGGGGCTCGGCCTCGTGGAGGACGGGCTGATCGCCGCCCGCGACGGGCGCATCCTCTACGCGGGGCCGGCGCGGGCGGCGCCCGCCTTCGCGGCCCGCGAGACGGTCGATTGCGAGGGGCGCTGGATCACCCCGGGCCTGATCGACTGCCACACCCACCTCGTCCACGGCGGCGACCGGGCGGCGGAGTTCGAGGCGCGGCTCGCCGGCGCCAGCTACGAGGAGATCGCGCGGGCGGGCGGCGGCATCGTCTCGACCGTGCGCGCCACCCGGGCGGCGAGCGAGGACGCGCTCGTCGGGAGCGCGCTGCGGCGCCTCGACGCGCTGATCGCCGAGGGCGTGACCGCGGTCGAGGTGAAGTCCGGCTACGGCCTCTCCGTCGCCTCCGAGCGCGCGAGCCTGCGGGCGGCCCGCCGCCTCGGGGAGAGCCGCGACGTCACCGTGACCACGACCTTCCTGGGTGCCCACGCGCTGCCGCCGGAGGAGCCCGACAAGGACCGCTACATCGCGCATGTCTGCACCGAGATGCTGCCCGCCCTGGCGCGGGAGGGGCTGGCCGACGCGGTCGACGCCTTCTGCGAGGGGATCGCCTTCTCGCCCGCCCAGACCGCGCGGGTCTTCGAGGCGGCGCGGGCGGCGGGCCTGCCGGTGAAGCTGCACGCCGACCAGCTCTCCGATCTCGGCGGGGCGGCGCTGGCGGCGCGGTTCGGCGCCCTCTCGGCCGACCACCTGGAATACGCGGACGAGGCCGGCGCCGCCGCCCTGGCCCGGGCCGGCACCGTGGCGGTGCTGCTGCCGGGGGCCTTCTACTTCATCCGGGAGACGCGGCGGCCGCCCGTCGACCTGTTCCGCCGCCACGGCACGCGGATGGCGCTCGCCACCGACTGCAATCCCGGCACCTCCCCCCTCACCTCCCTGCTCCTCGTGCTCAACATGGGCGCGACGCTGTTCCGGCTCACCGTCGAGGAATGCCTCGCGGGCGTGACCCGGGAGGCGGCCCGCGCCCTCGGGCGCCTGCACGAGATCGGCACGCTGGAGGCGGGCAAGTGGTGCGACCTCGCGGTCTGGGACGTCGAGCGCCCGGCCGAACTCGTCTACCGCATGGGATTCAACCCGCTGCACGCCCGCATCCGGAGGGGCCGATGAGCGCCGTCACCCTGACTCCCGGCCGCGCCGCGCTGGCGCAGTGGCGCGCGATCCGCGACGGGGCCCCGCTGCGGCTCGATCCCGCCTGCCGGCCCGGCATCGCGCGGGCCGCCGAGACCGTGGCGGCGATCGTGGCGCGGGGCGAGCCCGTCTACGGGATCAATACCGGGTTCGGGAAGCTCGCGACGGTGCGGATCGCGCCCGACGACCTCGCCACGCTGCAGCGCAACATCGTGCTCTCGCACGCGGCGGGGGTCGGGGCGCCGGTCCCGGCCGGGATCGTGCGGCTGATGATGGCGCTCAAGCTCGCGAGCCTCGCGCAGGGGGCCTCGGGCGTGCGGCCCGAGACGGTGGCCCTGCTCGACGCGATGCTGGCGCGGGGCGTGACCCCGGTGGTGCCGGGCCAGGGCTCGGTCGGCGCCTCGGGCGACCTCGCGCCGCTCGCCCACATGACGGCGGCGATGATCGGCGTCGGGGAGTGCCTCGACGCGGGGGGCGCCCGGCTGCCCGCCGCCGCGGCCCTGGCGCGGGCGGACCTCGCGCCCCTCGATCTCGGCCCGAAGGAGGGGCTGGCGCTCCTCAACGGCACGCAATTCTCGACCGCGCTCGCGCTGGCGGGCCTGTTCGGGGCGGAGGACCTGCTGCGGGCGGGCCTGGTCACCGGGGCGCTCTCGGTCGACGCCGCCCGCGGCTCGGACACGCCCTTCGACCCGCGCATCCACGCGCTTCGCCGCCACCGCGGCCAGATCGACGCGGCCGACGCCCTGCGCCGCCTCCTCGCCGGCTCGGCGATCCGGGCCTCGCACCTCGTCGGCGACGAGCGGGTGCAGGACCCCTACTGCCTGCGCTGCCAGCCGCAGGTGATGGGGGCCGCCCTCGACCTCCTGCGGCAGGCGGGGGCGACCCTGGAGACCGAGGCGAACGGCGTCTCGGACAACCCGCTCGTCTTCCCCGAGACCGGGGAGGCGCTCTCGGGCGGGAACTTCCACGCCGAGCCGGTGGCCTTCGCGGCCGACATGATCGCGCTCGCCCTGTGCGAGATCGGCTCCCTCGCCGAGCGGCGGATCTCGCTCCTCGTCGACCCCGCCCTGTCCTCGGGCCTGCCGGCCTTCCTGACCGGGCGGCCGGGCCTCAACTCGGGCTTCATGATCCCACAGGTGACGGCGGCGGCCCTGGTCTCGGAGAACAAGCAGCGGGCCTACCCGGCGAGCGTCGATTCGATCCCGACCTCCGCCAACCAGGAGGACCACGTCTCGATGGCGGCCCACGGCGCGCGGCGCCTCCTGGCGATGGCGGAGAACGCCGCCGCGGTGCTCGGCATCGAGCTGCTGGCAGCGGCGCAGGGCTGCGATTTCCTGGCGCCGCTGCGGTCGAGCGAGGCCCTGGAGCGGGTGCGGGCGCGGCTGCGGGCGGCGGTGCCCCGCCTCGACGAGGATCGCTACCTGCATCCGGAGCTCGAGGCGGCGACGGCTCTGGTGCGCGACGGGGCCGTGGTGGCGGCCGCGGGCCTGGACCTGCCGGGGGTGGACGGGCGATGACGCCGGCCTGGCTCGCGGTCCGGCGGGGGGCGTCGCCCCTTCTCCTCAGCCTGCCCCATACCGGCACCGAGATCCCGCCCGAGATCGAGGCCGGTCTCGTCTCGCCCTGGCTCGCCCGCAAGGACACGGACTGGTTCATCGAGCGGCTCTACGCCTTCGCGGCGGATCTCGACGCCACGATCATCCGCACCTCCCTCTCGCGCACGGTGATCGACGTGAACCGGGACCCGTCCGGCGCCTCGCTCTATCCCGGGCAGGCGACGACGGAGCTCTGCCCCACCACCACGTTCGACGGCGAGCCGCTCTACCGGGACGGGCAGGCGCCCGACCCGGCCGACCGGCGCGCCCGCTGGTTCGACCCCTACCACGCGGCCCTGCAGGACGAACTCGCGCGGCTGCGGCGGCTCCATCCCCGGGTGGTGCTCTACGACGCCCACTCGATCCGCTCGGAGATCCCGCGCCTGTTCCCCGGCCTGCTGCCCCATTTCAACATCGGCACGCATGGCGGCCAGGCCTGCGACCCCGCCCTCCAGGAGCGGATCGAGGCGATCTGCCGGGGCAGCGGCCTCAGCCAGGTCAGCAACGGGCGCTTCCGCGGCGGCTTCATCACCCGCGCCTACGGCCGCCCGCAGGACGGCGTCCACGCGGTGCAGATGGAACTCGCCTGCCGCGCCTACCTGGCCGAGCCGGTCGGGCCGGTCGATCCCGCGACCTGGCCGGTGCCCTACGATCCCGACCACGCCGCGCCGGTCCGCGCGGCCCTGCAGGACGTCCTGTCCGCGTGCCTCGCCTTCGGAGCCTGCCCGCCATGAGCCGCCTCGACGATCCCCGCCTCGACAATGCCCGCCTCGTCCGCGCCCCGCGCGGCCCCGCCCTCACGGCGCGGAGCTGGCTCACCGAGGCGCCCCTGCGCATGCTGATGAACAACCTCGACCCGGAGGTCGCCGAGCGGCCGGGCGAGCTCGTGGTCTATGGCGGCATTGGGCGGGCGGCCCGGGACTGGGCGAGCTTCGACCGGATCGTCGCCGCCCTCACGGACCTGGAGGAGGATCAGACGCTGCTGGTCCAGTCCGGCAAGCCGGTCGGGATCTTCCGCACCCACGCGGACGCGCCCCGCGTGCTGATCGCCAACTCCAACCTCGTGCCGCACTGGGCGACCTGGGCGCATTTCCACGAGCTCGATCGCCGGGGCCTGATGATGTACGGCCAGATGACGGCCGGCTCCTGGATCTACATCGGCAGCCAGGGGATCGTGCAGGGCACCTACGAGACCTTCGTGGAGATGGGCCGCCAGCACCATGGCGGCGACCTCGCCGGGCGCTGGATCCTGACGGCGGGCCTGGGCGGCATGGGCGGGGCGCAGCCCCTCGCCGCCACGATGGCGGGCGCCTCCTGCCTCGCCGTCGAGTGCCGGGCCTCCAGCATCGAGTTCCGCCTTCGCACGGGCTACGTCGACGTGCAGGCCCGGGACCTCGACGAGGCGCTCGCCCTGATCGAGGAATCCTGCCGGGCGCGCACGCCCCGCTCGGTCGCGCTCCTGGGCAACGCCGCCGAAATCTACGCCGAGATCTGGCGCCGGGGCGTGCGGCCGGATTGCGTCACCGACCAGACCTCCGCCCACGATCCCGTCAACGGCTACCTGCCCCGGGGCTGGAGCCTCGCCGAGTGGGAAACCCGCCGCGAGAGCGACCCGGACGGGGTCGCGGCGGCGGCCAAGCGCTCCATGGCCGAGCAGGTTCGGGTGATGCTGGACTTCCACCGGGCCGGCGTGCCCGTGGTCGATTACGGCAACAACATCCGGCAGATGGCGCTGGAGGAGGGCGTCCGCGACGCCTTCGCCTTCCCGGGCTTCGTGCCGGCCTATATCCGCCCGCTGTTCTGCCGCGGCATCGGGCCGTTCCGCTGGTGCGCCCTCTCGGGCGATCCCGAGGACATCTACCGGACCGACGCCAAGGTGAAGGAATTGCTGCCCGACAACGCAGCCCTGCACCGCTGGCTCGACATGGCGCGGGAGCGGATCCGCTTCCAGGGCCTCCCGGCCCGGATCTGCTGGGTCGGCCTCGGCGACCGCCACCGCCTCGGCCTCGCCTTCAACGCGATGGTGCGCAGCGGCGAGCTGAAGGCCCCGATCGTGATCGGGCGCGACCACCTCGATTCCGGTTCGGTCGCCTCGCCGAACCGCGAGACCGAGGCGATGCGCGACGGCTCGGACGCGGTCTCCGACTGGCCGCTCCTGAACGCGCTCCTCAACACCGCCTCGGGGGCGACCTGGGTGTCCCTACACCACGGCGGCGGCGTCGGAATGGGCTTCTCGCAGCATGCCGGGATGGTGATCGTCTGCGACGGCAGCGAGGCCGCCGACCGGCGCCTCGCGCGGGTGCTCTGGAACGATCCGGCGAGCGGCGTGATGCGCCACGCCGATGCCGGCTACCCGGACGCGGTCGCCTGCGCGCGGGAGCACGGTCTGACCCTGCCGAGCCTCGGCTGACCGCCCGGCGGGGCCGCGCGGCGGGCCCTGCTGGACCGGGCGGGCAGGTTACTGGTATATGCCTGTAATCCGCGGCGCCGGGCCCCCGCATCCGCTCACGACGCGGGGCCAGGGCCGCCGCGGTCGAGCCCGTCCCGACCCGCGCGCGCCATGGACCACGACCTCGCAGCATCGTCCCGGGGCATCGCGGATGCGGCGCCGGAGGCGCTCGCGCCGGCCCGCGCGGCGCGGACGATCGGCCTCCTGGTGCTGCCCGGGGCGCAGCTGATGTCGCTCGCCGCGCTCGCCGCGTTCCAGAGCGCCAACGCGCTCGGCGCGAGGCCCGCCTACGCGATCCGCCTGGTCTCGCAGGAGGGCGGGCCGGTGCCGACCGCGGCGGGGTTCCGCCTGGAGACCGAGCCCTTCCCGGAGGCGCCCTTCGACACGCTGATGGTCGGGGCCTTCGCGGGGCCCCGGACCGTGCCGGCGGGCCTCGCCGCCCTGGTCCGGCGGGCCGCGGCCCGCGCCCGGCGGGTGGCGGCGACCTGCACGGGCGCCTTCGTCCTGGCGGAGGCCGGGCTGCTCGACGGATTGCGCGCGACGGCGCATTGGCGCAACGCCGCGGAGCTGCAGGCCCGCTACCCGGCGGTGCGCCTGGAGCGGGACCGGCTCTACGTCGGCGACGGGACGGTCTGGACCTCGGCCGGGATGGCGGCGAGCATCGACCTCGCCCTGCGCCTCGTCGAGGACGACCTCGGTCCGGAGACGGCCCGCGAGGTGGCGCGCCGCATGCTGCTGGAGCGGCGCCGCTCCGGGGGCCAGCCGCAGCTGTCGCGCCTGCTCGACCTCGCCCCGAAGACCGACCGGATCGAGCGGGTGCTCGACTACGCCCGGCGCCACCTGCGGGAGGACCTGACGGTGGCCCGCCTGGCCGAGGCGGCGCGGCTGTCGCCGCGCCAGTTCAGCCGCGCCTTCCGGCAGGCGCTGGGCCAGCCGCCCGCCAAGGTGGTCGAGCGGCTGCGGGTGGAGGCGGCGCGGGCGATGCTGGTGGAGGGGCGCCACTCCCTGGACGTGATCGCCGCGGAGGTGGGCTTCGCCGATCGCGAGCGGATGCGCCGCGCCTTCCTGCGCCTCTACGGCCAGTCCCCGCAGGCCCTGCGCCGGGCGGGCCACCCGGCGGAGACGGCCTGATCCGGGATCCGCTTGACCGAGGCGGATCCCGGATCACAAGCCTGCGCGGCGCCTGAGCGAAGCCCTCGGGAGCGAGCCGGATCACCGCCGAGATGCGCCCGTCGCGGCCCCCGCAGGCGAGACCGCGGCACGGCGCATCGCCCGCCCCGTCGAGGATCACAGGTCGCGCCGACCTCGCCGATGGGGTCGAGGCGGCCGCATCCCGGGCGGGCCGCGGCCCGGCGTCAGAAGAACGCCTGCAGCCCGGTCTGCGCCCGGCCGAGGATCAGGGCGTGCACGTCGTGGGTGCCCTCGTAGGTGTTCACCGTCTCCAGGTTCTGGGCGTGGCGCATGACGTGGTACTCGCCCATGATGCCGTTGCCGCCGTGCATGTCGCGGGCGGTGCGGGCGATCTCCAGCGCCTTGCCGCAATTGTTGCGCTTGACGATGGAGATCATCTCGGGCGCGACCCGGCCCTCGTCGAACAGCCGGCCGACGCGCAGGGAGGCCTGGAGGCCGAGCGCGATCTCGGTCTGCATGTCGGCGAGCTTCCTCTGCACCAGCTGCGTCTGGGCGAGCGGGCGGCCGAACTGGGTGCGGTCGAGCGTGTACTGGCGGGCGCGGTGCCAGCAATCCTCCGCCGCCCCCAGGGCGCCCCAGGAGATGCCGTAGCGCGCCCGGTTGAGGCAGCCGAACGGCCCCTTGAGGCCGCTGACATGGGGCAGGAGCGCGCTCTCGGGCACCTCGACCCCGTCCATGACGATCTCGCCCGTGACCGAGGCCCGCAGGGAGAGCTTGCCCTTGATCTTGGGGGCGGAGAGCCCCTTCATCCCCTTCTCCAGGACGAAGCCCCGGATCTGGTTGTCGTGGGCGGGCGACTTCGCCCAGACCACGAAGACGTCGGCGATCGGCGCGTTCGAGATCCAGGTCTTGGCCCCCGAGAGGCGGTAGCCGCCGTCGATCTTCTCCGCCCGCGTCCTCATGCCGGCGGGATCGGAGCCGGCATCGGGCTCCGTGAGGCCGAAGCAGCCGACGAACTCGCCCGTCGCGAGCTTCGGCAGGTAGGTCCGGCGCTGCGCCTCGTCGCCGTAGGCGTAGATCGGGTACATGACGAGGGAGGATTGCACGCTCATCATCGAGCGGTACCCGGAATCGATCCGCTCCACCTCGCGGGCGACGAGGCCGTAGGCGACGTAGCTCGCGCCGGCGCAGCCGTACTCCTCCGGCAGCGTCACGCCGAGGAGGCCGAGCTCGCCCATGGCGTTGAACAGGGAGCGGTCGGTCCGCTCCTCCGCGTAGGCCTCGACGATGCCGGGGAGGAGCCGCTCCTGCGCGAAGCCGCGCGCCGTGTCCCGGATCAGCCGCTCCTCGTCCGTGAGCTGGTCCTCCAGCAGGAAGGGATCGTCCCAGCGGAAGGCGCCCTTGCTTCCCTCGTGCGGCTTGGCCGCGCTCAGGTCGGTCTGGGTGATGGCGGCGACGGGCGCGGCGGTCATGCGCGGGCTCCTCCTGCTGGTCGGTTGCCCCGAGGTGTAGCGCGGTCGCGCCCCGACCGCCAGGACGCGAAACCGCGTTTCGCAGCGGCCGGCCGCCTCACCGGGCCGGGCGGGCCTCGTCGTCGAAGGCCGGGGCGGCCTCGAGCTCCGCCTTGGTCATGCGCAACTCGGCCTCGATCGGCCCGCCGCTCTTGCCGACCACCAGGACGGTGGCGGGTCCGCGCGGCTGCCGCGCCGCCTCGACTGAGCCGGTCGCCTCGGTGACCGCGCCGCTGTGCTTGTCCTGCACGGCCGAGAGCACCTCGTTGCGGCTCGTCGCCCCCGGCATCGTCTCGGGGCCGGCGGTCCGGGCCTCGGCCTCGCTCGGCGCGCGCTCGGGCGTGGTGAAGGAGGGCGGGCTCTCCCGGGGCGACACGCCGGTGTTCCAGGCGAGCGTGTCGAAGGGCACCGCGACCTTCTTCTCGCCGAGGCCCAGGAAGCCTCCCACCCCGATCACGACCGCCCGCACCCGGCCGTCCTCGGTGACGAGGAGGTCCTCGATCTTGCCGACCCGGACGTGGTCCTGCCCGACGACGCCGACGCCGCGGATCTTGCTCGCCCGCATCGCGCCCGGGGGCGGGGCCGTGAGGAACGGCGAGGCGCCCTGCTGGGCAGGGACGGACTGGGCATGGACGGACTGGGCGAGGGCCGCCGGGCCGGCGAGGAGCGCGGTGGCGAGCGTCAGCGGGGCGATGCGCGCGGTCAGGGGGCGTCGGGTCATGGGACCTCCGATTCCCCGCACCAACGGCAGCGGCGGCGCGGAGGTTCACGGCCCGGGCGCGCCCTAATACGCGACCTTGCGCTCGACGGTGCGGAACTGGACCGCCGTGAGGGCGATCACGATGATCATCAGCACCACGGACTGGGCCGCGGAGGCGCCGAGATCCGAGCCGGTGCGCCCGTCCTGGTAGACTTTGTAGACGAGGGTCTGGGTGGCCCGGCCCGGCCCGCCATGGGTGAGGACGTCGATCGTCCCGAACGTCTCGCAGAACGCGTAGACCACGTTGACGACGAGGAGGAAGAAGGTGGTGGGCGAGAGCAGCGGGAACACGATGGTCCAGAACCGCCGCGCCGGCCCCGCCCCGTCGATCGCCGCCGCCTCGATCACGCTGCGCGGGATCGCCTGCAGCCCGGCGAGGAAGAACAGGAAATTGTACGAGATCTGCTTCCAGGCGGCGGCCATGACCACGAGGATCAGGGCGTGGGTGCCGTCGAGGAGCGGGTTCCAGGCAACGCCGAGGTCGCGCAGCCCCCGCGCGACGATGCCGAGGGAGGGCTGGAACAGGAAGCCGAACAGCACCCCGGCCACCGCGGGCGCCACCGCGTAGGGCCAGATCAGGAGGGTGCGGTAGAGGCCCGCCCCGGCGAGTTCCCGGTCGGCCATCACGGCAAGGAGCAGCGCGAGGCCGAGCGACAGCCCCGCCACCGCGGCCGAGAACACGGCCGTGACGCCGAGCGCGCCGTAATAGGCCGGGTCGGCGAACAGGGCCCGGTAATTGTCGAAGCCCACGAACTCGCTCGCGAGCCCGAAGGCGTCCTGCGCCAGGAAGGACTGGCCGACCGCCTGGACGGCCGGCCAGTAGAAGAACAATGCCACCGTCAGGAGCTGCGGCAGGAGCAGGAGGAGCGGCAGCCGCCAGCCCCCGAAGGTGACGCGATCGGGTCCCACGGTCAGCGGTTCGCTTGCTTCTCGAACTGGCGCAGCATGGCGTTGCCGCGGGCGGCGGCCTCGTCGAGGGCCTCCTTGGCGCTCTTCTTGCCGGCGAGCGCCGCCTCGATCTCCTCGGCCCAGACGTCGCGCATCTGCGGCATGTTGCCGAGGCGCAGGCCGCGGGAATTCCCGGTCGGCGGCTTGTTGGTCAGTTCCTTGAGCGGGACTTCGAGGGCCGGGTTCTTGTCGTACCAGCCATCCGCCTTCGACTTCTCGTAGGCCGCCTTGGTGATCGGCAGGTAGCCGGTGGTCTGGTGGATGCGCGCCTGCCGCTCGGTGTCCGACAGGAAGGCGAAGAACTTGGCGACGCCCTTGTACTCCTCGGCCGACTTGCCGCCCATCACCCAGAGCGAGGCGCCGCCGATGATGCTGTTCTGCGGCGCGCCGGGCGCGTCGGGATAATAGGGCATCGGGGCCGCCGCCCACTCGAACTTGGCGTTGCCGCGCACGTTGCCGTAGGAGCCGGAGGAGCCGAGCATCAGCGGGCACTCGCCCGAGGTGAAGCGCCCGAAGCCGTTGTCGTAGCGGCCGGAATAGTCGTAGAGCTTGTCCTTCTGCATCTCCGCGAGCGTCGCGAGGTGCTTGACCTGCAGCGGCCCGTTGATCTGCAGGGCGGTGTCGAAGCCGTCGAGCCCGTTGGCCTTGGTGGCGAGCGGCACGTTGTGCCAGGCCGAGAACTGCTCCAGGTGGGCCCAGGTCACCCAGGTGTTGGAGACGCCGCAGGTGGTGTAGCCGGCAGCCTTGAGGGCCTTGGCGGCGGCGAAGACCTCGGGCCAGGTCTTGGGCGGCGCGTTCGGGTCGAGGCCGGCCTTCTTCAGCGCGTCCCGGTTGACCCACATCACCATCGACGAGGAATTGAACGGGAAGGACAGCATCTCCCCGGCGGCGGTGGAGTAGTAACCCGTGATGGCCGGCAGGTAGGCATTCGGGTCGAAGGGCTCGCCCGCCTCCTTCATCAGCTGGTAGACGGGCTTCACCGCACCCTTGGCCGCCATCATGGTGGCGGTGCCGACCTCGAAGACCTGGATGATGTGCGGCGCGGTGCCGGCCCGGAAGGCCGCGATGCCGGCGTTCAGCGTCTCCGGATAGGTACCCTTGTAGGCCGGGACCACCTTGTACTCGCTCTGCGAGGCGTTGAACTCCTCGGCCAGCCGAATGACCGCGTCGTTGTTGGCCCCCACCATGGCGTGCCACCATTGCAGTTCGGTGACCGCGAGGGCGGGACCGGCCGCCGCGATCCCGAGGACCGCGAGTCCGGCGCGAAGGATCGTGTTCAGGGCCATGGCGCCTCGTCTCCTGCTGTGCCGTGGGCACAGATGGGGCGGTTCTGTTTCAGCCCGATGACGGGTGCGGCCGGGCCATTGCCAGACGTGCAAAAGCACGCCCGCGCACGCGGAGCAAGAGGAGGCCGCGGCAGGGACCGGCGCCGCCTCGCCCGCGAGGCGGAGGATCCTGCCCGGTGGGCGCCGATGCGGGTCTTCGACCCACGCCCAGGCGCCTGCCGGCGCGCGACCCGTTGTTCTTACCGGAGCAAGGCGGCACGCGCGGCACATCCCGCATGCATATAAGATTCGGTTAATCGTCACGCGCTAGGTGACTGGTGAATCGTGCCGCTTCACTGGTCGTTCCACGCGCCCCATGCCGATCCTGAGTCCGTGCCGGCGCTCCAGGCGCCTCCTGCTCGCCGTCGGCACGGTGCTGGCGGTCGGCATCCTGACCATGCGGGCGTCGCTCCCGGCCCCGCTCGTCGCGCGCATCGCGATCGCCGACATGACCTGGGTCGAGGTGCAGCAGGCGCGCGAGCAGGGCTTCACGACCGTGCTGGTGCCGAGCGGCGGGCTGGAGCAGAACGGCCCGTTCTTGCCGATCGACAAGCACGACAGTATCGTGGCCTTCACGGCGCGCCGGATCGCGGAGGCGCTCGGCCATACCCTGGTCGCCCCGGTGATCTCCTACGTGCCCCAGGGCCGCTTCGATCCGCCCTCCGACAACCTCCTGTTCCCCGGCACGCTCGGCGTCTCCGAGGAGGCCTTCGCCGGGACGCTGGAGGGTATCGCCCGCAGCCTCAAGGCGCACGGCTTCCGCCTCATCCTGTTCCTGTGCGACCACGGCGGCAGCCTGAAGGTGCAGCAGGAGGTGGCGGCGCGCCTCGACCGCGCCTGGGCGCCGCAGGGCGTGCGCGTGGTGAGTGTCGACGCCTACTACGTCGAGGGGAACCGCGCGCAGCAGGTTTGGCTCGAGTCCCAGGGCGAGACGCCGGCCACGATCGGCTTCCACGCCGGGCTCGCCGACCACGCCCTGATGCTGGTGACGGCCCCGGAGCGGGTCGATCTCACCCGCGCCGCCCCCTCGCTCCTGGTGCGGCTCGGCCTCGCCGGCGACGGGAGCAGCGGCGACCCGCGCCGCGCCACCGCCGAGCGGGGGCGCCGGCTCCTGGCGATCCAGGTCGAGGCCGCGCTCGCGCAGATCCGGCCGCTGATGGCTTCCGGCCAGGGATTGTGACCATGCCCGACCTCCCGCTCCCGCCCGCCCTCTGGGCCGCCGTCCACGGTCTCGCCGAGAGCACCGCGGGGGTGTGGCTGCTGCTCACGATCCTGGGCGCCGTGTTCACGGCCGTCAGCCTCGTGGCCCGGCCCTGCAATCCGGGCCAGCCGTGGTGGCGCAAGCCCGACGTCCTCACGGATGTCTGCTACTGGTTCGCGATCCCGGTCGTCTCGGGCTACGCCCGGGTCTGGCTCCTGGTCATCGGCATCGTGGTCATGAACGCCGCCTGCGCCTCGGCCGGGCTGCCGGCGCAGTTCGGGGAGGGCAAGGGCCCCCTCGCGGGCCTGCCGTTCTGGGCGCAGGTGCCGCTCTACCTGATCCTGTCCGACCTCGTGATGTACGCGACCCATCGCCTGTTCCACACGATGCGGTTGTGGCGGTTCCACGCGGTCCACCATTCCTCGGAGCAGGTGGAGTGGGTGTCGGCGGCCCGGTTCCATCCGGTCGACGCGGTCTTCCACGGCGCGCTGTCGGACGCGGTGCCGCTCCTGCTCGGGATCTCGCCGGACGTGGTGATCGCGCTGGTGCCCTTCAGCGTCGCGCTCGCCGCCCTCGCCCACGCCAACCTCGACTGGACCTTCGGCCCGCTGCGCTACCTGCTGGTCAGCCCGGTCTTCCACCGCTGGCACCATACCGGCCCCGACCAGGGCGGGAACATGAACTTCGCGGCGAGCTTCCCGTTCATCGACCTGATCTTCGGGACCTTCTACATGCCCAAGGGGGTGCTGCCCGAGGCCTACGGCAACGGCGACCCGTCCTTCCCGTCCGGGTTCGGCGGCCAATTGGTCCACCCCTTCGTCGGCGCGGGCGCGGGCGGGGCGGCCGAGGGCGCCGGCCTCGGCCGCTGAGCGCAACGGCCCGACGCACGTCCGCCTGGCTCCTCGCTCCCGCACCGCTTCCGCCGCCTGACCGGCGGCCCCTCCGGCGCGCGATGCGCGGGAGCGTCAGGTCGCCCGCCCGCGCTCCCGCAGCGCCGTGAGAGTGGTGGTCGGGGTGATCGCCTCGGGGTCGATCGGGCAGTGCAGGATCGCCGGCAGGCCCGAGGCGCGGGCGCGGGCGAGGGCTTCGGGGAAGTCCTCGGTCCGGGTCACCCGCTCGCCGTAGCCGCCGAAGGCCGTCGCGTAGGCGGCGAAATCCGGGTTGCGCAGGCTCGTGCCCGAGACGCGGCCCGGGTATTCCCGCTCCTGGTGCATCCGGATCGTGCCGTACATGCCGTTGTCGACCAGGATGACCAGGATCGGCAGGCCGTACTGCACGGCGGTGGCGAAGTCCTGCCCGTTCATCAGGAAGTCGCCGTCGCCCGACACCGCCACCACGGTGCGCTCCGGCCGCAGGCGCTTGGCCGCCACCGCGGCCGGGACGCCGTAGCCCATCGAGCCGGAGGTCGGGGCGAGTTGCCCGTCGAAGGCCCGGAAGGGCCAGAAGCGGTGCACCCAGGTGGCGAAGTTGCCGGCCCCGTTGCACAGGATCGCGTCGGCGGGCAGCACCTCGCGCAGATGCGCCATCACGCCGCCCATCTGGAGTTCGCCCGGGGTGGCGACGCGGGCGGGATCGCTCCAGGCGAGGTAGGACGCGTGCGCCTCGTCGGTCCCCTCCGCCCAGGGCAGCCGGGCGGGCGGCTGCACGGTCTCGATCGCCGCCGCGAAGGCGGCGGGGGTCGCGTTGACGGCGAGGTGCGGCCGGTAGACCCGGCCGAGCTCCTCGGGATCCGGATGCACGTGGACGAGGCGCTGGCGCGGCCCGGGAATGTCGAGCAGGCTGTAGCCCTGCGAGGGGATCTCGCCGAGGCGCCCGCCCACCAGGAGCAGGAGGTCGGCCTCCCGGATGCGGGCGAGGAGCCGCGGATTCGCGCCGAGCCCGAGATCGCCCGCGTAGCTCGGGTGGTCGGCCGGGAACAGCCCCTGGCGGCGGAACGAGCAGGCGACGGGCAGGCGGAACAGGCCGGCGAAGCGCGCGAGGCGCCGCACGGCCGCCTCGCTCCAGCGGCTGCCGCCGAGGAGCGCGAGGGGCCGCTCGGCCTCGCCGAGGAGCCGCTGCAGCGCCACCATCTGGGCCAGCGCCGGATGGGTCTCGGTCGGCGCGTAGGGCGGCGCGTCCGCCACCGCGGCGGTGGCGGTGAGCACGTCCTCCGGCAGGGCCACCACGACCGGGCCGGGCCGGCCCGCCGTGGCGACGTGGAAGGCGCGGGAGATCAGTTCCGGCAGGCGGGCCGGGTCCTCGACCTCGGTCACCCACTTGGCCACCGTGCCGAACACCGCCCGGTAATCGATCTCCTGGAAGGCCTCGCGCTCGCGCGCGCCGCGCTCGACCTGGCCGACGAACAGGATCAGCGGCGTCGAATCCTGGCGCGCCACGTGCAGGCCGGGCGCCGCGTTCATGGCGCCGGGGCCCCGGGTGACGAAGCAGATGCCGGGCTCGCCCGTGAGCTTGCCGGCCGCCTCGGCCATCATGGCGGCGGAGCCCTCCTGGCGGCAGACGGTGAGGCGGATCGCGGCGTCGTGGAGCGCGTCGAGCACCGCGAGGTAGCTCTCGCCCGGCACGCAGAAGGCGTCCCGCACCCCGTGCACGAGGAGCTGATCGACGAGGATCCGGCCGCCGGAGCGGGGCGTGGCGCTGTCAGGCATCGCGTGGCTCTCCTGTCCCGATCCCGCCGGATCGCACGGGCGGCGGCCCACCGGAAGGGTCACCCGCCCCAGGCCGGGTCGTCGAGGACGCTCCGCGTGTGATCCCCCACCTGCGGCGAGGCGGCGTCCGCCACCATGGGCACGCCGTCGATCACGATCGGCGAGCGCACGCTCGGCACGTGGCCGCCCTTGGCGCGCGGCTCGGGCAGGTCGACCCGCAGGCCCCGGTGCCGCACCTGGGGGTCGGCGAAGACCTCCGCGAGGTCGTTGATCGGCCCGACCGGCACGTTGACAGCGGTGAGCCGCGCCAGCAGCTCCGCCTTCGGGTGGCGGCTGGTCTCGGCGGCGATCAGCGGGATCAGCACGGCCCGGTTCGTCACCCGCGCCGGGTTGGTGGCGTAGGCGGGGTCCCGGTGCCACGCGGTGCCGAGCACGCCGCAGAGCTTGGCGAATTGCCCGTCATTGCCGCAGGCCACGATGACGTGGCCGTCGGCGGCCGGGAAGACCTGGTAGGGCACGATGCTAGTGTGCTCGTTGCCCATCCGCGGCGGCAGCTGGCCCGAGACGAGGTAGACCAGCGCCTGGTTGCCGAGCACCGAGACCTGGGTGTCGAGCAGCGCCATGTCGACGTGGCAGCCCTCGCCGGTGGCGTGGCGGCCCTGGAGGGCGGCGAGGATCGCCGTCGCCCCGTAGACGCCCGTGAACACGTCCGCGAAGGCGACCGCGGTCTTCACCGGCTCGCCCGCGGGCTCGCCGGTGAGCGACATGATCCCGCCGAGGCCCTGGATCATGAAGTCGTAGCCGGCGCGCGGCGCGTAGGGTCCGTCCTGGCCGAAGCCGGTCACCGAGCAGGTGATGAGGCGCGGGTTGAGCGCCCGCAGGCTCTCGTGGTCGAGCCCGTACTTCCTGAGGCCGCCGACCTTGAAGTTCTCGATCATCACGTCGGCGTGGGCGGCGAGCCGGCGCACCACGGCGCGGCCCTCCTCGGTCTCGAAATCCGCCGCGACCGAGCGCTTGCCGCGATTCGTCGAGTGGAAGTAGGAGGCCGAGAGGGTGCCGCCCTCCGCCGCCTCCACAAAGGGCGGGCCCCAGGCGCGGGTGTCGTCCCCGACCCCCGGCCGTTCGACCTTGACGACGTCGGCCCCGAGATCCGCCAGGAGCTGGCCGATCCAGGGCCCGGCGAGGATGCGGGCGAGTTCGAGCACCCTGATTCCCGCGAGCGGCTTGTGCACGGAACCTCCTTGGAGGGGGCCTCACGCGGCCTCGTGGCGGCCGGGACGAGCCGGCCTTCTAGCGCATTTCCCGCCGAAGGGGATGCCGGTTCGGCGCAGGACATGCGGCACGCTCGAGGAGCTGGAGCAGCGCCCGATGGCACCGTGATCGGGCGCTGCTCCACGCATCATTCGCCGAAACGGTCACCGGTTCGGCGCAAGAGGTGATGCGAGGCCAAGACCCTCAGCGGACCCGCAGGGAGCAGGTCTGCCGAGGGCATCGGGCGGGCCGCGCAACTGGACCGCGCTCAGCCCGGATCTGGTTTCCCGCGGCTCCGGCCAAACGCTCGGCTCAAGAGCGGCTCAAGAGCGCTTGGCCCAACAGCGCTTGGCCCAACAGCGCTTGGCCCAACCATGATGCCCGGCCGGATCGGCCGCAACCCGCCGCGTCTTGGCCAGGACGGCCATCGCGTCCTTGACCGGCATGCGCGCCGACGCCTTGCCGGCCGCCGGAGAGGCGATCATGCGCAACGCCCGGTCACGCGCGGCGGCGGATCCGTCGATCCTCCCCGGTCAGGCGCCCCCGCCGATCCGCCGCCCGGTCTCGCGGTCGAAGACGTGGATCTCCGCCGGATCGAAGGCGAGGAGGACGGTCGCGCCCTCCGCGGGCTCCGGCCCGGCCGGCACCTGCACCACCACCTCGCCCTCCCCGAGGGTGCCGTGGAGCAGGCGCGTCGCCCCGAGCTCCTCCGCGAAGGCGACCCGGAAGGGCAGGCCCTCGGGGGCGATCCGGAAGGCTTCGGGCCGCAGCCCGACCTCGACCGGGCGGCCGGCCGGGAGATCCGGCAGGCTCACGGGAAACACCCGGCCGGCAATCCGGACCCCCTCCCCCACCGCCTCGGCGGCCAGGATGTTCATCGGGGGCGAGCCCATGAAGGTCGCGACGTAGCGCGTCGCGGGCCGGCGATAGATCTCGATCGGGGTGCCGACCTGCTCGATCAGGCCCCCGTTCATCACCACCAGCCGGTCGGCCATGGTCATGGCCTCGACCTGGTCGTGGGTGACGTAGACCGTCGTCACCCCGAGCTGGCGCTGCAGGCGGCGGATCTCCACCCGCATCTGCACCCGGAGCTTGGCGTCGAGGTTCGAGAGCGGCTCGTCGAACAGGAAGATCCGGGGCTTGCGCACGATCGCCCGCCCCATCGCCACGCGCTGGCGCTGGCCGCCCGAGAGCTGGCGCGGGTAGCGGTCGAGGAGCGCGTCGAGGCCGAGCAGCCGCGCCGCCTCCCCCACCCGCGCGGCGATCTCGGCCTTGGGCGTGCCGCGGTTGCGCAGGCCGTAGGCGAGATTGTCCGAGACCCGCATGTGCGGATAGAGCGCGTAGTTCTGGAACACCATGGCGATGTCGCGGGCGGCCGGCTCGACTTCGTTGACCACCCGCTCGCCGATCGCGATGGTGCCCGCCGTCACCGTCTCCAGGCCGGCGATCATCCGCAGCACCGTGGACTTGCCGCAGCCCGAGGGGCCGACGAGGACGCAGAAGGCCCCGGCCGGCACCTCCAGCGAGACGCCGCGCACCGCCGCGACGCCTCCCGTGTAGGTCTTCCCCACCTGATCGAGGACGAGGCGCGCCATTCCGGGATCCGTTGCTCGCAGGGCTACTTCTCGGTCTCGACGAGCCCGCGCACGAACAGCCGCTGCATGCCGACCACCACCGCCACCGGGGGCAGCATGGCGAGCATCGCGGTGGCCATCACGACCTGCCACTCGGTGAGCTGGTCGGTGATCGTGGTCATCTTGCGCAGGCCGATCACCACCGTCTGCATGTCGTCGCGGGTCGTGACCAGGATGGGCCAGAGGTACTGGTTCCAGCCGTAGATGAAGAGGATCACGAAGAGCGCCGCCGTGGTGGTGCGCGAGAGCGGCAGCAGCGTGTCGATGAAGAACCGCACCGGCCCCGCCCCGTCGATGCGCGAGGCCTCCACCAGCTCGTTCGGCACGGTCAGGAAGAACTGCCGGTAGAGCAGGGTCGCGGTGGCCGAGGCGATCAGCGGCAGGGCCAGACCCGCGTAGCTGTCGAGCAGGTGGAGATCCGCCGCGACCTTGTAGGTCGGGTAGATCCGCACCTCGACGGGCAGCATCAGGGTGACGAAGATCAGCCAGAAGGCGGTCTGCCGGAGCGGGAAGCGAAAGTAGATCAGCCCGTAGGCCGAGAGCAGCGAGATCACGATCTTGCCCGCCGCGATGGCCAGCGCGGTGATCAGGCTGTTGAGGAGCATGGTCGCGACCGGCGCGCCCGCGAGCCCCGATTCCGTCAGCGCCCTGCGGTAGTTCTCGGCCGCGTGGAGGCCCGGCCAGAGGGGCATCTGGCCGTTCGCCACGGTGGCGCCGTCATGCGTCGAGGCGACGAAGGCGAGGTAGACCGGGAAGGCCACGATGGCGACCCCGATCCACAGCACGAGGTGCGGGACGAGCGTGCCGAAACGGCGGTTCTCGACCATCCCGGCTCAGAGGCCTTCCTGGGCGGCGAGGGCCCTGAGGTCGGTCTGGGGCCGCGCGCCGATGTGCTGGATCACCTCGGCGGCCGCGATCGCCCCGAGGCGCGCGCAATCCACGTGGTCGAGGTCGCGGGCGAGGCCGGCGAGGAAGCCCGCCGCGAAGAGGTCGCCCGCCCCGGTCGTGTCGACGAGATCGCGGATCGGCGAGGCCGGCACCGCCCGGGTCTCGCCGCGGGTGACGACCAGCGCCCCCTCGGAGGAGCGGGTGACGACGCCGAGGAGCCCCGCCTCCTCGCGCAGGGCCGAGAGGGCCGCCTCGGCATCGGCGGTCTGGTAGAGGCTCTTCAGCTCGTGGATGTTGGCGAAGAGGATGTCGAGGCTGCCGTCCCGGATCAGGCCGAGGAACTCGTCGCGGTAGCGGTCGACGCAGAACGCGTCCGACAGGGTGAGCGCGACCCTGTTGCCGGCCTGGTGGGCGAGGGTCGCCGCCTTGCGGAAGGCGTCCTTGGCGGCGGGCGGATCCCACAGGTAGCCTTCGAGGTAGACGAAGCGGGCGCTGCCGGCGGTCGCCTCGTCCACGTCCGCGGCGGTGAGGCCCTGGCAGGCGCCCAGATAGGTGTTCATGGTGCGCTCGCCGTCCGGCGTGACCAGGACGAAGCAGCGCGCCGTGGCCGGGCCCTCGCTCGTCGGCGCCACGTCGAAGCGCACGCCGGTGGCGGTGAGGTCGTGCCGGAACAGGCGGCCGAGCTCGTCGTCCCGCACCTTGCCGACGAAGCCGGTGCGCGCGCCGAGCTGGGCGGCGCCGACCGCCGTGTTGGCGCCCGAGCCGCCCGACACGATGGTCGCCGGCCCCATGACGCCGAACAGGTGCTCGGCCCGTGCCTCGTCGATGAGCTGCATCGCGCCCTTGTGGACGGATTCGCGCACCAGGAAGGCCTCGTCGGTCCGGGCGATGATGTCCACGATGGCGTTGCCGAGGACGAGCAGGTCGAGCGGAGCGGTCATGCGGCAACCCGGCGGGAGGGATCCTGGCCCGGCCTCTCGCATCCGCGGCCGGCAGGGTCAAGGTGCGGGGTCCTCAGCGCGCGGCGAGGAGATCCGCCACCGCGAGCGTCAGGCCGGGCGGGTCGAGGCGCAGGGTCCCGCGCGGGCAGATGCGGGTCTCGATCACGGACTCGCCCCGCCGGCGATGCAGCACTAAGGCCGCGCCGGGTGTCGACGACGAGGTCATGCGCGACGCTCGGCAGCGCGAAGTCGCCGACGAGCTTCCGAGAGGTCGACGCGCCGCGTCCCGGGAGAGGGGATCTCGACCACGATGACGGGGGCCGGGAACTCGTCGACCGTCATGCGAGGCTTCGGGTTCGGGTCCATGGCGTCGTCAGGATCGCGCGAAGAGCACGTCGAGCGGGAGATCGACGCCCGGAGGATCGAGGTGAAGCAGACCCGTCGCCACGATGCGGGTCTCGATCGCCTCGGCGGCCCGTCGGTGGTGGATGACCCGCCGACGATCAGGATCGACCAGCAGGTAATGGTGCAGGCTCGGCAGGCGGAAATATTCCACGAGTTTGCCCCGCTCGTCGAAGCGCCGCGTCCCCGGGGAGAGCACCTCCACGACGATGACGGGCGCGCGCACCTCGACGGCGTGCGGGTCCAGGGGGCCCTCGCAGGTGACGAGCGCGTCCGGCTCGTAGGCCGTGTGCTCGTCGATCCGCACCGTCATCCCGTCCGGCAGCATCTCGCAGGGATGTCCGGCCAAGCCGGCATCGAGCGCCTTCTGGACCGCGAATTTGAGGCGCGCGTGCTGCACCCGCTCGGGCGCCATGGCGACGACCTCGCCGCCGACGAGTTCGTGCCGGCCGGGCGCCGTCTCGCTCCAGGCCAGGAACTCGTCGACCGTCATGCGGCGTGTGCGCTGCGGGTCCATGGCTCCAGCCTAGCACGGAGGCCCTATTGCAGGGACTTCATCTCGCACGCGGCGTAGGCGGCGCTGGCATCCAGGTAGGCCCTGAGCTTGCCCGCGTAGGCCTCGGCGCTCGCCCGGTAGGCGGGCAATTTGGCGTTGTAGGCCTTCACCGCATCGTTGAACGCGTAGGCCTCGAAGCCGGGGCAGCCCGCCTTGACGGACAGGCAGGCGGGCTTCTCCGGCAGGGCCGGCTTCTGCGGCTTCTCGCTCGCCGCGGGCGGCGTCGGCGGCGTGCAGGCGGCGCGGGCCGGACCGGAGGCGGCGAGCGCGAGCAGGATCGCGGCGAGGCCGGGGTGGAACAGGCGCAACGGGGTCTCCTCGCTCGGGATCCGCGGCGGACCGGGCCGCTTCGGGCCTCACGCCATCGTGTGATCGCCCGCGCGGCAGGAGCGTAACCGAGTCCCCATCTGGCACGAAGTCCACCCCGTCACGCGTCCCTCCCCTTCCTCCGGTCCCGCATGCTCGCTCTTCCCTGGCTCGACCGCACCGGCCGCCTGTCCCGGCTCAAGCTCGCGACGTTCCTGGCGACGCTCGGCCCCGGGCTCGCCTACGCGGCGGCCTACGGCCTCGACCGGCTCGGCGCCAAGCCCCTCACCGCCTTCCTGCACGCGATGGGCGACTGGACGATCTACTGGCTGGTCGCCTCGCTCGCCGTGACGCCGCTGCGCCGCGTGGCGGACTGGCCGAGGCTGATCCTGGTGCGGAGGATGCTCGGCCTCGCGGCCCTCGCCTACGCGGTGATTCACCTCCTCCTCTACGCGGCCGACCTGAAGTTCGACCTCGCGCGGGTCGCGGCCGAGATCGTGACGCGCATCTACCTCGCCATCGGCTTTTCGGCGCTCCTCGGGCTCGTCCTGCTCGGTGCCACCTCGACGGACGCCATGATCCGCCGCCTCGGGCGGACCTGGACCCGGCTGCACCGCCTCGTCTACGGGATCGCCGCGCTCGGCCTGTTCCACTACTTCCTGCAGTCGAAGATCGACGTCTCGAAGCCGGTCTTCTGGAGCGGGCTCTTTCTCGCCCTGATGGGCTGGCGGCTGATGCAGCACCGCCGCATCGCCACCACCCCGCTCACCCTGGCGGGGCTGGCCGCCGCGTCCGGACTCGCCACCGCGGCGCTCGAGACCGCGTGGTACGCGCTCGCCACCGGGGTGCCGGCCGGCGCGGTGCTCGCGGCGAATCTCGACTTCTCCTACGACGTGCGGCCGGCCTGGTGGGTGCTCGGCACCGTGGCGCTCGCCGTGCCGCTCAACCTCCTGCGCGGGCGCGGCGAGCGGGCCCCCGCCGCGCGCCGGGCCGACGCGATCCGGCGCCCCGCCGAGCCGGTCGTCGCCGCGGAGCCGTGACGGGCGCGCCGGCTCAGGCGCTCGCCCGGCGCGCGTCGCCGCGGCGCAGGAAGCCGGGGAGGAAGCCGCCCGCCCCGCCGAGGGAGGCGGCCTCCTGCGCCTCGCCCACCTCGATGGCGCAGGTCCACAATCGCCAGGGCGCCGCCAGCGGGAGGAAATCCGCCTCGTCCAGGATCCAGGACGCCGTCCCGCTCGGCTCGACCAGGAGGCGGAAGGGGACCGCGCCGGCCGGGCCCAGCAGCACGACCGAGAGGATGTTGCGGCCCGGATGCAGCCAGCGCGTCGCGTCGAAGGTGAAGCCGTCCTCGCTGCTCGGAAATTCGGTCAGTGCAGGCTGCGTCAGCGCAAAAGTATTGAGGCTCACGATCGCGCGGTCGCCTGCACCGGACAAAGTCAAATGCAGCCTCTCTCCGATGCGCAATCGCATGTCGCCCTCGGCCAGCAGCTCAAATCATCGTTTACATCGGCGATGCTTGCTGCTTCGCGGCCGCGTTGCAAGATGAACAATGTGTGAACATTCCGTTTACAGCACTCGCACAATTTTCGGTTGTTATCTCTACAGCCCCTCTCTGTAACGTGCACAGGTTATTGTTTTCGGGGCAATCGCATTTGATGCAATCCGAAGCGTTGCCGGACGATCGCCGCGCGCCGGCGAGGCAGGATCGGGCTTCCGCGAGCGTTCCGAGGGCCTTGCTGCGGAATGATGGCGCCCCGCGCGCCGGGCCGGATGCCTCGCCGGGCGCCGGCTCTGCATCGGCGGCGCGGCCCGTCCCCGCCCCTGCCGCTGCGTCCGGCGCCGCCTGCCCCTGGGGCGCCGGGGAGCGGCGCCGGTCGGCGCTGCAACCGGACGGCGGGGCCCGCGCAGCACCCTCGCTTCTTGACCGCAACCGCCCTATAAGCGCGGCTCCATCCCCGGGGCCCACCCGTGACCCTTCAGGAGAGGTGTGCAGGAGAGACCAATGAGCGAGCGCTGGACCCCCTCGAGCTGGCGGCGGCTGCCGATCCAGCAGGTGCCCGACTATCCCGATGCGGTGGCGCTGGAGGCGGTCGAACGTCAGCTCGCGAGCTTTCCGCCGCTGGTTTTTGCAGGTGAGGCGCGCAAGCTGAAGCGCAGCCTCGCCACGGTGGCGGCGGGCGAGGCCTTCCTGCTCCAGGGCGGCGACTGCGCCGAGAGCTTCGACGAGCATTCGGCCGACAACATCCGCGACTTCTTCCGCGTCTTCCTGCAGATGGCGCTGGTGCTCACCTTCGCGGGCGGCTCGCCGGTGGTGAAGGTCGGGCGCATCGCCGGCCAGTTCGCCAAGCCGCGCTCCTCGCCGACCGAGACGCAGGACGGCGTCGCCCTGCCGAGCTACCGCGGCGACATCGTCAACGGCATCGGCTTCACCGCCGAGGACCGGATCCCGGATCCGCGGCGGCAGGTCGAGGCCTACCGGCAATCGGCGGCGACGCTGAACCTGCTGCGCGCCTTCGCGACCGGCGGCTACGCCAACCTGGAGAACGCCCATCGCTGGATGCTGGGCTTCGTGAAGGACTCGCCGCAATCCTCGGCCTACGAGGACCTCGCCCAGCGCATGACCGAGACCCTCGACTTCATGCGGGCGATCGGCATCAACCCGGAGACGCACCAGGAGGTGCGCCAGACCGACTTCTACACGAGCCACGAGGCGCTGCTGCTCGGCTACGAGCAGGCCCTGACCCGGGTCGATTCGACGAGCGGGGATTGGTACGCCACGTCCGGGCACATGCTCTGGATCGGGGACCGGACGCGGCAGGCGGACCACGCCCACATCGAGTACGCCCGGGGCATCAAGAACCCGGTCGGGCTCAAATGCGGCCCGTCCCTGAAGCCCGACGACCTGATCCGGCTGATCGGCCTGCTCAATCCCGAGAACGAGCCGGGCCGCCTGACGCTGATCTGCCGCTTCGGCGCCGACAAGGTGGGCGACCACCTGCCGGGGCTGATCCGGGCGGTCGAGCGCGAGGGCCGCAAGGTGGTGTGGTCGTGCGACCCCATGCACGGCAACACGGTCACGGCGAGCGGCTTCAAGACCCGGCCCTTCGAGCGGGTGATGAAGGAGATCCAGGGCTTCTTCGACGTCCACCGGGCGGAGGGCACCTACGCGGGCGGCATCCACCTGGAGATGACCGGCAAGAACGTCACCGAGTGCACGGGCGGCGCGCGCGCGCTCACGGCGGACGACCTGCGGGACCGCTACCACACCTATTGCGACCCGCGCCTCAACGCCGAGCAGGCGCTGGAGGTGGCGTTCCTGACCGCCGACCTCGTCAAGCGCGAGCGGCGGGACAAGGAGCGGCCCCGGATCGAGGCCGCCGAGTAGCGCGGAGGGGGAGCCCGGGTCTCCCGCCCGGGTCTCCCGCCGACGCGTCGCGCGCCCGCCGCGGTGGAGGACGCGCACGGAGGCGAAGCGTCCGACCAGGGCGCCGCTCTCGCGATGGGAAGGAGCGGGCGCGGGGCCGGGCGCCCGGCCCTGCGGCGGCAGCGCCGCGGCGCGCCGCAGGCGCCGCACCTCGGCCCGCAGGGCGGCCTTCTCCTGCTCCGCCCGGCGCAGACGGGCCGCCACCGGAAGCGGCAGGCCGCCGAAGCGGCGCTTCCAGCGGTAGAAGGTGGCGAGCGAGACGTGGGCCGAGGCGCAGATCGCCCGGACCGGAACCCCGTTCTCCGCCTCCCGCAGGAGGAACACGATCTCCTCGTCCGTGTGCCGTGAGCATCGCATGCGGGACCTCCCCGTGCGCCGCTGAGGCAGCAAGAAGCGGACCTCCCCCGGGGCGGATGAGAATTTTCGCGCAAGAATCCTGCGCCGCCCACGCGGTGGGCGGTTTCGGCGGCAACAACGGCATGACCGGCTTCTCGCTGCTGTTCGGCTGGCCGATGGCGGCGCCCGCGACGGGGCTCGGGCTCGCCGGCATCCTCCTCGGCACACGGGTGGTGGCCCTGTTCCCGGCCCTGCGGGAGATCCGGCACCGGCGCGGCGGCACTCTCTCGGGCGGGCAGCATCAGCTCGCCCTCGCCCGGGCGCTCGCCACGCGCCCGCGCCTCCTCCTGCTCGACGAGCCGACCGAGGGCATCCAGCCCTCCATCGTCGCGGTGATCGAGGAGGTGATCGGGCTCAAGGGCCGGATCAGCGTGCCTTTGGTCGAGCAGCACCTCGATTTCGCGATCCGCCTCGCCGACGCCTTCGTGGTCCTCTCCCGCGTGGTCCTCTCCCGCGGCAGCGTCGTCGCGCAGGGCGACCGGGCGGCCTTGAGCCGCGCCGCACTCTCCCGTCACATCGCGGTCTGAACAAGGAGAACCGGATGCCGACCCACCACGAGATCCCGGCGACTCCCGAGAACATGGTGCTGGGCTATTTCGACGCCCGAAGGCCGCCCGTCCTGACGGTGGAGTCCGGCGACACGGTCACCCTGTCCTCGTTCCCGGCCGGGGGGCGCGAATCGCTCCATCCCGATCCCGCCCGGGTGCCGGCCGACTACCTCGCGGCGCTCGACGCCCACGCGCCGGGCTACGGACCGCACTTCGTCACCGGGCCGGTCCACGTGCGCGGCGCCCTGCCGGGGGACGTGCTGCAGGTCGACATCCTCGACATCGCGTTCCGCCAGGATTGGGGCTTCGTCGCCATCCTGCCGCTGCTCGGCACCCTGCCCGACGAGTTCACCGAGTACGAGACGATCCACCCCGACATCGACGTCGCGCGCGGCGTCTGCACCCTGCCCTGGGGCACCGACCTGCCGCTCGACCCCTTCTTCGGCATCCTGGCGACGGCCCCGCCGCGGGCCTGGGGCCGGGTCGGCTCGCCGGTGCCGCGGGCCTTCGGCGGCAACATGGACAACAAGGAGCTGAAGGTCGGCACCCGTCTCTACCTGCCGGTCTTCAACGAGGGGGCGGGGTTCTACGCGGGCGACGGGCACGGGGTGCAGGGCGACGGCGAGGTCTGCGTCACCGCGCTGGAGACCGGCCTCACCGGGACCTTCCGGCTCACCCTGCGCAAGGACCTCGACCACGCCTGGCCCTTCGCCGAGACGCCGACCGACCTGATGGCGATCGGCCTGCACGAGAGCCTGGACGAGGCGATGCGGCAGGCGGTGCGCGAGATGGTCAAGCACGTCTGCGCGCGCACCTCGCTCAGCCGCAACCAAGCCTACATGCTCTGCTCGCTCGCCGGGAACCTGCGCATCACCCAGACCGTGGACGGCAACAAGGGCGTGCACATGCTGATGCCCAAGTCTGCCCTGCCCAAGTCTGCCCTGCCGGCGGCGTGAGCCCGGCCGGCGCGGGGGCCCCGCCGCCCCGGCGCTCACGCCCCGTCGGGCCCGGAGCGCCTCTTGGCCTCCGGGGCCGCGGGGGGAGGTGAGGATCGCGAGCACCGCCCTCGCGCCCGCCGCGAGAACGACGAGGTCGGCCTCGGTGGGGCGCACGCCGCGGGCGTGCCGGTCGAAGAGCCGCGCCTGCACGGTCTCCTCGACCTCGTGCAGGCTGTTGGACAGGGCCGGCTGCGTGGCGCCGAGCACCGTCGCGGCCTTGAGGAGGCTGCGGTGCAGGTCGAGGGCGTCGATCATCCGCAGCTGCGACAGCCGCAGGCGCTGATCGAGGAAGCGGCGGGGCATCGCGGCGGGTCCGACCGGGGACCGGCGCCTCAGCGCGCCAGCGGATCGGGCCGCATCTGCAGCTTGACCACCTTGGCGAGGGCGCCCTTGCCGCCCTCGCCGTGGAAATTCGCCCGCGTGCCCGAGGTCGTCCACAGCCCGCGGCCCTTCCACCCGGCCGCGGGGTCGTCGATGCGCCCGTCCACGTTCTTGCTGAAGAACCCCATCGGGTAGGGCACCCGCAGGGTCACGAACCGTTCCCCGACGAGGGCGAGCAGCGCCTCCCCGCCATTGGCCATGGCGACCGGCACGTCGCGCCCGAGCCCGAGCGTGTCGTGCACGTCGACCCAGACGTAGTAGGCGTGCTCGGCGCTCCCGGCGGGATCGGCGCCGCGGAATTGCGGCCCCGGGAAGCGGTAGAGCGTCCAGCCCTCGGGGCAGTGCCGGCCGGTCGCCGCCTCGGGCCCGTCGAGGCGCCCGGTGCAGCGGCGGCGGTCGAAGCGCGCGAGGTGCCCGCTCGCCAGCACCGTCCAAGCGACGCCCTGCGAATCCACGTCCACGCCGCGCGCCCCGAAGCTGCCCTCCGGCGGCTGGAACAGCTCGGCCGTCGCGGTGCGGCTCGGATCCGCCCCGGGCACGAGGCGGATGAGCAGGCTCGGCTGATCCATGCGCGAGAAGCCCGGCCCCATCGCCTGGCCCCAGATCACGTCCCCCTGCGGGCTCGGCGCCACGCCGTAGAAGGCCGCCCGCACCCACTTGTCCTTGCCGGGCTCGGCCGGCTGGTCGGGCCCGACGGAGGGCGCGCGCTGCCCGCTCCCGGTCAGGTTGGCGACGATCGGCGTCCAGCCCTGCGAGCCCGCCTCGTCGCCGCTCGCCGCGAAGGCCCGGGTGTTGAGCCAGCCGACGACCCCGCTCGCCGGCTGCCCGGCGCTGAGCCAGAGGGTCTCGTCGTGGTCGTAGCCGAAGACGAGGTGGTGGGTGGTGAAGCAGGTGTCGATCAGCGTCCAGCTCTCCGCCTTCGGGTCGTAAACCGAGAGCTGGCGCGCCGATTCCGACAGGGGCGCGACGGAGGCGGAGGGGTGGGAGGTCCGGCACGGGGCGGGGTTGGCGGCGGGGCGGATTCGGGCGGTGAACCACACCCGTCCGCGCCCATCCATCATCGGGTTGTGGATGCTGGCATGCCCGTCCCAGATCGGCGCGTCGCCCCAGAACACCGAGGGGCCGGCCGGAAGGTCGCGGCTGCTCGGCGTCGCCGGGTCGCGGACGGGGTGGCGGATCAGGCGCGCCACGTGGCGCACGGGATCAAGCACCGGCACGAGGTCCGAACTCTCCTCGGGCGAGCCGTAGATGGGGCCGTTCGCGTTGACGCGCGGGTCGCGCTTGTCGGTCGAGACCGCGTCGTGGAGGTACATCGGCGGCAGGCCCCAGTCCCAGAGGCTGATGACGAGGTTGCGCTCGATCCCGCTCGGCCGCCGCGGCGCGTCGAAGGGCAGTTCGCCCGCGGCGATGCGGTCGGTCCAGTCCGCGAACAGCGGCAGGGCCGCGTCCGGCCCGAGCCGGGTCAGGGTCAGCGCCATGTTGGCCATGGCTTGGCCCGATTGCAGGCGCCGCGCCCACAGCTCCGTCGAGGTGCGGAAGCTGCCGAGCGCCGGGCTCGGCGACCGCACGGTCTTAGACCCCAGCGCGTGGCAGGACTGGCAGGAATTCTTGATCGTGTCGATCCAGTCCGCCTGCGAGCGGATCCCGGCCGGGATATGGGCCGGATTGTCGTCCGATCCCGGGAAGGCGTCGGCCGGCGGCAGGCGCAGCATGGAGTACCAGTAGACGCCCGGGTAATACTCGGCCGCCGCGGCGGCGCTCGGGGCCGGCCTGGCGGCGAGGTGCAGGACCTGGCCGGGGCGGGCCTCGGCCCTGTCGGAATCGACGAGGCCGTAGCCGCGCACCCAGACCCGGTAGCCGGCGGCGGGCAGGTCGGGGATGACGAAGCGGCCGGCCTCGTCGGTGACCACGACCTTGGCGAAGCGCGTCGGCAGGTCGGCGGTCTCGGCGATCACCCAGACGCCGGCCTCCGGTCCCTCGGGCCCGGTCACCTCGCCGCCGAGATCGCCGGGCCCGATCGCGACCTCCGGCGCCGCGCGGGCCGGCGCGGCACCGGCGAGGAGCGCGAGGAGCGCGAGCCGCGGCAGGGCGGACCGGAGGTCAGTGGCGGCACGCATGCGTCGTCCTCCCGCGGATCGTCTCGTCATGCCTGAGAACTCGATCGCGCGCGGTCCAGGACAAGGTTCCGCGAGCGACGGCGCCGTCGGGGGCCGGGCCCCGGCCGCCGGTCCGTCCTCACCGCGGCCGATCCGGCCCGGCCACGGTCGCGTCCTGGCCGTGGGCCCTGAGCGCCGCGGCGACCAGGCCCTCCGCCTTGGCGGCCTCGACGAGGTCGCGCAGGCGGCGCAGCCCCGCCTCGCGGCCCGGCCGCATTCCCACGGCCTGCGCGATCGCCATGAAACGGCCCGGGATCACGCGCAGCCCGGGATGCGCCGCCGCGTAGGCCTTGAGCGGCTGCGCCACCCCCGCGGCGGCGTCGAGCTCCTGCGCGGCGAAGAGCGCGAGCGCCTCGGCCGAGGTCGCGGCGCGCACGAGCTGTGCCCGGCGCAGCGTTCGGCTGAGGTGGAGGTCGTAGGCGCTGCCGCGCCCGACCGCGATCCGCACCCCGTCCCGGTCGGCATCCTCGACCGTGCGCAGGGACGACTCGGCACGCACCAGGTAGGTCCCCTCGATCAGCAGGTAGGGGGCCGTGAAGGCGATCGCCTGGGCGCGCTGCGGGTCGACCGCGAGGAAGCAGATGTCCCAGGCGTCCCGCGTCGCCGCGTCCGAGACGAAGCCCGCCCCCTCGTAGGTGACGAGCACGACCGGGACGCCGAGGCGGCGCCCGAATTCGCGGGCGAGATCCACCGAGACGCCCTCCGGCGCCCCGGTGGCCGGGTCGCGCCGGGCGAGCACAGGATTGCCGAAATTGATCGCCGCGCGCAGGACGCCTCCCGGCGCGAGATCCTGGCGCGCCGGGTCCGGCGCGCCCGGCGCCAGGTCCGGCGCGCCCGGCGCCAGCTCCGGCGCCGTCTGCGCCCGCGCCGGCCCGGCGAGGGCGGCCGCCAGGGCGGCGATCAGGCTCAGGCGGCGCATCCGCGACGCCGTCAGGTGAGGCGGAAGCGCAGCTCGCCCAGGCCCTCCAGGCTGCAGGCGACCTCGTCCCCGGGCTTCAGCCATTGCCGCTCGGCGCGCGGCTTCTTCTCCCCGAAAATCACGCCGTGCGGCGTTCCCGTGTAGAAGATGTCGCCCGGCTTGATCGTCATCATCTTGGAGGCGAAGCTGATCAGCTGGCGGCAGTTGAAGATCATGTCGTTGGTGTTCCAGTCCTGCCGCTGGACGCCGTTGACCCGCGTCTCCAGCCGCAGATTGTTGGGGTCCTTCACGAGGTCGCTGGTGACGAGGTAGGGGCCGAGCGGCGCGAAACCGTCCGCCGTCTTGCCGATCATGAATTGCGACGTCAGGGTCTGCAGGTCGCGGGCGCTGAAGTCGTTGCCGGTGGCGTAGCCCGCCACGCAGTCCAGGGCCTCCGCCTCCGACACGTTGGAGCATTCCCGCCCGAACACGATCACCAGCTCGACCTCGTAGTCGAACTCGCGCGCGACCGCGGTCGGCAGCTTGATGGTGCCGCCATGGTGGTTGAGCGCGTTGTTGTACTTGTTGAAGAGCGGAGGGTCCTTGGGGATGGGGGTTCCGGTCTCGGCCGCGTGGTGCCGGTAGTTGAAGCCCATCATGATGATCTTCTCGGGCCTCGTGACGAGGGGAGCGAACCGCACGGCCTCCTCGCGCAGGTAGAGGGTGTCCGGCCCGCGCGCCGCCCCGTCCGCCACCGCCCGGAGCAGCCCGCCCTTCCCGTTCTGCAGGAGGTCGTCCATGTCGGCGGGCGCGGGCAGGCCGAGGCTCGCCGCGGCCGCGGTCACGTCGAGGATGCCCCGCTCCGTCTTGACGCCGAGGCCGTAGCCCCCCTGGCGCTGCATGTTGAGCAGCGTCATGCCCCGCGGCATCTCGAAGGAGGCTGCCGCGGCCGCCGCCCCGGTCCGCAGCCCCGCGGCCGCCCCGGCGCCGGCGGCCGCCAGCCCGGCCGCGCCCATCAGGAAATCGCGACGATCTGCCTGCATGTCCGTGTCCCTCCCTGCAGCATCGTCCGACGACGCGGCGACCGGTTCGCCGGACGACGTGCGGCACAACCAAGAGCCGGCCGTCGCTTTCGTTCCAGCCCGCACCGGACCGGCGCAGGCGGGGTCGGGCGATCCCGGCGAGCCGGCTCGCCGCATCGTCGTGCCGCCGAACCGGTGACCCCACCGGCGCGGGGCGCTCAGGGCGCCGCCGTCACCTTCCGCTTCCAGAGATCCCAGGCCCGCCGGTGGATCTGGTCGAGCGCCCTGTCGGCCTTCTCGGCCTCCTCGCGGGCGAGGATGACGGGCGGGCCGTCGAGCGCCCTCGCCTGGCTCTGAATGCGCGCATTCAGCTCGGTGGAGACGCCCCGGAGGACCGCCGGCGGCAGGGTGGGGCCGACCGGGCGAGGCAGGCCGCTCGGGCGCCACCCTCATGGGCGGGCTCCTTCCGGGGCGGCCGTGACCCGGCGCGTGGGGCCGCGCAGGACGGCACCGGCGAGCGTGGCCTGTTCAGACCGCTGATCAGCGTATTCCCGGTTGAGTCAACCGGGCCCCCGCGGCGGGGCGAGCCCCGCGCGGCTCACGGCTCGCCCGGCTTGAAGGGCGGCTCCTTGCCGGGCGGCACGCCCTCCTCGGCCATGCTGAGCAGCATCGCCACCGTGACGTAGGTGCCGGTCAGGGCCGTGAGGTCGACCACGCCCTGCTCGCCCAGCACGGCCTTCGCCCGCGCGAAGGTCTCGTCCGAGACCGCGTGCTTGGTGGAGAGCTCCATGCAGAAATCGTAGACCGCCTCCTCGTCGGGCTTCATGCCGCGCGGGCGCCGATTGGCCTTGAGATCGGCCGCGACCTCCTCGGACAGGCCCGCCTTGAGGGCCAGCGGATGATGCGCGTACCACTCGACCTGCGAGCGCCACAGCCGCCCCGTGATCAGGATCGCGAACTCGTTCAGCCGCGTCGGCACCGAGGTGTGCCAGCGCAGGTAGTCGAGGAGATCGTACATCCGCTGCGCCATCTCGGGACTGCGGATCATCGGGTTGTAGGGGCCGGCGAGCCCGACGCTGGAGATCTTCATGATCTTCTCGCCGAGCGGGCGCTGCTGGTCGGTGAGGGTCTCCAGCGTGAGTTGCGGGAAGCGCGGCTCCCTGCCGAGGGCCGGCGCCCGCCCCTGCCAGGCGGTCAGCCCGCCCGCCCCGAGCCCGGCGAGGAGCACGAATCCCACGAGGTTGCGTCGCATCGGCCTGTCCTCCCTGGCGCGGGCCCGTCGGGATGCGGGCCGCGCGCGACGCGGGCCCGTCGGGATGCGGGCCGCGCGCGAGGCGGGCCCGCCGGGATGCGGGCTCCGCGCCGGGATAAAGTCGACCGCGTGGCAGCCGATGTCCAGCCGGCCGCCGCGCGGGCGCCGTCGGGCGGGGCAGGCCGGACAGCAGCATGCCGGCAGGCAGGGTCCGTCGCCGGATCAGGCTCTCGATCGTGCGGGCGGCCCCGGACGATCACGCGATCACAGGATCGGATTTCATGAGGTGCGGCTTTACCGCAACCTGACTTGGGGACATCCATGCGGCCGAGGCAGGGGCCAGGGCCGGCGCCCCGTGGCAGAGCCTTCCCGCGGGCGGCGCCCTGCCCCTCCGCACCGGCTCCGTTCCCACGGTCCATGCCGGATGAAATTCGTCATTCGCCTCTCTCTTCCGCCTTTTTTTGATATATTCATATGCCTATTTTGCGCAATGTCTCCGTAATTGAAATCATACTTTCTGATATTTATCAAATCAGATGCCTGAGATATCTTTCTGATGATTCAAGATCCGGCGCATTCCGACATGTGCGAAAGATCACGATTCTCGCCCCCGCGGCATTGACAAAACAGGCCAAATCGAGCGATACGGTGGCTGTTTCCAAGCGTCGTGTTTTCGGATGCCCCAGGGGACATCCGTGGAGATTTCACCGAGAGATCCGGCGCTCGCGACGCGGCAGAGGCCTCGCGGCCGTGCGGGCGCCTTCTTGGACGGCGGGTGGCCCGCGCCGCGCGGATCACTCTCGTCGCCCCTCACGGATCGGGAGTGCGCCCATGGTGGATTCCGCCCGCGACACCAGCCGGGACGGCCTGCGCAACACGATCGAGACCTTCCTGCTCACGCGCGGCAGGCCGTTCTGGCAGGTCGCCAACCGGCAGCCCTGGCTCGCGCGCCTGTTGAACCGGCTGATCGTCGACAATGCCGTGCGCAAGGCGCCGATGCGGCCGCTGCGGCTCAGCACCATGGCACCCTACAGCTCCTGGTCGTCGCTCACCGACAGGACGTGGTTCTCGCGCTACGCGCCGCCCGGAGATCTCGACCCGCTGCCGCCCCTGGACGCGGTGGCGCGCCTCTTCGTGACGCGGCCGGAAGGGCCGCGCCTGTCGACCCGCTCGACCCTCCTGTTCCCGAGCTTCGCCCAATGGTTCACGGACGGGTTCCTGATGACGGATCCCGCCGATACCCGCCGCACCCGGACCAATCACCAGATCGACCTGAGCCAGATCTACGGGCTCACCGAGGCGGTGCAGGCGGCCCTGCGGCGGCGCAGCGAGGCCCGCGGGGAGCGCGGGCGGCTCCTCTCCGAGATGCACGGCGGCGAGGAATGGGCGCCGCGCCTCTTCGACCCGGAGGGCCGGCGCGACCCGCGCTTCTCGGCCGTGCCCGATCCGGTGAAGATGCCCGACACGCTCCCGCCGGAGCGCAAGGCCACCCTCTTCGCCTTCGGGGGCGAGCGGGCCAACGCCACGCTCTTCACCGCGGCCATCAACACCCTGTTCCTGCGCGAGCACAACCGGCTCTGCGGCGTGCTCGAAGCCGCCGAGCCGGACTGGGACGACGAGCGGATCTTCCAGACCGCCCGCGCCATCAACATCGTCCAGCTGATCAAGGTCGTGGTCGAGGAGTACATCAACCACATCTCGCCCTACTGGTTCAGGCTGCTGGCCGACCCGACCCCCTGCTACGGCGCGCGGTGGAACCGCGAGAACTGGATCCCGGTGGAGTTCAACCTGCTCTACCGGTGGCACAGCCTGGTGCCCGAGCGGGTGCGATGGCGGGACGGCGAGGTCCCGATGGCCGGCACCCGCTTCGGGAACGGGCCGCTCCTGGCGGAGGGACTCGGCGCGGCCCTGCACGCCGCCAGCGCGACCGAGGCGTGGCGCCTCGGCCTCTTCAACACCGCCGAGATGCTGCGGGAGGTCGAGCGGGCGAGCGTCCAGCAGGGCCGCACCAACCGGCTGGCGAGCTACAACGACTACCGGGAATTGATGAACTATCCCCGCATCACCCGCTTCGAGCAGATCAGCGGCGATCCGGACGTGGTGGCGGCCCTGCGGGACCTGTACGGGACGGTGGACCGGATCGAGTTCTTCGTCGGGCTCTTCGCCGAGGACCTGCCGCCGCGGGCGGCGGTGCCGCCGCTGATCGGCCGCATGGTGGCGGCGGACGCGTTCTCGCACGCGCTGACCAACCCGCTCCTGTCGCCGCAGGTCTACAACGCGGACACGTTCACCCGGGCGGGCATGGCCTGCATCGCCGAGACCTCCACGCTGCGGGACATCGCGGCCCGCAACCTGCCCGGGGGCGGCCGGGGGCTGCGCATCACGATGGACCACCCGCTCCACCGCTCCTCCGCCTGATCCGGGATCCGCTTGATCGAAGCGGATCCCGGATCCCGAGCCCGCGCGGCGCCTGAGCGCGGCGCCTGAGCGCAGCCGACATCCGCATCGCCGAAATGCGAGATGGCGAAGCGATCAACCGGATGGCGCATGAGGGGCCGCGGCGCGGGGCGCCCCGCTCAGGCGTAGAAGGCCTCGACCGCGGCCACGACCCGGGCGATCTCGCCCCCCGTCATGTTGAGGAAGAGCGGCAGCCGCACGAGGCGCGCGCTGACCGAATCCGTGACCGCGAGGCTCGACCCGGCCCGCCCGTGGCGCCGCCCGGCCGGCGCCGAATGGAGCGGCACGTAGTGGAAGGTGGCCTGGATGCCGCGCGCGCCCAGATGCGCCAGGAGGCGGTTGCGGGTGTCCTCGTCGCGCGTCAGCAGCCAGAAGATGTGGCCGTTCGTCTGGGTGCCCGCCGCCTCCGGCAGGGTGACGAGGCCGCGCGCGGCGAGCGGGGCGAGGCCGGCCCGGTAGGCGTCGCAGAGGGCGCGCCGCTCGTCGCAGATCGCCGCCGCGCGCTCGAGCTGGGCCAGCAGGAACGCCGACACGATCTCGCTCGGGCCGTAGGAGGAGCCGACATCCTGCCACGTGTACTTGTCGACCTCGCCCCTCAGGAAGCGGCTGCGGTCGGTGCCCTTGTCGCGCACGATCTCGGCGCGCGCGGCGAGGCGGGGGTCGTTGACGAGGAGCGCGCCGCCCTCGCCGGCGATCACGTTCTTGGTCTCGTGGAACGACAGGCAGCCGAGATGCCCGATCGTGCCGAGGGGCCGCGCCCCGTCCCGCGCCAGATGGGCGTGGGCGGCATCCTCCACCACCACGAGCCCGCGCGCGTTCGCCACCGCCATGACGGCGTCCATCGCGCAGGCCCGCCCGGCATAGTGGACGACCGCGATCGCCCTGGTGCGGGGGGTGAGCGCGCCCTCGATGAGGCGCTCGTCGATGTTGAGGGTGTCGGGCCTGATGTCGACGAAGACCGGCGTGGCGCCGCGCAGCACGAAGGCGGTGGCGGTGGCCGAGAAGGTGAAGGAGGGCATCACGACCTCGTCGCCGGGCCCGACCTCCGCCAGGATCGCGGCCATCTCCAGGGCGGCCGTGCAGGAATGCGTCAGCAGCGCCCGGTGCGTGCCGAGTTCGGCCTTGAGCCACTCCTCGCAGCGCTGCGTGTACGGCCCGCCCCCCGCCATGCTGCCGTTGCGCAGGACATCCGCGATGTAGTCGAACTCCCGCCCGACCACCGTGGGGCGCCCGAACGGGATCCTGGACTCGGACTCGATCGTCATCCACCGCACGTTCCGTACCCCTGTTGCGCCGGGTATCGAGCAACGACAGCGCAGCGTCAATCCATCCAAGCTGTCCCGGTCTGCCTTATGTGGGGACGATCGCCCCGGTCCCGCCGCACCTGGGCCATTGGGACGCCGATGAGAGTCAGTTTCGATCAGCGTTCTTCCGGCAGACGAACCGGCCGAGATAGCGGAGTGACTGCTTTGATGCGACATCGCGACTGGATACGACTTTTCGTCTAGGGCATCGTCGGCGCGAAATCCGGAATGAGACCGCCGGATATCCATCCTCGGCGCGCGCCGGCGGCGCTCACCCGGGACCGGCGCGGGGGCGAGGCCCCGGGCCTCAGGGTCCCCCGGGTCCCGAGAGCCAGGCTTCGACGAGCCGGCCCACCGCCTCGGCGGCCGGCGCGGCGGCGCGCTTGGTCTCGGCATGGGTCGGGCTGCCGCCGTGCAGGCCGGCCGCGTGGTTGGTGACGATCGAGAGCGCGGCGACCCGCAGGCCGAGGAAGCGGGCGAGGATCACCTCCGGCACCGTCGACATCCCGACGAGGTCCGCGCCGAGGAGCCCGGCCATGCGGATCTCGGCCGGCGTCTCGAAGCTCGGGCCGGAGAACCACGCGTAGATGCCCGCGTGGAGGGGAATCCCCGCCCGCGCGGCGGCCCGCCGCAGGCCGTCCTGCAGGCCCGGATCGTAGGCGTCGACCATGGGCACGAAGCGGGCGTCGGAGGGCTCGCCGATCAGGGGGTTGAGGCCCGACAGGTTGAGATGGTCGGTGATGAGCGCCAGGGCCCCGGGGCCGGCCTCCTCGCGCAGCGACCCGGCCGCGTTGGTGAGAAGGAGGGGCGGGCCCCCCAGCGCCGCCAGGGTGGCGAGCGGCACCCGCATGGCGGCGGCATCGCCCCGCTCGTAGGGATGGACCCGGCCCGCGAAGAGCAGCACGGGCCGGCCCGCGAGCGTGCCCGCCACGAGCCGCCCGGCATGGCCCGAGACGCCGGAGAGCGGGAAATGCGGGATCTCGTCGTAGGGGAGGATGCGGGGCGACGCGATCCGCTCCGCGAGGGGGCCGAGGCCGGTGCCGGCCACGATGGCGAGCGCGAAGGGACCCGCGACGCCGCGGGCGCGCAGCGCGGCGGCGGCCGCGGCGGCGCGGGGATCGGGCGGGCTCACGCCCCGGCCCCGAGATTGTCCGGGCCGAACGAGGCGGGCAGCAGGGCGTCCAAGGTGAAGCTGCGCCGCACGCCCGCGGGCCCCGCCACGTGGATGGGCGTGTCCGGCGCGGCGAATTCCCGGATGCGCTGGCGGCAGGCGCCGCAGGGGGTCACCAGCGCCTCGCCGTCCCCGAGCACCAGCATCGCCGCGATGCGCCGTCCCCCGCTCGCCACCATGGCGGCGATGGCGCCGGCCTCCGCGCAGGTGCCGACCGGGTAGGCCGCGTTCTCGACGTTGCAGCCGGCATGGATCGCCCCGGTCTCGTCCAGGAGGGCGGCGCCGACGCGGAAGCGCGAGTAGGGCGCGTGGGCCCGGGCCTGCACGGCCCGGGCGGCGGCGAAGAGGGCGTCGGTGGCGGTCATGCGGTCGGCGAGCTCGCAGGCGGGCCCGATGATTGCCCGGGACGAGGGGGCGCTGTCGAGCCCCGCGCGGCCGCGGCCGCGGCCAGGGCCCGTCCCGGGCGCGACGGCCGCTTTCCCGCTCCTCCGGCGGCCGCTTGCCGCTACTCGGCCCGCGGCCGCGTGCTCTCGCGGAACGGATGGGCCGGGTAGGTGCCGATGAGGCGCAGCTCCCGCGAGAAGTAGGCGAGCTCGTCGAGGGCGCGGCGCAGGGGCGGCTCCTCGGGATGGCCGTCGACCTCGGCGTAGAACTGCGTCGCGGTGAACTGGCCCTCGACCATGTAGCTCTCGAGCTTGGTCATGTTGACGCCGTTGGTGGCGAAGCCCCCAAGCGCCTTGTAGAGCGCGGCCGGCAGGTTGCGGACCCGGAACACGAAGCTCGTCACGCAGGGCCCGCTCTCGGGCGGGGGCACGGACGGCTCGCGGGCGACCACCACGAAGCGCGTCGTGTTGTGGGCCTCGTCCTCCACGTCCTGCTCGACGATGGTGAGCCCGTAGATCTCGGCCGCGAGGCGCGGCGACAGGCTCGCGCGGGTCGGATCGCCGATCTGGGCGACCTCGCGGGCGGCGCCGGCCGTGTCGCCCGCCACCACCGGCTTCAGGCCGCGGCGGCGGACCACCTTGCGGCACTGGCCGAGGGCGTGGACGTGGCTGTGGACGCTGCGCAGAGCCTCCGGATCGGCGCCCGGCAGCGCCATCAGCTGAAAATGGATCGGCAGGAACTGCTCGCCCACGATGTGCAGCCCGGAGGCCGGGAGCAGGTGGTGGATGTCCGCGACCCGGCCCGCGATGGAATTCTCGATCGGGATCATGCCGAGATCGGCGCTGCCGTCCGCCACGGCCGCGAAGGCGTCCTCGAAGGTGGGGCAGGGCAGCGGCGTCCAGTCCGGATAGGCTTCGGCGCAGATGATGTGCGAGTTCGCGCCGGGCTCGCCCTGGTAGGAGATCGTGCGGGTCATCGGGAGGGACGCGGCCTTCTGGTCAGTTGAGGCGCCTGGCCGCCATCACGGCGCGGGCGCGATCGAGGTCGTGGGGGGTGTCGACGCCGAGCGGCACGTCGTCGACGATGGTGGCGTCGATGCGCATCCCGGCCTCGAGGGCGCGCAGCTGCTCCAGCTTCTCGCGCTGCTCCAGCGGGCTCGGGCCGAGGGCGACGAAGCGCTCCAGCGCCCGGCGGCGATAGGCGTAGAGGCCGATATGGTGGTGGAGCGGCCCCTCCCCCCAGGGCGCGGTCGCGCGGGTGAAGTAGAGGGCGCGCAGCCGCGTGGGCGAGACCGGCGAGCCCACCACCTTGACCACGCTCGGCTCGGTGCGCTCCTCGGGTCGCGTGATCACGGCGCAGAGGGTCGCGATGTCGACGGCGCGGTCGGCGAGCGGGGTCACGGAGGCGGCGATGACGGCGGGGTCGATCGTCGGCAGGTCGCCCTGCACGTTCACCACCACGTCGTGGCGCCCCTCCGGGTCGATGATCGCGAGCGCCTCCGCGAGGCGGTCGGAGCCCGAGGGGTGGTCGGGCCGGGTCAGCACCCCGAGCCCGCCCACGGCCTCCACCGCCGCCACGATGGCGGGCGTGTCGGTGCAGACCACGACCGGGCCGAGACCCGACTCGATCGCGCGGCGCCAGACGTGGACGATCATCGGCTCGCCGCAGATCTCCGCGAGCGGCTTGTCCGGCAGGCGGGTCGCCGCGAGGCGGGCGGGGATCAGGATCAGCGGATCGGACATGGACGAACCGGAGAGGAGCGAGAGGCGCGAGCCGGGATTCGCGCGCTCCATAGACCATATCCGGGTCTGCCCGCCACCGCGGCGCCGCCCGGGCCGCGCTCAAGTGCGGCCCGGGCCGCGTCTGCGACCAACCGACGTTGGTTGGAGCCATTGTCAATGGCGCGGGAGAACGGCTAAGCACCCCGCCGTGTGTTCCCCGCGCGCGCGGCCGGTTCGGGCCGTCCCCGCCACCTCCAACCGCCTACGAGGCCCTGCTCGTTCGAGCACCGGAGCTGCCGAGACATGGATTCCTTCGAGCTTAACAAGGTCGCCGGTGCCGTGCTCGGCACGCTGTTGTTCGCGATGGGCACGGGCTTCCTCGCCGAGCTGATCTACAAGCCGAAGCCGGCGGGCGATCGCGGCTACGCGCTCGCGGCCGCCACCGAGGCGCCGGCGGGCGGCGGCGAGGCGGCGCCCAAGGAGGAGCCCCTGCCGGTGCGCCTCGCCAGCGCCGACGCCGCCAAGGGCCAGTCGGCGGCCAAGAAATGTGCGGCCTGTCACAACTTCGACAAGGGCGGCGCGAACAAGGTCGGGCCGAATCTCTGGGGCGTCGTGGGCCGGCCGAAGGGCAGCCACGAGGGCTTCAACTACTCGGCCGCGATGAAGGCCAAGGGCGGCGACTGGAGCTACGAGGACCTGGACCAGTTCATCCACAACCCGAAGGGCTACGTGCAGGGCACGATCATGGCCTTCGCGGGCGTGTCCTCCGGCGCCGAGCGCGCCGACATCCTGGCCTACCTGAAGACGCTCTCGGACAAGCCGGTCGACTTTCCCAAGCCCTGATGCCCAAGCCTTGATGCCTAAGCCTTGATGCTCAAGCCCTGATCCGAAAGCCTTGATCCCGGATCCCGACCGGGGCGGACCATCGTCGGCGCGGAAGGCCGGGCGCCCGCCCGGCCTTCGTCGTGTCATGCCAAATCCGCTTGATCCCTTCGGGATGGCGGATTTGGGCTTCGCTCAGGCGCCGCGCGGGCTGGTGATCCGCTTGATCCCTTCGGGATGGCGGATGTGGGCTTCGCTCAGGCGCCGCGCGGGCGTGTGATCCGGGATCCGCTTCGATCAAGCGGATCCCGGATCACGGCCCTGCCAGCCGAGATCGCCGCGCGGGCGGGCACACCGCGTGCCGATCGGCACTTGTGCGCTCCCATCGACCCGATATCCCATCCCGCATGGGAGGCATTCGGCTGGGAGGCGATGCGTGACCGGATCCGTCGGGCGGGCGCTCCTGATTCTGCTCACGCTCTGCCTCTCCGCGGCGGCCGCCAGGGCCGAGCGGCGCCTCGCCTTCGTGGTCGGCGTCAACGCCTACGCGAATCTCCCCCAGGGGATGCAGCTCGAGCGGGCGGTGCGCGACGCCGAGACCGTGGCGGACGCGCTGCAATCCCTCGATTTCCGCGTCGCGCGCCTGACCCGCGAGGCGACGCTCACCGGCTTCCTCACCGCCTTCGGGGCCTTCACCCGCGAGGTCGAGCCGGGCGACACGGTGCTGTTCTACTTCGCGGGCCACGGCGTCGCCCTCGACGGCGTCAACTACCTGATCCCGGCCGACATCCCCTCGCTGGCGGCGGGCGGCGAGGGCGTGGTGCGCAAGCTCGCCCTCGCCGAGGCCGACATCATCCAGGACATCCAGTCCCGCGGCGCCCGGGTCACGATCCTGGTGATCGATGCCTGCCGGGACAACCCCTTCCCGAAGGCCGGGTCGCGCACGCTCGGCGCGCCCCGCGGCCTCGCGTTCAAGGAACCGCCGCAGGGCGTGTTCTCGCTCTACTCGGCCGGGGCGGGCCAGCAGGCCCTCGACCGCCTCCCCGGCAGCGACCCGAGCCCCAACTCGGTCTTCACCCGCGTCTTCGCCGCCGAGCTGCGCAAGCCCGGCACCAGCCTCGTCGATCTCGGCGAGACGGTGCGCGAGGAGGTGGCCGCCCTCGCCCGCCGGGCGAACCACGACCAGATCCCGGCCGTCTACAACCAGGTGCTCGGCGCGCGGCGGATCATGCTGGCCGGCGCGCGGGCCGAGCCGCCCGCGCCCGCCGCGCCCCGGGCCGACGAGATCGCGTGGCGCTTCCTCAAGACCAGCACCGACCCGGAGGCCCTGCGCAGCTTCGTCGCGCAGTTCGGCGACAGCCCGCTGCGGGCGGAGGCCCAGGCCCGCCTCGCCGAGATCGAGACGAGCCGGCGCCAGACGGTCGCCGCGCTGCCGCGCCCGACGCTGCGCCGGGTCGGCGACGAGGCCCTCTGCGACGAACTCGCCGCCGTCTCCGACGGGCGCGAGCGCGCGCCGGGCCTGCGCGGCGTGCCGCTCGACAAGATCGACGCCCGGCGCGCGGTCGAGGCCTGCCGGGCGGCGACGCGGGCGGCTCCCGACAACCCGCGCTACGCGGTGCAACTCGGCCGGGCCCTGCACGCCGACAAGCAGTACGGCGACGCGGCGGCCTGGTACCGCCGCGCGGCCGATCAGGGCAGCGCGCAGGCCCTCAACAACCTCGCCACCCTGACGCTGGAGGGGCTCGGCGGCCTGGAGCGCAGCCCCGACGAGGCGCTCCGCCTGTTCCACCGCGCGGCCGAGCGCGGCAGCGTCGCGGCGATGCGCAACCTCGGCAACCTCTACCGGACCGGCAGGCAGGGGGTGGCGAAGGATTCCGCCGAGGCCGTGCGCTGGTACAGGGCGGCGGTCGAGCGCGAGGATGCCGCCGCCATGGTGGAGCTCGGCGTGATGACGGCCCGCGGCGAGGGCGTGCCGAAGGACGAGGCCGAGGCGGGACGGCTCTACGCGCGGGCCGAGCGCCTCGGCAACGCGGCGGCCCAGAACAACCTCGGCCTGTTCCTGCTGCACGGGAAGGGCGGGTTCGCCAAGGACGAGGCGGAGGCCGCGCGCCTGTTCCGCCGCGCCGCCGAGGCGGGCAATGCCCACGCGATGGCGCATCTCGGCTGGATGACCAAGCTCGGCAAGGGTGGCCTGGCGAAGGACGACGTCGAGGCCGTGCGGCTCTACCGCAGGTCGGCGGAGGCCGGGAACAGCCTCGGCATGGCCTACCTGGCGGCGATGTACCGGGAGGGGCGCGGCGGCCTGCCAGAGGACGCGCGGGAGGCGCGCAGGCTCTACGAGCGCGCCGCCGAGGAGGGCAGCGCGGTCGGGCGGGCGGGCCTCGCCTTCCTGCACGAGCGGGGGCTCGGCGGCCTGCCGCGCAACGAGGCCGAGGCGCTGCGCCTCTACCGGCTCGCCGCCGAGGAGAACAACGGCGTCGCGATCGACCATCTCGGCCAGTTCCACCGGGACGGCAAGGGCGGGCTGCGGCCCGATCCGCAGGCCGCCATGGCGCAGTTCCGGCGGGCGGCCGATCTCGGCTTCGCCCCCGCCATGGCCCATCTGGGCGCGCTCTACGAGAAGCGCCGCAACGCCGCCGAGGCCCTGGCCTGGTACCGCAGGGCCGCCGACCTCGACGACCCGCTCGGGCTCTACCTCCTGGGCCAGGCCCACGAGACCGGGCTCGGGATGCCCCGGAACCGGGGCGAGGCGCTGCGCCTCTACGGGCGGGCCGCCGAACTCGGCCATGCGGGGGCGGCGGCCGCCCTGCGGCGCCTCGGCAGGAGGGTGTGAGGGCCAGGAAGGCCTGAGGGCAAGAAGTCTAGGGGCAGAGGGTCTGGGGCAAGAGGATCTGGGGCAAGAGGGTCTGGGGCAAGAGGGTCTGGGGCAAGAGGGTGTGGGGCAAGAGGGCGTGAGGGGCCGGGCGGCTGCGCGCATCGGGCAGGTGGCGCCAGGGGAGCGCGGGACGTAAACACGGGATCATCGCCGCGCCCGGCCCGTCGCCCGGGCGCCCAGACGGAGGATCGTCCCGCGTGACCGCACGCCGCCCCGCCGCGCTCGCCCTTCTTCTCTGCCTGACGGGTGGCCTCGCGCCCGCGCCGGCCCTCGCCGACCCGCCCTGGCGCCACGGCCTGACGCTGCTCGGCACGCCCAAATACCCCGCCGACTTCACCCATTTCGCCTATGCCGACCCGGAGGCGCCCAAGGGCGGGCTCCTGCGCCTCGGCCAGCAGGGCTCCTTCGACAACCTCAACCTGATCGTCTCGGGGGTGAAGGGCGACCTCGAGGGCGAGGTCCCGCTCATCTACGACACGCTGATGACCGAGGCGCTCGACGAGCCCTTCACGTCCTACGGGCTCCTCGCGGAGGGCGTGCAGGTGGCGGAGGATCTCGGCAGCGTCACCTACCGGCTGCGGCCGCAGGCGAAGTGGCACGACGGCGCGCCGGTCACGCCGGCGGACGTGATCTTCTCGTTCGGGATCCTCAAGGAGAACAGCCCGCTCTACGCCTCCTACTACCACAACGTCGCCAAGGTCGAGGCGGTCGGGGAGCGCGAGGTGCGCTTCACGTTCTCGGAGACCGGCAACCGGGAATTGCCGCAGATCGTCGGCCAGATGCCGGTGCTGCCCAAGCACTGGTGGGAGGGCCGGGATGGCGGCGGGCATCCCCGCAAGCCGACCGAGACGACCCTGGAGATCCCGCTCGGCTCCGGTCCCTACCGGATCGCCAAGCTCGATCCCGGCCGCAGCATCACCTACGAGCGGGTGGCGGATTACTGGGGCCGCGACATCCCGGTGAACAAGGGCCGCTTCAACTTCGACGCCCTGCGCAACGAGTATTTTCGCGACGGCACGGTGCTGATCGAGGCCTTCAAGGCCGACCAGTTCGACTGGCGCAGCGAGAACATCGCCCGCAACTGGGCCACCGCCTACGACGGCTTCCCGGCCGTGCGCGAGGGGCGGATCGTCAAGGAGGAGTTCCCCTCCCGCGGCAGCGGCATCATGCAGTGCTTCACCTTCAACCTGCGCCGCGCGAAATTCGCCGATCCGCGGGTGCGCCGGGCGCTCAACCTCGCCTTCGACTTCGAGGAGATGAACCGCACCCTGTTCTACGGGCTCTACAAGCGGATCGATTCCTACTTCTTCGGCACCGAACTCGCCGCCTCGGGGCTGCCGGAGGGACGCGAGCGCGAGATCCTGGAGAGCGTCAGGGACAAGATCCCCGAGAAGGTCTTCACCGAGCCCTACCGCAACCCGGTCAACGGCAGCGCGGAGGCGCAGCGCACCAACCTGCGCGAGGCGGTGCGCCTCCTCCAGGCGGCCGGCTACGCGCAGCGGGGCGGCCAGATGGTCGAGGCGGCCTCCGGCCAGCCCCTCACCATCGAGTTCCTGGGCTACGACAACTCGGCCGAGCGCGTGGTGCTGCCCTATCGCCAGCAGCTCGAGCGGCTCGGCATCAAGGTCATGTTGCGGATCGTCGACCCGGCCCAGTACCAGAACCTCGTGCGCGGCTTCGACTTCGACGCGCTGGCGCTGAATTCCTGGCCGGAATCGCTCTCGCCCGGCAACGAGCAGCGCGATTTCTGGGGCTCCGCCGCCGCCGACAGGCCGGGCTCGCGCAACCTCGCCGGCATCAAGGATGCGGGCATCGACGCGCTGATCGAGAAGGTGATCTTCGCCCGCGACCGGGACGAGCTCGTCGCGGCGACCCGCGCGCTCGACCGGGTGCTGCTCGCCCACGACTACGTGGTGCCGCAATGGGCCGCCGGGGTGAGCCGGACGCTGCGCTGGAACCGCTTCGCGCATCCGGCGGTGCTGCCGACGTATGGCGGCTCGGGCTTCCCCTGGACCTGGTGGTACGACCGGACCCTCGCCGCCAAGACCGGGGCGGCGCGATGAGCCCGACCCGCCGCGCCCTGCTGCGGCTCGCCGGCAGCGCCGCCCTCGCGGGGACGCTGCCGCGGGCCGGCCGCGCGCAGGGGACAGCTGCGCAGGACGGCCGCCCCCCCGCGGGCGAGCGCCACGGCCTGTCGAGCTTCGGCGAGTTGAAATACCCGGCCGACTTCCCGCGCTTCGACTATGTCGAGCCGATGGCGCCGCGCGGCGGCACCTTCTCGACCCAGATCGCCACCACGGCGGGCAACCAAGCCTTCGAGACCTTCAACACGCTCAACATCTACGTGCTGAAGGGCGACGGCGCGGCCGGGATGGACCTGACCTTCGACAGCCTGATGACGCGCGCCCTCGACGAGCCGGACGCGCTCTACGGGCTCGTCGCCCGCGCGGTGCGGGTGAGCGAGGACGGCCTCAGCTATCGCTTCACCTTGCGCCCGCAGGCGCGCTTCCACGACGGCTCGCGGCTCACCGCCCGGGACGTCGCCTTCTCGATCCGGATCCTGCGGGACAAGGGCCACCCGCGGATCGCCTCGGTGCTGCGCGACGTCGCCGACGCGGTGCCGGAGGGCGACGAGGCGGTCACCGTCACCTTCGCGCCCGGCCGCAGCCGCGACCTGCCGCTCGTCGTGGCGGAGCTCCCGATCTTCTCGGAGGCCTATTACGCGGCCCGCGACTTCGAGGCCTCGACCCTGGACGCCCCCCTCGGCTCCGGGCCCTACCAGGTCGCCCGCTTCGAGGTCGGGCGCTTCATCGCCTTCGATCGGGTGCGCGACTACTGGGGCGCCGACCTGCCGGTGAATGTCGGGCAGAACAATTTCGACGAGATCCGCTACGAGTATTTCCGCGACCGCGACGTCGCCTTCGAGGCCTTCAAGGCCGGAGCCTTCACCTGGCGGGAGGAGTTCACCTCGCGGGTCTGGGCCACGGGCTACGACTTCCCGGCCGCCCAGGAGGGGCGGGTCAAGCGCGAGACCGTGCCGGACGCCACCCCGTCGGGCACGCAGGGCTGGTTCTTCAACACCCGCCGCCCGGTCTTCAAGGACCCGCGCATCCGCGAGGCGATCGGGCTCGCCTTCGACTTCGAGTGGTCGAACCAGAACCTGATGTACGGCGCCTATCGGCGGACCGCCTCGTTCTTCGAGAATTCCGACCTGAAGGCCGAGGGACCGCCCGGGCCGGAGGAGCTCGCCCTCCTCGAACCCTTCCGGGGCAGGCTGCCGGACGAGGTGTTCGGCGCGCCCTGGTCCCCGCCCCGCTCGGACGGCTCGGGCCAGGACCGGGCGCTGCTGCGGCGGGCCGACGCGCTGCTGCGCGAGGCGGGCTGCACCCGCGAGGGCGGCCAGATCAGGCTGCCGGACGGCCAGCCCCTCGCCTTCGAGTTCCTGGATTCGAGCCCGGTCTTCCAGCCCCTGGTGCAGCCCTTCATCAAGAACCTCTCGCTCCTGGGCATCCGGGCGAGTTCGCGCATGGTGGACCCGGCCCAGTACCAGGCGCGGCTCAAGGAGTTCGACTTCGACGTGGTCTCGACCCGGTTCGGGGGTTCGGTGACGCCGGGCGCGGGGCTGCGGGAGATCTATGCGAGCCGCAGCGCCGCCGTGCCGGGCTCGCAGAACCTCGCCGGCATCGCCGACCCGGCGGTCGACGCGATGCTGGACCGGGTCGCCAACGCGGCGACCCGGGCGGAGCTCACCACCGCCTGCCGGGCCCTCGACCGCTGCCTGCGGGTCGGCCGCTACTGGGTGCCGATGTGGTACTCGGCGCAGCACCGGCTCGCCCTCTGGGACCTGTACGGCCGGCCGGCCGCTCTGCCGCGCTACGGGCTCGGGGCGCCGGCGATCTGGTGGTACGACGCCGCCCGCGCGCGGCGCATCGGGCGGGGGTGAGGGCGGATGGCGAACTACATCCTGCGGCGCCTGCTCCTGATGGTCCCGACGATCTTCGGGATCATGCTGATCTCCTTCGTGATCGTGCAATTCGCCCCCGGCGGCCCGGTGGAGCGGGTGCTCGCCCAGCTCCAGGGCCAGAGCGCGATGTCGCGGGTGAGCGGCGGGTCCGGCGATCTCGGGGCGGGGGCGGCGCCGCGCGGCGGCGGGGGCGAGGCGAATTCCCGCTACCGCGGCGCGCAGGGCCTCGACCCCGCCTTCATCAAGCGCCTGGAGCAGCAATTCGGCTTCGACCGGCCGGCGCCCGAGCGCTTCGCCAAGATGCTGTGGGACTACGCCCGCTTCGACTTCGGCAAGAGCTACTTCCGCGACGTCTCGGTGCTGGAGCTGATCCGCGAGAAGCTGCCGGTCTCGGTGACGCTCGGGCTGTGGATGACGCTGATCTCCTACGCGGTCTCGATCCCGCTCGGGATCCACAAGGCGGTGCGGGACGGCTCGCCCTTCGACGTCTGGACCTCGGGCGTGGTCATCGTCGGCTACGCGATCCCCGGCTTCCTGTTCGCGATCCTGCTGATCGTGCTGTTCGCGGGCGGCTCCTTCCTGCAGATCTTCCCGCTGCGCGGCCTGACCAGCGAGGGATGGCAGACCTTCCCGCCCTGGCAGAAGGTGACGGACTACCTCTGGCACATCACGCTGCCGATCGTCTCGATGGCGCTCGGCGCCTTCGCGACCTCGACGCTCCTCACCAAGAACTCGTTCCTGGACGAGATCCGCAAGCAGTACGTGCTCACCGCCCGCATGAAGGGCCTGTCCGAGCGGCAGGTCCTGTACGGGCACGTCTTCCGGAACGCCATGCTGATCGTGGTGGCGGGCTTCCCGGGCGCCTTCATCTCGGCCTTCTTCGCCGGCTCGCTCCTCATCGAGACCATCTTCTCCCTCGACGGCCTCGGCCTGCTGTCCTTCGAGTCGATCGTGAACCGGGACTACCCGGTGGTGTTCGCCAACCTCTACATCTTCTCGCTGGTCGGGCTGGTGGTGAACCTGATCTCCGACCTGACCTACAGCTGGATCGACCCGCGGATCGACTTCGAGAGCCGGGCCGCGTGAGCGCCGGCCGGGCCCCAAGCGGCGCGGCCCGTCACCGGCCGGCGCGCCGCGCCGGATCCTCGGCGGCGAGCGCGGCCGCGATGCGCCCGCAGGCCGGGTGCGGCGCGGCCTCGGGCAGGGCCGGGGCGCCGTCGAAGCCGGCCTGCCAGCTCAGGAGGCCGGTATTGGACTGGCGGACCGAGCCGGCCGACAGCACCGCCTCCCGCTGCGCCCGCCCGCTCGGCGAGGCCGCCACGACCCGGATCGCGAAGACGCTGCGCGGCGAGCGCGCCGCGTAGGGGCGCAGCGCCTCCCCGACCGTGCCGCCGAGGAGCGCGCCGAGCGGCGACGGGCCGGGATCGAACTGGCCGGTCGCGTTGTAGACCGTCAGGAACGGCCGCAGCCGGGCCGCCTCCACCTCGCCGAGATGCGGCAGCATGCCGATCTCCGCGGGGCTGCGGAACGGCGCGTTGCGGGGGCCGTAGGGCAGGCCCTGGTCCCGGTATTGCGGGGCCTCGGCACCGCCATTCGGCTCCGGGTCGGAATCGGGGTCGCGGTAATCCACCACCTCCGCCGCGACGGTCCCGGCCTCGCGGTCGGGGAGGCCGAGGGCGCGGAAGGCGGCCTCCAGCAGCGGCCGCGGGCTGGCATTGAGGTCGATGAGCCCCGCCTGGTCCTGCACGGCGACGAGGAGGCGCGCGCCCGGCACCGGGCAGCCGACCGGCAGCCCGTCCTCGGGCAGGCCGAGGCCCGGCGCCCCGCGCTGGCGCTCGTTGAGCAGGGAGGCGGCGACGAGCCGGGCGGCGCCGTCCGCGAGCCCCTGCAGGCGCAGGCTCTCGGCCCGCCCGGAGGTGGCGCCGAGATGGACCGCGAAGCGCTCGGTGGCGATGGCGGCCGTGATCGCCACCGCGGCGAGCACGACGAGCACCGCGGGCAGGACGAAGCCGTCCTCGGCCGGGACGCCCGCGCGCCTCATGGGAGCGGCTCCAGCGGGACCACGAGCGGCGCCCAGCGCCGCGGGTCGCCGGGCGGGAAGTCGAGGACGATCTCGACCAGCGCCGGCATCCGGTCGCGGCGCGTCCAGGCGTCGAGCCAGCGCGGCTGCATCTCGGTCGGGGCGACGCCGAAATAGTGCAGGCGCAGCGCCGCCGCCCCGCCGACCAGCACCTCGGGCGGGTCGGCCTCGGCCGCCGTCTCCGGGACGCGGCTCTCGACGAGGTCGATGCGGCCGTCCGCCCGGGGCATCCCGGCCAGCACCATCCGCATGTCGGCGCCCCGCTCGGTCGCGGGGCTGGCCGCGAGGATCGCCACCAGACGTCCGGGCTCGCCCAGGAAGGACGGCCCCCTGCCGTCCGCGCCCCGGCCCCGGGGCCGGGCGAGGGCGGCGCGCAGGTGGTCGCGGACCACGTCGAGATCCGCCTCCACGGCGATGCCGGCCCCGAGCCGCGACAGGAACCCGGCCGCCCGGACCGCCTGCAGCAGCAGCACGGCGATCAGCGCCGCGACCGCGAGCGCCGTCAGCGCCTCGACCAGGGTGAAGCCCGCCGCGGCGGGCCCGGGCCGCGAAGCCGGCGGCGATTCGGGCGACAGCGGCCGCGAGCAGGATCCGATCACGCCGCCATCGAGGCCCGCTCCGGGGTCCCGACCGTGCCGTTGCGGAAAATGCGGCAAGACCAAAGATCGAGAGCGGCACCCGGTTGCAACGTGATCGGGTGCCGCTCTAGCGGGCCTGCCCGCCGGAAAGCAGCGTCGCGTAGACGAGCGGGCCGTTCGCGCTCCCCCGCCGCAGCTGGACGCGCCAGAGCGGCGGCAGACCCTGCCAGCCGAGCAGGGGCGCCACGTCCACGACGGTGAGCACCCAGGGTTCCCCATCGGCGAACCGACCCCGTTCGAGCCCCGGCTGGAGCCGACCTCCCGCCGCGCGCAGCATCACGATGGCCTCGATCTCGTCGAGGCGGTGCCGCTCGGCCGCGAGCTGGCGCGCGCGCCGGGCGAGCGACGCGCCCGCCTCCAGCGCGATGATCGTGGCGAGCGCCACGACCGCGAAGGCGACGAGCACCTCCACTAGGGTGAAGCCCTCCTGGCGGAGGAAGCTCCGCGGGCGGAGGAAGCTCCGCGGGCGGAGGAAGCTCCGCGGGCGGAGGAAGCTCCGCGGGCGGGCCGCGGCCCGCTCACCGCCCGCGGCCGCATCCTGCCCCCGCCGGGTTGAGGCCGGGTTCACGGCATCGCCTCCGCCTCCCCGACCCGGCCGGTGAGGCGGCTCACCGCGATCCGGCGCCCTCCGCCCCGCCCGTGGATCAGGATGGTCCCGCCCGAGGAGGAGCCGTCGGGGGCGAAGCGGATCTCGCCGGGGCCGGCCCGGCTGCCCGCCGCGGGCTCCACCTGGACGGCGTAGCCGGCCAGGCCGAGGGGGGGCGCTCCGGGCCGGCTGCTCAGGAAGAGGCCGCGGGCGGGGTCGAGCCGCAGCAGCGCCAGCTCGCCGGTGCGCCGCGCGTGGCCGCGCAGGCTGGCGAGTTCGCCCGCCACGCCGGCGGCGAGCCGGTCGAGCCGGCGGGCCGGGAGCATTCCGTCGAGGGCGGCGCCGCCGAGGAGCGCCGCCAGGGCGAGGATCGCCAGCACGACGAGCAGTTCCACGAGGCTGAACCCGCCCGCCTCCCGCCCCGGCCCGCCCGGCCGGGATCCTCGGCGTCCGCGGCGCGGCACCGGCGGCCCCGCGCGGTCAGCGGGCCGCGACCTCGGGCGCCGCACCGCGGCCCGGCGCGTCGGGATCCGTGAAGGCGATCTCGAAGGGGGCGCCGCCGGCTCCCGGCGAGCGATACAGGAACGGCCGCCCCCACGGGTCGAGCAGCCCCTTGCCGTCGCGCAGGTAGGGACCGCGCCACGCCGCCCGCGCGCCCTCGGGCGGGGTGACGAGGGCGGCGAGCCCCTCCTGCGTGGTCGGATAGGTGCCGAGGTCGAGGTAGTAGAGCTCGACCGCCTGGGCGAGGTTCTTGACCTGGATGCGCGCGGTCTCGCCCTTGGCGCGGCCGAGATAGCCGAGCACCTGCGGGGTGACCATGGTGGCGATCATCCCGATGATCGCCAGCACCACCAGGAGTTCCACCAGCGAGAACCCGGCCTTCCCGTCCCGTTCCGGGCGCCTCACCGCCTCGCCGCTGCGTCCCTGCCTCATCGCGCCGATCCCCGCTGTCCCGGCCCCATCCAGACTCCGAACCCCGAAGATAATCTAAACGCGACGCCTCCATGACTTCGCTGACTGAATTCCCCAGAGTCATCCGTTGACCGATCGTTAAGACCCGACATCTAGCGTCCGCGGCCTGGGGCCGAGCGCTGCGTGAGGATGCGGGAGCGAGAGATGCGGGGATTTCTAAGATTCGGTGCGGGGCGGGTCGTCCCCTGGGGCATCCTGCCCGGCGGATGCGGGGCGTTCGTCGGATTGTGCCTCGGGCTGGTCGCGACGGTCCCGGCGCTCGCGGCGCCGCTCACGGTCGCGCTGCCGGCGCCGCTGCCGCAGGTCCGGCTCCTGACCCCCATGATCGGCATCCACCTCGTGGGCCTGTGCCTCGGCTTCGGGGCCGCCGCGATGATGGATTTCTGGCTCCTGCGCTGGATGCGCTGGGGCGGAATGCCGCCCGAGATCGAGCGGATGATCCGCTTCATGGCCAAGGTCGTGACGGTCGGCCTCGCGCTCCTGTGGCTGTCGGGCCTCGGCTTCCTCGCCATCTACGCCGTCGAGTCGCCGGAGAAGCTGTTCAATCCGAAGATGTGGGCGAAGGTCTCGGTCGTGATCGTGCTCACCCTCAACGGCGTCGTGATCCACCATTGGGTGCTGCCGCGCGTGCTCACGGACGTGCGCCGCCCGATCCTGGAGGGCCTGTCCCCGGTGAGCGCCCGGGCCTTCCTGTTCTCGGGCGCGGTCTCGGCGGTGTCGTGGTCCTTCGCCTTCGCGCTCGGGATCCTGCGCGAGTTCAACGGCGTGGTGCCGGTGCAGCTCCTGCTCGGACTGTGGCTCGGGGGGGGTGGCGGCGGCGAGCCTCGCGACCGGGATCCTGTGGGGGCACTGGCGACGGGCCGGTCTCCTGGGCCGCGCCCCGTTCCTGCCGCCGCTCGAGACGGCGGGGCGGCCCTTCGTGGGCGTGCGCCGCCTGCTCTGGGGAGCCGACGCCACCGGGGCGGACGCCCTCGCCGAGACGCGGCCGGAGCGGGATCGCGGGGCGGTGGCTTAAGGCGGCGCGGGCGGGCCGTCACCGCCTCAGCCGCGGATCGTCCTGCGCGACGCGGCTGCGCACCGTGTACACGCCGAGGCCCGACAGGATGGCGCTGCGGGCGAGGAGACGGCCGTTCTCCCAGTTGGAGAGCCCCAGTTCGGGCTGGTTGAGGGCGTATTGCCCATCGACCCAGCGCGTGAATCCGTCGCCCACGAAGGGCGCGTTGACCGTGTCGAAGAAGCGCCGATGCGCGGCCGGGTCGCGGCTGATCAGCGAGGCCGCGAATTGCGGGCTGTAGCGGTTGAACAGCGCCACCGCGTGATCGAGGTCGTCCACGATCTTGAGGCTGACCTCGGGCGTGTCCTCCCATTCCCACTCGCGGCCGAGTTCGGCCTCGGGCAGGATCTCGGTCAGGGGCTCGGTGCGCTCGCCCTCCGCGCGCCGGGCGCGCACGGTCCCGGTCCGCCACGCGGGCGGCAGCACGGCCTCGTCGCCGGCCACCACGTGGAGCTTGCAGCCGTGGCCGCGGGCGCGGCCGGCCGCCTCCAGGGCGGCCAGGAAGGCCGGCAGCAGGTCGGCGAGCCGGGCCCTGTGGAGGCAGCACACGTTCAGCGTGTTGCACACCTTCCGGTCCAGGGAGGCCTCCACGGCGGCGGCGAAGCGCGCGGGATCCGCGTCGCGGTCGGCGACCATCCAGGCCCCGCCGGTGCCGTGCAGGCTGACCGCGGTCCCGGCCTGCCGGGCGACGCTGCCGAGCTGCGCGACCGCCCGGCCCGACCCGCGGGCCACTGCCAGGGCGAGCCGGCGGTCCGAGAACAGCGCCCAACCGGCGGCCCGGTCCGGACTGTCGATCAGCGACACGGCGCCGGGTGGGAGGCCGGCCTCCCGGAGGGCCGGGGCGAGCGCGTGCCGCTGGATGGCCTGCACGGTGGCGAGCGCGTCGCTGCCGATGCGCAGCACGGCGGTGTTGCCCGTGCGCACGACGCCTGCCGCGTCGGCGAACACGTTCGGGCGTCCCTCGAAGACGAAGCCCACCACGCCGAGCGGTGCGGCCACCTGCTCGATCGTCCAGCCGGGATGCGCCGCGCGCGATCACGCGACCGCGTCCCTCGCCGCAATCCCGCCACGCGCGCAGGCCCGCGCTCATGTCGCGCCGCATGCGGTCGCCCGCGACGAGGCGGGTGGTCGAGCGGCCGGCCTGCTCCGCGCGCGCCGCGTCCTGCCGGTTGGCCTGCGCGACCGCGTCCCAGACCGAGGAATCCTTCAGGAGCGCCGCGAAGCGGTCGAAGAACCGGTCGATGGCCTGATCCGGGACGGCCGGCAGCGCCCGGAACGCGGCCTCCGCCCGGTCCACAGCAGCGGCGGCCAGCGCCCTCTGCGCCGCGGGGACGTGCAGGAGATCGCCCGTCTCCTGCAGCACCAGCAGGTGGTCGCCGGGCTGGAACCGCGCGGCGAGGTCCGGCGTGATCACCGCGGCGCGGTCGCCGCCGAAGGGCACGAGCGTGCCGGGGATCAGGCGGTCGAGGGTGGTGATGGTCATGCGAGGGTGGTGATGGTCATGGCCGCTCGCCCCTAGAGCATTTTCCGGCGAAGTCGCCGCCGGTTCGGGGTAGAAAATGCGGCAGAATCAAGAACCGAGAGCAGGGTTCGGTTGCAACGGAACCCTGCTCTCGTGCAGAGCCGGCCCGCGTGCCAAGCTGCCCGCCGGGCCGCGCGCCCTCCGGGGAGGTGCTCATGAGCTACGCCACGATCATGGTCTCGGTCGACGCGCTCCCGGGCGCGGCCGGCCGCATCCGGCTCGCGGCCCAGGTTGCGGACCGGTTCGGGGCCTCCCTCACGGGGGCCGCCGCCCGGCAGCTCCCGCTCCCGGTGACGCGGACCTCCTTCGAGGAGCGGGAGGCGACTCCGCCGCCGAGTCGGCGCGGCTCCACGAGGATATCGGCGCCCTGCAGGCCGTGTTCGCGCGCGAGGCCGGCGGGCCGCAGCGCCGCTCCTGGCGCCAGGCCGCGATGGCGGCGACGGAGCATCTCGTCCTGCGCGCCCGGGGCGCGGACCTGCTCGTCGTCGGGCGCCCCGGCCCGGCCGACGGGATCGCCGCGGACGCGGTCCGGCCCGACCGGGTGCTGATGGAGGCCGGGCGCCCCGTCCTGGTCGTGCCGCCCGGCACCGAGCAGCTGCGGGCCGAGAGCATCGTGCTGGCCTGGAAGGACACGCCCGAGGCGCGGCGCGCCGCGGCGGCCGCGCTGCCCTTCCTGCGCGCCGCCGCGCGCGTCGCGGTCGTCAGCCTGGGACCCGCGGCGGCCGAGGAAGGGGCGGACGAGGTCGCCGAACTCCTGGCGCGTCACGGCGTCGAGGCCGCCCCGGCCGCCGAGCCGGTCCCGGAGGGTCTCGACGAGGCCGACGGCCTGCTGGCCTTCGCGGACCGGGCGGGCGCCGACCTGCTGGTCCTCGGCGCCTACGGACGCGGTCGCCTGCGGGAGTGGGTGTTCGGCGGCGTGACCCGCTCGGTCCTGCAGCGCAGCCCGCTCTGCTGCCTGATGACCCACTGATCCCGGCCCGGCGGGCGCCCTCAATGGGCCAGGAGCAGGGGCACGGGGCAGGATCCCAGCAGGGCCTGCGTCACCCCGCCGAGGACCATCTCGCGCAGGAGCGAGTGCACGTAGGCGCCCATTACGAGCAGGTCGGCGCGGGAGGCCGCCGCGTGGCGGCGCAGCGTGCCGGCCACGTCGCCGTCCCCGGCCACGAGGTCGGTGACCGTGACCGCGACGCCGTGATGGGCGAGGTGCGGCGCCAGCTCGGCCCCCGGCACCGCGCCCGAGAGGTCCTTCTCGCCGGCCACCGACACGATCTCGACGGCGCCCGCCCGCTTGAGGAACGGCAGCGCGTCGTGCACGGCGCGGGCGGCCTGGGCGCTGCCGTCCCAGGCCACGAGGATGCGCTGCGCCGCGAAGCTCTCGACCCCGGGCGGCACGACGATCACGGGGCGCCCGCTCTCGAACAGCAGGGTCTCGATCAGGCCGCGGTCGCCGGTCAGCAGACGCGACTCCGCGTCGGTCACGGTCAGGTCGTGGAGCCGCGCCTGCCACCGGACGCTCGCCAGGAGCTCGGCCTCGGGGAGCTGCTGCGTCTGCGTGCGGCAGAGGATCCCCGCGGCCGCGGCCTCGCCGCGGGCGCGCTCGGCGAGTTCCTCCGCCAGATCCCGCAATCGCCGGTTCTCGGCCGCGACGAGCATCGCGACGAAGCGGCTGATCCAGGCATGCGGCAGCACGAGCTTGGCCGAGACCGCCTGCACGGTGGCGCGGGCCCCGGCCTGTCCCGCCAGCGCCAGGCCGTAGGCGAGCGCCGCGGAGGGCGCCTCGTCCCCCGTGCGCTCCGTCACGGCGATGAGGACGGTCCTGATGGTGTCGGTCATGAGGGCTCTCCGGATACGGCGGGGTCATTCTCGGGGCACGGGTCTCGGCACACCTTGAGGTAGATCAGCGGCGGTCGCCCTAGCCCGGTGCAGGACGGACCCCCCTTGCGGGGACTCCGCGCCGGATGGTCACCTGCGCGTCGGACTGGACAGGGCGAGATGACGAAGCACCGCGCGCTGCAGGCCGATCCCGCGGGGGACGCGCGGGATCCGGCCGATCCCTCCCGCCTCGGCGCCGACGAGGTTCTGGCGGCCCTGCGCGTCGAGGCCGCCTCCGGGCTGAGCGCGCCCGAGGCGCGGGCGCGCCTCGCCCGCCACGGCGGGAACGCGCTGCGCGCCGCGCCGCCCGTGCCCGCCTGGCGCATCCTCGCCGCCCAGTTCACGGACAGCCTCGTCCTGCTGCTCCTCGCCGCGGCGCTCGTCTCGGCGGGGCTGTGGCTGTCGGAGCGGGAGTCCGGCCTGCCCTACGACGCGATCGCGATCGTCGCGATCGTGCTCCTCAACGCCGCGATGGGCGCGCTCCAGCAGGTGCGCGCGGATCGGGCGGTCGCGGCCCTGCGCCGGATGGCGGCCGCGCGGGCGCGGGTCATCCGCGACGGCGCGCTCCAGACCGTGCCGGCCGCCGACCTCGTGCCGGGCGACATCCTCCGCCTGGAGGAGGGCGACACGATCCCGGCCGATGCGCGGCTGATCCAGGTCGCCCTCCTGCAGACCACGGAGGCCGCCCTGACGGGGGAGAGCCTGCCGGTGTTCAAGCAGGTCGCGCCGCTCGCCGACGCGGCGGATCCGGAACCCCGCCGCACCATGGTCTTCAGCGGCACCGCGGTGACCAGCGGCCGGGGGCTGGCCGTGGTGACGGCGACCGGGATGCGCACCGAGATCGGGCGCATCGCCCAGATGCTGCAGGACGCGCCGGACGAGAGCACCCCGCTCCAGATCGAACTCGACCGCGTCGGCAAGCGCCTCGGGCTCGTGGTGGTCGCCATCGCCCTCGTGCTGATCGCGACCATCGTGGTCGTCGAGGAGGTCCGCAGCCTGCGCGCCCTCCTCGGCGTGCTCATCCTGGGCGTGGCGCTCGCCGTCGCGGCGGTGCCGGAGGGTCTCCCGGCCATCGTCACCGCGTCCCTGTCCCTCGGCGTGCAGCGGATGGCGCGGCGGCGCGCGATCGTGCGCCGCCTCGCGGCGGTGGAGACGCTGGGCTCGGCCGAGGTGATCGCCTCCGACAAGACCGGCACCCTCACGCGCAACGAGATGACCGTGCGGGTGATCGCGACCGCGGGCGGGCGCGTCGATGTCGGCGGCAGCGGCTACGCCCCGGTCGGACCGCTCGGCCATGCCGGCGGCGCCCTCGGCGAGGCGCTGCGGGCCGAGGTGGAGCGGGCCCTCCTCGCCGGCCTCTTGGCCAGCAACGCGGTCCTGCAGGAGCGCGACGGGCGCTGGACCGTGCAGGGCGACCCCACCGAGGGCGCGCTCATCGCCGCGGCGCGCAAGGCGGGGCTGGAGGCCGGGGCGGTGGCCCGCCGCTTCGCGCGCCTCGCCGAGATCCCGTTCTCCTCCGAGCGCAGGCTGATGAGCACGGTGCAGAGCGACGCCGAGGGCGAGGCGCCGCTCCTCCTGGCCACCAAGGGCGCGCCGGACGTCGTGCTCGCGCGCTGCGCGCAGGAATTCGTCGGCGGGCGCGGCCGGGCCCTCACGCCGGAGCGCCGCACCGCGATCGCGGCGGCGAACGAGGCGCTGGCCCGGGAGGGCCTGCGCAGCCTCGGGATCGCCTTCCGGGCGCTCCCGCGGGACGGCCTGGGCTGGGCGGCGCCGGGCGGCGCGGCGCCGGGCGCGGAGATCGAGCGGGACCTCGTCTTCCTCGGGCTGATCGGCATGACCGACCCGCCCCGCGCCGAGGCCCGCGAGGCGGTGGCGCGGGCGAGGGCGGCCGGCATCCGGCCGATCATGATCACGGGCGACCATCCGGGCACCGCCTCGGCGATCGCCGCCGAGCTCGGCATCGCCGCGGGAGGGCGCGCCCTCACCGGGGCCGAGCTCGACGCGCTCTCCGAGGAGGCGCTCGCACGGACCGTGCGCGACGTCTCGGTCTACGCGCGGGTCGATCCCGCCCACAAGCTGAGGATCGTGCGGGCGCTGCGGCGCAACGGCCTGACCGTGGCCATGACGGGCGACGGCGTGAACGACGCGCCCGCCCTCAAGGCCGCCGATATCGGCGTCGCCATGGGCCTGAGCGGCACCGACGTGGCGCGGGAGGCCGCCGACATCGTGCTCGCGGACGACGATTTCGCCACGATCGTGGCGGCGGTCGAGGAAGGGCGGGCGATCTTCGCGAACATCCGCAAGGTGCTGCGCTACCTGCTGTCGTCGAATATCGGCGAAGTCGCCACCATGTTCCTCGGGGTGGTGCTGGCCGACGCGCTCGGGCTGACCGGCGCGCGGGCCGGCGAGGTGGTGCTGCCCCTGACGGCGACGCAGATCCTCTGGATCAACTTCGTCACCGACGGCGCCCCGGCCCTCGCCCTCGGGGTCGATCCGGCGGATCCGGCGGCGATGCGCCGCCCGCCGCGCCCGCGCGGCGAGGGCGTGCTGACCCGCCGGATGTGGGAGGGCATCGCCTTCGTGGGCCTCGTGACCGCCTGCAGCACCCTGGTGGTGCTCGACGCCTGCCTGCCGGGCGGATTCATCGAAGGGGACGGCACCCTGGCCTACGCGCAGACGATGACCTTCACCACGCTCGTCCTGTCCCAGCTCTTCAACGTCCTCAACACGCGCTCCGAGGACCGCAGCGCGCGCGAGGGCCTGTTCCGCAACCGCTGGCTCTGGGCCGCGATCGCGCTGTCGCTCCTGCTCCAGGTGGCGGCGGTCTCCGTTCCCGTCCTGCAGCGGGCCTTCTCGACGGTGAGCCTCGGCGTCGGCGACTGGGCGATCTGCGCGGCCGCCGCCAGTTCCGTCCTCGTCCTCGGCGAGGCGCGGAAATGGCTGATCCGCGCGGCCGGGCGGCGACGCCGAACCGGCCAACGGTGACCCGGATCATCCGGTTGATGGCTTCGCCATGCGGATGTCGGATCACTCCTCGTCGTCCCCGTGCGCGTCGCGCCGGGCGGGTTCGAGCCGGGCCGGATCGAACTTCTCGTCCAGGCGCTGGCCCCGCGCATTCGTCGCCCGCACCCGGTAGCAGCCGTCATCCACCCGGATGGCGATGCCGCTCCATCCTTCGGCTTCGAGCCTGCGCTGCAGCGCCGCGCGGGGCTGCCAATCGGCGAGCGGCACGCGGCAATGCCCGTCCGCCGCGGCGGGGCCGCCCGGCAGGGCCGCGGAGAGGGCGAGAAGGATCGGGGCGAGAAGGATCGTCGCGCGTCGCATGGCCGGGGCTCCGGATCCGCGGGCCGTCCCGCGCAGCTCAATCACCGAAACCTGACGCCAGCCTGAACGCCGGGCGCCGCCGCTGCGGTCCGCCGCACGGGGAAATGCGGTAGTCTCGCGGGAGATCAACCGGGGCGGGCATGCGCATCCTCCTCATCGAAGACGATCCGGTGCTGGGCGAGGCGGTCCGCGACCACCTCGCATCGGACGGCCATTCCGCCGACCGGGTCGCGACCCTCGCCGATGCCGCCGCGGCGATCACGGCGGCGGTCTACGATCTGGTCCTGCTCGACCTGATGCTGCCGGACGGACGCGGCCTCGATTTCCTGCGGCAGCGCCGCACCCAGGGGGACGTCACGCCGGTGATCATCCTCACCGCCCGGGACCAGATCTCCGACCGGATCGCGGGGCTCAACGCGGGGGCGGACGACTATCTCATCAAGCCCTTCGACCTGTTCGAACTCACCGCCCGCGTGGGCGCGGTCGGGCGGCGCTACTCCGGCAACCCCAACCCCCTCGTCACGATCGGCGACCTCGACATCGATCTGGCGGCCCGCTCGGTCCACCGGGCCGGGAAACCCGTGCCGCTGACCGCCCGGGAATGGTCGCTGTTCGAGGCGCTCGTCCAGCGGCCGCACGCGCTGCTCTCCAAGGCGCAGCTCGAGGAGAGGCTCTACGCCTTCGACGCCGAGGTCGAGAGCAACACGATCGAGGTCTATGTCGGGCGGCTGCGCAAGAAGATCGGCGCGGAGGCGATCGAGACCGTGCGCGGGATGGGCTACCGCCTCGGTGCACCGGCCAGGGGCGCGTGAGGATCGCCCGGGGAGCCGGGCGCGCGAGCCTGCGCCGCCGCCTCGGGATCGGGCTGGCGCTCGGCGTGGCCGCGACCTGGCTCGCCGCCTCGGTGGTGGCCGGGCTGGTGCTGCGTCACGAGATCGACGAGGTCTTCGACAGCGCCCTCCAGGAGGTCGCGCAGCGGGTGCTGCCCCTCGCCTACGCGGAGGTGCTGGCGCGGGAGGACGGCACCGCGAGCCAGCTCATGCCCCCGGTCGGCCGGCATCGGGAATACATCGCCTACGTCGTGCGGGATGCCGACGGGCGCGACCTCCTGCGGTCGAGCGACGCCGACCGGATGGGGATCCCGGGCGGCCTCGCCCCGGGATTCCGGACCCTGAGCGGCCTGCGCACCTACACGGAGACGGGGGTTCGGGGGACGATCGCGGTGACCGCCGCCGAGCGGCTCGACCACCGGCGGGACGCGGTCGCGAAGGCGATGATGACCCTGGTCGGGCCGCTCGCCGCGCTCGTGCCCCTCGCCCTCGCCGCGGTGTGGCTGGTGGTGCGCCTCTCGCTCGGGCCGGTCCTCGCCTTCCGGGACGCGATCGAGGCGCGCGGCCGGGGCAACCTCTCGCCGATCGCCACGCTCGACCTCCCGGCCGAGGTGGCGCCGGTGGCGGCCGCGGTCAACGCCCTGCTCGGCCGCCTGCGCGGCGCGCTGGAGGCGGAGCGCAGTTTCACGGCCAATTCCGCGCACGAGCTGCGCACGCCGATCGCCGCCGCCCTGGCGCAGACCCAGCGCCTCTGCGCGGAATTGCAGGATGGCGAGCGCCTCGCGCGCGCGCGCGCCGTCGAGGGCGCGCTGCACCGGCTCTCGCGCCTCTCCGAGAAGCTGCTCCAGCTCGCCAAGGCCGAGGGCGGTGGGCTGATCGCCGAGACCGCCGCGCCGCTCGCGCCCGTGCTGCACCTCGTCGTCGACGAGCTGCGCCGCGGCGGCGGCGGCGAGCGCCTGCGGGTGGAGGCGGCGCCCGGGCCCGGCCCGACCTCGGATCTCGACCCGGACGCCTTCGCGATCCTGGCGCGCAACCTCATCGAGAATGCCCTCAAGCACGGCGACCCCGCGCGTCCGGTGAGCGTCCGCCTGTCCGGGCAGGCGCTCGCCGTGAGCAATGCCGGACCGCCGGTTCCTCCCGAAGACCTCGCGCGGCTGACCCGGCCCTTCACGCGCGGGCCGGCGCGGACCGAGGGATCGGGATTGGGGCTGGCGATCGCCGCCGCCATCTGCCGCGGCGCGGGGCTGCGGCTCGACCTCGCCTCGCCGATCCCGGGCGAGAGCGGCGGCTTCCGGGCCGTCGTCCACCTCGCTCCGGCCGGTCCGCGGCCCGCGGCGCCCCCCGCCTGACACCGGGCTGAACGACGTCGGCCCGGCCTTTCAGCCCGGCGTCAGGCGCGGGCGCGAGGCTGCGCGCGTCGCAATGACCGGAGACGAACCCATGACCAAGCACGCGTTGATCGGCACGGCCCTGCTCCTGACGACGGCCGTGGGGGCCGTGCTGGCCGCGGAGGGCTCGCGGGGAGCGCAGGAGCACGCCGGCGCCCGCCACGCCGAATCCGGCCGGCCGGGCTCCTCCGGCCTCCGGCCCGGCGGGGCGCGGGAGCACGCCCGCGCGGCCGAGGCCCGCCGGCACGGCCACCGGCACGAGGACGAGGACGGCGAGGAGGACGGCCGCGGCGTGCCCGCGCCGCCGCGCCGCACCGAGGCACCCGCTCCCGACAGCGGCCTCTTCGGCGGCAAGGCCCCTCCCCGGGCCGAGATCCGCTGATCGGCCGGCCCGGACCCTCCCGCGGAGATTCCCCATGAAGCGCGCATTCTCGGTAGCCGCCGCCGCCACCCTGCTGGCCCCCGCCCTGGCCGAGGCCAGGCCGGTCACCCTCGAAGCGAGGCTCAAGGATTACGGCGGCAACCCCGCCTACCTCGCCGTCTACGTCACGGATGCGGCCGGGCAGTACCGGGGCACGCTCTGGGTGGCGGGACGCAAGGCCAGGTACCACCGCCACCTCTCGGAGTGGTACCGCGCCGCGGGCGGCGCGGCGATCGACGGCATCACCGGGGCGAGCATCGGCTCGGGCCGGACGCTGAGGGTCAGCGTCGATCTCGCGGATGCCCTGATCGATGCCGGCTATCAGGTCCGCGTCGACACCGCCGTCGAGGACGGCGTGGACCGGCCCTCCGAGGTGGTCGCGCCGCTCTCCGGCGCGGCGGCGGGCAAGCCCGTCACCGGCAAGGAGCACGTCGCGACCTTCACGGTCAGCTTCTGACGGGGGGACCGATGTTCCGCCGCATCCACTCCGTCCTGGGGCTGCCCCTGGCGGCGCTCCTCGTCGTCGCGGCCCTCTCGGGCGCGGCCCTGTCCCTGGTTCCGGTCGTCGATCGGGCGCGCGTTCCGGCCATCCCGGCCGGGACGAGCGTGGCCGCGCTGGCCGAGGCGGTCGCGGCCCGCCACCGGAGCGTGACCGGGATCGTCCGGCGTCCGAGCGGCGCCGTCACGGTCGCGTTCGACGACGGCGAGGCGCGCGGCGTCGAGATCGTCGATCCCGCCACGGGACGCAGCCTCGGCCCGTTCCGCCCATCCCAGGCGGTGCGGACGCTCACGCAGCTGCACCGGGCCTTCCTGGCCGGCGATGCGGGCCGGATCGGCGCCGCCCTCGCGGCGTCCCTCATGCTCGCCCTGTCGGCGACCGGCCTGCACATGCTGGCGCGGCGCCAGGGCGGCTGGACGGCGCTCCTGCGCCGTCCCCGCGGCGGTCTCGCGCAGAGGTGGCACGCGGAACTCGGGCGCTTCGCCGCCCTCGGGCTGATGGTCTCCTCCGTCACCGGCCTCTGGATGGCGGCGGAGGGATTCGATCTGCTCCCGGCCGGCGGAACGGCCCCGGCGGCCGTCGCGGCGAGCGGCGGCGCGCCCCTGCCGGTCGGGTCGCTCGACCTCCTCCGCCGCGTCGCACTGGCGGATCTCGACGCGCTCACCTTTCCGGATCCGGCGGATCCGGCGGATGTCTACGTGCTGCGCAGTTCGGCCGGGGAGGCCTCGATCGATCCCGCGACCGGCCGCGTCCTGGCCTTCGCGCCGACGACGACCCTCGACCGGGCAAGCCGCCTCGTCGCCGCGCTCCATACGGGGCGCGGGGCCTGGGCGCTCGGCCTCGTCCTCGGGCTGTGCGCGGTGAGCACCCCCGTCCTGGCCGGCACCGGCCTGGCGATCTGGCTGCGGCGGCGCTCGGCGCGGGGGCGGCGTCCCGCCAACCTGCCCCTCCGCGCCGCCGACACGGTCATCCTGGTCGGGAGCGAGGGCAACACGACCTGGGGCTTCGCCGCGTGCCTGCACGACGCGCTCACCCGGGCCGGCCACCGGGTGCACACGGCCCCGATGAATGCCCTGTCGCCGGCGCATGGCGCGGCCGACCGCCTGCTCATCCTCGCCGCGACGGCCGGCGACGGCGCCGCCCCCGCCTCGGCGAGCCGCTTCATGGACCGCCTGGCCGCGGTCGCGGGATCTCCCCCGGTCGCCGTGCTCGGCTTCGGCGACCGCACCTTTCCGCATTTCTGCGGCTTCGCGCGGGAGGTGGCCGACGCGCTCGACCGCAAGGGCTGGCCGCGGCTGATGCCCCCGGCCTGGATCGACCGCCAATCCGCGCAGGGCTTCGCGCAATGGGGGCGCGACCTGGGCCGGGCGCTCGGGCACGGGCGGGACCTCGTCCTCGCGCACGCCTCTCCGGTGCCGCCGACCGCGCCCTACACGCTCGTCGGCCGCGACGATTACGACATCGCCTCGGCGACGCCGGTCGCCGTCCTGCGTCTCGCCCCCGCGGACGGGGGCGAGACGCCTCCCTTCCGGGCCGGCGATCTCCTCGGCATCCTCGCACCGGGCACCGAGGTGCCCCGCTCCTACTCGCTCGCGACCTCGTCGGAGGACGGCGTGCTGGAGATCTGCGTGCGGCGGCACACGGGCGGGCTTTGCTCGGGCTTCCTCCACGACCTCCCGATCGGGGGCAGCGTCAGGGCGTTCATCAGGGCCAATCCCGAGTTCCGTCCTGCCCCCGGCAGGGCCCCGCTCGTCCTGGTCGGCGCCGGGACCGGGATCGGGCCGCTCATCGGCTTCGTCCGCGCGAACCGGGCGCGACGGCCCATCCATCTCTACTGGGGCGGCCGGCGCCCGGAATCCGACTACCTCTACGCGCGCGAACTGGCGGAGCACCTCGCCGCCGGGCGGCTGACGGCGCTGCGGACCGCCTTCTCGCGCCGGCCGGGCGGGGGCTACGTCCAGGACCGCCTCGCCGCGGACGCGGCGCTCGTGCGGGAGCAGGTGCACCGGGGCGGCCAGGTGCTGGTCTGCGGTGGGCGCAGCATGGCGCAGGCCGTGCGGCGCGTGCTCGACGGGGCCGTGCAGCCGCTCGGCCTCGACGTCACCACCCTCAGGTCGCGGAGGCGTTATGCCGAAGACGTCTACTGACTTGCCGGGGGCTATGCCCCCGGGGCCGGGGGCTATGGCCCCGGGGCCGCGGGTCGCGCTGAGCGGCCCCACGATGGGCTCGCGGTGGTCGGCGCTCCTCTACCCTTCCGGCGCGCACGACCGCGACGCGCTCGGCGCCGCCCTGCAGGAGGTGGTGAGCCGGGTCGACCGGCAGATGTCGAGCTGGGATCCGGCCTCCGACCTCAACCGCCTCAACGCCGCGCCGGTCGGGACCTGGGTCGCGATCCCGCCGGACCTCGCCGCCGTGCTGGCCGCCGGGATCGAGATCGGCGCGGCCTCCGGCGGCGCCTTCCACATCGCCGCGGGGGCCCTGGTGCGCGCCTGGGGCTTCGGCGGGGCGGGGCGGCCCAACCCGGGTGCGATCGCGGCGCTGGCGGGCCGCCCCCTGCCGAGCGGGCCCGACCTGCTGCAGATCGACCGGCCGGGTTGCCGCGCGCGCAAGCGCGCGCCGCTCGCGCTGGACCTGTCGGGGATCGCGAAGGGCTTCGGCGTGGACGAGATGGCGCGCGTCCTCGCGGGGGCCGGGGTGACCGCCTTCCTGGTCGGCATCGACGGGGAGCTCCGCGCCCGCGGGACCAAGCCGGACGGACGCCCGTGGGCGGTGGGGCACGAGCGGCCCGAGCCCGGCCTGCGCAGCCTCGCGGGGGTGCTGGAACTGACGGATTGCGCCGTGGCGACCTCCGGCTCCTACCGGCATCGCCGCAGGATCGGCGACCGCACGGTGTCCCACACGATGGATCCCCGCACCGGCGCCCCCGCGTCGAACCGCCTCGTCTCGGTCACGGTCCTGGCCGAGACCTGCATGGTGGCGGATGCCTGGGCGACCGCGCTCCTGGTCCTCGGAGAGACCGAAGCGGTTCGCCTCGCCGAGCGCTCGGGCCTGCGCGCGCTGTTCGTCCGATCCGACGGCCAGGTCGTCTCGACGCTGTGACGCGGTTCCGGATCGCTGGGTTCAGCGGCGCCGTCCGGCAAGACGGAGACAGCTGCCCGGATCTCCTCCCGGACCCGGGCGGCAGCGCGTCCGCCCCCGGCGCAGCACGTCGCCGTCGGCCGGCATACTCCTCCCCTCCCGTGTCGATCTCGCAGCAATGATGTCCTCCCAAAACGCCCATGTGAGGCATATTCTCCGACGATCGATCGACGTGATGGGCATCCTCGCTTCGAAAAATGCCGGCTGATGGTCGGACATTCTCCCTCATACCGTGCCACGCGGAGAGTTCATCCGCCGATCGACCTGAAAACGAAAACCGATTTCATTGACGGGGCGCGCGCATGTCGGTGAGAGTCCGTCCCTGCGGATCGCCGCGCCGCGGACGGACCGCACCGATCGGAGAGTGTCGATGCCTGCGACAGCGGCCCGCCGGGTGCTCCGGCGCGGGGGCCTGTGCGAGACTTGGCTCCTGCTCACGGCCTTCGCCTTCCTGTTCGTCACCGTGCTCACCGCCCGGGCCGAGGAGCGGGTCGTCCGGGGCGGCGACCGGACCTCTGCGGGGGCGATCGCGGACCAGCGGCGGGCGGCGGACGGCGTCCACCGGCTCGGCCCGCTGCCGAGGCCCCTCGCCATCGCGGACGCCGTGCGGCGGCCCGGCCCCTGAGGAATCCCATGGCCCCTCCGACCCGTCGCGCCCTCCTCGGCGGCCTCGCCGGCACCCTCGCGGCGCCCGGCCTCCCGCGGGCCGCGCCAAAAATCCTCCGCTTCGCCTACCAGCGCTCCTCGACGCTGCTCACCCTCCTCAAGACGAACGGCACGCTGGAGCAGCGGCTCGCCGCCAAGGGCTTCGGCGTGAGCTGGCACCTGTTCACCAGCGTGATCGAGCCGATGAATGCCGGCAGCACCGAGTTCCACGCCGACGTGGCCGACGCGGTGCCGATCTTCACGCAGGCGGCCGGGGCGCCGCTGACCTTCTACGCCAAGGAGGACGCCTCCCCGGCGGCCGAGGCGATCATCGTGCCGGCGGACTCGCCGATTCGCAGCGTCCAGGACCTCAAGGGCCGCACGGTCGGCGTCTCCCGCGGCTCGGGCTGCCACTTCCTGCTGGCCGCGGCGCTCAAGCGCGCGGGCCTGAGCTTCGCGGAGATCCGGCCGGCCTACCTCAACGCCCCGGACGGGGCCGCGGCCTTCGAGCGGCGCAGCCTCGACGCCTGGGTGATCTGGGATCCGTTCCTGGCCATCGTGCAGGCGAAGGCGCCGGTCCGGGTGATCACGGACGCCACCGGCTATTCCAGCTACAACCGCTACTACAGTGTGCAGACCGCCTTCGCGCAGGCGCGCCCGGACGTGGTCGGGGTGGTGTACGACGCGCTGGTCGAGGCCGGCCGCTGGGTGAAGGGCAACCCGCGGGAGGCGGCCGCGCGGCTGGCCCCGCTCTGGGGCGACGTCCCGGTGCCGATCGTCGAGACGGTGAATGCCCGCCGCAGCTACGCGGTGAGGCCGGTGCTGCGCGAGGGGCTGGCCGAGCAGCAGGTGATCGCCGACACCTTCCACGAGGCCGGCCTGATCCCCCGCCCGATCGATGCCGCTTCGGTGCCGCTCTGGAGCCCCGAGACGGGCGGCTGAATACCGATCGCCGGCGGCCCCGCCTCCGGCCCGGGGGCGGCGTCCCCCGAGAGGGATTGCGCGATGACACCTCCCCGCTTCGGCGTCTGGGCGCCGGTCCACGGCAGCCGCGCGGCGCATCACGACCCGGACGAGCCGGACGACGCCTCCTGGGCCCGCAACCGCGCCCTGGTGCGGGAGGCGGAGGCGCTCGGCTACGACTCGGTGCTGGTGGCGCAGCACGTGGTGAACCCCTACGACGAGGCCCGCGACCAGCTCGAGACCTGGACCGCCACCGCGGCCCTCGCCGCGCTGACGGAGCGGATCGAGCTGATCGCGGCGGTCAAGCCGGGCCTCTTCCACCCGGTCGTGCTCGCCAAGATGGCGCTGCAGATCGAGCACATCAGCGGGGGACGCTTCGCGCTGAACCTCGTCAATGCCTGGAACGCGACCGAATTCGAGGCGGCGGGCCTGCCCTTCCCGGCGCACGACGCCCGCTACGCCTACGGGGCCGAGTGGATCGCGCTGGTCTCGCGCCTGATGCGGGGCGAGCGGGTGAGCCACGAGGGCCGCCATTTCCGGGTGAGCGACCTGCAATTGCGGCCCGCCGACCCCTACCGGGCGCGCCCGCGGATCTATCTCGGGGGCGAGTCCGAGCCGGCCCGCGCCCTCGTGGCCGATCAGGGCGACGTCTGGTTCCTCAACGGCCAGCCGATGGAGGCCGTGCGCGGGCTGATCGCGGACGCGGCGGCGCGGCCGCGGCACCTGCCGCCCCTGCGCTTCGGGCTCGCGGCCTTCGTGATCGCCCGCGAGACGGACCGGGAGGCGCGGGCCGAGCACGCCCGGCTCCTCGACCTCGCGGGCGCGGATGCCGGGATGCGCGAGGCGAGCCGCACGCGCGTCGATCCCGAGGTGGTCATGATCCGCACCATGGCGAGGACGCGCGCGGTGGGCACCAATGGCGGCACGGCGGCCGGGCTGGTGGGCAGCTACGCCACCGTGGCGGAGCGCCTCGCCGCCTTCCACGCCGCCGGGATCGAGCTGTTCATGCTGCAATTCCAGCCCTTCGAGGCGGAGATGCGCCGCTTCGCCGAACGGGTGCGGCCCCTCCTCGCCTGAGGGGCTGACGATCGATCGGTGTCCGGCCAGCCCGTCCGCCTCGGCGCTGCCGCGGCGGGGGGATCGTGGGGCCGCACAGGTGTGGCGTGGGCGCTCGCGCCCGTCCTCATCGCCCGGACGCGCCCCGGCTTCGTGCCGGCCTGGCCGGGGGCGTGAGCCGTTCCGCCTCGCGCCTCACCCCTGCCCGACGCGGTACTGCTTGGGCGGCACGGTGCCGTTGACGGCGAAATCGCCCACGATGCGGTCGCGGTAGATGCGGGGGTTGTGCGAGGCGATGGTGCGGGCGTTGCGCCAGTAGCGGTCGAGACCGAGCGAGCGCGCCGTCGCCGAGGCGCCGAGCGCGTCGAAGAGCAGGGTCGTGGCGTCGAGGACGAGGCCCGTCACCGGCGTCACGGACTGGTTGACCTCGATATCCGCCACCGTGCCGGCGGCCTCCGCGCCCTCGGCGTCGCCCGCTTGCTCGAGGTCGTAGACCCGCTGCAGCGCCTCGGCGCTGCGCAGGGCCACCGCGCCCGCCGCGTAGGCCGCGCCGCGCACGCGCCCAACCACCTGGAGGATCTGCGGGTCCTCGGCCGCGCGGGCGGCGTTGCCGTGGCTGTAGACGCGGCGGCGCTCGCCGACGAGGCGCGCCACGTCCTCGGCGGCCGCCCGCGCGATGCCGGCGAGCGTCGCGAGGTGGACGAGCTGGAAGAACGCCATCGCGTAGCGGAAGCGGCCCGGATCCGGATTCACGAGGTCGGGCGAGAGCGAGACCTCGGTGAAGCGCACGGTGCCGCTCGCGGTGAGCGCCTGCCCGAACCCGTCCCAATCGTCGATGACCTCGACGCCCTTCGCCCGGCGGGGCACCGCGGCGCCGACCGGCGCGCCGGCCTCGTCCTCGGCCGCGAGGTGGATCCAGTCGGCGAAGAGCGAGCCCGTCGTGTAGTACTTGGTGCCGGACAGCCGCCAGCCGGCGCCGTCGCGCCGCAGCACCGTCTCGAAGGACCCGACCCTGGCGGATCCGGTCTCGGAGACGCCGCTCCCCACCGTCTCGCCGCGGCCGATGCGGGCGATCCAGGCCTCGCGCCACGCGGGCGAGCGGGCGTTCAGGGCGTCCTCGGTGAAGCCGACATGCGCCCGCAGCGCGTTGGTGACGTTCGAATCCGCGGCCGAGAGCTCGATCAGCAGGTTGAACAGCTCCGGCAGGGTGGCGTCGTGGCCGGCATGGGCGCGCGGCAGGCGCAGGGTGGTGAAGCCGGCCTCGCGCAGCCACGCGATCTCCTCGTGCGGCAGGCGCCGCTCGCGGTCGCGGGCAGCCGCCGTGTCGCGGATGCGCCGGAAGACCGGACGGAAGCGCTCGGCGAGATCCTCGTAGCGGGCGCTCGGCCCCCCGCCCCACCCTGCCTGAACCTGCGACATCGGCCTGCTCCCTGTGGCGCGCGGGGACCCGCGCCGGCGTGTAATCCACTTAGTTGATAGACAATTCGAAGAGCGTGGCAAGCGGGTCCGGCCGCCGTCCGGCCTGTTTCTCATTCCGAACGTTTTTTCCGCGGAATATCGCGAGGCCGCCCTCCGGTCCCGGCCCGGGGCTGTTGGCTCCCCGCGGCAGCAACGAAAATCTCGCCTCTCCGCCCGCGAGAGGGGCCGAGCCTCCCCGAGGCCGTTCTTTAAAAAGAACATTCTCGTTGACTTCGGCGCCGCGGCGCGAGAGCGTTCCCGGGCTTGGGCAAGGGCCGCGACGGCCGCCCCTCGGGAGACCCCTCATGGCATGCGAGACCCTCGATCCGGCCGGGTCGCGGCCGAAAGCACCGGCGCGCGTGTCCGGCCGGCGGGCGCGGGAGGCCTGACCATGCGACGCCAGCTTCTCCGGTTCGTCGCCGGGCTCGCGGTGAGCGGCGCGCTCGCGGCGAGCGCTGTGCTGGCGGCGAGCGGTGTGCTCGCGCCGGCGAGCGGCGCGCGCGCCGGGCCGGACCGGCCCGACCTCAAGGTCGGCTTCGCGCCCGGCCCCTACGAGGAGGCCTTCCGGGCCGGGGTCGAGCCGATTCTGCGGGCCCAGGGCTACCGGGTGCAGCGGCTCCAGTTCAGCACCGGCCTGGAGGTGAACGCGGCCGTGGCCCGCGGCGAGGTCGACGCCAACGTGATGCAGCACAGCGTCTACCTGAAGGCCTACAACGACCGGAACGGCACCGACCTCGTCGGCATCGTGCAGGTGCCGACCCCGCCGATGGGGCTCTACTCGCGCAAGCATCGCGACGCCGGGGCCGTGCGCCCCGGCGCCAGCGTGGCGGTGCCGAACGACCCGGTGAACCTGGAACGCGCCCTCAAGATCCTGCGCGACCTCGGCTGGGTGAGGCTGCGCCCCAACGGCAACCCGGTCGACGTCACCGAACTCGACGTGATCGCGAATCCGGCGGGTATCCGGCTGGTGCCGCTGGAGGCCGCGCAGGCCCCGCGCGTGCTCGACGACGTCGACTTCGCGGCGATCCAGGGCAATTTCGCGATCTTCAGCGGGCTGAAGCTCAGCGAGGCGCTGGCGCTGGAGAGGATGACCTCGCCCTACGTGAACGTGGTGGCGGTGCGCAGGGCCTCCGCCGGCACGGCCTGGGCGCGCGACCTCGTCGCCGCCTACCGCTCGGACGCGTTCAAGGCCGCGATCCGGGCCGACCGCTTCTACGACGGTTTCACCCTGCCGGACGACTTCGAATGAGCCGCCGCGAGCTGAGGCTGAACGCCTTCCACATGCACGCCCCCGGCCATTCCTGGGCCGGGATGTGGCGCCACCCGCGCGACGCCTCGGTGCGCTACACCTCCCTGGATTACTGGACCTCCCTCGCCCGCACGGCCGAGCGCGGGCTCCTCGACGGCATCTTCCTCGCCGACGTGTTCGGCACCTACGACGTCTACGGCGGCAGCGCCGACGCGGCGCTCGCGGGCGCCGCCCAGGCGCCGAACGCCGACCCGCTCCTGGTCGTGCCGGCGATGGCGCTCGTCACCTCGCAGATCGGCTTCGGGGTGACGGCGAACCTCACCTACGAGCACCCCTACCAATTCGCCCGGCGCTTCTCGACGCTCGACCACCTCACCGGGGGCCGGGTCGGCTGGAACGTCGTCACCGGCTACCTGGAGAGCGGTGCCCGCGGCATGGGCCTCGCGCAGGCCCGCGCCCACGACGCCCGCTACGAGGCGGGCGAGGACTTCATGGCGGCCGCCTACAAGCTCTGGGAGGGCAGCTGGGAGGACGGCGCGGTCGTGCGCGACCGCGCGCGCGGCCTCTACACCCGCCCGGACAAGGTGCACCGGATCCGCCACGACGGCCCCTATTACCGGGTCGACGCCCACCACCTCGCCGAGCCCTCGCCCCAGCGCACGCCGGTGCTCTACCAAGCCGGCACCTCCGCGCGCGGCCGCGCCTTCGCGGCGCGCCACGCCGAGTGCATCTTCCTCAACGGCCACACCAGGGCCATCGCCGGCCAGGCCGTGCGCCGCATCCGCGAGGCCGCGCGCGCGCACGGGCGGGCGCGCCACGACATCCTGATGTTCCTGGGCGCGACCGTGATCGTCGCCCCGACCCGCGCCGAGGCGCTGGACCTGCGCGACGAGTACGCCCGCTACCTCGACGTGCAGGGCCAGCTCGCGCTCGTCTCGGGCTGGACCGGCATCGACCTCTCGGCGCTCGGCCCCGACGAGGCGCTGGCCTACGTCGAGACCAACGCCATGCAGTCGCTGGTCGAGAACCTGACGGTGAACACGGACCACCGCTTCACCGTCCGGGACTTCGCGCAGTTCGGGCCGCTCGGCGCGCGGGCGCCCTTCATCGTCGGCTCGCCCGGCGAGGTCGCGGACGAACTCCTGTCCTGGGCCGAGGAGGCGGACGTCGACGGCTTCAACCTGACCCGCGTGGTCGTGCCGGAGACGCTGGAGGCCTTCGTCGACCTCGTGGTGCCCGCACTGCAGGACCGCGGCGCCTTCAAGACCCGCTACCAGGAGGGCACGTTGCGCGAGAAGCTGTTTCCGGGGACGGGCGCGCGGCTGAAATCCACCCATCCGGGCGCCGCGTTCCGGCGCCGCGCGGCGTGACCACCGCCATGCCCAAGCCCATCCGCGTCAACGGCTTCGCGATCCACAGCCCGGTCCACCTCTCGCCCGGCCTGTGGCGCCATCCGCGCGACCGCTCGCTCGCCTTCCACACGCTCGATTACTGGACCGACCTCGCGCGGCTCCTGGAGCGCGGGCTGTTCGAGACGCTGTTCATCGCCGACGGCATCGGCATCCACGACGTCTACGCGGGCAGCGCCGAGGCGGCCCTGCGCCGGGCCGCGCAGGTGCCCAAGCACGACCCGATGCTCCTCGTCTCCGCCATGGCGGCGGTGACCGCGCATCTCGGCTTCGGGGTGACGGCCTCGGTCTCCTACGAGCCGCCCTTCACGCTCGCCCGCCGCTTCTCCACCCTCGACCACCTCACGCGCGGGCGCATCGCCTGGAACGTGGTCACGGGCTACTCGGACGCGGCCTCGCGGGCGGTGGGCCGGCCCGGCATCACCGCGCACGACACCCGCTACGACATCGCCGACGAGTTCCTCGACGTGGTCTACCGCCTCTGGGAGGAGAGCTGGGAGGACGGGGCGGTGCTGCGCGACCGGGAGCGCGGCCTGTTCGCCGACCCGGCGAAGATCCACCGGATCGCGCACGCGGGCGCGCATTTCCGCATGCAGGGCATCCACCTGGTCGAACCCTCGCCGCAGCGCACGCCCTTCCTGTTCCAGGCCGGGGCCTCGCACCGGGGCCGCGACTTCGCGGCCGCGCATGCCGAGGCGGTGTTCCTGAGCGATCCCTCGCGGCGGGCGGTCGCCGCCACCGTGGCGGATACCCGCGCCCGCGCGGCGGCGCGCGGCCGCGACCCGGACGACATCCTGTTCTTCGGGTTGATCACGGTGATCGTCGGGCGCAGCGAGGCGGAGGCGCGCGACAAGCACCGCGACTACCTCGCCTATGTCGACCCGGAGGGCGCGCTCGCCCTGTTCTCGGGCTGGACCGGCATCGATCTCTCGGCCTATTCGCTCGACGATCCCTTCCCGGTGATCCGCCGCGACAACGCGGTGACCTCGATGGTCGAGTCCTTCGCGCGGGCCGAGCGGCGCTGGACCATCCGGGAGATCGTGCAGCACAACGCGATCGGCGGCCGCGGCCCGGTGCTGATCGGCTCGCCCGAGCAGGTCGCGGACGGGCTCGAAGCCTGGATGGATGGGACCGGCCTCGACGGCTTCAACCTGAGCTACGCGGTGACGCCCGAGGGCTTCGGCGACTTCATCGACCTCGTCGTGCCGGAATTGCAGCGCCGGGGCCGCTACAAGGCGGACTACGCGCCGGGCACCTTGCGCCAGAAGGTGTTCGGCGAGGCGCGGCGACTGCTGCCGGGGAGCCACCCGGCGGCGCGGTTCCGACGGGCGGAGGCCTGATCCGGGATCCGGTGATCCGACCGGATCCCGGATCACGAGCCCGCGCGGCGCGTGAGCGAAGCCCCAATCCGCCATCCCGAAGGATCAGCGGGAACGTTCCTTTTCGAAGACGAGTTGACGGCGAAGACGCATCCTGCCGGGCACGGGACGGCGAGAGCGTTCCGCGGCCTCGTCACGGGTCGAGCCGCGCCGAACGATCGGGAGCGACCCGCTCGGGCGCGGCGCCGGCCGCGCCGGCGCTCTCCGCCCGCCCCCTCTCCCGCGTCGCGCCGGAGCACGCGGCCCGCAGCTTTGCAGTGGAGTCGCGCCGATCGATGATCGAGGGATCGTGAACAGCAAATGTTAACAACTATCGTTGATCAGTCGCTGCCGGATTGCGACGCTGCTGGTCCCATGCTGCACTGGAGTATGGTAAGTGAGGCGCCCGCGGAGAACTTGCTCTGAGATCGAATGCTTGGCCCTTCTCTACCTCAAAGAGATGCCGTGCTTCGAAGACATCGAATCCGTGAAAGTGACGCTGCAGGAGGACGCCCATCGCAGACGCCACTTCACGATCGATGTGATCGGAGCCGGAGAGTCCGACCGGACGGCGATCAAGAGCGCCGTCATCCAGTTCCTCAATGCGATGTGCAGCATCTACGACGTGGTTGACGAGCAGAGGCGCGATCGAAGCGTCTCTTGAGGCTCTGGACACCGCGTCCGCCGCGCCGCCGGTGGTCACGCGGTCGCCGCGCCGCCGCGCGAGGCTCCGCCGCGCGGGCTTCCCGACCCGGGATCCGCCCGATCGAGGCGGATCCCGGGTCAGACCTGGGCCTGGCCGCCATCGACGAAGACCTCGACGCCGTCGATGAAGCTCGCGTCGTCCGAGGCCAGGAACACCGCCGCCTTCGCGATCTCGTCCGGCTCGCCGACCCGGCCCGTCGGGACCTTCGAGGCGAGATGGTCGAGCAGCCCCTGCTGCTGGGCCGCATCCGGGCCGGCAAGGGCGACGAGGCCCGGCCTGCGGGTCGCGCCGGGGCTGAGCGTGTTCACCCGGATGCCGCGCCCCTTCAGGTCGAGGATCCAGTTGCGGGCGAACGACCGCACCGCCTTCGAGGCGGCGCAGAGACCGATTCGGCTCGCGCGTCGTCGCGGGGCGGGGCCAGCGGAGAACGCCGCGCGACCTCGGATGCCGCTCATCCCAAATCCGCTTGATCCCTTCGGGATGGCGGATGTGGGCTTCGCTCAGGCGCCGCGCGGGCTGGTGATCCGCTTGATCCCTTCGGGATGGCGGATTGGGGCTTCGCTCAGGCGCCGCGCAGGCGTGTGATCCGGGCCCGGCAAGCCGCGGTTGCGCGCGTCCCTCGTCGCGCCCCCGCCCGGCATCGCGGCGCAGGCTGGCGAGGGTCGCCGCGAGAGCGTCGAAAGGGGAGGAAGGGCTCCGAGTCGAACTCCCACCTAGTCAAATATGGTTCGGATACGCTCGACGTATCCGAGCGTTTCTTCGATGTGCCTCAACGCCAGAGCCGTATTATCTTTGAAGCAACAGATTGCGCCAAATAGACGATCTTTGGCGAAATTGATGATCATCTTCGCCTCGATGTCGGCATCGTAACGCTTTATCAGCTCGTCAAAATCCAACCGACTGGCTTCGAGGCCAACCTTGCTGATTTCTCCGGTTTCCAAAAAATGACCCATATGAGATTTTAGGATGATTTTTAAATGCTCAACATAATCGATCTCGCTCAACTCGTCGATCACGACGGATGCAGGATCCGTATAATCTTCATAAAGTTCTTCGTGATAGTTTTTCACAATTCCGCCCCCGCGAGAATCGCTCAATGCTCAAATCATATCCCAGAATATAATCTATGGGAATGATACCCTACGTACGTGGCGCGCTGGCGCCGGCACGCGCCGGGCGCATCGCGGCCGCCCGGTCGATGCCGTCCGCGAGGGCTGAGGCGCGGTCGTTGCTCCTCCGCCGATCTCGCGCCTCGCGCGGATCACGCGGGAGCCGCGGCGCCGGCGCGGCGCCGGCGCGGCGCGGAGCGTCGGCTCCGAACGCCGTCGCGACGCGCGGAGGGAACCGGCCCGGACGCCGCACCGAGCCAGACCCGTCGTCGGCCCTCGATGCGCGCTTGCCCCCGCGCGGAACGCGGGGGGCCGTGAAACCGAGATGACGCGGATCGCCGCCCGTCCCGACGGGGCGAACCGGCACGGCGCGTCCCGCGGGAATGCAGCCCGGTCAGTAGGGGCGGCAGACGCCCGCATACGCGTCGTAATAGGCGTAAGGCCCGCACTCGCCGTCACCGGCCGGGCTCGTGAGAGCATATCCCGCAGCCGCCCCGACCGCGGCCCCGGCAAGGCCGTACCCGTAGGGACGGTACCCGTAGCCGTATCGGTGATATCCGCCGTAGCCCCAGCCAGGCCGCCCGGCGATCGGCCGCGCTCCCCACCCGGGCCGCCCCGCACCCCAGCCGGGCCTGCCCGCGATCGGTCCTGCCGCCCCCCAGCCCGGGCGGCCCACGCCACCGCGCCACCCCCCACCGACGGACGCGCCGCGGAAGCCGCCCCCTTGGAAGCCGCCCCCGCCGCGGAAGCCCCGCGCCTCCGCGACGATACCGCTCGAAATCAGGACGGTGATGGCTGCCGCCGGCAGAATCAGACGCCTCATGGCCCAGCCTCCTGGACAGTTGGATCCTGGTCAGGTGGGCGCTGCTCGGATCGTTCCGCCGCGCGCAACGGCTCCGAAAGCGCGAGACCACCGTCGCATTCCCGACATGCTAAACCATGGCGCCGGCGCAGCTTGATCGGACGAGACAGGCGGGCCCGAGGTCAGGCTGGTCAGCCGGCGGACCTTCGGCTCCGCGGCCGCGATCCACGCGGCCGCGAACCACGAACGGAGTTTCGGCCGTCCACCCGCCGCCACCGGCCTTGACCAGAACGAGAGCGCGACAATTGCCGAACGTCCTCCGCGAGATCGCTCGGATCGGATGCCCGCAAGAGCACTGACGCTCTCGCGTCAAGAATGGTGAAGATCGAGAGCCAATCTCCACCATCCATGCAGCGCTGCGGACGGCCGAATTTTCAGAACAGAGCCGTCCGTCTTTGGCAATCTCCGGAACCTGCTAGGTCAGCAGCATGACCAGGACCATTCCCCATATCGTCAAGAAGGTGTTGCTGACCGCATAGGTGACGGTGTAGCCGAGGCCGGGGATCTGGCTCTTCGCCCGATCGGTCACCATCCCGAGCGCGGCCGTCGTGGTGCGCGCTCCCGCCACGGCCCCGAGCAGGATCGCGTCGTCGAAGCGGAACAGGTATTTCCCGGCATAAAGGGCAAGGATGAGCGGCAGCGTCGTCGCGAAAATTCCCCAGAGGAAGATACCGTAGCCGAGCTGCTGCAATCCGGCGACGAATTTCGGGCCGGACGAGATGCCGACGATCGCGATGAACACGTTCAGTCCGACGGAGTTCATGAACCAGACGGTCGAGGACGGGATCCGTCCGAACATCGGACGAACCGACCGCAGCCAGCCGAAGAAGAGGCCCGAGATCAAGGCGCCCCCGGACGTCGAGAGCGTCAGCGGCACGCCGCCGACGGTGTAGACCACCGCACCCACCAGGGCGCCGATCGCGATCGCAGCGCCGATGAACATGACGTCGGCGACGTCGGTGGCGCGGTCGGGATGGCCGATCGCCTTGGTGGCCGCGCTCACGTCCTGAGTTCGGCCGACCAGCGTGAGGATGTCGCCGCGATTGATCCTCGTGCTCGGCAGGATCGGGATGTCGATCGCGGTGGCGCCGCGCGTGATCTTCCGCAGGAAGACGCCGCGCGCCCACGGGCTTTGCGCCAGCTCCGCGAGCGACTTGCCATCGACCTCCCTGCTCGTCACGTAGACGTCGAGGCCCTCGACCGGCACCGCCAGCAACTCCCTGTCATCGACCTCCTCGGCCGCCGCGCCGATCAGGCCGACCAGGACCTCGCGCCGTCCCGCGACCGCGACCACGTCTCCCGCCTGGATCACGGTATCGGCGGTCACATCCATGACATTCGCGCCGCGGCGAAGCCGTTCGATGTAGAGCCGCTGCTCCGGCACCATCCGCTCCGCCTCCGCGGCCGTCTTTCCGACGATGATCCCGTCGGGCCGCACGCGATAAGCACGCAGGTCGAATTGGTGCCACGCGGTTCCGGGGCCGCCGGCGACCTTCGTGCCGCCGCGCTTCTCCTCGTAGCGCTTGCAGGCGGCCTCGAGGTCGATGCCCAGGAGGGCCGGGCCGAGCAGGGCGATGATCACCGCGGAACCCAGCGTGCCGAAGATGTAGGTGATGGCGTAGGCGACCGGCATGGCGTCGAGGAGAGCCTTGGCCTGCTCGGCGGGGATCGGCAGCCGGTTGATCGCGTCGGTCGCCAGACCCATGGAGGCCGAGATCGTCTGGGAGCCGGCGTAGAGCCCGGCCGCGGACCCGGCATCGTAGCCCCCGAACCGCGCCGCGAGATAACCGCCCGCAAGGCAGAACACGCAGACGATGACCGCGAAGAGGGCCTGCGGAAGACCGTCCTGCGCGACGCCCCGGACGAATTGCGGTCCGACCGCGTAGCCGATCGCGAACAGGAACATCAGGAAGAAGAACGGCTTGAGCGGCCCGGTCACGCTGATGCCGATCTGGCCGATGACCACGGCGGCGATGAGCGTCGCCGTCACGGCACCGATACCCAGCCCCTTGTAGGTGAAGGACCCGAAGTAATAGCCGAACGCCAGGGCGATAAAGATGGCTATCTCAGGATACTGGCGAAGCGTGTTTGCGAACCAGTCGAACATGGAAGCCCTCTCCCGTCAGATCCGCCTCGTCCAAGTGCTCGCACCTCATCCCATGGCTCGCACCTCATTCCATGGCTCGCACCTCATCCTACGCGGCTCGCGAGGTCTTGCTCGTCGCAGCCGGTGCTTTAGACTTGCGCTTTGCCGCGATCGCATCCGGTTTGAGCAGCTTGAGCCCCCTCGTCTTCTCGTAACCGTGGATCTCCTTGACGTCGAGCTTGCGCATGAAGTCGACCGTCTCCCGCGTCAGCACCTGGCCCGGCACCATGATCGGGAAGCCGGGCGGGTAGGGGATGACGAAGTTCGCCGAGATCATCTCCGGTCCGTCGCGCAACCGGCGGTCGCATTCCGGACCGAACAGCGGCACGTATTCGCAGAGCGAAGGATCGTAGGCACTGAAGAAGGCCGAGCGGATATCGCCCTCGGGCGTATTCTCGCCGGCGTTTTCCCTGAAGCTCTGGTGGAAGTGGCTGAAATTCGGCAGATCCGGCACGTCGGTCATCAGCGACTTGACGCGCGCGTCGAAGGCGGCGCGCTCCGCCTCGCCGCCCGCCGCGAGGCGGTCTTCGATGCCGTGAGCGATCTCGACCAGCACGCGGATCAGGTGGGCGACGTCGCTGCGTGTATTGTTGATGTTCGATTGCAGCAGCACGCTGTTTCGTGATGTCTTGTTGAGCTGAATACCGTACTGGCTCGCCAGAAGGCCCTTGAATTGCGTGCCGTCGAAGCCCGCCGTGCCACAGACGAGCGTCATGCGCGTGGGATCGAGGTAGAATTCGTCCTCGTGCATGGCGCGGACGACGTCGGCCCAGGTCGCGTCCGGGTCGAGGTAGTCCTTGAAGCCGGACTGGCGGTACGCGGCCGGGATCATGCGCTCGGCACCAAGGACGTTGAAGTAGCGCGACACCAGCGGATGCGTGTTGACCGCCCGGCGGATCCGGAGCGCGATCTCGATCGCGTTCATGACCAGCCCGTAGCCTTCGAGCTCCATCTGGCGGCGGGCGACGTCGAGGCTCGCGATCAGCTGCTGGTTGGGGCTGGTCGAGGCGTGCGTGAACACCGCCTCCCGGAACTGCGCCTCCACGGAGTGGAAGTCGACATCCTTCACCAGGAGCATGGAGCCCTGCCGGATCGCCGACATCGACTTGTGCGTCGAGTTCGTCTGGTAGACGCGAAGCCGCGCGCGGCGCGGATCGGGAATCAGCCGCGTCCTCAGGAGCGCCTCGTCCGAAGGCTGGGGTCCCAGCTCGCGCTGCTGCGCCTCGTAGGCGTCGAGCGAGGCCGGGTCCCGCAACCATGCCTCGATCTCGGCCGCCGCTCCCATCGCGGTGCGGGGCCGAAGGAAGGGTGAGAACCGGGCGAAACCGGACCATGCCTCGTCCCACAGGAAGACCAGGTCCGGCTTGATCGCGAGGCATTCCTCCATCACGCGGCGCACGTTGTACATGTGGCCGTCGAAGGTGCAGTTGGTCAGGTCGAGCAGCTTCAGCCGCTCCAGACGACCGTCGGCGCGCAGGGCGAGCAGTGCCCGCTTGATCGTGGTCAGCGGAACCGCCCCGTACATCGAGTATTCCGTCATCGGAAATGCCTCGACGTAGATGGGATGCACGCCGGACAGCACCATGCCGTAGTGGTGTGACTTGTGGCAATTCCGGTCGACGATGGCGATGTCTTCGGGCCCGAGCAGGGCCTGAACGGCCATCTTGTTCGATGTCGAGGTTCCGTTGGTCACGAAGAACACGTGGTCGGCGCCGAAGGCGCGCGCCGCCATGTCCTGCGCCCGCTTGATGGTGCCGGTCGGTTCGAGGAGGCTGTCGAGGCCGCCCGTCGTCGCGCTGCTCTCGGCGAGGAACAGGTTGATGCCGTAGAACGCGCCCATGTCCCGGATCCAGTCGGATCTGAAGACCGACTTGCCGCGCGCGATCGGGAGTGCGTGGAAGGTGCCGATGGGCCGCCGCGCATAGCGCTTCAGGTTGTCGAAGAACGGCGTTTCGTAGCGGTCCTGCACGCCTTCGAGGATCGAGAGGTGAATCTCCAGGGGCTCCTCGACGGCGTAGAAGATCCGGCGCACGCAATCCGCGGCGGGGTCGCCCGCCAGATCCTCCACCCGGCGCTCGGAGAGGATGAAGATGTCGAGCTCCGGCCGGATTCGCTTCAGGGCCGCGGCGAGCCGCAGGGCGGAGGTGCTGCGGTCATCCTCCACGCCCAGCGTGTGCAGCACCTCCCGCAGCACGGGCGCGTCGTGGCGCGACCGGAACGCGAAGCCCTCCGGCACGACCGCCGAGATGATGGACGGGTTGATCGCCGCCGCGCAGAGAGCATCCTCGAACGACCCGACGAGAACCGGCTCGTACACGAACGAATCCTCGGGGCGGCGGAGCCGGCGCAGCTCCTCGGCGAGGGCCGGCCACCGCGAGGCCGGCTGGGCGGTCACGAACAGCACCTCGAAATAGGGGCGGTGCGGGTCCGCCTCGCCGAGGCCGGGCGGCATCACGTCGCCGACCTCGTCCGGTGCCAGTTCGGCACGCGGGTCCCACTCCGCGGCCCGCTCGCGGTAGGCCCGCGTGAGCAAGGCATTGGAGATCCGCAGCGCCATGCGGGCCGTGCCGCCCGCGTCGTCCTCCGCGATGGCGTTGCGGAGCGCCGCCAGGAGCCGCGATCCCGGATAGGCGTGGTAGCCTTCGACCGCTTCCATGGCCTGGACGGCCGCCTCGACATCGTCCCGCTGCCTGGTCCCGGCCTGCCACGCTTCGGCAACGACCGCGATATCCCGCCACTGGTCCAGTCGGGCGGAGTGCATGAGCAAGAATTGGTCGACGCGCTGCGAGGATGAGGCGCCACCCTCATCGACCGATCGCGGGCCAAGCCTTCGTGAGGATCGCTCGTTAGTCCGCAAATTGGACGGCGTGTGCGGTCGGTCAGCCTTCGACATGGAGGTAACCCTCTCTCGGCCTCGCCAGTGCGGGCGCTGATCTTGCTGGAAACCCTCGTCGATCGATGTATGTTAAAGCCGCCGGTTCCGGCGGCGCTTGATCCAACGGGACACGTCAGGATTGCTTCAATTCGAAAGCACGCGCAGTGCTACCATTGGCTGGGCGGGCGATCACCGCGAGTATTCGATCTCAAACCTGAAGCAGACGGGAGCGACCGCGATGCCAGAGCCTCTCCGCATTCTCCGGTGGGTCGGATCGGCGCCGGCGGCGGCTCGGCCGGAGCCCCTGTCGGCCAGCCCGCGCCCTGCGATGAGATGCGCCGCTCAACCGCGCCCCGCCCGTCGTCGCGGCTCCGCCCGCGCTCCGCGGCGCGCCCGCGAGGTCAGGCCCCTGGCAGAGGGACGGGACGTTCGCTGATCGGGTCCCCTGCTCGGCGCGACGCGCCACCCCCGGGAGGATTCGCTCCCGATCCGCGGAGTCGTCCACATGGCTGAACTCGGACCACCCATGCAGGCTCGTCCGGCAGGTGCGCCGACGGGGCTCGGCTCGGATGCCGTGGCGGGCGCCACGGTCGCGGCGGTCGTTCTGCCCAAGGCCATGGCCTACGCGACCGTGGCCGGATTGCCGGTGGCGGTCGGCCTCTACACGGCCTTCGTGCCGACCATCCTCTACGGCCTGCTGGGCTCGTCCCGCGTTCTCAGCGTGAGTTCGACGACCACGCTGGCCATCCTGACCGGGGCTGAACTCGGCAGCGTGGTGTCGGACGGCGATCCCGCGAAGACAGCCGCCGCGTGCGCGACCCTCACCGCCCTGGTCGGCGCGCTGCTTCTCGCGGCGCGGCTCCTCAAACTCGGCGTCGTCGCCGATTTCATCTCGGTGCCGGTCCTGACGGGCTTCAAGGCCGGGATCGGTCTCGTGATCCTGCTGGACCAAGCCCCCAAGCTTCTCGGGCTCCACGTCGCCAAGCAGTCGTTCTTCGCCGATGCGCTGAGCCTCGTGCGACACCTCCCCGAAACCTCCCTGCCGACCGCGGCCGTCGCGGGGATCACGCTGGCCGCGCTCATCGTGATGGAGCGCCTCAGGCCCCACTCGCCAGCGCCCCTCGTGACCGTCGCGGGGGCGATCGCGGCCTCGTGGCTCCTCGACCTCCACGCCCGGGGCGTCCCGATCGTCGGTCCGATCCCGCGCGGCCTCCCCGCGCTGTCGTGGCCCGACCCGGCCCTCGTCCAGGCGCTTCTTCCGGGCGCGATAGGCATCGCGCTGATGAGCTTCGCGGAGAGCATCGCCGCGGCGCGAGCCTTCGTGGTTGCGGGCGATCCGCCCATCGATGCCAATCGCGAACTCATCGCCACGGGAGCGGCCAATCTGGGGGGAGCGTTCCTCGGCTCCATGCCGGCCGGCGGCGGGACGTCGCAGACGGGCGTCGTCCGGGCCGCCGGGGGCAGGACGCAGACCGCCTCGCTCGTCGCGGCGGCGGCGGCTCTCGCCACGATGCTGGTCCTGGCGCCGATCTTGAGCCTCCTTCCGCACGCGACCTTGGCGGCAATCGTCGTCGTGTACTCCGTCGGCCTGATCCAGCCAGGGGAGTTCCGGGCCATCCTCCAGGTGAGGCAGATGGAGTTCCGCTGGGCCATCATGGCGGCCATCGGGGTGCTCGTCTTCGGCACGCTCCAGGGCATCGTCGTCGCGGTCGTCCTCTCGCTGGTCGGCCTGGCCCTCCAGACCGCGCGCCCCGCGGTCGCCGTGATCGGTCGCAAGCGCGGTGCGGACGTCCTGCGCCCCCTCTCGCCCGAGCATCCCGACGACGAGACCTTCGACGGCCTCCTGATCATACGGCCCGAGGGACGCCTTTACTTCGCGAATGCACAGAACGTGGGTGACAAGATCAGGCTGCTCATTGCAGAACACAAGCCTCGCGTGGTCGCCCTCGACCTCAGCCGCGTTCCGGATATCGAGTATTCGGCCCTCAAGATGTTGCAGGAGGGCGCGAGACGAACCAGCGTGACGGTTTGGCTCGTCGGCTTGAATCCCGGTGTGCTTGAGATGGTGAGGCGCTCTGGTCTGGACAGGGAGCTCGGACCGGATCGCCTGCTGTTCAATGCGCGAGTTGCTATTCAGCGATACCAGGAGAGACAAGCGAAATGCGTGCCCGATTAGAGCATTTTCCGACGAAGTGGATGCCGGTTCGTCGCAGAAAATGCGGCAAGATCAGAGATCTAGTGCACAGACACTGACGAACGCACCACGCGCTCATTTGCTAAACGTCTACAAACGCCCGAGAAATCGCGCTGAGCTTTGTACGTTTTGAAGGCGTCAGTGCACTAGAGCGGCACCCGGTTGCAACGTGATCGGGTGCTGCTCTAGACTCGTCGGCGCCGGACGAGCGGCGTGCCATGCGCGCTCGGCATCGGGACGCAGCCACCCCGACGGCTTCGCGCCCGGCCTCGGTCCGCGCCTCGGCCTCGTGAGGCTGCCCGTCGGATCGGATCCCGCCTCCCTCGGCGAAGCACGCGATCCGAAACTCTCGCCGAAACTCTCGCCGAAACTTTCGCCGAAACTCTCGCGCCGGCTGCCGGTTATGGCTGGCACCGATGACCGCCGCCCCTCAAGCCCGGACCGCCCCCTCGCTCAAGGGCCCCGCCCGGCCAGCCCCGCCGCCTCGGGGACAGGCCCGACGCACGCGCGACGATCCCCCTCCCGATCACCGCTTCGTCGGCGGTCACCGGCGGGGGGCCGACCGGCTGCGCTCGTCCGCGACCCCACCCAGGCGCGCCCGCGCGCATCTCCGGACCCCGCGCAGCGATCCAGCAGTGCGCTCCTGCACCGACGCCGTGGCGGCCTATCAAGTAGATACTGGATGTTTCGAGGCTCCCATCGCCTGCGCAGACCGCCGCATTGCCCGATCATCCGCTTCAACGCAGCATTCAGGCATGCCAGAGTAGAAGTTTGCCCATGATCGACACTCCCACCATCGGGGATCTCCACAAGCGCAAGCGCGTCACCGACGAGCAGCTCGACGCTGCCGTGGCGGACTACCTGAACGATCCGGCGCCCGGGCCGCGACAGCTCGCGGAGGGCATCGCGATCGACGTCTGCGCGATCATGCAGGCCAACCCTCAGGCCCGCGAGGTGCTGGCCATGCATGGCTCGTCCGACGCCCAGATGCGCGCGGCGGTGAGGACGGCGATCCTGCTGGCAACGCCCACGCGCGACCGGGACGCGGCCGCCGCGCGGGAGGCAGGGCCCGCGTCTCCGACCGTGAGGCGCCGCCGGGCCCCCGGTGCGCGGGGAGCAGACGCGGGACATCCGACCGTCCAGGACAAGTGAGGCCGCCGCGACGGGAGCGAAGCCCTGCCCGTCCGCGGCTCGGCTCGGCTCGGCTCGGCTCGGCTCGGCTCGGCACGAGGCCGTCGGCATCGCGGCGTCGTCGACCCCCTGCCCGGCCCGCTCCCCGCCACGGGGTGAGGGCAGCGCGACGAGGGAGGTGCGAGGCGCGTCGGTCCGCGCGGAGACGGGGCCGGAATCGGAAGGCGCGGATCCCCGTCGGGGCCCGGGACCGGCCGCTCGTCCCCGCCGCGCGTCGACGGAGCGGGACGATCGGGGACCCGCGCCCGCGCGAACGGGGCCGATGTCCCCGTCCCGAGCCTCCACGGCCTGTCCATGCCACGGCTATTCGCCTCGCGCCGGATAAGATCGAGCGCAATTCGCTGACACTGGCGCATTCCGCGGCACGGCCACGTTCTTGAGACGTGTATTGCGAAGCCGCCCCATTTATGATCTACATGACAGCCCTGATCCAGAAGCACTGGAGGCACGACTATGCCTTCCGATGTGCCGTCGAGTGGCAATCAAGGCCGCGACCCAGAGTTTCAGAAGGGTCTTATATCAAAAGATTCAAAATGTTTCAGCGCACCGTCTATCCCATTCAATTTCACCCACGTCTTCGCAGTCAAGGCCGTCTACGATATACTGTTAGAGCTTGAGCTAGATCCTGAAACTGTCCTTGAAGAAGCCGGGATCGATGCCCAGATCTTCGAGACGGTGGAAACGGTCTCTTTCGCGGCGTTGGGCCGCCTGACGGCACTGGCCGCCGACCAGGCGCGGTGCGCCCATTTCGGCCTCCTCGTTGGTCAGCGCACCACCCTCGGCTCGCTCGGCCTGCTCGGGACGCTGATGCGCCACTCCGAGACGATCGGCGACGCCCTGCAGGCCTTGCAGACGCACCACGATCTCCTGAACCGCGGCGCCATGATCGAGCTGGCGGTCGATGGTGCCGTCGCGACCGTGAGCTACGCCCCCTACGCGTCCGACGTCGACGGCGTCGCGCTCCACTGCGAGAGGGCCGTCGCGGCCCTGACCAACGTCCTGCGCGCGCTGTGCGGCGCGAAATGGAGCCCGGACGAGGTGCTGCTGCCGCGGCTCGAGCCGCCGGACACGACACCCTACACGGGCTTCTTCCGGGCCCCGGTCCGGTTCGCGCAGGAGATCGCCGCGCTGGTGTTCCCCGCACGGCTCCTGAAGCGGCCGGTGGAGGACGCCAACCCCGTCATTCGCGCGAGCGTGGAGCGGCGCATCCAGCAATGCGAGGCCATCCTCCCGTCCGACGTCACCGACGAGGTCCGGCGGCGCGTGCGCTCCAGGATCATGCAGAAGCGAATCGAGAAGGATCAGGTCGCCCAGACGTTGGCGATCCACCAGCGCACGCTGACCCGCCGCCTGAAGGCCGAGGGAACGACGTTCCGGTCCATCGCGAACCAGACGCGGCTCGGCATCGCCAAGCAGCTGCTGGCCGACACCACCATGAGCTTGGCGCAGATCTCATCCGTGCTCGAATTCTCGGAGCCCGCCGCCTTCACGCACGCCTTTCGGCGCTGGACAGGCATGACGCCGAGCGCGTGGCGCAACGAACGATGGGCCAAGTAGCGGCCCTGCGCGGATCCGCGGTCCGCGGCGCGCGATTCGGGACGGGGCCGCCATCAGCCTCGCAGGTTTCGCGCGTGCCGCCGGGCTCGGTCCCGGCGTCGGCGGCCCAGGCCGATCTCTCGGGTTCCCGAGGCGCGTGGTTGTCGAGCGGGCGCGACTGCGCGAATACGGTCGCAGCCAACGCGGTCGCGGTTCTCATGGCAGCCGTGCCGAATGGCGGTCTCACGCGCGTCCACGGCGATCATGATCCGACCGAGGTCGCGTATCAGCGCTGCTCTCGGTCTTGGCGGCGCGTTGTCCCGCACGATCAAGCCTGTCGACGCCGCCCGGGTCATTGAGCGTCATGGCGAGGCGGGTCGCAGGTGGCAGGGCGATGGGCACGACGGTGCGCTGGCTCGTTGTCGCTGCGGGTCTCTGCCTCGTCGCCGGGCTGGCCGTCGCGGCGTGGCGCCACCTCTCGAAGCCGGCGATCCTGTCGGTCGCGGTCGGGCCGGCCGAGTTCGACGACGCCGTGCTCATCGCCGCCTGGAGCCGGGCCCTCACCCAGGGCGGCGCTCCGGCGCGCCTGTCCGTGATCCCGACCTCCGGCCCGACCGAGGCGTTGGCGCGGCTGGCCGCGGGCAAGGCGCAGCTCGCGGTCGTGCGCGGCGACGGCGCAGTCTCGGAGAAGGTCCGCGCCGTGGCGATCCTGCACAAGGATCCGGTGGTGATCGTCACTCTGAGCAAGACGAGGATCGCCGGCTTCGCCGACCTGAGAGGCCGGGTGCTCGGCGTCGTCGGCCCGCCCAACGCCAACGATCAGATCGTCGCGACGCTGCGCAATCACTATGCGGTCTCCGTCGACGCGAGGACCGTCCCGCCATCGGCGATCGAGATCTCGGACGCGATCAGGAGCCGAAAGGTGGACGCGCTGCTGTTCACGGTGCCGGCCACCCGCGGGGCGAGGATGAGGGAGAAATGGGCGGCCGTGCGCCGCGCCAGCCGCCGGGAACTCGCCTTCCTGGAGATCAGCGAGGCCGAGGCCATCGCGGCGGCGACCCCGGTCTACGAGGCCACCGAGATCGCAGCCGGCCAGTTCGGCGGCTCGCCCACGCTGCCCGCGGAGAGCCTCACGACGCTCGAGGTCGCGACCTTCCTGGTCGCGGACCGGGAGGTCTCGAACGACGTGATCACGCAGCTCACCCGCCATCTCTTCGACAATCGCCAGAAGCTCACGCCGGATGCCCCGCTCGCCGCGCTGGTGGAGGCTGCCAGCACCGACAAGGACGCCGTCATTCCGGTTCATCCCGGCGCCAGGGCGTTCTACGACAGCGAGGAAACCACCCTGATGGAGCGCTACGGCGACTGGCTCTTCTACGGTCCCATGATCCTGGGGCTGCTGGGCTCCGGACTGGCCGCGATCCTGCGGTTCCTCGGCGTCCCGCGCGTCCAGGATGCTCCCACGATCCTGTCCCGCGCGCACGAGATGATCTCGTCCATCGCGCGGGCCAGCACGCTGTCCGATCTCGAGAGGATCCGCAGCCGCCTCGACGAGGCGGTCGCCACGATCGCGTCGCAGGCGGCGCGCGGCCGCCTGGAGGAGCACCAGGCCGCGGTGATCCACTTGGCGGTCGACTACGTTGACCAGGCGCTCACGAAGCGGGAGGAGGCGCTCCGGTCGGCGCGCCGCGCGGAAGCCGCCGGAGACGTCGCGCTGCAAAGACGTGAGCCGCTCCGGACGGGCCGGGAGGCCGGTCTTCCCACCTGATCGCGGCCATCGCGCGCGGGATCCGCTTGGGTCAACCGGATCCCGGATCAGGCGTGAGGCCAGAGGGAATCCCTCGCGAGCGGCTCCCCGGCAGCGGCTGCGCCCCGACGCCGCGGGACCTGCGCGCCGGCCTGCCCCGGCGCGACGGCCGCCCCGCGCGGCTCGCTCCGCCTCGCGGCGTGGCGGGCGAACGCGTCGCTGAGCGGATTGGCGGTCAGGCCATGGGCCACGACGCTGAGGATCACCGTGCAGGCAACCGTGGCCGCCATGAGGTCGCTGCCGGGCACCTCGGCATCCAGCACCAGGACGGCGAACACGATGCTGGCCAGCCCTCGCGGGCCGAACCAGCCGAGGAACACCTTGCCGCCGGCGTCCACACCGGAGCCGGCCAGCGCGATCCACGCGGGAGCCATCCGGATCACCGTGAGGCTGAGGCCGGCATAGGCGACCATCTCCCAGCCGAGGCGCGGCGCGAGTTCGCTGACCACCGTCGCGCCGAAGAGCGCCCAGGTGAGGAGCGCCAGCACGTTGCCGGCGCCCTCGGCCGCCATGAGCAGTTCGTGCTTCACCGTCCGCCGCCGCGCCATCCAGCCGGCCGCCAGCCCCCCCACGAAGGACGCGATGAAGCCGCTGCCGCCCAGCGCCTGCGCGGCCGCGAACGACGTGATCGCCAGCGCGACGGCGGGCATCTGGCGCCACCCGGTGCCCATCCAGCCGCGGCGCTCCGCCCATCGCAGCCCCCAGACGCCGATCACCGCGAGCCCGACCCCGGTGACGAGCCCGATGCCGATCTCCCGAACGAAGTGCGACATCACCAGCTGCAGGTGGTCGTTGTCGGCCGCCCGATCCGCGGCCAGCGCGAGCAGGATCAGCAGGACGGGCACGCAGATCCCGTCGTTCAGGCCGCTCTCGACGTTCAGGCCCTCGCGAACGGCCGCGGGCACGGACGGGTTGGTGACGACGGCCTTCCCGAGCGCGGCGTCGGTGGGGGCCAGGATGGTGGAGAGGAGCGCGCAGCCGAGCAGGCCGATCGTGGGAAACAGCAGGTACGCGGCCGCCGTACCGAGCACCAGCGTGAGAGGAAGCCCGACCAGGAGCAGGCGGACCGGGATCGCGTAGGAGCGCCGAAGCACACCGAGATCCGCGTTGGCCGCATCCGTGAACAGCACCAGCGCCAGCGTCAGTTCAGCGAGAGTCTTGAGGACTTGCGCGCGTGAGCCGATCTCCAGCAGATTCAGGCCCATCGGTCCCAGGGCGAGCCCGAATGCCGTGAAGACGAGAGCGCCGGCCACCGGCGTGCGCTCCAGCGGCGCGGCAACCAGACTGTAGGCGAACACGAACGCGAACAGGATGGCGATATTCTGGTACATGGGCCAGATCCCCGACCGAGAGTGTTTCCCGTTGCGCCTGCCTCGATCTCCGGACGCGTGCGGGGTGCGGGACGTTTCGTCCGACGCGATGCCGCCGCCCGGCGCGAAGCGAGCCCCTCCGCAGGCCTCGGCGCTCAGGGCTGCCCGCTGCCGGAGGCCCGGGAGCGCAAGCTGAGGATGTAATCGATGAGGGCGTCGCGCTCCTCGCGCGAGAGCTGGAAGCTCGGCATCCCGGGGTGATGCTGCTGCAGGAAGACGCTGAGCGCGACGCCGGTCGTGGAGGGCGCCTGCGCGACGGCGACGAAGTCGGGGGCCGGGCCGCCCCTCGGCCGGGAGATGGAATCGACGCGGTGGCACTCGGCGCAGAGATCGTCGGCGAGGCGGCGCCCCCGGGCAACGCTGTCCTGCGACCAGCCTCGGTCCGCGCCCGCGACGAGGAGGGTGAGGATGAGGAGGGCGCGGGTCGAGCCGGACAGGAGGTCCGGACGGTGTTTCGGCGTCCCGCGTCCTCGGTGCATCGCCTGCCTCCCCGCATGGCAGCGCCGGCGCGACGCCTGGGCGTGGCCCTCGGCATCGATCGGCGCTGCGGCCTCGGCTGAACTCTCGCGATCCTATCAGGGCGGAATCGTCGCTCGCCGCCTTGATGTAGATCAGGTTGAAGCGGCGCCGAACGCAAATCTCCTCGCTGCGCCCGGCGCCCTCCGATGGTCGCGTCGAAAGGCCGGCAGGATCGCAGGGTGTCGGCCCCTTCGGCCTGCTCGCGCGGCACCGGCATCCCGGTCCGCCTCCCGCTGCGCGGCGGGTGCGGCCGCGCGTTGCGCCGCGCCCCCCATCCGGAACGGCAGCCCATCACCGCGGAGGCGACCTCCGGACCCTCCACGCCCTCGAGGAGGCGATCCGTTGCAAGATGTCAGGGTTCCACCTCTGGCAGCGCCCGATTCAATATCAATTGTGAAGTTTGGCAAGCCTCTTCATCGCGCTCACGGTGGTCAGACCGGACAGATATTGACTTATGTCAAGGACCACAGCATCGAGAAACATACGATTGTGCCAGGCAAGACGGTGGCTCGAAGCCTCAGAGCGGCGGCCGGCAGGTGGACCGGACGCATGGGCATTCCGACCGCGCCATCAGGTCAGTCCTCGCTCCGACCCGGCGGGGCGAGGAGGTCATCGCTCGGACGAGGCCGGATGGCGCGGCTCCTGCCGCACCGATCCCGCTCGGCCGGAACCGGGTGAGACGGTCGGCGTGGCGACGAATTCAGTTTCGTTGCCAAACGACTGAATTTTTTCAAGTATCATCTCCGAATTTTGCTTCATATCATATCCGACAGAGAGTGCTGGTCGGGGTCGTATTTCGCGCAACTGCGTTTTGGCTCGGGTAAAGTACTTGGCGGGGGCGGCCGATCGAAGCGGCGTTCGGTCATCATGCGTCGCAGCAAGACCGCAGCATCGGCACCGAAGAAGGGAGGAGTGGGCATGATGTCAGCCATCAGTTGGAGTTGCGAGCGATCGCGGCCGGAGGCGAGGCGTGCCGAGACCAGCATCCCTCCGCGCCCGGCCGCCCCTGCCGCCGTTCACGGCAGCGCCGTCGAGGCGATCTGCGAGGTTCTGGTGGCGCTCGGGATCGAGCCGGCTCCGCTGCTGGTGCAGAGCGGCATCGGCCCGCGATGCCTGGAGGGAGCCGGGGCGCTCTCGTTCGAGAGTCTCGGACGCTTGATGGCGCTCGCCGCCCGCCGGAGCGCCTGTCCGCATTTCGGCCTCCTGGTCGGCCAGCGCACCACGCTGGCCTCGCTCGGGCTGCTCGGCGTGCTGATGAGGAACTCGGAGACGGTCGGTGACGCCCTGCGGGTGCTGGAGACGCATCACGGTCTTCTCAACCGAGGGGCCGTGATCCGCGTCGCGGTGAACGGCCCGCTCGCCATCGCCAGCTACTCGCCCTACCGGCCCGAGGCCGAGGGGATCGCGCTCCATTGCGAGCGGGCGCTCACGGCGATGACGAACGTGATCAGATCCCTCTGCGGGGGCGATTGGGCGCCCGAGGAGGTGCTGCTGCCGCGCCTGGGGCCGGACGATGCGACGCCCTACGCGAATGTCTTTCGCGCTCCCGTCCGCTTCGGACAGGAGATCGCGGCGCTGACCTTCCCGGCGCGCCTCCTCGGGCGGCCGATCGGGGACGCGAGCCCGATCGTGCGCAAGCTTGCCGAGCAGCGCATCCGCCAGTTCGCGGCCAGCATGCCCGCGGACCTGACGGACGAGCTGCGCCGGCACCTGCGTGCCACCTTGACGCAAGGAGAGCTGAGCGCGCGCCAGGCCGCGGAGGCGCTGGCGGTTCACCGGCGGACGCTGAGCCGGCGTCTGAGGGCCGAGGGAACGAGCTTCCGATCGGTCGCGAACGAGACGCGCCTCTCCGTCGCCAAGCAGCTGCTGGCCGACACCAACCTGAGCTTGGCGGAGATCTCCGTCGCCCTGGAATTCTCGGAGCCCGCCGCCTTCACCCATGCCTTCCGGCGCTGGACCGGGACGACGCCGAGCGCGTGGCGCAAGCAGCGGCGAGATCCGAGCGGCGGCGAGATGAGCGACGGCCGTCGCGCTGCCGCGGGCGCGTGAGGCGTGAGGCGTGAGGGAGGAGATCCGCAATGGGACCTGCACACGGAGTTCGTGCCGCCGCGCTCGGCCTGGCCCTTTTCGCCTCGGCCGGGGGCACGCGCGCGACGGCGGCGCCGGCCGGGCTCGCCGGCTACCAGGGCGCCTGGGTGCTGGGCGGGCGCGACTGTGCGGAGGTGTACTCATCCGCCGGGAAAGGAACGTCGTTCAGGACGCCGCTCGACATCTTCGCGCCGGCCTTCATCGTCTCCGGCAACCGCCTCAGGACGCCGATGGCGTCCTGCCGCATCAAGTCGGTGCGCCCGGTGAGCGACCGTCAGCGGCTCGTCCTCGACTGCGCGAACGTCGTCGCCGTCAACGAGGTCAGGGTTCTCCTGGCGCTCGGGCCGAACGGAACCCTGAAGCGCTACTACGGCGATCAGGACCCCACGGGCGTGGAGTACCGGCGCTGCTCGGGCCCCTGACGGCGCGCAGCCCGGCGCCGGCCGCCGAGAGCCGCCCCTGGTCCGGGCCCGCAAGGCCCCCTCACCGAGACCCGCAGCGATGCGCCTGCCCCTCGTCTGCCTGACCCTCGCGGCCGGCCTCGCCGGCCCGGCCCTCGCGCAGCCGGGCGCCACGGTCGGCCTGCCGATCGGTGCCGGACTCGCCCCCAGGCCGGCGCCCGGTCCGCCCGCGGCGACGCCGCCGGGGCGCGGGCCGTGTCCCGCCGCGGTCGCGCCGGACCGCGCCGGCGAGCCGGCCGGCGGGGTTCGGCGCCGGACGTGCCGGGCGCCGTCCCGCTCGGCGGTCAGGCCCGCTCCACCTCGGAGATGACGTCGGCCAGGTAGAGCTCGATGCGGCGCACCGCCTGGTCGTCGTTGCCCGCCACCGCGACCGCGATGGCGGCGCCGCGATGGTGCGCCCGGCGGATGAGCCCCTCGGCCTTGGCGGCCGCCGCGCGCTCGGTCGCGGCGCGCAGGATCGCCCCCGCGCTTCCCGTCGTGACCCTGATCTCGAATGACGGCACTTCAGTTATGACCGAATCGATGCCGCGCCGAACCCGCGTGACTCGCCCGCGTCGCCCGGCCCCGACCGTCTCCAGGCGGGACGTCTCTGACGCAGCGACGCGGACCCGCCGCGCTGGCGCGTGAGGGTCGATGAGCGAACGCCGTCGAGCGTAGTGCAGGGTGGATCCAGCTGCAATCCAGACGTTCAGTCCGACTGCGATCTCGGCTGTCCTGTCCGATCAAGCGCCAAGGCACGCCAAGATTATCGTTCACATCGCAATGACCGGCGGAGCTGCTGCCGATCCCGAGCTCCTGATCGGCGGCCAGCAGCCCGTGCCGGCCGGCCCGTTAGGTCAAGGACACGACGCCATGAAGCGCCTCATCATCGTCACCTCCGCGATCGCCGCCCTGATCCTCACCAGCATCACCGCCGAAGCGCGCGGCTTCGGCGGCGGCGGGTTCCGGGGCGGAGGGGGGTTCCGGGGCGGAGGGGGGTTCCACGGCGTCCGTGCCGGCGGCTTCCGCGGCGGACGGGTGGCGGGCGTGCGCGGCGGATACCGCGGCGGCTACGGCCGCTACGGGTACCGCGGCGGCTACGGCCGCTACGGATACCGCGGCGGCTACGGCCGCTACGGATACCGCGGCGGCTACGGCGCCTACGGCTACCGCTATCGTCCCTACGGCTACGGGCTGGCGGCCGGCGCCGCGGCGGCCGCGGCGGCGGGCTATTACGGCTCCACCTACGGCGGATGCGGCCCGTCCCGCTACTACGACGCCGCGTCGGGTGTCTGCCGCCCCTACGGCTACTGAGCGGTCGCTCCTCGGCGCCCGCCGGGGCGGGCGCCGCCCGGGGATGGCCGCAGAGTGGAGGAAGGCCTGCCATGATCCGTGAACTCACGCCCATCGTCCTGGCCTTCGGCCTGGCCTCGCCCGCGCTGGCGCAGGCGCCCGCCGCGCCGCTCGCGCCGAGCCTGCTGATGCACGGCAATTACTGCGGCCTCGGGAACCGGGCGCCGCTGCCGCCGGTCGATGCGCTCGATGCGGCCTGCGCCCGCCACGACGCCTGCACGCCGGCGGGCGGGCTCCCGTCCCGCCGGTGCAATCTGCGCCTGCAATGGGAGGCCGACCGGATCTCCCGCGACCCGCGGCAGCCCGACGACGTGCGCGCGGCGGCCGGCTTCATCGCCTTCAGTGCCGCCCTCCTGCCCTTCGATCCCGCGCCTCCGGTCGTGGTCGTCAGGGTTCCTGCCTGGACGGATCCGTTCGCCTACCGCCGCGTGCGCGCCGCCGCCGTCTACTGAGCGGGGCGCGCAGGGCAGCCCTGTCCGGGGGACGGGGTGACCGGGCCGCCGTTCGGGCGGACGGCGGAGCCGATGCCGAGAGTTCGTCGCGCGCCGAGGCGCGCACGACGGATCCTCGCCCGTCGCCGGTCGCGGGGCCGAGTTGCCGGCGCCCCCCGGACCGCTCACCCGGGCGGCACGGGCAGCCCGGCCCGCCCGGGGCCGGCGGTGCGACCGCACCCTCCCTCATCACCGAGCGGCAGTCTCCCATGCGGATCAGCTCACTCGCCGAGGCGGTTTCCCTGATCCCCGACGGGGCCAGCGTGATGATCGGCGGCTTCATGGGCGTCGGCACGCCCGAGCCGCTCGTCGACGAGCTCGTCCGGCAGGGCCGGCAGGACCTCACCGTCATCGCCAACGACACCGCCGCGCCCGGGCGGGGCATCGGCAAGCTCGTGGCGGCCGGGGCGCTGCGGCGGGCGGTCGTCAGCCATATCGGGCTCAATCCCGAGACCCAGGCGCGGATGATCGCGCGGACACTGGAGGTCGAGCTGGTGCCGCAGGGCACGCTGGCCGAGCGCATCCGGGCGGGCAGCTGCGGCCTGGGCGGAATCCTCACCCCGACCGGGATCGGCACCCTCGTCGAGGAGGGCAAGCGGCGGATCACCGTCGACGGCCGCGATTACCTGCTCGAACCGGCCCTGCGCGCCGAGTTCGGGCTCATACAGGCCTTCCTGTGCGACTATCTCGGCAACCTCACCTACGCGCTGACCGGGCGGAACTTCAATCCGCTGATGGCGATGGCGGCCGAAACGGTGATCGTGTGCGCCGAGCACATCGTCCCGACCGGCGTCATCGCGCCCGACCACGTCGTGACGCCGGCGCCGCTGGTCGATCACGTCATCGCCTGCGGGTGAACCGATGGATCCGCACGTCGTCATCGCCAAGCGCATCGCCCGCGAACTCCGCGACGGGATGCTGGTGAATCTCGGGATCGGCATCCCGACCCTGGTCGCGAACCACGTCCCCCCCGGGCTCACGGTGTTCTTCCAATCGGAGAACGGCTTGATCGGGACCGGCCCGGTCCCGGAGCCCGGCATGGCCCTGCGCTGGCTGACCGATGCGGGCGGCAAGGCCGTCACGGCGCTTCCGGGCGCCTCGGCCTTCGACAGCGCCACCTCGTTCGCGCTGATCCGCGGCGGCCACCTCGACCTGACCGTGCTCGGCGGCCTCGAAGTCGACCAGACCGGGCGCCTCGCCAACTGGATGGTGCCGGGCCGGATGGTCCCGGGCATGGGCGGCGCGATGGACCTGGTGACGGGAGCCAAGCGCGTCGTCGTGGCCATGCAGCACACCGCGAAGGGCCGGCCCAAGCTCGTTCGGGAATGCACGCTGCCCCTCACCGCCGAGAGGCGGATCGACCTCCTGGTGACGGAGCTCGCGGTGATCGCATTTCCGGACGGGCGCGCGACCCTCGTCGAGACGGCGCCGGGCGTCAGCCTCGACGCCGTGCGCGCCGCCACCGAGGCCGACCTCGCCATCGCCCTCACCGAGGGCACGTGAGGGAAGCCCATCACCGCGCGGGGACGCGCGAGAAGGAGGAGAATTGCCCATGAGGATCATTCTCATCGTCGCCGGTCTGCTCGCGAGTTTGGTCGCCCTCGCGCCGACCGAGGCCGAGGCCGTCGTCTGCGCGCGCGGCGTCTACCGGGCCGGCTGCGTCGGCCCGCGCGGGGCGGTCGGCGTGCGCCGCGGCGTCTACGGCGCGCGCGCCGTGCGCGTGCGGCGCTACTGATGCCGGCGGCCCGGGACGCTGACGCATCGGGCCGGTGACCATCTCGCACCGTCGACAGCAGGCCGCAGGCTTGGCGACGATTCGCGAATCGCACCGGCGGTCACGAGACATGACCGCCGGTGCGAGGCGCCCGAGCCCGGCCTGATCGGTGCGCCGCCCCTCCGACATTCGAGGTCCGCCATGACGGAGCAGGCCAGCACGGGCCCGGGACCGCACTACGCCGCCGTGGAGCACCTGCGCGACGGGCAGGCGCTGTCGATCCGGGCGCTGCGGCCGGGGGACCGGGAGGGCCTGCTCGCCGCCTTCGCCGGCCTCGGCGAGCGCTCGCGCACCCTGCGCTTCTTCGCGCCCAGGCGCGGCTTCAGCGAGCGGGAGGTCGATTACTTCGTGAATGTCGATTTCCGCGAGCACGTCGCCCTGGTGGCGGAGGCGGGCGGCGCCCCGACCCTGGTCGGTGGCGGCCGCTTCATCGTCACGGCGCCCGGCACGGCCGAGCTCGCTTTCGCGGTGGCGGATGCGTGGCAGGGCCGGGGCGTCGGCGCCGCGTTGATGCGCCACCTCATCGCCCTGGCGCGCCGGAGCGGCCTCTCCGAACTCACCGCCGAGGTTCTGTCGGACAACGCTCCCATGCTCGCGCTGTTCAGGCGCTGCGGGACCCCGGTGGAGATGCGGCGGGAGGGCCGGACGGTCCACGTCGTGCTCCGGTTGCGCTGACGGGAGTTCGGGCGTCCCGCACCCGCCAGCGCCGCGGCGCCGCTCCCGGCCGGCGCGGTCCCGGGCCGATCGCAGCCGCCGCGCCGGTGTCCCGCCCGATCAAGCGGCGGGGCGCGTCCTCTGGAAGATTGCCCCGCGGACGCCGCCGGGGGGCGGGTGATCGGGAAGGCGCGGGCGCCCCTCCGGTTCGCGGCCGAGGCCGGTCCGGCCGCGCGGCCATCGGCGGCGCACCGTGCGCCCTGTCCGATCAGGAGAGAGCATCGTGGCGAGTTCGACGACGCAGGAGGCGCCGGCCCGGCACCGCCGGCACGAGAAGTACGAGCGCTTGGTCGCCGCCGCGCGGGCGCGGCCCCGGCTGAAGGTCGCGATCGCCCATCCCTGCGACGAAGCCTCGCTCGGCGCGGCGCTGGAGGCGGCGGATCTCGGCCTGATCGACCCGATCCTGGTCGGCCCGCCTCAGAGGATCGCCGCGGCCGCCTCCGCGCTCGGCAAGGATCTCGCGGCCTACCGCGTCGTCGAGGCGGCCCACAGCCACGATTCCGCCGCCAAGGCCGTGGCGCTGGTGAATGCGGGCGAGGCGGAGGCCCTGATGAAGGGCAGCCTCCACACCGACGAGCTGATGGGCGCGGTGGTGCGCCGCGAGGGCGGCCTGCGCACGGCGCGCCGCCTCAGCCACTGCTTCGTGATGGACGTGCCGAGCCACGACGACCCCCTCATCGTCACCGACGCGGCCATCAACATCGCGCCGAGTCTCGAGGAGAAGCGCGACATCGTCCAGAACGCCATCGACCTCGCGCGGGCCTTCGGGATCGAGACGGTGCGGGTCGCGATCGTGTCGGCGATGGAGACCGTCAACCCGAAGGTCCCCTCGACCCTCGACGCCGCGGCGCTCTGCAAGATGGCCGATCGCGGCCAGATCACCGGAGCGGTGCTCGACGGGCCGCTCGCCCTCGACAACGCCATCGATCTCGGCGCGGCGGCGATCAAGAAGATCCGCTCGCCGGTCGCCGGCCGGGCCAACGTGCTGGTCGTGCCGGATCTCGAGGCCGGCAACATGCTGGCCAAGAGCCTGACCTTCCTGGCGGATGCCGACGCCGCCGGGATCGTGCTCGGCGCGAGGGTTCCGATCATCCTGACGAGCCGGGCCGATTCGCGCCTGACGCGGCTCGCCTCCTGCGCCGTCGCCTCGCTCTTCGCGGCGGCGCAGCGCGCGGCCAAGCCCCTGCCCGAGGTCTAGCCATGATCCCGGCCTCGCTCGTGCTGAACGCCGGCTCATCGAGCCTCAAGTTCCAGGTCTTCGAGCCCGGGGAGGACGGCGCCCCGCGCCGCCTCTATCGCGGCCTGTTCGAGGGGCTCGGCAGCGGGCCGCACATGATCGTGCGCGACCGCGCCGGCGCCGTGGTCGCCGACGCGTGCTTCGAGGCGGGCGGCTTCGGGCACGAGGAAGCGCTGCTCCAGATTGCCGCGTGGCTGCGGGCCCACCGGAGCGAGCACCGGCTGGCGGCGGTCGGGCACCGGGTCGTGCACGGCGGCACGGCGCACAGCTCGCCCGTGCGGGTCGACGACGCGGTGCTGGAGGCGCTGGAGCGCCTCGTGCCGCTCGCGCCGCTGCACCAGCCCCACAACCTGGAGCCGATCCGCGTCGTGCGGCGGCAATTCCCGGACCTGCCGCAGGTGGCCTGTTTCGACACGGCTTTCCACCGCGGCCAGCCGGAGGTGGCGCAGCTCTTCGCGCTGCCGGCCGAGATCTCGGATCGCGGCGTGCGCCGCTACGGCTTCCACGGCCTGTCCTACGCCTTCATCGCCGAGCGGCTCGGCGCCGCTTTCCCGGTCCTCGCGCAGGGCCGGGTGATCGCGGCGCATCTCGGCAGCGGCGCGAGCCTGTGCGCCCTCGACCGCGGGCGCAGCGTCGCGACCACGATGGGCTTCTCGGCCCTCGACGGGCTGCCGATGGGCACGCGCTGCGGCAGCCTCGACCCGGGCGCGGTCTTCTACCTGCTGCGGGAGATGCGGCTCGACGCGGACGCGCTGGAGCGGATGCTCTACACCCGCTCGGGGCTCCTGGGCGTCTCGGGCCTGTCGAACGACATGCGGACGCTGCGCGCGCTGGCGGGCACCGACCGCCGCGCGCGCACCGCCATCGACCTCTTCGTCTACCGGATCGGGCGCGAGCTCGGCTCGCTCGTGGCGGCCCTGGGCGGCATCGACGGCCTCGTCTTCACCGGGGGCATCGGCGAGAACGACGCCGCCACCCGGGCCGAGGTGCTGCGGGGCGCCGCCTGGGCGGGCTTCCGGCTCGACGAGGCCGCGAACGCGGCGGGCGGGCCGCTGATCACGCGCGGTCCCGGACCCCAGGCCCTCGTCATCCCCACCGACGAGGAGACGATGATCGCGCGCGGGATGCGCGCGGTGCTCGACGACGCGCGCCAGCCGGCGCTCTGACCCCATGGAGACCGCTATGGAGACGCTCACGACCAAGCCCGACGCGGTGATCGGCAACGATCCGTTCATGTCGGCGGACGACCTCGCCGCCTACTCGGCCCGCATGCGCGCCGCGAAGGCCCTCAAGGAGATGGAGGGGCAGGACCGCGCCACCAAGGCGCGGACCGAACTCGCCAAGCAGCTCGCGGAACCCCTCGATCTCACGCCCGAGAAGCTGAGCGAGATCACGCAGCGCCTCCTGCACAAGCTCCGCATCGCGGCCGAGCAGGGCCAGAAGGAGCTCCTGGTGATGCGCTTCCCGAACCTGATCTGCACCGACAAGGGCCGGGCCATCAACGGGGCGGAGGCGGGCTGGGCCGAGACCCTCACCGGCCGCCCGCGCCAGGCCTACGAGTTCTGGCGCGACCGCCTGCAACCGGCCGGCTACGGCCTGAAGGCGATGATCGTCGACTGGCCGGACGGGATGCCGGGCGATGTCGGGTTCTTCCTCACCTGGGAGACCAAGCCCCACTAGAGCGGCACCCGATCACGTTGCAATCGGGTGTTGCTCTAGGTCTCTGATCCTGCCGCATTTTCCGCGACGAACCGGCATCCACTTCGTCGGAAAGTGCTCTGGGACCGAGACATCGGCACGCGATCATGAATTTGGGGCAGCAAGGCGCCGCGCGGCCGCCCGCCGCCGCGCACGCAACCGGGACAGGATGAGGGCCATGGCAGACCCAGGAACACGTGTATATCCTCGGCAAGCTCCGACGACGGGCAGCCTGCAGCCGCTGCTCCCGCTCCAGCTGCGCATCGCCGAGGTCTACCGCGAACGCTGCGCCACGGCCCTGGACGCCTATCTGGACGCGGTCCAAGGGGCGAACCGCGCCTGGATCGAGGCCCTGACGCCCCGGACGCCCGCGCAGGCGGCCGGCGACGCGATCACCTACTGGACCGACTTCGCCCAACGCTCGGTCCTGTTCTGGGACACGCTCCGGCAGCGCGGCAACAATTGGCTGGCGCACGAGGCGGCCGGCAAGCCGCCGCTCCTCGCCTTCCCCTACGAGGTGGTCGCCGATGCGCGCCGCTTCGCCCGGCCGGTGAACTACGCCCTGGCGCGGATCCTGCCGCCGCCGGAGCGGCCGAGCGACGCCGAGAAGCGCCCCTACATCATCATCGATCCGCGGGCGGGGCACGGGCCGGGCATCGGCGGCTTCAAGCCGGATTCCGAGGTCGGGATGGCGCTGCGCGCCGGTCATCCGGTCTACGTGGTGATCTTCTTCCCCGAGCCGGTCCCGGGCCAGACGCTGGCGGACGTCGCGCAGGCCGAGGCGGCCTTCCTGCGCCTCGTGCGCGAGCGCCACCCGACGCGCGGCAAGCCGGTCATCGTCGGCAATTGTCAGGGCGGCTGGGCCGCGATGCTGGTGGGCGCGCTCGATCCCGAGGGCGCCGGGCCGATCGTGGTGAACGGCGCGCCGATGTCCTACTGGGCGGGCAACGACGCCGAGAACCCGATGCGCTACGCGGGCGGCATGCTCGGCGGGAGCTGGACGGCGCTCCTCGCCAGCGACCTCGGCGGCGGCGTCTTCGACGGCGCGCACCTCGTCGACAATTTCGAGTACCTGAACCCGGCCAACACGTGGTTCGGGAAATCCTACAACCTCTTCTCGAAGATCGACACCGAGCCGGCGCGCTACCTGGAATTCGAGCGCTGGTGGGGCGGGTACTTCCTGATGAATCGGGAGGAGATCCGCTGGATCGTCGACAACCTGTTCGTCGGCAACCGGCTGGCCTCCGGCAGCGCCGAGTGGGCGGAGGGCAGAACCTTCGACCTGAAGGCGATCCGCTCGCCGATCATCCTGTTCGCCTCGCTCGGCGACAACATCACCCCGCCCCAGCAGGCCTTCAACTGGGTCGCGGACCTCTACCCGACGACCGCCGACCTCAAGGCGAACGGGCAGGTCATCGTCGGGCTGATGCACGAGAGCGTCGGGCATCTCGGCATCTTCGTCTCGGCCGGCGTCGCGCGCCGCGAGCATGCGCAGATCGTCGACCTCCTCGACTACATCGAGCACCTTCCGCCCGGGCTCTACGGCATGAAGGTCGAGGAGGAGCGCGCCGACGGGGGCGTGCGCTACGATGCGGTCCTGCGCGAGCTGCAGGTCGAGGACCTTCAGACGCTGCAGAAATACGCGCGCAAGGACGAGGTGCCGTTCGCCGCGGTGAGCCGGGTCTCCGAGCTCAATGCGGCCGCCTACGAGACCTTCGTGCATCCGGTGCTGAGCGCCTGGGTGCCGCGCGAGATCGGGGCGCTGTCGCGGGCGCTGCACCCCCTGCGGGCGCGGCGCTGGGCCCTGTCCGATCTCAACCCGGCCCTCGCGTGCCTCGGCCCCTGTGCCGATCTGGTGAGGGGGCACCGCGTCCACCGGGACGAAGCGGGGGCCTGGGCGGCGAGCGAGCGCGGCGCCGCGGCCGGCATCATGGCCGGGTGGGACTTCTACCGGCAGATGCGCGACGCCGCGGTCGAGAACCTGTTCTTCACCGTCTACGCGACGCTGAGCGCGGTCGCGCCGCCCGGTGCGGAGCCGGCCGTCGCCCCGTCCATCGATGCGGCGCCGCCCGAGGCCCTGAGCCGGATCGCCGAGGGCGGCTTCACCGAGGCGGCCGTGCGGGCCGGACTCCTCGTGTCGCGCTTCGGCAGCGAGCGGCGGCTGTCCACCTTCAAGCGCATCCGCGAGATCGCCGGCCGCGAGATCGGCCTGCTCGACCTGCCGGCCAGCGCGGCGGCCCGGGTGGTCCGCCAGCAGGCGGAGATCATCGCGCACGCGCCCGAGCGGGCGATGGCGACCCTGCCGGACCTGCTGCGCACGGCCGAGGAGCGCCGCCGCCTCCTCGACATCCTGGAGCGCCTGACGACGCGGCTCGACCTCGCGCCCGAGCAGCTCGCCGTGATGCCGCGGCTGCGCGACCTCCTCGGGCCGGCCCCCGCGGCGGTTCCGGCACCCGAGCCCGCCCCCCGTCAACGCAGAGCCGGCTGACGCCCGCTCCGGAGACAGAGCCATGACGCAGATCCCCGATGGCAACGCCCTTGCGGGCAAGAACGCGCTGGTGCTCGGCGTCGCCAACGAGCACTCGATCGCCTACGGCTGCGCGCGCGTCTTCCGGCGGCTCGGGGCGCGGATCGCCCTGACCTACCTCAACGAGAAGGCGAGGCCCTTCGTCGAGCCGCTCGCGCGCGAACTCGACGCGCCGCTCTTCCTGCCCTGCGACGTCCAGCGGGAGGGGGAGCTCGAGGCGGTGTTCCGGCAGATCGCCGAGAGCTGGGGCCGCCTCGACATCGCGCTCCACTCGATCGCCTTCGCGCCGCGCGCCGACCTCCAGGGCCGGCTGGTCGACAGTTCGGGCGAGGGGTTCGGGATCGCCATGGACGTGTCCTGCCACTCCTTCATCCGCATGGCGCGGCTCGCCGCGCCGCTGATGCACGAGGGCGGCACGCTGCTCACCATGAGCTACCACGGCGCCAGCAAGGTGGTGCCAAACTACAACCTGATGGGACCCGTCAAGGCGGCGCTGGAGAGCGCCGTGCGCTACCTCGCCTACGAGCTCGGCGACCGCGACATCCGCGTCCACGCGGTGTCGCCGGGCCCCCTCAAGACCCGCGCCGCCTCGGGCCTGAAGGATTTCGACCTCCTCCTCAACGAGGCGATCCAGCGCTCGCCCATCGGCGAACTCGTGGACATCGACGATGTCGGGCTCACCGCCGCCTACCTGACGACGCCCTACGCCGCCCGCCTGACCGGCATGACGGTCTACGTCGACGGCGGCCTCAGCATCATGGCTTGAGCCCGGCCGCCGATCGCGCCCCGCCCGATCGGGGCGCGCACGGCGACCGCGCCGCCCGCCCCGCGCCAACGGCCCAGGATGCCGACGCATCGGGCCGTCGTGCCTCCCGATGATACGCGGTCCGGACGATCACGTCCGGACCGCGTATGATCCGTGATCCGCTTGATCGAAGCGGATCCCGGATCACGAGCCTGCGCGGCGCCTGAGCGAAGCCGACATCCGCATGGCGAAGCCATCCGTCGGATGTCGCATGCGACGTGACCGTCGGGATCAGTAGCGCTCGGGCACGAAGCGCCGGTCGCGCAGCGTGTCGTCGTAGGCGTCCTTCTTGCTCCGTTTGGGCAGCGTCACCTTCTCGGCCTCGAGCTCCTTGTAGGGGATGAGGTGCAGGAGGTGCGCGATGCAGTTGAGCCGCGCCCGCCGCTTGTCGTCCGAGCGCACCACGTACCAGGGCAGGTCGTCGGTGTCGGTGGCGGCGAACATGGCGTCGCGGGCGCGGGAATACTCGTACCAGCGCCGGTAGGATTCGAGATCCATCGGGCTGAGCTTCCACTGCCGCAGCGGGTCGTCGATGCGCGCCTCGAAGCGGCGCTTCTGCTCGGCGCGCCCCACCTCCAGCCAGAACTTGATGAGCTGGATGCCGCCGCCGGTGATGAAGCGCTCGATCTGCGGGCAGAGGGCGAGGAAGCGCCGCCGCTCCGCCTCGTCGCAATAGCCCATCACGGTCTCGACGCCGGCGCGGTTGTACCAGGAGCGGTCGAAGATCACGATCTCGCCGCCGGCCGGAAACTGGGCGATGTAGCGCTGCAGGAAGAGCTGGCTCTTCTCCCGATCGGAGGGCGCCGGCAGCGCCGCGACCCGGAACACGCGCGGGCTGACCCGCTCGGTGATCGCCTTGATGGTGCCGCCCTTCCCGGCCGCGTCGCGGCCCTCGAAGACGACGATGATGCGCGCGCCGGTCGCCCGCACCCAGCTCTGCAGGTGGCAGAGCTGGACCTGGAGCTTGCGCAATTCGCGCTCGTAGGGCTTGCGCTTGAGCCGGCCGGCCTCGGAGGCCGGCACCGCCTCGTCGTGCGCCTCCGCCAGCAGGTCCTGGTCGGTGTCGTCCATGGCGCCCCCTCCCCCCTACTCCGCCGGCTGGTGCCCCGCCGCACCGGTCGGCGCGGCCGGCCGCGTCGCCGGTTGCTGCTTCTTGCCGCCGAGCAGCCGCCACGCCCGCTCGCGGAGGCCCTGGAACACCACGTAGAGCGGCGGGATCACGAAGATGCCGAGGAAGGACGCGGCGACCATGCCGCCGAAGACCGGCGTGCCGACGTTGCGCCGGGCGAGCTGCGAGGCGCCGGTGGCGATCACGAGCGGCAGCAGGCCGAGGATGAAGGCGAAGGAGGTCATCATGACCGGGCGGAAGCGCAGCCGCGCCCCCTCGGTCGCGGCCTCGCGCAGCGCGACGCCCTTCTCCCGCTGCTCCTTGGCGAACTCGACGATGAGAATGCCGTTCTTGGCGGCGAGCCCGATCAGCACGACCATGCCGATCTGCGCGTAGAGGTCCAGGGTGAGCCCGCCCCAGACCATCGCCGCGTAGGCGCCGACGATGCCGACGGTGACCGAGAGCAGGACCGGCACCGGGATCGTCCAGCTCTCGTAGAGGCCGACCAGGAACAGGAAGGCGAACAGCACCGCGAAGGCGAGGATGATCGCGGTCTTCCCCTCCGCCCGCTTCTCCTGGAAGGCGGTGTCGGTCCACTCCCCGCCGAAGCCGGTCGGCAGGGTCCGGGCCGCGACGGCCTCCATGGCGGCGAGGGCCTGGCCCGAGGAGATGCCGGGCGCCGGCCCGCCCTGCACCGTCACCGCGCGCAGGTTGTTGTAGCGGATCAGCGAGGGCGGTCCGACGACGATCCGCACCTCGGCGAGGCTGCGCAGCGGCACCATCTGGCCGTCCTTGTTGCGCACGTTGATGCGGTAGATGTCGTCGATGCTCTGGCGATCGGCCGCCTCGGCCTGGACCTGAACTTGCCAGGTGCGGCCGAACAGGTTGATGTCGTTGACGTAGTAGCCGCCGAGCGAGGCCTGCAGCGCCTGGAACACGCTGTCGAGCGACACGCCCAGGATCTGGACCTTGTTGCGGTCGATATCGAGGTAGACCGACGGGTTGGTCGCCGAGAAGGTGCTGAAGACGCGGCTGAGCTTCGGCTCCTGGTTCGCCGCGACGATGAGGCCGCGCAGGGCCTGGGCGAGTTCCTTCGGATCGCCGCCGCGCAGGTCCTCCAGCACGTAGGCGAAGCCGCCGCCGGTCCCGAGCCCGATGATCGGCGGGGGCGCGAGGGGCACGACGAGGCCGCCCGGCACCTCGCGGAAGCGCTGGCCGAGCCGCGCGATCAGGGCCGCGGCGCCGTCGCCCGCCCCCTTGCGCTCCTCGAACGGCTTGAGCGTGACGACCAGGAAGGCGGCGTTGCTCTGCGAGTAATTGTCGATGAAGTTGAGGCCGACCACGGTCGTCGCGTCGGCGACGGCGTGCTCCTCGCGCAGGATGGCCTCGGCCTTCGCCGCCACGTCCGAGGTCCGCGCGACCGAAGCGCCCTCGGGAAGCTGCACCACCACGAAGAAGGCGCCCTGATCGTCCTCCGGCAGGAAGCCCGTGGGCGTGATCTTCGCCAGTTCGACCGTGCCCCAGGCCGCCGCGAGCGACAGCACGAGGCCGATGATCGAGAGGCGCACGATGCGGGCCACCGCGGCGCCGTAGCCGTCGCGGACGGCGTCGATCGCCCGCATCACGAATCCCATGATGCCGCGCCGTGGCCCGTGATGGGGTCTCAGCAGCACGCCGCAGAGCGCGGGCGAGAGCGTGAGCGCGTTGATGGCCGAGAGGAACATCGAGACCGCGACCGCGACCGCGAACTGGCGGAACAGCTCGCCCGAGATGCCCGGCACGAAGGCGACCGGCACGAAGACCGAGAGCAGCACCAGGGTGATCGCGATGATCGGCGCGGTGATCTCCGCCATGGCGCGCTTCGTCGCCTCGCGCGGGGACAGGTCCGGGTGCTCCTCCATCACCCGCTCGACGTTCTCGACCACCACGATGGCGTCGTCGACCACGATCCCGATGGCGAGCACCATGGCGAGCAGGGAGACCGAGTTCGCCGAGTAGCCGACCGCCTTGAGCGCGATGAAGGTGCCGATCAGGCTCACCGGCACGGCGACCGTCGGGATCAGCGTCGCCCGCAGGCTGCCGAGGAACAGGAACACCACGATCACGACGAGCACGAAGGCCTCGACGAGCGTCTTCTGCACCTCGTGCACGGTCTCGGTGATGAAGGCGGTCGGGTCGTAGGTGACCTTCCATTCCAGCCCCTCCGGGAAGGCCTTGGCCAGCGCGGCGACCCGCGCCTTGACCTCCTTCAGGGTCGCGATCGCGTTGGCGCCGGGCGACTGGTAGATCGCGATGACCGTGGCCGGGCTGCCGTTGAGCCGCGTCTCGCGGTCGAGGCTCGCCGCGCCGAGCTCGATCCGGGCGACGTCGCCGAGCCGCAGCAGCGACCCGTCCGGGTTGGTGCGCAGCACGACGTTGCGGAACTGCTCGGGCGAGGTGAGCCGCCCCTGGGTCTGGATGCTGAGCTGGAGCTGCTGCTCGTCCGAGATCGGCCGGGCGCCGATGCGGCCGACCGGGGCCTGGACGTTCTGGGCCTTGATCGCGTTGATGACGTCGCCCGTGGTCAGGTTGAGGCCGGTGAGCTGGTCGCTGCGCACCCAGGCCCGCATCGCGTAATCCTGCGGCCCCCACAGCGTCGCGTCGCCCACGCCGGGCGTGCTCTTGATCCGGTCGAGCAGGTTGATGGTCACGTAGTTCGAGATGAAGAGCGGGTCCTGGATCGCCTTCGGCGAGTAGACCGCGAGCACGCCGAGCAGGGCGGAGGATTTCTTCTTGACCGTGACGCCCTGCTTGCGGACGTCCTCGGGGAGTTTCGCGAGCGCGATCTGGACCCGGTTGTTGACGTTGACGGCATTGATGTCGGGATCGGTGCCGAGCTCGAACGAGCAGGTGAGCGTGTAGCTGCCGTCGTTGCCGCTGACGCTCTTCATGTAGATCATCTTGTCGACGCCGACGACCTGCGACTCGATCGGCTGCGCCACGGTCGATTCGACCACGTCGGCGGCGGCGCCCGGGTAGGTCGTCGTCACCGAGACCTGGGGCGGCACGATGTCGGGATACTGCGCCACCGGGATGGCGAGGAGCGCCAGCGCCCCCGCGATCGAGGTGACGATGGCGATCACCAGCGCGAGGCGCGGCCGGTCGACGAAGATCGCGGAGAGCATCGGATCAGGTCCTTCCCGCCGCCGCGCTGGCCGGGACCGCCCGCACCGGGAGGCCGGGGCGCACGCGCTGCAGCCCGTCGACGATGACGAGTTCGCCGCCCGAGAGCCCCGCCTCGATCACCGCGTCGCTCCCGCCGGCCCCCGACGCCACCGTCACGCGCCGCGTCACCGCGCGGCCGTCCTCGACCACGAAGACGTAGACGCCGCCCTGGTCGGCGATGAGCGCGCCCTGGGGCACCACCACCTTCTCCTCGGGCATTCCGGTCTGGAGCGCGACCTGGACGAGTTGCCCGTCCCGGAGGGTGCCCGCCGGGTTCGGCATGCTGGCGCGCACCAGCACGGTGTCGGTGCTCCGGTCGACGCTGATGTCCACGAAGTTGATCCGCCCGACCTGATCGTAGGTCGAGCCGTCCGAGAAGCGGATCCGCACGGCGATCTTGCTGCGGTCCGGCTGCGGACCGCCCTGCTGCATCCGCAGGAACTCGCGCTGGCTCACCGGGAAGCTGACATACATCGGGTCCTGGCTGACGATGGTGGTCAGCACGCCGCTGTCGGGCCCCACCACGTTGCCCTTGGTGACGCTGGTCCGGCCGATCCGGCCGGCGATGGGCGAGAGGATCTTCGTGTAGCCGAGGTTGATCTCCGCGGTCCTCAGGTTCGCCTCGTCGCCCGTCACGGCACCCCGCGACTGGTCGAGGGCGGCGCGGGCTTGGTCACGCGCGACCACGGTGCCCGAACTGCGATCGAGGAGGTCCTGCGCCCGCTGGAGCTGGATCGCCGCGAGCGTCTCGGCCGCGTGGCTGCGCTCCAGCGCGCCCTCGGCCTGCTTCACCGCGGCCTCGAACAGGTCGGGCTCGATCCGGTAGAGGGGCGCGCCCTCCTTCACGAGGTCCCCCTCTTTGAACAGGACGGTGTCGAGGAAGCCGGTGACGCGGGCCCGCACCTCGACGCGGCTCACCGCCTCGACCCGGCCGACGAAGTCGAGGGCCTTGTCGATGGCCTTCTTCTGGGCGGCGACGGTGCCGACCGGGAGCGCCGCGGCCGGATCCGTCTCGGCCCGGGCCGCGGCGGGCGCGGCGGCGAGGAGGAGGAGGAGGAGTAATCGGGGACGGTGGAGCATGATCGCCCCTCGCGCGGAGAACGGCAGCCCATGGTCGCAGGTCGCGCCCGACCGGCTTGATCGGATGGGACAGCGGGCCGGTCAGGCCGCGCGGCCCGACAGCATCAGGGCCCGCAGCCGCTCGCGGCCGAGCACGCGCCCGAGCTCGCGCCACGTGAAGTAGGGCACGAGCGCGACGGTCATGATCACCGCGATGACCACGAATCCCCGCACGCCGCCGCCGCCGATGGCCGGGAGGCTCTCGGCGAGCGGGCGCCCGTTCCACAGGTGGATCAGCGTCTCCTCCACCGCGTAGGCGCAGACGAGGAGGAGCGCGAACCCGGCGGAGCGCAGGCCGATGGGCAGGATCAGCGGCCTGCCCTCGAAGCGCAGGCGGGTATCGAAGGCCTCGGCCACCAGGACGACCTTCGCGAGGATCCAGGCATTGAGGAAGGCGAAGCCGTAGAAGCGGAAGCCGATGCCGTGCCGCGACAGCACGATCGATTCGTGCAGCACCAGCACGCCGAACACGACCCAGAGATAGGCGAAGATCGCGGCGATCCGCCGGGCCTCGTCGGCGATCCGCCGGCCGATGCGCCGCCAGCGGCCGTCGGGGACCTGATCGGACACCGTGTCGGTGGAGATGCCCGTCATCCCGCCCTCCTCTGGATCATCCCCGCCGCCCGCGACCCTCCGCGGCGAGCGCGGCCCTGCCTCATGATGCGGCCCAGGCCCGCGCAGCCCCGATCGCCCGCCCGCGGGAGCGCCGGCGCCGCGGAGCGAGGCGCAGCGCGGGCCGCCCGGCCCGCGCGGGCGGCTCCCACCGGCCGGCTCGGGCGGCGGCCCCTACCGCCGGCCTCTTCGGCCGCCGAAGCCGCGCGCGCCGTAATGGCCCACGCGGGCACCGTAGCCCCGGCCGGCATAGCCGCGGTGGCCGTACACGCGGCCGCCATAGACCCGCCGGCCGTAGACGCCGCCCCGGTAAACGCCGCCCCTGTAGACGCCGCCCCGGTAGACACCGCCCCTGTAGACGCCCGGCGCGCCGTAATAGCCGCCGTAATTCGGTCGGCAGACGCCGTAGACGTTCCGGTGGAAGCCCGGGCCACATCCCTGCGCGGCGCTCGCCGGGGCGGGGCCGAACCCGAGCAGCGTGCCCAGGAGCAGGGCCGCCAGGGTAACGGGAGAGAACAGCTTCATGGAGGCCACTCCTTGTCTCCGGTTGTCAGGACTCTGAGAGCCGGGTCCGGTGCCCGGCATGGCGCGAGATCGGCCATTCGACGGGGTCGTACCGCCCTTGCGGCGACCCGGCCCGGCACGCGGGGCCGGGTCGAGACCGGTCGGCCGGCCCGTCGCGGCGCCGGCCGGACCGGGGGCGGCGAGGACGGGGCCAACCTGCACGAGGGTGGGCGACGACATCAGAACATCCACTGGAAAGCGCGGCGGAGGCGCGCGCGCGCGATCCGTCCGTCGCGCAGATGGCGCCGGAAGAGCTTGCGCAGCGAGTACGCGGCGAGGTCGTACTCCGCCCCGCACTGGGCGGCGCGCGCCCTCGGCAGGGCACCGCCCTCGACGAGGTAGCCGAAGGCGCGGCGGTCGGCGCCGTAGGCGAGGCAGAGAAGATTGTAGAGGCGCTGGAAGGCGAGGCTGTGGTCGTCGGCGAGCACCGCCTCCTCCGCCTGTTCCTCGGCCGCATGGCTGCGGAAATGGTGCGCGATGCCGTCGATGATGGGCCGGGCCTGTGCGGGCGGCAATTCGAGCAGCACCATCGCGGCGAACTGGTCGGCCGCGTCCTCCTCCCGGCCGAGCACCGGGACGTCGAGCAGATCGTAGAGGGCGTGCCCGGTCTCGTGCAGGACCACGAGAGCGATGGGACCGAAGACCGCGGCGTGCCGCGCCACCCCAGCCTGGGGGGTCTCCTTGGGCGCCCGATCCTGGACGTCTCGGACGTACTCATAGCAGATCGTGACCAGCCGGCTCTCGGGCGCGTACCACGCGTTGACCTCGCCGTCGCAGGCCGAGAATTTCAGGGTGAGCGGCCGCGGCAGGCGGACGCCGATGATGTTCCGCAATTCCTCGAGCACGCGGCGCCCCTTGAGGTCGCGGTAGATCGCGAGCGCCTCCGCTTGCACCGGACGATCGTAAACGACGCGGATGAGAGCATCGCGGGACGGGGTCGCCCAGCCCGGCACGGCACTGCCGGCCAGCGCCAAACCCGCCGTCAGCCCGAGGGTGCGCCGCATGTCGCCGTCTCCGGATATGCCGCGCCGATGCGAGACGACGCGCACGACCGCGCCGGGGGCAAGGCGGAGCGGCGTCCCCCTCGGGGCCGGCGCCCGCCTCATCCCGCGAGCCGGGCACCGCGGTGGTACCGCGACCGGCGCACGGCGATGTACGAGGGAGGTCTCGGGCCATCGCTGCCTTCATCTCCGATCGAGGTCACCGCCGAGGCGGGTGAGCCCGTCCCCGCGAGAATGACCGCTCCCGCGGCAGGTGCTTGATCGAACGAGACCTGGATCGGCATCCGCCGCGCGCGAGACGGTGAGGGACGAAAGGTCATCGCGGCGGCACCGATCGAGGGTCCGGCGGTGGCGCTGCGACGCGTGGCGCAGATCGGCGTCGCGCGCCGAGGGATCGGCGGGAGCCGCGCATGGCCGGCGCACCTCGCCGCGGCCGCCGGTGCCGGCATCGACACACGACGGCGGGCCCGTCCGCTAACGCGACCGCCACGCGCGCCGAAGATGGGCGCCGCGATGGGGGCGCACGCGAAGGTGCGGGGCGATGAGCCGCTCGAACGCGTACGAGACCTGCGCGGCCTCCTCGCCGCACCGCTCCGCCCGCTCCTTCGGCAGATACCCCTTGGTGACGATGTCGGCGTAGCGGCGCGGATGCGCGCCATAGGCCAAGCAGGCGAGATTGTAGAATCGCTGCCACGACAGGCCGTGCACGTCCGCGAAGCTGCCCTTGTCGACCGGCTCCTGTCGGCCGAGTGCCGCGAAGAAGTATCCGCTCCCGCTCACGACGTCGCGCGCAGGGGCCGGCGCGAGTTGCAGCAGGATCAGGGAGGCAAGCTGGTCAGCCGCGTCCTCCTCGCGCCCGAAGATGGGGACGCGCAAGAGGTGAAACAGCGCGTGGCTGGTCTCATGCATCAGGATCTGCGCGACCGGCCCGCGGATCGCCTGATCCCGGGTGACGCCGGCCGGAGACCGCGCGCGAGGCGCGAGGGCCACGACGCCCGCGACCATCTCGTAGCACATCGTGACGGAGTGATTGTCCGGATCGTACCACGCGTTCGGCTCGCCGCCGCACCCCTGCATGCGGAAGGTGAGGCGGTGGGGAAGGCGAACGAGGCGGATCACATCGGCCAGCCGCTCCAGCACGCGCTGCCGCCGCGCGGTCCGGTAGATGTCGCGATGCGCGGGGTCGCTGGGCGGCACGTAACTCACGACGACGCGCGCGGGCTTCGCGGCGGCGTGAGCGGGAACGCACGTCACGAGACCGGCCGCCATCAGGACGATCGCGCGGAGTGCCCTGCGATGGATGCGCGATGCCCGGCCAGGTTCGCGGTCCGGCCGACGCGGGCTTCGCAGACGCACCTGACCCACCGCGCCCTCCCGATGTCGCGCGCGCCGTCGCGCTCGCGGATGCGCCCGATCCGGCCGGCGTGATCAGTGGGTCGCCACGCCGCGCCCGAGCCAAGCGATCAAGCCGCGCGATGCTGCGTCGCAATTCCTGCTGAATAGAGCCGCCACCGCCCATACCCTCGCACCGCACAAGATCTGTGGCAATGAGATTTTACGTAATTCAGTGAAGGCGTACCGATCCGTGTCCCGTTCGATCAAGCACCCGGTCGGTCGCACCGTAAACACTTTAGGAAACGCTGCCTCGGCTGTGCCTTCGGACCGCAACGCGATCTGACGGAAGTCGAGATACGGCTGCCCGCGGAGACCGCCTCGTCCTCGAGGGGGGCCTCCTCGGTCGGGCGGCCATGCGGGGAGGGAGGCCATGACCGACCGGCGCGTCAGGATGTCCCGTGCTCATCCTGATCTGGCCATCGTCTCGTCCCTCGTGTCCGGCCTCGCGATCACGCGGAGGAAGGTCGCGGGACCCGGTCCCGGACACGTTACGGCAACCCTGCCGGCGGTGGTCGCGGTCGCGCAGCCCGCGATCGCCGGCGCGACCGAGGTCGGATCGGCCACACCCTCACCCGCACCTTCGTCGCGATCGGGTCGGCGGCCACCTCGGCGCAGACCGGGTCCGCGCCGCTGCCGGGATCGGCTCCGGGATCCGCTCTAGGACGAGGGCCCCGGCTCTCGGCGTCGGCCCGCCCCCGGCCCCATCGGGCTCGTCACCTGCGGCACGGTCACGGCCATTGTCTTGCACGACAATTCATATCTCCGGGAGGATGACGATGACTGATGTGCTGAACCTGAAGAACTTCGAGTCGCTCAGCCCGTTCGAGATCAAGGACGAGTTGATCAAACTGGCCAAGGAGACGTCCCGCCGGACGCAATCGGCGTTCCTCAACGCGGGTCGCGGCAATCCGAACTGGGTCGCGACGACGCCGCGCGACGCCTTCTTCCTGCTCGGCCAGTTCGCGATGAGCGAGAGCAGGCGCGTGATGAGCCACCCCGCGGGGCTCGGCGGCATGCCGCAGGCCGCCGGGATCGCCGGCCGGCTCGACGCGTGGCTGGAGCGGCATTCCGATCTGCCCGGGGCCTCCTTCCTGGCCGCGATGGTGCCCTTCGCCGTGAAGGCGTTCGCGTTCGATCCGGACGCCTTCGTGCACGAGCTCGTCGATTCGATCGTCGGCGACAACTACCCGGTGCCTGACCGCATGCTCGTCCACAACGAGCGGATCGTGCACGAATACCTGATCTGGGCGATGTGCGGGAAGCGCGCGCCGGCCGGCCGGTTCGACCTCTACGCGGTCGAGGGCGGAACGGCGGCGATGTGCTACCTGTTCAAATCGCTCAAGGCCAACCGGCTGCTGCTGCCGGGCGACACGATCGCCCTCGGCACGCCGATCTTCACGCCCTATCTCGAGATGACGCATCTCGAGGATTACGCGCTCAACGTCGTCCACATCAAGGCGCCACAGGAGAACAAGTTTCAGTACACGGATGCGGAGATCGACAAGCTTCTCGATCCCAAGGTCAAGGCCTTCTTCGTCGTCAATCCCGGCAACCCGACCGGGATGGCGATGAGCGCGGAGACGATCGCCAAAATCACCGAGCTGGTCAAGAGCAAGCGGCCGGATCTGATGATCCTCACCGACGACGTCTACGGCACCTTCGTGCACGATTTCCGCTCGCTGATGGCCGAACTGCCGCACAACACCATCGGCGTATATTCCTTCTCGAAGTATTTCGGCTGCACAGGCTGGCGCCTGGGGGCCATCGCGATCCACGAGGACAACATCTTCGACAAGATGATCGCGAAGCTGCCGGCCGACGTGACGGCGGACCTCGACAGGCGCTACGGCCCGCTGACGCTGGAGCCGCGCAAGCTCAAGTTCATCGACCGCATCGTGGCCGACAGCCGCGACATCGCGCTCAACCACACCGCCGGCCTCTCCCTCCCGCAGCAGGTGATGATGAGCCTGTTCTCGCTCTCGGAGCTGATGGACGACAAGAAGGCCTACCAGGAGGCCTGCATGGAGATCGTCAACCGGCGCGTCTGGTCGATGATCGAGGGCCTCGGCCTGCATCTCACGCCGAATCCGAACTTCGACGCCTATTACGGCCTGATCGACTTCGAGTTCTGGGCGCGCAAGAACATCGGCGAGGAGGCGGTGGAGTACCTGAAGCGCACGGTCCACCCCCTCGACCTCGCGTTCCGGCTGGCCGAGGTGCACGGGATCGTGCTGCTCAACGGCGGGGGCTTCGAGGCACCCGACTGGTCGCTGCGGGTCTCCCTCGCCAACCTCCCCGACGAGGTCTACGCCGATATCGGTCGGGGCGTGCGCGCGGTGGCCCGCGGCTACCGGGACGCCTACGAGGCCGCCAAGCGTGCCAGCGGCGCGGAGGCGACGAAGGACGTCGAGCCGGTACCGGCCGAGTGATCCGGGATCGGCTTGATCGAAGCGGCTCCCGGATCACGCGCCTGCGCGGCGCCTGAGCGCGGCGCCTGAGCGAAGCCGATATCCGCATGGCCGAAATCGGAGATGGCGAAGCACTCAACCGGATGGCGTATGAGTCCGGCTCGACCGGGGAACCGAGGATGGGCGCGATCGACGACGCGGCCGGCACCGGGAAGGCCCGTCCCGTCCTGCCGGCGGGACGGCTCCGGCGCATCCTCGCGGCGGGGCTGCTGCTCCTGGTGGCGCACCCTGCCGCGGCGCGGACGATCTACGTCACGCCGGAGGGAGGCGGCCCGGGATACGGCGCGGACGGCCGCATGGTCGCCCCGCGCACGGAGGCGTTCGCGACGGAGACCCTGCAGGGATTGCGGCCGGGCGATGTCGTGCAGCTCCTCGCCGACAGCCCGGCGCCGGATGCGGTGACCCGCTATGCCCGGCGGGTCACGCTGTCCGGAGCGGGCGAGCGGGACGCCCCGCCGGTCGTCGTCCGCGGGCTCGGCCTGCGCACCCGGATGGTCGGGCGGACGATCGAGGAGATCCGCGGCTGCCCGATGCCGGAGGCCGACGTCGAGCAGCCCTGCGGCGACCTCGCGACGGCGCTCGCGGTTCCCCGGGCGCCGGATCTCCTCGGCGCGCTGACCGTGGCGGCCTCGGCGGTGGAGCGGGACCGCGGCCGCCGCTCGCGGCTCGCCATGCCGATCGGGCGGGCGGGGCGGCTCGCCGAGGCGGCCTGCCTCGACATCGACCGCGCCGACGGCGTCGCGATCGAGGATCTGACATTCCAGGGGTGCTGGCTCGCGGCCGTCCGGGCGATCGACAGCCGGCGCGTCACGCTGCGCCGTTCCCTGGTGATCGGCAGCAGCTACGGCCTCGCGGCGCGCGGCAGCCCCGACCGCCCCGCCGACACGCTCGTGGTCGAGGACGTCACCTGGGTGCAGGACGCGAGCGGCTACGAGGAGGCCGCCCTGACGCGCGAGGGACCGTTCCGCTGCCGCGACGGCCGGGTCGGCGCGTTCGGCTGCGCGGGCCTGATCTGGCGCAGCATTCCCTGGGGAGTGACCCACCACGGTGCCTACGACCACTTCAACGGCGCGCTCCTGGGCGGTGCCGACGTGCGCGGACCGATCATCTTCCGCCGCAACACCGTCCTGTCGGCCTATAACGGCCTCCGGGTCAAGGCCGCCGCCTGCGAGGATCTCAAAGCATCGGCCCTGTCGCCGGCGACTTGCCCGTTCAACCGGGACGTCTGGATCTACGACAACTTGTTCGCCTTCGTGCGCGACAATCCGGTCGAACTGGAGACCTGGGCGATGGAGGTGCGCATCGCCCGCAACCGGATCGTGAATTCCCACGCGTGGTTCTCCTTCGACGACATGGGGGGCGGGCCGGTCTACGTTTACGGCAACCGCGGCTGGTTCGACGACGTTCCGGCGATCGACCGTCCCGGTCGCCCCTCTCCCCTGCCGCCCTGCGCGCGTCAGCCCATCGAGAAGCCGGAGGCCGGCGGGGCCTTCGACCCGAAGCTCGACCGCCGCTTCGATTTCACGCGCGCCCGCTGGCTCGCCGTCGGAGTCGAGAGCGTCGCGCCCTCCGGTGAGGTCACCTGGATGGATCCCCGCGATCAGACCTGCGACGCGAGCCTCCAGGGCCGGGTCGTCAAGCTCGCGCTTCCACCGCGGGGCGCGGAGCCCGATTCCTACCGCTACGCGGAGCACGGCCCGATCTACGTGTTCAACAACAGCTGGTACCTGCGCTCGCCCGTGACCGGGATCGGCGCCGCCGCGAACCTTCGGCACTGGAACAATGCCCTGCTGTTCTGCGAGCCCGACGCGCCCGGCTATGACGCGGATCTGTGCCGGACCCGGCCCGAGACTTTCGACGCGAGCACCTGCGGCCGAGGCGTGGTGCGGGGGGACGACCTCGCGCGCTATCCCGGCGAGACCGGATCGAGCCCGTTCTTCGACTGCTTCCGGTGGCTGCCGGTCGACGAGCAGGGGCACGACCGTCCCGAACTCGCGAGCGCGTTCGATCACGACGTCAGCAGCAACGGCTTTCCGGTCGCGCTCACGCGGCAGCGCGGGATCGAGAGCCACGGGCGAACCGGCAGCCCCGGCTTCACGGCCCCGGAGCGGGGAGATTTCCGGCTCCTCCCGGGGGCGCTCGCCGCCACGGCGGCCTGTGCAGTGACGGAGACGCCCGATCACGGCCTCGTCTGTTCGCAGGCCCCGGGCGGCCGCGCGTTCGCCGGCGCCTACGATCGCGAGGGCCAGCTCTACGACGGACCCGCGTCCGCACGCTTTCGTCCCCCCGAGTAGATCTGACGGCGAGAGCACTCGGCTCACGCCGATCGAGCGACGGAGGGGCCCCAGGCGGGCTCCCTCGCGGCCGCCGGGTCCACCGCCAGGGACACGACCGTCGGCACGCGGCCGGCGGCAGCCATTGTTCCGGGACATGTTCGGAGAATGCCCGCGCGCCGCGCCGTGCGGGGAGAGTGCGGCTCATGCCGAGCGGTCGGACTCGGCCCCTGCTTCTCTCCGCTCGGCGGCGTTGCCGGAGCTTCGGCGCGTGCCGCCGGGATGGCCGCTCATCACCCGACGGCGGACAGCCGAAAGCCGGCATTCGCACCTGCGCCCCTCATCCCGCTCGCAGAGCGATGGCGGAAACAACCCGGCTCGTGAGCGAGGCGGATGGTGACGGCGTCCCGCGCGAGCATCCGCCGCATCACTCGCGCCGACCCTGCGTAGATCGGGACGGCCCTCACGACATCCTCCTCGCAGAAGAGGCGGTCGAGGACGGGCACGTCGCTGAAGGTGGGCGGGACGGGAACGGAACCGGCGATCAAGGCGAACGGGATGCCTCGCCGACGCAACTCGTGAGCGAGCGCGAAACAAGGACCCTGGCGGAGGTTCACGCTGACGAGCGCGAAGTCGGGAGGGGCTGCGTCCAGGCTCTCGATCGCGTCTCGGCAGGTGGCATAGGGGCCGCTGACCCCGCACCCCGCGTCGGTCAAGATGTCCTCCAGCCACATGCCGGGCAAGGCCTGCGACTCGGCCACGAGCACGATCAGTTGCGGCTTCGCCCCTCTCACCTGCATCGCTTCGCTCCCCTTCGTTCTGTTATGGCCCCAGCGTACATCGGACAGGCTTCTCCGCATTGCGCTAGATCAAACCCAGCCTGGACGCGCCGCATACTGTGGGGCATGCCGGATTCGCTGCCGCGCGATAGCGTTGCATGCGATCGAACAAGAACGAGATCGTGAGGGTTGCCGACGAATGCTGGTCCAGGCCAGCGTGCCGCCCGGCACCATGCTGGATCCCGAGCGGGTCGGCTTCGCGCACGGGACCATCGTTCGCGCGCGGGCGACGAACGCGCCTCAGGTGCCTGCGCGGGACGCATTCGGGTCCGGCGCCCCGCTGCCGCTTGCGTCCGGCCGAGTCTCGCGAATGATCGCGCCATCCTCGATCTGCACGATCCGGTCGGCGAAGTGGAACAGCCGCGCGTCGTGGGTCACGACCAGGACGGCGCGCCCTCGCGCCCTGGCGATCGAGGACAGGATGGCCATGACACTCCTGCCGTTCTCCGTGTCGAGCGCGGCCGTCGGCTCGTCCGCGAGGATGATCGAGGGATCGGCGACCAGGGCGCGCGCGATCGCAACGCGCTGCTGCTCGCCGCCGCTCAGCTCGCGCGGGAAGGACTTCAGCTTGGCCGACAGACCAACGCTGCCGAGGACCGCGACGCTCTTGGCCACCGCCTCGGGGCCGCGCTCGCCGCGAACGTCGAGCGCAAGTTGCACGTTCTCCGCCGAGGTGAGCGTCGAGAACAGGTGGTAGGACTGGAAGACGAAGCCGATGTGCTGCCGCCGGATGGCCGCCAGCGCTTCGGGACGGGCGTCGCGGGCCGACACGCCGCAGACCCGAACGGTGCCGCTCGTGGGCGTCAGCATGCAGCCCAGAATGGACAGCAAGGTCGTCTTGCCGCTGCCCGATGGCCCCGCGAGGATGGTCAATTCGTGGCTGCGGATCGTCAGATCGAGCGTCCGCAATGCCTCGACGCAGGTCGGCCCGCGCCCGTAGGTCTTGCTGACCCGTTCGGCTTCGATGATCGCCGCATTCATCGCGTGAGCACGCTTGCGGGATCGACGCGGATGATCCGCACGATCGAAGCCAGCCCTGACGCGACGCACATGACGAGCGTCACCGCGAAGGCAATCGTGACGAGGCCGGGGGTGATGACGACTGGGATGATGCTCGTCGCGGTGAGGTGTCCGACCGCGATGCTGATCACGGTGGCGACCGAGAGGCCGATCAGCGCGTTGACGAGCGCTTGGCAGGCGATGACCCGGTAGATGTAGCGGTTGGAGGCGCCGATCGCCCGCACCATCGCGAATTCGTAGAGGTGCTCCTTCGTGCTGGAGTAGAGCGTCTGCGCGATGATCACCGTTCCCACGATCACCGACAGCAAGGCTCCCGCGACGAGTGCCGCGCCGGCTCCGGTCCGATAGAGCCAGAAGTTGCGGGAGCGCGCGCGGAACTGATCCGGCGTGAGGGCCTCGATGCCGGAAATGCGCGAGAGGGCGTCCTGACGGAGGCGTTCGAGGTCGGCTCCGGGCTTCATCCTGACGAGGAAGTACGTGACGAGATTCGCGGGCAGCCCGACATAGGACCGGGCGTTGCGGAAATCGGCGAAGACGTAGGGCCTGGTCGTGAAGGAGCGGAGGCCGGAGGTCACCGGGCCGACCGTGACCGGGTGACCGCGCACCTGCGCCGCCTCGCCGCGCGCGGAAACCCCGAGCTCGGCGGCGTAGGAGCGTTCGAGGGTGACCGTGCCCGGGGCCGCGAGGTCGTCGAGCCCGCCCTCGACGATGTTCCACGGTGCCAAGCCCGAAGCGGGGTCCGAGGCGATGACGAAGATGCCGACCAGCCCGCCTTCGGGCGGGATCCAGGCGGAGAAGCCCGCCACCACCGGAATCGCGTCCGCCACCCCGTCGAGGGCGCGCAACTCCTCCCGCATGTCCGAGTCCAGGATCGAGAGGTCCTCGAAGTATTGCGTCCCCTTCGACATGATCCAGATGTCGGCCGAGGTATGATCGACGATGAGCGTCACCATGCGCCCGAAGCCGTAGAACAGGCCCATCTGCACCAGGATGAGAACCACCGAGAACACGATGCCGGTCACCGCGGCCGCGAAGCGGAGCCGGTCCTGGAACAGATTTCGAAGCGCCAGGGTCAGGACGAGCGGCATTCCGGAGTCCAACTTGCGCGATCAGCAGGTGCGAATTAGAACATGATCTTCGGCAAGGCTACTTGATCCGGGTCAACAATGAAGTGCCGAAGCTGGCTCCCTGTGCGGCCGGGCGGAGCGCATGATGTGCTGGTAGCCCCTTCGCGAACGCATCCATCGCGACCGGGGCTCCGCGGGAGCGCCGGCATCGTCGTCGCCGTGATGGCCCTGGGCCACGCGGCGGCCCGGGCGGAGGAGGCCATCGAGGGCCGCTACCTGCAAAATCGCCCCTGCCGCGGCGACAACAGCGATCCCGCAAACCTCAAGGTGGCGATCACACCACAAAATATCACGTATTCGGGCGGGACCTGCGCGATCAAATCCAGACGCAGCGAGGGCACTAAGATCATCTTCGGGGTTTCGTGCCGGTTCCGCGGGGGCGGCACGATGGGCTCGGACATCGCCTTCACACCCGGGCAGGGTGGAACATGGCATATGACCGAGAGGGAAGGCACGTTCGAAACCGACATTCACCGGTGCCCGGACTGATCCCAGGACGTCTCTCACCGGAAGGTCGGACCTTCCCTCCTTCGGACATGCCGCAGCGCGCGTCGGTCCCTCCTGGGACCCGCAAGAGCATCGCGATTGGCGCCTGCGCGGCTCGGGCCGCGGGCGGTCTCCTCGACCGGCGACCATCGGCCTCCGGACAAGCGTCCTGCGGGCCTCCGCCAAGTCCAGGTCGGTCGCCTGCGCCGCGTCGAGGATGAGGGGGTGCCCGCCCTCCCCGCGCGCCGGCCTTCAGCGTCGAGCGCGCGGCTTGCGCAGGTTCCGGGCCCGCCTACCGGGCGATGGCGGCGGAGGACATCTCAGCGCGATCCAGCGCGTTGAAGACCTGGCGGCACGCGGTGCTGAGGATTTTACGCTGGCGTCGCAGGCACGCCCTGATCGCCGGGACGTCCGGGATCTCGCTGCTGCAGAGACGCCACACGTCCGGGGTGCAGGCCGCTCGGTCGGCCGCCGTTTCCGCCAAGCTGGTGGTTGCCGTACAGACGATCAGGCCGACGGTGGCGACACCGAAACCAAGCTTACGCATGCTCGTCTCCCTGAAGGCAAGTTCTCCCAGCTCTCCATCCCCGTCACGTGATGGAGCGCATTTTTTTCTTAATTGGCTACATAGATCGGGCGCCAAGCCACGTCTGCGCCATGACACGTGGCAAATTTTTTCGTTTAATGCTGAATTTCGTCAGCATCTCGCGCCGAATGTTCGAACAACGGCGCCTTCTACAGACAGGTTAACGCATGGCTTGGCCGTGGCAAGTGGGAGATGCGAGAAAATTGCAGAGCTTTTGGCGGCACCGGGCCGGAAGCATCGGCCCAGCGTCGGGTCGGCCGGGTTTGAACCTTGCCGAACCCGCCCGCGACCTGAGATACCTCCCGCTCGCGCATCGACCGCGAGGAGCATCGGCTTTGTCGGTCAAGAACAGTGCTGCCGTACTTGCGCTGGTGACAGCAGTCGCGGCGCCCATCGCGGCCCGAGCCTGGGGCATTCCCGGGTGCGCCAACCTCCCCGAGTACAATCGGGCCCTGGGCGCCCTCCAAGGACTGACAACCTGCGGCATGACCATCGAAGAGGCTCGCCGCGTGGTCGCGGCTCATGCCGGCCCGGCAGCCGCGGATCAACCCGTGGGGCCGGCACCGCGCGCCCATCAGCGCGGCCAGCGAAGGCCGCCCCATGTCCAGGCACCGGGCCGCGACGTCACATCGCCTCACGCCGATCCGAAACGCCGCGCTCGGACGCCCAAGGGCAGCCCAGGGTAGCAGGACGGGTTGGGATGCCCGCCGGGCGTTCTGCTGCCGGCAGGATTGCATCGAGCAGCCCGCGGCAGCCTGCAGCCAACCGAACCGGACATCCCGACCCGGCGATGGCGGCGGCCCGGCCGCGACGCGTTCACCGGGCGCGAGGCGCGCCCCACGGACATCCTCATCCGACATCCGGTTGATGGCTTCGCCATCTCCCATGTCGGCCATGCGGATGTCGGCTTCGCTCAGGCCTGTGATACGCGATCCGCTTTGATCAAGCGGATCGCGTATCACCCGTCCGCTCGCGTCGCGGACCAGAGCGGGCGAAGGCCGCGCCAAGCACCTGCCGGGAGGGATCCTGCGGGGGCTGGTCGCCGCACCGGCGCCCGGGTCAACCAGACCTGCCGGCCCGGCCGCCGCCCCTCCTGCCACGCACGACGGACTCGCCGCGATCCGCGCCAAAAGAAGAGGCGCCCGGACGCGTGACCGTGCCGGGCGCCTTTTGAAGGCGTGCGGCCCATCGTGATCGAGGACGTGGATGCGGACCGCGACTGACACTTGGATTGCCATGGTTAACAAATCGTGACCAGCAATAGGACCAACGCCCCGCATCGGGCGACGAGGCAACACGCGCCGGCAGCTCGAACCGGTCGGCCGCACGGATCCCGCTGAGGCCGAGGCGCGCCGCCATGCCCGGGCGCAGGAGCAGGCCCTGGCCGCCCGATCCGAACCAGGCGGCCTCCGCGAAGCCCGGGGGGTGGTTCACTCGGTCGCCACGGGGCCCAGCTGGATGGAGGCCGGCTCGTGCCGTCCCGAGCGGCGGGGCCGCGGGCTCGCCGAGCGGTACGGGGCCGCTCACCGCGGTTCCGCTCAGGCCGCGTCCGAGGTGTTGCGCGAGATGGGCGCAACCGGGTGAGCGTGACCCTGAGCAGCCGTGCCTGCGCCCGGCGCGGCCGCATCGCCGCGCGAGGTCGCGCCGCTCATGAGCCAGGCCACCGCCAGCGCCAGGGCTTCGTCGATCGGTCTCGGCCTGTATCCGAGTTCCCTGCGGGCCTTGCCGTCGTCGAACGGGGCCGAGCGACGCGCGAGGCGCACACCTTCGCGCGTGGCGACCGGAGGGCGTCGCGTGAGGTGATCGGCGGCCCACTCGGCCACGGCCGCCACCGTCATGGCGATGCCGCCCGGGAGCGCCACGGACGGCATCGGCCGGCCCGACAGATGCTCCAGCCTGGCCAGGAGTTGCCGAAGCCGAACGTTCTCACCGCCCAGCACGTAGCGCTGACCAGGACGCCCCCGCGCGCCCGCGAGGCGGAGCCCTTCGGCTGCGTCGCGCACGTCGACGAGGTTCAGCGTGCAATCAAGGAAGACCGGTGCATGCCCGTTCAGGAACAGGGACAGCATGGCCGCGGGCGGCGTCATGTTCCGGTCGTCGGGCCCGATCGGCACCGTGGGGCTCGCGATCACGACGTGGCGTCCGGCCGCCGCGGCGGCGAGCGCTGCCTGTTCGGCGAGGCATTTCGACCGCGTATAGGGACCGGACATCCGGTCGAGGGGCGGGAGATCGTCCCCGCGCACCGGCGCAACGTCGCGCGATCGGGTGAGCAGCACGGCCTCGGTCGAGCAATGGACCACCCGCACCGCGGCAGGCGCGGCGGCCAGCAGGCACCTCGTCCCGTTCGCGTGGACGCGGGCGAAGGCCCCCCGGTCGGCGGACCACAGGTGCGGGATCCCGGCGAGATGGTAGACCTGCCCGACCCCGTTCATCGCGGCCGAGAGCGCGGCTTCGTCGAGCACGGAGCCGCGGCGATACTCGACGCAAGCCGGAAGGCCGTGCGGGTCGCCGCAATCGAACACCCGCACGGTACGCCCGGCGGCAAGCAGCGACGCGACCAGATTCCGGCCGATGAAACCGCATCCACCCGTGACGAGATCGACGGAGGGCATCGGTAGCCTCAGCAGATCGATAGAGAATGCTAACGCCCCACCGTGATGTGCAATTGATCTTGCTCAAGATGCTCCGAACGGCCGTGCGCCGTGTCCGGCCTTCGGGTGGGGTGGCCGCGACGCTGCGGCCCCCGCGGGCCGGACGCTCACGCCATCTCACGGATCTGCCGCATGGCTTCCGGCGTCAGGAGATGAGCGCCCCATCCGCGCCGCACCACCGCCCCGGCTCCGCCCGGCCGTGCGAGAAGCGCCAGCGCCGCACCGATCACCGGCAGGGCACTCGGCGGGTCGAGACGCACCGGGGTCAACTCCTCCCGCGCCTGCGCGAACGGGCCCGAGGCCGCGAGAAGCTGCGCGGCCGTCGCGAGCACGGCCCGGCGGTTGCCGCTTCGGAGCGCCGCACCCAGGAGCGCCTGCAACGAGAGGCGTGTGCGAATTCCCGGCCGCCCCGTGAGGCAGCGCGGCACGGGTCGTCCCAAGGACACCTGGACCAGCAGATCCGCGAGGTTGAGGCCCGCGAGGGTGGCGGCCATCGGCTCGACGAGGCGCGGATTGCCGTCGATGTAGAGCGGGTGCGCCCCGCTCTCGTCGATGAAGTAGTCGACGGACAAGGCCCCGTGCCAGGCCAAGTGTGCACCGATTCGGGCGAGGTCGCCCGCGACTCCGGGCCGGTGGACGCTCTCCTTGAGGGCCGCTCCACCCCCGGCTCCCTCGATGAGGCGGCGCGTGGCGTGAAATCCGACGAGGCGCCCCTCCTGGAACACCGCCTGGGCCTGCTCCAGCGGCGCGCTCACCCACTCCTGCACGAGGATCGGTTCGCCCGCGGCCGTCGTCCGCGCGATCTCGGCCGCGGCGCGGTCCCGGTCCGCCCGGCACCGGATCGGCCACGTGCTGCGGCTCGCCGTGCCCAGGGCCGCCTTCACCACGAAAGGGTAAGCCTCGTGCCGGGCGATGCCGCGCGGGTCGTCGAGGAGGATCGTTCGCGGCTGAGGCAGGGCGAGTTCGGTCAGGAGATCGCGAAATTCGAGCTTCGTCTGAACGCGCTCGAAGCAGGCGAAGGCCGGAACGGCCAGGGCCGCCAGCGGGTGCAGCTCGTCGGCGACGCGGGAGACGAGGTAGGCCTGCTCGTGGATCGGGAGAAGAACGTCGAATCTGTCCTGCGCCAGCACCTGGCGCAGGAACCGCCGAAAGCCCTTCGGATCCGTGCCGAGCGGCGGGCAGCGGTAGCCGCGAGAGACGAAGCGTGAGAACCGCCCGAGGCAGAACGGCGCCGGGTCGCAGAACGCGATCTCGTGTCCTGCGAGCGCCAGGGCCGTGATGGCTTGGCGGGCAGAGGTGCTGCCGCCTTCGGTCAGGAGAACGCGCACGCGGTGCTCAGCCCAGGTCACCCGGTCATGCCATGGCGGGCTCTTCACGCTCTATACTGGAGCTTACGCGGATCGGCGTGGGGATCAAAGGCGCGATCGTCGGCCTCGAAGGACCGCCGTCGGGCGCCGGGCGGCCAATCCGGCGGCAGTGTCGACGGTCCGGACGTGGCGCGTCATGGCACCTCAGGCCGCGCGACGCCGGACGCGCGAGCCCCCCGGCCACAGCGACGCCAGGCGGAAGCGTGTCAGCGCGATGAGGAGTCCTCCGCCGGCTGAGACGATCCGCCGGAAGCGACCGAGGCAATCTCCGGAAGGTCGATCATCGGCCGCACGGCCGCTGATCAGGAGTGATACGGGATCCGCTTGATCGAAGCGGATCCCGTATCACTCGCCCGCGCGGCGCCTGAGCGAAGCCCAAATCCGCCATCCCGAAGGGATCAAGCGGATTTGGTATGATCGCTCCGTTCGATCTCATCGAGCACGGCGTCGGGCGCCACATCCTGTCTGAGCTCATCGACTTCGGGATCGGCTTCCGTCTCGATGCCCAGCCGCTCCGTGAGGGCCGATACCATCGCGACGAGCTTCGTCACCTCGTGCTCGGCCAAGAGGCTGATGTGAAGATCGAGATCAGCTCGCTTGTCGGCCGCCGCGGCCATGCGGTTCTGGCTGATCAGCACGAAGGTCGACAGGAAGATCGCCTCGACGGACGCCGAGGTGCCCAGGATCACGAAGGACTCGTCCCACTTTGGCAGGATCGGGAGCAGCCCCGCGTTCACGAGGGTCCAGAAGCCGAAGAGCACGACGTGCAGGTAGACGAATGCCATGCTGCCCGTGAAGCGCGTGATCGCCTCGGCCACGCGCTCCTGCGCGGAGGCGGCTCGCTCGGCCGCACTCCTGCGCTCCTGCAGCGTCCGGATGTTGCGGATGAGGGCGGGAGCCAGTCCTTCCGGTTGAGGCGGCGGAAAGGTCGTCCTTGCAGGGGGGCTTTTCCGCTCGTCTTGCCTCGGCATTCGGACAGGCCTCGTGAGGGGGTTTGCCTGACCAACCAGCCTCCGCAACGGGGTGTTCCCGCCGCGGGACGCGGAGCCACCCCGAGGCGCGTCCCATGAGCGTGCCTGCGCGTCCACGTCCAGCGACAAGGATGCCGGCACCCGAGCCCAAAGCGGTCGCCGCCAAGTCCTGACTGCCCAGGGCGCCCTCCATGTCCCGCCGCGCCAGCGTCGAGGCGGTCCCCGGCATGCGTTTCTCCAGCGACGCCGGACACTGTCGCGCTCGATCAAGCGGGTCGTCGCGAAGCGGCCTAGCCTCGCAGGGTGTCCACGCTGACGGCCGGGCCGCATGGGGCGTCCTGCTGGAAAGTTGCCTCGCGGACGAATTGGCCATCATCGCGCGGACCCGCCGCCTGATCCGCACCATCGAGAGCAAGCACCCGGTCAAGCTCGCAGCCCGACCCCGACCCGTCAGGCCCTGCGCCGCAACGCCGGTGCGGGGCCGCCAACCCTGTGAGTGGGCTATGTCCGTCGTCGCATCACCTGTCGTCACGAAGGTTCGGCGCGCGCGCCTGCCCGGTTCGGCGGATCCCCGGCCGCGGCTTCGTCGCCGGGCAAACCCGTGGCCGCGGCGCCCCCTCGTCGGGGCCGTGATCTGGCTGGCTCTGACCGGGCCGCTTCACGCGGGAGCCTGCACGGGCGCGATCGAGAGCCTGCAGCGCGAGGTGGACGCCAGGATCGAGCAGGAGGCCGGGAGCGGGCGCACGGCCCCGGAAAGTGCGGCTGCGATGCGTCACCGGCAGCCGACGCCCGGATCGATCCTGCAGGCCGAAGTGGCTCTCGGCGAGGGCGGCGCGGCGGCGGCGGCGCGGGCCGCGCTCGCCCGAGCGCGGAGCGCCGACCAAGCCGGAGACCCGGGGGGTTGCGAGGACGCGGTCGCCCAGGCGCGCCGGATCCTGAGAGGATCGTGAGCTGACGGGAGCCCCGGAGAACGAGCGATGTCCCCCGTATCCCCACGACAGCTTGCCCCCCTTGCTCCTGGCCCGCAGGATCAGGCGAGCGCCGGCGCGAGCACGACGTCCCACTCCCTGGCGCGACGGGCCGCCGCCGAGGCGAAGCGCTACCTGGGCTTCGCCTCTTACCTCGTCGTGATCTTCGGCACCCTGATCCTCTTCAGCGTGAATATCTACGCCCAAGTCGACCAGGAGGTTCAACACTTTCCGAGTTATCATTTCTACGCGCTCGGCCTGATCAATGCCCTGGTGCTGGCCAAGTTCATGCTGATCGCCGAGGCGGCGAAGGTCGGGTCCCTGACCGGCATTGGCCGGCGCCTGGAGGGAGGGCCGCTCCTCTACGTGATCCTGTACCGCTCGCTTCTGTTCACGGCGGTCCTGGCGGCCGCTTACGTGCTGGAGGAGTTGCTGGTCGGGGCTTGGCACGGGAAGCCGCCACGCGCCGTCCTGCCGGAGATGGCCGGCGGCCCGCGCGGCCTGGCGACTTTCGCCTGGGTGATGTTCGTGGCGCTGATCCCGTACTTCACGTACCGGGAGATCGACCATGCGACCGGTGGCGCGCAGCTGCGCGCGCTCCTGCTGGGGCCTGCCGGGCGGCGTCACGCGGGATCGGGCTCCGAGCCCGGTCGCCCCCTCGGCTCCTGAGGACACGAGGCCATGCCGCGCAGGACGGGCCGCGCAGGACGGGCCCGATCCAGCCCCGGAATCGGTTCACGGCGCGCCGCCAGGGGCACCTCGTGTTACCTGGAATGGACCAGGGTGGCCGCGGGCCGGGAGCCCGTATCGGGGCCGAGCGCGGCGCGCCGGCCATCCAGGGCGTGCCGGGCATGCGCGAGGGCCGTCGAGAAGGCTGACAGCTGATCGGCTGCCATGGTCCCGGGCGACCGGCCCAGAACGGACGACACCAGCCCCTGAAACTCGCCCTCCAGCGCCACCAGTTCGGGCGCCTCGGCGCGAGGCGCTCGGTCGGCGATCTCGACCAGCCGCTTGATCGGCCGCCAATCCTCCTCCGACCTCCGCCGGCTCCAGTAGCTCGAGACGGCCGCGAACAGCGAGCCGGCGAGGCTGATGACCAAGCCGCCGACATAGAAATATTGCTGGAACTGGTCGAAGAAGCTCTGGTCCCCGTTGCTGAGATAGGCCGCGACGCCCGGGTGGACGGGCAGGATCGGGCTCTTGTCGTCGGGGTCGGGCGCCTCGATCTGGTTGGCGAGCGGCGTGATGGCCGCGAGCTTGGCCTTGGTGGTCAGGATCGAGCGGGCGATCGCGGCCGCCACGACGTTGGGCATCAGTTCCGACGCGGCGAACCGGTAGGTGACGGCGAGCGTCGTGACGGTGTCGCTCGGCGTGGCGGGCCTCGCCCGGAACGCCCCGGCGGGCACGTCGATCGATTCGAAGCCGGGGAAGCGCTTGCCGATGGCCTCCGCCTCGTCGAGATCGAGGATCGTCGGCGTCCCTCTGGTCGCGTGCGCGATCGCCGCGACCACATCGACGACCTCGCCCGGGGCCACGGGGCCGACCGCGAGGATCGCGGCCAGCTTCTTCTGCTGGACGGCCTGGGCGAGGTCGTCCACCGGCAGGAAGACCCTGCCCACATCCTTGGCGGCGACGTTGAAGTAGCCCAGCACCGTGTCGAGGACCCGGGCATTGGCGGCCTGCAGCGGCCCGGCGGGGATGCCGACCGTCTTGCCCGCCAGGTTGGCGACGGAGCTGACGTGGCTATGGGGCGGCAGGACGAAGGCGACGACGTCCCTGCGCAGGATCACGATGGTCTGGGCATTTGCGGGCGGGGCCGCGTCGCTGCGCACGATCGCGAGGTCGGTCCGGCCCTCCTCCAGAGCCTTGGCACTCCCCCCGAGGTCGTCCACCTGCACGAGTTCCAGGTTGACGCGGGGATGCTGGACCTTGGAGACGGACGCGAAGGCCGCGATGAAGCGGTAGGCCGCGCTGCCCGGCGGGCCCGTGGTGATGCGCAGGTTGGCGTGCGGCGACCAGACATGCGCGAGCCCGAAACCGGCAGCTGCGGCGAGCAGCACCCCGACGAGGGCCAGGGCTCGGCCCCATCCCCTGCGCCGCGGCACGACGGCGACGGAGCTTTCCGGGCCCGCCCGGTCAGGCTCGGCATCGACGGGCTTCGCGTTCCTCATCGTCACCCCGCTCCGGGCGCTTCGGCCGCATCATGCTGGCGCCCCAGGGACGGTTCCGGCTCCGCCATGCGGCGATGGCCCAATCCAAGCGAGCCTAGTCCAGACGTGGACGCGCCTCCCGGGCCCGCTCAGCAATCGTCGCAGGCGCCATCGTGCTTCGGGCGCCTCCGATCGCCGCCGTGATCACGCCGTTCGATCTGCCGGGTCCGTGCGCCCTGACCGCCCCCCTGCGCGCCCTCGCTCACGTCGAGCGGGGGCGTGCTGATCGCTTCCCGTTGCATGCGCTCCAGCTGCGCATCGCTGGGGATGGTGACGCTGCCCTGCGCGAGGACCACACGGGGTTCGGCTCGGCCGGTTCCACCCGCTGCCCCTGCGAGAAGCGAGAGCATCAGGACGGCGGCGCCTGCGTGTGAGTTCGTCATGACCTCATGACCTCCTCCGCGGCAGCCATAGAACGGACAGGGATGCTTCATCTTAGCCCTCATGGGTTCTCATGACTTGATCGCAAGGGACAGGACCTTACAGCTCCGGCATCGAGGCAGTTTCGGCGGCAAAGGAGCCGCCGCGTTCTCCGCTGCCCCCACGAGTGCCCCCAACGAGCGCGCTGTCCCCATCTGCCGGCAGATTGTCCCTGGCGATCAAGCGGGAGGGGCGGATCTTCGGATGATGCGAGCGGCGAGCGCGAGACTTCGCGTGGGTCTGCCGGCCGGTGGTGCCCTGGCCTCTGCCTCGTCAGCCCCGGCGAGGCGGTCGAGGCGGTGCGCGCAACGCAGCGGCGCGGCATGTCTCGTGCGACTTGTCTCGTGCGACTTGTCTCGTGCGACTTGTCTCGTGCGACTTGTCTCGTGCGACTTGTCTCGTGCGACTTGTCTCGTGCGACTTGTCTCGTGGATGCGTCCGCAATCCTGCTGGCCCGTTCGCGATGCTCCCTGCCGAGATCCGGCCGTGACGGTGATGCGCCCGTCGGGATGGAGAAGACGAGGATGCGACCAGCCAATCCGATGGCGGCGGGGATTCGCAAGCTGCTGAGCAAGCTGCTGAGAGAGCCGCTTCTGCATTTCCTGTGTGCTGGTGCCGTCCTGTTCGGCGGCTATTCCTGGCTGAACCGGAGCGCGCCGTCATCGCGCGAGCCGGAGCCGATCAGGATCGGCGAGGGCGAGGTCCGCTGGGTGCGGGACACCTTCTCGAGCCAGTGGCGACGGGACCCGACCCCCGACGAGATGACGGACCTGCTCACCACGCTGCTCCATGAGGAACTACTCGCGCGGGAAGCCCGGGCGCTCGGCCTCGATCGACAGGACACGGTGGTGCGGCGGCGCTTGGCGCAGAAGCTCAGCTTCCTCGTCGAGGACACGGCCCGCATCGCCGAGCCCGGCGAAGACCAGCTTCGGCGCTTCTACCAGGATCATGCCGAACGCTACCGGACCGCGCCGCGGCTGTCCTTCCAGCAGATCTTCTTCAGCCCGGAGCGCCGGCCGCAGGCCGCGGCGGAGGCCAGCGCCGCGCGCACCCTGCTCTCATCGGCCAGCGCCACCGAGACCCTGCCGGACGGGGACCCGCTGGCCCTCGATTCCAGCTTCGCCGACATCGACCTCCAGGCCCTGTCGAGCCTGTTCGGCCCCGCCTTCGCCCGGGCCGCCTTCGCCCTGCCCGTGGGGTCGTGGAGCGGCCCGGTCGAGTCCGCCTACGGCACCCACCTCGTGCTGGTCTCGAGCCGAGCGCAAGGCGCGCTGCGCGGCTACGACGAGGTCCGCAACCTGGTCTCGGAGGACTGGCACAGGGCGAAGGAGCGCGAATTGAAGGACGCCTATCTCGGCAGGCTGCGAGACAAGTACGGCGTCGTCTGGGACGCAGGCGTGCCGCCGCCCATGGTGGGCCCGCTCGGTCGCGAAGCCGCCCCGTCAGCCCGATGAGGGAGCGTCCCGGAATGCTGGCCCGCCTCTGCGCCGTCGCGGCTTGTCTCGGTCTGCTGAGCGTGATCGGCGGCTCGGCCAGTTCTGCCCACGAGGTCCGGCCCGCCTACCTTGAGCTGCGGGAAGAGGCACCGGGCCTTTTCGACGTGCTGTTGAAGACGCCGATGCGCGGGGACCTCAGGTTGGCGTTGCGCGTCAGCTTCTCGGGCGAGGCCGAACCCCTGTCCCCCGTCGTCTCCCGCAGGACCGATGGGGCCATGGTGCAGACTTGGCGGGTTCGCGCCAAGGACGGCCTCTCCGGTCAAAGCGTGCGTCTGGTCGGCCTCGAGAGCACGGTCTCCGACGCCTTGCTGCGCGTCAGCTTCGCGGACGGGCGCTCCTTCGCGCATCGGCTCACACCCGCGGCACCGCAGGCCACGATCGCGGCGGCGCAGAGCGGGATCGGCGTCGCGCGCACGTACCTGTCCCTCGGGATCGAGCACATCCTGCTCGGGTTCGACCACCTGCTGTTCGTGCTCGGTCTCATCCTCGTCACGGACTCGACCCGTCGGCTCCTCTGGGCGATCACGGCCTTCACGGCCGCGCACAGCATCACCCTGAGCGCGGCCGCGCTCGGCGTCGTCCATGTGCCGCCCAAGCCCGTCGAGGCGGTGATCGCGCTCTCGATCGTGTTCGTGGCGGTCGAGATCATCCGTGCCCGCGGGGGCAGGCCCGGGCTCGCGGCGCAGGCGCCCTGGCTCGTCGCCTTCGCGTTCGGGCTGCTGCACGGTTTCGGCTTCGCCGGCGCGCTGAGCGAGATCGGCATGCCCGGGGGGCACATCCCGGTGGCGCTGCTCCTGTTCAATCTCGGGGTGGAGGCGGGCCAGCTGCTGTTCGTCGGCGCCGTGCTGGCGCTTGCCGTTCTTCTCCGGCGCCTGGGCGGCCCGCTTCCGCACTGGACGCAGTTCGTCCCCCCTTACCTGATCGGATCCGTCGCGATGTTCTGGGTCATCCAGCGCGTTGCGCAGTTCTGAACCTCGGTTCGATGAGGCAACCATGGCTCACCGCACGATCCTGAAGCTCGCGCTGCTCGGCGTGACGGGTCTCTCCTTTGCTGTGCCGGCCTTGGCGGCCGACGGCACGGCGACCGACGTCGGCACGCTGACCAAGGACGCCGCCGACAAGCTCTACCCGGCGAAGCGCCCCTACTCGCCCTACGCGAACCGCAGCTTTCCCAGCCGGCCGTTCTTCGGCGACACCCACCTGCACACATCCTTCTCGTTCGATGCCGGCGCGTTCGGCGCCCGGCTCGGGCCGAGCGAGGCCTACCGCTTCGCCAGGGGCGAGCAGGTCACCGCCTCCTCCGGCCAGCCCGCGAAGCTGTCCCGGCCTCTCGATTTCCTCGTCGTCGCCGACCACTCGGACAATCTGGGCTTCTTCCCGGACCTGCTAGCCGGCAAGGCCAGCATTCTGGCCGATCCGACCGGCCGGAAATGGCATGACATGATCCTCGATGGCCGCGGCGCGGACGCGGCCATCGAGATCATCATAGCCTTCTCGCAGGGCACCTTCCCCAAGGCCCTGGTGTACCGACCCGACGGGAGCCCCTTTCGCTCGGCCTGGCAGGAGATCGTCAAGGCGGCGGAGCAGGCCAACGATCCCGGCCGGTTCACGGCCCTCATCGGCTACGAGTGGACCTCCAACACCGCGGGCAACAACCTTCACCGCAACGTCATCTTCCGCGACGGTGGGGAGAAGGCCAGCCGGATCGTGCCCTACACGACGATGGCCCCTTTCGGGAGCGACAACCCGCGCGATCTCTGGACGTGGATGGCCGCCTATGAGGAGAAGACCGGGGGCCGCCTGCTGGCGATCGCCCACAACGGCAATGTCTCCAACGGCCGCATGTTTCCGATCGTCGAGCCCGGCACCGGCCGGCGCATCGACCGCGGCTATGCCGAGGTTCGGGCGAAGTGGGAGCGCCTCTACGAGGCCACGCAGATCAAAGGAGACGGGGAGACCCACCCCTATCTCTCCCCGAACGACGAGTTCGCGAATTTCGAGCGCTGGGACAAGGGCAATCTGGACCTGACCGCGCCCAAGACGGCGGACATGCTGCAGTACGAGTATGCCCGCTCGGGGCTGAAGCTGGGCCTGAAGCTGGAGGCCGAAACGGGCGTCAATCCCTACAAGTTCGGCCTGGTCGGCTCGACCGATTCCCATACCGGGCTGAGCGCGGTCGAGGAGGACAACTACTTCGGCAAGACGTCCGCGATGGAGCCGAGCGCGGAACGCAGCAGCCGCGTCTTCGTCAAGGGCGCGGCCGGAACGATCTACGAGTGGGAGACCTCGGCCTCCGGCTACGCGGCCGTGTGGGCGACGGAGAACACGCGCGAGGCCCTCTTCGACGCGATGGAGCGTCGCGAGACCTATGCGACGACGGGCCCGCGCATGCTGGTGCGCTTCTTCGGCGGATTCGATTTCGAGCCGGCCGATGCCAGGACCAGGAGCCCCGCGCTTGCCGGCTATTCCAAGGGCGTTCCGATGGGCGGCGATCTCGGCGCGGCTCCTCCCGGCAAGGCCCCGACCTTCCTGGTGGCGGCCCTGAAGGATCCCATCGGGGCCAATCTCGACCGCTACCAGATCGTCAAGGGCTGGCTGGACGACCGGGGGGAGATGCAGGAGAAGGTCTATGACGTCGCGTGGTCGGGCGAGCGCAAGCCGGGCGGCGACGGGAAGCTGCCGCCGGTCGGCAACACGGTCGATGTCGCGAGCGCAACCTGGAGCAACAGCATCGGGGAGCCCCGAGTTGATCTCCGTCTGGAAGGATCCTGACTTCGACCCGAAACAGCGGGCCTTCTATTACGGCCGGGTCCTCGAAATCCCGACACCCCGATGGACGACCTATGACGCCAAGTATTACGGGGTGAAACTGAGGCCCGAAGTGCCGACATCGCTGCAGGAACGCGCCTACACGTCGCCGATCTGGTACTCGCCTGCCGAATGAGGGCCGTGAGACGGTATCCGGTGGGCTGAGGGCGGCGCGGATCCGCCCCTGCCTCGCGAAGGTCTGGTGCGCCCCGACCGGGTACCGGCCATGGGCTGGCCGCCTCAGGTGCGGACCTGATCGCCTGGAACGCCGCGGCGTGGCCTGGCCAGAGGCGGCCGGCCTGCGCGGCAAGGCGGACGTCGCGCCGCCCACCCGCGAGGCCTCGCCGGAGGCCGACAGATCGGCCCTCGACTGGCGGATGGCCCGGGGCGCGCCGGTGCTTGCGAGGACTGCCCGGGGGCATCATGAGGCATCCCAACCCGTGGGATCATGCGAACGGGCCGCCCTCGCACGCGTTGAGCGGACGGGCCGGTCCTCACCGGCAGCCAACTGGGAGACCCGGGAGGCGCATCGCCGACCATGGCCCAGCCGCAGGATCCTCGACCGTGGTACCGCAGGCGGTTCGTCGTGTTCATCGCGGGCGGGTTCGGCGCGCTCGCCGGCATCGCCCTCGAGCGATACCTCGGGTCAGAATTCGGATGGGGCGCGGGAGCGCAGGTCGTCGCGCAGGCACTGGTCACCGGGCTCGTTGCGATGCTGATCCTGTGGCTCGTGGAGCGCGCGGCCTCGTGACGGCCCCCGCGCGGGAGGCTGAGCACGACGGGGTCGGCGTAGCAGCACATGCGAGAGCGCCGCGCCGCGATCGCGGCGTCCTTCGTCGAAGGAATGAGCCTCGCGCGGGCGAGGGGCGACCCAGCAAAGGAAGGCCGCTCCGTAGGAGCGGCCCGAGGTCGGGGAGGAGATCCCGAAGAGTCCTGCCGCGCCGCCGTCGCAGGGCGGGCGAGCATCCACATCGTGCCATGCCGCGGTGTGCGCCGCTTGACCCGGTGGGACTCCGCCTCCACCGGCCCGTCCTGCCAGGGCGGGCTCTCGTCGCCCCATACGGGGGCTTGTGCGCACGGGCCGCCCTCACGCGCGACGACGAGCAGAGCCCCGTTTCCGGGAGAGGCAGCCATGGCAGGAATGATGTGGTCGCGGGTCCGGACGGCGACCGGGCGCACATCGCCGAGATCGCCGAGCAGGTGACGGCGTCGTCGGCTCGATCTCGGCGATCGCGCTTGAGGCGGCGGAGGGCGTGAACGGAACCGTTACGGCCGTCAGACCGCAAGGCGGCAGCGGCACCTTGCGGCCGCCGACTCCAACCATGCGGCGGCAGCGACCCGACCTACGGGTCGAGCAGATCTGGACCCATCAAAGCCCCTTACCGCCGCCACTGCCAGAGCTTTGAGAGCCCTGAGGAGTCGTTATCTCGATAAACCTATTCTCGTACCGGGTTGCATCCTAAGTCAAACATCCAGTTCCGGCAATGGAGCCGCCAGTCACTGTGTCGAGTTCTTTTTCAGAGATGTCTCCGACCCGAGCATGGCCGGGATTGTCGGCTGGCGATCCGCCGTCTTGAGAAGAGGTCTTGGCCGAAGGCATGGTCATCCCCGGAGCCTATCGTCAATTCCTGGAACGTATCCGACTTCCGCGTGGTCGAGAAGCCCGCTGAAATACTTCAGGCCTCGGCAGCGGCAGCAGTCCTGCCCGCGGCGGCCCTTGCGACTGGTCCGCCTGCCGCTCCGCTTCATGCACCGATCGCCCGGCGCAACCGTTCCAGAGCAGGTTCGAGAGGTGACAATGGCTCTGCTGCGTCCGTCTCGCCCATGATCAGCCCCGTGTCCGGGGCGGTTCGGGGAACCCAACGCCCGCGGTCTCGTTCCTCCATCGAAGCGAAGTTCCCCTGCAGCGTGCGCCCGGCGAGGTCCTACTCCTCCGCTGGGCGTTCGTGCGTCTGGCGAGCGGAGGAGACGAGCGATGGACGAGAAGCGTGTGACCGGGGAGACCAACAAGGTGGCTGGCCAGGTCCAGGGCGCAGTCGGTGACCTGACTGGCGACACCAAGACCCAAGCGGAAGGCGCCCTCCGGGAGGCTCGGGGCACCGCCGAGAACCTGGTCGGACAGGCCAAGGACGCGGCGAGCCGCTTGGCCGACCAGACCGCTGATCTGGCCCAGGATGCGCTGAGGAGAGGCCGCCAAGGCCTCCCCGGTGCTGACGAAGTCTACCGGCGCGGGAATGAGGCGGTCAGGCCGTACACGCAGGACGCGCCGCTTGGAGCGCTCCTGGGGGCCGTCGCTGTCGGATACCTGCTCGGCTACCTGATCCACGGCCGGCGTTGAGCGAGCCGCAGCGGCTAGGCCGACAGGTCGGGATCACCCTGGCCCCACTGCTGCCCGCCCCGATCCTGGGCCGAGGCCACCGGCGTGAGCGGTCATGCCGCCATCGCATGCCAGCCATCTGGCATGTGGCATACCAAAGCGCGTTGTGCAGTGCCACATATGGTGCATCGCACAACGCCACTCGGGAACGCCTCAGATGATCGCCCTTGCCCTGCTCAGCCTCGTCGCCGCCGCTGCCGTGAACGCGTCGCTGGTCCTGGTCGCCGCCGATCGCATGACCCCGCGCGCGCCCGCCCCGGCCCTGCCGCTGGTCGCCAGCAACGAGAACGAGATCCTGGCCGCCAAGCTCGCTGCCTGAGCGGCACCGCAGCAACGCAGATCAGCACCCCCGCCCAGCACGCCTGCGAGCGGGGTGTTGCGTTGCGTGACGCTTCGAATGGTCCAGTTCTCCGCCGCGCAAAGCCCTCGAACAGTTGGCAGCGAAGCGCGTTGAGGGCCGTGTCCATCTCGGAGGCGAACCCATGCGCTCAACAACACTCGCTCTGGCTGCCACGCTCACGTTGACAGGTGCCGCTTTCGCGCAGACCACGACCGCTCCGGGCAGCGCCGAGAGCAACATGAACAACCCCGGCAGCGTGAAGAGCAACGCCGAGAAGGGAATGCCGGAGCGTGGTGCTCCCGCGGCGACCGGAACGGTGACGGCGCCGGCCCCGGGGATCGCTCCGGTTGCTCCAGGCGCGGGCACGTCGACCACTGCCCCAAGCAGCCCGACGAACTCCACCGCCCCGTCGCGGTGAGTGCGTGATCGGCTGAACGTGCGGTGCTTCGGCCGGGCTCCCTTCTCTCGGGAGCCCGGTCACGGACCAGGGAAAAACCGGCCTCATCCGCGGGCGGCGCCCATCGCTGCCTTCGCCCACCCTGGGACGCAGGACAGGTGAGCGGTCTCGAAATCCCGAAGGCGGCCCGATGGCCTCCGCGGTCGGGTCAGTGTCGGGCCGCCGCGGGATGATCGACGTGATGCCGCTGCCCAGCGGATCGATCCGGCGCCTGACGCCTCGTTCGCGGCGCAGATGACCTGCCCCCGCGGGCGTGGCCGGACATCGGCTGAGCGGGCCCGCTCAAGCGGCCGTGCGCGAGGCCCCACCCACCTCAGATCTTGATCTGCGCACCGATCTCCACCGCACGGTCCACGGGGATGCCGAAGTAGCGCGACGCGTCCGTCGCCGAGCGCGCCAGGGCGATGTACAGGCGGTCCTGCCACACCGGCATGCCGGTCTCCGGCGAGGCCACCAGGACCCGCCGCGTCAGGAAGTAGGACAGGCTGGCTTCGTCGAGCCCGGCGGCCGCCAGGGCGCGCGGGAGGTCGGGCATCTCCTTGAAGCCGAACCGCACCGTCACGCAGGAGAAAGCGTCGGACAGCCGCCTGACCGTGACGCGCTCCGCGTCGGTCAGGCGCGGCAAGTCCTCCGTCACGACGTGCAGGATGAAGTTGTGGGCGTGCAGCACCCGATTGTGCTTGACGTTATGAATCAGGGCGCCGGGCGTGTCGCTCGGCGTTCCGGTCAGGAACACCGCCGTGCCCGCCACCCGCTGAACCGACCCGGTCTCGGCCATCCGCGTGAACTCGGAGAGCGGCAGGCACCGGCGGTGGATCTCCTCCGCGATCAGGGCCGAGCCATGCCGCCACGTCCACATCGCCGTGACGAGGGCGGCCCCGATGGTCAGCGGCACCCAGCCGCCATGGAAAACCTTGAGCGCGTTGGCCGACAGGAACACCAGCTCGATCAGCAGGAAGGGCGCGAGCACCAGCGCCGCCAGGGCCGGCGACCAGCGCCAGAACTTCCAGGCGACGGTGAAGAGCAGGCACGCGGTGATGACCATGTCGCCGGTCACGGCGATGCCGTAGGCGGCGGCCAGCGCGCTCGACGACTCGAACAGCAATACGAGGAACACGACGGCGACCAGCAGCCACCAGTTCACCCGCGGAATGTAGATCTGCCCCTTCTCCGTCTCGGAGGTGCGCTGGACGCGCATTCGCGGCAGCAGGCCGAGTTGCATGGCCTGCTGGGTGATCGAGAAGGTGCCGGTGATCACCGCCTGGCTCGCGATGATGGTCGCCACGGTGGCAAGCAGCACCATCGGCAGCAGGGCCCAGGAGGGGTAGAGGAGGAAGAAAGGGTTCTCGATCCGCTCCGGGTGGGCAAGCAGCATCGCGCCTTGCCCCAGGTAGTTGAGGGCCAGCGCCGGGAGCACGAGGCCGAACCAGGCCGTCCGGATCGGCGAGCGCCCGAAATGTCCCATGTCGGCGTAGAGCGCCTCAGCCCCCGTCACGGCCAGGAACACGGCCCCGAGGGCCAGGAGCCCGGCCGTGCCGTGGCCGAGCAGGAAGCGGATGCCGTGGGCCGGGTTGAGGGCGGCCAGGATGCCGGGATCGTCCGCGATGTGGCTCAAACCTCCGAGCGCCATGACGATGAACCAGAAGGCGGTGATCGGTCCGAAGAAGGTGCCGACGCGGGCCGTCCCGTGGCTCTGGACGGCGAAGAGGCCGATCAGGATGGCGAGGCTGATCGGCAGAACGTAGGGCTCGAAGGCGGGCGTGACGAGTTTCAGGCCCTCGACGGCCGAGAGGACCGAGATGGCCGGGGTGATGATCGCGTCACCGTAGAACAGGGCGACCCCGATCATGCCCAGCACGATGACGAAGCCGCCGTGGTGGCCGAGCGCGCGCTGGGCCAGGGCGACGAGGGAGGGGGTGCCGCCCTCGCCGTTGTTGTCAGCCCGCATGACGAGGAGCACGTACTTGAGCGTGACGATCAGGATGAGCGCCCACAGGATCAGCGAGACGACGCCGAACACCATCTCGCGAGTGAGGGCGTGGGCGCTGCCGCTGGCCGCGTGCAGCGACTCCTTGAGCGCGTAGAGCGGGCTGGTGCCGATGTCGCCGTAGACGACGCCGATGGATCCTAAGGTGAGCGCCCAGAAGCCCGTCTTCGAGCCGTGCTCGGCGCTCGCCGGCAATGGAGCGTGCGCCGCAGGAAGGTCGGGCTTTGCAAGCGTATGCATCGGCTTCGTTCTCTGGCCAGGCCACAGATCAAGTCTGAGGACCGACTTCAACGGCCGTGGCGTGGGGATCGTTCGATCACCGCCCTCGGCCCGTCGTCGGGAGCGCGTCGTCAGTCGTGGCCGCGCGGAACCGACGTTCCATGAGCTTCCCCGGCCGGGGATGCTCCAAGTGGCACATGGTGTCATGTGAGACCAACGACGGTCTCTCGGACGCTTCAATCCGCAAGGATGGCGTGTCAGAACATGATCCGCCTGGGCAACACGAGGCTGCGACGGGCGTGGCGCGCACGTTCAACGGCCGAAGACAATCTTCTCCGAACAGCACGGCACGATGCCCGCTCACCGCCTGCTCGCCCACGACGACGAAGTCAGTCAAGCTGTGTGGCGGGCCCGATATCGTCCCATGGAAACGGAGTGCGCCCATGCAGCAAGCACACTCTTCTATGCCGGAACTCTCTGCGACATGCCCCGGATCCGCGCCTGCCCCCCGCGGACGAGGCAGCAAGCCTGCGGGCGCCCTGGTCGAGCGGCCATCGGAACGGCGGGGCGGGCGCCTGCCGGCCCTTGGCGAGGCGCAGCCCCGTGATCCCCTGGGCGACTCGGTGGGATGCCGGGCGCCTCGACCGGCCGTCTGAGCGGGAGCCGGGCGGTTGGTCACGCTGAGCGGCCGGAGCAGCCACCGGGCGGCGTGCGCCAAGGCCGGCAGGCGCACGACGAGCGCCGAAACTGGCCATGGCGGCCCGGACATGCGATAGACCCGCGATGACCAACAACAGCCTGCACCCCTTCGCGATCGAAGTGTCACCGCTCACCACGCCCAAAGGCCATTTCGGCTGGGCGATCCGCAAGCATGGCAAGCTCCTGGAACGGTCGGATCGGCCGCATGAGACTGAGGCCAAGGCGCACGCTCGGGCTCTCGCGGCGCTGGAGCGGACTGCCCACCCGGGGGCGGGGGCGCGGCGCTGACCGCCTGGCAGGGCGCGGCCCGACGGCGCGTGCGGCTCCGTCCTCGATTGTGCGGCGGCAGCACTCTCCCGCCGTAAGAAGTCTGTTGTGGGCGGCGGTCCCTTGGGCAGGTGCGCCGACACGGACGGGACCTCGGCGAGCCGCGTGGTGCAGCGCCGCGTGCGCACCTCACACGTCGTCGGTCAGGCCCGCTTCTCGCCCGCACCCGCCCGCGCCGACATCGCGCTGCCGCGCCCGAACCGGGAGCGCGTTGAGCCCGCGCAGAGCGAGAACGATGCGCTCCAGGAGGTGGGAGATGGCAGAGAGCATCACCCTTCTCGGTCCGTTCCGCGAGGCGTCGGACGACTTTGCTGAGAACCTGCAGGGCGGCTAAGCCCAACGCGACCAAGCGTGGAAATCAGGATGGCGTTCAAGGCAAAGTCGGCTTCAGAGACAAAGGCGGCGGAGTTGGCATCCGCAATCATCCGCATAGCGGATCGGGAGAGTGCTCCGCTCACGATCGGCGTGGAGGAGCTTCGACGCGCCAACCCGCGCCTGACGCCGCTGGCGATCGGGCAGATGTACCGCAAGCACCGCGACAGGCTGGAGGCGGCTCTGGCAGAGCGCGGCTACATCCTCATCACCTACGCCGACCAGGGCCCGGGCCGCGGGATGGAGTTCGAGATTGGGGTCGGGTGAGCGCTGCGGTTGCCGGGCGGAGTGATCCGCACCACCGGACCCGGGAGCAGGCCGTGCCGTGGCCTGACGAGGGCGCTCGCGAAGACGCGATGTCGGCATCGGCAGCGACCCCGAGCCGACCATGCCTGCTCAGCCCTCTCCGCCGTCAGCACGCTCATGCGCTTCAGCCTCTGCGGCCGCCCGCGACCGGATCTGATCCATGATGGGGATGAGCAAGGGCGGCACGTCCATTCCGTACGCGTCCAGCAGCAGCCCGGCCGTGATCAGGGCACTCATGTGCGCGTCCGGAACCTCCTCTCCAGCCATGTGAGCGCGGAAGATGCGGTCGGCCAGAAGGTTGGCCATGCGCGAGACTTCCGCGAGCTTTTTGGTCTGATCTATCACGTCACGGCCCCGTGTCGGATCGAAGCTCGCACGTTACCCCGCTGTCTTTCAGTGCTCGCCGCGGGTGCCGTCGGCGTGATAGCGGAAGCGGACGCTTACGCAACCGATGTTCCCGCACAGAATCAGCAGGCAAGCACTGAAGCATAAAGTAGGGCTCTACAGGTTAGTGAATTGCCGTAATGTGCTTGCCGATCCACTCCAAGAGAATGTCAGCAATATCGAGACTATTGTCGTCCTGCATGAGCATGTGCGAATTCCCTTTGATGCCGATGTCCGGCAACACGATGATCTCGGCCTTGCCACCCGCAGCCGAGACAGCGGCCACGAAGGCGCGGCAGTTCTTCAGGCGCGGCGCCCACCGCGGGAACTCATCGACGTAATCGCCGAACAGCACGAGGATAGGCACGCTCTTGTAGGGGGTGAGATCAGCCGTCGGCTCGGGACACGCGGCCGGCTCGATCGAGACGATCCCTGCCACGCCCTGGGTGCTGAGGGCGGCGGTCTGGAACGGGTAGATGCCCGACTGCGAGTGGCTCATCAGCACTGTTCCGCCGATCTTCTGCGCCAGCTCGGATAGCGCGTGGACCGTCGGGTTCGGGGTCGGCAGGTTCGCCGCGCTGTCGGCAACCATCTGCTTCCAGAACTCGGCTTGCGCCGCGAGCGGAAAGCGCATGCCGGGCATCACCTGCGGATATTCGTGGCCGAACCGGAAGATGGCCCAGGCGCCCTCGTGCCCGGCGGAGAACACGGTCGGCAGTTTGTCGGCAGGCGCTTTGCCGAGACGGACCGCGTTGATGGCGGACGGGTCCGTGGCGGACCGGCCGCGCCAGACTTGATCGATGACATAGGTCGGATGTCCGTGACGCACGAAGTACTCATCCCAGCCCATCCGGCCGTCGGGCGTCGTCTCCCAGGTTTTGCCGGTCAGGCAGCAGCCGTGGATGAGCGTGATGGGCACTCCCGCCTGGCCTGCAGGCGCCTGATAGCGCACGTACATCTGGTCGACGGTGATGGTGCCAGACGGGTCGTAGTTCGGCAGGGTCGACAGGGTGTCGGACCTCACCTCGCGGCCGCCGACGAAGAAGCTGCCTTGCTTGGCGATGGTCAGCGGGCCGGGTTCGGGCCGCGCGGTCTGAGCGAGAGCTGGGGCTGCGAGAGCGCATAACGCGGCGAGCAGTGCAAAACGCATGAGGGCGCCCTCCCTAGGGCCGTCGGTGTCGTTGAGCGTGCTGCAGAGAAGGTAGGACACGTGGCCGAGGCGGCCATCGCATCCTCGAACGTGCCCTCGGCTGCAGGGCGCCCGGAGCCCTCTAGGCCGCCCAGCCGCCGCAGGCCGCCAATGTGCCGCCAATGTGCCGCCATGTGGGTCACGTCCGGCTTCCGGGCCTGCTGCAACCATGTGGCCGAGCCCGCCGATGCCCAGGACGGCAACCACGTCGCCGGCCTCGGCGCCGGACGTCCTGAGCGCGTTGAACGTGGCAATGCCCGCGCAGAGGATGGGCGCGGCCTCTTCGGCGCTCAGTGCGTCCGGGATCGAGACGAGACCCGTGGCGCGCGCAGGCACCATCTCGGCATCGCCGCCATCGCGGGAGGCGCCCACGAGGGGCTGGTTCCGGCAGAGCTGAAACAGCCCTCGGCGGCATTGGGCCAGGCGTTGCAGTGGCCGCCCAGGCGGCCGACGCCGACGCGCTGCCCCGGTTTCCAGAGCGTCGGCACCCCGTCACCCGGAGCCACGATCCGCCCGGCACCCTCGTGGCCGGGCACTCGCGGCGGCCGCGGCGTTGGATGGGCGTCGGCGATGGCGGCGGCGTCGGCGCCGCAGATCCCGCAGGCCTGAACCGCGATCAGCACCGGGCCGGCTCCCGGCTCGGGGGTCGTCCGCTCGACCTCGTCAAGGGTGCCGGAGGTCGTGACCTGCATGGCCCGGCAGATCGGCCTCGTCACAACGCGCTCGACCGGCCCGCGACGTCGGCGACCTGGCGGGCACCGGAAGCGCGCACCGCGCTCCACGCCAGGGCGCCCACCGCCGCCACAAGGGGTAGGAACGAGATCCAGAGGACCACATCCCAGCCGTAGCGGGACAGGAGGCCGCCCGACGAGAACGAGCCCACCGCCATCGTCCCGAACACCGCGAAGTCGTTGAGCGACTGCACGCGCGCCTTCTCCTCGGGACGGTGGCACTCCAGCACCATCGCCGAGGCGCCGACGAAACCGAAGTTCCAGCCCACACCGAGCATGACCAGCGCGATCCAGAAATGCGCGACGTCCACGCCGGCCAGGCCGACGCCGGCAGAGACCGCGGTCAGCGCCAAGCCGGTCGCGACCACGCGCGGCGCGCCGACGCGCGTGATCAGCCGGCCGGTGAAGAAGCTCGGTCCGTACATGGCGATCACGTGCCATTGCAGGCCCAGGTTGGCGTCCTCCTGCGACAGGCCGCACAGGTGCATGGCCAGCGGCGCCGACGTCATCAGGAAGTTCATCAGCAGGTAGGACACCACCCCGCAGATCACGGCCGTGATGAACCGGGGTTGGCGTGCGATGACGCCGAGCGGACGGCCGCTGGCCAGTTCCTGCGCGGTCGGCATCGGCAGCCGCACGCCGAGCAGAACCAGGGCCGAGACGGCCGCGACGGCGGCTTGCGCCAGGAACGTGGCCGCGAACAGGTACGGCGGCCACAGGCTCATCGTGTGGGTGACGAGCTGCGGGCCGATGATTCCGGCGAAGACCCCGCCGGCCATCACGGCCGACAGCGCCCGCGGGCGCCGCTCCGGCCTGACGCCGTCGGCGGCGGCGAACCGGAACGAGAGGACCACCGCGGCGTAGGCGCCGCCGAAGAAGGTGCCGAGGCTGAACAGCCAGAACGAGCCCAGCACGATGGCGAGGGCGGACAGCAGGCCGACGAGGACACCGCAGCCCGTCCCGGCGAGGAACGCGGCGCGGCGGCCATGGCGCCGGGCGATGGCGCCGGCCGGCAGGGTGCAGGCGGCCATGCCGACCACGAAGATCGAGATCGGCAGCGTCGCCAGAACGGGGCTCGGCGCCAACATGCTCCCGACGATGGCGCCGGTTGCGTAGACGACCGTCGAGTTCGCGCCGGCGAGCGCCTGGGCGATCGCCAGCCGGAGGACGTTGCCGGTATCGGACCGCGCAGGGCGAGCGGGCGCGGGCCCGCTCGCCGGACCGGCTTCAGCGTGCGACATGGGATCTCTCAGGCCGTGAGGAGGGTGTGCCAACGCGTGTCGCGCGGCGACGGGCGGCGGTGCAGGCGGCGGTCGAGCAGGGCGCGCGCTTTGGCGGCCTCGCCACCGCGCATCAGCGCGACGAGCAGCGTGTCCTCGATGATCTCGCGCTGGGCGCCGCTGCCGCCGATGCGCGCCACCTCGGCGGCGACCGGCTCCAGGATGCGCACGCAAGCCGCGTAATCCTCCTCCGCGAACGCCAGGACGGCGCGACAGATCGCGGGCACGACCGGACCGGCCGTGAGGCTGCCCGCCGCCGCAAGGTCGGTCAGGGCGCCGATGCGCGCCTCCGCAGCGGCCCTGTCGCGGGTTGCGGCTGCCAGCAGGCCCATATGCGCGTCGGCGAACGCGAAGCCGGCCTTGGTGAAGTGGCCGCTCGCGTAGGCCTTGGCATCGTCCCACAGCCCGGCCGGCACCTCGTAGCCGTAGGCCTGCATGCGCCAGAGCAGCGAGACGGTGTCCGAGACGACGTTGATGGGCAACCCTGCCGTCACGGAGGGCTGGACGTGCGCGGCGTAGATCCTCAGAGCGTGCTCGGGATCGTCGCGCTCCAGGGCGGACAGCGCGGCGTGCCAGGCGATGTGGCCGTGCAGGATCCCGGAGCGGTCATAGCCCGGCAGCCAGTCCGCGATCAGCGCCTCGGCCTCCTCGCCCGCGCCGTCCTCGAACATGGCGTGCGACAGGGCGTGGGCCCCGTTGGCATTGTTGCGCCGCAGCGCGAACCCGCGCTGTGCCAGGTCGCGGCCGTACCTGACCGCGCCGTTCTCGGCATGGGACCAGCCTCGGTAGGAGACGAACCACCAGTCATCGGCCGCGAAGTGCGCCGCGTGGCGCTCGCAGAGGTCAACACGGGCCTGATCGTGGTTGGAGATGCCCGAGAAGGCCAGCAGACCGAAGGCCCCGAGCGGCAGCGACAGGATCAGCACGTCGCGCGGCCAGGCGTCGGCGTGGGCCAGCGCGCTTTCGAGTGCCTTGGCGGACTGCCCGGTCACGGCGAGGCTCAACGTCGCGACGTGGCTCCGCTCCCGCAGGGTACCGTTGCGGGTGACGACCTCGTGCGCCTTCTCGATCCGCGTGCGTGCCGCGGCGGTCTCACCGCGCATCGCGTGCAGGCGCGCCCGTGCCGCGTACGCCAGAGCAAAATCCGGATCGGCCGCCACCGCCTCTTCCAGGGCCTCCGCCGCGCCCGGCCACGCCGACAGGAGAAGATCGACCCCTTCCCGGTAGCGCGCGGCGGCACGGTCGGAGGTGGTCGAGAGGGGCAGGCCGCGGCGATCGAGGTGGGCCATGACAAGTTCCTGGGCTCGGTCGTGTGGCAGCGCGGGTGATGCCCGCCCTGCGGTCAGGTGCGTCGGACCCCGCCGTGCATACCGGACCGCCCTCTGTCTGTATTTCGATGAGGTGACATTCTATGTAGAATTCCAGCCAAACTGGAGCCCGGCATGACCTGGGAGACGATCGAGACGCCGCCCGGCTTGGCACCGCCCCATCCGCTCACGGTCCGCGCGCAGTCCATCCCGGCGCGCCACGCCTTCGCGGAGCATGCGCATCACTGGAACCAAGTCGTCTACGCGATCTCCGGGGTGCTGACGGTGGCCGTGGAGGGGCGTTCCTTCGTGATCTCACCGGAGCAGGCCGTCTGGCTGCCGACGGGTCAGCGGCACCGGGTCGGATCGCTCCTGGGTGCCGAGTTCCGCAGCCTCTGGATCGCCGACGAAGCCGGCCGTGGCCTGCCGGAGAGCCCGACCGTGTTCGGCGTCTCGGCCCTGCTGCAGGCCCTCATCGTCGAGGCCGCCGCGATCGAGGGAGCGGAGGATGCCGACGGTTATGCCGGCCGTGTGACCGCCCTGATCCTGGACCAGCTGCGGCGCGCCCAAGCGCTTCCGGGCGCGCTTCCCTGGCCGCGCGCGGGCGCCCTGGTCGGGCTCTGCGAAGCGCTCTACGCGGCGCCGGCCGACCGTCGCGGTCCGGAGGCGTGGGGCCGCGACCTCGGGATGTCGGGGCGGACCCTGGCCCGGCACTTCGAGGCCGAGCTGGGGATGAGCCTGCGCTCCTGGCGGCGGCGCTTGCGGCTGTTCAAGGCGATCGAGCTGATGGGCGGAGGCCTCGGCGTCACGCAGACGGCGATGGAACTCGGCTACGGCTCGACCTCGGCCTTCGTCTACGCGTTCCGCACCGCGATGGGGTGCGGCCCGCAGGCCTACATGCGTGGACGGAACGCGGACGCGCCTGCCGGTCCGTGAGGGCGCACACGCTCCAAGAACTGGGGTGGGCGGATTCGGGCTTCGCTCAGGCGCCGCGCGGGCTCGTGAGACGGGAGCCGCTGTGATCAACCGGATCCCGGATCAGTCGTCGTGGCGCTGCCGCGGAGAGCCTGCCGCTTCGCGCGTCCCTCCATGCGGCAGCAGTCGCACCACTCTGCGGGACCGAACCTCCAGGCGACGCCGCCGTGACCTCGTGCGGCGGCGCGGAACCGACATGCATCTCGGCGAGACCGTGCGGGCCACGAGCCTGCGCGGCCCGCCCGATTCGGAGAAGGCCGGACGGCGACCTCGACACGCCGACCCGGGTTCGATCTCACTTTCGCGTTGACCCCATTCGCCGCCACCACGAAGAGGTCTGCTTCCCAGTCTTCATCCTTTACCGCGGCACTCTTGCTCGCGCGTCCAGGATCTGGGGAGAACGAAATTGTCGGACGGGCTAATTTCCCTCATCCGATGAGGTGAGGACGCGGCAATACACCTCGATCTCGCCCTTTCCCTTGAGCATGACGTTGCCGATCGGTCTGACGGCGCGCTGGTCAGCCAAGCGGGCGAAAGCCTCGCGTGACAGGTGAAGAGTGCATCCACCGCCAAGGCCCGAAAGGCGCGCGGCGACGTTGACCGTGTCCCCCCAGAGATCGAAGGTGAATTTCGTCCGGCCCACGATGCCGCCGACCACCGAACCGATGTGGATGCCGGCCCGGAGCCGCCAGCCCGGCGCGCCGGCAGCCGCGACCGCCACCATGTCGCTGGCGCACCGGATGGCCGCCTCGACCGGATCCGCATGAGGACGCAGCAGGTTGGCGGTGGCCATGAAGGCGTCGCCGATCGTCTTGATGTTCTCCAGCCCGTGCTCGTGCGCCACGATCTCGAACGCCTCCGCCAAGCGCTGGATCTCCGCGACGACCACGTCCGGGGTCTGCCGATGGCACCAGGCCGTGAAGCCGACGAGATCGATGAAGAGGACCGCCACATCATCGAACAGGCGCGGCTTGACCTGACCGGTCTCCATCAGCTCGGCCACCGCCGAGACCGGCAGGATGGCGCGGAGGAGCTCGTCGGCGCGCCTGCGCTCGCGTTCGATGGTCCGAAGATGCGCCATTTCCCGGTCCCGCAAGCGTTTCCTCTCGAGGCAGGATCGGATGCGGGCCTCGAGGAGCACCGGCTCGAACGGCTTGGGCAGGTAGTCCTCGGCCCCCAGTTCGATGCACCGAACGATGCTGTTGATCTCGACGAGGGCGGAGATCATCACGACCGGCGTGTGGCGCCAAGCCTCGTGCGCCTTCATCCGCTCCAGCACGGCGTAGCCGTCGAGGGCCGGCATCATCACGTCGAGCAGGACGAGGTCGAACGGCTCCTCATTCAGCCGGTCGAGGGCGGCCCGACCGTTCGCGGCGCGCACGCTCGTGTGACCGAGCAGCTCCAGCTCCTGCTCGAGGAGGTCGAGATTGAAGGGCTCGTCGTCGACGATGAGGATGCGTGCTGGCTCCACGGGTCTCCCTCTCTCCGGGCCGGAACATGCCCGGCCCCGACCGCACTCACCCCATCCAACGGCGCAGCTTGGCGAACAACAGGTCCTCGTCGATGGGCTTCGTCATGAAGTCATCGCAGCCTGCCGCCTTCGCCCGCTCCTCGTCACCGCTCATCGCGTTGGCGGTGACCGCGACGACGGGGATCCCTGCGGTGGCCGCGTTCGCCTTGATGCATCGTGTCGCCTCCCAGCCGTCGAGGAGGGGCAGGGACAGGTCCATGAGGATGAGATCGGGCTGGTGGGTGAGCGCCATCTCGACGCCCGCGGCGCCGTCGACCGCGACGACGAGATCGTAATCGTCCTCCAGGAGCTGCGTCAGCAGATCGCGATTGAGCGCGACGTCCTCGACGATCAGAATCCGCTTCATGTGACGTTCCTGAAGGAGGCGGGCTGCTCGGCGCGGAGCTCCGGACAGGTCATCGGCTGCCTTCCACGGCGGCGGGCTCCGGAAGCGGCAATGCGCGCTGAACCTCGCGGATGAGGGCCGCGCGGTCGAGGCCCTGCTTGTCGATCAGGCCGAGCACGCGCTCTCGCAGCAGGCCGCGCTCCACCGAGTCCAGGGACGCGGCCGTCAGCACGACGACGGGAATGGTCCGAGCGACCGGATCCGCCTGGAGCGCGTCGAGGAAGGTGAGTCCGTCCATCCGTGGCATGAGCAGGTCGAGGAGGATCACGCTCGGGCGGGCCTGCGCGATGCGCTCAAGGCCGGCGGCGCCGTCCGCCGCCCAGTCCACGGTGCAGTGCTCGGAATCCAGCAACTGGCGGACGAGGTCGGGCACGTTGGGGTCGTCGTCGATCACCAGGACGCGCTCGTTGCCGGGGGCGATGCGCGCCAGCACGCCGATCAGGGCCTCCCGCTCGAAGGGCTTCACGATGTAGTCCGTCGCCCCGAGCCGGAAGCCGAGTTCCTTCTGATCGACGATCGAGATCAGGACGACGGGGATGTCGCGGGTCTGCGGATCGGTCTTGAGCGCGTGCAGCACCTGCCAGCCGTCCGTGCCAGGCATCATGATGTCCAGCGTGATCGCCCGCGGCTGCAGCTCCCGCGCCATCCGCAGCCCGTCCTGGCCGCTCGAAGCGCCGGTCACCGTGTAGCCCGCATCGGCGAGGTTCTCCTGCAGCAGGTAGACCACGTTCGGGTCGTCATCGATCGCGAGCACGAGCTTGGACCCCGACCGGGGCACGGCCGCCGCGGCGGGGGCCGGCTCCGGCAGGCTCGGTGCCATCTCGGGCGCGCCGGCGATCCGCGGCGGGATGCTGAGCGTGAAGGTTGAGCCCTGCCCGACCCGGCTCTCGACGTCGATGTGGCCGCCGAGCAGCCGGGCCAGCCGGTGGCTGATCGCGAGACCGAGCCCGGTCCCGCTGTGGGACCGGGTCGCGCTGTTGTCGACCTGATGGAACTCGTCGAAGATCGCGCTCAGCGCCTCCTGGGGGATGCCGATACCCGTGTCCGTGACCGCGAATTCGACGTGCTCGCCGGCCGAGCGGACCCGCAGCGTCACCGATCCGGCTTCCGTGAACTTGATCGCGTTGCTGAGGAGGTTGATCAGGATCTGCCGGAGCTTCTCCTCATCCGTCCGGAGCATCGTGGGCGGATCCTCGACGTCCCGGACGAGACGCACGCCCTCGCTCTTGATCAGGGGTTCGACCGTCCTGAGGCAGAGGTCGAGCACGGGCTCCAGGGCGAACTCGGACGCCTTCACCTCCATGCGCCCGGCCTCGACCTTGGCGAGATCGAGGATGCTGTTGATCAGCGAGAGCAGGTGCTCGGAACTCGCCAGGATCTTCTCGAGGTTCTCGAACTGCTTCGTCGGCAACGCCTCCTTGGCCCGGCGCATCACCAGCCGGGTGAAGCCGATGATCGCGTTGAGCGGAGTGCGCAGCTCGTGACTCATATTGGCGAGAAAGCTGCTCTTGGCGCGGCTCGCATCCTCCGCCGCTTCCTTGGCCTGCCGCAGGCTCTCCTCGGCGCGCTTGCGCTCGATCACTCGCCCCAGTTGCGCACCGATATTGGTCATCACCCTGAGCAGGGCCGGGTCCGGAGGAGGCGCATCGCAGGCGAAGAACTCCAAGACTGCCACGACCTCGCGCCCCACCGTCACGGGAAACCCGAAGCCAGCCCGAAGCCCATCCGCCGCCGCCGCGGCGGCGCGCGGATCGTCGGGCGAGGACGGATCGCCGAGGATCCACTCCGGTGCTCCCGAGAGGAGCGCGCGGCCGGCAGGTCCCGTGCCGGCGCCGATCCGCATCCCGGCCGCCGCGGCGCGGAACCGCGCGAACCGCTCCGGCGCGTCGCAGTGCCAGATGCCGGTCGGGACAAGCGTGCGGCTTCCGTCCTCGGCCACGACGTAGGCGTGTCCGATCGGCCAGCCGGCATGTTGCGAGACGCGGTCCAGGCAGAACCGCACGGCGTCCTCGACCGTGGACGCCTCGTTGGCCGCCGTTGCCGCGGCCTGCAGCAGCTCGACGAAAGCGGTCTGCCTCTGCAGCGCGAGTTCGGCCTCCTTGTGCTCGGTGATGTCGCTCCATGACTCGACGACCTCGACCGGTTCTCCATGAGGATCCCGCAGGAGGCGCTGCTCGTCCCTCACCCACCGGTAGGTGCCGTCGGCGCGCAGGAACCGGTACTCGATGACGTTGTGCCCTTGCTGGAGCAGGCGTGGGAATTCGGACAGGACCCGGTCCCGGTCCTCGGGATGGAGGCGGTCCAGCCAGAATTCCGGCCCGGCCATGTAATCGCTCGGCTCGTAGCCCAGGAGGTCGCGCACGTTCTCGCTGATGAACGTGGGCGCGTTTCGACCGCCCACCTCGAAGCTGCAGATCATCGACGGGGAGGCGGTCAAGAGGTAGGTCAGCCTGCCCTGTGTCGTGAGCACGACCTGCTCGGCGCGTTTGATCTCGGTCACATCCGTGTAGACGGCGACGACGCCGCCGTCGTTGGTCTTGCGCTCGCTGACCTGCACCCAGCGCCCGTCGACGCGTTGCTGGAGGATGGATCCGCGAGGCTCTCGATAATGAGCCATCCGCTCGGCGAGCCACGCCTCGACGGTCGTGCCTTCCTTGTGCACGATGCAGGATTCAGCGGCGGCGCGGGCGATCGTCTGGAAAGACGCGCCGGGAACGATCACCTCCGCGAGACCCGGGTGGAAATCCCGGAAGTGATCGTTGCAGAGGACGAGGCGGTCGTCGGGATCGAACAGCGCGAAGCCTTCGGAACTGCTCTCGATCGCCTCGATCAGCTTCTGCTTGGCGACCCCGGCGGCATCGAGGAACCCCTCGCCGCGGGGCGCGGTGCCCGTTCCGAGAGATCGCTCGTGCGGCGTTCCGATCGGCGCTTGGGACATGTGTCGAGCCATCCTCTCGGCGGCGTGCCTCCAGTGTCCCTACCTCTTGTCCCAGGCCGGACACGCGCCACGCCCGTCGCCACCCTGCTCTTTTGTTCGTCACCGTTGCATGACGCAAATTCCGGATCAAGTGAGGTGGAAACTGCCGGAGGACAGCAACACTGGGCGCAGCGCGGCCAGGCGGCTTCGGCCAGATCAGATTCCGCCGGCTCTGAAGCCGGCATCCCACGGCCTGATCATCGTCACGAGGGTTGCATCGAACGTCTGGCCGCGAGAAGCCAGCGCGCGGGACCGGGTTCAGGGCGCGGGCGCAATCGGGCTTCGGAATCGTCCTCGACGTTCGCTGGAGGACCGCGATCGGGCGCGACGCCGAGAACGACTTCCGGCCGAGATCCGAGGTCCGGTACTGGCGCATCTCGCCCGTTCACGAGCGCGCGAGATTTCTGCGAAGGACTTGGTGAGGATGCCACCTCGGTCCGGCCGAACCCTCGTTCATCTCGCCGCGCCGATCCCGCCGTGAGCGGGCGGGGCGGCACGCCGTGCTCCAAGCACGGCGGCGCCCCACTCTTGCTCAGAGCATTCTCCGACGACACGAATGCCGGTTCGTCGAAGACGATGCGGCCCGATCAACGACCGGGAGCAGCGTCCGATTGCGCCGTGCTCGGGCGTTGCTCTAGAGGATACCCGCGCCGCGCGCCCACTTGTACTTCGCGCCCAGCACCTCGACGGGCAGTTCGGTCGAGTAGGCGTAGGCTGGAATGCCGTGATCGTAGAGGTACTGCGAGGCCTCCTCGACCTGCACGTCGCCCGCGAGCGAGGCAACGATCGGCTTCTCGATGCCCCTGGCGCGCATCTCGTCGCGGACCTCCACCACGTTTCTCGCAAAGACCATCGGCGGCGTGATGATGGTGTGCCAGTAGCCCAGGATGAGCGCGTGGATGCGCTCGTCCTCGAGTCCCAGACGAATGGTGTTCTGATAGGTGACCGGGGGCTCGCCGCCCGTGATGTCGACAGGGTTGCCGGCTGCTCCGAAGGGCGGGATGAACTTGCGGAACGCTGCATCGAGATCGTCCGGCATGGCCATGAGCGACAGGCCGTTGTCGACGACCGCGTCGGACAGGAGCACGCCGGACCCGCCCGCACCCGTGATGATGACCACGTTCTCGCCTTTCGGCGTCGGCAGAACCGGCACACCGCGGGCGAATTCGAGGAGCTGGCGCAGCGAGCGCGCCCGGATGACACCGCACTGCTTGAACACGTCCTCGTAGATCTTATCGTTTCCGGCAAGCGCCCCCGTATGGGAGCTCGCGGCCCGAGCGCCCGCCGAGGTGCGGCCGGCCTTCAGCACGATGACGGGCTTCTTCTTCGAGACGCGGCGGGCCGCCTCCGCGAAGCTGCGGCCGTCCTTCAGATCCTCGCAGTGCTGCGCGATCACCCGGGTTGAGTCGTCCTGCTCGAAGAACGTGAGCAGATCGTCCTCGTCGATGTCGGACTTGTTGCCGAGCCCGACGATGGCCGAGACGCCCATCTTGGTCGAACGCGAAAAGCCGATGATGGCCATGCCGATACCACCGGACTGGGACGACAAGGCGGCCTGGCCTTGCACGTCGAATGGCGTGCAGAAGGTCGCGCACAGGCTCTTGGCCATGTAATAGAAGCCATAGATGTTCGGGCCCATGAGGCGAATATTATATCGGCGGCCGATCTCCTGAAGCTCACGCTGCCCCGCCTCATTTCCGGTCTCGGCAAATCCGGACGGAATCAGAACTGCCCCTGCTACACCTTTTTCACCGCACTCGGTGAGCGCCGCGGCGACGAATTGGGCAGGAATCGCGAACACGGCGACGTCCACTGGCCCGGGCACGTCTTTCACCGACCTGTAGGCCTTGAGACCCAGAACCGTGTCCGCTTTCGGGTGGATTGGATAGATTTTACCTTTGTAGCCTCCGTTGATGAGATTCTTCATAACGGAATTGCCGATCTTGCCCTCCTCTGCGGACGCGCCGATGACCGCCACCGTATCGGGACGCATGATGCGGTTCATGCTGGCCACGATCTCGTCATGCGACCGCGTCCGCAGCTCGGGCCGCTGCGCGAAATCCACCACGATCCGCACGTCCGCGGCAGTCGCGTCGCGCGCCGTCGCGAAGACTGGGTTGAGATCGAGTTCCGCGATTTCCGGGAAGTCGGTGACGAGTTGCGAGACCTTGACGATGATGTCGGCCAGCGCCTCGCGGCTGACCGGGTCTGCTCCTCGCACGCCTCTCAGCATCTCGGCCGCTTGAATGCCATCGAGCATCGAGAGCGCATCGTCGCGGGTCGCAGGGGCCAACCGGAACGTGATGTCCTTCAGCACCTCCACCAGGACTCCGCCGAGACCGAAGGCCACGAGCTTGCCGAAGGAGCCATCGGTGACCGCACCGACGATGACCTCGGTGCCCCCTGCGAGCATCTGCTGGATTTGCACGCCGTCGATGCGGGCATCGGCCTTGTAGCGCTTCGCGTTCGCCAGGATCGTCTCATAGCCCTGCGCCACGGCCTGCGCGGAGGAGAGGCCGACCATGACGCCGCCCGCTTCCGTCTTATGCAGGATGTCAGGGGAGACGATTTTGAGGACGACGGGAAATCCCATGCTCTCTGCCGCCCGCACAGCATCCTGCGCTGAGGTCGCCACGGCCTCTTTCGGCACCGGAATACCGTAGGCGTCACAGACGATGCGGCCTTCAGGAGCGGTCAGCGCGTCGCGCCCGTCCGCTTTGACACGATCGAGGATCTGACGGACTGCAATCCTGCTATCAGCAGGCGTGTCGTGGACCGAGCGTTGTTGGGCCGATAGGGCCATCGTCGTTCCTCCCGATTTTCGGCCGTGATGCTTCCCTGACAAAGATCAGATGTTGGGTCAGGGTCACGGAACCTCTACTCATCATTCGCCGCGAAGTCGTGCGGCTGTGCTTGTACGGTCAGGTCTGCGGAGCCGTACGGGGCTGATCCTCTCCGCCGCAGCCGGAGCAGGCGCTCCGATGGCGGCGGAACGGGCGATCTCGCCGAGCAGGGGCGACCGCTTGACGTCGCTTGAGCGCGCCGCGAGCCGGATGGCATTGCCCGCGGTCAGACGCTTGCCGCGGGACGACGCGATCCGGCGGACCGCCATCGGGATCGTCACCCGCACGCGGGGGCACCTCGGCGAACGCCGCACCCTCGCCCGATCGGCCGCACTCCTTCACATGGCATCCCAGGATCCCTCCCGAACGACCAGGGGGCGAACGATGTCTCATTTTCCGTTGGCATGCAATATACCAATTGCGATTCCATGCGCCCTCGGCCGCCGCGTTGTCGATGGCAGACACGAAGTCGGCGGTTCGGAGAAAGACGCGCTCGCCGCAAAGTTCGCGTCATAGCCTGGCGGTGGCGCCGTGTTGAGACAAGACGCTTCGCCGTCGACGGCGAGAGCGGAGAGATCCCCGAACACGAAGAGCGCTGCCTCCCGTCCGCGGAGAGGTGACCCGCCCTCTCCGGCCCGGCGATGGCATCTGCCAAGACCTAATCGATCTTCGTGAGCGACTGCGGAAAGTCGGCGCAGCCCTCGATGTCTCGAGCGAACCTGAAACCTCTTTCCAGAACGAGTTGGCACGCACGTTCAGCGTCCCGCTCCTCAATCGCAGCGATGATGGCGACGTAAGCAGACCTCAAATAACTGAGATCAACGTTTCCGCGAAATATGACCTCGTGAACGCTCCGCAGATGCAGCAGGAGATGATCAAGCATGGATTGAATCTCTTGGCATTGCGCCAGGGTGGCGGCATGGCGACAGAACCGCCAACGCGCCTCAAAGTACCGGTCATATCCGCTGGAACGATCTGCCTCGTAGAAGGCGCCGAAGCTTGCACGAAGAGCTCCGAGCTGCGCCTCCGTCGCTTTCGCGCATGCTAAACGGACCGCCATGCTCTCCAACCCAGCACAGGCGTAGACCATCTCGACAATTTCGAGCTTGTTCTTCTTGATGACGAACACGCCCCGTCGCGGCTTGCACCGCACGAATCCTTGGTGCTCCAAGATCGCCAGGGCCTCTCGAACAGGTGTGCGGCTGACACCGAGAATATGTGATAATTCATGCTCATGAAGTTGCGGCTCGCCTGGATGATCATAGATGCCCATCTCGCTGATTGCGCTCATCAAAGCCTTGTAGACGAGATCGCGCAAACTTGCTTCCGAGCCCGCCGAGGCGCCATCAGTCCGGACACTGTGTGACATGGATCCGACCCTACCCCAACTGATATGGCCAAGCCGTCTGCGGCCAGACACCTTCCTCCGTCACGATAACGTCCATGGGAACGTCATGCGGCTGAGGGCCGATCGTTCCGAGGCGTGATAGGCCAAAGCCGACGCCGACGCGCGAGAGAACCGATGAGCCGACCGTCCGGGCGCCTCGTTCGCGCCGCATCCGCCCTCGTCGCGGCCGCTTCGATCGGGCTCGGTCTCCTCATGCTCCTTCGCCACCAGGCGGGGCTCGGCATCGAACGCGTCGTGATCGGCACGACCCCCGCGACGGTGTATCGCCCCGAGGGCGGCGGACCGGCGCCCGTCGTCGTCGTGGCGCACGGCTTCGCCGGCTCGCAGCCGCTCATGGCCGCCTTCGCCACCACCTTCGCCCGCAACGGCCTCGTCGCGATCACCTTCGACTTCCCCGGCCACGGCCGCAACCCGCGGCCGCTCCCGGGCGACGTCACCCGCGAGGGCGGTGCGACCCGGGCGCTGGTCGACGAGACACTGCGCGTCCTCGCCGTCGCGCGCGGCCTGGGCGACGGGCGCGTCGCCCTGCTCGGCCATTCCATGGCCTCCGACATCGTGATCCGTGCCGCGCAGCAGGTGCCCGATGTCGGCGCCACCATCGCCGTCTCGATGTTCTCGCGCACCGCCACGGCCACGAGCCCGCGCAACCTCCTCGTCATTGCCGGCGACTGGGAGGGGCGGCTGAAGGCGGAGGCGCTGCGCGTGGTCGGGCTCGCCAGCGCCCCGCGGCCGCCGCGGGCGGGCGTGACCTACGGCGACCCGGCCCTCGGCACCGCCCGGCGCGCCGCCTTCAGCCCGGGCGTCGAGCACATCGGCGTCCTGTTCAGCCCGCGCTCCATGGACGAGGCCCAGGGCTGGCTCGACGCCGCCTTCGATCGGCCGGCGCGCGCCGCGCGCGTCCTCGATCATCGCGGCCCGTGGATCGCGCTCCTGCTCTTAGGATTCGTGCTGCTGGCCTGGCCGCTGTCGCGGCTCCTGCCGGTGGTCGCCGACCCTCCCGCGGGCGCCGGACTGGCGGGGCATCGGCTGTGGGCGCTGCTCGTCGGCCCGGCCGTGCTGACGCCGCTGATCCTGCGCGTCGCGCCGACCCATTTCCTGCCCGTGCTGGTCGCCGACTACGTCGCGGCCCACTTCGCGCTCTACGGGTTGCTGACGGCCGGCGGGCTGCTGCTCGCCCGCTCGCGGCGGGCTGGAGCCGCGCCCGCGCCGCCGCGGCGGGCTGCCCTGATCGGCGCGGTGCTGGCCTCGTTCCTCTACGCGGTCCTGGGGCTCGGGGGCCTCGTCGATGCCTGGGTCGCCTCCCTCGTGCCGGCAGCCGGGCGGGCGCCGATCATCCTGGCCATGCTCGCGGGCACGCTGCCCTACTTCCTCGCCGATGAGTGGCTGACGCGCGGGGCGGGCGGCGCGCGCTGGGCCTACCCGGCCTCGAAGCTGGCCTTCCTCCTGTCGCTCGCGCTGGCCGTCGCCCTCGAGCCCGGGCGGCTGTTCTTCCTGGTCATCATCGTGCCGGCGATCGTGGTCCTGTTCCTGATCTACGGGGTGCTCGGCACCTGGGCCTACCGCCGGACGGGGCACCCCGCGGTCGGCGGGCTCACCAACGCGGTCGCCTTCGCCTGGGCCCTCGGGGTCACGTTCCCCCTGCTCGCCGCCTGAGGCTCGACGCGCGTCCCGTTCCGGTCACGGCGGAAGACGAGGCGCGCATGCGGCGGGCAGAGGACCTCGCGGAGACCTGGAGGGCGTCGGGCTCTGACGCGCTCGGGCCGACACCTGGGCGTGGCCTCGTGCGGCCTGCCGCTTCGTCTCGCAGAATGTCCGGGCAACGTCGGCGATCCGCGTCGCGGGCAACACCATCGGCGCCTGCCAGCTGCTGCTCGGGCACACGACGTGTGAGAGCACAGGATCGCGGCGTGGAAGCTTCCGGATGATGAGGCTATCCAGCACCGTCGGGACGCCGATGCCCGGATCACGGAAGGCGCGATGGACCGGTTCGACGCGATGGCCGTGCTGCTCGCCGTCGTGGAGGAGGGCAGCCTCTCGGCGGGCGCGCGCCGCCTGCGCCTGCCGCTCACCACCGTCAGCCGGAAGGTCTCGGACCTCGAGCGGCACCTGCGCGCGCGCCTGCTGACCCGCACCAGCCGGCGCGTCGACCTCACGGAGGCAGGACACGCCTACGTGGCAGCCGCCCGGCGCATCCTCGAGCAGGTGCGGGAGGCCGAGCGCGCCGCCACGGGGGAGTACAGCGTGCCGCGCGGCGACCTGTCGGCCACCGCACCCGTGGTCTTCGGCCGGCGTCACCTGGTCCCGATCGTCACCGACTTTCTCGTCGCGTATCCGGAGATCGCGGTCCGGCTGCTGCTGATCGACCGCAGCGTGAACCTCGTCGAGGACCATATCGACGTCGCGCTGCGCATCGGCCCGCTCGCCGACAGCGCCTTGGTGGCGACCCGGGTCGGCTTGGTCCGCCGCGTCGTCTGCGCCAGCCCCGAGTACCTGGCGCGGCGCGGCACGCCCGCTGCTCCGGAGGATCTCGCGGCCCACGACCTCGTCACCTTCGAGGGTTTCCCGGCCACGACCGACTGGCGGTTCCGGCGCGGGGCCACGCCACTCTCGATCCCGATCCGCCCCCGTCTGGCGGTGAACGCGGCGGAGGCCGCCGTCGACGCCGCGCGCGCCGGCCTCGGGGTCACCCGGGTGCTCTCCTACCAAGCGGCGGACGAGATCCGGTCCGGGGCGCTGCGGGTGCTGCTGGAAGCCTACGAGCCCGCACCGCTGCCGGTCAGCTTCGTGCATCCGGAGCGCGGCCAGCTGCCGCTCAAGGTCCGTGCCTTCCTCGACTGGGCGATCCCACGCATGCGGGCCCGCATGGCTGCGCTGTAGCCTGAGCCGGCATCCTTCCATTTTCCGGGAGAAAGCTTCCCGGGCAAGCCGCCTTCTTCCGAGATCAGGGCGGGTCTACCTCAGACCGCGAGGCCGGAACACGCAGCACACGACCTCGGCACAGCCCGACGTCGCCGTGACCGGGCCAGGAGGAGAGACCCGATGAGACGCCTGATCGCCCCCGCCCTGCTCGCCGCAACCGCGCTCGTCTCTGCGGCCCGGGCCGCCGAGCCCGCTCACGCCCCGGTTTCGTCCGTCTCACGGGCGAGCATCACCCACTACCGCACCGCCACCGTGGACGGCGTGACCGTGTTCTACCGCGAGGCCGGGCCGCAGGACGCGCCGGTCGTGCTCCTGCTGCACGGCTTCCCGACCTCCTCGCACATGTTCCGCAACCTGATCCCGCTCCTGGCCGACCGCTACCGCGTGATCGCGCCGGATTACCCGGGTTTCGGCCAGAGCGACGCGCCGGGTCACGAGGCTTTCGCCTACACCTTCGCCCACTATGCCGAGATCGTGGACGGCCTGCTCGGTCAGCTCGGCGCGACGCGCTACGCGATGTACGTGATGGATTACGGCGCGCCGGTCGGCTACCGCCTCGCGCTCAAGCATCCCGAGCGGGTCAGCGCGCTGGTCGTGCAGAATGGCAACGCCTACGAGGAGGGGCTGAAGGAGTTCTGGGATCCGATCAAGGCCTACTGGGCGGAGCCGTCGGCCAAGAACCGCGAGGCGCTCGCCGTCCTCGTCCGGCCGGAGACGACGAAGTTCCAGTATGTCGACGGCGTCGCGGATGTCTCGCGCATCGACCCGGACAACTGGGTCCACGACCAGGCCCTGCTCGACCGCCCCGGGAACACGGACATCCAGCTCGACCTGTTCCGCGACTACGGCAGCAACGTGCCGCTCTACCCGGCCTTTCAGGCCTTCTTCCGGGAGCGCAGGCCCCCGACGCTGATCGTCTGGGGCAAGAACGACAAGATCTTCCCGGCCGAGGGCGCTCACCCCTACCGGCGCGACCTGCCGGACGCCGAGATGCACCTCTTCGACACCGGCCACTTCGCGCTGGAGGACAAGCTCGACGAGATGGGTCCGCTGATCCGCGGCTTCCTCGATCGCACCCTGGCGCAGCGCTGAGGCGCCCTCTGCCCCCTATCCATGTCCGGCCCGGGGCCGCGCAGTCCCGGCCGTCTCCTCAGGAGACGATCATGAGACGCCGCTTCTTCGATCTCGCCTTCACCCCGTCCGTGCAGGCGGAGCAAACCCGCCGCGGTTCGCGCGCAGCCTACGCGTCGGCGGCCGGCGGCGCGCGGGCCGAGGCGGACGTGCTCACCGACTTGGAAGCCGCCTTCATCGCCGAGCGCGACAGCTTCTACCTCGCCAGCGTCTCTGAGACCGGCTGGCCCTACGTTCAGCACCGCGGTGGGCCGGCCGGGTTCGTGCGCCGGCTCGACGCGCGGACGATCGGCTGGGCGGAGTTCGCGGGCAACCGCCAGTACGTTTCGGCCGGCAACACCGCTGCCGATGACCGGGTGTCGCTGTTCTTCATGGACTACCCCCATCGGCGGCGTCTGAAGCTGCTCGGGCACCTGCGCGCCCACGAGCCCGATGAGCGCCCGGACCTGGCGGAGCGGCTCGCGGTTCCGGGCTATCGGGCGCGGGTGGAGGGTCTGGTCACCGTCGCGGTCGAGGCGTTCGACTGGAACTGCCCGCAGCACATCACCCCGCGCTTCACCGCCGCCGAGATCGAGGCCGCCGTGGCACCGTTGCACGCGCGCATCGCCGAGCTTGAGGCGCGCCTGGGCGCACGGGCGCCTCAGACAGCCGGCTGAATGTGGGATTGCCCCGTTTCCGTGGCTGTTGCTCACTTTGCGTGGATGAGGCGGCGAGGATCATGCGGCGTTTGAGGAGATCCAGACCCGCTCGTCCGTAGCTCTGACGCTTGATCAGCTTGAGCCGAGTGATCTGGCCCTCGGCCTGTCCGCTGCTCCACGGCTCGATCGGGGCAGCCCGGACCGCCGCGCCGTCTCGGTCCAGGCCTGAGGCGACCGTCGCGATCGCTGGGGGCGGTGGCAGGCTGGGTCGAGGCAGCAGAACCGTCTCACCTCGATGCGCAGAGCCGTCCGGGATGCCGGCAGCGGCAGGTCGGCGGGACGGCGATGGCAGCGGCTGTGGACGGACCGGCTGGTACGGCCGCAATCCGGGCCGCGCCGGCTCGCCGCGTTCAGGCGCACCGGGATGACGAGGCGGTCCCGGTGGCGTTCGACGACGCGCTCGAAGCGGCATTCGGGGATGGCGAAGGGGATGGGCATGCCACCCACGATGGGGTGGGCGGGGCAGGCCATCACCGGGCCGAGTCAATCCACCGCCGTCCACGCAAAGCGAGCAAGAGCCACGGAAACGGGACGATCCCATACCCAAACGCCGCGCCGTCGAGACACTTACCCGGACAGCTAGGCCTTTGATCGACGAGACGCTTTGGAGCTCCCCTTCTCGGAGTCCGAACCGGGCGATCGAACCTTAAGGTCGTGTTTGGACAACGAGCGCTTTGCCCTGGGACGGTACTCAGGGCGGTAGGCGAGCCACTCCAAGATTTTATCCAGCAATTTCATCGCGCGTTCACTATCGTCGTAAATTGGCAGACCATGTAGCCCAACGGCCCAACCGCGGGAGGCGGAATGATGCGCCAGCGGAGCATACTGGTCGGGTCACCCATGCTGGCCAATGCGGTCGGCGCATGCGATCACGTCAGCCCCCACCGGAATGCCGCCGAGGAGCTGCTGGAGTGGCTCCTCTTGGAGTATGGCTCGCGAGCCTGCAGTCCTGCAAATCTCGGCTGACAACTAACGCCAAGGTCCGAGTGCCGGGTACTTCCAACGAGCCCATCCTGCTACGTCAAGTGTTATACTGAGAACCAATATTCCGCACAGGTTGTCAATCCCGCCTTGCCTGGAGCCGCTTCCATGAATGGCTTCTGTTATGTTCTGCAAATCGGACGTGACGGATCCATAGGAAAACTAATGTGACGAGCTCGCCAGCAGCCATCCCTAACACAGATGCCGCCAGCCTTCCCGAGAATAGTAGCACAAAAACAACGCAGGATCCAGTGATCGCCCCGGCGAAAATGCGGATCACGTTTGATCGATCACGCAGGCCGGCTTTCATCGATCGCATTGGGACGCCAAATGCTTCGATCTCTGGCGTGCAGGCCGACCAAAAGGCCGACGGTCACGATTTCCGCGACAAGTACACCAAGCGTGGAAAGCGGCGGCCCCAACGTGAGAACCAGCAGGGGAACGAAAATGACAATGATTGTCCCGCCGACGATTGCCGGCCAGGCCGCGTCGACAAATCTTGACTTGGCCTGCGTGCCAGTTTGCATGAACAAATTGACGTTCGACACGGAAGTCGTGAGCCAGGCCAATGTCACGATCAGACCCATGGCCTGGTCGGGAAAGCGCCGCTCGAACAGGAGCGAGCGCAGCGTCTGCCAGCCAAAGAAAAGAGCAAAGCCGTACGCCATGAACACGAAAACCAAAATGCCGACGGCCTTGGCTAATAACTTACCGGCGGATCTGTGTTCGCCAAGCGCGTTGGACCGCGACAGCTCGGGCCTCATGACATTGGCGATGGCCATACCGAAGGTGCGTATGGGGCTCATCAACACGAAACCGGCCGCCAATGGCGCGAACGCGGCCGGCCCGGCCAGCATGGTCACGAACGTCATCTGTCCTTGTTGTATGACAGTCGAAGCAGCAATTCCAGCAAGCGACCAGCGGACATGCGGCCACAGTTTCAAGAAGCGGGCGAAAGTGCGCCTATGAAGACGCACACGGATTCTCTTGCGGCGTCCGACCAGATTGATGACGATGCCGACGCCATTCGCGGCGCAAACCAAAGCCAGAGTTATTGCAAGGGTTAGTTTCTCTCCATGCAACTGATACAAAAAAGCCAGCGAGCCGAGACCCACCGCCGCGTAGGATACGTCCGAGACGACCCCGCTCAGGGCGGCGTGTTGGCCGAACCGGGCAAAATTAGCAGCCTTGGTATATACGCGGAGCGGCCAAAGGCCGACGAGGCAACCTGCAAGTGCGGCGGCTTCCATATCGTGTATGGAGAATCCGGCGCCGACCGCAACCGCCGCCGCAATCACCGTGGAGGCCAGAAGGGCCAGCGATCCCATTGTGACCTCGAGGGAAATCGCGGCGTTGCGTCTGGCGCGCGGGAGGAAGACGGTCACCGGAACCGCGAACACGGCATTGATGCCGGTGATCGCAATAGCACCGACTGTGAATATGATTGCGAACACGCCGTAGTTATACGCGGAGAGGGCTCGAATAAGCGCAATATTCAAAATGAAATGAAATGCGCTCTGTGCGCCCTCGCCCAAGGCCGTCAGAGCGTAGGCACGCGGCACACGATCTGGCAGGGTTTTGCCACGCCTCTCCGTCGTCCCGCCTTCCTTAGTGCTCTTGGACATAGAAGAAAACCTCGATTCTCGAACCGATTTTGATCGGAAAAGGCTGTCCTGCTGCTGGACGGCAAAAACGACGACGAAGAGAAAACAAATAAAGGCTGCGGGCAGTGATAACTTAGCGGCGTGTGTATGCGCAAAGGAGGCCAGATCACGCCGTCGCCATTTCCGTCCCCGTCGGATGTTTCAGCGTTGGTTCGCACTCAGTCGAGCTTGGCCCTCCTCAAAGCCTCGATTAAGCCTAACGTCTTCAGGCCCTGATGGCAGGGGATATTCAGGAGTGTGCGCCGCAACAGCCTCGCCTGCGAGGTGGGGTCGACCACTTCGGGTGGCAAGGCGGTCCAGCCCTCTGCGCGGACCCCGACGGCGCGGAGCGCATCGTACGCAGCGGACGCCCGCTCCGGTGAGTCGAGTCGGAAGACCGATCGGAGAGGCCCTGGCGCCGGCGTCGCAATCAGCGGCTGCCACCCTGGACGGCCTTTGAAAAAGTCCCTGATCGCTGCGTCGTTTTCCTGCCGCATGCGGCGCGCTTCCAGCATGTTGACACACGGAAGCGTCATGCTTGCGATAGGCGAAGCCTTCGGACGCGACGGCATCGGCCGCGAGCTCACATCGAGGAAGAAATCGCCCGGACGTCCTCGGCAGAACCCTTTGGGATCAACGTGCGCGACTTTTCGCATGGCGATGTCTTTTGCCCAGCCCAGACCAGGCGAATGCGCGGACCCCAGCTTGTCGACACTCCTCTGGATCGCAGCGGCCCACCCGACGGCGCGGGGGCGGATCACAAAGATTGCGCCGTTCGGCGCCTCGAAAAACTTCCAGGGACTGTAGAAGACGAAGTCGCCGACCTCGCCAATGCCTTTCGCGGGGCCGAGGGCGTGGGCCGCGTCTTCGACCAGAAGGGCTCCCGTGGCGTCGCAGACAGACCGCGCCTGCTCACCGTCTGAGGGATGTCCAAAAAAATGAACCAGAAAGAAAAGCTTCGGTCCCGGGCCTGCGATGTCGATGCGGTTCCATTCCGGACGAGCCCAGGAGTCTACCGGATAGAACCGCAATTCCACTTGGCGCTGGCGCATCGGCCAAAGCGCTTGATCGCAGAAGTATTCCGGCAGCCAAGCGGTGACCGGGCGTTCGTTCGCTTCGGTAAGCGCGTCGACCAGCGCCGCCATTCCCCAGGAACTGCGTGATAACCAGATGGGCTTGTCTCCAAAACGCATCCAGGGCTGAGCGGCCTGCACGTCGAGTCGCAGGCGGCCCTTGCGGGCGATCGAGAGAGCCGATCGCAAAGTCGGCTCAGGTGCGGTGTGAATCCAACCTGGCATTCCTGTCCTCAGGGCTGTAACGAGATTGGCCCGACGGGCGCTTCGGCGAGGGCGGCAAGCGGGAAGGCGAACGGCACAGGGCGACCTCACGAAGCTGGAAGGTCGCCTCCATACAGCCGCTACGTTGCCCTGCCGCCGCTCACGTCCAGCCTGCTACGGCAGAACTGAATGGCCCTGCTCGCTTGGCAAAGGCCAGCTTCGACGTTCGGTCGATGGCGACGACGAGGTAGAGCTTGCCTTCTTCGGTCCTAACTTCGGCGATATCGATGTGGAAGTAGCCGATGGCGGAATCGGCAAAGCGCTTCTTCTTGGGCTTGCCGCCTTCCACGTCTGGTAGGCGGCTGATGCCGTGGCGCCCCAGACATCGGTGCAGGCTGCTACGGGTCAGGTGTGGGATAGTCGGCTGCAGCCCGTGGAGGCAGTCGTCCAGCGGCAACAGAGTATGCCGCCGGAAGGCGACGACGATGGCCTCTTCCTCTGGCGTGAGGACGGTGGAGCGCGGCGCCTTGGGGCCCATGGCGGCGTCCGCCGTCGTCTGCCGAGCGCGCCACTTCTGCACTGTCGTCGGGCTGACGCCGTAGCGCTTGGCCGCCGCTCTCACACTCTCTTGACGTAGCTGGATTGCGCGACGGACCGCCTCCGTCGTGCGGGCGCGGCCGTGGAGAGCTTGGCCCATAGCGAATCCCTTGCAGCATGGTAGTCAACCGTACCACCACACTGCGGGATCATACACCTCATCCGCTCGGTAGGTCCATTTCGAAAACAACCCGCTGGGTCGCTGTCTTGTAAGCGATCGAACGGAATATTTGTAAGAAACCAAACACAATCGGGAGCTCCGCACTCGCACCACCGGCGAAATATGAAAGGCGCTTGCACAGAGCAGGTACGGGGTCTATAAATGTCAGTGGGTGCCTTTCGAATATGTGAGACTCGACGAGCTGATGCGCGCACTTTTCCTGACCGGAGGAGGGCCGCATGATTGCTGATCGGTCGTGAGGACTCTCCGACGCGGGGCGTAGGGACGTCGACGCCCTGCCACGAACCAATGCCTGCTGCCAGGACCGGCCAGCTTTTGTCCATTGGGCATCCGCGGCGTAACACCGTTGCGTGCGACTTCAAGACCTTCAACCAGCGCACTTGCAGTTCATCTCGTGACGGGTCGAGCCGGGTCGGCGTGGCTGCCTCCGCGGAGATCTTAGCCCGATGGCATGGCGCAGGAGAAATCTGTAACCAAGTTTCGGTGTGGAGTCTCAAGCGAGAACCGGGCTCCTGAAGCCAGCTTTTTGCATAATTATCATGCGTAATGCATGCGAATGCAGCTGGCTTGAGTGCCTGAAGGCAAGCCGCGGGAGCAGGACGTATGCCCGTAGAGCGCGATTCCTCAGTCGTGATCGTCGGCGCCGGGCCGTATGGCCTTTCGATATCTGCTCATCTGACCGAGGCCAGGATCCCACATCGCATCTTCGGCGCGCCGATGAGCACGTGGCGAAGCGGTATGCCAACAGGCATGTTGCTGAAGTCTCATGGCCTCGCCTCCAACTTGTCGGACCCGGGCCGCGCCTACTCGCTTTCGGCTTACTGCCGGGAACAAGGTATTTACTACGACGATCACGAATGGAGCGTGCCGGTCGAGGTTTTCGCCGCGTACGGCGAGGCTTTCCACGAACGTCTCGTTCCTCATCTCGAACAGGTGACCGTCCGCAGTGTCAGGCGCGCCAGCTCCGGATTTGACATCACGCTCGCCGATTCGCGGCCGTTGTTCGCCACCCACATCGTCCTGGCGACGGGCCTTCAGCCTTTCGCCCATCTTCCACCCGAGTTCGCCACTCTGCCGGAAGGCCTCGTAAGCCACAGCTGCGACGCCGCGAACCTAACACACTTCGCGGGTCGACACGTCGCCGTGATTGGCGGCGGAGCTTCCGCCGTGGATGTCGCCGCGAGCCTGCACCGAGCTGGAGCGCGCGCCACCATCATCGCTCGACGCAACTCGCTGCGCTTCTATCCGCCTCGTGCGCAGCGCCGCTTCGATTGGTTGCGCGCGCCTCCTACACCGTTGGGCCCGGGATGGAAAAAATTCCTGTGCTCGTACGCCCCGCTGCTGTTCAGGCAGCTGCCCTCCCGCCTGCGCATCGATCTCGTCCGTCGTCACCTTGGTCCAACACCGGCCTGGTCCGTCAAGGAAATCATCGATGCGCATGTCCGCGTGATCAGCGGCGCCCGGGTCGAGCAGGTCCGAGCTGAGCGCAACTGTGTCCAGCTGACGGTCGTCGCGAACGCTGAGCGCCAGCTCATCGAAGCTGACCACGTCATCGCAGCAACAGGTTATCGCGTGAGCCTCGATCGCCTCAACTACCTTGATTCATGCCTGCGTTCTGAAATCCGCTGCCTGGAGGGATCTCCCGTGCTCTCCGCTCGTTTCGAAACGAGTGTGCCAGGACTGTTTATCGTCGGAACACCCGCAGCTGTGACCTTCGGGCCGTTGCTGCGCTTCGTCTGTGGAACTGAATTCACCGCGCGTCGCCTCACTGGCGCGTTCCGCGGCTTGGAACGTAACTTCGCCGTTGGTGCCACCGCGCGGGCGACGACGTCACCCGGTCCGACCCATCCGAGGCTGACGGACGTCATCGCCTCGGGCCGCCTCGCGGCGAGGATCGCCCCCGGTGGTGCCGCGCCCACCCTCGCTCGCGACCCGGACAGTTCCGCTGTTCGGTCCTCTCCGGATCGTAGGCCGAGGCAGAGCCACCTCGACGCAAGGCCATACCTCGGCACTGACCGTTCTGATCGCCCCGAGGCAATCTCGCCCGGAGACAGCTTAAACGATGGCGGGGCGGAAGCGAACGACCATGGCACATACGAGCTGCCATGCTGCGTCGGGAGCGCCCCCCATTCGTCTCAATCCCTGCAGCGCTGGAACGAGCCAGGAGTCACGTCAATCGAGGCTGCCGGCGGGGGCCAAAGTGGATCTGCTCTTCCTACAACCAGCACAACCTGAATGCCGGCCGCGGAATTGCTGTAGTTAGTTGTCCGTTCCAGATATCTGAGGCCCGCGTCAGAGATTTTTGCGATGCGTGGAGAGGTATCATGGCTGCAATGCAGCTCCTCGGTGTCAATGTCACCAGCGGCGACACCGGCCGTCTGCCCGGAGTGGCAGGCGTGGACTACGTTTACCCGACTCGGTGGGATATCGACTATATATCCTCAAAAGGAATGAATGTCATACGACTGCCTGTTTTCTGGGAACGCCTTCAACACGTCCCGTTCGGCGCCCTGGACGAGGCGGAGATGGCACATATCGATGACCTCGTCAGCTATGCGACATCCAAAGGGATTTCCGTCGTCTTCGACCTTCACAATTTCGGGTTCGGCTATGGCTACCCCGTGGGCGGGCCCATCACAACGGACAGCACCTTGGCTGATTTTTGGGGCAGGATCGCGAAGCGTTACGTGTCAAACTCAGGGATTATATTTGGACTTATGAATGAGCCGCAAGCTCAGCCAGCATCAGACTGGATCCGGTCCGTGAATTCAGCGATTCAGGCAATCCGGAGCGCTGGTGCGACGCAGGAGATCCTGGTTCCGGGCGCCTACGGTGACAGCGCACTGTCCTGGAGTTCTACGGACAACGCCACCGTAGTTGGGACAGGAGTGAATGACCCATTACACAATTTTGCTTTCGAAGTCCACATGTATTTCGACACGAACAGCTGGGGCACGGAACCTGGCGCGATCTCTGCGACGATTGGGTCCGAGCGCCTCGCGGCCGTCACCGCGTGGGCGGAGGCGAACAACGCGCAGCTGTTCCTTGGCGAGTTCGGTGTTGGAACAGATCAGACGAGTCTGGCGGCGCTTGACAATGCGCTTTCCTACATGGAGCAGCACGCACATGTTTGGCAGGGCGGTACGTACTGGGTCGCCGGTCCGCAGCTGCCCCACCCATTTTACTCCGTCGAGCCGCCGAACCCAGCCGCACATATGTTGGCCGAGAATGGCAGCTTCACGTTCATGGTAAATGACTCGTCAGCGCTGGGCCAGCGCAATATACTCACACTGGATATCTCTGAAGATGAATATCAGGGCGATGCAGTGTTCAGCGTGTCAGTCGACGGTGTGCAGATGGGTGGCATTCTAACCGCACACGCGTCTCACTCGAGCTTGCAGAGCGAGACATTCTCGTTTGTTGGCGATTGGGGTATCGGGCAGCACGCGGTGACCGTCAATTTTCTGAACGATCTTTATGGTGGTGCGTCGACCGTAGATCGCAATCTCTACATTAATTACGCCAGTTACGATAGCGTTCCCGTGACCGGATACGATCAGCCGCAAATTGATATCCTCCAAGAACACCGCGAGGAAGAACACCGCGAGGAGGTTCCATTCCCGACCGTCTCAGCAGCGTCTTACACCGACATCAGGCCTGGTGATGACACCTTGCTTCTTGAGATTTCCGAAGATGCCTGGCTGGGCAGTGCTCAGTACACGATCGCCGTTGATGGCCAGCAGATCGGTGGCAAAATGACAGCTACAGCTTCGCACGGCACCGGGCAGTCTGATGTACTGCTAATAAATGGTGACTGGAGCGCCGGCGTCCATAAAGTTAGCATTGACTTTCTGAATGACAATTACGGCGGCACGCCGGCAGCCGACCGAAATCTGTATCTCAACGGAGCGACCTACAACGGGACTGGAATTCCAGGTAGCCGACTCACGCTGTTTTCGAGCGGGTCGCAAGAATTTACTTTCATGGAGTTGTGACGACTTGGCCGTGCTACCGGTCCGGGCGCCGCGGAGCGCAGCTGGTTCGAAGGGCCACCTTACCTGCAACGTCCGCTGCGAGCCGGTCGGCTGCATTCTGACGTGACCGGGCAACGGCAATCGGCGGCAGCGGTGGCAAGATCCGCGGAACGTCGCCCCTCCTTCACCGCGTTACAATACGTGGTGAACCTTGAGCCGACTGGATCAGCGCGCGAGCCAAGAGATCACCGCGCGAGCCAAGACCATCCCCGGCATGTCGCGCACCACGACAAGAGCAATCACCTGATTCCGTCATCGCGCTCGCCGCACACGAGATGCAGGAACAACCAAATTCTCACAGCGACGATATCTCTCCGGGATTGACTCCTGGGACATCGCGCGAAACAATATCACTGCACATGCGATCTCTCGGCTTGCGCGAGCTTGTCGATGCGCTTCCGTGGTAATGGGATAAACATGTACGGAGCGAGCGCCGGCAAGCGCGACGCGCAATATAGCGGCGGCCGGTTCGTTGCTTCTCGAACGAGAAGGGCGAGGTCCGTTGCTGCGTTCGTCGTTCTCATCGCCGGTTGGCTCTGCGGCGATCGGACTGACCAGCACAGCTTTGCAAACAGTCCACCGGGCCAGGCTGACGGCAGGGAGTATGAACTGAGGCGTGCCGGTCAAATGTGGGACGCCGCGAAGTTCGGGTCTGGAACCGTACGGGGATTCGGCGTCGGCCGTCTCTCTGACACGGACTTATACGATCTGGCGGGCACCGGCGCAAATGTTGTGAGAAAGTTTCTCAATTTGCATCGGGCCGTGAAATCCGATGAGTACGTCGTGGACGCGCAGCAACTGGTTGAGTTGGACCGATTGGTCACGTTTGCCTTGAATCACAAATTCAAAGTTGTTGTTACTTTCGAGCCGTTACCCAACCAATTTGCTCAGGAGTTTTGGGATAATTCGTCTTTGAAGGATAGCATCGTTGATGCTTGGCGACAGATAGCGAAGCGCTACGAGCACAGTCCCGCGATTGCCGCGTACGACCTCATCAATGAGCCGATCACCAAACGTCCCTGGGACGACGGCGGCCAGGAGGAGTGGCTGAATTTTGCGACGAAGATAGTTGCGGCCATTCGCGAGATAGATCCCAAGCGGGTAGTCGTATTTGAGCCCTCGCCGGGCGGATTGCCGTTTGGGTTCTCTGCGGTGCATCGGCTCATACCGTTCAGCAATATTGTGTACAGTGCGCATGTGTACCAGCCGCACCAGCTCACACATCAAGGTTTATACTCGTACAAGATGCCTTATTCCTATCCAGGAATTTGGAACAAGTCAGATCTGTTCGCTCTTCTTGCCCCAGTGAAGGATTTCGCGAAACGGCATGACGTCAATATATACATTGGGGAATTCAGCGCAGTCCGTTGGGCTCCGGGCTGTTCGGCGGAGAGATACGTTTCTGACGCCATGTCAATATTTGAGGCTGAGAAATGGTCGTGGAGTTATCACGCCTGGCGTGAGTACCAGGGCTGGGACCTGGAACTTCCAGAAAGTTGGTTTCGGCGCTTTCCATACAAGGACGCAAAGCCGCAAGGCTTTGAGACGGCCGATCAGTCGAAAGTGAGAGTCGAAACGAACATTTATCGAATGATACTGCAAAAATTTCTGCAAAATACGCCATAACCAGCAACATATTGCGGATTGTACCGCCCGGTGTAGTCTGCGCATTGTAAAATCAGTGAAGTTCGATCGAGTTTCGCGTTGGCCCGCCGACTGGCGCTGGACGCAACATGCCACGAGCCTGGTCAGGTGGCCCGCGCGGATCTGCCGGCAGCTTAACGCCGGGGGCGCGGGACTGGCGGGAAGATCGCATTCGCGCGAGCGGTTGAACCTGCTGTGAGCGGGCGTTGGATCCTCCTCACTTGTGGGCCTGCAATTTTCCCCACCCTCCCGGCCGCCCCTGAGCCTCCTGTTTGAGGCGGGATGCCCGCGCGGCGGCCGTCTCACCGAAGCTGGTCCCCGTGGCGGGAGGGAGCGGCGCGGTGGTCAGCCTCGGGGAACTCATGACGATCCTGGACCTCCACCGGCAGGGCCTCTCGGTCACCGCCATCGCCCGCCAGCTCGGCCTCGACCGCAAGACCGTCGCCAAGTACATCGCCCGCGGCCTCGAGCCGCCCGTCTACGGACCGCGATCCCCCCGCGCGCGGGCCACCGACGCCTTCCTGCCCTACCTGCGCGAGCGCCTGGCCGCCTACCCGCAGCTTACGGCCGTCCGTCTCTGGCGCGAGTTGAAGGAGCGCGGCTTCGCAGGGGCCTACACCGCCGTGAAGCGAGCCGTGGCCCTGCTTCGCCCCTCAGCTCCTCTGCCTATCGAGCGCCGCTTCGAGACCCCGCCGGGCGAGCAGGCCCAGGTCGACCTCGCCCGCTTCGAGGTCGTCTTCGCCGACGAGCCGGGCGTGACCCGCATCGTCTGGCTGTTCGCGATGGTGCTGGGCCACTCGCGCTATCTCTGGGCCCGCTTCGTCGTCCACCAGGATCTGCAGACGGTCCTGCGCTGCCACATCGCCGCCTTCCAGGCCCTTGGAGGCGCCCCGCGCGAGATCCTCTACGACCGCATGAAGACCGCCGTGATCGGCGAGGATCCCGACGGCTTGGTCATCTATAACCGCAGCCTTCTCGATCTCGCGCGCCACTACGGGTTCCTGCCGCGCGCCTGCCGTCCCTACCGGGCCAAGACCAAGGGCAAGGTCGAGCGCCCGTTCCGCTACCTGCGCGAGGACTTCTTCCTCGCCCGCTCGTTCCGCAACCTCGACGACCTGAACGACCAGCTGCGGCACTGGCTCGACACCGTGGCCAACGCCCGCCGGCACGCCACGACCAAGCGGATCGTCGCCGACGCCTTCGCGGAGGAGCGCAGCCAGCTGCGGGCGCTGCCGCCCGTGCCCTACGAAGCCGTGCTCAGCCTGGAGCGGCGCGTCACCCACGAGGGCTTCGTCTCGGTGGCGGGCAATCTCTACAGCGTGCCCGACACCACCCGCCGCCGCGCCCTGGAGGTGCACGTGCTGGCCGATCAGATCCGCATCTACGAGGCGGGTGAGCTCGTTGCCTGCCACCTGCCCCTGGAAGGGCGTGGGCTGACGCAGGTCGATCCAGCCCATCGGCGGCCGCGATCTCCCCCGCCCGAGCCACGAGACCCTGCCGAGCCGGTGGTCGTCAGGCGCGCCGGCGACCAGGTCGCGCGTCGCCCGCTGGCCATCTACGACGCCGTAGCCCGCCAACTCGCGGGAGCCGGCGTGCCCAGGACCGACCGGGGAGACGCGGCATGAGCGGAACTGGCGAGCTGATCCCCCCACTGGTCGAGCGGATCAAGGCCACGCTGGTAGGGCTGAAGATGCCGCGCGCCCTGGAGATCGTCGACACCACCGTGCGGCGGCTGGAGCGCGGCGAACTCAGCGCGCTGGAGGCGGTCGATGCCCTGCTGAGCGAGGAGCTGAGCCTACGCGAGAGCCGGCGGGTGAAGACCGCGCTGGTGATGGCGCGGCTCTCGACGGTCAAGACGCTGTCGGGCTTCGACTTCGCCTTCCAGCCCTCGCTCGACCGCACCCGCATCCTGGCCCTGGCCGAGCTGGGCTTCGTGGACCGCTGCGAGGTGCTGCACTTCCTCGGCCCGCCCGGCACCGGCAAGAGCCACTTGGCGGTGGCCCTCGGGGTCGAGGCGGTGAAGGCGGGCCGCAGCGTGTACTTCACCACCCTGGCCGACCTTGTGGGAACGCTGGCGCGGGCCGAGCGGGAAGGAACGTTGCGCGAGAAGATCCGCTACTTCTGCCGGCCGGCGCTGCTGATCGTGGACGAGATCGGCTACCTGCCGGTGGTGCCGGGCGGGGGCAACCTGTTCTTCCAGCTCGTCAACGCGCGCTACGAGCGGGGCGCGATGGTCCTGACCTCGAACCGCGGCTTTGCAGAGTGGGGGGAGGTGTTCGGCGATCCGGTGGTGGCGACCGCGCTGCTGGACCGGTTGCTTCACCACGCCGTGGTGGTGCAGATCGAGGGCTCAAGCTACCGGCTGCGCCAGCACACCGCGCTCATGCCCGAGCACATCCGCTCGAAGGCAGCCCTGCAGGCTCCGCCGCTCGCCCCGCCTCCGCGTCGGCGCGGACGCCCGCCCAAGAATGGAGGTGCTCACCTCGGCATCGCCTGACCGCCGAGCCCGCCGATCTGAGGAAAATTGCGCGCCCGAAATTGCGGAAGGTTCGAAGCCCGTTGACACGTATTCGGCTGCGAAGTCCGCGGTCTGCTCCCGCGCCCGCCCGACGCGCAACGCCTCGTGTTGCGCCTCGGGGCGGATCGTGATCGCCCGGCGTGCCGTGCTCGCGCGTGTGCACTGCGGCCGGAGCGGGCACGCTCGGCAGTCGCTGACCGCGAACTTGATCTTGATCACCGGCGTCGTGCCGCGGGCGAGCGCCGGCGTCCAGCTCTGGCTTCGCTTGCCGGCTGGACACGTTGCCCGCTGCTCAACGAAGTCGATGGCGAAGTCCCGTGCGGCGAACCCAGCGCCGGCCTGCGCCTGCCACTGCCGGTCGCCGCGCGTCGGGCCGACCAGGTCGACCCCGTAGCGTTCCTGGGCGTCGACGAACAGCGCCGCATTCACAAAGCCGGTGTCGGCGATGTGGGTCTTGGGCAGCAGGCCCCGTGCAGCGAGCGCCGCATGGATGGTCGAAGTCGTGGCGTCGTCCGATACCGCGGCGGTCGTCGTCTCGACGTTGGTGATCAGGTTCGGGGTGCCCTCGTCGCACGTCTCGGTCAGGTGCACCTTGTAGCCGCTCCACACCGTCGCGCCCTTGCTCGCGTAGCGCGCCTCCACGTCGTAGGGCGAGCCGATGTAGCGACCCGACGTTGGCACCTGATCATTCGTCCGCCACTCGACGCGGGCGCCCTCCGGCCCGTGCTCGACGAGGAAGTTCTGCACCCAGACGCGCCGCAGGGTCTCGAGGGCCGCGGCGTCCCGCACAACCGGCGGCGCGCCGTCCGCTGTGGCGAGAGCCAGCAACGTGAAGCCATCGACGCCGGTCTGCACCGCCCACGCCCGGCGCCCAGTCTGGCTCTTGGGCAGCCGAAACTCGCTCGCTCGGAGCTCGTACCGTTCGGCCCATGTCGGGGTCGTGCACGCGCGCAGCCAGTCGGGCGCCACCGTCGCCAGCGCGTTCAGTGTGTAGCGCAATGTCTCGCCGACGACTTCGAGCCGGCTCATGGTGCGCATCGCCCCGAGGACGTGCGTGGAGTCGCTGCGCTGGCGTCCGCCGCCCTTCAGCAGTCCGCGCTCTCGCGCCAGTTTGAGAGTTGCGTCGAGGAGGCGGCTTTCCGCCCCGTGCGCGAGAAGGCGCGTGCGGAACTCGCTCAGGACAGTGTGGTCGAAGCCGACGTCAGTCAGTTCCAGACACAGCAGGTATTTCCTGTACCTGACGACGAGCCGTGCTTCAGTGCGGCTTGGGCGTCCGGCGATCTGAGGTATTTCCGGTTCGACACAGGCGAAGCTGAGCTACTCCTGTGTCGCGATCGCCGACTGGCACGATCCCGGACGCCCCGTCGCGTTCCTCCGAACAGTCGCTGGGGCTCCGCTCGCGCGGACGCCCGCGTACAGGACAGGATCCGCCATGCTCAGTCCCGGACTGGACGTCTCTCCAGACAATTTCAATCAGATCAAGGCTTTAGCGAGTCCCTGAATACGTCGTGTGTAGCACGCCTGTGTGACACGCGGAATACCCCGCAGTTTGCTTCCGCGTTCTCCTCTCGCACAGCCATTCTGCTGACGACCTGATCACGCCTCATCGCTGGACATGCCAGGCCCCTGACGGGCTCCGAGCCTCCACCGCTAGCCAGGCGGGATGGGGACCGCCGGATCAAGCGCCGAAGGGCATCGGCACTCAAGAGTGGTTCGGGCTGCCGGGCCGCTCAGGATGGGGGAACGGTAAGCATCCAAGCCCCCTGGACGACCGCCTGCTCCAAGGGTCCGGAGAGCAGGCATCCGTCCGCGTTGGCCGCCGGGACGGCGGGAAGCGGTGAGTAAAGGCCGACAGCCCAACCCCGGCCTGCCTGATGAAGGTTTCACCTCCGGCCCCGGCGCCGACGGCCTCCCGCACGGGACGGCGCGCGTGCCTCGCTGCTTCTGCCGGTCACCGGCGAAGCTGTGCCCTGTCGGGCACAATGGCACCTCGGGCCTCCCCTCTAGTGAGGAGACGAGGCAATCTCCAATCTCTCGATCAAGAGAGATCGGCAAAGTTGTCCACCGGCCGGCCACACTGATCCTACCGGTGCGGTCGATACCCATACCCCTAACTATTGGCCGCGCGCTCATGCCGGCAGTATGCCAGCCTCCGTCCATGTTAGATTTAGGCGCAACACACACCCAGGTCTAAGCCATAAATCACCTAATTCTAAGAATTTGCCCGCCGAACGGAATCGATCCGGCATCTCGCTGTTCAGCTAAGTATTTGTTTTAGATCATCTTTTCATAGGGTGTGTAGTCGCTTTAGCCCTTAGCCCCCGCCGCACCTCGCGTCCACCATCCCCGCCAACGCCGCTTCCGCGCCCTGGCATCCAGCGGCCACGAGTCCCGCAGTTCGTCCCGTGCCTTAGCGAGAATCGCCCCCGGTGCGGCAGCCTTATCAATCGCCAGACGTGCCAACGCAGCCGCACGCCGTTCCCTCTCCCTCTCGCGATCTTGGTGCTCGCGCTCCTCCCAACCGAAGGCGACGTGGCGCCAGGCATGGTCCCGCAGCGCCGACAGGAACGTCATCCGCTCCTCGTCGCAGCGACGCTGTGCGCCCTCGCCGATCCCCTCCGACACCCAGAAACGTCGGCCACCCGGCGGAACGGTCCCGATCGATCGTCGCCATCGTGCCAGTACCCGCAATAGATCCAGCACAGCCCCTTCTCGGCCTCGTTCGTCGCGGGCCATGCAATCCGGATCCAAGCCGCGGCAGAGGTACCGCATGTAACGGAAGTGTAGTCGGTGGTGGCGTGCTTCCGGCAAGTTCAACAACCGCCCGACGCGCAGAGTTCGGCTGTCACCGGGTGGCAGATGACCTCGCCGGAAGTTGTCCAACAGCCAACGCCGAACTTCCACGCGCTGCTCGTCCAGGACGTGCAGGAGGATATCCGTCCGGCCACGCGGCGCGAACTCGTGCACGTAGATCCAGTGCCAAGCGCCGCGGCCGCGCAGCTTCATGCTCAATCGCTGGAGCAAGGTGCCGACGATCTCTGCAGCTGTCCTGTCGCCGATCCGTCCCTCCACATGTCGGATCGTCACCCTCATGTTGAACCAGACGCCAAATTCCTGCGCCATGAAGGATGCTGCATCCCAAAGTACACAGGCCTGCGCGTAGGTGAGATGCTCAGCCACCGTTCCCGCACCGATCGCCTTCGCAGGCGTCTGAGCACGCGCACGCCGGGGGCGCTTCATCAAACTATCTGTCGTAACCCCAGGCCCGGCAGCGCCCCGCGCTTCGCTGGGCACGGGCAAAGGGCCGAGGTACCCGTGAAAGCGGCTGATCAGCAACGCTAGGTCTGACGCGCTCGCCTGCCGCGCCGTGCTCGACCGCCACAGCTCCGCCAGCCGTTCAATGAAGCTCGGCACGTCCGTCCGCGCCGCGGCTGCCCTTGCAGTCAACGCCTCCACCAGCACTCGGCGGTCTGTCACGCTCACGCGGTCGTGGATCGCGTGCGATCGCTCGACGCGGTGCACCTCATTGAACAGCAGGTAGACCAGCAGCTCTTCGACCAAGCGGATCTTCCGCTCCGGGGCCGTCACCCATCCTTCCAGCAAGCGCAGCTGTTGCTCCAGTGGACCACCCGTCAGGGCGACCTTCAGATAGGCTGGCACGACGTCGGCGTGATCCAGATCGAGGGCGCGGCGCACGCCGTCATACGTCAGGCTGCCAAAGTCTTTCACCCTCTCCAAGTCGCGGATAAGCCGGCGCGGCGACCCTCGTCCCGTCTCGACCAGCAGCTGCAGCGCGGCCGCCTCCGGCTCCAGGCCTTCGTGGCGGCAGATCTTATTCAGGTATGTCAGCGCATCCTCGTCGGAGATCGGGCGGATCTCGATTCGCAGGCTGCGCGTCAGGACCGCCTCCGGGATCGCCTCTAGGTCCGTCGTCAGCAGCATGAAAACGGTGGTGCTGTTTGGCTCCTCAAGGCGCGACAGCAGCGCATCGAAGGCGGCACCCGTCATGCGGTGCGCTTCATCCAGCGCGAAGATCTTCCGGTACTTGCGGCTTCCAGACGCGCTTGAAGCGCGCACCAGCATACGCGCGTCCTCAAGGCCGCCCTGCGACGCACAGAGGTGCTCGCGGTAGTACGTGTCGTTCTTCGGTTTGAACTCCCGGCAGATGTCACAACTCAGGCACGGCGAGCCGTCCACCGGTGCCCGGCAGTTCAAGGCATTTCCGAGCACGCGGGCTATCGTCGTCTTCCCGCATCCTGACGGTCCGTGCAGCAGCAGGGTCTTAACCTGCCGCTCTCTGACGCGCTCCTTGCACCACGCAACGGCCCCGTCCTGCCCAACGAGGTCGCCAAACACGCGCGGTCGGTACTTCTCATCCCAACCCTTGGGCTCCTGCGTGTCGGGCATTCTCCCCGCATCCCTGGCCTGGCACTCAATCGTCGAGAACGCGTCCGCCTTGTGACGCCCCGCTTCGCCCTTTACTCGGTTCCCTGTGCCACACCCAACCGCGACGAGGGATCAAGATGGACGGCGAGGAGGCAGGGGGCCCCGGCAACGACGTCGAGCCGAACCAGGGGCTGTCCCCGGAGGTCGTGCAGGCCCTGGCACTCCTCAGGCAGCAGAAGACCCAAAAGGCCGCGCTTGCGAAGTCGCTCCAGGCTGTGCTGCTCGAGATCAAGGCTACAGAGACCTTCGTCAGCGATCAGGTCTGCCGGTTCTCCGTCGACAGCCCCCACCTGCAGGCCGCCCTCGTCGCCACCGGTTTCGTGCAGACGAAGGGTCTCGCGAAGGGCGAGCGCCTCACCAACCAGGTAGCCTGTACCATTCGGCCTGAGGCGCTGCGCCTTACGACGCACAGCGCCACCCTGCACTGCACCACTGAAATCCCGCTGGCGCTCTCGCCCGGCATCCCCTTCGTGCAAGACGTAAGCTTCAGGCTGAAACACGCGAAGATGCGCGATGCCTTCGCCCATGCGAAAAAGAATGTCGTTTCGTCGGCTGTGCTCAAGCTCGGCTTCCATCCAGTCGAGCAATACCTCTATGTCTATCTTGAGACCGGCGTCCTCCCGTTCGCGACCGTTCCAGCAGCACCGGACGATCAACCATGGAACGCCGAGTCGTTTTCACCCCCGCAGCCCGTCCGGCCGGACGTCCTCGTTCAGGGCCTAGAGGCGGTGTTCGTCAGTCTTGCTGGTGGTGCCGGCGACCCGCGCTATCAAACGATCGACGTGTCGGGCGGCCGCATGCGGGCGGCGTCTGATGATACATTCTCCGTGTTCGAGCACCCGGCACTGGCGGGGCTGACTATTAAGTTTCACGCCGGCGACGCAACCCAGCTCATCAGCGTGCTCCAGCGCTTTCGGGCGGGTCAGACAACCGTATCGTCCTCCCCCGGCTGGTACCGGTTCGACGACGGTGTGCTTACGCTGTGGGCCAAACGCCCGACTCACGACATTATCCCGGGCATCGACCGAACGCTACGCGAGGCTGAATCGGATGCTCTAGTTCATGCCGCAGTTAATCGGGAGAAGTTGTGGCAAATTCTGACGACGTTCCGCTACTTCCTGCGGGTTCAACACGGTGAACGCCTCGGAGGCGTGGCCTTTCCCAACCCTCCAGTGGCCAGCGCCGTGCTTAACACGCCGGTCAAGATGCTGCTTTCGGCCAAGTCGCAGTTTGAGCCTGACGTCAGACCAGAACTCGCCATCCAAGTCGAGCCCGAAGCTTCACTGCTTGATCCCGCCTTTGTGGCAGCGGCCTCGGAGATGCACCTGATCGACTTCATCCATTTGGAACGGCTGGCACGCTGGTCCTCTAGTGAGACACTCTCACTTCGTCTCGGTGAAGCTGGTCTTATCGTTGCTGATAAATCAGCAGACCGCCAAGTACTCAACCTGCTGCAGACACATAGGCACTGACTCGACGCGCAGACTCAAGCGCTATGGATGTATGTGCATGAAGTGCTGCTTAAGTGCTGTATCAGTCACTATTTAAGTGCTGTATCAGTCACTATATCCACTCATACTCCTCACAACACCGGCGGATCATCCGATCCGCCGGCACGCTGTCTCTCACCGTTCATCCTTGTTCTCACTTGACGTCCCTCTATGGACGTCGGTGCGCCCTCAGCGCCCTAAAGCTCTGACGAATAACGAGCGCTGTGCTCCGAACCCCTGCTGATCACGGATCAGGTCGCGGCCGCTCTCAGGGAGGCAGCAAGACTCCGCTCCTGGCGCATCTCTGCCGCTCAGAGTTGAGAAGCGCTGTGATTCGCGTGTCTGTAAAACGCTGTATGCATAGGGCCAATTTGGCCTGCGTACTCGCTGGTTGCCGAGCTACATCAACGGGACACCCCCTCCTCCGGCGGATCACCTCATCCGCCGCAGAGCACTCCCCGCTACGCCGCCGCCGCTCCCTCTCTCCAGGAGCGCACCTTCCCCCCTGTCGCCGTGCCGGTCCCCACCGCCCCTCCGGCAGACGGCGACCTCCCGGCGATCCAGGCCCGCCGCCTTCATCCTCACTGACGCCCGCAACTTCTGCCCCGCCTGGCTGAAGCTACGGCTGTTCCACACAGACCGAGATCTTCATGTCTCGCAGCTCTTGGAGGCCCCTTCATGCTCGGCAACATCGTCGACCATCGCACCGACCGCACGTGCCCGCAGGTCGATGCCGTGTTCGAACCATCCGCTCACGACAGCGCTCAGCGGCCCGATGGCACATTTCACTTCGACATGGCGGAGCTCGAGCACGCACCGAATGCCTTCCACGTGCTGGAGGCCTACAACACGACCGTGCGCGAAGCTGTCCTGCGTGCCGAGCGGGAATGGTCCTTTGCTGTCACAGTCTTCCTCTATGACCAAGGCAGCCGCCCCGTCGGATGAGAGATCGGCTACGTCGCCTTCTACGGCACGTCGGTGCACAGGAACTCCCGTACCTTGAACCACCCGCAACGGGATCTCCGTGGAAATCCAAACCTGCATGGGCGCTCCCAAGCCCAGCCTTTGCCGTTCATCTCTCCCCACGAGCTCAGCGAGGCACTCATGGATTGGTTCGAGCGGCTCACCGGCTTCCAAGAGACCACCTACGAGGAGACGAAGCGGCGGTTGTCCGTCGTTGATGGACGGCTCCGCTCGGATGCTAAGCAGCGGAGCTACGCCGTCGGAGTGCTCGAACTACCCGCCTTGTCCGAGCTGCGTACCCGTGCCCAAGCCATCGGTCGGCAGGGACGCCTGCGGCTGTCGATTGTGGAGGGCGACGTGCGGGCACTGCACCAAATGCCGGACAACCGCGGTGCTCTGTTCCAGGTCGCCTCGCAGTTCAACCTGCTGGAGATGGTCGGGCCGGACGTGACGCCCGAAGATGGCGTCACAGGCTACGCGCACGACGGCACGCAGGGCCCCGCCTGTGCCATGGCAGCCGGTGCGGCCACCATCTACCGCAACTACCTCGTCCCCATCGCCGATGAAGCCGGTCAGACAGCCGATCGGCAGCTCGACGCGCTGGCAGACCTCGGCCTCGAACTTGCTCGGCGTCTCGGGACGAGCATGTCCGCACTCTGGCGCATGCAGAATGGCTACGCGCTCGCGAAGGAAGCTGGCTTGTCTGCGATCAGCATGCATCTGAGGGTCGCTGACGCCGCGACCCTCGATGCCTTGCGCGGGCTGCTTCGGATCGGGGTGCACTGGGATGTCGAGGCGACCGACGCGCGTGGTCCGGGACCACTCGTCACCCAGGCCTTCTGCTCTGCCCTTCCCGTGGCCTATTCGAACATCGCTTCATCGGCTTGGGAACCGTTTGCACGCCTTGTTCTTGAAGCCGCCTATGAAGCGACGCTGCTAGCCAGCCTCCTGAACTCTGCACGCGGTGGCACAAACCGCGTTCTCCTGACCCGTTTAGGCGGAGGTGCCTTCGGGAACGAGGATGCCTGGATCGATGATGCCATCTTGCGCGCGTGTCGCTTGATGATCGCGGCCGACCTTGATGTCTCGATCGTCAGTCACGGGCCCCCGTCAAAGAAGCTTCGGGACCTCCTCCACCGCCTCAGGAATCTGACAGCGGTCGACTGAGCAGCGCCGAAGACGGGTCTCTGTCCCTGGTGAGGACGCTGCCACTATCGGCGCCGTCACCGGCCAGCTCGCTGGCGCTCTTTCCGGCGCCTCCGCTATCCCGAAGCGCTGGCTTCATCAACTTGCCTGGCGCAGCGAGATTTATGAGGCCACGAATCAGCTTCTCATGAATCCCTAAAGGGGCAGCGGCTGACCCCGAGCGGAAATTTTAGACGCCACCAACGCCACCAACGAAGGTCTGCTCGGGGTGGGTGTCGGCCATTGGCCAGACACCAGAAAGCGGCCGTTCGGCAAAGCGTCCAGCGCAGCTATTCGTGCACCGGCCGAGACCAGGCTGATCAATCGTTTACGCCAAAATTTGTTAATCTCCAGCCGGCGTCTTCCTTGCTGAAGTAGTAGATGATGTCGTCGCAGAAAGCCGAATAAACGACCTTGCCCTCTTGGGTTTCCTTGCCGGTCTTCTCCTTGGCAAGACACCTCCGCTGCGCTGGGTTGAAAGCACCCTTCCAGATCACGGGGAAATCAGCGGCTTGCCGTAGATCGTTGTAAAACACCGGGAATTTGATCATCTGCGATACCGCCTTCTGATCGCTCTTGCCCACGGCAGCTTTGAATTGCGTCCAGAACGCTGCGAAACCGTCATCACTCCCGGCCGCCACAGCCGGCCCAGCTGTTATCAGCAAACCGGCCACAAGCAGTCCGCTGCCGATCACCGACTTAAACGAATTCATGTTCGCCCATCCATGCTCAAGACCGCAGGTCTCATCGGGGCTGCTTCCTCGATAGGACCCGCGAACGCGCCTCCCTGATGACGCTGCATCGTTTCAGGCTGACGATGTCCGCGCCTGCGTCGTGTTTCGAGGCGGCAGGTTCGGCAGGGTGCCGGCCAGCAGACCTTCCGAAAGCCTGAAAGGGGTTGTGAGCAGCCATCCCAAACGCGCAAGCCGAGTGTCAACTCCTAGTGCATCTCCGCACCGCCCATAAAGCTCGATGCTTCGGCGTCTCTGTAAAACGCTGGGTGTGTGGGCCTATAACAGCCTGCGTTCCCGCTGGCCCGCGGGCTACATACTTTCATAACCCCTGTAACCCCGGCAAGTGAGGAGATCCAGCGGAGGGTGACGGCTACGTGCCTGTTTCCGCAGCCAAGCGGGCTACAGGGAAGTACAGCTCGCCATCCCTGCGCCCTCGGCACTCCCCTATGCTTCACCAGCTAACATACCTCTCAACCTTCGCTCCCGGCGGCCTTTCCGCCGGCGCTCGCAAGATCTGTTCTGCAGCGCTGAACCTCCGGCTGTCTCTCCTCGTAGCCCGAGGCCAGCTTCATGGACCACCGCTTTTCATCCGAAGATGCCGCACCGGAGTCGGCGTTCGTCCGGCCGCTCACCCGCGCACCCCTCATCCCTGAGGCGCTCCTTCGTCAGCACGCCTGCTTCATCCTCACAGACACCCGCTTCCGCGCCGCCGCCCGCCTGCGCCAGTCCCTCTGGCGAGAATCGGTGCTAGGCTTACCGGCTGGCCTTCATTGCACGGGCGGCAGCCGTGCCGTTGTTCCTGCCCTCCTCGGCTCCACGCTCCGGCCAGCCGACGCCGCCAACGGCCTCAACTTCATCAGCTCAACGGTGCATCAGTTTGTGCGCCGCAGCCTCGTCCTGCGCGAGGAGGGCGCTCTCGTCCACTACGACCGCCTTCATCGGAACCTGCTCAGCTCCGAGGCGCTCACGTACAACCTGTTCGCCCCGCTGGCCCTCGACCTCGACCTGGCGACGGCTGTCTTCCGGCAGCTCCTGCCGGCCTTCGTCACCCGCGTCACCGGCATCCGCTTCGAAACCTCGCCGGGCCGGCACGATCCCCGCTACTTGAACGACGGCACCGCCTTCGACGCTGCGCTGACGGTGATCACGCCGGAAGGGGAGAGGGCCACCGTCTTCATCGAGGTCAAATACGGCGAAGGCTGCACCGGGGCGGCCGCCACGCACCGCCCCCGCTACGACGAGGCCAGCCGCGAGGCTGCCCTTCATCATGATCCCGACAGTCCGGCGCTCCGCTCCACCCTGCTGGAGCAGTTCTGGCGCCTGCACCTCCTCGCACAGCTCGCTGTTCGTCACGGCGTAACCCCGCGGGCGCACCTCCTCGTCCTCGCCCCACAGCTGAACCGGCGCGTGTCGGCCGCCACCAGCATCTACACCACCCAGCTCACCGATCCCGGCGGTTCATCGCCAGCCACGACCGGCTTCTCCGCCCTCACGCTCGAGTCCTTCGTCTCCGCGCTGGCGCAGGCGGGCGGCGGCGCGGAGGCGGGTTACCTCTGGCACCGGTATCTCGACCTGCGACCTGTCCTCGACCTCGTCCTAGCTGAGCCCTCCACGCCCGACCGCGATCCGCCGCCGGCCGGGGCACCGGTCGCGCTGCTGCCACCCCCTTCGTCAGCAACACCGGTTGCGGACGCAGTCGCCGCCCCTGTGGCCACTTCATCGCGCGGCCAAGCTCGCCCTGCCCGCCGGCCACGACGGCGACCCACTGAATCCGTGACAGCACCTTCATCAAGCACAGCAGCTGTTCGCCTGGCGCGCAGGCCCAAGGACAAGGCACCCGTTGGCGCGCTCCGCACGTCAGCCCGTTCCCCGGCGCCCCGCCGCCCGGCCCCGGAGGTGCGCTAATGGTCCGACCGCTCCTCACCGCTTCCCTTCGTCAGCAGCTCCTCGCCAACGGCAGCCGCACCGCTCGTGGCGAGGAGATCGACCCACCTCCCGTGGTGAAGCTGTTCATGCCAGACGGCCCCGCCACCTGGCTCCTCATCGAACTCGATCCGGCCGAGCCGACCCGTGCCATCGGCCTCTGCGACGCCGGCCTTGGCTCGCCCGAACTCGGCTACGTCTGCCTGCTCGAACTCGCGGCCCTCCGGGGCCGCCTTCGTCTACCCGTCGAGCGTGACCTCTACTTCATCGCCGACCGCCCGCTCTCGGCCTACCCCGCCGCGGCCCGCACCATGGGGAGGATCACCGTATGAACCAGATCCAGCTATCCCCCTGCCTCGCCACCGACGATCCCGAAGATGCGCTGGTCCCGCACGTCACACGTGATCCCGTCACCGGTCTGCCCTGGCCCGAGCCCACCACCCCGGAGCCGGGGTTCGTCACCCTCGCTCAGTTCCTGTTCGAGGCCGTCGCCGAGACCACGGACGGCTGCCTCGTCGAGCCGGACGGCATCTGCCGACACGGCCACCCCTCCTGGCTCCTGCGCCTCGGCGTCATCTGAACCTACGCCCCTACGCCGCGGACCGGGCAACTGGCCCGCGCATATCCGTTTTCGCAGGCACGGGCGGCATACGCATCGCGAACGTCGAGAAACGTATCGCACAACAATGGACGTGAAACTCTATAGCTCTACCAGAAAAATACTATATCAACTCAATATATAGACCTGTTATAAATTAATACAGCCGAATCCAATCTGACTGTACTGGTATATTTCAAGGTCGCGTCAGCATGCCCAGAGATTTCCCGCCGGTTGGTCCAGACGCCTTGGATCACCATCCCGACCTCGCCGCCGACATTGGGGGCGCTCGCAAAGAGGCTGCCAGCTCTGAGCCGTCCGCCCACGCCCCGCTGGTCTATCGCGTCACCCTCGACCGCAGCGTTCTCGAACAGGCCTACACGGCCATCCAAGTTCCCTACGATGCCGAGCCGGTGCCGACCCGGCTGTGCTTCCACCCGCACCAACTCACGCTCAGCACCACTTGGGCCGGTACACAATTCACCTCAGCCGTGGGCCTGCGCCGCACTCGCAACGACCTGCCGACGCGCGGCTTCACCCTCACGGTGAGCGAGGTCCTCCGCCTCGTTGGACGGGATGACCACCTCGGAGGGAGCCTTCCAGCGGCAAACGCGCGGCGCCTCGACTTTGTCCTCGAGCCTACCGCTGGCCGCATCGCGATCACAGCCGGGGGCAAAACCGCGGTGATGCAGGCTGCGTTCGAGACCCCGCCGCGAGCCGACGAGCCGCCCCGGCTCGATGTCCGCCTGCGCAGTGCCTTCTTCAGTCTGACGCCGCAACATGATCCGCCTGGCGCTGCCACCCCCGCTGTCGGCGCCCATCCCGGGCATGTGCCCACCGTACTCGTCAGCCGCGGCGCCCGCTGGCCGGCCTCGCTCATGGTCCCCGACCTCCCGCTCGGCGCCCTCACCCGTGTCCTCGCGCATCCCGGCGACCTTCTCGCCCGGCCGCGGCCGCCCAACCCGCGCCTGCGGCTCGACACCTCCGAACTGCATGTGACCTTCGATCCATCCGTATCACTCGACGAGGTACGCTCGGACCACGACCAGACCGACGATGCCTACCGCGTGTACGTCGAGATCGGTTGTCCTGCCCTGTTCGCCTGCCTGCGCGCGAGCGGCGGCATCCCCGACCACGGTGTCACCGTCGCCTTGTCCTGGCACAGCGCGGCCTCGGAGATGCTGGCCGTCGACCCGGCCTGGGGCGGCGAACCGCGGGTGGCAATCGGCTCGCCCGCACGACCACCGGCTAGATCCGCGCGCCGTTTGCATTCGTCCTCCGTCCACCTGTCGGCCGACACCCTACGGTGGGTCCTCACAGCGGCTGAGAGCGGCGACCGTTTGCTGATCGGCCTACGGCGCGGTGGGTCGGCCGGCGTCCTCCTCGCTCGGGGTCACGACACCCCCGTGTTCCTGGCCGCTCCCTCATCGAGCAAGGCCGAGAGTCGAACGCTGCCCCCGCCCACGACGCGCTCACCGGTGTGCGATCAGCAATGAGCGCGCATCACGCTGATGGCTGCCGTGTCGGTGGTACCGCGCGCCATCGGGCGGCTACCGGGACAGTCGGGTGCACGGGACCGCAACCCCGCGGGCCGCCGATGCCAAAGCCCAACCTCTCGCCCTGAGGCCGTACCCGTTTCCCACCCTGCCCAACCCTGTCCATGAACCCGGAGCCACGCATGACCGACATACTGACTCCTGCAACCGATCTGCCGGCCCGAGCCCTCGATGACGAACGCTCCCTAGGCCGCGCCACGCTGCCGCCCCTGCTCGCCGCATTCGCAGCCGCGGCGGACGACCCCGCTACGCCTTACCCCGTCGTCTGCGCGGCCGCGCTCGACGTGCTGCGGGTCAGTGCCGGCTACGCTGCCTCCCTCAGCCCGTACGAGGCGTTCTCCGAGTTCGACTTGGTTACCCTCACCTTCATCAACAACGCCTGCGTCGACAAGGTCACCCACGAAACCCTCTGGTTCGCCCCCGACGCGTTCCTCCTCCCGGTCCTCATCGCTCAACGCGAACTGGGCCTGCCCTTCAACGGCGCACTGAACCGTCAGTTGGGCGCGGTCATCGATCTCGGCCTGCTGCGCTTCCTCGCCGTCGAGCCCGACATCCACTTCGAGCCATTCGAGAACGTCTGCGGGCGGTTCGAGACGGCCTTCCACCTCGGCGACCCAGCGCGCGCGTTCGCGGCCGTCGACCGCCTCCGAATCCTTCTTGGCGTTGTCCCCTACGAGGCGGCCCATCCGCGAGCCCCGGACGCCGCCCTCTGGCCTTACTTCTCGTTGCGCCGCTATCTCGCCTGCCTGCCGCAAGAGTGCGGCTGCGGCGGGTACGACGAGAAGATTGCGGAACTCGAGCCCCGCCGCGGGACACTGCGGGGCTGCGGAGACTGGGACGCCGAGCGCGAACTGTGGCTGGAGGATCGTCTGGCGCAGTTGCACCACGAGCGTGATTCCTGGCGCACGACCGGCCCCAATGCCCTGCCCGCGGGGTTCGAACCACAGCGCCGGTACTCCGCGCAAGACGTATAACCTCGTGTGGAACGGTGCCGCCCCGGGCGACCCAGCCACCCAGAACATCGAGCAGCTTACGGGCGGCGTGTCCCAGACACCGCACCGTTCAGGCCGACGCCGCCCTGCCGCCGTCCCAGCCGCGCCCTTGATCCACCTCGGAGCCCTCCCCATGACCACGACTCCCGCCATCGCTCCCGACAGCATTCCGCATCATGATCCCGACGCAGCCAACGCTTGGCTTCAGCAAGCGCTGGCCAGCCTGCGCCCGGCGAAGTCAGCCGCGGCATCACCGCCCAGCGCGGACGCCCCTGACGACACAGACGCCGCCTTCAACACGCTTGCCGTCTACGCGGCCTACCTCGCCCGAATGGACCCCACCTGCGTCCGGTACGACTTGATGAGCGCGCTCGCCGAACACGAACCCTACGCAGGCGGTCCCCTCGGCAGCGGGGTTGCGACGAAGCTGGCTGACGCTCTCGCGTCGCTGCTGCCAAGCGACGAGAGCACGGAAGCACCGGACGAGCAGGGCGCGGCTGAGGCCCGCTACGCGGCGGCCCTGCAGGCTGCCCTCGCCGCCTTCCTCGCCTGCGATCGCGACCTGAATGCCATCCCGCTCACGGCCGCCTGCCGGGACTTGGCGGACGCGGTGCGCAGCGGTCAGCCCGGCGCGGCCTATGAGGCCGTCCAGGCTATTCAAGATCTGGTGAGTCGAGTCACGCGCACTATCGATGCCGCCACGTCTGACGTGTCGAAGGAGCCGTCGTCGCTTTCCGGGAGTGAGGGTACAACCGACGCCTCTCCCGCGGCACTCCGGGAGGCCATGATCGCGCGGTTGGAGGCGCGGTTGGCACAGCTAGCGCCGAATGCCCCGGACAGCGTCACGGTGGCAGGTTGGATCCAGACGCGCCTCGCCCACCTGCGTTGGGCTGCGCGGTGCGAGTTACCGCATTCAAATATAACCCAGCCTGCTTAAGTTCGTCGGTGTCAGACAGAAACATTATGTGGAACAGACGCCCACGGCGCCGTCGGCAGAGGAGTAGGTCGGCGATAGATCTGTTGACACGATCAACCGCGCCGCGGAGCACTATACAAGTCCTTAGCGACCATTGCGAAGTTGGAAGCACGACGTGGGGCCCTTTGGGCCAGCGGACCTTCGACAGAACGGCGCACTCGGTGGCTTTGCGGTCTGCTCGAGGAACTGCATAGCTACACGGCTGCGTTCGGTACCTGGGCCGGCTCCGTGTGCGCGGCGGCCCACCTGACGACAGGCGGTGGATTCAAGTGGTCGTCGCAACGGCTTGGCGGAGGGCGGTTGTGATGGCAGGTCGGCGGCGTTCGGATCGGGCACTTCGCGAGAAGCTGCGGTCACCGGGTCGTCCCGGGGTCGGTCTGCGCGAGACGCGGCGGGGGTTCTGGGCGTTCCTCGCGCAGGGTCTCTCCAGCGAGGTCGCAGCGATGAAGCTCGGGATCTCGCCACCGGTCGGCTCGCGGTGGTTCCGGACAGCAGGCGGAATGGCACCTTCCCACCTGTCACCATCATCCAAGTCGCCTTCTGCGCGCTACCTGTCGTTGGCTGAGCGGGAGGAGATCGCGATCCTACAAGCGCAAGGTCACGGGGTCCGGGACGTCGCTCGGCGTCTGGGACGGGCGGCGTCGACCATCTCGCGGGAATTGCGCCGCAATGCGGCGACCCGCAGTGGCGGCCTGGACTATCGCGCCACGACCGCGCAGTGGCACGCTGAACGCGCGGCACGCCGGCCCAAGCCAGCAAAACTGGCGGGGAACGCAGCGCTGCGGACGTACGTGCAGGAGCGGCTCGCCGGAACTGTCGCGACACCGGGCGGGAGCGCTCTGCCTGGCCCTAGCGTTGCCTGGAAGGGACGGCGGCACGGGCGACGCCAGAGCCGGCGATGGGGTCGATCCTGGAGTCCGCAGCAGATCGCCGAGCGCCTACGGCTCGACTTTCCGGGCGATACGACGATGCGCATCAGTCACGAGGCGATCTATCAGGCGCTCTACATCCAGGGCCGGGGCGCGCTGAAGCGTGAGCTGACCGCGTGTCTTCGCACAGGACGGGCTTTGCGTGTGCCGCGGGCCCGCAGCCTGGGCCGAGGCAGGTCGTTCGTCACCCCCGAGGTGCTCATCAGCGAGCGTCCGCCCGAGGTGGAGGACCGCGCGGTGCCGGGGCACTGGGAAGGAGATCTGATCCTGGGTCTGAAGAGTTCGGCGATCGGGACCCTGGTCGAGCGCACGACGCGCTTTACGATGCTGCTGCATCTTCCGCCGATGGACGGCCATGGGGTGACACCGCGTGCGAAGAACGGCCCGGCGCTGGCGGGGCACGGGGCCCAGGCGGTGCGCGAGGCGATCGCCGGCACGATCGCGCGCTTGCCCGAGCAGCTGCGGCGCTCGTTGACCTGGGACCAGGGTACCGAGATGGCCGAGCACGCGCGCTTGCGGATCGACGCGGGTCTGCAGGTCTACTTCTGCGATCCACGCTCACCCTGGCAGCGGGGGACGAACGAGAATACGAACGGGTTACTGCGACAGTACTTCCCGAAAGGAACGGATCTGAGCGCCCACAGCGCGAACGATCTTGCTGCTGTGGCCGCAGCCCTCAACAGCAGACCGCGCAAGACGCTGAACTGGAAGACGCCGGCAGAGGCGCTCGACGCTGTGCTGGCTGCCGTGCAAGATGGTGTTGCGACGACCGCTTGAACCCAAGGGCTCGTCCAGCCTCAGAGTGATGAAATAAATGAGCCCCACGCGCTGACGTTCCTCGACCGTCCCGCCGGTGTCTGCCGGTCGGGACGGTTACGGCATCGGCCCGGGCGTGGGCGACACCGCGTTTGCCGCAGGCGCGCGGCGTCGATCCTGTGCCGTGCAAGTCCGCACCGGCCCCTCGCCCGGGTTCATGGCCGATCCGAACCTGACTCGACCGCTTCCCCGGAGCTCCAGTTAGGCCCGTCACAGCACTCGTCCCTACCGGTGCCGCCGGAGCCGCCATCGTCCGGGTCAAGGCACGGTACACGCAGGTTGCACGACTATCTCCGCGTGGCGCTGCTCATCTACGCCGGCGCGTCATCTGGCGCACGCCGCCGTCGGCACCCTGACCCGGCGCCACCGATCCCCGGACCGGCGCTCGGCTCCTGTTGTTGGCGCGGCGCCGGCGTGGCCTGCACAACCCTCCACCCCTGGCTCCTCATCGGCGTGTCTACTCCGCCAGAGGCCTCGCCATATCACCTCGATCCGTTCGGGCGTGTCGCCTTCTGCGACGCGGATGCAGTCCGAGGAACATGTCGCCGTAGCCAACGATTTCGACTTCAACCTGCCGCCCTCGACCAGCATCCCCTTGATAGTCGCACTGACCGCCGAACGCCCGTGGGCGCTCGTCATCCTCAGTCGCAAGACACGGTTAAACCTGCAACTCCAAACCAATAGTGCATGGCCGCTACTATTGTCGTGTTTGCGTTCGGAATATACGCGTATCTATAAGCGGTTTTCTGCTCTCAATCTGACAATCTCTTCTCTAATAATATCTTTCGCGCGTTGTTGTCGTGCCTTATTTTCCGGCTTATTGAGAAATCGATTGCCTCCAGACGTGTGAGCAATATGGACTAACAGCTTACTATCCCATTTTTCTGCCGTGCCTGCCGCCTTCATTACAGAACGGGAAGGCAGACTGCGCATACTATCCATCATTTTGATAGCAACTCCTCCCATTGCGACGATGACGACGGGGCTTACCATCTCGATTTGACGTCGCAGGAACCCGCCGCAGTTCTGCAGCATTGCGGCGCAAGGCGGGCGATCCTCCCATCTAGCCGCGTTCAGGCGGCGGCCTGGGAAACACTTCGCCGCTGATGTCTGGTAGACTGCACGGTCGAACTCGCTCTCTCGCAGGCCACAATCAACAAATAATGCCCGCGCGCCGCCACCGGCCTGTCCGGAAAACGGCGTGCCCGTCCCGTACTCCGTGATCCCAGGGGCTTGGCCAACCAGCATCAAGGGCGCCCGCATAGGCGGCGAGAACACGGGTCGGGGAACTACTGGTGATGCATCGCGGGGCGGGTTTACCGGATGCTTCTGCAGCACCTGGGCACAACGCACGCAGGCTCGCATCTCGAGATCGAGCGCGATGAGATCAGCTTTCATGTGCAATCCGAATGTCTACCTTCTGCGTCTTCATTTCGATTATTCCGTTGTATTATTTAACCTGCAGATCCCTCCTCCGAAGCTACCGCCTGCTCGCGTGAGATGAGTACAAACTGCCGGGGCGCTACGGCAGCAATCTGTTCGCCTACGAGCGGCGCTGGAAATGTGCCGAGGAGCCGTTAGACATCGTCCTCGGACGCGAAGCGCGCAGGCCTCATGGGCGTGAGCGTTTCGCGGCGTAGAACAAACTCCCCGGCCGAACTAATGCCCATACTCCATCTAGTGCATTGACGCCATCAAAACGTACATAGCTCAGCGCGATCTCTCCTCTATTTGCAGGTCGTTAATGGACTAGAACATGGTGTTTACGTCGGCGTCAGTGCACTAGATCCCGTCCGGCCATAGCCGGTTCCACCCCACCTGCCAGAGAGCACGAGTGGGCGCGGCCTCAACTTCCGCGCCGACCGTCCGCTCTCCGCCTACGGCACTGAAGCTCAAGCCGCCAAGAGGATCACTGTATGGCGCCCCGGGAGGAGTCCCGGCACTATAGACCGACCCGAACGATGAGATCGTCCCGCATGGGACGCACGATCTCATCACGTGCCTGCCCTGGCCACGCCCACTGTCCCGACGCCCGGTTTCATCACCCTCGCCAGCTACCTGATCGGCCGGATTGCCACTGCCACGGACGCCTGTCCGGTCATGCCGGACGGCACCTGCCGACATGAGCACCCGTCCTTGCTCCGCCGGCCAGGGATCCCCTGATCCGAACTCGAAGCACGCAGTCCACAGCCTGCCGGCCTCCAATTTCAGAAAAAGCAGTTTCTAGTCAAGGGCCTACCCGCTCACCACGTGGGAGTCATTCCGCTTCTGAGCCTGCCGTCTCCGTTCCTCAACCCGCCCTGCGGAAATTATTTACGAAAGCGGTTTGACGATCCTCCGAGCCGCTTGGCGCCCAGAGCCGCTTGCTATAGCTAAGCATCCTGCGGCCGGAAATGCCAAGCTTCGCTGCTTCGGGGATGGACACCTTTTGTTCTCGCTGGTTCAATGCGTGGCCGAACCTCCCCGGGCGGAAACGGGGGTTTCGAGGCGCGAGCAATTGGCCAGCCTCCAACCCGGTTCGCGTCGGCGTGGAGGCGAGTTGGGGGCAAGTGTGGATCACGACGAGCCACTGTTCATTGATGTATTCGCAGGCTGCGGCGGACTGAGTCTCGGCCTCCTTAAAGCCGGGTGGAAGGGCCTTTTCGCGATCGAGAAAGACGCGTTTGCATTCGACACGCTCAAGCATAACCTGATCGATGATGGTGACCGCTACCGCTTCGTCTGGCCCGAATGGCTCGAGAAGAAGCCTTGGACCATCGAGGCGCTGATGGAGGCCCACCCGGACGAACTGGTAAACCTCAGGGGCAAGATCGATCTTCTCGCTGGAGGGCCACCATGCCAGGGCTTTTCAAGCGCCGGTAGACGGCACCCGGGCGATCCCCGCAACCAGCTTGTGGAGCGGTATCTCGAGTTCGTCGACGCCATCCGCCCTAAGATGGTGCTGATCGAGAACGTGAGAGGAATCACCTACGACTTCGCTGGCGGCAATGAGGCCGAGGGCAGGCGCAACTTCGCCAACGACATCATGTGCCGGCTGGGCGAGAACTACCACGTGTATGCCGACACCATCCGGTGCTCAGAGTATGGTGTCCCCCAACAGCGGCCGCGCTTCTTCTTAGTCGGCCTTCTCAAGTTCGAGGGATGGGAGCCGTCACGAGCCGAAGATCCCTTTGCTAAGCTGCAGGCCTCCAAGGTCAAGTTCCTGGCCAAGAGGGGCCTGTGCTCGCGCATGACCTGCAAGGAGGCGATCTCGGACCTGGAGCGTAGCCACGCCGGCACCGGACCGTGCCTGGACTCGAAGGGATACCTGAGCATACGCACCAAGCCACCCCGCACCGACTTCCAGCGGCTCCTGCGCGACGGCTTCGAGGGAGAGATATCGGACACGCGGCTCGCCCAGCACCGGCCGCATATCATTGAGCGCTTCAGCAGGATAATTCAGGAATGCCGAGAGGCAGGACGGCTGGGCGTCCAGCTAAACCGCGAAATGCGAGAGCGACACGGTATGAACAAGATAGCGACCCGTGTTCTTGATCCGGACAATGTGGCGCCTACCATCACCAGCATGCCGGACGACTTGCTCCACTACTCGGAGCCTCGCACGCTCACAGTACGAGAGAACGCCCGGCTCCAGACGTTCCCGGATTGGTTTGTTTTCAAGGGTAAGTATACGACAGGCGGCGGCCTGCGCCGCCATGAAGTCCCGCGCTTCACGCAAGTAGCAAACGCTGTTCCGCCCCTGATCGCGGAGATGTGGGGTGAAGTCCTGCTCGGCTACGCCCTGGTGCGGCATAGGGTCGGCCGCGGAAGACTAGCTGCATGACCGACGTCGCGGACTGCACCTTTCCGGTTGAGCTCCAGAACTGGGCCGGCAATCGCTCGGGAGGGGTGCGCCGCCTCTTCGATGACGCGAGCGGCCGGCCGGGCGAGACCGTCCTGAGAACGAACCTCCTCGACCGGCTGGGTGAATGGGCTCGCACCTTCTCGAAGCGGGCGCCCGGGGCGCCGCGAATCCTCTTGCTTGTCGGTGGGCCCGGTAATGGCAAGACCGAGGCGATCGAGTCGACAATCCGGTGGCTCGACGAAGGTGTTGGCGCCAATGGCGCACTCGTCGCATTGCTTCGGAACGCGTTCGCGCCGCCAGACGGAATCGCGCCGCGGCTTGTATGCGTGGACCTTGATCAGGTCATGGCTTGCGAGGGACTCGGGACCTTGGCCATCGTCCAAGATGCGTCCGCCGTCACTGGCGGGGAGACCCGGACAGCGGCTCAGCTTCTGCGAGACGAGTTGAAGCGTGCGGTCGAGGCCGGCCGGCGCGAGACGTACCTCTGTTGTGTGAACCGCGGCATTCTTGACGATGCTCTGGTCGAGGCCATCGATTCGAGAGACGATGACAGCCAGCGGCTCCTCGAGGCGATCGCGCGCGCGGTCAGTCTCTTTCCAGACGCCCCGCCGTGCTGGCCCTTGAAGGACTTTCCCGAAGTCGCCGTTTGGCCGATGGATGTCGAGTCCTTGCTGCTGCCGACGGACGCCGGCGGCGAATCGCCGGCGAGGGCGTTGCTCAATCTGGCGCTCAACGAGGCGAAATGGCCGGCGGCCGGCAGCTGTGCTGCTGGATCTGGTTGTCCCTTCTGCGGGAGCCGCCAGGTTCTCTCGCGTGACCGCGAGCAAGGCGCGCTACTCGACCTCCTCCGTTGGTACGAGGTGGCGAGCGGCAAGCGCTGGAGCTTCCGCGATCTCTTCTCGCTGGTGTCCTATCTCCTCGCTGGTCACCGACCTGGTGCCAAGGACGCCCGCCTCGACCCGTGCCGTTGGGCAGCTTCGCTGGTCCAGGCAGACGAGCTGGCTCGGCGCAAGGGGAAGCCGTCTAAGGATACCTCGACGGCGATCTTCCAGCTCGTAAGCGCCCAATACCAGCATGCACTCTTTCACTGCTGGGATCGTGACGCAGGGGCGTCGCTCCTGCGCGACATCCGCGACCTTGGCCTTGAGGACGACAACACGGCCATGGGGTTGCACTGGTTCCTTGTGTCCAGGCGAGGCCAGTACCTGCCGACGACCATCGGCGCGTCGCTGGACGGCCTCGTTCGGACGACAGATCCCGCCCTTGCGGCGCCCGAGACCGAGGTCCGCGTCAGCCAAAGGACGGCTTATTCCTATAGGGAACTCGACATTAGATTTAGTCGGTCTGTAAGGGAAGGCCTGGACTATGTCCGCCGCAGCCAGATACTGATGCGGGTCGAGGTCGACTTACTGGAGCGGCTCGCCGTGCTGGACTCCGATCTTTCTCAGGACGCCGCACGCAGAAGTCGCCCCGCCACCGCGACCAGAGTGCAGCGACTGGTGCGGGACTTTGCCTGCCGGACTGTGCGCCGCACCCTCGGCGCCCGAAGCGGAGCGGTACTCGACGCCGCCATTCTCTCCGAGTTCCAGAAGGTTACTGAGTATCCGGGCGGCAATGAGCTCTACGAGGTCGCACTCGAGGTAGAGCGGCTGCTGAACTCTCGACAGAACTTTGAGATCTCACTGACGACAACATTCGGCCAACCGCTTCCGCCAACCGCGCAGAGGGCGACGCTGGTGGTTCCAGCACGGCCGGTGCGGCCGCTGGAAGAGGACGCCCCAGACCGACCCGCGCGGCCTATAGCCTACCTGCGGGTCGGAAGCGGGAAATCGGGCCAACCAATTGCCTTGACATTCGACCTGTTCAAAGCGGTGAAGGAGCTTCGTGAAGGCATGTCGGTGGCGTCGCTGCCGCGGACGGTGCTCGCGCTTCTTGACACGACCCGCGCCCGGCTCTCAGGCCCGATCGTCCGTGATCCGGAAATCCTCGATCGGGCGGGTCTGCGCATCGGCACCGATGGGGTGGTCGTGGAGGAACGGCGACATGGCTTCGTCGCCCGCAGGGAGAGCGTGGCGCGATGACGTTGGCCAAGTTCAGGGACGAGCCCTGGCAGACGTCCCATCCCATGTACTCGCAGTCAGCCTTGGCGATGACGCCTGCGCCCGAGTACGCGAGCTCCGAGGTGATCCTCTCCTCGCTCTATCGTGCTGCCGGGTTCCAAGGCCTCTCAGAGGGGTCTGTGCCGCAAGCCGGGCGCGATCTGGATCGGGAGATCCGGAAGTACCGCAACCGGAAGCGATCACGTGAGGGCGCGGCGCTGGACGCAGACTCCTTCAACATGATGCTTCACTCGGCATTGGAGAGTCCCAAGCTTCCCAGCAAGGCGTCGAAGCGGTTCCTGCAGGTAATGCCAATCGTCCCGCAGACAGCCGCGTTCTCGGGCTCGGCCCGGCTTGCCGGGAACCCTTGGTCGCCGGGCGTGCTCGTCCGGCGCATGGTCTGGCTCGGTGCGTCCAGCGCAGCTGCGGCCGAAAAGCTCTGGGCTAACCTATTTGATGCTCTTTCCGTCGCGAACGACGATGATATTTTTGCGCGCTTCCTGCAGCGCGAGCTCGCGGCATGGGCCTCTGGGTCGGTCTGGACAAGGGCGCCCTCGATCCCGATGCCCATGCTCGACCTCGCTGATCAGGACGGGCTGCGATATCCGGCCCGGCAGTTTGCCGAGGACATCGAAGCCATCATCGACGCCAAGAGCTCACTCACGCGCCGCCAGTGGACCAGCTTGCTGGAGGCGATCCTACGCATCGGCGTGGTGTCCCATGTGCTGTGGCTGTGCGAGATCCACGACCGCACGTGGCGCTGTGTCCGGAGTGCCTTATCGGGCGGCGGGCCGACGACACTTGAGGAGGCGAGGGAAGCGATGCTCCCCCGCAGCCTCGCGATGCTGTCCTATGGCGACCGGGCGCTCGCCATGGTGAAGGACCAGACCTCGGCTTTCCTTATGGCGCGCCTCGGGCTGAACGCTACGCTCTGGTCACTGGCCGAGGGCGGGAAGGATGTTCCCGGAAACCTGTGGTCGGCTGCCGGCGTGCTCGCGCTTTGCGAGGGTGTGCGGGCGGATCGCGCAACGCTCGACCGGCTAGGGCTGGCGGAGCTCGTCTCCGAGCTACAGGAGAGGGAGAACCACACCATCATCTGCCGGAAGGGGATCGGGTCCAACATCACGGAGTTCGCCCGGCACGTGCTTGGCCAGCGGCAGGCGGCGAACGCCGTGCTCCGGGGCTATGATCAGGGCTACGCCCTTAGGAAGCGCGGGACGCGCAACTCAAGCCCCTGGATCGTCGCGCTGGGACCGGTCGCGGTACTGGCCCTCGTCCACTGCGCGCTATCAAAGACATCGGGCCCAAGATCTGTGCGGCGACTGGCGCAACACCTCCGGGGGTACGGAATAAGCGTCGACCACCGCGACATCGCGCAGAATGATCTTGGCCACCAGCTGCGGATGCTTGGCCTTGTTCTCGATAGCCCGGACGCAGAGAGCGGGATGCTGCTCGTGCCTCCTTTTGTGGAGGCCGCCGCTTGAACCGACTCGCGAAGATCCTCGCCGGCTTCGTCCGCGCCAAGATCGACCAAACTGCAGCCGAGGACGGGGTGGAGGTTAGGCTCATATTCCATGGGCCGCCTTTGGAGATCCTCGCTGACGCCTTCGCCTGCCTGATGGCTGATAGTGTCACGGTGCCCGTCCTGCTTCAGGTGGCTCAGCTCGAGCCTGGGCAAGCCAATCCTGCGGTAGGCTCCTCGGGCTGGTGCGACGACACCCACCTTCTTAACCTTCGAAATTCACCTGCCAAGCCAACATTCGTGGCGCTGATCCCGCCTGGACAGCATAGTAACAGGTCTGTGTCCACAACGACCCACGAATTCGGCATGGCGGCATCCAACAACGCCGGCAACGTTCCATTCGAGGCTTGGTGGTCGGACGAGTTCCTGCAGGACGTTGTTGGCGCGGCCTTGTCGGAGGCAAAGATCAGGGAGGCCGACTGGGAGCAGGCCAGGGCACTTATCGAGTATGCCGCGGCAGCTGCGGACGAGGTCGATGTCGACCGAACACAGAGGGGCCGTGCCTGGCGGGTGATCTCTAGGGTCTGTGCGCCATACCCCGGCGGCTCGCAGCTCAACGAAAGCGAACTCCTTAGTCTGGCTTGCGGCCTGCCTAGAACTAAGGAGCGCAACCTCTCCCTGCGGGAACAGGTAGCTACCCTGGAGAAGATCGCCGATGCGCTGTCCGATGGCTTTGGTGTCGGCATCTCGCGCGCGCAGGAAGGGGCAAGCGAGGAGGATGCGGCGGGCCTTGCCGAGTTCTTGGACCACCTGCGGTCCGTTTGTGACCGCCCCACTGCATTTGAGCGCTCGGCTGCGGCCTTTTACGGGCCGTTCGACGGCTTAAATCTGGACGCTCGGCCGAGATGGTGGAACGACCTGACGGTCGAGAAGTGGTCGGAGCTCCTCATCGAGGAAGCGGCCGCCACCGGTGACATACGGATGGTGTGCACCAACGGCATCATGCCGTTTGCGCGTGGCATGCCAGTATTGGTGATGAGTGAGGTCGATCTGGAGTTCGAGACGGTGGGGCCGGCGACGAGCGACGCCGTGGTTACCATCGAGCGAACTCCGGCCGGGGCTGGCGGCAAGGTTATCGGTCAAGTCCGGGCCAGCAGCGAGCGAGTCTTCGTCGACTGGACCCCGCCCTCACATCGCTCGCCCATGCGCTACGTCGCATCTGCGGACCGCTTCAAGCCGGGCGCGATCAAGGTTGTCTCTCTCGCCACGTGGGCACCCGGCATCTACGTGGCCTGCCGCTTGGCGAGAAAGTTGAGCCCGCCGAAGCGCCGGAAGAGCAGGGGGGGGCCGGAGCTTGAGTCTCAACTGCTGCTGCCTGGCGCGGGCCGCTATGACCTCCTCGTATTCGCCTCGCCAGGCGTAGAGATTGATGGTCAGGCCAGTGGCAACACCGAGGACGCGGCAGAACGCGGCGACGCGCCCGTCGGCCTGCCGGTACGCGCCATTCGCCAGGGCCACTTTCAGGTGGAGGTTGAGGTCGACGGCAACTATCAGCTTGACGTCAGCTTCAGGCGCCCCATTGCCGATGGAAGGATGGAGAGGGTTGTCTGCCGCGTGTCCCTCGCGATCGAGGAGGGGCAGCAAGACGGCTGTAAGAGCGAGTTTGAGCGGTTAATCAGGGCCAATCGGCGGCGCCTCCAACCCTCGGACGCTCGCTCCATCGTGCAGCCGGACCGCAACGCCCGTGCGTCGAGTCTGCAGGATTGGATGCTCTCGGCCGACCTGATCGAGAGATCCTACCAGCCGATCGTTATCGCGAATGACTACGTGGACGCATGGGTCCAGCCGACGTGGACGGAACCGGCCGGCCCGGTCTTCTCGTCCGGCCGGTTCCTGAAGGACCCACGGCCCGACCCGTCCGAGTTCGTTCCCCCAGCGGGGTTCGTCGAGGCAAGGGCGGAGATTGGTCGTTGGATCCGCGGCGGCGGCGATGAGACCGGACTCGTGGAGTCCGCGCAATTAGGAAAGTGGGCGGCCTCCGACCCAGCATTCTGCGAAATCGTCGAGCAGTACTTGTCCGCCTACCAGGCCTGGCTAGCCGCGGACCCGGATGTGGCGTGCTGGGTGGACGTGGCCGCCGTCACAACCCTCGAGTCCGACGGGCGCACACTCTCCCGGATTCCGGACGCCGTCTTGCTCTCTCCCCTCCATCCCATCCGCATCGCCTGGCACACCGTTGCGCAGGGCGTGCTGCTGGAAGCCGATGAGGCGGAGCGTCCCTGTCCCGCCGTCAGCGTGCTCGACCCAGACTGCGTGCCCGACGTTCTTAGCATTGCGCTGAGGTCGGCCGTCGGCGTGGAGCGAGTGAACTTTGTCGCGGTGGAGAATGGCACCGACTACTGGTCGGTGCTGTGGAATGGCAGGCAGCTCAGGGGACTCGCGGACCGGTCGCGTCTGGCGCCCTTCGGAACAGGCTTCGGCATTTCGGTCGGGGGGATTTCTGCGGGCTTCAGCGCAGCCCAGGTGGGCCGGGCTCTGGAGGACGTCTTCGACCTTGTCGCCGCGAAGCCGCTGGTGAGCGTCGCCGTTGCGAGTGCCGGAGGAGCCACTGATGCCTGCAATCAGGGCCTGATCGAGTGGTGCACGCGCCAGTACCGACAAGACGACCGGCGGCCCATCCGCCAGTCTGTCGGTTCGCGAAGTGTCGACATCTACGATGATCGAGACGCCGCCTCACGGCCAGAGGACGCGACGATCGCCAACCTCTCAGAGGACACAGCCAACGCCGTCAGATGGTTTGATCGCCAGCCTGTAAGCGCCGTGCCTGACCTAGGCATTATTGCTCAGCTCGACATGTCGGAGCCGAGCGTCACCAGCGTCCCGACGCAAACCCCAATAGCCCCGGCGGCCCTGATCAGGCATCGCATACGCCGGCAGCTGCCCAATGCCTTTCTGAGTGAGTCACGCCAGGCGCTGCCCGCACCCTTCTCGGGTGATAGCCTTGCGGATAAGGTCGGCGCCTGCGTCGCCGCCCTTGAGAATCTGGGCGATCAACGCTGCGGCCTTAGCTTCGCGCCCAATGTCAATGCCATCCAAGACATGCTGGGGCGCCGGCGCACCGACTACGTTGCCGTATCGTCCTCCGCCATCGATCCCGCCTGCTTTCTCGGCGGATGGCTGGAAGGAGCCTACCTTTGGGACTACGACTTGCCATCTTACTCCAACCGGGCTGGGGACACGAACGGCTATTATCTGTTGTCGTCCGTTAAGGATGCGGATCGGGAGGTGCTAGCTAAGGCCCTGTCCAAGCTTCCCGGCTGCGCAGCCCTGGACAAGGACTACGTCCGGAACGTCCTTCTTGAGATCGCCCGTAGAGGAATCCCGACCGTCAAGGGTCTGGCCGGCGACGACGCAGGCGCGACCGGGAACCTCGGGCTATTCCTCGCAGTCCGGCTGCTTCAGGACAGGTTCCGGATCGGCGCCGACACGGCAAGTTTACTTCCTGTAATCGGCGGGAGCGAAGACGACGCCCACCTCGCGGTGATAGTGCCCGTGGACCCTTTCCGCGGCTACATGTCGGATTTGGCACGGAGCATGCCTTCTGAGCGGAAGGACGCCTCCCTCGCCCGGCCCGACCTCCTAACGGTTGGGATAAGGATCACGCCGGCCGGCGTCAGCCTTCGCCTGACGCCGGTCGAGGTAAAGTGTCGGCCGAGCTCTATCTTTCCCAGCGCCGAAGTAGGAGATGCGCTCGAGCAGGCCAAGACGCTCTCGAGGCTTATCCAGGCCATGCATGCGGGCGAGGGGCAGCCCAGAGCATGGACCCTCGCGTTCCAGCACATCGTGCTCTCACTCGTCGGCTTCGGCATGCGGGTGTACAGTCAGCACCCGGATGTCGTGGATCAAGAGAAGTGGTCCCTGTTCCACCAAAGGATCGCCGGTGCCATCCTTGCGAGTGAAGCGGACATTCAGGTCGATGGGCGAGGGCGCCTGATCATCATCGACGCCAGCCCGAGGAGCTCGGTGAGGGATCAAGACAGCGATGGTTTCGACGAGACTATAATCATCGGGCTGGACGATGCAGGCAGGATCGTAGGCGGAGACCCGGCGTCGTTCTACGACAGCGTGCGAGCGAAGGTAGGCAACTGGCAGCTGTTCCCAATGGAGGGAGATAGTGGCCTCCCAGCAACGCCCGCCTCGACGGCTGTTGAGGAGGGCGAGGCCTCGGGTGTCGTGGTACCTGCAGCATCAGTGTCCGATCCGGTTCTGCAGCAGACTGTGGTTGCCGATCCTCCCACCGTCGCGCCGTCCCGTACCAGCATGGGCATAAATCTTCGTGTCGGCTCCTCCATTGGCGGCTTCGAGACGCGACCGGTGACGCTCAACGTCTCAGACACCCGCTTGAACCACCTGAATATGGGTGTCGTTGGGGACCTTGGGACAGGCAAGACTCAACTCCTCAAGTCGATCATCCTACAGATCACCGAAGCATCCACCGCAAACCGCGGTCTGCGCCCCCGTTTTCTGATCTTTGACTACAAGCGGGATTACAGCAGCGAGGATTTCGCTCGGGCCACTGGTGCCCGGGTCGTCAAGCCACACAAGCTACCGATCAACCTGTTCGACACCCGGACAATGGAGGAAGCGGCCGCGCCATGGTTGCAACGCTACCTCTTCTTCAGCGACGTACTAGACAAGATCTATTCGGGCATCGGCCCCGTACAGCGAGACAGGCTGAAGCGAGCCATCCGGCACGCCTACGACACGGGCCTGCCGGGCGAGCAGCCGACTCTCTACAACGTCGCCGAGTCCTACGACGGGATCATCGATGGTAAGCCTGATTCCGTTTCCTCCATTATCGGCGACCTAACCGATCTGGAAGTCTTCGAAGCAGACCCTCGCAAAACGGTCCCCTTCGATGATTTTTTCAACGGCGTGTTGGTGATATCGCTCGACGCGCTCGGGCAGGACGACCGGAGCAAGAACATGCTGGTCGCGGTCATGCTCAACTTGTTCTACGAGAACATGCTAAAAACACCCAAGAGACCGTTCCTGGGATCTGACCCGCAGCTTCGCGCGATCGACTCATACCTACTCGTCGACGAAGCTGACAACATCATGCGCTACGAATTCGATGTGCTGCGCAAGTTGCTGCTGCAAGGGCGGGAGTTCGGAGCGGGCGTCATCTTGGCGTCTCAATACCTTCGGCACTTCAAGGTGAACGCTACCGACTACCGCGACCCGCTGCTCACCTGGTTCATCCACAAAGTCCCGAACGTCACGCCCGCTGAGCTTTCCACCCTGGGCATGACAGGCTCACTCGCGGAGCTTGCCGAGCGAGTGAAGTCCTTGAAAAACCACCAGTGTCTCTATAAGTCTTTCGACGTCCCTGGCGAGGTGGTCCGAGGGTTGCCGTTTTTCGAGTTCGTAGCTTCGTGCAAGAAGCTCTAGGACGATCTGGTGCCGTGCCAAATTTTATGGGCCAATCGCTGAGCAGTCGCGCCCAAGCGCGACTTGGTGACGATCTCGCATTCCCAGGCGACGAGGACCTGCCAGCCCAACGCAGCGAGGCGGCGTGCTGCCTCGGCGTCACGCGCGACATTCCGCTCGAACTTGTGCGTCCAGAACGCCGTGTTCGATTTCGGGGTCGTTGCCACTCTACATCCCGAATGTCTATGCCAGAAGCATCCATGCACGAAGATGACTGTCCTATAGCGGGGGAATACCAGATCCGGCTTCCCAGGAAGGCCAGCACCGCCCAGCCTGTACCGAAGGCCCAGTGCGTGCAGCGATCGCCGGAGCAGAAGTTCGGGCTTGGTGTCCCGTGATCGGATGCGGGACATTCGCTTCGAGCGGCCCGCAGGATCGAGGAAGTCGGCCACTGCTCGTCCCTTTTCTTGACGGAATAAGAGGATAATGAGCCTCGATGCCCTGTCCATTGACGTGAGCGAACGGTGGTGCAGGCCCTTCCCAGCTTGCCTCACGCCGTGAACTGGTGGAGCTAGGATCCAGACATGGCGCAGGAAACATTTCGAATCAGCTCCCACTTGAAGGACATCATCGGCCGTGACCTCGTGACGAACGAGTTCGTGGCACTATTCGAATTGGTAAAAAACTCGTTCGATGCAGGCGCAACCTCCGTTGACATCGAGTTCGATCCGAACAAGCGGTCGATCGCTGTAGTTGACAACGGGCGCGGCATGTCTGAGTCGGATGTGCGCGATAAATGGCTGTTCGTAGCCTACTCCGAGAAGGCACTCGTCGGTCGTAATGACTATCGCAACAAAATTCGCCCCGCAGGCCAATTTGCCGGGAGCAAGGGAATAGGCCGCTTTGCTTGCGATACACTTGGCAGAAAATTGGACCTGTACAGCCGCGTGCAGGGTAGCAGCGCAATTTCTAAGCTCGAAATCGATTGGCGCGACTTCGAAGGCGAGAGCACCAACGAGTTTCAGGAAGTAAGCGTATCACTTGGATGTTCGCAGTCGTTTCCGCCTCTGATGAATCCCTCCCCGCCCGAGAACAGCGGAACGGTGCTCTTGATCAAGGAAACACGGCAGGATTGGGACGAGGACAGCATACGTCGCCTCCGGCGGGACCTCGCCAAGCTAATCGATCCCTTCGGGACGACGAGCGAGGTGACGTTGTCGACATGGTTCGCCGACGGCTCCGGGGAGGAAATCGAGGGCGTCGACGGGCCCGTGGGCAACGAGATCGCGGAACTCCTGCGGGACAAGACCAGCCGGATCGAGGTTGTGATCGTCGACGGCTTTATTGACACTACGCTCTACGATCGCGGCCGGAAAATCTACGCGATCCGCGAGCCTTCCCTCTATCCGGAACTCGCGGCATGCCGGATAGAGGGGCAGGTGTTCTTCCTCAATCGGTCGGCCAAGCACACATTCACGCTCCGCATGGGAGTAAGGCCTATCGAGTTCGGGAGTGTCTTCCTCTTCTTGAATGGCTTCCGCATCCTTCCCATTGGTGAGGAGTTCGACGACACGTTTGGCTTGAACCGACGGAAGCAACAGGGACAGGCCCGTTATCTGGGCACCCGCGACATCATCGGCCGTGTAGACGTGACCGCCCCGCCCAAGATGTTTCGCGAGGTTTCGAGCCGGGACGCTGGGCTCGTGGACGACGCGAACCGCCGTGCGCTGTTTGAGGCTATCCGCCGGCACATGGTGTTCAAGCTCGAACGCTACGTCGTGGGTGTGAACTGGGCGGACAAGTCCGACCAAAATCGCGACACGCCGGAAGGGCTGGAGACTGACCACGCCCGTGAGCGCATTCTCACGATCGTGGGAAGTCTGGCGCGGACGAGAGACATCGAGATCCTCTATTTTGACGAAGATCTAGTCAGGGTATCCGAGGATCCCGATCAGGTCACCGATAACGCGCTCAGGGCGATGTCGGACGTCGCGGAGAGTCGCGGTGATGCGAAGCTGCTGGAGCAGGTCGAAGCGGCCCGGCGCAGGATCGCCGAGCTCAGGGCGCAACGGCAGGAAGCGCGCGAGGTCGCGCAGCGCGCGATTCAGGAACGGAACCGGGCTGACGCCCGCATCGCACGATTGGAACAGCAGGCGGCGTTCCTCGGCAGCAGCCGGGATCTGGACATTGAGCGAGTCCAACTCCTGATGCACCAAGCCACCATCCACGCGGGACACGTTCGCTCCGCGGTGGCGAACGCTGCCTACGAGATCAGGAACGTGCTGTCGCTGGCAGCGACGCAGGGCGAGCTGGACGATCCGGAAGAGATCGAGGACTTGCTCGCGTCGATCCGGCAGTCGGCCCGCCGGGTCTCCGCCTCCATTGCGGGTGCCACACTCTCGGGCGACCGCCTGGGTGCAGTGCTCTCCTTCGCGCCCAACATTCGGATCGACCTAAAAACTGACAAAGTGGAGGGCGACCTGCTTCAGTTCCTCGCCGAGTACTTCACAGTCCGGCTGGCTGGCGTCCCCGGCATGCCCGAGGCTGTCTTCCGAAATCCCGGATTGTCGCTGTTCCGCGAGTTCTCGCCCGTCGACATTGCCGTTCTCATCGACAACCTGCAGGACAACGCCCGCAAGCACCGAGCGTCCCGAATCGAGTTCGTGGCTGCGAGGAAGGGTGCCAATAGAGTGGTGATCAGGGTGTCTGACGACGGGGTCGGTATCAACGTGGACCGGATTGATCCCGCGAAAATCTTCGAGCGCGGCTACACGGGTTCGTCTAATGGGACCGGGCTAGGCCTCTACAGCGCCCGCCAAATTCTGCAGGAGATGGGCGGCTCGATTGATCTGATGGGGGACGGCAGCCGCGCCGACTTCGAGATCGTAATACCCGGGGAAGGGGAATGAACCTCGACTTCGGCATCCTCTGGATCGAGGACTCCTATAGCGCTGAGGAGGAGGCAAGTCTTAGGCGTCGTATACAGGACGCGGGCTTTATTGCCCGCATCGAGGTAATCCCGAACGGCAACGGAATCGAGGACTTGGGACGCAGGCACGCCCTCTTTCACTGCTTCGACCTGATTCTCCTCGACTACAAGTTGAGGAACGCCGACGGTGACGACCTCGCGCCGCGGGTGCGGCAGCTATTCCCATCGACCACCATACTGTTTTATTCGGGCAATGATGACGAGGACGGCCTAAGGAGCAAGATTGCCGCGAAGAGGGTCGAGGGCGTCTACTGCAGCCATCGGCAGCGGTTCATCGAACGCACAGGCGCGCTCATCGAACAGACGGCGAGAGCGCTCGACCGCCTTTCTGGCATGAGGGGGCTCGCCATGCGGGTCGTCGCAGAGTGCGACGCACTCATGAAGGATGCGGTCCGGGCCATGTCCGCGCGCGCGCCAATGTGCGAAGAGAAACTCAGCGAGCTAGATGGTGATGTTATCGCGCACCTCGGACTGATCAAGGAGCGGTACGAGGAGGCGAGCCGGGTCGATCTCGAGGCGCGCCTCGATACGTTTGCCGTGGACAGCGCAAAGCTGTTCAAGCACTTTCGCCGCCTGACTAAGTTGGCAGCTGCGAATCAGGCCGCCTTTGGGCTTGACAGCGATCAGATAGACCGCCTGCGCGAACTCCGCCGGGCGAGCGCGCAATTCGACGCCGACGTTCTCAGGAAGCGCAACGACCTCGGGCACGCGAGAGAGGTCGAAGGGGAGAACGGCTGGGTTCTAGAGGGAAGCGTCGGCATAAGAGTGGGGGACTTTCCTCGCATCCGTCAAGTGTTCGCGGGTTATATCGATGCGTTTCGGGAGATCGGGAGTCTGGTCGCCCCACGAGATCGGTAGTGCACGCAGCGTCTCTCCGAGCGCTTCGGCCAGCAGCGGCGGGACCGCATTGCCGACCTGAGTAAACTTCGGGCAGGCACCTTTCCGCTGCGGGCCACCCGTAGTGTAGGGCCCGCGAAACTCGAACCAGTCCGGAAATGACTGCAGGCGTGCATGTTCGCGGACGGTCATCGATCGGGGGCGCGCGTAGTGGACGAAGTCGTCTGGGAGCGTGCTGATCGTCGGCGCAGGCGCACCGGCGTCGAGCGGTGTCGTTGAACGCTTCGCTATACCGAGCCGGAGCCTGTCACCGGGCCGCAGGCATACGCCTCGTTCGCAAGTGTCGAGGATGTCCTGCATACGGCGAGTTGATGCGGCGCTGTGACGGGGCAGGCGCATGTCACTGGGCTGGTTATGGCATCCCAGTCTCATCAGCTCTTGATATGCACTGCTGATGCTCTCGGCCCTTCGGAGTTTTCTGAACCCAAATTTGCCCCACTCGTCATCGAGTTCCAGATCGTCGTCAACTTCGACCAGATCCGAGATGGCGGCTTCGGCTCCGGTGCTCTTGGGCCCGAGTTTTCTAGAAACCAGAAAGCTCTTTCTTGCCACGCGCAACCGTTGAAGCGGGTCCACGCCGGGCAAGGTGCCCTTGGGCGCCGCTAGTAGCACGAATCGCGGCCTGCGCTGGGGCACCCCCCAGTCTGCCGCCCTGAGCACGTCCGACCATGCCTGATAACCTAGCCGATCCAGCTCTCTCGTCACGTAATCGCTGTACGAGCCGCCGGTCCGGTGCTTCATCGACCGAAAGCCAACGACGTTCTCAAGCAACACCAACCTGGGTTGGACGGCTGCGACGTACTGCAGGTACACGTCGACCATAGCGCTGCGTGGGTCGTCCGGATGCCTCAGCCCGTTGGTGCTGAAGCCTTGGCAAGGGGGGCCGCCGGCCAGCAAGTCGACTTTTCCGCGCAGCCCGACGAGTTCCGCTCGGTGCGTCGTAAATAATTCTTCAGCTCTCCAGGCCCGCTTCTCAAGCCAGGAGGGCCACACATGCTGGTCTGGTCGAGCGTCCAGCAGGTTGTGCCGATATGTAGCAAACGCATCGGGATGCGCCTCGACGCTGAACAAGATTGAAAACCCCGCGGCACCCAGCCCCAGAGAGAGTCCGCCACAACCGGCGAAAAGGTCGATGCAGGTCGGTTTCACGGTGCCTCGGTATGTCGGAATGGTTTATATTTTCTAAACACTCGCGCGCCTTCCATGCACCAAAGCCGGACGCTCGGTATCCAAGCCATTGATCGGATCGGAGCTGGAACCAGAATCCGGCCGTACGCGGTTCGTGTATATTTCGCTTGGGCTGCATGTGCACTTCGGCACGCCGTGTAAATAAATGACAGCTCTCGACTGTAAGGGTGCACATGAATGTCTGGCGTTGGGCGCAAAGCTGCTGGAGCAGCTGCGCGACCAATGTCCAATTCTGAATCCGGAGGAGAGCGACCGGAATGGAAACGTCGAGCCGACGCCGCCAATCGAATTATGGAAGCTTATTTTCGGTTCTTGGCCGGGGGGTAGTGCCGGTTTCCGGTGCATAGGCTAACTAATACCGCCGCGCGTCCGCGTTGACGCGTTCTCAACGCAGGCCAGACCTCGGCGCAGCATGGTTCCTGCTGACGGATCAGGGCAAAGGCGCGCCGGTATAACGTCGTGATCGTTTCGGTTGCAACGATCACGGCTCTCGAGTTCTTGATGTGTCGTGCTCCCTTGCGTCCAAAAGGAATCCAATCTGCCTAGAAGCGCTCCAGCCAAATCTGACATCCTCTCACCAGGAATAAATCCCGAACCTGATGCTCTGCGGATCTTGAATATCGGGCATGGTGTTACAAGCATCTACTCTTGCTCGCCCGGCTAAACATCAAGGTAGATTGCCGGAATCTTCATCAGCTCGCGCCGCATTGCCGACATCTCGAACTCGCCGTACCGATCCGCGACCGTACGACTGCCGTGGCCCGTGATCGCGTTCACGATATCCGGTGCCAACCCATGCCGCCGTCCAAGCGTCTTCAACCGGTGCCGCCAGGAGTGGTTCGGAGCAAGGCGTTCATCCGTCAGACCAAGGCTGCGAACCCACCGGCCCAGCACCTTCGTGCCTGTGCCGCCTCGCTTGCCAAACTTATCCGGCTTCAGCTTAGGAAAAAGTGGTCCCGAGCCGACGCTCAGGACGTACTCAAGAAAGCCGCTCTCTAGTACAGCTTGATGCAAAGGCACCGCTCGCTCCGAGCTGGCCGTCTTCAACGGACCTGCCTCAGGATCGAACCTCATGCACCAGACGTCCTCGATCTGACACACGTCCTGGACCCGAAGCTGGCTTACCTCCGAGACCCGCGCGCCGGAGTAGGCGCACAGCCACGGGACCCATCGCAGAGCGGGATCCCTTTGTGTCAGTGCCGCTCTGAGGACGATCGCAGCCTCCTCGTCCGTGAAGCTGCGGATCGTCTCTGACGCCTTCCGCTTCACGTCCATGCTGATCCGCTCGGCCGGGTTGCTCGCCAGCCGCCGGTTGTCTGCAGCCCACTGGAAGATGGCGCGCAGCACCACCAGCTTGCCATCGCTGATCGTTTTCGGCGCCAGGCCCTTCGCGATCAGCGCCTCCTTCCAGCGTTGCACGTCGTCAGGCGTTACCCGTCCCGCGTCCTCGTGGTCGAGGAAGGAGACGAACTGCGTCATGACGCGCGTCCATTCGTAGAGCGTCTTCTCCGCTGGACGCTTCTCCGCCGCCCATCCCTTCACAAGTTCGCCAAAACTGACCGGCGGTCGAGCAGCAGCCACATGCAGGGGAGAGATCGGTGCGGTTACGACATCACTCAGCCGCACTCCATTGAACTCGCCTCGGGCATGTCGGGCCAGCGTGAGACTGGCCCGCTGAACTGCCGCGGCCACAGCCTTCGCAAGCCTCTCTCGGCTGATATCGTCGACGGTCAGCCCATGCTTCCCCAGCACCGTCCCGGCCGTCTGCACGCACCAGGTTTCCAACTCCCGGACGCGCCATTGATCCGGATTGATCCGGCCATTCACAAGCTCGCCAAGTAGCGTCTGCGCTCCAACCGGGGCAGGCGGCGCCCAGAGCTTGTCGGCGAGGCCGACAGGCCAGAAGCTTTGCTCGCTCGGGTTCGCGCGGTGGGTCTCCAACCACCAATCGTGGACCTTGCAGGCCAGCCCATGCGCCTCGACCTCGGTCAGGCTGCGTGGTCCCGACCGGAGGCCAGCCCACTGCTGCTCCAGCTTCAGGAGCTCCTCGGCGCACCGCTTCCTGGCCTCCGCCGGATCCTTCGTCTGCAGGCTGAGGGTCACCTCCCGCTTGCCTACGGCGGCCACGAGGTCGGCCGGTACGCGCTTGCGCAGCCAGTAGACACCGGAGCGGGGATGGAGCTGAGGCCGGGACATCGGGAGGACCATGTGTAGCACCGCTGTGTAGCACGCGGGCTCGCCTAACCACATGATCTGCTTGAAGCTTTTGGAGGCTCAACCACTTGGGGAGTGGTTGGTGCCCAGGAGAGGACTATACGCTCAAGCCTCCGCAGCATTGATTTACAAGGGTTTTTTGGCTCTGGCCGTTGCAGTTGTTGAACACCCACGTTGAACTCAATGCTGAGCTGGATGCAAGCCTCCTTCGCTATGAGTGCCCGCCAGCAATAGACGTCAGGTTCGCATGGGCCCGCTGGTAGCCCGTGGTGACGGTTTACCGACCCTCGCCCGAAATCAAAGGTGGGGAGGCTTCACGGTCCTGCTCTATGACGGTCTCGCTTTCGCCCGCTGAAAGCGGACGCTTCGGGGATAGCAATGTCGGAGAAAAGGCAGAGCGGTCCCATATCTCATAAGGCCCGGGAACGAGGCTGATGCCCGCAGCAAAGCTTCCAGTAGCACTGAACTTCGAACGTGTTTCATATGTCTCGGTCTCCGTATCGAAAAGCACCTCCTCCAACACCACCTCAAGGCCACAGATGGGATGGTTTGTTCCTGGTGCAGCAAGATTATCACCCACACCTATCAGTTTACCCCAAAGATAATGTTCGTTGCCTAAAGGTCCCTTGGGCGTATTGTACTTTGGGCTTTGCAGAAGCGCGCGCCACTCCTCATCAAGGTCTATCATCGACAGCACAGCTGAGCGCAAGTGCGCGGCAGTCTTAATAAGGTTTTTTCCTGCTGGTTCATGCAACTTACCAGCATTAGCGAAACCATGCTCAAATTGGTCACTCACATTCTTGGCGGCACGATGGCAATCTTTGTCGTCGTTAAACACTAATTTTACTCGTGCAGTATCATCAAGGTACTTTTCTAGGCTTAATCGGCCGCCCTGCTCATAACCCCACTGCAAGCCCAAATCTTCGGGGCGCATATTGTTCACCGAGGCGTAATGCCTCCAGCTGGCAGTCTTTAAAGCTTCGGCGCCCATAAACAAATGAGACATTGCGAGAAGTTCATGCCCTTGCTTCCAGTCCTTTAAAGCTTCACAATATTGCAAAATAGCCCGCGATAGACGGTCTTTTTCAACATGCCTATGATGAGCTTCAATAAATGCAGTCGCCAAACCAACATTTACAAATCGAGAACACAAACAGACCTGGTCTGGAGGCAGCAATCTTTGGAAGTAATCTCTTTCGGAGACTCCTGGCGTAACTTCATAGACGACTTCTGGCTCAATATAGGATACAAATGCATTGAAGAGAAAGCTTATGAGATTAGCGATGTCACGGCCAGCATTTGTAAAGCCCGATGCAGCTTCTTTAAGTTCTGGCGCTGGTCCGATAACGTCCAAACACATCTCGCCCGGAACTGCAGCCGCAAAGCCTCGTTCGCTGTAGCGCGTTGCGAACATCATTACGATTGGCGTGCCATCAAGCGAATAATTTACAGTCAGACACTCATCACGTCTAAATAAGACCGAAGCCGCACCCCGAGCAGATATATGGAATAGCTTCTGCATATGACCCTCGCTTTATAGGCTGCCCAACGACAACGTATATCAAATCACCACGAACCGCTGATGCCTGTACATTCTGCACACCCTAGGGAGTATACAGGCAGGTCAGAAGTCGGGGTTCTCATCATCAGGGTCACCAACGAAGCCAGCAAGCTCCTGATGCAAATCGTTCAGCTTCCTTCCGAAGTACGCTGCGAGTGCCATCGCAGCAATCTCAGGGTTCGTGGATAGCTTGTTCCCGAACGCCTTTTGTAGCCGGTCAGCATATTGGTCCGCCTGAGCCTGCTTCCATTGGTCAATATCGTCTTGCGGCATAGACGATGAATTGCCTTTGGCAGCGTTGAACGCTTGCCACCAGCGAGGATGATTGACCACATCTGCACCCAACTGCCTCTTGACCCTCCGCATGGTCGCGACTTGGGAGGATGCCACACCAGCGGCTGCTGCTGTATCGGCCTTGCTGTAAAGACCCATCAGAACAAGACGCCATGCATAGTTCTGACGCTCTTGAGAGTTCATGGATAGTTTGGCCTTTGAGTTGGCCTTGCCGCTCTCAAGGACAGCCTCATCCAGGGTGCCACCGAAGTACCTTACTGGGATACCTGCTGTCTTCTCAGCAGTCCTATATGCCTCATAACGGTGGTGACCATCGATGAGGTATATGTCACCTCCGACACGGATGACTGTCAGAGGCTCAAGCACGTCGAACGCTTTGATAGCCCGTACCAAATCGCTGATGTGCTTCTCACTGGTGCCACGCTGTTGAAAGAGGTTAGGCTCTAGCTTGATGCCATCCAGCGGAAGTTCTGATGGCATCGCCCTAGGCAGCACCTCAGCAGCAGCCTTCTCCTTCAACTTCTTCAGAATGGTGACAGCTTCAAGCTCCTGAACAGGTTCAGACGGGCTCACAGTAGCGTGCTCTGCCATTAACTCACTCATCACCGCAGCTCCTCCAGGGCCTTATGGAAGTCCTGGCGAGCGTTCTCTCGCTCCTGCCTGTCCTTCTCCTCAAGCCTCGCCATGTGCGTCCCTGCGCCCCCGAATGCCTCTGCGAGCCACTGCCCCATCACGACGATGGCCCGTGGCGGCACCTCCTTGTAGACGCGCTTCACCGACCCGCTCTCGTCGTCCCAGTAGGTCCCAACGTTCATGTCCGTGAGGCCTCGAGCCCTCCTGACAAGCTGCGCCCGGAAGCCAGCGTCAGACCGGAACCGTCTAGGCTCCGCCTCCAGCAGGAGGAACATGGCCAGTGCAGTCTCAACGACCGCCTTGGGCTCCACATCGGCCGCCAGCTTCAGCACCTCCTGCGCAGCACGTCGCTCGAATGCGTAGCCCACCTGTCCCCGATGGTAGCCGTCCACGATACGCTGAGCGTGGCTGACGATGGTGGCCCAGCGTGCCTCCAACTGCCCCCACAGGGGGCTCTCCTTGTTCTTCTCGACCCGACCCCTCACGAGGCGCCTGTACGAGCCCAGGACGGCCTCCGTGACTCCGACCTGGTCAATCGCCCCATGCCTGCGTAGGCGCGCCTTGTGGGCCTTACAGTAAAGGCTAAACCGTGACGCAGCCGGGGATGAACAACCCGGTGCGCGACACACTCTCGACATTCATACTCCTGAGATTAGTGACCGTCCCATGAGAGACAGTAAGGCAATTATATGAGCAGATGCGGGCAGAGTTATGGCGGATAGACGCTCGCGTAGCCTACTTATACCTATTGCACCGCATTGAGAGTCTTAATCTTCTCCAAAGCCCGAGACACTTGCATCGATGACCACTCACCGCCTCGTGCAGTCGGTATCCCGCGCTCGTTCAGAGCCCTGGCAATTGCTCCAAGCGATGTGACGCCGGCTGCCTTGAGTTCAGCAATCATGGGAGCGAGGTCAGCCGCCCGACCATTGGCCTTAAGCGTCCTGGCTGCCCTCCCAGCAGCCCGTGTGGCGTCAGGCATGACCACACCGCGGTCTCCTCCGAGCTTCGTCCCGCGGGCCTTGGCGGCTTGCAGCGCGGCCTTGGTGCGACTCGCAATCATGCCGGCCTCCAACTCAGCTACAGCAGCCATCTGCTGAAGTAGGAAGCGTCCCGTGGGGCCTTCAATCTCAGGAAGGTCACAGAACCTCACTTCAACACCAGCCTCCAGCAGACGATGAAGGAAGGCAGATGAACGAGTGAGGCGCGAGACATTGGCAACAATCAAGGGGATGCGGTGGAGGCGAGCAGTGGCAAGAGCACGCTCCAGTTCAGGGCGGTCACTCCTGCGGCCACTCTCCACCTCGACGAACTCGGCCTTGATTGTCCAGTCACCGCCATTGAGGTAGCGCCTGACAGCTTCCTTCTGCGCCTCCAGCCCAAGCCCAGAGGCGCCCTGCCGAGCCGTGCTGACGCGGTAGTAGGCCACGAAGCCACCCTGAGCCATCACACCCTCACACTCCAGTCAACGAGCGTTGACTATATTGATATAGACTCCTTGGCTGTGCGTCAAGGTCGAAGGCAAGTGGATAGCCAGTGCGCTCGCGAGCCGATATGATGCTGACCCATCGAATAAGAGCCAACGATGTTGTACGGCCCAGTAAGGCTCATGAGGCGACGAGATGTCCTGCGTGGCGTCGCAGCAAGTGCACCGTCATTAATCCTGCCGTCGCGAGTAGTCGCCCAAGTTAGCCGCAGCAAGCCCGCCAGGGTTGCTTTTCTAACGGCCTCTTCGTCCCGCCGCACCTATCTTCTGGCCGCTCTACGGCGTGGCCTTGCAGAAGCAGGCTATGTCGAGGGCGAGAACCTGCTGTTGGAAGCTCGCTTCGCGGAGAACCAACCTGACAAGATGCCGGCCCTCGTCGCTGAGCTATTGACTTGGCAGCCCGACGTAATCGTCGCCTCCGGAACTACAGCGGCCCTGGCCGTTCGCGAGGCAAGCTCTACAGTCGCTCTCGTCTTTGCCGCTGTTTCGACTCCCAAACTCCTAGGATTGTCCGACATCCGCCCTCGGCTTGGGCAAAGGTCTACCGGCCTTACATCGCAGAACACTGACCTGGTGGCGAAGCGAGTTGACCTCCTCAAGGAGTTGGTTCCCGGTTTACGGTACGCTGCGTTCGTCTATCATCGTGAGGACATCTCGAACGTAGCGAGTGCACGGTTGCTCATGTCAGGGGAGGTAACTTCGGGCCTCCAACTCAAAGTGCTCTCCTTCGGAGACGCTGATGAGGCGAAGCGGGTTCTGGAAGAAGCGAGAGCGAGCGGGGCAGAGGCGGCGCTTGTGGGATCGGGGCTTACTGTCGGCTTCTATGTCCCTATCGCTGATGTGGCGACACGATTGCGCCTGCCGACTTTGGCGAGTGAACGAAGCTACCCTGAGCAGGGCGGTCTCAGTTCCTACGCAACGAACTTCGCCGACCAGTTGCGACGGGCAGCCTTCTACGTGGATCGTATCCTCAAGGGAGCAGCGCCCGAGACTATGCCGATTGAGCAACCGACAAGCTTCGAGTTCATCATCAATATGCGAACGGCGCGCGCTCTCGGCATTGATGTCGCTCCCGCGCTCGTCGCCCGTGCCAGTGAGTTGATCGAGTGAGTGACGCCGCCTTGCACGCTCCCACTGATGCACCTGCTCGAATGCATCCCGACCGGCTGAAAGGCCGCCTTGCGCAACAAGGGGGTGCACCCACACGGTATCGCGCGAGGGGGGGCCACGGGGGACTTCAGGCCAACGCTCGTCTGTCGATGCCGTTTCAGGTATCTGCCAAGAACATTTGGACCCTCTAACTTCCCCGCTCGCTTGCTTGGGGGGCGGCAGCCTGGACCTCTGAACGGCCGTCTACGGTCAATCCTGACGACTTTAAAGGCCATCTAGTGGTGGGGGTGACTACCCTCCCCCATTAGATGCTCTTCTATAGCTCTCATCAACTCAGATGACTTAATCTCATCGACTAAGCGCCTGATTTCGGCCAGTTCCTCGGGAGACGCTGGGAGGGACATAGTGTCAGCCATGTCGGCTATCACTTCAGCCCGAGCTATCTCTCGGTTGATAGCTTCCTTGACAGCAGCATCTACAGGCCCTTCCTCATGCAGCATGTCCCAATAGATGGACATCAAATCTATGAGTCGATGAGCCAGATGCGTGAGTTTAGACGGGCTGAGATGCATCTTGATGTTGATTGCGCTACTTAAAACTTCGACCCAGGCCCGCAATGCGAGCCGGCTTAGATATGGTGGATAGCCACTCTGGTTCAACAACAGATTTAACAGTAAGGTCCGGTCAAGCTTCTGGAGAGATACTGTCCAGCCATTGCTTGAGCACCTTGGCCTGCCGCTCCCTGGCGCCCTTCAGCAGCTCGCTCAGGGCCTCCCGCTCCACGACAGTCATCATCAGGTGGCCGCCCTTACCGGTAGGAATGAAGCTGTAGCCCCAAGCGTCTTCGCTGAGGGCTTCCTGGCGGCGATGCCGAGCTGTGTCAGGGTGCCAGCCGATAGCCTGCCAGCGTCCTGTTCGACCAGCCAGAGGTGGCCCTGAGCGGCCACTGAGCGGACCCTGAAGGACTTCCTGAGCCCCTCGCTTCCCTCGGTAGCCATCCTTCTCTCGTTACGTGGAGGCTTATGCGAACGGGACGCCTCGCGCATGAGGACCAGCAGGGTGAAAGGAGGCCGCCCTTGAGGAGCGGCCTGAAGTTGAGGATGGGGTTGGGGGAACCCCCGAAGAGTCCTGCCGCGCTGCGGTCGCGACGCGGAGGAGCATCCACACCGTGTCATGCTGCGGGATGCTCCACTTGACCCGATGGGACTCCGCCTACATCAGCCGGTCCTGCTAGGGCGGGTGGGTTCTTGTCGTCGCATCCTGAGACATTGCGAATGGGTTGGCTGCGCACGCCATCAGGGCGCCCGACCTAGGCGTCGTATTGTGGCCGAGGTCCACTCCAGTCCGGCCAAGTCTCGACGTTCGCGCTACCGCACGCTTTGCATCGTAGGTGCCGGGCGACGTCCCTCACAGGCATAGTCGCAGGCCACCGGTCGAGCGGCATGGAGATGCTGTGGCCACATTTCATACAGTCGAGCCAGACACCGCACGCTTCAGTCTGGCGGGCCTGTTCGACTGTGAACCAAGCTTGATTGTTCATCATTCCTCTGTGGGCATCATCAGACTCAACGTGGCGGGGCACGGCTGGTTCGAGTGTACGATTGGTCTGAAAGGTAAGGCAGAGTACCCCGTGAGGACCGAACATTCTAGCCGGGCATCCATGCCTCTGCATTAAGACAAATCAATCCGCGCTGCCCGTACTCGCGGCAGAGACCCTCCGAAGGTCCGCTATGCCGCTGTCAGCGTCCCTTCGTCGAGAGCATATCGGGTGGCTCTTCAGAGTCGGAAGCGGTCCTTGCGAACGTCAAGCTTGCTGAGTTCACGCCCTAACACTTCGGAATAGGGATGCGGGACACAGCTTCGTGCATGGTCGCCAGCGTCACCGTGCCGTAAGCCTTGGCTACGCTCCCGGGTGCGTGTCCAACAATGGCATCGGCCACACTGTCCTCAATCCTGGCAGCCCGCGCGAGTGTCTTGAAGCGGTGCCTCCAGGCGTGTGACGGGTCTTTGCGGTGCTGCCGCCCAACCTGCAAGCCAAGCCCCTGCACCCACGTTGCTACGTTCTTGGCGACAATCTTGTGTGAAGGCTTCTTCGCGTCTGTCCTGCGCCTCACTGGGTTGTAGAACAGAGGCCCCTTCTTGCCCTTCACGAACTCCAAGAACCCAGCATCGATCACGCCAGGGTGGAGGGGGATGACGCGTTCCGAGTTCAGGTTCTTCAGCGACCCAGCCTCCGCCGTGATGCATAGGGCAGGAATGCCATCCTGAACTATCACGTCCTCTGCACGAAGCTGTGCCATCTCCCCCACGCGAGCCCCTGAAGCCGCACAAAGGAGCGGAAGCCAACGAATGTAGGGCCGCGTCTCCTTCGCGGCGGCCTGTAGGATCGCAGCAGCCTCGCCATCATCGAAGCCAAGCATCTGCTCGCCGGCCTGCATCTTCTGACGCACAGCCACGCCTGTCGCAGGGTTGGACCTGACACGAACGTTCTCAACGCCCCAGGTGAAGGCAACACGCAGGGCTGCGAGCTTACTGTCGTTGATCGTCTTCGGTGCGCCTCCCGCTGCCACGAGCGTATCCTTCCAGGCCACGACGTCAGCCTTCGTTACTCGCCCAGCATCGTCCTTGCCGATGAAGGCTAGGAATGCCTCACAGTGCTTGCGCCACTGATCGACCGTGCTCTGAGAAGGTTTCCGCTCCTTCGCCCACCCATCAAATAGGTCTAGAAGGCTGACGGCCGTGGCCTTACTTGATGATGTCTGGAAATCAGGAAAGCGACTCACGTCAGGGTCTGGCCTGTAGTCGCCTTGGGCATGTCTCATCAACACAAGCCCAGCCTGACGAAGCGCCGCTAGGAGCTCTTGATTGAGTCTCGCTCTGCTGTCTGCGTCGATGTTCAGCGCATGCTTAGCGAGAACCATGTCTGAGAAGCCACCAACTCGCTCCTCAATGCTTCTCGCCTGCTTCTCCTCGGCAGAGCCAATCATCAGCGCCGAGCGGCCATACTGACCGGACTCTGCCCGTAGATTATCGACCTCAACACGAAGCCACCGCTCAGGTGCCCCAGGATCGTCCTCCAGAGCCGTTTTCAATGCGGTGTAAGCCTCACCAGCCAGAGCCACCGTTTGCCTCTGTGTGAGTCTCTGTGGCCCTTCACGGACCGAACGCCAGACCTTCTCCAAGTACGCCACAGCGACAGCCTGCCGCGCCTTCGCAACCGCCGGGTCACGGGTGCGCAGTGACGTGCGAACGTCCGTGGCCTTGTCCGAGATGACGAGGTGCGCCTCCCCCTCCCCTATCGGGATGGAGAGCCTCATACCGCGCACCTTCGCGGCTACGTCCGCCGGGATGCGCTGAACCAGCTGGTGGAAGGAGGAGCCTGAACGCCTCATTGGGCGGGCCATCTGAAGGGGCATGTTGAACGCATCTGTTGAACAGTCAGATGCCAGCTAACCCATTCAGATTACAATGCTTGGGGAGGCTCAACCACTTAGCGAGTGGTTGGTGCCCAGGAGAGGACTGGACGTCTCTCCGGATAATGTCAATCAGATCAAGGCTTTAGCGAGTCCCTGAATACGTCGTGTGTAGCACGCCTGTGTGACACGCGGAATACCCCGCAGTTCGTTTCCGAGTTTCTCCTCTCGCACAGCCATTCTGCTGACGACCTGATCACGCCGTATCGCCGGACATGCCAGGCCCCTCACGGGCTCCGAGCCTCCACCGCTAATCAGGCGGGGTGGGGACCGCCGGATCAAGCGCCGAAGGGCATCGGCAACGAGGGTGAGGTTAGGCGGGAGCGTGACCGCGCGCGGGTCGTGCCAGCCCGCGCCATCCAGCACCAGGACAGCGTGGGTGTCGGACGGAAGGGCGGCGGCGAAGTCAGCCAGGAAGCGGTCCATGGCTTGAGTGCAGACGCGCGGCAGCACGAGGGCGAAGTCCTCACCGGTGGCGGGCCGCACGGCCGCGAAGATGTAGGCCGAAGCGAAGCGCTTGTCGCACAGCCCGGGCGGGCGCTGGCCACGGATCCACCAGCGATGACCGGTCCGGCCTTTCTGACCGACACGGGCCTCGTCCATGAACCAGAGTGCCAGTGTCTGGTCCGGATGGGCTGCGGCTGCCGCCGCTAGGGCGGTGCGAAGCCCCCTTTGGCGAAGGCGGCCGCGGCGCGGGCGTCCCGCTTGGGGTGAACGGGCCTGGCCTTCTGCTTCGACAGGCCGAGCCGACGCACGACCCGCGACATGGATTGCGGGCACATGGTCTTGTCGAACCGCTCCTCGATGAAGCGGCAGAGGTCTGGCAGAGTCCAGCTCGACGGCTCCCCTCGCTCGGGATCGGGCCCGACCAGGATCCGATGCACCAGCACCGCCTGCTCGCCCTCGCTGAGGATCTCTCGCCTGTGGCCGTGCGGACGATCCACCAGCCCGGCCAGCCCCGCGGCATTGAACCGGATCACTGCGTCGCGCAGGGCCTGCCGCTCCATCCCGGCCGCCCGGGCCGCGTCGGCGCGGCTCATGCCTTCCAGCGCGTTGGCCACGGCCAGGAGGCGCTGCATCGTGCGTCGGCGGGGCTCGCGCCGAGCCAAGCGACGCAACTCGGCGGGGCTCGCAAGGTCGGTGCCGATCGTTAGGCCCGGTCGTGCCATGGCGGCCTCCTGGTGCACGCGCAGCAGGCCAGCACGGACGCGCCTCACAACCAACTCACGTTCGAGTCACCGGCGAAGCGCGGCGGTATTAGAGCTCCTAACACAACTGCCCTTCGCGCCTGCTAACCAATTGAGATCGCAGGGGAGAGGACGGCTTGGATAGAGGCTCTTATATAGGCGGTCTGCATCGCTTGGCTCGTTCCCCCCTTGACATGGGGCCCCAGCCCGTAAGACAAATCATGAGCAGCATTACTCGAAAATATCCGCGAACATAATAAACTTGGCTGCGTGCATGTGGGCTGGCGTCTCTCTTGATTTTCCTCGTAGGCTTGATGCTTAAAACTCGCTTGCCGCCTGCATGGTCGAGGTAACTTCCAGGGCTGAGGCCGCAGACCCGAACGTTGAACGATCCGAGCCCACGACCGGAGCAACGACACCTCATTAGGATCTGGGTGATACTTTCGACCATGACCGGCCCAATGACGCCAGGGGAAAGCGGGTTGAGGTGTGCTCATCCGAGGCGGAATTTAATCAATGATAATGCGTAATTACACGCGGTACATCAACGTGCCCGGCCGATGAGCAAGTATAAGAAATTAACGGGAATGGATGAATAAGCCTACGAATTATCAAAATGAACGAATTAGTTATAGGACGCTAGCAATCTGCACGTCCGATTCAGGATAAGGGCGACGGGTCGGATCGGGCAATCCAGGGAGATGACACATGGCATCCTCGTCCGCAAAATTCAAACTAGAAAATAGGCTGCTGCTCGCAGTTCTAGCTATCGCATCATGCTGGCCGCTTAATGCGAGTGCAGCTTTGAGATGGACCACTCCACCAGGCCGCTACCCCCAATTGGAGGCTCGCTCAGACGAGCCCGAGAGCGATGCCAGCTTTAGAGCGCGCTGTCGGAACTTGGACAAGATAGATTTAAGAGTTGGAGCTGCGGAGCAGGTCGGCAATGGAAAGGGTGAAAATGTTAGACTTCGTATGAAGAGCGGGCACCACGTGGCTCGCCTACGAGGAGTGTCCGAGAGAAGTATCGATTACGAAATGACGCTTGGAACGGAGCTTGTGACAAGAGTCAAAAGCAGAGACCCAGTGTTCATCGTTTTACGCACAGGGTCGCCCATCCAATTGAGCGGATCTGTTGAGCGACCTACAACCTGGGGCGTTCGCGGCGCGCGGGGGGCTGTTGTACGGTTCTTGACAGCTTGCCGAAGACGGCCCGGATAGACCAAAACGACACTAATCTTAATGTTCAGCAATTACGCGCTTTAGCGGAACCTAGATGATGTAACGGGCGCGCTGAACACCTGACCGCTTGAGGTCGGGTGGTCGTCCCTCAGAATGTTGGTGATTGAAGTCAACGGCGTCAGGTTTGGGCCTGCGCCAAGCATCATCGAGGAACGGGCGTGGCCAGCGGCCTCGACCTGCTCGGCCTCCTCCAGACCGAGCAGGAGTTGGTCCTCGGGCAGGCTCTCGGCGCGGCGCCCGAAGCGGTGACGCTGCATGGCCTTGATGATCTGGCGCAACCGCTCGTTCTCGGCCCGCTCCTCGGCCAGCAGCGCCTTGAGCGTCTCGGGATCGTCGGGCGAGGGTGAAGCAGAGGCAGCCACGAAGCCGATTAGAGCAGATCCATCAGCTACTTACCAGCGTGGCGGACCTGCGCTCCCAGCTCTTTTTGTTTACCCTGCCACCCTCGGCACGGTCACCTTATGGGCCTCGTGCACGCGCTTCCAGTTCAGCCCTTCCAGGAGCGCGGAGAGCTGGGCCGCCGTGAGCCGCACGACGCCGTCCTCGATCCTGGGCCAGCAGAACTGGCCGGCCTCCAGACGCTTGGCCACGAGGACCACGCCACTCCCATCCCAGAACAGAAGCTTGACCCTGTCCGCTCGTTTCAAGCGGAACACGTAAACGGTGCCGGAGAACGGATCGGTGCCCAAGGCGTCGCGCACCAGCACGGCTAGCCCATCAGCGCCCTTGCGGAAGTCCACCGGCCGCGTCGCCAGCATGATGCGGACCACGCCGGAGGGCCCGATCATGCCGGGGCCTTCAGCGCCCGGATCACTGCCGCGATCTGAGCCTCGCTCGCCTCCGGCCCGACCCGCACCGTCGCGCCCGCCACCGCGATCTCGATCCCCGCGAAGGCGGCGCATCGAGGTGGACGGACGCTCGCCTCGACGTGCGCCAGTGCCGGCCGGTCCGGCACCAGCACGGCCGGCACGAACTGCAGCTCGGCCGTCATCGCCTGACGCGCCAAGCGCCGCCACGTGAACAGCTGCGAGGCGCTCAATCCATGCCGGCGTGCCACGGCGCTGATTGAGGTGTGGGACGCCTCACTCTCAGCGACGATGGCGGCCTTCTCCGCCTCTGACCACGTCCGCCGCCGTCCGGTCCCGGTGAACAGCTCCAGGCGCCGCACCGGCTCCGACATAGCCATACGCCCTGACATCGACATAGGACGGAGCTCCCCACCCGCTCCGTATCCCACGCTCAGCCGAGCGGCCGAAAGGTGCCTCCAAGACGACGATTACCTCCGAGCCGCCCTCGACCAATCGCAAGGAGCAGCGTGAGCAGGCGAAGCCCGGCCACGAGGCCGAAAGACAGAGGTCTCCTCATGTGAGGTCTCATGCCAACGGGCGTTGCAAATGACCGTTGGTTCCGCTTTCAAATTTTCGCCAAGCCAAAGGCTTGGCGACAATTGAGATCGATCAGCAGCCCGATGCGTCAGCATCTTGGCGCGTCGTTATCATAAGCTGAATGGCGTCGAGCCGCAGGCGCACATGGCTGACGTCACCACGCGCCTCGTCAAACTTCACTTGAACAGCCGTACCGATAATACTGCTGCCCTCGACCTGTCCGACCACGCAAGCCCTCAGCGCCGAAGCCTGAAAACACTTCCTTACGCCGGAAATGCCGCCAACGCACCTCTATTGGGTCTAATCATAGGGTGTATTTAGGCTCCACCCTAACTGGTCTTGACCGTATCGCTTGGCCGATATCGCTTGGCTCAGCCTCTCGGAGGCAATGTAATCTCTTCATCGCCACATCCGGATACAGTTCCTCGACCGTAAGTCCAGCACTTCGACTGATCGGATAATGTTCTATCATACTGACTCGCAGCTTCCTGGCAGGCTCGTTTACGAGACGAGAACGGTCCTTTGAAATCCTCGCCGATCGGCGCCGCCGTCTTGAGTTGCACGTGGCAAGCCCGATTGCTCGTTTCGACTCTGAGCATCCAATCAACAGCCTGAGAGTTCTCGGTGCTAATCAGCATAACTCCAAAAACCAGGCCGCACATCGCGCAGATCTGTTTCATGGGGCTTCTCCATATCCGTCCTCAGTAGGGCCTTAAGCGAGCACAGGGATAAGCTATGTTATCCGCAGTTGGTCCAGCGACACACGAGCAACGAATCGCGGGCCGGTATCGACGAAATCCATGTCCTTGAGCGTACAGTAACGCGGTTCGTCAGGATAGCTCGCAGGTCGTAGGCGATCGACTTCTTCGGCGAAAATTGACCAGAGATGCGCCCGATATTCGTCCTCCCCGACGCTGAACCTCGCTGTCCAAGTGGCGCATTGCGATCCGCAGTCCGGATCTGTCGGTTTCGGCCCCTGGCAAATCAACTCGGAACCTGGCACCTCATCGCCCTGTTCGCGTCTGCGCCTGATAAGGGTGAAATAAACCCGCGGCGCTTGCGCCGACGACGATTCGGGATGCCCGTTGTTGTCTCCAGGAGGAGAAGACGACCCTTCAACGGTCGCCGTGATGACGACTGCATTCTCAGCTGCATCGAGGTAAGCCATTGCCTTTAGGACGCGGGCCGGCATGATCTGCACCCACTCGGTGATCGGTTCGGACACCTGCACCGCCCGTGGCGCATGAGGCTGGTACCGCACGAGACCTAAGCGCACAAAAGGATAGACCGCTCCGCAGGGATTGAGTTCGATATCAGCATACCAGATTTCCTGATCTGGATCAAAACGAGGTGCATAGGTGATCAGCGACACCGCCATGAAGCCGCCAGGTGGCTGCGCCGCTCGCGATTCAGCGACTTCACGGTCTGTTGGAACGGGCATCAAGACGTCCCTGATCAGAAGGGCGTCCTTGATATGCGACTCGCTCGGGCCGCGTAGACTAGCCGCGTCCATAATGACATGCGGAAAGTTGTCCTTTGAGAGGAGCCATCCCTGAACCCCACCCTGTGCTCGGACTGGATCGGCGCCCCACCGGGTTACCCAAGGGCCACCGGGACCAAGGTCCGCGTCCTGCAGCTCTAAGATCTCGCTTCCGTCGCGCGGCAAATTCCGCAAGTCGATCGGTGCGCGGTCACCGGGAGGTGTCCTGACTTGGTCATAGCGAACGTTGCCTACGTTGTTCTCAAAGAGATTCGGCGGCCAGATCACAATCCCTAGCCGCTCGCCCTCGCCGGAAGAGAACCAGGGCCGCTTGGCGCGCACACGAGCGCACATCGACCGCGAAACAGAAACCGGAGACACCATGGCGTGAGCCGGCGCGGGAGTATTGTCACTCCAGTAAAAAGAAGGAATCGGGCTCAGCGAAGCAACCCGCGCCGGGCGAACGGTCGCCGGAAGCCAGCACGCGTGCAGGACAGCGCCATTCACGGGGCTGTTGTCCTGCGGCTCTTTACCTCTCGGGTCGGCCGTTATAGCTTTTGGTTTCGTGAGCGCTTCCGGAAGCTCGTCATAGCGCGTCCGCAAAGAGCCAGCATGGCGCGACACGGCTAGTGCGAAGAGCCGGATATAGCGCGCCTGGGCATCGATGAAGGATTTTGGCCGCAAGGCCCGCAAGGGTGGATCGCCAGCCTCCGGCTTCGCCTTCTTTTCCAGCGCCCACGCTTTGCGTTGCACATCGAGCAGGTCGAGCCGAAGCACGGGCCCGTTTCCGGGAGTGAAGCCCTCGATCCGCAGGAGTGTGACGAATTCCAGCTCGAACTGGACTGATCCATCATCGGCGGGATCGAAGCCGAAGAGGTGCTTGGGACTCATAAAGGTCTGAGAGTCTGGCTTCGGCCACAAACCGCGCGCCCGATCTTCTCGTGAGCGACCGCGCTCCGGATCATCGAACCACCCGCGCGCCGCGGCGGCTCCACTCGCCCATATCTCGACAGCTTTGGTACTCGGACCGTGGATTATCAGAGAACCGTCGATCAGAACGTCGACGGCGCCCGGCATTGCGCGCTCTTCGTCCCAGTTCTCGACCGAGCAAACAGCGTTGTTGGGCAGGTCTTGTTTTAAGCAGTCGTTTTCGTTCATCAGAATCGCGTCGATCGCGCCTGTGGCGACGCGCAACATCCGCCAAGGGCGATCCGCAGGAGCCTCAGGGGCGCGCTGAGGCAGGTCGACGGCATGCACAGCCTCGATTTCGGTATAAGCCGAGATTTCCGGGACCGGGCTTTCAAGCATCCGCGTTCGAATCGCATCCGCCAGTTGTGCTATTCGCGCCGGTCCAGGAAACGGAAGCCCCCAGATACTCTGTCCTTCTGTGGCGTCCTCAGTGCGCACATCGCTTATGGGCGGCAGCTGAATAGCTGTTAGCTCTTCGATTCCAGTCGTGAATGCGCGATCGATGTCCAGGGACGAGTTGGCCTTCATCGCAGTGCCGCTGGTTTTTTTCGCATTCCCCAGACCCCGCGCTACTGCTAGGGCAGGCAACGTTCCACCTAGCGCAAACATATGTTGGAGAAATTGCTGTGTCGGCGCGCACCAGCACCGGATCAAGGCCTCCTCGCCCGGCCCCAAAGTCACCTTTACATGGGCAATGGGAATCAATCGGCCGGGGGCAGGGGTATGTGGAATGCGGCCGTAATCCGTTCTGTTCTCGACCTGGATCAGCGGCCCGAAGCCTGTCCCACGCACAAGGTCGAGCACGACCGGAATCGCGTCTGGGTAGTCGGGTGGTGCTGGCCCATTGAAATTGCGCGCATAAAGCGGTAGTGATTTCACATCGCGGCGGCGTGGTTCCGACGCTAGATTCTCGCCGCGCACCGACACTTCAATAACCAGAGTCACAGCGGCCGGATCGGGATAATACGGCTGGCGCTCGACCTCTGTCTCGCGATCGCGCGGCAGCGGCCTGAAGACAGCCGCTCCCGAGCGGTCTGTCTGCGATTCGTCTTCCTTGAAGAATCCCACGGCGCTCCATCGGAGTTCCTGGCCAAAAACGCGTGGACCCACGCCCTTGATCTGATGCAGTATCTCACCTTCGTCTGTCATCGGTGCAGGTTTGAGCACCGGACGCTTAAGCTCGGGCAGGACATTACCGACCGAGGTCCTCGCCCGGTAAACTGGAAAGCCACCCCAGGCAGCCCGGTAATCAATCCCGCGCAGGCCGCCACGCGGACGCGACGTCACGACTCGCTGACGCCACGCGACACGGACGGCGCCCCAGACGGGCCTCGGCGCGCCATCCGGATCAGGCTCGCTCACAGGAACGTACTCGACCTGCTCTGTTTCGCCGTGGACCTTGTGGGTATCGTAATCGCGATCGTCATGAGGATCCCGCAGCACACGCGGCTCGACCATTCTGATGTCCCGCTCGATGTCCCTGCCCGTCTTGCCGCGGAAGGCGTCATGTAGGGCGGCAAAATCAAGCGATACTGAGGGCGCCATAACGATGCGGCGGTCGAACCCAATTCCTGGAAGAGTTTCGTCTTTACTCCGATCCTGCAGTCCGGCAATACGCCGGTTACCGTCATCGTTGAGGCTGCGCACAATCATCCGGCCCGCCTGCGGAACCGGGAAACGGCCCTTGAGAAGCACTTTGCTGTGGGTCTTCTCACCCACGAGAGTCCCGAACATCCAGTCCGGGACAGCGATCGTGGGTGCCTCGATCCGCTCATGGCGGCGAAACTGAATTCCGGACGCTATCAGCCCGCCTCCGTAACTCTTCTCATAGTGCCCGAGCGCCCGGTTGAGTGGCATGGACACGCCCCCGCTAAAAACGGCACGCAGGCCGAAATGGTAGCGCCAGCCAAATCGGAGCGGCGGTGGCGTTAGGGCGTGCTCCGTCGGCAAGTTGTAGGTAATGTCGATAAGAAGATCGTGATGGTCGAGAGGGTATGTCTCGACTCCGCAATGGAGGCCCAGCGGATCGCCACGCCACACGCCGATCACTTCTTCCATAAAAACGGTGGTCCAGGTGCGGTGTTCTTCAGCAACGCTGGCGCGGATTTTTGGCAGACTCCAGTCGCGCAGCGCCGCCGGTGCCTGTAAATGTGCGTCGTCAGCGTCACGCCGCGCCGCCGAATCGGGGTAAAGACTTGTAATTAAGCCGTTCAGGTCGCGCGACGGTACGTTGCGATCAGCGCCTTTTGTCGGGTAATAAGCGACCGTCCGATGCATTAGCGTGTGCCATCGCTTACGCTTAGTGTCCTTGCTGCCCACCTTCGAGCCGGTGTCACGCACGCCGACGTCCAGCTTATATCCGGCCGTCAGGTCGGAGGCGTCGAGTACAACGTTTTGCGGTGTCCCGTTATCCTGAGCGCTCTTGTACCGGCTCTGTTGCGTGTGGGAATCCATGAACCGGTCGATCCCATGCCGCTGGCGCCACCGGTCGATAAGGGCGAGGCCGCCGCCGCGCTGCGTGCCATTACGATCTTCCTGGAGATCTGCGACGACCGAGAGGGGCAGCAAATCCGCTTCTTGTGCTAGAAGGAGCATCTTTTCAGCGTCACGCTTCTGCTTTTGGTCTTCACTCGCAATCGCCGTAATTGGATCAAGGTCGACAACTTGATAGCGCGGCTCGGTTTTCCAGTGCTGGCCAAGATCGATAATGCCGTCGATCTGATCTGCAATCGCGAGTTCACGGAAAGCCAGCTTTTCGCATTCGTTGCACTGTTGACATGCCGCCGAGTTCGGATTTGCGCACTTTTGGCCGCAGATATCCTCGTCCAAGTTCCTGGCATGAGTGTCGATCTCCTCGCGCGCGCATGGAAGGAAATGCCCGGCCGCTGCATCCTTGCTTTGCGGAAGACGGAGCTTGGCAGTACTCCAAAGTTGCGAGCCTTTCTTCATCCCGGAATCTTCGACTGTTGCAAATCTAAGGAGAAGGAAACGCGCGTATTGTCTGACCGGCTCGGGCAATTCGTCTGAATTTTGCGGATTTCTGTCTAAAACAGTTTCCTCATAACTGTGTGCAGCATCCGTTTTTTCTCTGAGTACATCAACTGGACATTCGAAATCGACCACGAACCGAAACAGGCGACCGAGAGAAGGATTGGCCTGCAAGGTAAAAAGACGACGCCGCGCGAAGGCGACTGTTTCGTCGTCCTTCGGCGGTTCCGCCGGACCGCCATGGAAGTCCGGCGTCGTTGAGGCGAGCCGGTAGGCCGCAATCGCCTCTTTCTTGGGATCTGGATCCGGTACATCCGTGCTTGGATTGTTGTCACTGAAATGAGCCGCAACGTCCAGAGGTGTTCGAGAGAGAAGCTGTTCGTGAGCTTTCACAAGTGCACAGACGGCTTCCTTTGATGAGGTTGCGTTCTGATATTCTGCTCGCGCTGCCGCCAAGTTGTCTGCTCGGCCACGACTCTGCTCGAGCTTGTTCCAGTCTTCAACCTCCTCCGCTAATTTCACAATCTGTTCTATTTTCAAAGGCGGCTGGCTGCGTGGCCACGGACCAACGCGGTTCTTCGTCCATTCTTCAAGGCGAGCGCTGACCGAGCCCGAAGCTTCGGCCTCGGGCCGCGTCCGCACCAACCTCTTTTTCAAACGCGCGGCCGTGTGGGCCGCGCGCTCAAGGGTCAGTTCCTTAGCGATCTTGTCGCGCCCGGTCCCGTGAACGTCGGGCGTTATCGTCTGGCCGTGCGACCCTTCTTTCGGCCGCCAAGCGGCGTCGAGCGGATCCTTTAACTCCGATCGAGTTTTCGGATCGAGAGCGGCGCCGAGCGCCTTGAGGCCTTCCTCACCACCCATCACGTCGCGCCAATAAAGCATCAGCTTATCGAGGTTGTCAGGAGACCCGATCCGCCTCAGCCTTTCCTCGTACGTGATTTTCGTAGTGGAGCCTTCGAAAATTTCCTTCGTGCGCCAGCTCTGATGTTCACCGAGCGAGATGATCTCAAACCCGCTGTGGAATCTTAGCAGCTTGTTTTCGATTTCGGCGGGCCATTCGGCCAGATCGTATTGGCCGCTCTCCTTATCATAGATCGGAATCAGGACGAGCGTGAAGCGCGCCCTGTCCCCAAAAATCCCCGCTGCGACCACCTGCGCAGCGACACTTACGGGAATTTTCTCTGTCATGCTGGAAATCCGTCAATCTCTCGGTCGAAGTAGGTCTGGTAGGCGAGCCAGTCTTCCTGCTGCGAGCGGGCGAGGGCCCTCACGATGGCGCCAGTTTCGCCACTGTCCTCTGCGGCAAAAAGCGCTACCCGGGTGCGCGCTCCGGAAAAGCCCTGCCCCATGCTCCTTTGAACACCAACTTGATACCGGAATTTTGCGAAGCCGATCGAAAACGAGAAGGCGAAGACGGCCGAACCTTGCATGCTGCCGCCCAACTGGTGTGACAAGCGCACAACAAGCGTGGCACTGATGGCGAAACACGCGATATGCGCCTCGCCACCTGCAAAAAAGAAGCCTTCGATGATGCAGCCCTGACCGCGATCGGTGTTGAACGTGCGCAGGTAAATGCCTGAGGAGAGGCGTCCGTGCCCGCTTAGCGGACCGAATTTGAACGCGCCGCCACCGCCGAATTCGAATGACGCCGCGAACGACAAGATTCGCTGCGCGTCTGCATGGAGCGTGAGGAATCCGCCCCCGATATAGGGCGCGACTGAAACGAGGACCGGGCGGTCCTCGCGCCCGATTGACGCAACGAAACTTGCTTTGTCGTTGTTGAATGGTAGGAAGCAGGCAGCATTGAGGGAAACATTGACGAAGGAGAGCGTGCCGATGGAAATGATGCCGAGGTCGAGGCTGTAGCCGGCCTCAATCCCCGGCGTCCCGCGGCTTGGCCTGACATAGGGCCCACTGCCACCCGGATTGATCAATGCTTCTAGAGGCTTTAGAAAGGCAGCGCTGGGTCCGAGTTCGAAGTCCTTGTACATAATGTTGAAGTCGGATCCTTTGTCGCTTTCGGTAACGAACTGAGCGCCGTCGAAGAGTAGTGCCACAATCCCGAAGAGATTGATGTCGAACGGGTCCAGCCTGCACGTCGCCGTGAACCGTGGCGGCACGCTAATCTCGAGCAAATTGTAAACCGCGCCCGCGGAAAGCGTGATCTGGCTACCCGGCCGTGGGAGAAAAATTGGAGGCAGTTCGACGAGTTCACCACTCAAGTCGTAATTGAGGACAACTCTGGCCGGAACAAGCTCTTTTATTTTTTCCTCGATCCGGCGCCGCGCGCCTTCAAGATCGACAATCCGCTTAAGGTCACCACTCAGCACGGCGGCCGCGGCATCCGCAAGTCGCCTTGCGAGAACCTGGGCAGAACCATTGTTGAGCGTCCAGGCGACGAAAAGGCCGCTCATTGCGCCAAGATCATCCGGCCCGAGCCGCTCTGGAGTCTTTAATCTATTTTCAAGACTCCTCAGCTGATTTTTCTCGGACGCTAAATAGTCGGAATCGAGAGGGTTTTGCTCGTCGAGAATGCAACTAAAATTTATCCTTGTTGGGTGAGGACATGGGACGATAAGCAGATTACGGACCTTTTCAATTGTAAGATCGGCGAGTTCATCGCCGATGTCTCCTTCCGACGCCTTGCCTGTCGCCCCGCCGCCCAGTTTTCCCCATGCCGCGCTGCGTGCCTGAACTAGTGTGCTTTGGCCCTGGCTAAAGAAATTTATGATGGATGCCAAAGCAGTGGGCACGATTGAGACCATTTTTTCGAGGTAAGGCGCGCCAGATATCAGGAAAGACGCCAGGTCGCCTAGTATTTTCTGCTCAATGCCGTTGACGATCTGGTTGCGGACCTCCTCGACACCTTTGGACAGATTGGCGACAGCCGCGAGCAGCTTGCGGAGGTACTCTTCCTCTACGCTCGTTGCGTCGCTGACTGCGTTTTGAAGTGCTGCAATCAAACCATCTACCTTGTCCTTCAGCAGCCGCGCGGTGGCCTCCGCATCGGTGATGACCGCAATCACTCCTGCGATCCGACCGGCAGCTTTAGGGAAATCGGTCTGCAGCTTCGCAAGAGCTGCCTTAGTCTCAGCGAAAACCTCGCCCGAGCCGACTTTCCCAAGTGCCGTTGCAGAGATAGCGGCATTCCCTAGCTGCAGGCTTGCTCTCGCGCTCTCTCTCGCCGTCCTGATCAACTCGCTGCGCGCGGTCTTTTCCTCGGGCGTTGCGTTGCCAATCTGTGCAAGGAGGTCCTGGAAGGCATTTCCTGCAGCAAGTTGGTGGCTACTGCCGAGCGAGATCAGAAAATCATTCAAATTAAGCAAATACGTGCTGCGCAAACGCGCGAGCGCGGCGAGCGCGTCGCGCGGCAACCGGTCTGACTCGGGCGTCTCGCAAAGATCGGCCCTGAGGCTGAGGAGCGATGCAGTTGAACGATCCCGCACCGCTGCGATTTTGGAGAAGATGTCAAAGCTACCTTTGAGCCCATCTCTAATCGCATCAAATTTGTCGGCGAGACCCACCTGTACCAGAGCGGGTCTCGCTGTGTCGAAAGCGTCCTCTGTCGCCTCCCAGACCTGGTTCAGATCGCCGACCTTCTGCGGCGCGAACTCTCTTACCGCCGTCAGTATCATATCTACGAACTTGCCGCAGAGAATCTTGGCTTGGTCTAGACTGTCGTCGATCAGCGGCCAGACAAGCTCGAACGTGTTTCGAGTGAGAATCTGGAAAAGGCTGAGTAATCCGCTGATCGAGGATTGATCTCTTTCCACCCGATCAACGATCTTATCCGCCGCGTTTAAGAGAGCGGTGATGGCATCGAGCGCCTGCTCATATGCTAAGCCTTTGATGCGCTGGCCTTTTTCCGCTGCGTCGAGCCAATCGCGATAGGCATCATTCAGCGCCGCCTTGAGGGTGCCAGTTGCACGACCGATCGCTATCTGCATCTTCTCGTCGAACCGGCTTTCGAGTTCATTCGCCGCCTCGTCCCGACCAACCTGGACCAGGATCGTGAAGAAGTCAGGGTTGTTCGCCGCCGCCTCAGCGAGAACTCCTTCCACTACTCGGTCTAGGGCTTCAGCCTGGCTGAGATCGGGGATTGCATGCGCGCCGGGCAGGGCGAAGACCAACCGGCGCCACGGTCTGAATTCAGCAGCCGAAAAAAGGTTCAGGAGTTGGGCGTGAAGAGCCTCCGTCAGGCTCAGTAATTCGGTCTTAAGTCTGCCCTCGACGGTGCCAACGATCGCTCTCGCTGCTTCGATCAGTTCTTGAATCTCTGTTGTGAAAGCCTCTCGGATCGCCTCGTGGACGGGCGCCAGCGGATCGTTCGCTATGCGCTCGATCGCAGCTATAAAGCGACGACCGGTCCCGTAAATGGCTGCAAATGCGGCAAATAAGGCTTCAATATCGCGCACCGCTTTGCTTGAGGAGATCGCCTCATCGAGCGCTTTCGCCAGTTCCCGGTAGGCGCGGCCGACATCCGGATAGAGCAGTTCAATTCGCGAGAGCGCTTGTTCTTCGTCAAAGACCACGTCAGCTTTCTTGACCGCTTCGAAAAATTGGAGCGCTAATGTGCGAAGCGCAACCCGCATCGGGATCAGCATCCGGTCGCGCACTTTGGCGACTGCAGCGCCCGCTTCGCTGGCGGAAGCGGCTTGGGCGTCCGCCAGCAGCGCCGACGTATACTGAGTGACCTCTTTGAATTGCGGAGCGCCCGACAAGGCCTCTGAGAGAAACTTGATTGCGTCTCTCAGATTGATGACACCTAGGATTTTGGCGTCACTGTCGAAAAAATTCTTCGGGTCGGCTTTTTTCTCCAGTTCGAAAGAGGCAGGCGGCAAGTCCTCGGGGCTGGGGATCGCCTCTTGCAACCTATTGAGCAGGCTTTCGGCATAGGAGTTGTTACCGACAGGCCCGCGGCTGCGCGAGATCGCGACGAGGTTGGTCTTGGGCCGCGTCGCGCCACCGGTCCTATCACCGGCCGAGCCGGGATCGAGCGAAACAGCCTTAAGAAAGTCGAGATAGACGTCGGTCTTCGCCCCCAGATCTTGGCCGGTCTGTTCGACGCCCAGACTCTTTTTCGACGCGCTCTCCTCGTCCTTCGGAAAGCCATAGGCGAGGTAACGGCTGTCAAAGAAAACCTGGATCAGGTCGGTCTGACGACCGACGAGCCGGTCGACTTGTGCGATGCGCACGCTGCCTTTCGACATGGTCGGGTAAAAAGGCGGCTGATCGACACCCTGCAGCAGAGGACCGAAGTCAAAATTGATGTTATGAAAGGTGAAGCCGCCATCATCCCTGAGCGTCGGCGCAGCATTCTGTCGACCTTCGGCGCCAATCTCCCATCGTTCGGTCTCAAAGCTCGTGCCGTCAGGCTCCGTTTCAGGTGCGTAGCGCCGCTTACCGCCGCCGAGCCACAGTACTCGCCGCGGGTCAGGTTCATCGCCGGATTTCAGTGCGTTGTAATATTCGGTCAGAGCCCGCATTGTTTCTTGATTGTTTGCCGCATCATACTGGACGAAGATCAGTGGCATGCGCGTGCGCCCCCCACGCGAATCGATCTGCATCTCGAGCTTGACTTCGCCGCCGCGCCCCTGACGCACGCGTGGCCAGAAAACCAACTGATCGCCTTGGCCGAGGAAAAGGCGGCCGTTCTTTCCCTCGATCCCAGTTGAAGGCTGCTGGTCATCTCTCGGGTTGAGAATGTCAGGGGTGTCGCGTGTCAGGATCTCCAGTTGCTCGACCGGCCAGCGGCGGCCACCCTCGGGCTGCGCCAGTGCAGGATAGCCTTTGGCCGGAGGACCACAGCGTAGGAACTGGCGCTGCACCAGAAACGCGACTGGGCCATCAAAGATACGGTCGGGCCCGCGGGCCACGAACCGCCGTTCTGTCACGGTGATGAAGGAGACGCGATGCCCGCAGGGGAACCAGAACCCCTTCGCGACGACATCGACGTGGATGTCACGGCCAAGACGGGTGTCTTGGCGCCAGCGTTCGATCGAGAATGCCTTGAACAGGTCCTGGCCTTCGGAGCCGCCGCCGCGAAGCTTAATTCTGGCGGAAGCCGGCGGTACAAACGCTGTGTCAGAATCGAAACTGCCGCCAAGGGCAGTGAGGGTGAGCTCGCCGACCCCGATCGGCTGCGAACGGTAAATGGCAGAACGGTCTTCTGCGGGGCCTCCCTCTTCAAGCGACTCTTTTATGGCGTCGCGAACCCGGAAGCCGGGCGGCGGGGCGAATTGGCTTCCGTTAGGCGCGATCGTTCCGTCCTTGTTGACTCGTCCGCGGACGGGCAGGCCATGCAGTGAAGTTAGCGCCACCAGCTGGTGTCGGTCATTTGCGTCAAGCCCGGCGCGAAACCGTTCGGGGTCTTTTTCTCCGGGTTGTTGGCCCGGCTTGGGATAGGTTGGCTCCTTCGGCTTGTATTGATCGCGCTCGCTCACCTCGCGGGGCATAGCCCAGGGCGCCCACCCTCCTCCTTGGGGTCCTCCCAGCGTCGCATCGAGCAGCGCCTCGGGCCGGAAATCCGGCGACCACACCGCCCGCAGGCTTGAAGACCCAGGCAGGTCGTCGAGCTGCGCGAACCAAAGCGGGACGGGGCCGCTGCGTGCGGTATCACTAGCGGCCCTGAAAGGCACTCTGCGCGGCAGGCCTAGCGGTGTGCGCCAGGCGGCGTCTTGCGCCGGTGATAGAATGAGACGGAATGGAATCTCGATTGAAGTCTCGAACGGGGTCGGCACCTTCATGCCAGCCGCGATTTCCGCCATGCGCTGCGGTCCGGTGATTGTTCCGAGGCGCGCCAGCGGCGTCGGACAGTCGCTGAACTTTTCCAGAGCGCGCCCTTCATCGTGCCGTACGGCCCACGCGTCGCCGCGCGTAAGGCCCTGATGCAGCAGCTTCGCCGCTTCGTCTCGCGTTTCCTGCCGCGCCCAGCGCGGCGGCAATCGGCCATTGGGAATATCTTCACCGCTCTTTGTCCAGCCGGGCAACGGCTCGAAAACTTTTTCAGCGCGTCGGACCACGGCAAGGTCAAATGCACCCCAATTCGTCAGCGCCTCGATTGTGAACGGAAATGCGCCAGCGGGCTCTCCGTCCCGATTGTCCGGCCGTCCTCCTTCGAAATCGTCGGCGGGAACGCGGAAGACTAAGCGAGAAGGACCGGAGATACGCGCCTCCGCCGGAATAACAAACGGTTCCTCAGGCTCCTGGAATGGGTTCTCACTGCTGGTACCGCCGCCGATCTGCGCACTTTGCGCAAGCCTCCGTGCGACGCGGCGCGCGACCCGTGCCGCCTCAATGTCGAGAAATGCTGGTCCGACATAGATTTTCTGGTCGTCCGGGATGTGAGCTCGATTTCTGTTTTCGTCCCCTACGACTTCGGCGAATGTATTAAAAAACGCCACGTAATCTTGATCTGCTTGTGCGATTTGCTTGTCGGAGATTTCGATTCTCTTCTGAACTCTCTTGCTCAACGCCTTTTCGTTGCGAAGAAGCTCCGCATCTTGCGGCGTGACCTCCGTCCCGGCCGGAGGCGCAGGCAAAGGCGGCTCCGCCGGCCACTGGCGAAAGAAGGCGCGCTCGGCGATATGCTGCGGCGGGAACTCCACCACTATCAGTGGCCGCGGGTCCGGCCGTGACTGGTATCGGCCAGGCTCGATCGCGGCGGGCTGCCTGTCACCGCATATCAGCGAAACATCCGGATTGGGCCGCGGCTCGCCGTTCGGGATGAAAGCAGCGAGGCGCCGGTCGGGCACAATCCGCCATCCAACGTTTTCCTCGTATTCCAAGACGAGATCTTGGAACCGGTATTTCAGGGCAAGGAGATCGGCCGGCCGGCGCACCAGAAGCGCTGCGCGGCTCAGCGACAGGCGCGCGGGCAGGCTAATCCTGCCTGTCGCGCCGACATGAACCAGGCATTCGGCTTGCGGCGGCTCGGTCGAGGGCGCCGGCCGGCCGCTCCAGACGTGTCGCAGCGGCAGTCCGGCGATGTAAAAAAGACATTCGGCTTCGTGGAAGATGAGCTGGCTGAACAGGCGTGCGGCGCGACGCCCGGCCGCCCCTTTAGAGACCGCGGGATCCAACTCTCTTTCGCCGGACATCCGTTCGCTAGCGACCGGAATCGCCGCATCCTGCAAGGCGAGCGGCGCCGCGAAATGGTTGAGCATCCGGCCGGTACGCAGTCCCGTGCCGCCGATTCGGATCACGGGCACCCGGGCGGAGACGCCAGGCCTTGGCGCGATCGCTGGCAGCGGGGCGGCCATGAAACGACCGAAGCGCGTGTCGATCCGCATTTTCCTGCTAGTGGGCGTGAGCGAGGCAACGATGCGCAGTCCGCCACCCTCTCCTTTTGCACGCCAGAGTGCTCCCTTGAGATTATCGAAAATGGTTTCGGTTCTACCGGTTGGGCGCTGCAATGACAGCGTCATGCGGATGCGCAAGGCGAAGACTGGATTGCCGTCCCCCGAATTCCGCCAGCCGAGAAATGAGGACTCCGTCCCATCGCGGAGTGAGAGGACGCCGCTCTCTCCAGTGCTTGCACGGCCGAGATCGACCGTCCCGCTCCATGCATGTTCGGGACGGGCCCGAGCCGTCTCTATATCGTGCCGCACAAGGGCGTAGAGGATTCTTGGAGCGAGTAGCTGCTCCTTCGCCAGCGGCGAGTGTGGTGCTGGCTTATTTTCCTCCGGCGCTGAAGACAGAATGCTCTCGGGCGCCGGTGGCGCGCCGTCGCCCGCAAACAGCGCACGAACGTCCTCCCGCTCCGTGTCACGCCCTCTTTCGGAGCGATTGAGAAGGAACGGCTCGGCTGCGTCGCCACCCGCGCTGCCAGAGAAGATAGTGAAAAATGTCTCCCGGAATCGCAGCGATACGCCCTCATCTGGCAAGGCTCGGAAGAAGTTCTCTCTTGCAGCAGCCCTCTCCGCCTCACGCGTCTCCAGCTGCTTGCCGGCGCGAAGAATCCAATAGCCGGCGTGGTGGAAAATAAGTCGAACGTCGCGCGCCTGTGTCGCGTCGAAGCTCCCGCCAAACAGTCCTTGGACGAACGCGGAAGCCTGCTCTTTCGTCAGAGATCCTGATATCTCGCCCGCTCCCTCTTCCTGCTTCAGGAAAGAGACAAGTCGGTCTGTTCTCAGATTGATGCTCTGGCCGCGGCGAAGTGTCAGGATCAGCGCCGGCTCGCGATTGGAAGACGAAGAGTTTTTGTGTGGATCGTAGGCTGGGGTCCAGTTGATGCTAATGCTTAGGCCGAACTGGTAATCAGCCGTCAATGCACATCGGGCAATCTCGGCGCTCCAGCCCTCATGCGTGCGGCGCAGAACGAACCGGCCCAGCCAATTGGGCAGATCCGGGTCTGCGAAGGTGGAAGTACGTAAAATCCATTGATGTCGCTTTTCATCCTTCCCAGATTTTTCCACCCAGGCGACGCTCAACCCGCGCCGTGTTTGGTCTTCGTAGGTGACATCCAAGTATGGCCTCATCGCTTCGGCAGAGGCGAGCGGTGCGGCCACAAACGAAGCTCCAGTGCCGACTAGAACGTCTCGACGGGTCACCAGCCCGCCGCTTCCCACCGCGACGTGTAGATCACGAGTAGTAGAATTTCGCGAGTCGCACTTTGCGCTACCATCCCCACGTAGGTCGCGATCATCTGTCATCTGGTGCCTCGCTTCTCACCGTTCTCCAGCAGTAGTTCGCTGCAGTCTGACCGACATAGAACCGAAGAGGTACCGCTACGTCTCAAACGGCGGCAAATATGGGGCAGTGCGGGCCCGCCTGGGCAGCGTGATTAGCGCACGCGTACTCGGCTATTGGTAACTTTTGAACTTACTACGACGCGGAGGCACAACGTTAATTCACGTCAGGATGCCGCCGCGGAAATTCTGTAATAAACACACGACTGGCCTTCAAAGCTCACATAATCGCCGCATCTTGAATTTGTGTGCGCATAAACTCTTGCACCTCGTGGTGTCGCTGGACTGTGTAGAACCATAGCGTGCTCTTTGCTGAGGCCAAACCAACTAGGTATGAAGCAGAAATCGCCCTCTCTGGTCTCCTGGTGGCTTCTAATCTGGGTTACGTTAAGATATTCCTCGACAGAGTTATGAAATGCTGCTGCTAGATCATTCACTCTGATGCATAGGCCTGATGCGCAATCCGCCGACGGTACTTTTACAAAGACGCCGGATTTATTTAGCGCGTGGGCCACGAAGTGTGTACAATCTAAAGAAAAGACATTGTCTGGACAGTCGTTAGTTGGAGGCGAACAATTAGATGCTAGATATGCCTTCACCGGCGGCCACGAGTAGCGGAGACGCTCGGGAAGGGGATTCCTTGCCACCAACACAAGGTTTTCATCTAAGATGATGCCGAGGGAGAGGTAGATAGTTTTAGATTCGGCTGGAGACAGCACAGGCGAGTCTTGCTCCATTTTTAGGAACTCCGTTTAGCTCGTTGTAGCGGCTCTTCATGAGGTTAGCGCATATATACAAAAATGAATGAGCTAATACCATTGTGCTGTCAGGCCTACCAGAGAACCAGGAACAAGAATTAGCGACTATATCTTGGAGATATTAGGCATCTTACCACTGGAACGCATACTGATCCCATTCAGAATACCATCCTGTTCCGTAATACTTCCATCGGTTTGTATCGATAATAACCACATGTCCTCCCCAGTATCCGCCCTCTATATGTTGGAATACTGCCCAAAATCCCGTATTTGGCTCGACCATGCGCTCGTGGCGTCTAGCTTTTGCTTGAAACCAGCACCACATGTTCCGCGCGCGAATCGGCCGACTAGCACTTGTTCCACATCTTGCCTTAATGCACTTATTAGTTCTTATATCGCGTAACTCAGTGAAGCCGGCTTTGATAAAAGCGTTGGAAAGAAAGTGAGCACAATTATTTGTATATTCGTCTCCTCCACTACATTTCTCTGAAAACATTTTCGCAGCCCCCTCCAAGGTTTTGCCGGGCACAAGAAGTGCTTGGTCGGATAATCCTCCCGGCGAAGGGTCCAAGCCTGTCAATTCGAACTCTGGTTGTGCGAAAATTTCCGCCGGGTAATCTGCGTTCCATGGGTTCGGAACTGCTTGTTCCGCAGACAAACTTTGATTGAAACTCTCATTCACAATAGAAGGTGTGCTCGCGCAATATTCTTTACCATTAAATACGTACCCGAGCCATTCGCCGTCTACAACTGTAGAAATCATTCGGGCGCCGCGATACATCGTGTTTCTATGTAAATAGAAACTGAGATTTTTGACACGATTTGATCCGATTATTTCAGGATTGTCCGAGTCTGCATGCCTGACTATGTAAAATATACTACAATCAAAACACTTGCTTGGAACAACTAGCAAATAATCTGGCAAAGATGTATGTGCGAATAAGTATTGACGACTAAACATCGAGCCGTATTTACTGTCAGGCTCGTGATAGCTAGCATGGTATTTTATTAGCAGATCGGCAAGATAGTCTTCTATACTCGTTGCCTCTTCATATGGCCTGAATCGAATGCGGAGAACATCTTCCATGCCTCACTCCCTTTGTACGTAAAAACTGTACAAAAAAATGAGCCACACCCGTCCTCTATCAGCCGCAATTGACAACTTTAGGCTGAGAACAAGATAACGTCAACAACTTTTTTGTTTGCCGCGTTTCTTGTCCGTCGCCGGATGATCTGAGACAGCCTGCGGGCTTCAGGAAAGGAGGCTCTGGTCCATCTGGGTCGAGATATTTAGAGCTATTCCCGGTCAGATCGCGACGGCTAAGTCGTTTTCGTATCCGGCAGAGGTGAGGTAGAGGTAGTTGCGGCATTCCTGCGGAGTAAAGCAGGTGAAGGCCTGCCGGATTGCCGCCCAGAGATCCGGGATCGTGCGGGCGGCCGCACTGCGCAACAGCGCCTTGAGCTTCGCGAACACCTGCTCCACTGCGTTTCCATGCTGCCTCTCTATGTCCGGTTCCTGTTGCCTGGCGACAGCGCCGCCGCTCTAACGTGGTCCAGCTCGTCGCCGCTCATCTGCACGAGCCAGATGCGCTGCGTCCCGCGGGCCGCCATACGCCCCCGCAGTCGCCCCTCTTGCAGCCAGCGGTAGGCGGTGTGTCGGTGCACGCCGAGCCGTTTGGCCGCCTCGTGCAGCGTCCATTCGGCGCCGGGCTCGCGCGGGACGTTGCCGCTCCAGATCGGCCGCCCGCTGCCCAGCCCGTGGCGGAACACCAGGCGCTGGATCATGGACGCGTCGAACGCCTCCCGCCTGGGCGGCCGCCAGCCGGTGGCGTTCAGCCGCTCGGCGATGGCCGCGGCCGAGCAGCCCTGCCCACGCAGGTCGCGGATCGTGGCCAGCACCTGCTCGCACCCGCGCAGCTGCTCGAACCGCCGGACGGGCCGGACCAGCGCGTGGCGGGTCTGCGCGCCACCGGCCCAGTCGCACACGATCTCGACGTGCTCGCTGCTGCCGTCCACGCGCGCGGCTGTGAGCGGGCGTTGGATCCTGGTTCTTCGTCACTCTGATATTGGTGGCGAATTCGGCTCAGCTCAGTCAGGCCGCGAGTTGATGCAGCCGCGCAAAGGCTGAGTGCCGTGTTCGCGCCTTTGGTTCGTCCGCCAGCCACCGCAGCAGGCGTGCCAAGTTCATCGCGGCTGCCGTCATCAGGTGGGCAAGGTGCGTCTTCGCGTGCCCAAAGTACGGCGTCCGTCGGAGCCGAGATGACCGCACACCCTGGGCAATCGTGCCTTCGACGCCGGCCCGCCGAGCGTATTCGTGTGAGCGGGCGTTGGATCCTCCTCACTTGTGGGCCTGCAATTTTCCCCACCCTCCCGGCCGCCCCTGAGCCTCCTGTTTGAGGCGGGATGCCCGCGCGGCGGCCGTCTCACCGAAGCTGGTCCCCGTGGCGGGAGGGAGCGGCGCGGTGGTCAGCCTCGGGGAACTCATGACGATCCTGGACCTCCACCGGCAGGGCCTCTCGGTCACCGCCATCGCCCGCCAGCTCGGCCTCGACCGCAAGACCGTCGCCAAGTACATCGCCCGCGGCCTCGAGCCGCCCGTCTACGGACCGCGATCCCCCCGCGCGCGGGCCACCGACGCCTTCCTGCCCTACCTGCGCGAGCGCCTGGCCGCCTACCCGCAGCTTACGGCCGTCCGTCTCTGGCGCGAGTTGAAGGAGCGCGGCTTCGCAGGGGCCTACACCGCCGTGAAGCGAGCCGTGGCCCTGCTTCGCCCCTCAGCTCCTCTGCCTATCGAGCGCCGCTTCGAGACCCCGCCGGGCGAGCAGGCCCAGGTCGACCTCGCCCGCTTCGAGGTCGTCTTCGCCGACGAGCCGGGCGTGACCCGCATCGTCTGGCTGTTCGCGATGGTGCTGGGCCACTCGCGCTATCTCTGGGCCCGCTTCGTCGTCCACCAGGATCTGCAGACGGTCCTGCGCTGCCACATCGCCGCCTTCCAGGCCCTTGGAGGCGCCCCGCGCGAGATCCTCTACGACCGCATGAAGACCGCCGTGATCGGCGAGGATCCCGACGGCTTGGTCATCTATAACCGCAGCCTTCTCGATCTCGCGCGCCACTACGGGTTCCTGCCGCGCGCCTGCCGTCCCTACCGGGCCAAGACCAAGGGCAAGGTCGAGCGCCCGTTCCGCTACCTGCGCGAGGACTTCTTCCTCGCCCGCTCGTTCCGCAACCTCGACGACCTGAACGACCAGCTGCGGCACTGGCTCGACACCGTGGCCAACGCCCGCCGGCACGCCACGACCAAGCGGATCGTCGCCGACGCCTTCGCGGAGGAGCGCAGCCAGCTGCGGGCGCTGCCGCCCGTGCCCTACGAAGCCGTGCTCAGCCTGGAGCGGCGCGTCACCCACGAGGGCTTCGTCTCGGTGGCGGGCAATCTCTACAGCGTGCCCGACACCACCCGCCGCCGCGCCCTGGAGGTGCACGTGCTGGCCGATCAGATCCGCATCTACGAGGCGGGTGAGCTCGTTGCCTGCCACCTGCCCCTGGAAGGGCGTGGGCTGACGCAGGTCGATCCAGCCCATCGGCGGCCGCGATCTCCCCCGCCCGAGCCACGAGACCCTGCCGAGCCGGTGGTCGTCAGGCGCGCCGGCGACCAGGTCGCGCGTCGCCCGCTGGCCATCTACGACGCCGTAGCCCGCCAACTCGCGGGAGCCGGCGTGCCCAGGACCGACCGGGGAGACGCGGCATGAGCGGAACTGGCGAGCTGATCCCCCCACTGGTCGAGCGGATCAAGGCCACGCTGGTAGGGCTGAAGATGCCGCGCGCCCTGGAGATCGTCGACACCACCGTGCGGCGGCTGGAGCGCGGCGAACTCAGCGCGCTGGAGGCGGTCGATGCCCTGCTGAGCGAGGAGCTGAGCCTACGCGAGAGCCGGCGGGTGAAGACCGCGCTGGTGATGGCGCGGCTCTCGACGGTCAAGACGCTGTCGGGCTTCGACTTCGCCTTCCAGCCCTCGCTCGACCGCACCCGCATCCTGGCCCTGGCCGAGCTGGGCTTCGTGGACCGCTGCGAGGTGCTGCACTTCCTCGGCCCGCCCGGCACCGGCAAGAGCCACTTGGCGGTGGCCCTCGGGGTCGAGGCGGTGAAGGCGGGCCGCAGCGTGTACTTCACCACCCTGGCCGACCTTGTGGGAACGCTGGCGCGGGCCGAGCGGGAAGGAACGTTGCGCGAGAAGATCCGCTACTTCTGCCGGCCGGCGCTGCTGATCGTGGACGAGATCGGCTACCTGCCGGTGGTGCCGGGCGGGGGCAACCTGTTCTTCCAGCTCGTCAACGCGCGCTACGAGCGGGGCGCGATGGTCCTGACCTCGAACCGCGGCTTTGCAGAGTGGGGGGAGGTGTTCGGCGATCCGGTGGTGGCGACCGCGCTGCTGGACCGGTTGCTTCACCACGCCGTGGTGGTGCAGATCGAGGGCTCAAGCTACCGGCTGCGCCAGCACACCGCGCTCATGCCCGAGCACATCCGCTCGAAGGCAGCCCTGCAGGCTCCGCCGCTCGCCCCGCCTCCGCGTCGGCGCGGACGCCCGCCCAAGAATGGAGGTGCTCACCTCGGCATCGCCTGACCGCCGAGCCCGCCGATCTGAGGAAAATTGCGCGCCCGAAATTGCGGAAGGTTCGAAGCCCGTTGACACCTGCTCAGGCCATGGCCCGTGTGAAGCGCTCGCCGACCAGAATAGCGAGCCCCGCCTCGGCCATGGCCCACTCGCGCGGCACCATCCTCCACTCCTTCGGAGCGGTTCAAGACCGGGAACAGCAGCTTCAGCGCGGCCTCGTCCGAGGGAAAACGACCTCTGGCCCGCACCGCCCGGCGCAGCTTGGCGTTCAAAGCCTCGATGGCGTTCGGCGTGTAGACCATTCGGCGCCCCTCGGCCGGGAAGGCATAGAACGGGATGACCTCGCCCCACACCCGCCGCCAGCTCTGACCGATGGCGCCGTACTTGCGGCCCCGGTCGCTCTCCCCGCACGCCGTCGGCGCCCTCCCCGCGGCTGTGGCATCGCTGGCCTGGCAGACCGCCTTGGAGCGCCGCCGCGACGGACTCGCGGTCCTTGTAGGAGGTGAAGTCCGGAGTGTGGCGCAGCAGATGCACGATGCAGGTCTGAACTGCGGCGTCCGGAAAGGCCGAGAGGACCGCCTTCAGGAAGCCCTTCAGGCCATCGACCACCGCCGGCGGGATGTCCTCGACCCCGCGGTTGCGCAGCTCCGTCATCACGCGCGGCCAGTACTTGACGCCCTCGTTGGTCTCGATCCACGGCCCGAGGATCTCCCTGCCTCCGTCGGCCCGCACCCCGAGTGCGAGGTGGACCGCCTTGTTGCGCACGAAGCCCTCGTCGCGGATCTTCGCTCGCAGAACGGCGGAACTGGGCGTGCCGCCGGCCGGGCATCGAGCATGAGCGCGGCGCACATGGGCGAGGATGACGAGTTGATCGGCGCTCCGAGTGACGCTCTCGATGGCGCAGCCCGGCAGGGATGAGCGGAGGACCATCCCGTCCGCGAATCAGCCAGGGCCACCCACGTCACGGCGGCCGTTCCACGCAATGCGCGGGAGAGCCGTCAAACCGAGGGAGGATCAGTCGCGCGGTCCATGCGCAGCCCCCCGCGTGTTCCCGGCTACCGACACTCCACCGACGTGAGGGCGCGGAGCTCCGCCGCGGCGGTCCTGCCGCGGTGCATGTGCGGCCGCCTCGTCGAGCCCCTGGTCAGACCGACGCCGTGCCCCGCTCGACCGAGGACTCCAGATTGCCTGGACCAACTGAAGCTCCGAGGGGAACCGCAGCCAGCTCCTTGCGCGCGAGGTTGCGCGCAGATCCGGTGCCTCTGGCCTGCTCGGCAATCGCGATGATGTGCTCGGCTTGATTGAGCGTCAGGCCGTGCTCATCCCATCCGCACAGAGGCAGGTCCAAGTCGGTGTAGTAAAGCATGAAGGCGTCTCGCTTGAGGCCGCGGCCCTTTGAAATGCTGATCCCGATCCGTCGTGCACGGGTCCGCAATCGATTGAGCCGAAGTCTGCCGGTGGCATCGGAGTCGTGAGCCATGGTGTGTGCTCCACGGTCAACGCGATGATCAACCTGCCGTTCGCTTTGAATTCCTTCGGAGAGGTGCGAGCTGACGTGCTGCAGCCGGCCGGAGGACAAAACCTAGCAGGTGCCTCCGCGCTGACAAGCTGGACCGCCAAGGTTCAGGCGAAGTGGCTCCCTTTCACTTCTCCCGACCCAACCTCAGCCGTCGGTTCGCCCGCACACATCCCGATGGCGAGACGATATTCGGCCGACTGCAGCCTCTAACCAGACCGATGCAATTCGACCGTGAACAAGCTTGACGGGCAGACTGCTTGAGCCAAGGCCGAGGCCCTCAGGTCAACAGCGCGCAAGCTTATCAAACCATCGGATCCAATCAACACAAGCTCAGCTATTTCTCGTGAGCATGCGAACGTTCCGAGCTTTTTTAAGCAAGCTGCTGCATAGATTAAATCCGTATCTCGCGAAACCAGGGAGCGGATCGTCACGACGCCAAAACCCGTCATACACCACCGCCTGATGGGGTATTTTGGCTTTTACTCCTCTAAGCGGCTCCAACCATGACGACCTCCAGACAACGCCCGAACTAACTGCTCCGCGAACGTGTGCAGCTTCCCCACGCTCATACCTATATGCGATCAGAGGAATGTTAACGCCACTTAGCGTCGCGATTTCTTCCTGCATGTCGGTACGACCGACAGTCGGCTCAACGATGAGAAATTTGCTCCTTGACCTGTCCCATTTGTACTCAACGCTACCTAACCCCACATACTTCGCGCATTCGATGAAATTTCGCGTTAATGGCTCCAAGAGCCCAGCCGCTTCTGGAGCCGCTTGGCAATACGCCGTCAACCCGAAACGGGGAGTACTGGCGAGTTTCCGCCCCGTAAACATAGCAGTCGCATCGCCAGGGCTACCGCAATAAAAAAGGCAAAAGAATATCTCGTCTACCGCGCCATCGATCCATTCCTGAACTACCAAGCCCTCCGAGTCTTCCAAATATCTGCCGCATACGGACGCAGCTTCTGCTTCGCAGGCGCAGCCAATCAGGCCGGGCATTTTGCCTGCATGGACTGCGCCTTTGTTTGCAGCCTTGACGACAACCGGATAGCGGAGGCGTCCCAGTTCTCGGATCTCGGCCTCGCGTCGAATCAGTGCCGTGCCAGGGACAGGAAGCCGTTGCGACACCGCGAATTCGTGGAAGCGCGCCTTATCCTGGAGCGTGCATAGGATCTCGTGATCAGGTAACCGGAACTTGAATGCGCTGGCAAGCCTGTCGCGGCTGCGCGAGATCGGCAGAACAGACATCTCGTCCGTGTTAAAAAGCACTGGCGGCTCGCTGAAGCTTTTCCCGAGGCCAAGAAGGGTCTCGACAAAACCTTCGCCCGACATGTTGCCGCTCACAATAGGCAGTGCATGACGCGACCAAAGTGCAGGCGCCATTCGGCTGCGATCGACAACGCAGCTCTTGACCCCAGCTTCACCCAGACTGCGGACAACGCCGAGCCCATTAAGCTGACCAAGTACAACGAGAGCCGAACCGACGAACATCGTAGCACCCGAATTCTATGACGCCGCGATCGCATATCTCACGTTCCGCCGAAGCGATGCTGCGCGTCCCGCGCGCGATGACAGTCTCGTGCGGGCCGAAGTTCTTTGACGGAACTCAGCGTCGTGCACGGGATCACTGCCGCGAGTGCGCTCACTCATCTGCTACACCAGCCAGCAGGCGCTTCCGCGGCGGACGACCTCATCGGCCAGCCGCACCTGCTTCCCGCAAGAACGCTTTGACACTCCGCTTCCCCAGACGAGCCCTCGCGCAGTCGACGCCCCGTCCAACGTCTGAGATACGCTCCGGCCTTGTACGATCTGGACGATCCATCGATGAACTCAAGCTTACCAGCGCGGTTAAGAGTGTGAAGCCGAGTGCCTCGCCAGGAGGGGCCAGGCTTGATCGATGCGACAACCGACTGTTCGAAGGCCGCCTCGTCGAGCCGCGTGATCTTCGCCAGAGCGAGTGCAGCTCCATATCCGAGGCGGCAATCTTGGACCGGCCGTATGAGGCTGCCCCCGCGCGACACTACGCGGCCGGCCGGTCGCGCAGCTGCCGCATCGACCAGTACAGGGTTCTTCCGATGCGCAATCCAAGGCCCCGTGATTTTCTCTGCTGACCAGAGGCATAGGGCGTCCGAATAAGAGCCGCCCTCAAAGCGTACGGTCGCCATCATCCACCATCGCCCATCCACCCGGATGAGTGTCGCATCGCTTGCCTCGACATCGTTCAGAAGCACCGCCTCGTGCTCCCAAACATCAGGAAATCTCTTCGCCCTGTAGAGCTCCACTCGCCGCGCCGACGCACTCTCTGGAACCATCCAGATCTCCCCATCGTGCTGGAAGACGAACGGGTATGAGAAATGAGCAGAGGACGACAAAACCGGAACCGGTCTGCTCACCGGACCTGAAGAGTTGAACTCCACAGCCGATATCACTCCGCGGCCGACCCGGTGGTCAAAATCCTCGACGAAAAGCACGATTCTGCCATTCACCTCAATTGGAAACGGATCCGCATAGAAGTGAAAGCCATCGTCCGGTAACTCGTTCCAGGCAGTACAGGGCATTTCCTTAAGGTCCACGATGTCCGCACCGTCCACGATCCGCCAGCCAACCCGCCAATGTGGTGCGTAGCAGAGAGTACGGTAGGCACCCTTCACGACGTCATGGGTTAGGCGCGATCGCGCGTAACGGGCCAGATCTCCCAAGCCTAGCTCGTCTGCCACTCTCGGCGGCCGGTCACCGACCGATGTCCGACAGCCCGCGACCGCCCCACAGACCAGCCGCTGAGCAACTTGCATGTATTCTTCGAATACCTGATAAATTTTACCATTCGCTTCCGTGTGCGGCCGAGCCGACGCAATCACATCGCCGGCCGATCTGTCGAAAATGTAGATGACTGGTGCGCGTCCCCGCACTATGGAGCTCAGTACGCCGCTTTCAACGTCCTCGCCATCAGCCATCAGCGACCATGTCGGACAATAGCCCTCCGCAACGCCGCCACATAGATCCAGTAGAATGTCGGGCTTGGGCGAATCCGCTTCGGACGAACTCGCTTGCTCGACCATACTTGAACGTTCCGAGGCGGCTGCTTCGTAGGTCGATCTTTCGCGGCTCGGATCGAAAACACACCTGAGAGCGAAGGGAAGCGGTTTCTGCCTCGCCCCCCAGATGACCTGCGCCGTGACCATGGGAACGGCGTTTATCCTCTTGAGGAGATCGCAGTGCCAGCTTCTGTCTGAGGATTCGGGAACTCGAACGGCGACGAGCAACTTCACCTCCTCCACCACCGACGAGATCACGCAGCAATACGGCAACCACAGCGGGCTCCGACCGCGGGGCGGCGGGGAGATGCGCCTGTGATCCGGCAGGCGTCTTCCTCGTTGCACATGATCGTACCCTTTTCTGATCTGCGCCGTGAAGCGTCGCTTCGCGCTGCACGCCGGACTGGTCATCGGCGGCCGTACATAATAGGCCTCAAATTCGTTAGAACAGCGGTCATTACGGCGTATTTAGCAAGTAAGCTTCCTTTCGTGCCGATACTTTCGAAAGTCGATATTACCGCTAAGAAATAAATTAGCGGAGCCACATGGATATGGCCAGTTGAACGTGCAATCTGGACCAGAAAACACGCGACACCGACGATCATCATCATCGTAACAACCGCTCCTTGGTACAAGATAAATCGGACAACAGGATTTTCAATCCCGAGTTCAAGCCCCTCGCGGCGCCGAACGTAGTCGACGGTTTGCAAATCGGGTCCCAACATGATCTGTTCAAAGGGAATATATGTGAACATGCGGAACATCTTCGCGCGTGTCATCGCACTGCCGCTGTCCTCATTAAATCTATCAAGCAAGATTCCGAATACACCTTGATGTACGAGTACGACGACCAAGAGCAGGACAAGAGGAATAACTGTCAAATGGAGCGCTGCTTCAGCCCTCGAGAAACGCCGTCCGGCAAGAACGCGCGCGCACCCTTGCAAGCCGCGCAGGAGCAGGAAGCATGAAATGATCACAGTTGCTGCACGGCCGCCGGTCAAAATGAGAGCGGCCAGCTGAAGTACGATGAACGTCGCACGCACACCGGTCCGCAAGCGCAACGGGGCTCCATACGCGAGTATCGTGATGTATGTTCCTATAACGACCGCATTGGACAAAGCGTGATTCTGTAGTCCTGCCGGCCGCAGCTCGACGGGGATCTGCCCCTCGTACCGATAGGGAAAAATGTGGTGATTTGTTACGGCCTCGTAGATAGTCAATATCGCGTTGCACGTAAGAATGCAATGCAAAAGATACTCTCCACGTCTGCGTGTTGCTTCCGACACCTCCTCCACCGTGATGGCGAGCAGTGCGGGAACGCAAAATGTATCGACCAAACCCGCAAGGCCTGGTCGCCTGCTGATCGCCGCAAAACCTAAAGCTGCAATCGTAAAAGTAAAGAGCAGAACGGAACCTCCATACTTCTCAAGCAGGCGGCGGCACGGTGACGCTGAACTCGGCTTCAGCGCCATGACAATTACGACATTAACGGCAGCCAAGTAGGACGAGGGATGAATTTTCGACATTATCGAGCCGGTGATGCCGTCGTAATTGAGTCCAAGCTCCCACAGGAGTCCTCCTGGAACGGCGAAAAGTACGCCGACCGTGAGGAGGAAGAGGGGCCCGCCTGGATCCAGCGAGGCGCGGTCGGACCGCGCGCGATGGTTCATCAGCGCCGCGGGCGAGGGTGTTGAGGTCACGGCAGCAACCTCGACTTCCGCCGAGTGCGGTTAAGTACCACACCAGCGATTCGCTTGCGTCCCAATCCAAGTGTTTCGGAGATCGAAGCAATGTCGCCGACCCGAGTTCGACCGGCTTTCGCCACAATGATGATCGAGTGTGCGATGTGGCTCATGTCACGGAGAACGCAGTCGTCGTTGGCCGCGCTTCGCTCCAAGATGATGAGATCGAATTTTCGCGTCGACGAATTCAGCAAAAATTCGATTTGGTCTCGTAGGCTGGTTCTTCGTGCGGAGTCGCCTTGTAGCACGAGTGGGTGATGCGCCGCCTGACGATGCGCCGCCTCTCCGTTCTGACTCGTGGCCTTGATCCCGGCACTCGACGGCAAGAGCGCCGCTCGCACGATGAAGGGCGAGTCGACGAACCAGATGTGCTCCCCCGCCACCGACGTCGCCGTCGTGGCGAACGGCGAGTCAACGAGCAGGACGCTATCTCCGAGTTTATCAGCAATCATCGCCAGGTTTATAGCTATTGTACTTTTACCCTCCCCCAGTTCGGACGAAGTAAGAAGTATAATTCTGGTGCTTTTTCTCTCTGAATGCTCGCGTACAGAGTCCAAGATACGCAGGAACGCACCCTGATTGCAACGCGCGATGTCGGGTGAATTTGGCCGAGCTTCTGGTATGTCGGCGAGGACCGGAAACTCCGTTTCCGACTCGGTTTGTTCCTTCGTAAAGAGGCGAGTGTCCAAATGATCGCGCAGCAACGCGACGCCCGCGGCCACGCTCATGCCACCAAAGAGACCAGCAACGAGCAACACTCCCGTCGGCGGCCAGCTGCGGCGCGCTGGCGGGATTGCGGGGGAAATGAAGCGTGCGTCAGCAACGTAGAAATTCGCTTGTTCGAACGCCTTCCTCGAACGTGCCAGTTGCGAGACATACAGGGCGCGACTCGTCTCTGCTTCCCGCTCGAGTTCCCTCAGCCCGACAAGGGCCTCATTTCCGCCGAGCGTGGCCGGGCCGCCGGAGGGAACGACCGTACTGTGCTGAAACTTGTAAGTCTCAATCGCCTGTTCGGCTCGTTGCAATTCCCCTCGCAACTCCGGTAGACGCGCCTCATACGACGCCGCAAGACGGCGATTCGCGGCCACTTTCGCCTCAACCTGGTCGGCGATAAAGGCGCGCGCGGTGGCGTTCGCGAGCCGCGCAGATTTTTGCCGATCATGCGATTCAAAGCTGATCTCGAGAACAAAAGTTTTATCAAGCCTTCGTGCTGAGATCGCGTTGCGAACATTTTGGTGTACGCGCGCTTCTGGATCTCCTTCCTCGTACGCCGCTGTGCCGATCATGCCCAAAGCGGAATGCAATATTTGCAATACAAGTCCCCGCGAAGCAAATTCCGGATCGCTGGTTAGATGCTCGCTTGCGATAAGACGCCTCACAATTTCGTGGGACGCCACTGTCTGAACTTGGCTCTCGACGATCGCGCTTACAGTTTCTGACGGTAGCTGCTCCCTGGGAACATCGTCGGCGATTCTCTGCTGCTGGTCGAGAAGGATCTGCGCTGTTGCGGTAAACGTAGGACGTGCGATGAACAGGTAGGCTATCACGGAAAATAGAACGATCGAGGTAACAACCAGGAAAATAGCCCGACGGCGTTTCAACACGCTCAGTATTTCGCGGAGATTAACTCCGCGATCTCGCAATATCGGCAGCTGCGTGGTCAGGCGGCTGGCTTGTAGCGACATCCGCGTGCTCCGGGTTTGATCGACCGTCACGGGCACCGCTCGCGTAGGATTTTACGCAGCTGCGAATCGATGAGGGGAGCTGCGAAATGGGTGTCGAAACGCCGTCGCGCGGCCCGGCCGAACTGCCGCAGCTGGTCGGGCGACGCTGCCGCGACCTGGATAACCTCAGCCAAGGCGGCTGGGTCGTTCGGCGTGAATAGCCAACCCGTCTTTTCATGCTCGACGATCTCGGTGAGGCCGCCATGGTTGGCCGCGATGACCGCTCGTCCGTGTGCCATTGCCTCGGTTGCGACGCGTCCGAAGCCTTCGCGGACCCGAGATGGAACGATCACGAGGTCGCACCACTCGTATAGCTTCGCCGGATCTGCGGTGAAAGGCTCGAACGAGAAAACATCTGGAGGCACAATCTTCCTCGCACGTGCGATGAGAAGCTGTTCCAACTGTCGTCGTCTCCCGAAAGAGCTGCCGACGATTTTCACTTCGATCTTTGATATGACGGAGGCAGGCAGCCGCTCACATGCATCAAGAAGGAGATCCTGCGCCTTCCCGCGACTGATTCGCCCGATCATCAAGATGCGCAATCGCCGCGAGCCGTCGTAGCGGCAAGGATCGGCGACGTCCGGCGCGTCGACGCCATTGTAGAGGACGTACGACGGTGCTTTTCGTGACGGACGATAGGCGGAGCGCGTCGCTTCCGAATTGAAAATCGTTGCAGCCCTGAGGCTGCGCACGAGGGCACCGAATCCAACCCCCGCCAATCCCCCCGGAGCTTCGTGAATGTGCAGGAGCGCTTTGCTGCGAAAAAAAGCCGCCGCCAGCAAATAATCTAACACGGTCACCGTGTTGATGTACACGAGGTCGGCGCTTCGAAAGGCCGTAACCGCCCGTGCGACGGCCACTGGAAGTGAAATTGGGCCGTGCAGCAAAGATTTCCAAAGTCCATGCTTGCGAAGTACCCAGATTTTTCCGAACGTCACGTGATCAACGAGGCTTGATAGCGGCGCAGTGATGGGACCCGGGCGCGGTATGACGGCGGCGACGTGGGCATGTGGAAATGACGCCCGTATCACGCGCACGGAATCTAGAAAGCAACGATCGGATCCATACAACTCGAAACCCTGATGAACACAGAGGATGCGCATGACATGACGCTCCGATTTGCTCACCGGCGGTTAGTTGCGGTCGACGTGATCACCGGACTAGGTTCCGCAGTCGCCGCCATACCAAGAAGGCGACCCGGTCGCACATTCACGGACACCACGTCGTCCGGCTCGATCTTCGAGTCGCTCGATGCCGTGAGGCGTTCGGAGCCTGCGGCATTCTGACGGTAGACAGTCACTTCGAGGTCGTTACCGGCGCTTGTGTAAAGAGCTGCTCTAATTCCTCCGATAACGGCGAATTTCTCGGCAAGAGCTTTGGTCTGAGCCTCAAGCTTCTGTAGAGCAATATCTGTTTCTTGTGCTTCTGCCAGCCGAGCGCCTCGGCGGACCTCAACGACGCGCGCCAGCTGGCGTCGATGCTCGGAGAGGGCCCGCGCTGCCGCCCACACCTGGGCTTGCGTGGCGTGATAGCGACTTTTTGCGCTGGCCAAGTCGCGGCGGACCTCAGCGAGTCGTGTTTCCGGGGAGGTACCCCGGGTGACGTACGACCGTGTGGAGGCGACTGCCGCCTCTTCGTCTCGCGTCGCTTGGCTTTCGACGGACAATTCCGCGTTCAGCGAATTCAGGTTCTCCTGCGACTCATTTATGACGTTTGTGAGCGCCGCAATCTCCGCTTCTTGGGCGATTTTGTTGTGTCGCAGCTGCGCAAGTTCCAGCGCCGCCAACTGCCTGATTTGCGAAGGCGGAATACCGGGGTTTGCAAGATCATCAATTCGCAGTTCTTGTGTGCCCTCAAGTTCGGCGTTGATGCGGTTCTTTCGAAGAAGTAGACGTGCGCGTTCAATGGCGATCGATTCATATTCACTGCGGAGGTCGGCGGCCCTCACGAAAGGGTTCTCGCCGATGCGAAACCGCACCATGTCGAGTCCTCCCGCCGAGGCTATTGCCTGACGGACCGTCATGCGTGGCTGGTACGGATAGGAGCCGGGTTTCGCAACGTCGCCGTCGATGTAAAACGGACGATACTCCGTGACTTCCACCTGAACGTCGGCATCTTGAAAAATTCGCTTCGCGCGGTATTCTTCTCGGAGGCGAGCCTGGGCCGCTTGGACGGATATGCCTGCAAGCGGAACCGTGCCGATCTGCGGCATCGCGATCGCCCCGTCGGCGTTGACCGTTGTACGCCAGGCGGTCGTCAGTGATACTGTTATTTGCAGCTTATCGCCCGGCCCAAGCAGATAGTCAGCTCGGGCGTTCGGGCAGAAGGGGCTCGTGGCCAGGGCGAGCACCGCGAGGGCTGCACGCATTACGTGCTGCCACGTGTCCAGGCAGAGATCTTCGTATTTGGCGAGCACATCGTCCCAGAGGAACGTAGCGCGATGTCGCCGCTTCGCGGCCCGACGGGCGTTCTTGAGTGCGGTCTGGTCGTCGAACGCCCGTTCGATCTGGGCGTCGCACTGATCCTCGTCAGAAAAGTAGAACTGCTCAGGTCCGGCGGTCCAAGTGTTAAAGATGTTGCGCTTGGCGATGATCGCACTCCCGGCACCCAAAGCCTCAACGAGCGATGGGTTCGTTCCGCCGACGGTGTGCCCGTGGAGGTAAGCCAGCGCATGCCGCCGGAGAGCTGAAACCGTGGGCTTATCGTATACGGCGCCGGGGAAATGCACTTGCGGCGACGCTTCCGCGCAAATGAGCTGATGATATGGAGAGCGGCTTGGATCAATATTGCCGATGCAGACCAGTGGCACTCGGCGAGGGCGCCGGGAAAACGCGCGGACAATCTCGAGAATCGAATTTTCGGGCTCAATTCTTGCGATCAGGAGCAGGTATTTGTCTGGTTGGAGATTGTAAGGAGAGAGGAGCTCAGGAGGAGCATTGACGATTTCGTCGGCTCCGTACGGTATCATTGTTATTTTGTTTGCATCTGCTCGTGCTAGAAGATGGTCTTTGATTTGTGGATGATCAGCAATCAATCGAGATCCAAGTTGGCAGGCAATTCTCTCGTTTATAATGAACCATAATTTCGCTAAATTTGACCATTTTTCGCGTTTCCACTCAATACCATCCATGTTGACCAAGACAGGACGACGTTGAGCGCGCAGCATTGGGAGAAAGCAGGCGGTATTGTACCCTAAAACCAATGGTATTCCTGGAAGCCGGCGCGCTTCAATCATGGAGCGCCAGTCAAAATAAATCGTACCTGCTGGGCCAGTTCGTTCGACTGATATGATCAAGCGTCGCACGCCGCGCCAAATGTCGTGAGCGATCTGACCATGCAGACCGGAGCTCGGAGCAACGTCTTGCTGGCAGAATACCGTAACGTCCCAGCCGCGCGCCGCCATATAGAGCGCGAGACGTTCGGCGAAAGTCTCGAACCCGCCATGCGCCGCCGGGATGCCGCGCGTGCCAAGTATGAGTAAAGCCGGCCGGTTCCGGCCATGGGCAGCGGTTTGTATCGAGGCAGCTGGCTCTTTATGTTGAACGGGTAAAAGGTTGAAAAAGCTGACTGGCATCTTGTAGCCCTCTGGGCCAGTGCAGGGCGAGAGTGCGCTTTTTCCGTCCCGCTGACTCGGGCGGAGGCACTCAGATCGGATATACTAATCACCGGGTCTGGCAGAGAGCAAGCGAAATTGTAAGACTATGTTCCGACAACCGCTTCGCTCGTGATTATCCTGAACCGGAGTGAGTTTTATGTTCGCGAGATTACCAATTTTCGGTGCGAATGATTACGCAGGTGCGTGGTGCACGGGGAGATACAGTCGAGCCTCGGTATGGTCAGCCCGTGTGAGAGTGGTCCGCCCTGAAGTGTGGCTTTGAGCCGACGGAGGACGGACGCAATGGGAGCGAAGAAGCGCAAGCCGGAAGAGGGATGGCCAATCTGCGGCAGGTCGACGTGCTGGTCTCGCGGGGGCAGTGCGTGGCGGACGCGAGCCGCGCCATCGGCGTGACCGAGGTCACCTCCTATCGTTGGGGCCGCGGGTACGGTGGGCTCAAGTCCGACCAGGTGCGCCGGATGAAGGAGCTGGAGACCGAGAACCAGCGGCTGCGCAAGGCGATCGCGGACCTCACACTCGGCAAGCTGATCCTGCAGGAGGCCGCCCGGGGAAACTTCTTGTCTATTCGGGGATTTGGGATTGCCCGGTTTTGTGTGGACGGTCACTGGGCTTGGCTGACCAGGGTCCCGGTTGCAGGCTCGGGACGATGCTGCTGGTCGCAGACTCTGGGTGAGCGGTCGCCCAGGGCGGAGTGGCGCCGCACCGGGTTGGCGAAGCCCTCCAGGTCGCTGAAAGGGGCCATGCGGGCCTCTGGCCGGGAGCGGGAGCGCCGGCGGGCGAGCAGTTCGCATTCCAAGCTCGAGAAGACGCTTTCGGCCATGGCGTTATGGGATGGACGCCTCCCGCTCCGCGCCCAGGTTGGGCGAGACCGAGAGGGAGAAGAGCCATGCAGATGCTCGCGATCGATCTGGCCAAGCAGTCGTTTCACGTTCACGGCGTCGATGCCGATGGTCAGGTGATCTCCCGGCGCGTCGGGCGCACCAAACTTCCGGCGCTGGTGGCCAGCCTCGCCCCGAAGGTGATCGCCATGGAGGCTTGCGCCACGGCCCATCATTGGGCGCGAGCTTTCCTCGCGGCCGGGCATGAGGTTCGGCTGATCAACCCGCGCTTCGTCAAGCCGTTCGTGCGCGGCTCGAAGAACGATGCCGTCGACGCCGAGGCGATCTTCGACGCCGCCTCACGTCCCACGATGCGGTTTGTGCCTGTGAAGTCGACCGAGCAGCAAGACCTGCAGTCGCTTCATCGCGTCCGCGATCGGCTGGTCTCGCAACGCACGAACCTGATCAATCATACCCGTGGGCTCCTGGCTGAGTACGGCCTCATCTACCCGAAGGGTGCGGCCCGCTTTCCAGCGCGTGTGCGGGCGGAACTTTCCGAGGCGGGACTGTCGCCGATGGCGCGAGCCACCTTCGCGGCCCTGCTCGACGAGTTGGAGACCCTGGAGACGCGGCTTGAGCGGCTCGACGATCAACTTCGGGCGATCTGCCGCGAAGACGTCGTCTGCCGCCGCCTGATGACGTTGCCTGGCGTGGGCCCGGTCGTCGCCACCGCCCTCAAGGCCAGCGTCGGCGATGCCCGCCAGTTCCGCTCAGGGCGCGAACTCGCGGCCTGGATCGGCTTGGTGCCGCGACAGTACTCCACCGGCGGCAAGCCGCACCTCGGGGGCGTCGGACGCCGGGCCAACCACTATCTGCGGCGCCAACTCGTGCACGGCGCCCGCGCGGTCGCCTTGCGCCTGGCCACGAAGACCGATCCGCGCTCACGCTGGTTCCAGGCGGTGATCGACCGGCGCGGGTTCAACAAGGGGATCGTGGCGATGGCCAACAAGACCGCGCGGATAGCCTGGGCGATGCTGAGGCGCGAGGAGGATTACGCCCGCGCCTGACGCGGGCGACCGAGATCGTCGCGCGAGCGGCGATGCGTGCGAGGTGACCGACGATGGCGACACGGCGTGGGCCGCCGCTTCCGATCCTGACCTACGACACGGCCTTCGAGGCCGCTAGCGTTATGAGGACGGAAGAAGCGGACCCCATCGAGGCCAGGGGCGTGATCGCTCCACCGACAGGCCGGATAGATTCACGCACCCAAGGTCGTGGTCGTCGCTGAGGAATACCTTGCCGCGGGAGGCGTCCATAGATTGTCGTGAGCATCTCCGACCGAGCCCATCGAGGGCCGCACGCCCGCCTCGCGGCAGCGGCCGCCGATGGCCAGCGAAGTCTAGGGCGAGCCCTGATCCGAGCGGTGGATCACGTGTCCCGGTTTTCTCTGGCTGGCGGCCATCGCAAGCGCGTCCAGCACCAACTCATCCGACATCCGGTTGATGGCTTCGCCATCTCCGATTTCGGCCATGCGGATGTCGGCTTCGCTCAGGCGCCGCGCGGGCTCGCGATCCGGGATCCGCTTTGGTCAAGCGGATCCCGCATCAGTGCGAAGATGATCGGCCGTCGCGGCGGGCCGCGATGGGAGCCCCACCAGCCGGCGCTCCGGCGGCTGAACGCGTCGAGCACAATGGCCAGGTACAGGAAATCTGCGCTGGTCGGGACGGAGGTGATGTCCGCGACCCACGGCCGGTCGGGTTCGTCGGCCGCGAAGCTGCGCTCGACCAAGTCCGGAGCCGGCCGGGCCTCCTGATCGCGCCGCGTCGTGATCGGCCCGCTGCGGCGATGACACGCCCCGACGAGACCGGCCCCGCGCATCGGCCGGGCGATCCGCTTGCGACGGCGGGCGTCGCCCTGGTCGCGCCGCTCCGCCTGGACGCGCGGCGAGCCGTAGGTCTGGCGCGAGCCCAGGGCGCAACCGGGGCGGCAGCAGAAGCGGGGCGATCTCGCGCCAGAGATCATCGGTTGAAGCGGTCGAGCCATACACACCAACATCCGCCCAGGCGGTTCATGCCCGTTCTGTTAGGCGCTCAAACGCTCCAACCGGCCCACCGCGTGGGGGCTGATCAGGTCGCTGCCGCGAGCGAGCCAGATGAGATACTGACCGTAGCTGGTTTTCGCGGACAACTCGCCGCGCGCCGCCACCTGCTCGCGGGAGATCCAGCCCTGCAGGTAGGCGATCTCCTCCAGGCAGGCCACCTGCATCCCCTGCCGGCTCTGGATCACCCGCACGAACTCCCCCGCCTCCAGCAGGCTGTCATGCGTTCCCGTGTCCAGCCACGCGTAGCCGCGCGACATGCATTCCACCTCGAGCTGCCCGCGCTCCAGGTAGGCCTGGTTCACGTCCGTGATCTCCAGCTCGCCCCGCGGCGAGGGTTTCACGGCCGCCGCGATGTCGAGCACTTGGTTGTCGTAGAAGTACAGGCCGGTCACCGCCCAGGTCGATTCCGGCAGTTTCGGCTTCTCGACCAGCTTGGTCGGGCGGCCCGAGCCGTCGAGGTTCACCACCCCGTAGGCCTCCGGGTGGTCGACGTGGTAGGCGAACACCGTCGCTCCCCGCGCCCGCGCCCGCGCCCGCTGCAGCAGGGCCCGCAGGCCCGCCCCGAAGAACAGGTTGTCGCCCAGGATCAGCGAGACTGGGTCCGCGCCGACGAAGTCCCGCCCGATCAGGAAGGCCTGCGCCAGCCCCTCCGGCCGCGGCTGCAGCGCGTACGAGAAGGTCACCCCGAACTGCTCGCCCGTCCCGAACAGCCGCTTGTAATTGTCCAGGTGCTCGGGGCTCGAGATGATCAGGATCTCGCGGATCCCGGCCAGCATCAGCACCGAGACCGGATAGTAGATCATCGGCTTGTCGTAGACCGGCAGCAGCTGCTTGTTGATCGCGAGCGTCGCCGGGTGGAGTCGGGTGCCGGAGCCGCCGGCGAGCACGATGCCCTTCATCATGGCCTCCTTCAGGCCGGCGTCACCGGGCCGATCAGCCGGTCCAGGATGTCGGCGAGCGCCGCCTCCCAGGGCCGCGGCACGATCCCGAAATCCCGGCTCAGCGTCGCGGTCGAGAGTTCGCTATTGGCCGGGCGCCGCGCCGGCGTCGGGTAGGACGAGGTCGTGATCGGCTCGACCGGCACGCTGCGGGCGCCGTGCGCCTTCATCCGGGTGGAGATCGCCTCGGCGCAGCGACACGACGTCACCACACCCGCGTTCACGCTAGGTGAGGTGGTTGGGGCGGCGCGATCCTGGCCAGGATTGCCGCGAGGTTGGCAGCGAGAGTCGGGCAGCCGCGCTGGTCGGCCGTCACGTCGGGCCCGGAGCGCTCGCCGACCGGCCGTCGCACCGCCTCGGCGGAAGGGCCCTGGTGCGGGTTGGCCGCCCGTGTCGGGCGCACTTCCGCGCGGCGCCGGCGGGCCGTGCGCACCGCCGTCTCGCTCGTCTCGCCGCTGGCCCCGCAGCCGCTTGTCAGGTCCGCCCGCGCGTCGGCCGCCAGGCGCCCGGTCCCGCGACCATCGCACACGCAGTCGGTCGAGAACTGGACCAGCGATCCCCGCCCGCGCGGTCGCGACGTCGGGGAGGACGGGCGGCAGGGCGTCGAGCTGCCAGGCTGCCCCAGCCTCGCGGCTGACCCGGTCCACCGCCGCACGCGCCGCCGCGGCGATCGCCGGCACACGAGGACGCTCCACGGCGGCGCTCGTTGCGGAGCCTTCCCCAGTCATGTCGACGACCTCGCGCGATCACGCACGCGGCGCGACGTCCCGTGGCCGGGTGACGCCCTGAAGCGCACGGCCGACTTGGCCGCCACCGAGGATCGGGACCGGCCGCATGCCCGCCTCACGCTGCGGTCAGCCCGGGGCGCCCGCCCGCGTAGCGGTCCACGCGGATCGGTCACCCGTTAGTCTCTCTGATTGACCGGTTCTGCCGAGTTCGAGAGTCCAAACTTGCGAGCTGGATCGATAACGCGACAGTCCCGCTCTCGCCGGGCCCGCCTGATGCTCTCTGCAGACCGCAATATCTGTTCGAAGCGCTGCTGAAGCGTGTGATAACACTCACAGGCTGAATTCTCCAATCCATGCGCATCAACGACGGCGATAGCTCCGCGGCGCTGCTGAATGAGGCCCGCGTTCTGCAGGCGACGCGCTATTACGCTCACAGTAGGCCGCTGTACACCAATCGCTGAAGCTAAGATATCGTGCGTTATATCTAGTTCTTTGCAGTGAAGCCGCTCGTGCAAGGTGAGGATCCAGCGGCAGCAGCGAGCCTCAACATGATGTGCAGCATTGCAAGCGGCGGTCTGCATGACCTGATTTAGAATCCATTGCAGATACAAGTTCATAGTCGCTCGCAGATGAGGACGTTGTGCGAGCACTGTTTCGAGATGGTCGAGGCGAATGCGTGAGGCCCGCCCGGACATTTGCACCAGGTAGCGACCGAAGGCCTTCCGATGTCCGAGAAGAGCGAGTGCGCCCGCAACGCCTTCGGGGCCAAAGTTCGCCATTTCTGGCGTTCCATCTTCGAGGAGAGCAACCACTGAGATGGCACAGGTTTTTGGAAAGTAAACGAACTCGATCTCGTGGCCAGCCTCGCAGAGAATCTGCCCCTGTCTGACGTCGAGATCCTTCATTTTGGGCAATAATGCCTCAAAATCCTCCTCACCGAGGGCAGATAGGAAAACATTGCGTTCAGGTACTGTCATGACGCACATCCTCTACAACCCAGGAGTTCACATGTCCCCCGTACTTCCCCGGTGCTGATGCCGCCGCGGCGATTTCGCCAGAGATGAAACAGCTGCGACTGCCATTTAGGGAATAATTTTGGCTATAGATAATTCTTACAGAATCAGCAACGAGAATAGTATTGAGAACAGCTGGTTATTTGCAGTGCGCGAACGAACATCTTTGGAATGTTCGTGAATGCGAAGCTCGAATGCGCTGCAGATACGGAACATGCAGCGGCGCGCGGACCGGCCAACGTTACGGGCCCGGTTTTCTGCACGGGCAATGTTCGATGTTTCCAGACTTGGAACGGTTGGCCATTCAGCCCTGTGCGGGTCCGGCGGAACAGGACAGGCCCCTGGTGGTCCAGGATGATCCCTTGAGCGATCACGCCCAGCGCAGGCGCGAGGCAGAGTGCCACGGCCGTGACCACCCGAGCAAACGCCGTATCGTCGCTCGGGGGCGGCAGGATAAGCTCAAACTCACGATTGCCAGCAAGCGCCCGTGTTGGGCACGCGCTTAAAAGCAGCAAGCACCTAGTCATCGGCATAATCGTCCTCCCTCGAGGTTCGAATTCCGAGATTTTCACTTGTTGATTCAATATTAGCCATTTAAAGTCATATCCCGAAGCCGCAACGCGCAAGAATCCGCAAGCTGGTTCGTATTCAACTCGGCGCCACAACAACCGATCGCCGGGATCGCTGGAACTTAAGATTGCATCTCAGGATTTAGCAATCTTAGATTGTAACAACCGCCACGTCCAACCGAGCATGTACCCCATAGAGGTGAGATCACGCGCTTACGCATATACCTAAACTGGATGAGCGAACCGATATTGTCAATTATCAGTTTTTCCCTCTACAGTGAGCCGACCGGCTGCTTTTGTGGACCGCCCAGCTTGAATAGCTAAGGCGTTCGAGGGAACCTGCGTTGATAATAGCCGCGAGCCTCTGACAGCCGAGGGCAACTGGATTTTTCGATGTGTCACATTCCAGTGCTGCCGTCAGACGCCACCGGTAACAGGCCGATGAGAGGGGGAGTGCGAACTGGCTGTCCGTCTCGCGCCTCGACACCCACTCTGCGGCGGCCTGACGCACCGCATGGGTGGACTTGCTTCGGGAGAGTGGAGCGCGCGTTCCGCGAGGGATGAACCGCCCCGGACTACGCTCATGCCACACGCCGCGCTGATCCCGGCAGAATGCCGGCCCGGGCGCGGAGTGACACGACGCGGATGCGCGAGATCCGGCGCGTGCGCGAGGCGGGTGTCGCGCACTGCGCAGGCCAGCTTCGTGCTGGACGCGCTGGAGCAGGCGCTGCACAAGCGCCGCCCTGCTCACGGGGCGGGCTCGTGCATCACTCGGATCGCGGGTCGCAACTTGGGTTCAAGCGGTCGTCGCAACACCATCTTGCACGGCAGCCAGCACAGCGTCGAGCGCCTCTGCCGGCGTCTTCCAGTTCAGCGTCTTGCGCGGTCTGCTGTTGAGGGCTGCGGCCACAGCAGCAAGATCGTTCGCGCTGTGGGCGCTCAGATCCGTTCCTTTCGGGAAGTACTGTCGCAGTAACCCGTTCGTATTCTCGTTCGTCCCCCGCTGCCAGGGTGAGCGTGGATCGCAGAAGTAGACCTGCAGACCCGCGTCGATCCGCAAGCGCGCGTGCTCGGCCATCTCGGTACCCTGGTCCCAGGTCAACGAGCGCCGCAGCTGCTCGGGCAAGCGCGCGATCGTGCCGGCGATCGCCTCGCGCACCGCCTGGGCCCCGTGCCCCGCCAGCGCCGGGCCGTTCTTCGCACGCGGTGTCACCCCATGGCCGTCCATCGGCGGAAGATGCAGCAGCATCGTAAAGCGCGTCGTGCGCTCGACCAGGGTCCCGATCGCCGAACTCTTCAGACCCAGGATCAGATCTCCTTCCCAGTGCCCCGGCACCGCGCGGTCCTCCACCTCGGGCGGACGCTCGCTGATGAGCACCTCGGGGGTGACGAACGACCTGCCTCGGCCCAGGCTGCGGGCCCGCGGCACACGCAAAGCCCGTCCTGTGCGAAGACACGCGGTCAGCTCACGCTTCAGCGCGCCCCGGCCCTGGATGTAGAGCGCCTGATAGATCGCCTCGTGACTGATGCGCATCGTCGTATCGCCCGGAAAGTCGAGCCGTAGGCGCTCGGCGATCTGCTGCGGACTCCAGGATCGACCCCATCGCCGGCTCTGGCGTCGCCCGTGCCGCCGTCCCTTCCAGGCAACGCTAGGGCCAGGCAGAGCGCTCCCGCCCGGTGTCGCGACAGTTCCGGCGAGCCGCTCCTGCACGTACGTCCGCAGCGCTGCGTTCCCCGCCAGTTTTGCTGGCTTGGGCCGGCGTGCCGCGCGTTCAGCGTGCCACTGCGCGGTCGTGGCGCGATAGTCCAGGCCGCCACTGCGGGTCGCCGCATTGCGGCGCAATTCCCGCGAGATGGTCGACGCCGCCCGTCCCAGACGCCGAGCGACGTCCCGGACCCCGTGACCTTGCGCTTGTAGGATCGCGATCTCCTCCCGCTCAGCCAACGACAGGTAGCGCGCAGAAGGCGACTTGGATGATGGTGACAGGTGGGAAGGTGCCATTCCGCCTGCTGTCCGGAACCACCGCGAGCCGACCGGTGGCGAGATCCCGAGCTTCATCGCTGCGACCTCGCTGGAGAGACCCTGCGCGAGGAACGCCCAGAACCCCCGCCGCGTCTCGCGCAGACCGACCCCGGGACGACCCGGTGACCGCAGCTTCTCGCGAAGTGCCCGATCCGAACGCCGCCGACCTGCCATCACAACCGCCCTCCGCCAAGCCGTTGCGACGACCACTTGAATCCACCCAATACCTCGCTCTGCAGTACAAGGACCGGCTGGCGGCGGCTGGGGTCCAGCCTTCGGTCGACAGCGTCGGGGACTCGTACGACCATGCTCTGGCCGAGACGATCAACGGCCTGTTCAAGGCCGAGGCGATCCATCGGCGCGGTCCGTGGCGCAGCTACGAGGCCGTGGAGTTCGCCACCCTCGAAGGGGTCGGCTGGATCAACCACCACCGGCTGCTGGAGCCGATCGGCAACGTGCCTCCCGCCGAGGCCGAGGCGCGCTACGATGCCCAGGTGCAGAAGCCAGCCCTGGCCGCCTGACCCAAGCCAAACAGCCTCCGAGAAAATCGGAGCGGTTCAGCTTCGAGTACCGGCTCGTGACCGAGACCGACGATAAGGCGGCCAGCCTGCGCGACACGGCGGACATCTGCGGAGCGTCGGCCTCCACGGCGGCGCGTCCATCAAGCCCATCACACGGCAGTTTGTGACCTGAGGCGTTCCCTAGAACGCCCCCGGATGCAGCGCCGTCTCAGCTAAGTCTCTGATTTGATTGGTGGGTGCACTAGGGCTCGAACCTAGGACCCGCTGATTAAGAGTCAGCTGCTCTACCAACTGAGCTATGCACCCGTCGCTCTCAGGGAGCGAGACCGGGCGGCCACCAACCGTCCCGATCGCGAGGCGGGATGTAGCGGGTCGGATCCGGGCTGTCCAGTCCCGAATCCGACCCGCCTCGCGCTTTTTCGGCGGCTATTCGGCCGCCGCATGCTGGGCATGCAGGCGGTTGGCGCCCGCCAGCAGCTTGTTCAGCGCCGCCAGGTAGGCCTTCGCGGAGGCGACCAGCGTGTCCGGGTCGGCGCCGCGCGCCGTCACGCTGCGCTCGCCCTGGCGCAGGCGCACCGACACCTCGGCCTGCGCGTCCGTGCCCTCCGTCACCGCGTGGACGTCGTAGAGCTCGAGCTTCGCCTCGTGCGGCACCAGGGCGTGGATCGCGTTGAAGACCGCGTCGACCGGTCCGTTGCCGTCCGCCTCCTCCGTCGCGAGGCGCCCCTCGATGTCGAGGCGCATCGTCGCCCGCTGGGGGCCGCGCGTGCCCGCGATCACCGTCAGCGACACCAGCCGGATGCGGTCGTGCGCGGTCGCGAGGTTCTCGTCGACCAGCGCCTCGATGTCCTCGTCGTAGACGTTCTTCTTGCGGTCGGCGAGCGCCTTGAACCGCTCGAACGCGTCCTGGAACTGGTTGTCCGACAGGCGGTAGCCCATCTCCTCCAGCTTCGAGCGGAAGGCCGCGCGGCCCGAGTGCTTGCCCATTACCAGCGAGGTCTTCTGAACCCCGACCGATTCCGGGGTCATGATCTCGTAGGTGGACTGGTTCTTGAGCATCCCGTCCTGGTGGATGCCGCTCTCATGCGCGAAGGCGTTCCGGCCGACGATCGCCTTGTTGTACTGGACCGGGAAATGCGTCGCGGCCGCCACCAGCTTCGAGGCCCGCATGATCTGCGTCGTGTCGATGCCGGTGGCGTAGGGCAGCACGTCGCCGCGGGTGCGGATCGCCATCACCACCTCTTCGAGCGCCGCGTTGCCCGCCCGCTCGCCGATGCCGTTGATCGTGCACTCGATCTGGCGCGCGCCGCCCTCCACGCCCGCGAGGGAGTTCGCGATCGCCAGTCCCAGGTCGTTGTGGCAATGCACCGAGAAGACCGCCTTGTCGGCGTTGGGCACCCGCTCGCGCACCGCGCGGAACATCGCCCGGTACTCGTCGGGCGTCGCGTAGCCGACCGTGTCCGGCAGGTTGATCGTGGTCGCCCCCATCCGGATCGCCGTCTCGACGCAGCGGCACAGGTAGTCGAGCGGCGTGCGCGTCGCGTCCATGGCCGACCATTCCACGTCCTCGACGAGGTCGCGGGCCTGGGCCACCGTCCGCTGGATGATCTCCAGCACCTCCTCCTCGCTCTTGCGCATCTGGTGGGCGAGGTGGATCGGCGACGTCGACACGAAGGTGTGGATGCGCCCGCGCGCGGCGGGCCGCACCGCCTCCCCGGCCCGCGCGATGTCGGCGGGGATCGCCCGGGCGAGGCCCGCCACCACGGCGCGCTTGGTGCGCCGCGCGATCTCGGTCACCGCCTCGAAATCGCCGTTCGAGGCGATCGGGAAACCCGCCTCGATGATGTCGACGCCCATCCCGTCGAGCATCTCGGCCACCGCGAGCTTCTCCTCGAAGGTCATGGTGGCGCCGGGGCATTGCTCGCCGTCGCGCAGGGTAGTGTCGAAGATCAGGACGCGCTCGGCGGAGGAAGCAGCTTGGGTCATGGGAAAATCCGTTCTGGGAGATCGCCCGGCGCGGCGCTCGGGGCGGCGCGGATCGCGATCGCGAGCTGGGACGAGGATGGTCGCGCTCCCCTGAAGGCCCAGGCGCGCGCCCGGACGGCCCTCAGGGGCGGCTAAGGAGAAGGCCGGGAAGGAGGAGCGCGCGCGACCGCGCCGCCCGCAGGGCGGTCCGGGTCGTCAGCGGCAGGGAGCCGGCATGCGCCACGGCTCGGGTCTCCTCAAGGCGGAACGCCTGACGTCGCCCTCTCTACCGGCGGCGGGCCGCGATGACAAGCCGGCGGCCCTGACGGGGCGCGCCGCCCCGATGGACCGGGTGCCTGGGGGCCACGCGCCTGGGGGCCGCGCGCCGGATTGACCCGCCCGACCGCCCTTGCCACAAGCTCGGCCGCAGATCCTCCCCCGGGAGTCGATCCGCCAGGAGAGCGTCCATGCTGCCTCGTTCCGGCCTCGCCGCCGCCCTGCTCGCCGCCCTCGGCCTCGCCGCCTGCAAGCCGAGCGTGCCGCCCCCCGCGGTCGCGGCGGCACCGGTCGCCGCCCCGGCGATCCCGCCCGGCGGCTCCGGCTGCGGCCCGGCCATCGCCCGCACCCAGACCATCGTGAACAGCGACGTCGCCACCGGCAACCTCAACGAGCCGGTCGGCAAGCGCTTCTCGGCCGATCTCGGCCGGGCCGCCGAGGCCTGCGCGGCCGGCCACGAGGCCGAGGCGCTGCGCCTCCACGCCGCCGCCCGCGCCCGCTACGGCTATCCGTGAGGGTGCGGCCTTCACGATCCGTTAACCCTGCTGGCCCGACTCTTGATAAGCTGGCCCGGCCGACCGGCCGGCGCCCCCGGCGGTCTCCGCCCGCCCGATCCGGAGTGGTCGCCATGCGCCTGCAGAACCCCTTCACGGCCCATCCCGCCTCCCTCGGCGAGACCTACGCGCAGCATATGCGCGCCTCGCTCAGCTACGCGGTGCCGCTCCTCGGCGCGGCGCTGGCGGCCTTCGTGCATGCGGGGCTGCCGTTCCTCTTCACCACCACGGCGAGCCGCACCGTGGCCCGCCTGCACGCGCGCATGACCCGGCGTTGCGTCCGCTGCCCGTCCGGGCCCGCCCACCGGCCCGACCTGTTCGCGCGCCGCCCCGCCGAGACCGGCCTGATCTACGAGATCTGAGGCGGCCGTCGGGCCGGCCCTTGGCGGTGGGGCCGGACCTTGGCGGTGGGGCCGGCCCTTGGCCGTCAGGCCAACAGAAAGGCGTCGTGCAGGAAGGCCTGCACGAAGGCCGGCATGACGGACGGGTCGATGTCCCCCGGGCCGCGCACCACCACGAGGCCGGCGAGTTCCGGCACCTCCTCGGCGGCGAGGTGGGCCTCGGCGCGCGCCAGCAGGTCCGCGGCCGGCTCGCCCATCGCGACCGGCCGCAGGAGCGCGAGGTGGCCGCCGTGCCGCACGAGCACCCACTCCTCCGCGGCGCCCTCCGGCGGCGCGAGCCCGGTCTCCTCCGCGAGCTCGCGCACGGCGCTGGCCGCGAGGTCGACGCTGCCGTCCGGGCGCACGTCGGAGGGGTCGGGCGTGCCGCAGGCGAAGTAGACCTGACCGGCGCTGGCCGTGTGCGCGTTCATGCGGCCGAGCAGGTAGGCCCCGTCGCGGCTCAGCGGTGCCACCGCGGCGAAGACGTTGACGACGGCGGGATCCGGGAAGCCGAGATCGCGGAAGGCCGTGAAGGTCGCGAAATCGGTCTCGAACAGCCGCATCGCGACGGTCCGGCCACGGATCTCGACGTGGTTCGCCAGCAGCACGCGGCCGTTGAACAGCGCCGGGCGCTCGGCGAGGCGCCGCCGCCAATGCGCCGCGATCCCGGCGGCGTTCTCCCGCGCCCAGGCCCAATCGTAGGGGGCGAGGGCCGCGGTCAGGTGCGCGGCGCGCGACAGGCTCGCCTTCGCACTCATGCCCGCAGGGTGCCCTCGCTGACCACGACGGCGCTGCCGCCGATCTCGGCCGCGCGCAGCGCGCCCGCCTCGATCACCAGCTGCAGGGCGATCTCGCTCGGGCGGCCCATCTCGTAGCCCTGCCCGATCGGAATGTCGTGCGTGCCCTCGCCGAGGGGCTCGAACTGCATCAGCGCGCCCGCGAAGGCGGCGACGGCGGCGCCGGTCGCCGGATCCTCCGCGATGCCGAGGCCCGGGGCGAACATCCGGGCCCGGAAGCGGTGGGCGGGATCCTCGGTCTCGGCCGTGTAGAGGAAGACCTTGGCGCCGGGGCCGAAGGCCCGCTCCAGCGCCTCGGCGCTCGGTCGGGCGCGGCCGAGCGCGTCGAGGGAGCGCAGGGGCACCAGCTCGAAGGGCGTGCCGGCGCCGTGCCGGCTCGGCCGGTGGCGGGCGAAGCCGATGTCCTGGGCGGCGAGGCCGAGGCCGGCCGCCACGGTCGCGGCGTCGGGCCCGAGCCCCTCGGCCTCGCCCCAGATCTCCGGGAGCTTCGGCAGCCGGAAGCGCGCGCGGCCCCTCCCCTCCCCCGGCTCGACCACGCAGGGCACCACCCCGACCGTCTCCTCCAGCCCGAAGGCGAGCGCGTCGGCGCGGCCGGCGCGGCGGTCCTGCAGGCCGAGGAGCACGGCGGTGCCCACGGTCGGGTGACCGGCGAAGGGCAGTTCGTGGACGGGCGTGAAGATGCGCAGCCGCGCGCGGTGGCGGGCCTCCTCGGGCGGCAGCACGAACACCGTCTCGGAGAGGTTGAACTCGCGGGCGATGGCCTGCATGGCGGCGCCGTCGAGCCCCTCCGCGTCGAGCACCACCGCGAGCGGGTTGCCGGCGAACGGCCGCTCGGTGAAGACGTCGAGGGTCACGAAGCGGCGTGCGGTCATCGCGGCATTCTCCCAAACCCCGCTGCGGCGCAGCAGGCCCGCCGGTGTAGCGCAGGACCGCTCCGCCGAGAATGGTGGCGTGACCTGCGGGGCGGCTCGGGGCAGGATGGCATGCCGCAAGGGAAGAGAACCGCGAGGGAAGGCGACCGCATGGCCCGACGCAGCCTCACGACGCGCCTGCCGCCGCCCTTCCTCAAGCGGGTCTGGCTCGACCCCGCCAGGGTCGCGCGGCCGGAGGCCTATCCGTTCTGCCTGCCCGTCTTCCGGGGCGGGGATTTCGAGATCCTGTTCGAGCGGCCGATCACGATCGTCGTCGGCGAGAACGGTGCGGGCAAATCGACCCTGCTCGAAGGGATCGCGGCCCTGTGCGGCTTCGACGTGGCGGGCGGCAGCCGCGACCACCGCCCGCTCGACCACGCGGAGGCGCTCGCCACGGACGGCGACGCGCTCGCGCCCGCCCTGCGGGCCGCCTGGCTGCCGAAGGTCGCGGGCGGCTGGTTCTTCCGGGCCGAGAGCGTCTTCTCGGTGGCGCGCTCCCTCGACGCGGTGAACGGCGCGCAGGCGCCCGATTACCTGTCGCGGTCCCACGGCGAGGGCGTCCTGCGGGTCTTCCGCGAGCGCTGCCTGCGCCAGGGCGTCTTCCTGTTCGACGAGCCGGAGGCGGCCCTGTCGCCGCGGCGCCAGGTCACCTTCCTGGCGCTGCTGCGGGAGATGGAGCGGATGCGGGCCGCCCAGGTCATCATCGCGACCCACTCGCCGATCCTGATGGCCTATCCGGGCGCCGCCCTGATGGCGGTCACGCGCGCCGGCCTCGCGCCGGTGCGGCTCGGGGACACGGCGCATTTCCGCCTCTACCGCGAGTTCTGCGACGATCCGGAGCTGTTCGTCGAGGCGGCCCTGGCCGCCGAGGAGCCGTCCGAAAGCTAGACGGTCCGCCCGCCGTCGATCGGCATCTCGATCCCGGTCAGGAATTCCGCCTCGTCGGAGGCGAGGAACAGCGCGGTGGCGGCGATGTCCTCCGGGCGCGACAGGCGGCCGAGGGGGATGGTGGCGATGAACTTGGCGCGGTTCTCGGGCGTGTCCGGCACGCCCATGAAGGCTTCGAGCAGCCCGGTCTCGCCCATCACCGGGCAGAGCGCGTTGACCCGGATCTTCCAGGGCGCGAGTTCGACCGCCAGCGACTTCGACATCAGGTTCACGGCGCCCTTCGAGGCGTTGTACCAGGTCAGGCCCGGCCGCGGCCGGATCCCCGCCGTCGAGCCGACGTTGAGGATCACCCCGCCGCCGTTGTCGCGCATGGCCGGCGCCACCGCCCGCACGAAGTGGAAGATCGACTTCACGTTGACCCGGAACACGCGGTCGAACGTGTCCTCGTCGACCTCCATCAGCGGCTGGTTGCGGTGGGTCATGCCGGCATTGTTGACGAGGATGTGGGGCGTGCCGAAGGCCTCGGCGGTGCGGGCCACGGCGCGCGCCACGTCCTCCTTCGCCCCGACATCGGCCGTGACCGCGATCGCGTCCCGGCCGATCGCGGCGGCGACCCGCTCGGCCTCCTCCCCGCGCAGGTCGACCACCGCGACCCGCGCACCCTCCTGCGCGAAGCGCCGGGCGATGCCCTCGCCGAACCCGCCGCCCGCGCCCGTGACGATCGCGACCTTGCCCCGAAGCCTCATGCTCGATCCTCCCTGCCGGACGCGCTGCGCGGCGCGTCGGTCGGGCCGGATCATGGGGCGGGGCTGGCGCGGCTGTCCAACGCCGCCGGCGCCGGCCAGGGTTGCGCCGGGATGCGCTCCTTCAGAGGCTCCCCTCGCGCACCGCGCCCGGATCGGCGAGCGCGTGGAGCAGGCCCGCCGCCGCGCGGGCGAAGCGCAGGGTCACGGCCTTCCGGCGGGCGCCCGCCAGGGGATGGTCGGGCGGCTCGCGCAGGATCGCGGCCCCGAACGCATCCGCCACGATGAGGCCGGTCTCCTCCGGCAGCACGGCAATCGGCATCTCCTCCGGCACCGCGAAGTAGAAGCGGTCGCAGAAATCCCGGTAGTCCGGCCATTTCCGGTCGGCGCGGAAGTCGGGCAGGCCCGACTTGATCTCGATGATGGTGAGCTGGCCCGACGGCCCGAGCGCGATCAGGTCCGCCCGCCGGCCGTTCGCCAGGGTGAATTCCGGGATCGTGACGTGGCCGAGTTCGGCGAAGAGCCGGCGCACCCCGCGCCGCACCTCCAGCGCGATCGGCGACTGGCGGCGGTCGACGGGGAGCGAGAGGGCGGCGGACACGAGGGGAACCGGGATCCTGGCGAATCGGAGGACGCATCCCAGCAGGTCGCGCGCTGGTTGTCACCGCCGCCTGTGTCGCAGCTCCCCCGCGCGGCGCCGCCGTGGCGCGGCGCGGATCACGCCCGGTGACGCGCGAGCCACACGCTCAAGGTGTCGTTGCCGGCGAGCTTGCCAGCAGGTTGCTCAGCGGGTAGCACCGCCGCATGGAAAAACTCTGAAAAATCAGTATTTTATTACAATTCAAAACAGCGCCGCCCCGCGCGACTCGCCGCTTCGGCGAGCCCGTCGTGCTGCGCGCGTGAGAGGGTCCGGGTGATGCGGCGGAGCGTGGGCGCGAGTCTGATCGGCAAGGTGGTCCTGGCGGGCCCGATGGTCCTGGCAGGGGCCTCGATGGTCCTGGCAGGGGCCTCGACGGTCCTGGCAGGGGCCTCGACGCTCCTGCTCGCCGGGGCGGCGCGGGCGCAGGAGGGCACGATCGCGCTCGACACGATCAGCGTGGAGGGACAGGGGGCGGCCGGGGCGGGCCTCCCGGGGGCGCGCCGGCCCGAGACCGCCACCGGCCCGGTCGAGGGCTACGTGGCGACCCGCAGCGCCACCGCCACCAAGACGGACACGCCGCTCATCCGCACGCCGCAATCGATCTCGGTGATCGGCGCCGCGCAGCTCCAGGCCCAGAAGGCCCAGACCCTGTCGGAGGCCGTGCGCTACGCGCCGGGCGTCTTCGCCAACCCGTTCGGGCCGGATACCCGCCTCGACTGGTTCATCCTGCGGGGCTTCTCGGCCACCGAGAGCGGCCTGTTCCGCGACGGGCTCCAGCTCTTCCAGACCTCCTTCGCCAATTACCGCATCGACCCCTTCGGCGCCGAGCGGATCGAGGTGCTGCGCGGGCCGGCCGCGACCCTGTTCGGCGGCAGTCCGGTGGGCGGCCTCATCAACGTCGTGTCGAAGCGCCCGCCGCTCGACCCGCTGCACTCACTCGAATTCGGCGGGGGCTCCTTCAACCAGGCCTACGCGGCCTTCGACCTCGGCGGGCCGGCCGATGCGGAGGGGCACTGGTTCTACCGGCTCACCGGGCGCCTGCAGAACAGCGACGCGCCCGTCCGCTTCGCGCCGGAGGACCGGGTCTTCCTCGCGCCCGCCCTCACCTACAAACCGGACGGGGCCACGACCTTCACGCTGCTGACGAGCGTCCAGCGCGACGTGACCGGCGGGGCGGGCCAGTTCCTGCCCTATCTGGGCACCGTGCGCCCCCAGGCTCTGGGCCTGCGCATCCCCCGCCCGCTCAATGTCAGCGACCCGCTGATCGACGGCTACACCCGCAATCAGGCCAATCTCGGCTACCTGTTCGAGCACCGGATCGACGACGTCTGGACCGTGCGGCAGAATTTCCGCTACTCGCTCACCGACGTCCGCGACCAGCGCTACGTCGGCAACGGCTACGAGGCCGGCGACGCCACGCAGACGCAGCTGTCCCGCTACGGCTTCCTGACGACGCCGAAGGCCGGCCTCGTCACGGTGGATACGCAGGCCGAGGCCCGTTTCGCGGACGGGCTCTTCGCCCACGACCTGCTGCTCGGCATCGACTACAAGCGCTACGACCTCAATGATTACCAGGCCTCCGCCTTCCCGGCGCCCACGCTCGCCATCCTGGCGCCGCGCTACGGCCAGCTCGCCGGCCAGCCGGTGCCCTACCTGGTCGCGAACCAGCTGCTGCAGCAGGTCGGCCTCTACGCGCAGGACCAGATCCGGCTCACCGAGCGCCTGACCTTCCTGGTCGGCGGGCGGCAGGACGTCGTGACGAGCGACCTGACGAACCGGCTCACGCCCTCCGCCTCGGTGCGCGGCGACGACCGGGCCTTCACCGGCCGGCTCGGCCTGATCTACAATTTCGACAACGGCTTCGCGCCCTACGTGACCTGGGGCACATCCTTCAATCCGACGCCGGGCGCCAACGGCCAGACCGGTGCGCCCTACCGGCCGGACCGCGGCGACCAGATCGAGGTCGGCGCCAAGTTCGAGCCGCCGGGCTGGAACACCCTGTTCACGCTGGCGGCCTTCGACCTCCAGCGCGCCAACGTGCTGACGCCGGACCCGAGCAATCCCTTCAACAACCTGCAGATCGGTGCGGTGCGCTCGCGCGGCATCGAGGCCTCGGTGGTGGCGAGCCTCGCCGAGGGCCTGAACCTCGTCGGCGCCTTCACGACCTACGACCTGCGCACGGTCAAGGGCACCGTGCTCGACCTCGGCAGGGTGCCGGTCGGCATCCCGGAGACCTTCGGGTCGCTCTGGCTCGACTACACGATCCCCTCGGGCGACTGGAAGGGCTTCGGGTTCGGCGGCGGCCTGCGCTCCGTCGGGCGCTCCTACGCGGACGTGGCCAACACCCTGCGGGTGCCGGATTCCGTGCTCCTCGACGCCGCAATCCACTACGAGCGCGACGGCTGGCGGGCCGCCGTGAACATCCAGAACGCCGCCGACCGGCGCTTCGTCTCCTCCTGCTCCAGCGCGACCGCCTGCTTCTACGGCGAGCAGCGCCGGATCGTCGCCAGCGTCAGCTACCGCTGGTGAGGAGGTCCGCCATGAACGCGGCGCGGCTGCGCGCGTGGCGGCGCGTCCACACCTGGACGAGCCTGATCGCCACCCTGTTCCTGCTGCTCCTCTGCCTGACCGGATTGCCGCTGATCTTCCACCGGGAGATCGACGGCTGGTTCGGCGCGGGGCCGGCGCCGCTCGCCAGCGGGCAGGCGCCGCTCTCCCTCGACCGCGTGGCGCAGATCGCCCTCGCCGACCATCCGGGGCAGGTGCTGCAATATCTCGGCCACGACGAGGACGCGCCGCGGGCGGTCTTCGCGATCCTGAACAAGGCGGCCGACGCCCATCCGAACGCGTCCGTGACGACGCTCTACGACGCGGCGACGGGCGCCCGCCTCGGCCCGCCGCGCAGCGCCTTCATGCAGGTGATGCTGCGGCTCCACGTCGACCTCTACGCGGGGCTGCCGGGCAAGCTCTTCCTCGGGGCGATGGGCGCGCTCCTGGTGGCGGCGATCGTCTCGGGGGTCGTGCTCTACGGCCCGCTCATGCGGCGCATGGCCTTCGGGACGATCCGGGCCGGGCGGGCGCGGCGCATTCTCTGGCTCGACCTGCACAACCTGATGGGCATCGTCACGGTGGCGTGGCTGACGACCGTGGGGGCGACCGGCGTGATCAACACCCTGTCCGAACCGATGATCGGCCGCTGGAAGGCGACGGACCTCGCCGCCATGCATGCGGGCCGGGGCGGAGCCCCGGCGACGCCGCGCCTGTCGCTCGACGCGGTGGTGGCGCGGGCGGTCGCGGCGGCGCCGGGCATGACGCCCTCCTTCATCGCGTTTCCCGGCACGGCCTTCAGCACCGGCCGGCACTTCGGCGTGTTCCTGCGCGGCGACACGGTCCTGACCTCGCGGCTGCTGCGGCCGGTGCTCCTCGACGCCGAGACCGGCGCGGTGGCCGCGACGCGGCGGCTGCCCTGGTACCTGACCGCCCTCCTGGTCTCGCAGCCGCTGCATTTCGGCGATTACGGCGGCCTGCCGCTGAAGCTGATCTGGGCGCTGCTCGACCTCGTCAGCGTCGCGGTCCTGGGCAGCGGGCTCGCCCTGTGGCTCGCCAAGCGGCGCGCGGGCGGGGCGGCTCCGCCTCCCGCCCCCGTCCCGGCCCGGAGCGGCCGCGCGTGAGGCCGCCCCGCCCGGTCTTCCGCATCCCGCTCCTCGTCGGCGGGGCCTCGGCCGCGGGACTCCTCGGCGCGCTGCTGATCGAGGAGATCGGCCCGGTCCTGGCCTGGCTCGGCCTGTCCCTGCCGCTCGTCCTGATCCTGTGGCATGGCGCGCGGGCGCTCGGGCGTGCACGAAGCGGTTGATCTCGCGCCGCCGCTCGCCGAATGTCGCCCGCGACGGCGGGAGGCATCGCCGCGGGAGGGAACGGCATGAGCCAGAACGGCGTGGCCGAGGGACGACGGAGCGGCCGGGCGGGCGTGCGGCTGGTGGGCGGCACGGCGGTCGCCCGCAGCGCCAGCGCGGTGCGCCTCGACGCCGTCTCGATCGCCTTCACGCTGAAGGGCGGCAAGCGCTACGTGGCCGTGGACGGGATCGACCTCACCGTCTCCCCCGGCGAGTTCGTGGCGGTGGTCGGCCCGACCGGATCGGGCAAGTCGACCCTCCTCAACGCCGCGGCGGGCCTGCTCAAGCCGGTGGCCGGCCTCGTCAGCATCTTCGACGGCCCGCTCACCGGCCTCAACGCCCGGGCCGGCTACCTCTTCCAGGCCGATGCCCTGATGCCCTGGAAGACCGCCCTCGACAACGTCGCGGTGGCGCTGGAGCCGCAGAAGGTGCCGCGGGCCGAGGCGCTCGCGCGGGCGCGCGACTGGCTCGGGCGGGTGGGCCTCGCCGGCTTCACGGACCGCTACCCGCACATGCTCTCGGGCGGCCAGCGCAAGCGCGTGGCGCTCGCCCAGATGCTGATCCGCGACCCCGAGATCCTGCTGATGGACGAGCCGTTCGGGCCGCTCGACGCGCAGACCCGGCAGATCATGGGCAACCTCCTGCTCGACCTCTGGGCCGCCAACCGCAAGGCCGTGATCTTCGTCACCCACGACCTGGAGGAGGCGATCGCCCTCTCGGACCGGGTCGTGGTGCTCTCGGCCGGCCCCGCCGCCCGCATCGTCGGCGACTTCCCCGTCGCCCTGCCGCGGCCGCGCGACACCAGCGAGATCCGCCTCGAACCGCAATTCCACGCCCTCTACAAGGAGATCTGGGCGCGGCTGCGGGTCGAGGTCTCGCGCGCCTATGCGGGCGGGCCGGCATGAGGCCGGCACGGAGAGCGGTTTGACGCCGCCGGGACCCGCCAGAACCTTTCGCCATTCGCCCCGGAGCCTCCGCCCCGTGAACCGTCTCGGCCTCCTCGCCCTCCAGATCCTCGTCGGCCTCGCCATCCTGGCGGTCTGGCACGTGCTCACGGTGTATCCGCTGCTGGGCCAGCCCAGGCAGCTGCAGTTCTTCTTCTCGACGCCGGTCGACGTGCTGAAGCGGACCTGGGCGGAGATGAGCAATCCCGAGATCTGGGGCCATCTCTGGATCACCCTGCAGGAGACGGTGCTGGCCTTCGCCTTCGGGGCGCTGGGGGGCATCGCCTTCGGCTTCCTGTTCGCCCGCAACGCGCTCCTGGCCGCGGTCTTCGACCCCTACATCAAGGCCGCGAACGCGCTGCCGCGCGTGGTGCTGGCGCCGATCTTCGCCCTCTGGTTCGGGCTCGGCATCTGGTCGAAGGTGGCGCTCGGCTTCACCCTCGTGTTCTTCATCGTGTTCTTCAACGTCTACCAGGGCGTGCGTGAGGTCAGCCCGGTCGTGCTCGCCAACGCCCGCATGCTCGGTCTCAACGAGCGCGGCCTGCTGCGGCACGTCTACTGGCCCTCGGCCTTGACCTGGATGTTCTCCTCGCTGCACACGGCGGTGGGCTTCGCGCTCGTCGGCGCGGTGGTGGGGGAGTATCTCGGCTCCTCGGCCGGGCTCGGCTACAAGATCCACGAGGCCGAGAGCGTGTTCGACGTCACCGGCGTCTTCGCCGGGATGCTGATCCTGACCGTCTTCGTCATCGTCATCGACGCCGCCGTCACGCTGATCGAGCGGCGGCTGCTGGTCTGGCGCCCCGGCCCGGCCGGCGGCTAGAGCGGCGCCCGATCATGGGGCGGTCGGACGCTGCTCCCGGCCTTGGATGGTGCCGCATCGTCCTCGACGAACCGGCATCCGCATCGTCGGACAATACCTCAAGCGGAACTGCCCCACGCACGTCTGCTTGGATTCCTGGTGCCGCATCATGTGTGCCGCCGAACCGGGGACCTCTTCGGCGCATGATGCTCGGGCCTGATCTCACCGGAGGACATCTCATGGACCGCCGCAGCTTCCTGGCCGGCGCCACCGCGCTCGGCCTCGCCGCGCCCGCCCGCGCCGAGACCGTCAAGGTCCGCATCGGCGTCGGCGGCAAGCCGCTCCTGTACTACCTGCCGCTCACCATCGCGGAGAAGAAGGGCTACTTCGTCGAGGAGGGGGTGGAGGCCGAGATCAACGATTTCGGCGGCGGCGCCCGCTCGCTCCAGGCGCTGATCGGCGGCTCGGTCGACGTGGTGACGGGGGCCTACGAGCACACGATCCGCATGCAGGCCAAGGGACAGGACGTGCGGGCGGTGTGCGAACTCGGCCGCTACCCGGCGATCGTGATCGCGGTGCGCAAGGACCTCGCCGGGACGGTGCGGGGCCCGGGCGATCTCAAGGGCCGCAAGATCGGCGTGACGGCGCCCGGCTCCTCGACGGCGCTCGCGGTGCAGTACGCGATGATCAAGGCGGGGCTGAAGGCCACGGACGCGCCGCTCATCGGCGTCGGCGGCGGGGCGGGCGCCATCGCGGCGATGAAGAAGGGCGAGATCGACGCGATCTCCCACCTCGACCCGGTCATCGCCAAGCTGGAGGCGGACGGCGACATCGCCGTGATGATCGACACCCGCACGGAGGCCGGGACCCGGGCGCTGTTCGGCGGGCCGAACCCGGCGGCGGTGGTCTACACCAAGCAGGAGTGGATCGAGCGCCACGCCGCCGCGACCCAGAAGGTGGTCAACGCCTTCGCGAAATCGCTGAAGTGGCTCGCCGCCGCCACTCCCGAGGAGGTCGCCGACACGGTGCCGCCCGCCTACCATTTCGGCGACCGGCCGCTCTACGTGCAGGCGGTGAAGAACTCGCTCGAGAGCTATTCCCGCACCGGCATCCCCTCGCAGGAAGGCATGGCGAGCGTGCTCGACCTCGTGCGCACCCTCGATCCGGAGCTGCAGGGCGCCAAGATCGACCTCGCGGCGACGCTGGAGGACCGCTTCATCCGCAAGGCGATGGGCTGAGCGTCCTTCGCCGGAGGGGTCATCCGCCATCCGGTTGATGGCGTCGCCATCTCCCATGTCGGCCATGCGGATGGCGGCGTCGCTCAGGCGCCGCACGGGCTTGGGATACGGGATCGGCTTCGATCGAGCGGATCCCGGATCACCGGTTCGGCGGCGAAGCAGGCCTGCCTCGCGCAAGGCGGTTTCGGGGGAGCCGGGGGATCGGCCTGCCCCTCACCCCTCCATCCAGCCGAACAGCCCCGCCCCCGGCGCGAGCCAGACGAAGGCCCAGACGAAGCCCGAGGTGACGTTGGCGATCTGGAACGGGATGCGCCCGACCACGAAGATCCCGGCGATGAGCGGCACCACCGCCCGCGCCGGCCCGACGAAGCGGCCGAGGAAGATTCCCCAGGCGCCCCAGCGCCGGCAGAAGGTCTCGCCCGTCTCCATCATCTCGGGATAGCGGGTGAGCGGCCAGATCCGCTTCGCCCCCTCCTTGTAGTAGCGGCCGAACTCGTAGGAGGCCCAATCGCCCAGGATCGCCCCGATCCCGGCCCCGACCATCACCGGCAGGAACGGGATGCCGCCCGCCCCGAGCAGGGCCCCCATGCCGAGCAGGATCACGGTGGCGGGCACCAGCAGCGAGAGCACCGCGAGCGACTCGCAGAAGGCGACGAGGCCGGCGATGAGCGGCGCCCAGGCATGGTGCGCGCGCACGAAGTCGAGCGTGGCGATGCGGATCGTCTCGAAATCCATGAACCTTGACCGTCTCTGCCCGGGGCGATGGTGGGGCTTCCCCGCCGGAATGCAATCCGGGGCGATCGCGCGTGTTGAGCCGCCCCGAGCGGCGGGCTACCACCGGGGTTCGAGGCCCGAGGGTCCTGCATGAACATCCTGTCGATCCAGTCCCACGTCGCCTACGGGCATGTCGGCAACGCCTCGGCGGTCTTCCCGATGCAGCGGCTCGGGGTCGAGGTCTGGCCGATCCACACGGTGCAGTTCTCCAACCACACCGGCTACGGGGCGTGGCGGGGCCGGGTCTACGACGGGCCCTCGATCGGCGAGCTCGTCGAGGGCATCGCCGAGCGCGGGGTGCTCGGCGCCTGCGACGGGGTGCTCTCCGGCTACATGGGCTCGGCCGAGATCGGCGAGGCGATCCTCGGGGCCGTGGCGCGGGTGCGGGCCGCCAATCCGAGAGCGCTCTATTGCTGCGACCCGGTGATTGGCGATGTCGGCCGCGGCGTCTTCGTGCGCCCGGGCGTGCCCGACTTCATGCGCGACCACGCGGTGCCGGCCGCCGACATCGTCACGCCGAACCAGTTCGAACTCGATCACCTCTCGGGCCTGCCGAGCCGCACCCTGGCCGAGGCCAAGCGCGCGGTGGCGGCCGTGCAGGCGCGCGGCCCGCGGGTCGTCCTCGTCACCTCGCTGCACACCGCCGAGACGCCCGAGGATTCGATCGACCTGCTGGCCGGCGAGGCCGGGGAGGTCTGGCGCCTGCGCACCCCGAAGCTCGCCATCTCGGTCAACGGGGCCGGGGACGCGAGCGCCGCCCTGTTCTTCGTCCACTACGCCCGCTCCGGCTCGGCGGCCGAGGCGCTCGGCGCCATGGCGGCCTCGGTCTTCGGCCTCCTGCGGCGCACCGCCGAGGAGGGCGCGCGCGAGATCCTGACCGTGGCCGCGCAGGACGAGTTCGTGGCGCCGAGCCGGGTCTTCCCGGTCGAGGCGGTGTGATCGCGGCGATGCGCGCCCGCATCGCGGCGATGCACACTGGCATCGCGGCGATGCGCGTGCGTTCGGCACGCCGCTGTGGTGCGGATGTGCTTGCCTGTACGCGCAAGGCTGTGCATCGATTCGCGCAGGCTGGCGAACAAGCGGGTTGACCCGCGCCGCCGATGGCCGCGCCGAGGATGAGACGATGGGGCTGTTTCAGGATGCTTTCACCCGGATCGGCCGGGTGGTCATGTCGTATGCGGGCGATACCGCCTTCCTGCACGCGGCGGCTTCGGGCGCGGCCAACGTCATCCTGGCCGACCGGGAGATCGACGAGGAGGAGATCGAGACCGCCCTCACGAATCTCGCCGCCAACCCGATCCTGCAGAAATCCTACGGCGTCCTGAAGCTGGAGCAGGAACTGCACGAGGCGATCGCCCGCGCGAAGAGCCGGGCCGGCCGGATCGAGAACCTGCGCTTCCTCTCGGCCATCGCCGACCGGCCCCTCGACCAGCGCCAGGACGTCTTCCTGATCGCCGCCGACGTCGCCGATCAGGGCGGGATCAGCGAACTGGAGCACAAGGTGCTGGACGAGGTCGCCGAGGCGCTCGGCGTCGACAAGGCGGCGCTCCTCTCCGCCTGAGCCGCTCCCTCGCCGCTCCTCTGGGCGGGGCGGGCCCGCGCCATAGGTGGAGGCGGGCCGGGGCCGCGCGAGCCCCGGCGATGCGGGAGCCGCCGGCCATGGATGTGGGATTTCTCGGGCTCGGCCGGATGGGCCGGCCGATGGCGCTCAACCTCGTCCGGGCCGGGCACCGGGTCCGGGTCTGGAACCGCACCCGCGAGGCCGCGACCTCGCTGCGCGAGGCGGGCGCCGAGCCGGTGGAGAGCCCGGCCGAGGCGTTCCGGGGCGACGTCGCCGTCACCATGCTGGCCGACGACGCGGCCCTGCGCAGCGTCATCGTCGAGGGTGGCGTGCTCGACCAGGGCCAGCGGCCCGCCATCCACGTCGGCATGAGCACGATCTCGGTCGCGCTCGCCCGCGACCTCGCCGCCCTGCACGCGCGGGCGGGGGTCGCCTACCTGTCCGCCCCGGTCTTCGGCCGGCCGGACGTGGCGGAGGCGGGCAAGCTCACCATCGTGGCGGCGGGGCCGGAGGAGGCGATCGCCCGCGCGCAACCGCTGCTCGACGCGATGGGGGCGAGGACGTGGCCCTTCGGGACGGAGCCGGCCCGCGCCAACGCGGTCAAGCTCGCCGGCAACTTCCTCCTCGTCAATGCGGTCGCGGCGATGGGCGAGGCGGCGGCGCTGGTGGAGGCCCACGGGGTGCCGGGCGCCGACCTCCTCGACCTGATGACGAACACGATCTTCGCGAGCCCGGTCTACAAGGGTTACGGCGCCTCGATCGCGGCGGGCCGCTACGAGCCGCCGGGCTTCGGCCTGTCGCTGGGCGCCAAGGACATCCGCCTCGCCCTCGCCGCCGGGGAGGCCGCGCGCGTGCCGATGCCGCTCGCGAGCCTCCTGCGCGACGGGCTGATCGAGGCGATCGCGCACGGCGACGGCGACAAGGACCTCGCCGCCCTCGCCCGCGTGGCCGCCCGGCGCAGCGGCAGGGTCAAGTGACGGGCAGGGTCACCTGACGGGCGGGGGAACGCCGCGAGGCGCACCGTCCGGGCCCGCAAGTGGAGCGGCGGCGGGCGGCCAATGAATCGCGCGTAGAGCGCGCGATGATCCAAGCTCACCCCGAGGCGTGGCGGAACACCCGGCCGCGGCGTCACGTTGTGACGGAACTGCCCGCCCCGGCGGGTTTCTGCTCGCGAACGGTCGCCCGATGACGCCGAATCCCGAACCCGGTCCCGCCTCGCCCGGCGGCGTGACCTCGACCCTCTGGACCGTCTTCCTCGGCCTCGCGCTGGTGCGCCTCGTGACGGCCCGGCGCGCGCCCGACATCGCCGAGCCCTCCGACCCGACCCGGCATCTCGGCCCGGGCGCGAAATCCTATTCGGGCCGCCCCGCCCAGCGGGTGGCCGACACCGAGCCGGATCGCGGCCGCCACGCCGAGACCCCGACCGAGATCCCGGCCAAGGGCTGGAAGGACATTCTCTACCGGGTCTACGTCGAATTCCAGAAGGACCGGGTGCTGTCGGTCGCGGCGGGCGTGACCTTCTACACGCTGCTGGCGATATTCCCGGCCATCGCGGCGCTGGTCTCCCTCTACGGCCTGTTCACCGATCCGGCGACGATCAACGACCACCTGTCGCTGCTGCAGGGCGTGCTGCCCTCGGGGGCCCTCGACATCATCGGCGACCAGGTCAAGCGCATCACCGCCAAGGGCGGCACTACCCTCGGACTCACCTTCTTCACCAGCCTCGCGATCTCGCTCTGGAGCGCGAATGCGGGCGTCAAGGCGATCTTCGACGCGCTCAACATCGTCTACGAGGAGGAGGAGAAGCGCAGCTTCATCCGGCTGAACCTGCAATCGCTGGCCTTCACCCTGGGCGGCCTGCTCTTCGTGGTGTTCGCCCTGACCGGGATCGTGGTGCTGCCGGTGATCCTGAACTTCGTGGGGACGTTCGGCATCTCGATCAGCCCGAAGGCGTGGTACATCGCGCTGCTGCGCTGGCCGATCCTGCTCGCGGTGCTGCTCCTGGCGCTGGCGGTGCTCTACCGCTACGGCCCGAGCCGGGACAAGCCGCAATGGCGCTGGGTGACGCCCGGCAGCCTGATCGCCGGAGTGGTCTGGATCATCGGCTCGATCGCCTTCTCCTGGTACGTCGCCCATTTCGGCAGCTACAACGAGACGTACGGGTCGCTCGGGGCCGCCGTCGGCTTCATGACCTGGATCTGGATCTCGGCGACGATCGTGCTGCTCGGCGGCGAGATCAACGCCGAACTGGAGCACCAGACGATCCGCGACACGACCGAGGGCGCGCCCGCCCCGCTCGGCACCCGCCGCGCCCGCATGGCCGACACGGTGGGCGCGCCGGCGTGACGCCCTCCCCGCGCCCCGCGCCGGCCCCTATCTAGGGGCCGGATGACGGGACGGCCGAGGGAGGAACCGATGGGCGTGGTCGACGGGGTGCGCGACGAGGCGGCTCTCAGCGAGGAGGAGTGGCGCCAGCGCCTGACGCCGGAGCAGTACCGGGTGATGCGCGGCCACGGCACCGAGCGGGCGGGCACCAGTCCCCTCAACCACGAGAAGCGGGCCGGCACCTTCCAGTGCGCCGGCTGCGGCCAGCCGCTCTTCGAGAGCGACACCAAGTACGAATCGGGCTCCGGCTGGCCGAGCTTCTTCGCGCCGATCGAGGGCGCGGTGGAGACGCAGGTCGACCGCTCCTTCTTCATGACCCGCACCGAGGTGCATTGCCAGCGCTGCAAGGGCCATCTCGGCCACGTCTTCGAGGACGGCCCGGCCCCGACCGGCCTGCGCTTCTGCATGAACGGCGCCGCGCTGAGCTTCGAGCCGAAGGAGTGAGACGGGATCCGCTTGATCGAAGCGGATCCTGGATCGCGAGCCTGCGCGGCGCCTGAGCGAAGCCCAAATCCGCCATCCCGAAGGGATCAAGCGGATTTGGTATGATCCGGTCTCCCGGCGCGCGGCCCGGGCGCCGGATGATCGGCCGGATGTCGGACGGGGCGCCCCGCCCCTGACGATGCGCCGGATGCGGCCCGGCGCGGGGGCGGGCTGAATCCGGGCGGTCCGAACGGCTTCCCTCCCGCGGAAGGAAGCCCGCGGGCGCGAGGGCTTCGCGGCGCCCTCGCGGAAACATGCGGATGAGCGCGGCGGACAATGCCGCAAAACCACGAGGACCGGCCTGCGCCCGGGCCGGAAGCGACGCTCAACTTAGAAATCCTTCAGCATAAGTGGGCCGTCGACATCCTGTCGATGTCTCTGCGGCATGATCGATGCGGCCGCGGGTGGCCATGATTGCTCGAACCGAAGTTCATCAAATACGCACGAGATGATGTGGCGCGCCGAGGCGTCGTCCGATTGATGTCGTCGAAAATTCTTCAAGAAATCACTTGTTAAGGTTCCATTAACATGTATGCTGCCTTCGAATCTGCGGAGATAGCAATGTCGCCATTTTTCCATTTTTGGAAGATAGTGATCTATTTCTTGTTTCCGCCGTTGATCGTCGCATTCATGTTTTATGTTGGTCAGGGCTATTATTTCAGCTTCAAAACCTCCTACCCGGATTGGGGGGTCTGGCAGATCAGAGGGATCGTCGCCGTCGTCGCGTTGCTGATCTACGGCTTCTTGGTGATCGCGGGGCGCGCCCTGGTCGAGGTCTCCGGGGCGAGCCCGTGGCGGCGACGGCTCCTGAAGGGCGGGTCCCTCCTGATCCTCGTCCTCACGAGCGGGTACGGGGTGTTGGCCGCCTGCATGCTCCTGCTGGAAGGGCCGACGATCCTGCGCGAGAGCATCGCGACCACGCGGGAGGCCCTGCTTCGGATCCAGGCGGAATCGGCGACGATCCTGGCACGCCCCGAGGTCGACGCCCTCGCCTCGCGGGTGAGAAGCCTCGCGAAGAACCTCGACACCGAGATCAGGAACCCCGTCGCGTGCGGGATCGGGCCGGGCGCGCGCAGGGCCATCGACGGGATCAAGGCCGTCCTGCCCGGCGTCGAGATCCTCACCGGAACCGGACGGGGTCTCGACTGCAAGGATCGCGCGACGGTCGAGGCGGTGGCGAGGGCCTACGGCAGCATGATCGACAAGGCCCTCGGCGAGTACCTCGCGCAGCCCTCGCGACAGATGGCCGAGAGGGCATCCCTGAGCCGCGAGATCAGGCTGACCGTCGACCAGGAGGTCGCGCGGCTCAACGAGAAGGAGAAAGCGCTGATTGGCGTTAACAATTTCCTTTTTGACCAAACTCTCTTCGAAGCGATCGTCCCGACCATCACTCAGGCGAATGCCGAGTACATCAAGCTTTACAACAAATTGTCGGGTTTTTCAAATCTTGAGAAATTCAAGTTGAAAAGCTATCTCGCAAACAATGCCTACGAGTCCGTCACCTCCCTGGTGCAGCTCGTTAACGTTTTGATCGAACGATCGAACAGGCCGACGACTTACATCTACATCATGGTTCCATTCGCGATCGATTTCCTGGCGGTGTTCCTGGTCGTCAACGCGGTGCGGGTGGATCGGGAGCGCGAGGCGAGGCGGCGGCGCCTGAACAGGGACCGCACGCTCCGGGAAAGCGGCGTCACCTACATCTGGTCTCCCATCGAGTTGGGCTGAGGCGACGACCGGAGCCGGCCCTCGTCCCGGAAGGCGAGACGTCAAGGAAAGTGGGGCTCAGCATTATGAACGATGCGAACGGGCACAATTTCTCCAGCGATCAGGCTTTCGACGACGACGACATCGAGCACGCGGATTTCGAGTCGCCTCTGCTGGCTCGCGAGATCATGAGTCATCTGAGAAACAACGACATTCACCCGGTCATGATTTTCGGTACGAATTCATCCGGGAAAACCATGATGCTTCTCTCGCTGATCGACTATATCAAATCGTCAGATGACGCCGTCGTCGATGTCCAGCTCAGGGCGCCGATCTGGCCGCGTCGGCACGGGTACTTCGCGCCCATCGAGGAGGCGGCGCGCGCCTTCTTCGAGAACCAGGTGGCGGCCTTCGGGCGAGGCTACGCGGCGCCGCGGACGCAGAGAGAAACGCCGTACTTCATCCCGGTCAACATCGTTCACGAAAGACGAACTGTGAAGTTCGCCTTCCTGGAGGGCATGGGAGAATGGTTCGAGCAGCAGAAACCGGCGGCCGGCCAGGCCGCCGACGCCTCGCGGATGCCGCCCTTCCTGCCATTCAGGAACCTCCTCAAGGAGATCCTGCAGCACTACGAACTCGGCATGTCGCTCATCTTCGTCGCTCCGACGGTCGCGGGGCCGGATGGGGAATCGGCCGCGAGCTCGCACGAGTGCCTGAGCAACGCCATGCATCAGGTCGACCGGCTGCGGGGCAACAAGAACCGCGACAACCTGCTCCTCCTGATCTCGAAGTGGGACGCGTGCTGCCCTCCGGGCGTGAACGGCAGCGGCTTCTCGGACGCGACGGCGTCGACCGTGCTCGACAGGATCGCGAGATGGCGGGTCGCTTGGCCGAAATTCGCCGCGATGACCGGGTTTCCCGCGCATTCCAAGGCGCTGATGCCGTACAGCGCGGCCTGGGTGCAGCCGGATCGGCGCATCACCCACAGTCCGATCTACGCGCCGGTGTTCAGGAGATTCAATCGGACGCTGTGGAACTGGCTCTACGGCAACGCGACGGCCGCTCTGCCGCATGGCGGCGGCGCGCGGGAGATCCTGTACGCGGACGTCGTCCCGAGCCCGGTCGAGGAGGCCGGGCCCTACGAGACGCTGACGAGGGTGATGATCCTCTCGGTCTTCTCGAAGCTGTTCCGAGAGCGCTGACATGCTGGCTGCCGTGGCGGTGTTCGACACGATCGGGGGCTTCTCGGCGCATTACATCGACGTGAAAGGTGAGGTCAGCCACCACGTCGACGCGCTTCAGGCGATCATGGTCCTGTCGAACGACGACGCGATCATGCGTCACGACACGGCCGGGTACTATGTCGTCGCCCGGCGCAACCCGGAGATCGAGGCCACCTGGATCGGTTGCTACAAGCCGCTGCCGCAGGGCGTCGTCGGGCGTTCCGGCGGGTATTTCGGCTGCGGCCTCTGGCTGTTCGGGACGCACCTGGACGGCGGCGAGGCGGTCGCGCTGCTGGAAGCGATCATCGGCAGGATCGAGTCCCTGCTGTCCTCGGGGCTGATCAGGGACACGGGCGCGTTGCGCCTGGAGGATCTCGAGGGCGACGTCTCCAAGCTCCACGACGCCGAGCGGGCGCAGCGGAGCAACCGGCCACGGCAGGGGCTCTCCTTCACCCTCCTGGGCACGCCCGCCGTCATCGACCTCTCGCGGGAGGCGGATTCCGCGGCGCTGCCCGACGCGCTGACGCGGGCCCAGCGGGACGGCCTCTTCGAGCCCTACGCCAAGGTCCTGATCGCGCGCGACGCCGCCGCCATGCGCGGCGTCCGGGCACCGGGACCGCGCCTCGACGCGCGCGCCCGCGGGGCCGCCGGCGAGGAGCGCGAGCGCGGCTCGATCTGGTCCGGCTGGCGAAGCCCGTCCGCCCCGTCGCCGGACCTCGCCAGGCTGCCCCCGCCGCAGGCCCTGCCCTCGCCGCGCGCGGAGGCCGGGCGTGCGCCGAGCGGCCTCGCGGAGGTGCAGCAGGCCTGGCAGCGTCAGTTCGGCGCCGTGGAGAGGCGGATCGACGCGCTCGACGCCGCGCTGCGGCTCGCCACCCGGCGCAATCAGGCCGGCCTGCTCGCCCTCGCGGGCGCGAGCGCGATCGGCCTGGGCGCCGTGTCGTGGTGGGGGATCGCGTCGTCGCCTCCGCCGGCCCTCACCTCCTCCCCCGGCCGGCCGGCCTCGGGGAGCCCTCCCCTGCGATCGAGCGCGGATCCGGCCGCCCGGCAATTCGGTCCTCCCGACGCGCCGCGCGACCGCCAGGACCTGCCGGATTCCCGCACGGAAGCCGCGCCGGCACAGCAGGATTTCGGTGCGGTGGTGGGCGCGCTCGAGAAATCGCTTCTGACCTTGCAGGGCCTGATCGCCAGCAACGACCTCCCGAAGAACCTTGTCGCGAAGCACAATCTTCGCGGAAATTTCAATGAGATCATCGCCGCTCTGCAGCCTGTCGGGGATTTCAGGGTGCGGGAACTGGTCGACCGGCTGAAGCCACGCGCCGCGGACGAGCCGGCGAAGGTGCCGAACGCCGAGCCGACCCGGAGAGGGAGCCCGTAGCGGCGCCGGCGGGCCGCCCCGGCGCGCGGGCCCGGCGCGGGGTGGCCGGATCGGCGCGCGACCGCGCGCATCCATCGACTCGGCCCCGCCATCCTGACATACGGTGCACCACCGCCCCGCGCGGTTCCGCCTCTGGAGTTTCGCGATGTCGCCCCGTTCGTTGCGCCAGGTCCTCGCGGCCGGTTTCGCAGCCCTGCTCTCCGTCTCGGCCGCCGCGCAGGAGGCGGTTCCCCCCGTGAAGGTCGGCGTGCTCAGCGACATGAGCGGCCCCTTCGCGGATCAGGCCGGCACCGGCTCGGTCGTCGCCGCCCAGCTCGCGGCCGAGGATTTCGCCAAGGAGACCCCCGACATCAGGGTCGAGGTCGTCTCGGCCGACCACCAGAACAAGCCCGATATCGGCCTTGCCATCGCCCGCAAGTGGCTCGACCAGGAGAGCGTCTCGACCATCGTCGACCTGCCGAACTCCGCCGTGGCGCTCGCCGTCGCCAACCTGATGCGCGAGCGCCACCGCGTCGCCCTGGCGTCGAGCGCGATGACCTCCGACCTCACCGGCAAGGCCTGCGCGCCGACCACCGTGCAGTGGGTCTCCGACACCTGGGCGCAGGGCTCCGCCACCGCGCGCGCCATCGCCGAGCGCGGCTTCAAGTCCTGGTACTTCCTCACGGTCGATTACGCCCTCGGCCAAGCGCTGGAGCGCGACGCCACGGCGGCCCTCAAGGGCATGGGCGGCAGCGTCAAGGGCTCGACCAAGCACCCGCTCAATGCCGGCGACTTCGCCTCGCCGCTGCTGGCCGCCCAGGGCTCGGGCGCACAGGTGCTGGCGCTCGCCAATACCGGCGCCGACATGATCAACGTGGTCAAGCAGGCGGCGGAATTCGGCCTGATGCCCGACATGCGGGTTGCGGCCCTGTTCATCCAGATCTCGGACGTCCACGCGCTCGGCCTCAAGGCGGCCCAGGGCCTGCAATTCGCCAGCGCCTTCTACTGGGACCGCACGGACGGCACCCGCGCCTTCGCCAAGCGCTTCGCCGAGCGCATGAACGGCCGCATGCCGACCGAGAACCACGCCGGGGTCTACTCGGCGACGCTGGCCTACCTGCGCGGCGTGCGCGCCGCCGCCACCGTCGAGGGCGAGAAGGTGCTGGCGGCCCTGCGCGAGACGCCGATCGACGACCCGCTCTTCGGCCCGGTCACGATCCGGCAGGACGGGCGGGCGGTCCACGACCTCTTCCTGTTCGAGGTCAAGACCCCCGCCGAGTCGAAGGGGCCGTACGACTACTACAAGCTCCTCGCGACGGTGCCGGGCGACAAGGCCTTCCGGCCCATGAGCGAGGGCGGCTGCCCGCTCGCGAAGTAGGCGCCGCCTCGACAGACGGCGCGCGGGCTCCACTTCGAGGAGGGTGCCGCCCCGGCACCGCCCCCGCGGAGGAGCCTTCCATGACGCAGCCGACCCTGACGCTCAACGACGGGAAGCGCGTGCCGCAGCTCGGCTTCGGCGTCTGGAAGCTCGCCGACGAGAAGGCGCCCGAGATCGTCGGCCTCGCCCTCGAGGCCGGCTACCGGGCGATCGACACGGCGGCGGTCTACGGCAACGAGGCCGGGGTCGGCCGGGCCATCGCGGCCTCGGGCCTCGCGCGCGAGGAGATCTTCGTCACCACGAAGCTCTGGAACGATTCCCACGGCAGCGACGAGGTGCTGCGGGCCTGCGACGCCTCCCTGGAGCGGCTCGGCCTCGACCACGTCGACCTCTACCTCGTGCACTGGCCGCTGCCGCAGCGCGACCTCTACGTGCAGACCTGGCGGGCGATGATGCGCCTGCGCGAGGACGGACGGGCGCGCTCGATCGGCGTGTCGAACTTCACGGTCGCGCAGCTGAAGCGGGTCATCGACGAGACCGGCTCGACGCCCTCGGTCAACCAGATCGAGCTGCATCCGCGCTTCCAGCAGCGGGCGCTGCGGGACTTCCACGCGCGGGCCGGGATCGTCACGCAGGCCTGGAGCCCGCTCGGCCGGGGCGCGGCCCTGGCGGATCCGGTGATCCGGGGCATCGCCGAGAAGCACGGGCGCACCCCCGCCCAGGTGATCCTGCGCTGGCACATCGAGAGCGGCAGCGCGGTCATCCCGAAATCGGAGACGCCGGCGCGCATCCGCGAGAATGCCGACATCTTCGGCTTCGCGCTCGATCCCGAGGACCAGGCGGCGATCGCCGCGCTCGACGCGGCGGACGGGCGCATCGGCCCCGACCCGGAGACGTTCGGCTGAATCCGCAACCGGCCGGCACCTCGGGGCGTTCCTGCCCCTCACCGCATCGATGACGGGAGGGGATTCATGCGCACCTACACGCTCGCCTTCGCCGACGTGCTCTACGCCTGCCTGCCCGACGGGGCCGACATCGACCGGGTGATCGAGGAGGAGGCCTGCGTCGGCTGCGCCGAGATCGATCCGGGCGAGGTGCGGGTGGTGCGGGGCCTGACGCTGACCGCCTTCCCGGCCGCCGCCGACGAGGTGGTGTGGTGCGCCGGCTCGGACGGCGACCTGACCGACGTGCACGGGCGCTGCTTCCCCTACGCGGTGCGGCGCTGGGTCGATCGCTGAGCGGGGATCCGCGTGGCCGGGGCGGAATCCGGGACGCGCGCCATCCGCGACCGACCGGCCCGGCTCGGTCCCGCCTCGCGGTGCGGCCCGTGCGGCCGGAGGTGATGGCCCCCGCTGCCTCCGTGATGCCCCCGTCCCAGATCGATCAGCAATCGCGCAACGCCCTGCGCCGCTTTGCGGGCGAGACCTGATCGATCGCGCGGAGCCGATGTCCGAAAAAGTCGGATTTACGACATTTCTCGGGAAGCATGGCGGTCATAGGGTCCTGGCTCAGCGTCCGCCCCCCGAGGACCCGCGATGTTCCACCTCACGATCAACGGCCGCGACCATCAGGTCGAGGTCGAGCCCGACACCCCGCTCCTCTTCGTCCTGCGCGACACGCTCGGCATGACGGGCACGAAGTACGGCTGCGGCATCGCCCAGTGCGGCGCCTGCACGGTGCTGATCGACGGGCAGGCCACGCGCTCCTGCCAGGTGCCGATCGAGAGCGTCGGCGCCGCCCGCGTCCGGACCATCGAGGCGATCGAGCAGGATCCGGTCGGCCGCAGGGTCGTGGAGGCCTGGGTGGCCGAGCAGGTGCCGCAATGCGGCTACTGCCAGTCCGGGCAGGTCATGGCGGCCACCGCCCTCCTCACGCAGAACCCGAAGCCCACCGACGAGGACATCGCCGCCGCGATGACCAACCTGTGCCGCTGCGGCACCTACAACCGCATCGCCGCCGCCGTGCGGCAGGCCGCGGCCTGAGGGAGGTGGCGATGACGCGGCCCGCGCGGTCCCCCCTCCCCTCCCTGCCGGCCGTCGCGCCGGAGGGCGTCGCCAACCTCTCCCGCCGCCGCTTCCTCGGCCGCGCCGCGGGCGCGCTGGTGCTCGGCATCGCGCTCCCGGCCCGGGGCCGCGCCGAGGCGCAGGGCCCGGCCGAGGGCGCCGGCGCCATCGCGCCCCAGCCCGGCACCCGCGTTCCGGCCTTCCTGGAGATCCGCCCGGACGGGCGCGTCCGCCTGCTCAGCCCCTTCGTGGAGGGCGGCCAGGGCATCGCCACCGGCATGGCCCAGATCGTCGGCGAGGAACTCGACGTCGATCCCGCCCGCTTCCTGGTCGAGTGCGCCCCGCCCGGCCCGGACTACGCCGTGGTCAACGGCCTGCGGATGACCGGCGGCAGCTTCTCCACCCGCTCCAGCTACGCGCTGATGCGCCAGCTCGGCGCCACCGCCCGCGACATGCTGATCCGCGCCGCCGCCGCCCGGCTCAAGGTGGAGGCGGGAAGCCTCGCCACCCGCGACGGCGCCGTGGTGCACCCCGCCTCCGGCCGCACCCTCCCGTACGGCGACCTCGCCGGGGAGGCGCTCGCCCTCAAGCCCCGCGACGGCGTGCCCCTGCGCGACCCGGCCTCGTTCCGCTACATCCGCCGGCCGGTGCCCCGCCTCGACGTGCGGGACAAGGCGACGGGCCGGGCGGTCTACGCGATCGACCAGACGGTCGAGGGGATGCTCCACGCGGCGGTCCAGCACGCGCCGCATCTCGGCACCGAGCCCCTGTCCCTCGCCAACGAGGACGAGGTCCGGCGGATGCCGGGCGTCCACTCGGTCCACCGACTCCCCGGCGCCGTCGCGGTGGCGGCGGACAGCTGGTGGCGCGCCCGCAAGGCCGTGGAGGCGCTCCGCGTGCGCTGGTCGGCGCCCGAGCCGGAGGGCATCGCGACCGTCTCGGCGACCTTCTCGTCGGAGGCGATGCGGGCCGCGCTCGCGGACGCGCCCGGAGAGGCTCAGGTGGGGGAGGCGCAGGTGGCGGAGGCGGAGGGCGACGCGGGCGGCGCCTTCGCGAGCGCCGCCAGGGTGATCGAGGCCGCCTACGAGGCGCCCTACCTCGCCCACGCCCAGCTGGAGCCGCCCTCCGCCATCGCCCGCTTCAACCCGGACGGCACGCTCGACGTCTGGACGCCCAACCAGATGCCGGAGCTGTTCCAGGCCCTCTCCGCGCAGGCGGCGGGCCTCGCCCCGGACAGGGTGCGCATCCACTCGCCGATGCTCGGCGGCTTCTTCGGGCGCCACTTCGCCTATGGGCCGGCGAACCCCTACCCGCAGGCGATCCTGCTCGCCAGGGCGACGGGCCGGCCCGTGCGGGTGCTGTGGTCGCGGGAGGAGGAGTTCGGCAGCGACGCCCTGCGGCCCCTCTCGGCGAGCCGCTTCCGCGCCGCCCTCGACGCGGCGGGCCGGCCGATCGCGCTCGAGGTGCGCACGGTCGGCGAGGGGCCGATCGGCCGCTGGTTCGGGGCGATGGTCCAGGGGCCGGTCGACCCTTCCGCCGTCGAGGGGCTGGTCCGGAAGCCCTACGCCATCCCGAACCGCCGCATGACCTTCGTGAAGCGGGCGCACCCGGTCACGATCGCGTTCTGGCGCTCGGTCGGGCACTCGATGAACGACTATTTCTACGAGAGCTTCCTCGACGAGATCGCGCAGGCGGGCGGGCAGGACCCCTTCGCCCTGCGGATGGCGCTGGTGGCGGGCAGCCCGCGCCACCGGCGGCTGCTGGAGGAGGTCGCGGACCTCTCCGGCGGCTGGAAGCGGGGCCCCTACGAGGCCGAGGGCGGGCGGCGCGCCCGCGGCCTCGCCATGGCCTCGCCCTTCGGCTCCGAGACCGCGACCGTGGCGGAAGTCTCGGTCGAGGGCGGCGAGGCGCGGGTGCACACGCTCTGGATCGCGTTCGACCCGGGCAGCGTGGTCAACCCGGCGATCGTGAAGGCCCAGGTCGAATCGGCCGCGGCGCTCGGCCTCTCGGCGACGCTCGTCGAGCAGATGCTCTATCGGGACGGGCAGCGGCAGGCGCGCAACTTCGACGCCTATCCGATCCTGCGGCGCGAGCACATGCCGGCGGTCCACGTGCGCATCGTCGAGAGCGGCGCCCCGATGGGTGGGGTCGGCGAGCCGGGCCTGCCCGGCGTGCCGCCCGCGGTCGCCAACGCGGTGGCGGCGCTCACCGGCCAGCGCGTCCGCGCGCTGCCGCTCTCCAACGTCAGGCTCTCCGGCGCATGAGGAGGAGCCGATGGAGTCGCAGCGCGGCACGGCGCTCGTCACCGGCGCCTCGCCGGGGATCGGCGCCGCCTCCGCGGCGGCGCTGGCTCGCCGGGGCTGCGAGGAGCGGGCACCCGCTCAGTAGCGGGCCGGGACGTGCATCTCGGCGGGAACCGGGTGGCGCTCGTAATCCGGGTGGCGCACCCGCTCGGGCAGGTCCACGGGGGGGCGCTCGACGGCGCCGTAGGGCACCTGCTCCAGGAGGTGAGCGATGCAGTTGAGGCGCGCCCGCTTCTTGTCGACCGCCTCGACCACCCACCAGGGCGCTTCGGGGATGTGGGTGCGCTCCAGCATCGTCTCCTTGGCCCTCGTGTAGAGTTCCCAGCGGGCCCGCGACTGCACGTCCATCGGGCTCAGCTTCCACTGCTTGAGCGGGTCGTTGATCCGCATCCGGAAGCGGAATTCCTGCTCCTCGTCGGTGATCGAGAACCAGTACTTCACCAGGATGATGCCCGAGCGCACCAGCATCCGCTCGAATTCCGGCACCGAGCGGAAGAACTCCTCGTACTCGTCGTCGGTGCAGAAGCCCATCACGCGCTCGACGCCGGCGCGGTTGTACCAGGAGCGGTCGAACAGCACGATCTCGCCGCCGGCCGGCAGGTGGGCGACGTAGCGCTGGAAGTACCATTGCGTGCGCTCGCGCTCGCTCGGGGCCGGCAGCGCGGCGATGCGGCAGACGCGCGGGTTCAGCCGCTGGGTGATGCGCTTGATCACCCCGCCCTTGCCGGCCGCGTCGCGCCCCTCGAAGAGCACCACGACCCGCTTCCTGTGGACCTGCACGTAATCCTGCAGCCGCACCAGTTCCTGCTGCAGGCGCAGCAATTCGCGGAAATACACCGCCCGCGGCAGGGTCGGGGCGCGGTTCGGGGGCTCGACGCCGTCGGCGACGCGTTCGAGGAACGCCTCGTCGAGTTCGAGTTCCATCTCCTCGTCGAGGCTGTCCGCCACCTCCTCGCGCACGGCCTCGACCCGGGCGGCCTTCAGATCGTCTTCCATCGCGCGTCTCCGTCCGGCCCGCCGGGAACGGGCGGGCCCGGCCCATTCTGCGGCCGGGATGTGACAGTTTGCGCGGGGACCCGCCGCACCCGGCCGGTTCCGGTCCCCCCGGCGGGGCGGGGCGAGACCCGCGGGGCCGGCCGAGGCGCCGGCCGATCAGTTCATCCGCCACACCGCCGCGTTCACGGCGGTCGCGTAGGCGACCCAGCCCGCATAGGGCACCAGCAGCAGGGCCGCGGCGCGGTCGAGGGGCCAGAACAGCCGGATCGTCCAGAGGATCATCACGAGGAGCGCGACGATCACCACCAGCCCGCCGAGCAGGGAATGGGCGGCGAAGAAGACCGGCGTCCAGATCGCGTTGAGGGCGAGCTGGACCGCGTAGGCGGCGAGCGCCACGCTCCGGCCCCGGCGCAGGTCCGCGCTCGCCGGGGCCGTGCCGAGGACGCGCCAGCAGGCGAGCGCGATCATCGCGTAGAGCATCGACCACGCGACCGGGAACATCCAGTTCGGCGGCGTGAAACCCGGCTTGGCGAGGCCCGCGTACCAGGTCGGGATGTTGGGCGTGGTGAAGAGCGGGCCGGTGAGCGCCGTGGCGAGCACCGGCAGCACGGCGAGGGCGAGGCGCAGGGCGGGGGACGGGACGGCGAGGCGGGTGGCGGCGAGCGTCATGGCAGTTCCAGGGGATGACTGCCCTGACTTGCGCTCGGGCCCCCGTTCTGCAAGGGCGAAGCGGTGCCGCAGGAGTTGCAGATGAGCCGCGAAACCCCCTCCCCCTGGTCCAAGCGCAGCCTCGCCGTTCAGGCGATGGGCCACGTCGATCCGGTGACCAAGGCGGTGGTGCCGCCCATCCACCTCACCTCGACCTATCTGCGCGACCCCGACAACCAGTACAGTTCCGGCTACTGCTACGGCCGGCCGGACAATGCCACGGTGCGCGAGGCCGAGGCCGTCCTCGCCATGCTGGAGGAGGCGCCGGCGGGCGCGCTGCTGTTCGGCTCCGGCATGGCGGCGGCGACGGCGGTGTTCGGGGCGCTCGATCCCGGCGACCACGTGGTGGCGCCGAGCGTGATGTACTGGGCCCTGCGCCGCTGGCTGCTGCAGGAGGCGACCCGCTGGGGCCTCAAGGTCGACCTCGTCGCCACCGACGACCTCGACGCCCTGCGGGCGGCGGTGGTGCCGGGCCGCACGAAGCTGGTCTGGCTCGAGACGCCCTCGAACCCGCTCTGGACCATCACCGACATCGCGGCCGCGGCCGAGATCGCGCACGCGGCCGGCGCGCGGCTGGCCGTCGATTCCACCGCCGCCTCGCCGGTGGTCACCCGCCCGCTCGCGCTCGGGGCCGACGTGGTCATGCACTCGGCCACCAAGGTGCTGAACGGCCACTCGGACGTGATCGCGGGCGTGCTGGCGGGGGCGCGGGAGGACGCGTTCTGGGGCCGGATCAAGGGCATCCGCGCGAGCCAGGGCGCCATCCTCGGCCCCTTCGAGGCCTTCCTGCTGCTGCGCGGCCTGCGCACCCTGCACCTGCGCATCGCCGCGCAGATGAGGGGCGCCGCCGCGCTGGCCGATCGCTTCACGGCCCACCCGCGGGTCCATGCCGTGCTCTATCCCGGCCTGGCCGATCATCCCGGCCACGCGGTCGCGGCGCGGCAGATGGAGGGCGGCTTCGGCACGATGCTGTCGATCCGCGTCGCCGGCGGCGAGGCGGCGGCGATCGCCACCGCCGCCCGCGTCTCCCTGTGGAAGCGCGCCACCTCCCTCGGCGGGGTCGAGAGCCTGATCGAGCACCGCGCCTCGGTGGAGGGGCCCGGGACCCCCTGCCCCGCCGACCTGCTGCGCCTCTCGACCGGCATCGAGGACCCCGAGGACCTGTTCGCGGATCTCGACGCGGCCCTGCGCGGCGCGGCCTGAGCCGCCGCGGCCCGGCGGGCGGGGAATCAGACGCTCTCCGGACGATCACGTCCTGAGAGCGTGAGATAAGCCCGCGCGGCGCTTGAGCGAGGCCGAAATCCGCATGGCGAAGCAATCCGTCGGTCGTCGTATGCCAAGCCCGCGCGGCGCTTGAGCGAAGCCGAAATCCGTATTGCGAAGCAATCCGTCGGATTTCGGATCATGGTGAACTTTCGGTCGACGCGCCGCTCCTTCGGTTCGCACGGGCCCGCCCGTCGAACCGATCGCATCCCGGCGCGTTCTCCCGCAAAGCTCGCCAGCCGAGGAGTGCCCCATGCCTGCCGCCCTGCCCGCCGCGCTTCTCGGCGCGCACGTCCTCCTCGCCGCGGCCGACGGGCCGCCGCGCTTCAACATCGAGGCCACCTGCAAGTCACCGGGACGCGCCTCCGTCTCGAACGATGCCGGGGCGGACGGCTGCCTGCGCTCGGAGCGCGCCGCGGGGGACGACCTGCGCAAGCGCTGGGGTGATTTCTCGGGCACGGCGAAGCGCCAGTGCTCGCAGCAATCGCGGGCCGGCGGCTTCCCGAGCTACGTCGAGATGCTGACCTGCCTCGAACTCGCCAGCGGCAACGTGCCGGTGCACGGGCCGGAGAACGGCGCCACCGCCGGCCAGGGCGGCGCCGGACCCGCGACCACCGGCAGCACCCGGCGGGGCGAGGAGGGCACGGCGCTCACCACCGCGCCCTCGCCGCAGCAGCGCACCGATCCCCTCCGGGTGCTGGGCAAGCCGGCGCGCTGAGCCGCGCGACCGATTCGGCGGCGACGATGGTCCGCACGCGACGGTCACGGCAGGATCGCGCGCGGCGATTCCGCTGAGGAGCCGTCCGGCGCCCGTCCCGGCGGGTCCGCGGGCCGGCTCAGCGCGGGGGCGAGGCCGCGGCGTCGTCCGTGACGGTGGCGAGCCAGACCGGCCCCTCCCCCGCGACGGGCTGGGCGCGCGGGCGCTCCGGCTCCGGCGGCCGGCCGGCCCGGGCCGCCGCGAGGTCGCGCAGCTCCGGCGCCTGCGCGGTGTCGTCCACGGTCAGGAACAGCCCGCGCCGCCGCGCGCCCTGGCCGAGATCGGCGCGGCTCGTCAGCACACTGAGGGCGGGGCTGAGCAGGAGGCTGGCGGCGACGGGCCCCATCCAGGCGGCCAGCCACGGATCGCCCGCGACGGCGAGGAGTATGGCCAGGACGCCCCCCGCGATCAGCGCGTCGGCCTGCAGCCGGGCCGCCTCCGACCAGGGGACCTGCCGGTCGTCGCGCACCTGCGCGTCCCAGCGCACGACCTTGCCGGCCAGGGTCGAAGCCACCGCCCCGGCGTTGAACAGCATCAGCACCGGCCAGAGCAGCACCCAGACCACCTGTTCGAGGGCGGCGCTGAGGAGGAGCCGGCGGGTTCCGCCGAAGGCGCTCCGCCGCTCGCGGCTGAGGAGGACGTGGCCGAGGCTGAGCAGCTTGGGCGCCGCCAGGACCGCCAGGGTGAGCGCCGCGAGCGCGCCGGCCGCCTCCCCCTCGCCGGTGAGCCCGTAGGCGAGCAGGCCGAGATCGCCGCGCAGGACAGCCCGGGCCGTGCCGAGGGTCAGGAAGGCGAGCCAGAGCGGCGAGGCGAGGTAGGACAGGATCCCGACCAGGAGGTGCCAGCGGCTCCCGGCCGTGAGGCCGGGCGTGCCGACGAGGCCGAGATGCTGCAGGTTTCCCTGGCACCAGCGGCGCTCGCGCCCGAGGAGGTCGACGAGGTTCGTCGGCATCTCCTCCCAGGTGCCCCCCTCCTCCGGCAGCAGGCGTAATTCCCAGCCGGCGCGGCGCAGCAGCGCCCCCTCGACGGTGTCGTGGCAGAGGATCTCGCCGCCGAGCGGCGGCCGTCCGGGCAGAACCGGCAGGTCGGCATGCGCCGCGAAGGCGCGCAGGCGCAGGATGGCGTTGTGGCCCCAGTAGCTGCCGTCCGGGCCCTGCCAGGTGTCGAGGGCGCGGATCGAGAGCGGCGCGTAGAGGCGCACGGCGAATTGCTGGATGCGGGCGAAGAGCGTGTCGCGCCCGGCCGCGTAGCTCACCGTCTGGATCAGCCCGACGCGCGGATGCGCCTCCATCAGCCGGATCAGCCGGCGGATCGTGGCGCCGCTCATCAGGCTGTCGGCGTCGAGCACGACCATGAACTCGTAGGCGTCGCCGTGGCGGCGGCAGAACTCCGCGATGTTGCCGGCCTTGCGGCCCGTATTCTCGGCCCGGCGGCGATAGCGCAGGCGCGGCAGCCCGGGACCGGCGGCCTCGCACCACGCCCGGGCGCGGGCGAGTTCGCGCTCCTCGGCGGCGGCGATGGCGGCGTCCCGCGTGTCGCTGAGGACGAAGATGTCGATGTCGCCGCCGCCGCCCGCCCGGGCGATGGAGCGGGCCATCACCCGGATCGCTGCGAAGACTGCGACGGGGTCCTCGGCGTGGATCGCCACCGCCAGCACCGTGCGGCTCCGCCCGGACGGCGCCAGCGGCACCGTCGGGGCCGCCGCCTCGACGGCGGAGACGACGCGCCGCTTGAGCCAGGCGGCGGCGGCGCCGTAGACGTATTGCCACGCCACGTAGGCCTGCCACGTCATCACGAGGCAGAACAGCACCAGGACGGCGCCGTCGAGGAGACCGTCGGCCGGGCTCGCCGCGGCCGCGAGCCCGGCCAGCGCGGCGGCCGTCGCGAGCGTCGGGAGCGCGAGGGCGAGGCGGCGCACGATCAGCGCCGCATCGGGCGGGGAGGCAGGCGGCATGGCGGACTCGACGGAGACGGGAGGATGGCCAGCCCTAGGGGGATTGGCCTGAATGGTGCCGGAACGATGACGCTGCGGCGCCGCGATGCTCGACAGGACGGACCGGCGCTGTCAATCCCGGGCTCCGGGGGCGAGTTCCCGGCGGGGCGCGGGCGGCGCCCGCGCGGGGTGCGGGGCGGAGCCCCCGGAGGAGCGACGTCTTGACCGACACGATCTTCGCGCCGGCCTCGGGATTCGGACGGGCCGCGGTGGCGGTGATCCGGATCAGCGGACCGGGAGCGGCCTCATGTCTCACGGCGCTGACGGGCCACCCCCCTCCCCTGCCGCGGCGCCTGTCGCTGCGGCAGCTGCGCGACCCGGGGACGGGCGAGGTGCTCGACCGTGCCCTGGTGGTCTGGCTGCCCGGTCCCGCGACCTTCACGGGCGAGGACAGCGCCGAGTTGCACCTTCACGGCGGGGCGGCCGTCCGCGCGGCCGTGCTTCGGGTGCTCGGCCGCCTGCCGGGCCTCGCCCCGGCCGAGCCCGGCGCCTTCACGCGGCGGGCCTTCCTCAACGGCCGCATGGACCTGACCGCGGTCGAGGGTCTCGCCGACCTGATCGATGCCGAGACGGAAGCGCAGCGCCGGCAGGCGATGCGGCAGCTCGACGGGGCGCTCGGCCGGCTCGTGGAGGCTTGGCGGGACACCCTGCTCGGCGTGCTCGCCGGGGCCGAGGCCGCGCTCGACTTCTCGGACGAGGGCGACGTGGACGAATCGGCCCTGTCGGCGTCGGGTCTCGCCGCGGCCGCGCGGGTGCGGGACGCGATCCTGGCGGCGCTGGCGGAGGGACGGCGGGGCGAGCGGCTGCGGGAGGGGTTCGTGGTGGTCCTGGCCGGTCCGCCCAATGCCGGCAAATCGACGCTGCTCAACGCCCTCGCCCGGCGGGAGGCGGCGATCGTCTCGCCGATCCCCGGCACCACGCGGGATGCGATCGAGGTCCGCTGCGACCTCGACGGCCTGCCGGTGCTCCTCGTCGACACGGCCGGGCTGCGGGACGAAGGGGCGGACCCGATCGAGGCCGAGGGCATGGCGCGCAGCCGGCGGCGGATCGAGGAGGCGGATCTCGTGCTGTGGCTGGTGCCGCCCGAGGGCGGCGCCGCGGCGCCGAAGGGAGCCCTGGTCGTGCACACCAAGCGGGATCTCGGGCGGGATCCGGGCGGCGGCGTGGACGGGGCGCTCGCGATCTCGGCCCTGACCGGCGAGGGGCTCGCGATGCTTCTCGACCGCGTCGCGGCCGCGGCGGGGGCCGCGCTCGGCCGTGGCGACGCCGTGGTGACGCGCGAGCGGCAGCGCCGCGCGCTCGAGGAATGCGCGGCCCATCTCGGGCGGGCGATCGCCGGGGCCGAGACGATGCCGGCGGAACTGGTCGCCGAGGACCTGCGCCTCGCGGTGCGGGCCCTCGGGGCGGTGGCGGGCCGGGTCGGCGTCGAGGAGATGCTGGACCGACTGTTCTCCAGTTTCTGCATCGGGAAGTGAAGCGGGGCCGCGAGGAGGATCCGCTCGCGCGGGCGCGCCCGCGCTGCGGCGGAGCGAGGCTGTTTCACGTGAAACAGCCACGATTCTCCAATCGCTTTCCCCGTTTCACGTGAAACACGCGCCCTCCCCGACTTCCCGGTTGACGATCTCGGGCTGCCCGCCCAGAGATCTCGCATGCAGCGAATCGACCGCACCCGCTTCGACGTGATCGTCGTCGGCGGCGGCCATGCCGGCGTGGAAGCCGCCGCGGCCGCCGCGCGCCTGGGCGCCGCCACGGCGCTCGTCACCCACCGCCGCGCCACGCTCGGCGCCATGTCGTGCAACCCCGCCATCGGCGGCCTCGGCAAGGGCCACCTCGTGCGCGAGGTCGACGCCCTCGACGGGCTGATGGGCCGCGTCGCCGACCGCGCCGGGATCCAGTTCCGTCTGCTGAACCGCCGCAAGGGACCGGCGGTGCGCGGGCCCCGCAGCCAGGCCGACCGCAAGCTCTACGCCCGGGCGATGCAGGAGGCGCTGGCAGCCACGCCCAACCTCTCGCTGATCGAGGGCGAGGCGCACGACCTGGCCGTGGTGGAGGGGCGCGTCACGGGCATCGTGCTGGCGGACGGGCGCGCCCTCCCCTGCGCGGCCGTGGTGCTGACGACCGGGACCTTCCTGCGCGGTCTGATCCATATCGGTGAGCGGACCATGCCGGCCGGACGGGTTGGCGAGGCGCCGGCCCTCGGCCTCGCCGCCACCCTCGACCGGCACGGCTTCGGGCTCGGCCGGCTCAAGACCGGCACCCCGGCCCGCCTCGACGGACGCACCATCGACTGGGCCGGGATCGAGAAGCAGGCCGCCGACGACGAGCCGGTGCCCTTCTCCAGCCTGACCGACCGGATCACCACGCCGCAGATCGAGTGCGGCGTCACCCGCACCACGCAGGCGGTGCACGACCTGATCCGCGCCAACCTGCACCGCTCGCCGATGTACTCGGGCGGGATCACCAGCCGCGGTCCGCGCTACTGCCCCTCGATCGAGGACAAGGTGGTGCGCTTCGGGGACCGCGACGGGCACCAGATCTTCCTGGAGCCGGAGGGGCTGGACGATCCCACGATCTACCCGAATGGCATCTCGACCGCCCTGCCCGAGGAGGTCCAGCGCGCGGTCCTGCGCCTGATCCCGGGCTGCGAGCGGGCCGCGATGCTGCGGCCGGGCTACGCGATCGAGTACGACTACGTCGACCCGCGCGAGCTCGACCCGACGCTCCAGACCCGCCGGGTCGCCGGCCTGTTCCTGGCCGGCCAGATCAACGGCACCACTGGCTACGAGGAGGCGGCCGGCCAGGGCATCCTGGCGGGGATCAACGCCGCGCGCCTCGCCGCCGGATCGGCCCTCGCCGTCCTCGACCGGGCCGAGTCCTACATCGGCGTCATGATCGACGACCTCGTCACGCATGGCGTGAGCGAGCCCTACCGGATGTTCACCTCGCGCTCCGAGTACCGGCTCAGCCTGCGGGTCGACAACGCGGATGAGCGGCTCACCGGGCGGGGCATCGCGCTCGGCTGCGTCGGGGCCGCGCGGGCCCGCCACTTTGCCGAGAGCCAGCAGGCCCTCGCCGCGGCCCGCGCGCGGCTCGACGCGCTCGCGATCACGCCGAGCGAGGCGGCCCGGCACGGCCTCGCCCTGAACCGGGACGGGATCCGGCGCAGCGCCTTCCAGCTCCTCTCCTATCCGGAGATCGACTGGCCGCGCCTCGCGGCGATCTGGCCCGAACTCGCGGCCGTCCCGCCCCGCGTCGCCGAGCGGCTGCGCACCGACGCGGCCTACGCGGTCTATCTCGACCGGCAGCGATCCGACATCGCGGCCTTCCGGCGCGACGAGGCGGTGCGACTTCCGGCCTCTCTCGATTACGGCCGCATCGCCGGCCTGTCGAACGAGTTGCGGCTGAAGCTGGATTGCGTGCGGCCGCACACGCTGGGCCAGGCGGCACGGATCGAGGGTGTGACCCCCGCGGCTCTGACCCTGCTGGCCGCCCATGCCAGGCGGGCCGACGCGGCCGCTCCGGCGGAGGCGTGATGGTGCCCTCCGACCGCGACAGGGTGCTGGCGGAGGCGGGTGTTTCACGTGAAACAGCCGCCGCCCTCGACCTCTACGTCGCCCAGCTCACGCGCTGGCAGGCGATCAAGAACCTCGTCGGCCCGGCCACCCTGCCGGATGTCTGGACGCGCCACATCGCCGATTCCCTGCAGCTCCTCGACGCCGCCCCGCAGGCGCGGACCTGGCTCGACCTCGGCAGCGGCGCCGGCATCCCGGGCCTGATCCTGGCGATCGCCGGGGTGCGGAATCGCCCCGACCTGCGCGTCGACCTCGTCGAGAGCAATGCCCGCAAGGGCGCCTTCCTGCAGGAAACCGCCCGCCTCACCGGCGCCCCGGCCCGGATCCACGTCGCCCGGATCGAGCGCGTCGTCGCCGGTTTCCGCGGCGTCGACGTGGTCTGCGCCCGCGCCCTCGCGCCCCTGCCGCAGCTCATCGCCTGGACGGCCCCGCTGTTGAAAAGCGGCACCATCGGGCTGTTTCCGAAGGGCCGGGAGGCCCAATCCGAATTGACCGCCGCCCGCGAAAAGTGGACATTCGTGGCGGATGTGATCCCGAGCCGGACCGATTCCTCCGCGGGGATCGTCCGCATCTCCAGCTTGAGCGACCCGCTTCCATGACAGTGGAACCTTCCGAGGCGCCGGCCCGCTCCGCGCGGCCCCTTCGCATCATCGCGCTCGCCAACCAGAAGGGCGGCGTCGGCAAGACCACGACGGCCATCAATCTCGGCACCGCCCTGGCGGCGATCGGCGAGCAGGTGCTGATCATCGACCTCGATCCGCAGGGCAACGCCTCGACGGGGCTCGGGATCGACCGCCGCCAGCGCCGCCTCTCGACCTACGACGTTCTCGCGGGCGAGGCCGCCCTGAAAGAGGCCGTCCAGGCGACCGCCGTGCCGCGCGTCGCGATCGCCCCCTCGACCATGGACCTGCTCGGCCTCGAGATGGAGATGGCGAGCGCGCAGGACCGCGCCCACCGCCTGCGCCGCGTCCTCGAACCGCTGACCCGCGGCGAGATGGCCGAGGAGGAGCGCTTCACCTACGTGCTGATCGACTGCCCACCCTCCCTCAACCTCCTCACCATCAACGCCCTCGCGGCGGCCGACGCGGTGCTGGTGCCGCTGCAATGCGAGTTCTTCGCGCTGGAGGGGTTGAGCCAGCTGCTGCGGACGGTGGAGCAGGTGAGGGGCACGCTCAACCCGCGGCTCGCGATCCAGGGCATCGTGCTCACCATGTTCGACCCGCGCAACAACCTCTCGACCCAGGTCGTGGCGGATGTGCGGGCCTTCATGGGCGACAAGGTCTACGAGACGATGATCCCCCGCAACGTGCGCGTCTCCGAGGCGCCCTCGCACGGCAAGCCGGTCCTGCTCTACGACCTGAAATGCGCCGGCTCGCAGGCCTACCTGCGCCTGGCCTCCGAGATCATCCAGCGCGAAGGACGCCTCCCCGCAGCCGCGTGAGCGCCGGGGTCACGAGACACGAGGACACCAGGATATGGCGGAAGAGGTGGCCCGCCCGCGGCTCGGACGCGGGCTCGCGGCGCTGATCGGCGATGTCGGCGAGGACGCGCCTCCGGCGCCGATCGACCGCCGCGGTCAGCGCCGGGTGCCGATCGAGTTCCTGCGCCCCAATCCGCGCAATCCCCGCCGCCACTTCGCCGAGGCCGAGCTGGAGGAGCTCTCGGCCTCGATCCGCACCCGCGGCGTGATCCAGCCGATCGTGGTGCGCGGCGTCGCCGCGGTGCCGGACACGTTCGAGATCGTCGCCGGCGAGCGCCGCTGGCGGGCCGCCCAGCGCGCCGGCCTGCACGAAGTCCCGGTGGTCGTGGTCGAGATCGACGACCGCACCTCCCTCGAATACGCCATCCTGGAAAACGTCCAGCGCGCCGACCTCAACCCGATCGAGGAGGCCGCCGGCTACGAGCGGCTGATGAGCGAGTTCGGCTACAGCCAGACCGAGCTGGCCGAGATCATGGGCAAGAGCCGCAGCCACCTCGCCAACACGCTGCGCCTGCTGAACCTGCCGCCATCGGTGCAGGAGCAGGTGGTGGCGGGCGCGCTCACCGCGGGCCACGCCCGCGCCCTGCTCGCCGTCAGGGACCCGGAGGCGGTGGCCCGCCGGGTCGTCGCCGAGGGGCTGACGGTGCGCGAGGTCGAGGCCCTGGCCGCCGCCGAGCAGCCCGCCGAGTCCGGCCCGCGTCCCGGCCGCCCGCGCCGGGCGCCGCCGGAGAAGGATGCCGACACCCGCGCCCTGGAGCGGCGCCTGGAGGACGCGCTCGGGGTGACCGTCTCGATCGAGCATCGCGGCGGCGGCGGGGAACTGCGCCTGCGCTACGCCAGCCTCGATCAGCTGGACGCGATCTGCCGCCGGCTCGAGATGCAGGGCTGAGCGGCGAGGGGAGGGGGCCCGCATCGCGCTCCAACGACATCCGGTTGATGGCTTCGCCATCTCCGATTTCGGCCATGCGGATGTCGGCGTCGCTCAGGCGCGGCGCCCGGCCTCCAGGGCGATCCGGACCAGGACGTCGCTCGCCAGGGCGTGCGCGAATTCCGCCTCGGCGCGCCGGCAGGCGAGCACGGCCTCCTGCAGGCGGGCGACGGCGCGCCGGAGCGCCTCCGGCGACCAGCGCGCCAGCTGGACCTCGACGATCCTCTGGCGCCGGAAGTGCAGGCCGCGCCAGCTCGCCACGATCTGGCCCGGCGACTGGCCCTGGCCGTCGAGGCGCGCGGCGAGCAGCGCGAGGGCGTGGCGCAGGGCCGCCCCCAACATCACCGAGGCGTCCATGCCCTCGACCCGGAAGCGCCGGTAGCTCCGCTCGGCCTCGCCGGCCTGACCCGCGAAGGCGGCGTCGATCAGGGCGTTGAGGACGGATCCCGAGACGTCGCTCGCCACCGCCTCCACGTCCTCGAGGCTGATCTCGCGCTGCCCGCGCGCGTAGAGGGCGAGCTTCTCGATCTCGCCGAGGCTGGCGCGGCGGTCGCCCCCGAGGCTCGCCGCCAGGGTCTCGCGGGCGTCGCGCGCGATGCGCAGGCCCTCGGCCTGGAGCCGCGCGTCGATCAGGTCGGCGAGGGTCCGCGCGTCATCCGGGTAGCAGGGGAGGGCGAGGGCCCGCGGCGAGCGCTCGCAGAGGACCCGCAGCGGCGCCGACTTGGCGAGGTCGCCCGCCTCCACCACGACGCGGGCCGCCGGCAGCTCCGCCTTGAGCAGGGCCTCGACGGCCGGCGCGATGGGGCGGCTGCCGGGCCGCACCCAGATCGCCCGCTGGCCCCCGAACAGCCCGACCGTCCCGGCCTCGTCGAGGAGCCGGCCGGGATCGCCCGCCAGCACGTCCCCGTCGATCTTGACCAGGGCGAAGGGGTCGGACGGGTCCGCCACCGCGCCCTCCGCGAGGCTGCGGGCGCGCTCGGCCACCAGCCCCGTGTCGGGGCCGTAGACCAGGATCACGGCGACGCGCGGGTCGGGCCCGCGGCGCAGCAGGCCCTCGACGTCGCCCGGGCGGATCGCCGTCACGGCTGCGTGGCAAGGATCGCGGCGACGCGCGTCTTGATCTGGTCCGCCAGGAGCTTGGCGAGGCGGATCTCCGCGTCGCGGGCCGCGCGCAGGCTGGCGAAGCGCTGCACCGAGCGGTCGTAGCTCGCGAGGCCGGTGGCGGTGCCCTCCGTGAGGGTGCGGCTGCCGTCGAGGCTCACCACCTTGTAGGCGGCGCTGCCGTACAGCGTGGCGGACTCGGCCCGGGCCGTGACCGAGCTCACGATCGGGGTCTGCACCGTCTCGCTCACCGCGAGCGTGAGCCGATAGCGCTTCTCCGGCGCCTGGCCGGCCCCGTCGAGGTCGAAGACCAGCTCGCTGCGCAGGTAGTGGCCGAGGCGCTCCTGGCCCTGGGCCGTCGTCGCCGGGTCGACCTGGATCGAGGCCAGCACCGCGCTCAGCGGCGCGCCGGAGGCGGTCGGGCCGTAGAGCGGCCGGAAACACCCGGACAGGCCGAGCATCACCATCCCGGCGAGTGCGAAGCGTCGCGCCGTGCCTACCGTGCTGCGTGCCATGCCGGTCCCGTCCTCCGCCGCGAGCGGATCCTGATTCGGTCGCCGGGTCGGCGCGACACCGACCCGGACCCGCAGGATATAGGAAAGCTCTGCGGCGGGAGCGTGGAGGCGGGGCGCGCCGTCCCCGCTTTCCTCACGGATCCCCGCCGCGAATCGTCCCCGCCTCAGGCCACGACGTTGACGATGCGCTGGGGCACCACGATCACCTTGCGCGGCGCCTTGGCGTCGAGGGCGCGCTGCACCGCCTCCAGGGCGAGCACGGCGGCCTCGACCGCGGCGGCGTCGGCCTCGCGCGGCACCGTCACGTCGGCGCGCTTCCGGCCGTTCACCTGCACCGGCAGCGTGATGCTGGCCTCGACGAGCAGGGCTGGGTCGGCCTCCGGCCAGGGGGCCTCCGCGACCAGGCCCGGCTGTCCGAGCACCGCCCATGAGGATTCCGCGAGGTGCGGCATCATCGGGGCGAGCAGCTGCACCAGGATGCGGCCGGTCTCGATCAGCGCGGGCCGCCCGAGCGGCGCCGGGCCGGCGAGCGCGTCCTGGAGCGTGTTCGCCAGCTCGTACAGGTGGGCGACGCAGCGGTTGAAGCGCAGGCGCTCGATATCCTCGCCGAGCGCGGCCAGGGCCCGGTGCGCCGCCTTGCGCAGGGCGAGGTCGGCGGCCGCGTCGCCGGCCTGCTCGGGCCGCTCGGCGATCTCGTTGACGAGGCGCCAGACCCGCTGGACGAAGCGCGAGGCGCCCTGCACGCCGTCCTCCGTCCAGATCACGTCGCGCTCGGGCGGCGAGTCCGACAGCATGAACCAGCGCGCGGTATCCGCCCCGTAGGAGGCGATGATGTCGTCCGGGTCGACCACGTTGCGCTTCGACTTCGACATCTTCTCGATCGAGCCGATTATGATCGGCGCGCCGGTTTTCACGTGAAACGCCCGGCGCTCCCCGTCCTCGACGGCGATCCGCACGTCCACCGGCTGCACCCAGGCCCCGGACGCGTCCTTGTAGGTTTCGTGGACCACCATGCCCTGGGTGAACAGGCCGGCGAAAGGCTCGTCCGCCCCGCCCCAGCCGACCTTGCGCATCGCCCGGGCGAAGAAGCGCGAGTAGAGCAGGTGCAGGATCGCGTGCTCGATGCCGCCGATATATTGGTCGACGGGGAGCCAGCGGTCGGCCGTCGCCGGGTCGGTCGGGGCGTCGGTCAGCCAGGGCGCCGTGAAGCGCGCGAAGTACCAGGACGAATCCACGAACGTGTCCATGGTGTCGGTCTCGCGCCGGGCCGGAGCGCCGCAGACCGGGCAGGGCACGTTGCGCCACGCCGCGTCCCGCTCCAGCGGGTTGCCCGGCTGGTCGAAGGACACCTCCTCGGGCAGCGTCACCGGCAGGTCCTCGACCGGCACCGGCACCACGCCGCAGGACTCGCAGTGGATGACGGGGATCGGGCAGCCCCAGTAGCGCTGGCGGGAGACGCCCCAGTCGCGCAGGCGGAACTGCACCCGGCGCTGCGCGACCGGCGCCTCGCCGAGCCGCTCCGCTTCGAGGCGCGCTGCCACGGCCGCGAACGCCGCCTCGGTGGTCATGCCGTCGAGGAAGCGCGAGTTGATCATGCGGCCGTCACCTTCATAGGCGACGTCGGTGATCACGAAACCGGCCGGGTCGGTCCCGGGCGGGCAGACGACCGGGACGTTGCCGAGCCCGTACTTGTTGGCGAAGTCGAGGTCGCGCTGGTCGTGGGCCGGGCAGCCGAACACGGCGCCGGTGCCGTACTCCATCAGCACGAAATTGGCGACGTAGACCGGCAGCAGCCAAGTCGGGTCGAGGGGGTGGCGAACCTTCAGCCCGGTGTCGAAGCCGAGCTTCTCCGCCGTGTCGATCGCCTCCTGCGCGGTCCCGATCCGGCGGCACTCGGCGATGAAGTCCCGCAGGGCGGGGGAGGTGGCCGCCACGGCGGCGGCCAGGGGGTGATCCGCCGCGACCGCCAGGAACTTCGCCCCGAACAGGGTATCGGGCCGCGTCGTGTAGACCTTCACCTCGGAGGGGACGCCATCGGGCGCGCCGTCAGGCGCCGCGCCGTCAGGCGCCGCCAGGGCGAAGCGCAGCTCCAGCCCCTCCGAGCGGCCGATCCAGTTCTTCTGCATCAACCGGACCTTCTCCGGCCAGCGCTCCAGCGTGTCGAGCCGGTCGCTCAGGTCCTGCGCGTAGTCGGTGATCCTGAAGAACCACTGGGTCAGTTCGCGCTGCTCGACCAGGGCTCCCGAGCGCCAGCCGCGCCCGTCGATCACCTGCTCGTTGGCCAGCACGGTGTGGTCGACCGGGTCCCAGTTCACCTTGGCGGTGCGCCGCGTCACCAGCCCGGCCTTCAGGAAGTCCAGGAACATGCGCTGCTGGTGCTTGTAGTAGGACGGGTCGCAGGTCGCGACCTCGCGGCTCCAGTCCAGCGACAGGCCCATCGCCTTGAGCTGGCCCTTCATCGTGGCGATGTTGGCGTAGGTCCACTCGCGCGGATTGATCTTGCGCTCCATGGCGGCGTTCTCGGCCGGCAAGCCGAAGGCGTCCCAGCCCATCGGGTGGAGCACGTTGAAGCCCTTGGCGCGCTTGTAGCGCGCCACCACGTCGCCCATCGCGTAGTTGCGCACGTGGCCCATGTGGATGCGGCCCGACGGGTAGGGGAACATCTCCAGCACGTAGTAGGTGGGCCGGGGATCCTCGTTGCGGGTGCGGAAGAGGTCGCGCTCGGCCCAGACCGCCTGCCAATGGGGCTCGGATTCTTTCGGGTTGTAGCGTTCGGCCATGGGGAGCGTCTTCGTGGGACGGGGCGGCGCCGGCCGGCGGGACCGGGCCTGGAGGCGGGACGGGAGAGCGCCGCGACCGCAAGCGGTTGAGCTTGCCCGGCGCGGCGCCGGCGGACTAGAGGCTGTGATGGACCGGGGACAGGCGTTGTGCCGGCCAGGGTCGGGCGCCGGGTGCGTCGCCGGCCGACGCCGCGGGCTGGACGTCGCTGACGCGACACAACACCTGTCTCCGGTCCATGACAGCCTCTAGGACACGGTTTGGTCCCCGGGGTCAACGGTCGAGCCGCGGGGAGCGCGAGGGAGGGGATCGATGATCGAGGCGGCGGCAGTCGCGGCGAATCTGGCGACGGTGCGGGCCGAGATCGCCCGCGCGGCGCGGGACCACGAGCGCGACCCGAACGCGGTCGCCCTCGTCGCCGTGTCGAAGACCGTGCCGGCGGAGGGGATCGTCCCGGCCCTGGAGGCGGGTCAGCGGCTGTTCGGGGAGAACTACGTGCAGGAGGCCAGGGCCAAGTGGCCGGCGCTCCGGGCCCGCTACCCGGACGTGGAGCTGCACATGATCGGCCCGCTCCAGTCGAACAAGGCCCGGGAGGCCGTGGAGCTGTTCGACGTGATCCACTCCCTCGACCGGTCCTCCCTGGCAGCGTCCCTGTCGAGGGAGATCGCCCGCACCGGTCGGCGCCCGCGCCTCCTCGTTCAGGTGAACACGGGGGACGAGCCGCAGAAGGGCGGCGTCTCGCCGGCCGCGGCCGACGCCTTCCTGGCCGAGTGCCGCGACGCGCACGGGCTGACGATCGAGGGGCTGATGTGCATCCCGCCCGCCGAGGACCCGCCCTCGGCGCATTTCGCGCTGCTCGCCCGGATCGCCGCCCGCCACGGGCTCGCGGTGCTGTCGATGGGCATGAGCGCCGACTACCCGGCGGCGATCCAGATGGGCGCCACCCATGTCCGGGTGGGCAGCGCGATTTTCGGGGCGCGGCCGGCGAAGGGCTAGGGCGGATGCCGGGGCACCCGTGCGAGGCAGGCGGACCGCCCCCTCGGCCCGCCGCGGCTCAATTCGCGTGCAGGCGGCGGATCTCCTCGCGGGCCTGTTCGAGGAAGCGCAACCGGTCGTCGTCGGACAGCAGCACCAGCGCGTCGAGATCCTGCCGGTGGCGCACGCGCTCGTCCCAGAGGGTGCCCTTCGGTCCTTCCGCAGCGTGGATCTGCCGGGCGCGCACGATTTCGGTCGCGGAATAAGCCTCAAGCGGCATGCGCGTCTCCCTGCTGATTTATGGCCGAATTGCGGATTGCGGCGGACCATACCGGATGTTTGCGGGGCAGGCGAGCATGGCAGCGTTACCAATATTGGTGAAACCGGCCCGATCGATGCTGCGACGCAGCATGACCCTGCGGAGGGCCGCGCCGGCTCCGCGCGAGGCGGCCGAGGGATCAGATGACGAGGCGCGTCCGCGGCCCGATCCGGGCGAGCAGCCGGGCGAGGTCGCGGCGGCGCAGGGCGACGCAGCCCTCCGTGGGCAGGAAGCCGGGCCGGGCGCAGTGCAGGAAGATGGCGCTGCCGCGCCCCCGCCGGATCGGGCCGCGATTGTAGTCGAGGTCGATCACGATGTCGTAGAGGCCGTCCTCCCGCCACAGGGTCTCGGCGCTCACGCCCGGGGAGGGGAGGGGGATGGGGCGGTTGTAGCGCCTGTCGCGCGGGTCGTCGCACCAGCCGTCCCGCGGGCGGATCGGGCGCAGCCCGAGGCCGCAGGCCGGGCGGATCCCGCACCGGTCGGGCCGGAAGTAGCCGCCGCGCAGGCGGAAGGCGCCCCGCGGCGAGGCGCCGTCGCCCTCGCGCTTGGCGTGGCTGCGCCCGCCCTTGCCGAGGGCGCAGGGGATCTGCACGGGGCCCGCGAGGAGCGTGCCCCGGGAGCGGTCGCGGACGCTCGCGCGCAGGCGCAGGGCCGAGAGGGTGGTGCGCTTCATGGCTGCCGGTTTAGGACGTTCGGGCGGGAGTCTCCAGGAGGCGGCGATGGCGCACGGGATGGCGCAGGGTGCGGCGGTGCCCGACTGGCTCGGGCACCTGCCGGGGCGGCTCCTCGCGGTCGACGTCGAGACCACGGGCCTCGGCGCGGAGGACCGGGTCGTCAGCTTCGGCGCCGTCCTCCTCGACACCGCCACGCTCCTCGGCGGGAGCCCCGTCCTCGCCTGCCACCACCTGATCTTCGATCCCGGACGGCCCAGCCACCCGAGGGCGGAGGCGGTGCACGGCTACGACGACTGGCTCCTGCGCCACCAGGACCCGGCCCGCGGCCACCTCGACGCCGTCGCGGCGCTCCTCGCCGGGGCCGACCTCGTGGTCGCGCACAACGCCGCCTTCGACCTCGGCTTCCTGGCGCGCGAGTTCCGGGCCGCGGGCCGGCCCGATCCCGCGCGCCCGACCTACTGCACGATGGAGGCCTATCGCCGCCGGGGCGAGCCCGGCTCGTCCGCCCTCGACGCGGTCTGCCGGCGCGTGAAGCTGGCGCGGGCGGGGGCGCGGCACGGGGCGCTGGAGGACGCGTGGCTGGCCCTGCGCGTCTATCTCTGGCTGCAGGGCTGTCCGGTGCGGGTGGAGCGCCCGGCCCTGGCGGCGCCCAGCAATCTGCGCCCGGCCCCGAAGCGGCCCGACGGGACGCTGCCGCCCCGGACTCCTGCGTAACATGCCGGAAACGCTCCGTCGCGCGCGGGGGTGGACACGGCAAGGGCGGGCCTTGCCGCGACATCGCGCTCCGCTACTCTCGGCCACGCATGCTGCTAAGCAGCGGTCCCGTGCCGCACGCGCAGGGCCGGCCGGGGTGAGCCCGGGGCGTCGATCGTGAGGGAAGCCGGCGGTTCGGCCGGGTCGCGTTCATCAAGAGTGTCGTTCCGATGTCGAACGCCCACCGCCTGCTCGTCGTCGACGACGATCCCTCGCTCCGCGAGACCCTCACCGAGCAGCTCGAACTGCACGCCGAATTCGCCGTGGCGACGGAGGAGACCGCCCAGGGGGCGCTCGCCCGGGTCGCGGCCGAGCGCGTCGACCTCGTCGTGATGGATGTCGGGCTGCCCGACCTCGACGGGCGCGAGGCGGTCCGGCAGATGCGCCAGAGCGGCTTCCGCAGCCCGGTGATCATGCTGACGGCCCAGACCTCGGAGGCCGACACCGTGATGGGCCTCGACGCGGGCGCCAACGACTACGTCACCAAGCCGTTCAAGTTCGCGGTGCTGCTCGCCCGCATCCGGGCGCAGCTGCGCCAGTACGAGGCGAGCGAGGACGCGATCTTCCAGATCGGCCCCTACACGTTCCGGCCGGGCGCCAAGCTCCTCGTCGGCGAGCGCGGCTCGAAGCTGAAGCTCACCGAGAAGGAGACCGCTATCCTGCGCTTCCTCTACCGGGCGGGCCGGCAGGTCGTCGGGCGCGACACCCTGCTGGCCGAGGTCTGGGGCTACAACGCCCAGGTCACGACCCACACCCTGGAGACCCACATCTACCGCCTGCGCCAGAAGATCGAGCCGAACCCCGCCGCCGCCTCGATCCTGGTGACGGAGGGCGGCGGCTACAAGCTGCTGCCCTGATCGGCCGTGGTACGGCGACGCCCGATCGGCTAAGCAGTTTCTCGACCGCCCCCGGGCGGCAGGGGGAGAAGGGGGCCGTTGGCGCTCGACGACGACATCGCGATCCTGGCCGCGAGCCCGCTCTTCGGATTGATGCCCCGGGACGCGCTGAGGCTGATCTCCTTCGCCGCCGAGCATCGGACGCTGGCCCCGGAGAGCGTCCTGTTCCGGCGCGGCGAGCCGGCCGATGGCGGCTTCGTGGTGCTGCGCGGCACGATCCGGCTCGACCCGCGCCCCGCGGGCACGCCCCCGGTCGAGGCCGGCCCCTCGGCGCTGATCGGCCAGACCGCCCTGTTCCTGGTCCAGGAGCGCCCGACCACGGCGCGGGCCGCCACCGAGGCGGCGGTGATGGTGATCCCCCGCGCCCTGATGCGCCGGGTGCTCGAAGTCTTCCCCGAGACCGCCGCGGCGATCCACGACGCCATCGCGGAGGAGCTGACCGCCCTGACGCGGGCGCTGAGCGGGCTGTGGGCCGCCGCGCCCGGGGAGGATCCGGCGGCGAGGGATCCGGCCAGAAGGGATCCGGCCAGAAGGGATCCGGGATGACAGCGGCGGCGGGGCTTTGCTAAGCAGGCGCCCGACCGCTCCCCTCGCGGGGCTCCCTCTCCGGACCCCCTCGCAAGACTCCCTGCCAGGACTCCCGCCCATGTCGCACGCCGATCTCGCCCGGACCATCGAAGCCGCCTGGGAGGACCGCGCGGACGTGACGGCCGCCACCCAGGGCCCCGTGCGCGAGGCCGTCGAGGCGGCGCTCGCCCTCCTGGATTCCGGGCAGGTCCGGGTCGCCGAGAAGTCCGGCAACGCCGACTGGCAGGTGAATCAGTGGCTGAAGAAGGCGGTGCTGCTGTCCTTCCGCCTCACCGACATGGAGCTGATCTCCGGCGCGCCGGGCGGCGCGGCGTGGTGGGACAAGGTGCCGTCGAAGTTCGACGGCTGGGACGCGGAGCGCTTCCGGCAGGCGGGCTTCCGCGCGGTGCCGGGCGCCATCGTGCGCCGCAGCGCCTTCATCGCTCCGGGCGCGGTGCTGATGCCCTCCTTCGTCAATCTCGGCGCCCACGTGGGCGAGGGCACGATGGTCGACACCTGGGCGACGGTCGGCTCCTGCGCGCAGATCGGGAAGAACTGCCACATCTCCGGCGGCGCCGGCATCGGCGGGGTGCTGGAGCCGCTGCAGGCCAACCCGGTCATCATCGAGGACAATTGCTTCATCGGCGCCCGCGCCGAGGTGGCCGAGGGGGTGATCGTCGGCGAGGGCAGCGTGCTCTCGATGGGCGTCTATCTCGGCGCCTCGACCAAGATCGTCGACCGCGCCACCGGGGAGGTCGTCTACGGCCGCGTGCCGCCCTACTCGGTGGTGGTCTCGGGCTCGCTGCCCGGCAAGGCGCTGCCGGACGGCGCGCCCGGCCCGGCGCTCTACTGCGCGGTGATCGTCAAGCGGGTCGATGCCGGCACGCGGGCGAAGACCGGCATCAACGAGCTGCTGCGGGACTGACCGCGACGGCCCGGGACGCCGACGCATCGGGCCGCTGACCCTCCCGGATCGTCGACACCAAGAAAAGGCCTGGCGACGATCCGGGAACGGAACCGGCAGTCATGAGACATGATTGCTGGGATCAGACGGGCACGTTGTCGATGAGCCGGGTGCGGCCGAGATAGGCCGCCGCGAGCACGCGGGCGGGGCCGTCCACGCGCTCCAGCGGCGCCAGCGAGTCGGCATCGTTCACCGAGAGATACTGCACGGGCGCGAACCCGGCCGCCGCGAGGGCGACGCTTCCCTCGGCGAGGGCGGGCCCCGTCGCGCCGCCGCCCCGCACCGCCTCGGCCACGTCCCGGAGCACCGCGTGCAGGCGCGGCGCCACCTCGCGCTCGGCCGCGGTCAGGTAGAGGTTGCGCGACGAGAGGGCGAGCCCGTCCGGCTCGCGCACGGTCGGCACGCCCTCGATCGTCACCGGCAGGTCGAGGTCGCGCACGAAGCGGCGGATCACCTGCAATTGCTGATAATCTTTCTCGCCGAACAGGGCCCGGTCGGGCAGGGCCTGGAGCAGGAGCTTGGTCACCACGGTGGCGACGCCCGCGAAGTGGCCGGGCCGCAGCGGACCGCACAGCACCTCGGTGAGGCCGGCCACGCTGACCGTGGTGGAGAAGCCCGGCGGGTACATGGTGGCGACGTCCGGCAGGTAGGCCGCGTCCGCCCCGGCCCCCGCGAGCAGCGCGAGGTCGCGCTCCGGGTCGCGCGGGTAGCGGGAGAAATCCTCGCTCGGGCCGAACTGCGTCGGGTTGACGAAGATGCTGACCACGACCCGCCGGCAGGTCTCGCGCCCCTGCCGCACCAGGGCGAGGTGACCCTCGTGCAGGGCTCCCATCGTCGGCACCAGCGCGACGGCCTCGCCCGCCTCCCGCCACGCCCGCACCTGGGCCCGCAGCGCCGGCACGTCGGCGAGCCGCGCGACCGCGGCGGGGGAGGGAGAGGGGAGGGGCATCGCGGGGCTCCGGGGTCGATTCGGCTGGGACCCTAGAGCATTTCCGGACGAAACGCGCGGGAGCCCCCGGCCTCGGGTCCCGCCCCGCACCCGCCCCGGCCGCCGGCCGCGCGGCGAGGGGGCGTCGCGTGCCGTCCGCGCCGGTCGCGATCGGCGCCGCGCCATTCATCCTGATGAAACGGCAGAGATCGCGCCCGCCCGGCCCGTCCGGAAGTCGGGAGCCCAGCCCGTGAGAGGTGATCCGGCTCTCCGATCGGGGATGGACTGGGCGGTCGGGCCGCGGCGCGGCGCCATGAGGCGCTTTGCAAAAGCCGTTGCGGCCGGATGTTTCGGTACGACTGAGTCGGCCTGAGAAATATTCACGGAATGACGGGATCGGATGAGGCGGCGCGGCGACCCCATGCGGACCGATCAGCGCCGATTGACCTTGGGGAAAATTTTACCGATGACGTCGTATCACGCCGCCATGCTCTCGAATCGTCGCCGGAATGCCGTTTCTCACCTGGCCACGGGGCGCCTCGCGGCGCGTCTGTCCCGAGGTTCGATGAGCCGATCCTCCTCGCTGATGGGAATGCCGCCGGCCATGAGACGTCCGTCCCGCCGAGAACGCTCCGTGCCCCGGGCGATGATCCTGGTGCTCCTCGCGCTCGCGGCCTCGCCCGCGGCCGCGGAGATCAGCTTCGCCGCGCGCACCGGGTCGGGGCCGATCAGGGCCCTGCATTCCGGGATGTGCCTGACGGTTCCGGGCGGCAACCCGGCCGAGGCGGTGCAGATCGAGCAGCAGCCCTGCACCGGGGGCGCCGATCAGACGTGGCAGATCCGGCCGGCGGGCGGCGGGTTCAACCTCGTCAACCAGGCGACGGGCCTGTGCCTGGATTCGCAGATGTCGCGCAGCGGCGGCAGCGCGGTCTGGCAGATCCGCTGCCTCCCGGTCACGCAGCAGATCTGGTCCGCCCAGGCCCAGGGCGGCGGGGTGCGCCTCGTGGCGGCCTATTCGGGCAAATGCCTCGACGTCTACGGCGGCTTCGCGACAGCCGGGACGAAGCTGATCCAGTGGGATTGCTCGGGCGGCACCCACCAGACCTTCGCCGCCGGGGCGAGCGCCGAGGGGGGCGGCACCGGCGCGCCGGGCACGCGGGTGTCGATCACGCTCACGGCGGCGAATGGCTGGTACGCCAAGGACCTTTTCCTGTTCGCCCGCGACGCCGCGGGCGCCGTCATCGCCCAGACCGACCTCGTCACCTACGATTTCGGGCGACAGACGGCCGGGATGAACCTGCCGTCGCGGCCGATCGCGCTGCCGGTCGCGACGGCGAGCTGGGGCTTCGGCCTGCGGGTCTGGCCCAATGGCGACAAGTCGCGCAACGGGCCGCCGGTCCTGTACTTCAGCGACGCGCCCGGCCAGCGCCCCTTCCAGAGTTCGGGCGATTGCCGGTTCGGGAATCGCCAGGACCTCTGGGGTGACGCCGCCGCTCCGGGGCAGAACATCGTCTATTCCGTCAGCTGCACCGCCGCATCGCCCGGGACGGATCCCGGGACGCCGCAAGCCCTCGCGGTGACGCTGACGCCGACCGAGATCAACGGCTGGTACGCCAAGGACGTGTTCCTGTTCATCCGCAACCCCGACGGCACTGTCGGCGCGCAGACGACGGTCGCCAGCTACAATTTCGGCATCGGAACGCCGGGCCTGAACCTGCCCTCGCAGCCGTTCGGCGTGCCGGCGGGCGGGCGCTGGGGCGTGGGCCTGCGCATCTGGGCCAACGGCGACAAGTCGCGCAACGGCGCGCCCGTCCTGGTCTACAGCGACACGCCGGGCGAGCGGGCGGTCCAGATCGCGGGCGATTGCGCCAGCGCCGGCGGCCGGCAGGACGTCTGGGGCGATGCCGGCGCGCCCGGCCGCAACGTCGTCTACACCCTGCGCTGCAGCGTGCCGGGCGGCGATGCCGATCCCGGAACCGGTCCGGGGACCGGGGGCGGGCAGACGGGCGGCGGCCCGCCGCCCGGAGAACCCGCGCCGACCGGCGCCTCGATCCTCATCAACCGCCGCTCGGGCAATTGCGTCGATGCCGGCGGCGGCGGCGTGGCCCAGCAGATCTGCCGGGATCAGGCGAGCCAGACCTGGACCTTCGTGCCGACCTCGGGCGGCTACCAGATCAGGAGCGACCTGACCGGCCAGTGCCTCGCCGTCGAGAATGCCGGCATGGGCAACGGCGCCCGCGTCGTGCCGCAGGGCTGCTCCGCGGCGCCGAACGCCCTGTTCCGCCTGCGCCGGATCGACCGCTGGACCGAGATCGTCGCGATGCATTCGGGCCGCTGCTTGACCCCGACGGGGCCGAACGGCAACCGCACTTCCGGCAGCGCCATCCTCCAGTGGGATTGCGACGCGAACGATCCGCAGCGCTGGACGATCCTCGGGCCGGAGGGCCGCGCGCCCTCCGCCTGGACCGCCCCGCGCGAGATCGGCATCGTCCCGGTCGCCGGCGCGGTGCTGCCCAACGGCAAGCTCCTGTTCTGGGCCGCCGAGCAGCGCACCAGCTTCGGCTCCGGCAACGGAACCTGGACGACGCTCTACGACCCGGCCACCGACCGCGCGACCGACACCTACATCGCCCAGACCGGCCACGACATGTTCTGTCCCGGCACCAACGTGCTGCCGGACGGCCGCATCCTGATCACCGGCGGCATCTCGGCCGGCCTCGCGACGATCTACGATCCGGCCGCCAATTCCTGGACCCGCGTGGCCGACATGACCATCACCCGCGGCTACAACGCGAGCACCACGCTCTCGACCGGCGAATCCTTCACGTTCGGCGGCTCGTGGTCCGGCGGCGCGGGCGGCAAGGACGGCGAGATCTGGTCGGCCGCGGCGAATCGCTGGCGGGTCCTGCGCAACGTGAAGGGCAACGCGGCGGCCGATCCGAGCGTCGCGATCTATCCCGGCGACACGCATTTCTGGCTGTTCGCCAGTTCCAACGGGGCGGTCTTCCACGCCGGGCCGAGCACGGACATGCACTGGATCGACACCGCCGGGGACGGCACGATGCGGTTCGCCGGCCGGCGCGGCAACGACCTCTTCGCGGTGAACGGCACCGCCACGCTGTACGACGTCGGCAAGATCTACAAGGCCGGCGGCGCCCCCGCCTATACGGGCGCGCCCGCCCTCGACAGCGCCTTCACGATCGACATCAGCGCCGGACCGAACGGCGCGGTCGGCCTCGCCGAGGCGGCCCCGATGCTGTTCGCGCGGGCCTACGCGAACAGCGTCGTCCTGCCCGACGGCGACGTGGTGACCGCGGGCGGCCAGAACGTGGCGGCCCAGTTCACCGACAACCTGCCGGTGATGATGCCGGAGATCTGGTCCCCGCGGACCGGCAAGGTCCGGCGGCTCGCCCCCATGGCCGTGCCGCGCAACTACCACAGCATCGGCATGCTGCTCCTCGACGGACGGGTGCTGTTCGGCGGCGGCGGGCTGTGCGGCGGCTGCGGCGGCGCCGACCACCTCAACTTCGAGATCCTGTCCCCGCCCTACCTGTTCGACGCTCGGGGCAACCCGGCGAGCCGGCCCGTCCTCACCCGGGCCCCGGCCAGCGCCGGCCTCGGCAGCACGATCGCCGTCGCGACCGACCGCGCCGTGGCCGCCTTCGCCCTGGTCCGGCTGGGCAGCGTCACGCACTCGACCAACAACGACCAGCGCCGGGTGCCCCTCGCCATCGCCGCCGCGAGCGGCACCACCTACCAGCTGGCCCTGCCGGCCGATCCCGGGATCCTGCTGCCGGGCACCTGGATGCTGTTCGCGCTGGACGGCAACGGCGTGCCGAGCGTCGCGAAGGTCGTGTGGATCCGGTAACCGCCGGCTCCGAAGCGGAGAGCGCACCATGTCGAGAATCGCCAGGATCGCCGCGGCAGCCCTGCTCGCGCTGGCTCCCGCGGGCGTCGCCCGCGCGCAACAGGCCCGGCCGGATCGGGCCGCGACCGGGACGGCGTCGCAGTCGCCCGGGACGGCGGCGCAGCCGCCCGCGCCGGCCGTCGGAGCCTGCCGCGTCAGGGACCAGGTCGGCGGGCGCACCTGCACGGATTCCGTCCCGGAGAGCGTCTGCGCGGCGATCGCCCGGGAGGCGAAGGGCGGCTACACCTGGAGCGGCGACGAATGCCCCTGACCGGCGCGCAACCCCACCCCATCCGGCGCCGCGCCCGCCGCGTCGCGGCCCTCGCGCTGCTCCTCGGCGCGATGGCGGCGCCCGGCTCCGCGACCGAGATCCCGGCCCGCCCCGCGCTCCGCGCCGCGCCTCCGGCCAGCCCGCTCGCCGGCCACTTCGCGCTGCGGGACCCGTCCGGCCGGAGCGTGGAGTCGGAGGCCCTGACGGGACGGCCCTACGGGCTGTTCTTCGGCTTCACCCACTGCCCCGACATCTGCCCGACGACGCTGGCCCAGCTCAGCCTCGCGCTGCGGGCCGTCCCCGACCCCGAGCTGCGGATCTACTTCGTCACCGTCGATCCCGAGCGCGACACGCCGGCCGCGCTCGCCGCCTACATGACGGGGTTCGATCCGCGCATCGTCGCGCTCACCGGCGAGCGTCCGGCGATCGACGAGGCCATCGAGGGCTTCGGTATCACGGCCGAGCGCGTCGCCCTGCCCGGGGGCGACTTCACCTACGCGCACAGCGCCGCCGTGCTGCTGGTGGACGAGAACGGCCTGATCGTCGACCGGGTCGCGGTCGGGACGGAGCCGGAGGCCCTCGCCGCCCGCCTCGCCCGCGTGCTCGCCAAGGCCGGACCGTGACCGCACGGCAGGAGTGACCCCGCCGACCCTCACGGGCAGGCGCGGAGGCGCCGCCCGTACGGGTCGTCCACCCCCGGTGGCGGGGTCAGGCCGTAATAGCTCGGCTTGCCGAGGCCGAGGGACGAGCCGACGTAGCTCGGATCGAGCGGCCCATTCGTCGGCGTGACGCCCGCCCCCGGCGGGCAGGCCAGCACGACCCGGGGCGGAGCGGCGCGCCGCACCACCCCGTCGTCGCCGTAGGGAAAATACCGGATCTCGGCCTGATAGGCCGGTTCGGCGAGATCGGCCGCCCCCGCCGGCAGGGCGAGGCCGACCAGGAGCCCGAGCGCGACCGCGTGGCCCGCCTTCGCGGATCCGCCCCGTTCGTTCACCGATTCCTCCTCCGCCCGCGAGGCGGCAGCCTGCGCGCGCAGGGTTAACGCTTCGTCGCCGGCTCCTCGGCCGCGGCGACGAGCGCGGCCGAGCGCGCGCCGAGCACCGCCACGAGGTCGCCGGGGGCGATCTCGATCTGCAGGCCGCGCTGGCCGCCATTCACGAAGACCCGCTCGTGGCGCAGGGCCTGCTCCTCCACCAGGGTCAGGACGGGGCGCTTCTGGCCGAGGGGCGAGATGCCCCCGACATGGTACCCGGTCAGGCGCTCCGCCTCGGCGGGGCGCATCATGGCGGCCGCCTTGCCGGCGCAGGCCGCGGCGAGCTTCTTCAGGGAGACCTCGCGGTCCGAGGGCACCAGCACGCAGACCGGCTTGCCGTCGACCTGGGCCATCAGCGTCTTCAGCACCCGCTCGGGCGCGACGCCGAGCGCCTCCGCCGCCTGCAGGCCGATGCGCGGCGCGTCGGGATCGTAGGCGTAGGCGCGGAGGCCGTGCGGCACGGACGCCCTCGCGAGGGCCAGGGTGGCGCGGGTGGTCTTGGACATCGGCGGTCTTGGCGGCGGGTGGTCTCGGAGGCGGGCGGGTATTGGGGGTGTCGGTCTCGAACATCCGCTCGTGTTCGCGGCGATCGCGCGGCGGGATCAGGCGAAGGTGCGCGCGACGAGCCGGCCGACCTCGGCGTGGAGCCCGTTGCGCGCCTCCGCCGGGGCGGGGGATTGGGTGAGGTAGACGCTCGCCACGAGCGGCGCGCCGCCGGGCCGGCGCACCAGCGCCACCACGTTGGCGGTGCCGTTCGCGCCGGTGCCGGTCTTGTCGGCCACCTGCCAGCCGGGGCTGAGCCCGGCGCGCAGGCGCTCGGCGCCGGTCGGGCTCTGCGTCATCCAGCCGAGGAGGAGCGCGCGGCTCTCGGCCGAGAGCACCGGCCCGACCAGGATGCGCTCCATCAGCGCCGCCATGGCGGCGGGGCTGGTCGTGTCGCGCGGATCGCCCGGGATCGCCGTGTTGAGGCTCGGCTCCGTGCGGTCGAGGCGGGTGACCGCGTCGCCCTGCGCGCGGGCGAAGGCCGTGACGGCCTCCGGGCCGCCGAGGGCCCGCAGCATCAGGTTGGCGGCCGTGTTGTCGCTCCAGATCACCGCCGCCGCGCAGGCCGCCCGCAGGTCGATGCCGCCCTCGCCGACGCGCCGGCGGGTCTCCGGCGCGTAGGCGTCGAGGTCCTCGGGACCGTAGGCCATGCGCCGGTCCAGGCTCTCCTCGCCCCGGTCGACCCGGGCCAGCACCGCCGCGGCGGCGACGGCCTTGAAGGTGCTGCAGAGGGGGAAGCGCTCGTCGGCCCGGTAGGACAGGATCCGGCCCGTCCCGGTGTCCCGGACGGTGACGCCGAGCCGCCCGCCATCGTGGCGTTCGAGCGCCGCGAGGCGCGCCACGGCCTCGCCGGGGCCCTCGGCGGCCCGCAGCGCCCGGGGCAGGAGGAGAAAGCCGATCAGGGCGGCGCGGCGGGTGAGGCAGGGCATGCGGGTGCTCCGTCTGGCCGTTACGGCGACAGGCTGCCGCGCAACCTTGGCCGTTCCGTGCAGGCGCGGTGGCCGAACCGGGGCCGTCAGCGGGCGCCGTCGAGGCGGGCGAGGGGATCGGGCGACGCCGGCGGCGGGGGTCGGCTGCGCCCGAGCGCCGGCACCAGCGCCCGCAGGTCGGGCGGCGCCTCCGCCCCCGGCCCGAACAGGGCCCGGTCGAGGGAAGCGAGGAGGCCGGCCGTGGCGGGATCGCGCCGCCAATGCGCGGCGAGCGCCGCGTCGGTCCGGGCGAGGCATGCCCGGAACGCCGGCGCGTCGCCGCGCCGCGCGGCCCGCCTCAGGCCCCGCAGCGTCGCGGCGCGGGGATCCGATCGCGAAAAGAAGCCGGCAAACAACAGCGCGCCGAGACCGAAGGCGAGGGTGCCGGCGAGCGCGGCCGTCCAGGCGGAGCGGGGCGGCGGCAGGTCGGCCTCGTCGGGCTCCGCCCGGGCGCGGCTCCCGACGATGCGGGCGGGAATCTCGGCCTCGCGCATGGTGCGCGACGCGGTGTCGAACCAGGGAACGCGGATCTCCGCGAGCGTGACCGGCTCGGCCACGCCGGGGCGCACGTCCCACTGGTAGGTGGCGCGGCTCACCGGCCCGGTGGGCGTGATGAAGGTCTGGCGCTCGGTCGGGCCCGCGAAGGTCAGCACGCCCCGGCTGCGCATGATCGGGCGCGGCGGGAGCCCGTCGCCGGTCATGCCCCGCGCCTCGATGATCACGGTGCGGCGGGCGGATTCGCCCACCCGGAGGGTCTCGGGCTCGGGGTTCCACACGTCCGTCACCGCCACCGCCGAGGCGGGCAGCCACCAGGGGTCCTTCTGGTCGGGTCCGCCCGGCCCCGTCCAGGGCTTCACCTCGATCGGGACCGGCGCCGAGGGCACGTCGACCACCCGCCGCCCGCCGCCGTCCACGAGGGTGAGGTGATGCACGAAGGGCTCGATGGTGAAGAGGCCCGGGCGCTGGGGGAACACCGCCACGACCCGCTCGAAGCCGCGCGCCTCCTGGCCGTCGATGCTGGTCTTGAACCAGCGGTCGCGGCCGAGCTGGGTCCAGCTGAAATTCTGCAGCGGGGGCTGGCGCAGATCCTCCAGGGTGATCTGGGCGCGGTAGGTGCCGCGGATGTGCAGGAGCACCATCTCGCGCGGAAAAGGCGCGGCGTTCCCGCCGGTCTCGGGCGTCACCGTGAGGGTGAGGTCGCCCGGGTCGAGGGCCAGGGCCGGGCCGGCGAGCAGCAGCGCGAGCACGAGGCCGGCCGCGCGCTCAGCCGCGTTTATTAGCCGGCTCAAACTCGCTCTCCGGCGCCGTTCCCCTGCGGCGCGGCGCGGCGTTCCCCGACCGGCGAGCGCGTCCTGCGCGAGATAAGTTTCGCGGCTAACCATTTTCACCACGGGTTGCTCCCGGGCTGGACGGCGCTGCCCGCCTCCTGGCGGCGCAGGTGCTCGGCCTCGAGCCGGCGCTTGAGGAAGCGGCCCGGATCGTCCGTCATGGTCGCGAGCCAGTGCCGGTCCGCGCGGATCTCCTTGGCCTCGAAGCTCTTCGAGACGCGGCGGACCTCCCGCTCGACCACCTGCGAGACGCTGGCGAGGCCCGCGCCGCTGCGCCCGCCCCCCTCCGCGTCGCTCGCCGATCCCCGCGCGCGCCCGCGTCCGGGATCGACGGCGCGCTGCTCGGCCTTGCCGGTGCGCGAGGCCTTCGAGGTGCCGGGCGCGTCGGCCGCCGCCGAGGCCTCGCGGTTGCCGGCCAGCCCCTCGCCGAAGGAGGCGTTGCCCGGGTCGTTCTCGTCGCTGGTGGCCTTGGCGTCGTAGCGCGTGGTCTGGTCGGCGCGGGCATTGGCCTCGCCCGCCGCCTGCTGGCCGAGGGTGAGGTGCTCGTCGAGGAGGCGGGCGACGAGGTCGCGATTGGCGCGGGCATCCTCGTTGCCGGGGTCGCGCGCGAGCAGGGCCTCGTAGGCCTTGAGCGCCCCGTCGAGGTCGCCCGCCATGGCGAGCGCGTTGCCGCGATTGTAGGCGGCGGCGCGGCCCCGCGCCTGCCCGAAGGCCTCCGCGGCCTCCCGGTAGCGTCCGGCCGCGTAGAGCGCCGTGCCGCGCCAGCCCGGATCGTCGGCGACCCGCACGGCGAGGCCGGGCAGGCCGGCGGCGAGGAGCGCGCGCCCGAGGCTCGCCCGCGGCACCGCGAGGAGGCCGAGCGCCGCGAGGGCCCCGGCGACCGCCAGGGCGCGGGCCGCGCTCCCGGGGCGCGGGCGGCGGCGCGGCCGGATCGCGGGCAGGACCGCCTCCATCAGGCCCCCCTCCGGAACAGCAGCAGGGCGGGCGCCAGCGCCCCGAGGAGCAGCCAGCGCCCGAGATCCTGCCAGGCCAGCACGGCGAGGCCCCCGTCCGCGAGGTGCCGGGCCGCGGTCTCGCCGACCGCGCCGAGGACCGGGGCGGGCGCGTCGAGGTCGGCCGCGACGCCACCCCCCGCCGCGGCGAGGCGGTCGAGGGCGGGCCGGTCGGGCCGGGGCGCCTCCGGCGGCAGGGCCGGCGTCGGCACGAACAGCGCGTGCAGGCGGTGGCCGTCGCCCGACAGGCCGCTCGCCTCGCGCCGGGCCGCCTCGTCCACGCCGCCCCCGTCGGAGACCAGCACCACGTCCGCCCCGACCGCGCCCATCTCCGCGAGGGTGCGGCGGGCGAGCGCGAGGCCCCGGGCCGGGCGGCTGCCGCGGTCCGGCACCGTGGCGCCGTCGAGGGCGAACAGGATAGTGCCGAGGGCCTCCCGGTCGGTGGTGGGCGTCGCGGCCAGGTAAGCGTCGCCCGCGTAGACGACGAGAGCGACCTGCCGGGTGCCGGCCGCCTCGGCGAGGCTCTGGGCGACGCCCCGCACCTCGTCGAGCCGCCCGCCCTCGGCCACGGAGCGGGACAGGTCCATCACCAGGATCGTGGCGTCGAGGTTGCGGAATCCCGCCGCGTCGCCGCGCTGCACGGCCGGGCCGGCGAGGGCGAGGGCGAGGAGGGCGGCGGTGGCCAGGAGGGCGGCCTGGCCCGCCCGCCGCCGCCCGGGCAGGACGGCGCCCCGCGCCGTCAGGCCCGCGAGCAGGCGCGGCTCGATCGCCCGCACCCAATCCCCCAGGGGGGCGGCCCGGAACGCCGCGCGCCACGCGAGGAGGCCGAGGAGCGGCAGGGCGAGGAGCCACCAGGGGCGCAGGAGGGTGAGGGCGTCGCTCATGCCGTGCGCCTCGCGAGCAGCAGCGAGAGGGCGGTGAGGAGGGCGAGGCCGCCCGGCCAGGGCCAGAGGTCGCGGCGCAGCGGCACCGGCGGCGCCTTGGCGCGGCCGCCCTCGACCTCGTCGATGGCATCGGCCACGGCCGCGAGGTCGTCGGTGGTGCGCACGCGGAAGAAGCGCCCGCCGCTCGTCGCCGAGACGTCCCGCAGGGCCTCGGTATCGACCACGTCGGGGTCGCCGTCCGCGTCCGAGAGGTCGCGCGGCCCGAGCGCGATGGTGTGGACCCGGATGCCGAGGTCGCGGGCGAGGCCCGCCACGTCGTGCGGCGTGGTCTGGCCAGCATTGTTGGCGCCGTCCGAGAGCAGGATCACCACCTTCTCCCGCGCCGTGGCGGCGTCGAGGCGCTTGAGCGCGAGGCCGAGCCCGTCGCCAATGCCGGTCGAGCGGCCGACGAGGCCGATCTGGGCCTCCTCCAGGGCGTGCACCACCGCGGCGGTGTCGAAGGAGAGCGAGGCCGCCACGTCGGCCTGGTCGGCGAAGATCACGAGCCCGATCCGGTCGCCGGCCCGGCGGCGGATGAAGTCCGCCCCGACCTGCTTGACCGCCGCGAGGCGGGAGACGTTGCGCCCGTCGATCGAGAAATCGACCCGCTCCATGCTGCCCGAGAGGTCGAGGGCCAGCATGATCTCGCGGCCCGAGGCCGGGAGGGCCGTCGCCGGCAGCACCAGCCGGGGCCCGGCGAGCGCGACCACGAGGCAGGTCCAGAGAAGTCCCGCGAGGAGCCGGCGCCGCCGGGCCGCCGCGCGCAGATCCTCGGCCCGGCCGATCCGGCCGATGATCGAGTCCGGCACCAGGAGCGCGCCCGCGCCGCCCGCCCGCTCCGGCGGCGCGAGGCGGGCGACCAGGAGGGGCAGCGGCAGGAGGAGCAGGGCGAGGGGCGCCGCGAAGTCGAAGCCGCCGGGCAGGAGGGCGCCGAGGAGGGAGGCCATGGTCAGGCCCGGATCCGCGAAAGGAGCCGCGTCAGCCCCGCATCGACCGCGTCGAGGTCCGGCGCGGCGGGGGCGTAGAGGTCGCGGGTCAGCGCCCGGCCGGGCCCCGCGGTGAAGAAATCGGTGCGCAACAGGCGGTCGAGGGCGACGGCCCGGTCCTCGGGCGACCGCCCGCCCACCCCGTCCTCCGCTCCGAGCGCCCGGGCGAGGCGTGCCACGAGGCGCGCCTGCGCGAAGAGCCGCGCGGGCGGGTCGAGGCCGCGCGCGGCGGCGAGGTCGGCCAGAGCGGCGCGCCGCACGGGGGTGCTTTGCCGGCTCATCAAGCGCCGCGCCGCGACCGCCAGGGCGGCGAGCGCGAGGCCGAGCGCGATCGCCGCCAGGACGGCGAGGTCGAGGCCGCCCGGGTCGGGAGGCGCGTGCAGGCCGCGCAGGTCGGCGAGCGCCGCGCGCAGCGCCGGCGCGGCGCCGTCGTCACAGCACGGCATCGAGGCGCTCCATCAGCGGGGCGAAGGATTCCGGGCCGCCCTCGCTGTCGAGCCGCACGCCTTCGAGCCCGGCCCGCGCCCAGCGGGAGAGGCGGTCGTCGGGCGGCGGCGCGGCGCGCCCGGCCGCGGCGGTGCCCCGGCGCCCGTCCGGCGTGGCGAAGGGGTAGAGGCCGGGGGGCGGGGCGCGCTCGAAGGCGTCGCTCACCAGGATCAGGCTGAGCGAGACCCGCTCGGCGAGCGCGGTCAGGGCCGCCGCGAATCCCTCTCCGGGTTCATCCAGGGAGCTCGCGATCACGAGGTGTCCCCCCGCCGGCAGCAGGGTCTGGGCGCGGGCGAGGGTGGCGAGCAGGGGCGGGTCCCGCGCCGGGGGCGCGGCGAGCGCCAGCGCGTGCGCCCGGGCGAGGGCGCCGGCGAGCGCCCCCATGCCGCGCCCGCCGCCGGTCGGGCGCAGGACCACCGGCTCCGCCTCCGTCGAGGCGACCACGAGGCCGATCCGCCCGCCATCCTCCACGATGCGCCAGCCCAGGAGGGCGAGCGCCTCCGCCGCCGCCACGGAGCGCAGGGCCCGCCGCGTGCCGAACAGCATGGAGGGCCGGAAATCGGCCAGCAGCACCACCGCCCGGTCGCGCTCCTCATGGTGGGTGCGCGTGTGCAGGACGCCCGTCCGCGCCGTGGCGTTGCGGTCGATGTGGCGGACATCGTCCCCCTCCGCGTAGGGGCGCACGTCGTCGGGCTCGGAGCCGCGACCGCGGCGCCGGGTCACGATCCCGCCCGGCAGGCCGACGAGGCTGCGCGTGGCGAGGCCGCCGCCCCGGCGGGCGAGGTGGCGAAGGCCCATCAGGGCGGCCGCGTCGACCGCGACGCCGGGCTGCGCCAGGGGATCGTCGGGCGGGGAGGGGCGGGCCACGGCGGGAGGCCTCAGAGGGGCCGCACCCGGTCGAGCAGCCCGGCCACCAGGGCGCGGGCGGTCTGGCCCTCGGCGGCGGCGCGCCAGGTCAGCGCGAGGCGGTGCGAGAGGGCGTCGGCGGCCAGCGCCGCCACGTCCTCCGGCACCACGTGGTCGCGGCCGTGCAGGTAGGCGCGCGCCTTGCCGGCGATCATCAGGGCGAGGGTGCCGCGGGGGGAGACCGGGTGCTCGATCGCGGCGCGCAGGTCGGGCGCCGCGCTCTCGCTACGGGTCCCGGCCACGAGCCGCACCAGGTAGTCCTTGAGGGCCGGGGAGACGTAGGTCCGGAGGGCGGCGGCGCGGGCGGCGCGCAGGTCCTCGGCGGTGAGGCGCAGGGGCATCGGCGCCACCTCCGCGCTCATCTCCCCCTCGACCAAGTCGAGGATGCGCCGCTCGGAGGCCTCGTCCGGCATCTCGACGACGACGTGCAGCAGGAAGCGGTCGAGCTGCGCCTCGGGCAGCGGGTAGGTGCCCGCGTGCTCGATCGGGTTCTGGGTCGCCACGACCATGAAGGGATCGGGCAGGGGATGGGTGGTGCCGGCCACCGTCACCTGGTGCTCGGCCATGGCTTCGAGGAGCGCCGACTGCACCTTGGGCGGGGCGCGGTTGATCTCGTCGACCAGCACCAGGGAGTGGAAGAGCGGGCCTGCCAGGAACTCGAAGCGCCCGCCATCGGGCCGCCACACCGTGGTGCCGGTGAGGTCGGCCGGCATCAGGTCCGGAGTGCATTGCACGCGCGCGAAGCCGGTATGCAGCCCGTCCGCGAGGCGCTTCACCGCCCGGGTCTTGGCGAGGCCGGGGGCCCCCTCGATCAGCAGGTGGCCGCCGGTGAGGAGCCCGATCAGCAGGCGCTCGACGAGCCCGCTGCAGCCGATCAGCCCCTCCTCGAGCCCGGCCCGGAGGGTGAGGACGCGCTCGCGCAGCGCCCGTCCCTCGGCCCGTCCCGCGGCCTGCCCCTCGTCGGGCGGCACCGGGCTTCCGGGCCCGGGGAGGTCCGCGTTCCTCATCGGGTTCCGCGCCCGCGCATCGCTCGTGGCCCCGCGCACCCCACCATCCGGCCGCCTCCTCGGGCGGGCCTTGTCGCTCGGCCCGCTCTCGCGGGGATTGAGGCCGCGTCTTCCCTCACGCGTCAATCCCGACCCCAGTCCAAGACAACACGTGTTCGCGAGGCGGGCGGCGCGCCCTCGCCCGGCCGCAGCCGCTCGGGACGATGCAGCAGCAGCGCGATGAGGAGGGCCTGCCGCCTGGAATCCCGGGACGCGTCCGGCCGCGACAACACGGCGCGGGCGAGCACGCTCCCGGCGACCGCGGCGCGGATGTCGAGCCGGTAGGCGCCCCCGATCGCGATCCGCTCGACCGCCGGATCGGCGAGGATCAGGTCGATCGCCTCGTCGAGATCCGCCTCGACGATCTCGTGGCGGGCGAAGAGGTCGAGGAGCGTCTCGCCGCCGGGCGGCCCGTCGGGGTCCCGCCACAGGATCTGGATGGCCGGCATCGGGGGGGCGCTCACGACAGGGCCTCCTCGATCGCGCCCCCGGCCGCGGCGGCGTCCGATTCGGGGACGCCGCTGACTGCGGCGGCGTCCGGCTCCCAGAGGCCGCCGCCCCGGTAGCGGCTGAGGCGCCCCTCGGGCGTGATCCGCACGAGGTGGATCCACCGCTTCTCGACGAGGTCGCTGAGGGCTGCGTGCTGGGCGGGGCCGCCGCCGGGAGCGGATCCCAGGAGCCGGCTCATCATTTCCCGCCGCACGGCGCGCTCGCAGGCCTCGTGCAGGATCAGGTCGCGCGCGAGACGGAGCAGGCGCGCGGGGCAGGGACCGGCGAGGGAGGCCGGCAGGCGACCGACGGCCGCCAGCAGCAGCAGCGGCGCGGCGGCGAGGATCCAAGCGAGGAGCCGGAACATCGGGGTCATCCCGGGCGCGGACGACCCTTCAGGTATGCCGGATCACGGCGTTCAGGAAATTCAAATATTGAGCGGTTTCGTTCTGTTTTGTAAAAGAACTGTGTGGCGACGCCGAATGATCAAGCGGGTCCCGTATTCGGCCACGTCCTGGCGCGCGCCGGTCATCCGCGCCGAGGTCGACGCCATGGCCATGCTGCGGCTGCGCGCGGTTGGGCGCGGGCGTCGCCCTGGTGCCGCCGACCCGTGGTCCAGGACGAGTTCCCGGCGGGTCTCCTCGTGGCGCGCTGCGGCGTCCCGGAGTGATCGAGCGCGTCCACGCCATCGTTCAGGCCCGCCGCTGCCCAACCCGCTCCTGACCCTGCTGCTCGAGCCCCCGGACGGCCAATTGGCCAGACCCTTACGCTGCTAAAAGTTGCATTCCGTCAAATTGGTCGAGACCTCTACCGCAAGGTCTAATCCGCATGAGTGCGTTGCTAGACAGGTATATCCCGGTCGCGGAAAGGTGAAATTAACGGTTTCTCACTAGCGTCTGCAGGGTGAGCGGCGGGCGAGCCCGGGCTCGGACCTGCGCCGGCAGGGCACCCCGTGCTTCGGGGCCGCGCCGCGCCGGGCCCGCGGACCGCCCGTCGGGGACCGGCCCGGCCGGCCCCGGCTCACCACGGCTGCGCGAGACGGTCCGCCCGGAGCGGACGGCCCGAAGGATACGACCATGTTCCGCCAGAAGACCTACAACCCCGCCCAGGCCCGACTCGACGCCCTGAATCGCTCCCTCGCCAGCATCGAGTTCGACCTGGACGGCACCATCCTCGACGCCAACCCGAACTTCCTGTCGGTGGTCGGCTACGGCCTGGACGAGGTCAGGGGCAAGCATCACCGCATCTTCTGCGAGCCGGCCTACGCGGGGAGCCCCGCCTATGCGGGGTTCTGGGCGCGGCTGAAGGCCGGCGAGTTCCACTCCGGCGAGTTCCAGCGGGTCAACAAGGCCGGCCACCGCGTCTGGCTGGAGGCGAGCTACAACCCGGTGCTCGGGCCGGACGGCCGGATCGAGCGGGTCCTGAAGGTGGGTTCCGACATCACCGCCAAGAAGGACGAGGTCAGCCGCCTGATGACCATGATCGACGACATGCCGGTCGCGGTCATGACGGCCGATCCCAAGAACGAGTTCCGGATCAACTACCTCAACCAGACCTCCCGGCGCACGCTCGGCGCCATCGAGCAGTACCTGCCGGTGAAGATCGCGGACATGATCGGCTCTTCGATCGACGTGTTCCACAAGAACCCGCGCCATCAGCGCGAGATGCTGAAGGACGCGCGTCACCTGCCGTACCGGACCAAGATCCGGGTGGGGCCGGAGACGCTGGAGCTGCGCGTCTCGGCGATCCACGGCCCGGACGGCAGCTATGTGGGGCCGATGCTGACCTGGTCGATCATCACCGCCCAGGCGCGCATGGCGGACGACGTCGCGCGGGTCGTCGGCGCCCTGCGCGACGCCGTGGAGCGCATGCAGCACACCTCCGAGGGGCTCGGCCGCTCGGCCGAGAATGCCCGCGACCGCGCGAGCTCGGTGGCCACCGCCTCGTCGCAGATGAACGACTCGATCCGCGAGATCTCCGGCCAGGTCGGCCGCGTCTCCGAGCGCGCCCAGCAGATCGCCCAGCAGGCCGAGGCGACCGACAGCACCGTCCGCCAGCTGGCCGAGGACGCCCGCAAGGTCGACGCGGTGGTGGGGATGATCAAGTCGATCGCCAGCCAGACCAACCTGCTCGCGCTCAACGCCACGATCGAGGCGGCCCGCGCCGGGGCGGCCGGGCGCGGCTTCGCGGTGGTGGCGAGCGAGGTGAAGGAGCTCGCCGGCCAGACCGCCAAGGCGACCGACGACATCACCCGGCAGATCGCCGACATCCAATCCTCGACGGGCCACGCCGTCGAGGCGATCCAGACCATCGCCACGGCCGTGGCCGAGCTGTCGAAGCTCACCCTGGCGATGGCGAGCGCCGTCGAGGAGCAGTCGGCCGCGACCGAGGAGATGTCGGGCAATATCGGGGGCGTCTCGGCGGCCGCGAGTTCGACCGGGGAGCTGGCCGGGTCGGTCCGCGCGATCGCCGGCGATCTCGCGGAGCACTCGGCCGACCTCAGCGGCAGCGTTGAGAAATTCCTCAAGGCGGGATGAGGCCGCCCGGCGTCCCACCCCGTCAGGCATCCGGGACCGGCGGGTGACGCGCCTGAACTGTCCTCGCACCCGCGTGCCCTTGCGGCATATGTTCGGATGCTGTAATGAAATGCGGATTGATCGGCTCCAGGCCAGACGAATGAGCGCCTCCAAGAGCGAGGCTGGCCGTTCTCGTGCCGCCTCATCGCTCCACGCCCGCTCTCGGCGTCGATTGTTCTGGAGTGACGCTCGGTCCGCGACGCTGAACTTGCCACGATCCGCGTGATCCACGCATCCCCGCCGCGACCGACGCCGGAGTTCGCCCTCGATGAACGTGACTCGCCTCGCCCGCACGCTTGCCGCAGCCGCCCTGATCGCGTGCGGTGGCGGGCCCGCGCGGTCGTCCGGGACCCCCTGGCAATTCGAGCCGATCGCGAGCATCGGCACGCGCGGCACGGAGGCGGGCCAATTCGAGTATGTCGAGGATCTCGCCCTCACGCGGGACGGCAGGATCCTGGCCACCGACGCCGCCCATGCCTGGGTCCAGGCCTTCGACAAGACGACCGGCCGATTCCTCGGCCGGTTCGGCGGCAGGGGCGACGAGGATCACCATCTCGAACGGCCGGAAGGCATCGCGGTCGACGAGGCCGGCAACGTCTTCGTCGCCGATCACGCGTCGGGGTTCATCAAGAAGTACGATCCGGCCTTCCGCTGGCTGGTCACCTTCGGCGGCTACGGGGCCGGCGCGGGACAGACGATGCGCTCGGAGTTCATGGACATCCATGGCGGCCGGCTGTTCGTGCCGGAGGCCGGCACGCACCGCGTCAGCGTCTTCGACCTCGACGGCGCGCATGTCCGCGCGTTCGGCCGCCGGGGCGCGGGGCCGGGCGAGTTCGACTCCCCGGAGGCCGCCAAGGTCTCGCCCGACGGCCGCCTCTTCGTCACGGACCTGCGCAACGACCGGCTCCAGGTGTTCGACCCGGAGGGCCGGCTGCTCGCGGTCTGGGGACGGACCGGCACGGGGCCGGGCGAGTTCCGCTCCCCAGCCGGCCTCGGCTTCGACCGCGACGGGAACGTCTACGTCAGCGAGATCGGCAACAGCCGCGTCCAGGTGCTCGGCCCGGACGGCCGTTTCCTCGGGATGTGGGGCGTGCCGGGCTCGGCTCCCGGGGCCTTCTCCAACCTTCACGGGGTTCTGGTCGACCGCGACACCGGCCTCGTCTACGTGGCCGATACCGGCAACTTCCGCATCCAGGTCTTCAGGCGCGTCGGCGCGCCGAGCCACTGAGGTCCCTTCCCGAGAGGCTGTGATGGACCGCCGGGGCGGCAGATGAACGTCAGGACCAAGCTTCTCGTCAGCCTGCTCGCCATGGCGGCCCTCTGCGGCGGCTGCGGGGCGGTGGGGCTGCTCTTCCTCGGCCGGGTCGATGCCAGCGTGTCGCGCTTCTCGGAGGTGGCCACCCCGCTCCTCGCCGAGAGCACCGCCCTGGTCGAGGAGGTGCAGCGCATGAGCGGCGCGTTCCTGGCGGAGATCGGCCACGGCCGGCGCGAGCCGGACGGCGGCCCGACCCTGCGCGCCATGGGCGAGGATGCGGGGCGGCGCCTCGGGCGCATCGGTTCGCTCGGGCGCGAGTGGCTGGAACCGGAGCTGATCGCGCGCGGAACCCGCAACGCGCAGGATTTCACGCGCCTGTCGCTCGACCTGATCGCCGCGCACCGCCGCCGCGAGGAGACCCTGGCGGCGACCGAGGCGCGGGCGCGGGAGGCCCTCGCGCTGCAGCAGCAGATCGACGCCAAGCTCGTGCGCATGGCCGCCCTGGCCGAGATCGCGATGGCCCGCAGCGAGGACGAGGCCAAGGTCGAGGCCCAGACGGGACGGGCGACGGTCGAGAGCCTGGGCGAGCGCTTCACGGCCACGATGACCGGCACCTTCCCGACGCTTCAGACGGTCTACCGGCTGGTCCGCCTCAGCAGCGAGATCCGCAACGCCGCCGCGACCGCGCTGGCCCAGACCGATCCCGAGCGGCTGGCCGCCGAGCGGCGCCGGATCGAGTCCGGGCTGCGCGGCGCCGGCGTGAGCCTCCGGCAGATCGCGGGACGGATCCGCGTCCTCGGCCAGGAGGAGGCCGACCTCGCCGCCCTGAGCCAGACCTTCGTCGCCCTCGAGGCGTCCCTGCTGCGCGAGGACGGGGCGCTCGCCTCCCACGGCTGGAGGCTGGCGCTCGATGCCGGGCTCGCCGAGGGGCGCGGCCGGCTGGAAGCGCTGGAGCGGGACTTCTACGGCCTGATCGCCCGGATCGACCGGGCGGTGAGGAGCCGCAACGAGGCCGCCCGCACCGAGGCGGGCGCGAGCGTGCACCGGGCGAAGCTGATCATCCTGGCCCTCACCGGGTTCGCCATCCTGGCCAGCACGGTCCTGGCGCTTCGCCTCGCCGCTGCCGTGACCGGGCCGCTGGCGCGGCTGACGCAGGGCGTGCTCGACGTCCGGCCCGAGAGCATGGACGTCGCTGTGGACCCGGCCCTGGGTGCCCGCGCGGACGAGTTCGGCATCCTCGCCCGCTCCTTCGACACGATGCTGCGCGAGGTGCGGCAGGCCCGCCAGCAGCTGCTCGCGGCCTCGGAGGCCGAGATCCGGCTGCAGTTCGAACGCCTGGACGCGGCGGTCGCGAACATGTCGCAGGGCCTGTGCATGTTCGATGCCGGCGGGCGGCTCATCATCGCCAACGAGCGCTACCGCGCGATGTACGGCCACGCCCCCGACGAGGTGCGGCCCGGAACCAGCCTGACGGCGCTCCTGAAGGCGCGGATCGCGCGCGGGTGCCAGCTCAAGGCGGGCCAGCTGGACGCGGCGGAATGGCTCGCCGCCCACCGCACCGGGCAGGCCCACGTCCGCATCGACGAGCTCGCGGACGGGCGCGCCATCGCGGTCAGCCTCCAGCCCCTGCCGGACGGCGGCTGCGTGGTGACCCACGAGGACATCACGGAACGGCGCAGGGCCGAGGAGCGGATCGCCTTCCTGGCCTACCACGACGTGCTGACCGGCCTTCCCAACCGGGCCCGCTTCACCGCCGCCCTGGTCGCCGCCCTCGACGGCCGCGGCGCGCAGGCCGCGATCGCGGTGCTCTACCTCGACCTCGACCACTTCAAGGCCGTCAACGACACGCTCGGCCACCCGGTCGGCGACGCGCTCCTGCAGGCCGTGGCCGGGCGCATCCAGTCCTGCCTCCGGCCCCAGGACCTCGTCGCGCGGCTCGGCGGCGACGAATTCGCCATCGTGCAGGTGGGGCCGGACCAGCCGGCAGGCGCGAGCGACCTCGCCGGCCGGCTGATCGCCGAGGTCGGCAGGCCCTACGCGCTCATGGGCCACCACGTGGTGGTCGACACCAGCGTGGGCATCGCCCTGGCCCCGGCCGACGGCACCGCCCCCGACCGGCTGATGAAGTGCGCGGACATGGCCCTGTACCGGGCCAAGGGCGACGGGCGCGGCGCCTACCGGTTCTTCGAGCCCGCGATGGGCGCGCAGATGGAGGAGCGGCGCGCGCTGGAGATCGACCTGCGCCAGGCCGTGCGGGAGCGGGCGTTCCACCTCCACTACCAGCCGCTCCTGAACCTGCGGACGAACCGGGTGAGCGGCTTCGAGGCGCTGCTGCGCTGGACGCACCCGCACCGCGGCCCCGTGCCGCCCGACGGGTTCGTGCCGCTCCTGGAGGAACTCGGCCTCATCCGCGAGGTCGGGGCGTGGGTGCTGGAGACGGCCTGCCGGGACGCCGCCGGCTGGCCGACGGACGTCAAGGTCGCGGTGAACCTCTCGGCCCTGCAGTTCCGGGAGCGGGCCGTCGTGCGGGACGCCGCCGCCGCGCTGGAGGCGTCGGGCCTGCCGCCCGGGCGGCTGGAACTGGAGATCACCGAGACGGTCCTGCTCCAGGACACCGACGAGACCCTGGCGACGCTGCACGCCCTGCGCGAGAGCGGCCTGCGCATCTCGATGGACGATTTCGGGACCGGCTATTCGAGCCTGAGCTACCTGCGCAGGTTCCCGTTCGACAAGATCAAGATCGACCGCTTCTTCGTGCAGGACCTGGAGACCAAGGCGGATTCCGCCGCGATCGTGCGGGCGGTGACGGGCCTCAGCCACGCCCTCGGGAATGACCACGGCGGCCGAGGGCGTGGAGACGCACCGCCAGCTCGAGAAGCTGCGGGCGGAGGGCTGCACCGAGGTGCAGGGATTCCTGATCAGCCGGCCCCGCCCCGCCGCCGAGGTCGGGGCGATGCTGGAGCAAGCCGGCGCGATCTTCGTGCCGCGGGCCGCCTGACGGCCCGCCTCGCGGGCGGCCCGACGGCTCGCCTCCGCTCCCCGACCGGAGGCCGGGGCGGCCCCGATCAGGTGTTCATCGAGTCGAAGAAGTCCTGGTTGCTCTTCGTCTGCCGCAGCTTGTCGAGCAGGAACTCGATCGCGTCGGTCACGCCCATCGGGTTGAGGATGCGGCGGAGCACGTAGGTCTTCTTGAGGGTGTCGGGCGGCACCAGCAGCTCCTCCTTGCGGGTGCCCGAGCGGGTGATGTCGATGGCCGGGAAGGTGCGCTTGTCCGCGACCTTGCGGTCGAGGATGATCTCGGAATTGCCGGTGCCCTTGAACTCCTCGAAGATCACCTCGTCCATGCGCGAGCCGGTGTCGATCAGCGCGGTCGCGATGATGCTGAGGGACCCGCCCTCCTCGATGTTGCGGGCCGCGCCGAAGAAGCGCTTGGGCCGCTGCAGGGCGTTGGCGTCGACGCCGCCGGTGAGCACCTTGCCGGAGGACGGCACCACCGTGTTGTAGGCCCGCCCCAGGCGGGTGATCGAGTCGAGCAGGATCACCACGTCGCGGCCGTGCTCGACGAGGCGCTTGGCCTTCTCGATCACCATCTCGGCCACCTGCACGTGGCGGGTCGCCGGCTCGTCGAAGGTGGAGGCGATCACCTCGCCCTTCACCGAGCGCTGCATGTCGGTGACCTCCTCGGGCCGCTCGTCGATGAGCAGCACGATCAGGTAGCATTCCGGGTGGTTGATGGTGATCGACTGGGCGATGTTCTGCATCAGCACCGTCTTGCCGGTGCGCGGCGGCGCCACGATCAGCGCGCGCTGGCCCTTGCCGATCGGCGAGACGATGTCGATCACCCGCGGCGAGAAGTCCTTGCGGGTGGGCTCGCTGAGCTCGAGCTTGAAGCGCTGGGTCGGGAACAGCGGCGTCAGGTTGTCGAAATGGACCTTGTGCTTGATCTTGTCCGGGTTCTCGAAATTGATGGTGTTCACCTTCAGGAGCGCGAAGTAGCGCTCGCCGTCCTTGGGACCCCGGATCGGCCCCTCGACGGTGTCGCCGGTGCGCAGGCCGAAGCGGCGGATCTGGGTCGGCGACACGTAGATGTCGTCCGGCCCCGGCAGGTAGTTGGAATCCGAGGAGCGCAGGAAGCCGAAGCCGTCCTGCAGCACCTCGACGGTTCCGGCCCCGATGATCTCGACGTCCTTGGCAGCGAGCTGCTTCAGGATCGCGAACATCAGTTCCTGCTTGCGCATGGTCGAGGCGTTCTCGACCTCGACCTCTTCGGCGAAGGCGATCAGCTCGGTCGGCGTCTTCGACTTCAGGTCCTGGAGCTTCACCTCCCGCATGGGGGGCGTGAAGGTCTCGACGGGGGCGATGGTGTCTTCAATCATCGGCTATCGGGGTGTGAGAGCAGTGCGGGGAGGTGTCATCTCAGGATCGTCTCGGCCGGAGCGGCCCGAGCGGGGCTTGTGCCTGGACCGGAAGACCGGCCGCGGAGCTTTGCCCGTTGTCCCGGAAGGTCACGATGGGTGAGCCTGTGGCTCGCGAGCGACGTGACCTGACTTTTAGGAGGGAGTGCCTTTATGTAGCGGTTTCTGGTGCTGGACTCAAGACCCTGTCCGGGAAAAGGGCGGCGGGGCCGGCTTGGCGGCGCCATCACGCGCGCGGGGCGCGTCGGGCGCATTCACATCGGTCGGTTTCGCCTCGCTTCGGCTGGGGATTCGGCCTCAGGGCGCGCCGCGGCGGCGCAGGCGCACGTAGAGCGCGCCGCTGCCGCCGTGGTGGTGGGCCGCCTCCTCGAAGCCGAGGACGAGGCCGCGCAGGTCCGGCAGGCGCAGCCAATGGGGCACGCTGCGCCGCAGGACACCGCGCTCCGCGAAGGGATCGTCGCCGAGGGCTCCCTTGCCGGTCACCACGAGGACGAGGCTGTGCCCCGCCCCGCGGCAGCGGTGCAGGAAGGCGACGAGTGCCGCGTGCGCCTCGCCCTGACGCAGCCCGTGCAGGTCGATCACCGCGTCGACCGGCCGCGCGCCGCGCCGCAGGGCGGTTCGCACCCGCCGCTCGATCGGCGCGAGGGGCGGCAGGGCGGGCCTGGGCCGCGGCGGCGCGGGGGGCGGCGGCTCCGGGGCGGCGGGCGGGGGAGGGGAGGGCGCCGCGGCGAGGGGCGGCGGCTCGGGCGGCAGCGCGCGGCCCTGGAGCGGCGTGACCTGCCGGGCGATCTCCGCCCAGAGCCGGCGCTCGTCCGCGGTGAGGCGCCGCTCGCGCGGGCGTCGCGGGCCGGTCACCGGACCGGCTCCGGCATCGCCCCGCCCGGGGGCCGCGGCAGCAGCACGACGAAGCCGACCGCCTCCCGCACCAGGCCCGCCGCGCGGCCCGCCTCCGCGCCGGTGCCGAGATAGAGGTCGCCGCGGGCGGGGCCGACGATGGCGGTGCCGGTATCCTGGGCGATCACCATCCGGCCGAGGGGCTCGCGCCCGCCCTCGGGCCGCGGCAGGCTCCCCTCGAGCCAGAAGGGCAGGCCGTAGCGCCAGAGCGCGGCGTCGACGGCGAGGCTGCGCCCGGGCGTGAGCGGCACCCCGCCCCCGCCGCGGGGGCCCGGCGCGTCCGGGGGCACCTCCTCCAGGCGGAAGAACACGTAGGCGGCGTTGCGGCGGATCAGGCGCCGGGCCGTCTCCGGATGCGCGCGCATCCAGCCGGTCCAGCGCTCCAGGGTCAGCCCTTCGAGGGGCAGGTGCCCCTCCGCGACGAGGAGCCGGGCGACCGAGGTGTAGGGCTGGCCGTTGCGCCCGTCATAGGCGAGGCGCAGAGCGCGCCCGTCCGGCAGGCGCACCCGGCCCGAGCCCTGGACCTGGAGCAGCAGGAGGTCGACTTCGTCGCGCAGGTAGAGGAGCGGGCGGGCCCGGTCGCCGAGCGCCCCGTCGGCGATCGCGGCCCGGTCGGGATAGGGCCCGTAGCCGCCGTCGAGGCGCCGGGCGGCCCGCAGCGCCGGGTCGAGGCCGGGCGCCGTCTCGCCGGGCGCGAAGGAGACGAGGTCGTCCGGCCGGGCGAGGGCCGGGACGGGGAACTCGGCGGTCGGGACCGGGGAGCCCGGCAATTCCGGCTCGAAATAGGCGGTGAGGAAGCCCGCCCGCCGCTCGGCCGGATCCTCGCGGCCCGGCCGGGTGACGCGGTAGGCGGTGAAGCGGCTCTCGAAGAAGGCCCGCGCCGCGGCGGCCTCCCGCGGCGCGGCCGCGCAGGAAGCCGCGAGGTCCTGGCTCGGGCTCCCCGGCCCGCCCTCGGCCGGGACGGCGCGGCTCTCCTGCGCGCAGGAGGCGCGGAAGGCGGCGAGCGCCTGCCCGAGATCGTCGGCGCCGAAGCCCGGCAGGCTCGCGAGCGCCACCGGTTCGAGCACGGCCTCGCCGACGCGCAGAGCCTGCCCCCGCGCCCCGGGCGCGGCGAGACACGCCGCCAGGACGAGGCCCGGGAGGAGGGCGGGCAGGGCCGGTCGCGGTGGCATGCCGAGAGGCCCCGCCCCGCCCTCACTGCCCGGCTTCGGTGGCGACGAGCTGCCAGTTGGGGTCGCGGCTGCCCAGCGTCCGGGCGAAGGTCCAGACGTCGGTCACGTCCACGACCGTGTCCGGGCTGCCGTCGACCACCGCCCCCTGCGCGTTGCGGGTGGCGGTGATCAGCTTCGAGAGGTAGCGCACGGTGATCTGGGCGACGCGGTTGCGCAGGTCGACGCCGACGATCTCGGCCCGGTCGATCGACACGAAGGTCGTCTCGACGCTCTGGCCGGCGCGCTCGCGGGCCTGGATCGCCCGCTCGAAGCCCTCGGCCACCTCCCGCGAGAGCAGGCTCTTGAGCGTGCGCCGGTCGCCCTTGGCGAAGGCCATCACGATGGTCTCGTAGGCGATCTTCGCCCCGTCTGTGAAGGCGCGGGGGTCGAAGCCGGGCTCCTGCTGCAGCACGAGGTCGAGGCCCCGCGCCGCGGCCGAGTTCGGCTCGACCACCCCCTTCCAGTTGCGCGGCACGGTGGCGACGGGGGCGGCCGCGGTCCGGTCCCCGCCGGCCGGCAGCCGCACCACGTTGTCCTCGCGGGCGGCGGGCGGCGGCTCCTCCCGCCGGCGCACCAGGGGGTTGAACGGCGGCCGCTCGTGGCCGGTCTTCTGGCCGAGGACCGCGCGCAGCTTCCAGATCACGAAGACCGCAAGCCCGAGGAAGATGAGGGTCGTAAGGTCGAGGGAGTCCTGCATCATCGATCCGATCGTGGCGGCGGCTCGCGCTCCGCCCGGGCCTCAGGGCCTGCCTGGCGGCTTTGGCATCGGCCCCCGTCGAAGGCAAGCCGCACGCCGGGCCGAGGCCGGCGCGGCATCCCGCACCAGACCCCTCCTCCATATGGGAGGGGCGGCCCGCGGCTTCCAGGCGCGGGCGGGGGGCTCTCGCGCGGGACCGCCCGCGTGACGCAGGGGAAGACAGGCTGCCGGGATGACGCGCCCCCCGCGCTTGTTCGAGCAAGGCGGGCATGATAGCGGCTTCGCGGCCGGAGCGCGCGCGGCTTTTCGCGCCAGCGCGGCCCCAGTCCGGTTCCGCCCACACGATTCTCGAAGGAAACATCCACCATGGCCGATTCTCCGTTCCCGAACGGCAACGGTGGCGCCGCGGCGCAGCCCGACGACCTCACGCCTGCCCTGAACGCGCTCGCGCAATATGCCAAGGATCTCTCCTTCGAGAACCCGAACGCGCCGCGCTCGCTGCAGCCGCCGGCCGGCCAGGGGCCGCAGATCAACATTCAGGTGAACGTCAACGCCCGCCAGCTCGCGGAGGCGGATTTCGAGGTGGACCTGCATCTCGAGGGCGACGCCAAGATCGGCACGGACGTTCTGTTCGCCTTCGAACTCACCTATGCGGGGATCTTCCGCCTGCGCAACATTCCGCAGGACCAGATCCATCCGGCCGTGATGATCGAGTGCCCGCGCCTGCTGTTCCCCTTCGCGCGGCAGATCATCGCCGATGCGGTGCGCAACGGCGGCTTCCCGCCGCTCTACATCGACCCGATCGACTTCGTGGGCCTCTACCGCCAGAAGGCCGCCGAGGCGCAGGCGCAGGCCGGCCAGCCGCTGGTCTGACCGGACTGGCGGGACGGCGGACCGGGGCGCGCCCGGGGAAGCCCGGCGCAGGGGCGGGTCTCCTCGCCCGCCGGGACCGCGTCGGGCGCCGACGCGCCGCGGCGGATCTTGGAACGCCGCCGCGGATCGCGGCCGCGCCGCGTCGGTGCGCGAGGTCACGCGCCGCCGCGCACGCGGCGCTTCTTCTGCTTGGCCCCGGCCGGCTTCGCCGCGGCCGGCTCCCCGGCCCCGACGCCCTCCGAAGGCCCGTGAGCCTCGGGTGGGCCCTCCGCCCGGGGCGGCGCCTTGGCGTCCGGCGCGGTGCGGGCCTCGCGGGCGATCATCTCGACCATGCTCTGCGGCAGGCGCACGAAGTGACCGGTCCCGTGGCCGGTCCGGTCGAGGATCTCGGCGAAGACCGGACGATGGGGTTCGTGCCCCGCCTCGCTGAGGGCGCAGGGGCGACGCGGCAGTTCGCTCAACCGTGCGGCGAGTTCCTTCGGCACCCAGGCGCTCACCGGCATCCCTCCCGATCCCCTATCGACCCGCCGGGGTTTAGACAGGTTTCGTTAAGGATGGCCTGACGCGGCGGGCCGGCGGTTCCGGGGCGCTCGGCTCCTCAGATCCGTCCCGCCGGCCGGCGAATCCGGGTTGACCGGATCCCGCCGATTTCCTAGAGCGATCCGGCAGGGAGACGTGGCCGAGCGGCTGAAGGCACTCGTTTGCTAAATGAGCAAGCCCCGAAAGGGGCTTCGAGGGTTCGAATCCCTCCGTCTCCGCCAAGCCTCAAGCGCAAGGCTTTGAACGAGGGTGTTTTTCGGTGCGCTGACCCGAATTGTCACCTGAATCAACGGCACGGTGCCGACGCTCCCGCCTGCCAGCGCCCTGGACCGCGCCCTCCTGGCACGCCGTCGGAATAGCCACCGTCGAACCAAGCCGCTGCGCGGCGACGCGGCTCGCTGACCACCTCTCAAGGAAGCGGACGTTCCACACCCTCGGGGCCTGGCCGCTGATCGCAGCGGCCCGGACCTGAACGCCCCGCGCCCCAGCCCTCCGCAGGGCGCGCCCGTGCCCCGCCGGCAGAAAGCCACCTCGCACAGATCGCGGCATCGGCCTCCGCCGTGCTGCACCGAGATCCAAAGCGCGCGGCCGAGCCGCCGCGGCCGGTCGGCCGTCGGTTCACCGAAGCGTGTTCGGCCGCCCGGGTCGGCGCCGCGCGCTCCCGCTCTAGATGCTCGGCGCCATGCAACCATGCCGAGAGGAATGCTCCGCATGATGCCGACCCGCCGTGCCGTGCTCGCCGGAGCGGCCGCCTGCCTCGCGCCGGCGGTGGGCCGCGCCGAGGCCGCGCCGCTGCTGCGGCGGCCGATCCCCGCGACGGGCGAAGCGGTGCCGGTGATCGGGATCGGCACGTCGCGCCGCTACGACGTCGCACCGTTGCCCGACGCCGTGGCCCCCTTGCGCGAGGCCGTGAGCCGCTTCGTCGATCTCGGTGGGCGGGTGATCGACACCGCGCCGGATTACGGCCGGGCGGAGGAGGTGCTGGGCGTCATCCTCTCGGAGGAGACGCTTCGCGACAAGGTGTTCCTCTGCAGCAAGGTGGCGGCGGAGGGGACCGAGGCGGGGCGCGCCCAGATCGCGCGCTCGTTCCGGCGGATGCGCACCGAGACCATGGATCTGATCGCGGTGCACAACCTCATCGACGCGGACACGCAGCTCGCGGAGCTGCGGCGGCTCAAGGACGCCGGGCGCATCCGCTACCTCGGCGCGACGACCTGGGTCGAGCGCCAGTACGGCGACCTGGAGGCCCTGATGCGGCGCGAGCGCCTCGACGTGATCCAGGTCAACTACGCCATCGACGCGCGCCAGGCCGCCGAGCGCATCCTGCCGCTCGCGCGCGACCGGGGCGTCGCCGTGATGGTCAACGTGCCCTTCGGCCGCGAGCGGCTCTTCTCCCTGGTGCGCGGCCGTGAGCTGCCCGCCTTCGCGGCCGAGTGCGACTGCGCGTCCTGGGCGCAGTTCTTCCTCAAATACGTCCTCTCGCACGAGGCGGTGACCTGCCCGGTGCCGGGCATGGCGCAGGCCCGCTACGTCGAGGACAACCTCGGGGCCGCGCGCGGCCGCCTTCCTGACGCAGCGCAACGCCGCACGATGGAGGAGTTCATCGATGGCCTCTGACCCGAACCGTCGCGCCGTGCTCACGCTTGCCGCGGTCGGCGCGCTCGCGGGCGCGCTGCCGGCCCGCGGCCAGCCGCAGAAGATGCCGGTCGGGGTGATCGGGGCGGGCAACATCGGCAGCACCATCGGAGGATTGTGGATCAAGGCGGGGCACCCGGTGCTCTTCGCCTCGCGCCACCCGGAGGAACTGGCGGATCTCGTGAAGGAGCAGGGGCCGCAGGCCAAGGCCGGCACCGTCGCGCAGGCGCTCGCCTTCGGCGGGGCGGTGCTGCTCGCCGTGCCCTACAAGGCCTATCCGGACCTCGGGCGGGACTACGCGCGGGCCCTCGCGGGCAAGATCGTGCTCGACGCCGGCAATGCCACGCGGGCGCGCGACGGCGATCTCGCGGCGGAGGCCGAGGAGCGGGGCATCGGGGCGACCTCGGCGAAGTACCTCTCCGGGGCGCGGATCGTGCGGGCGTTCAACGCGGCGAACTCCAAGGTCTTTCGAACGAACGCCCACCGCTCCGGCGGACTCATGGCTGTGCCGCTCGCCGGCGACGACGCCGAGGCCGTGGCGGTGGCCGAGGGTCTCGTGCGCGATGCCGGCTTCGACCCCGTGGTGGTCGGCCCGCTCGACGCGGCCAAGCGCTTCGCGATGGGGAGCCCGGGCTTCGGCCTCGACGTCACCGCCGCCGAGGCGCGCAAGGCTTTCGGACTCGTCCCGTGAGGAGGGACGCGACACCCGCGACGAGCGGCCTCGGCGCGCAGGCGCCGGGCTGGCTGCGGCGGCTGATCGACGTGCGCCCCGGGGAGACGTCGGCCCTGGCCTGGTCCTGGCTCTACATCTTCTCGATCCTGTCCTCGTACTACGTGATGCGGCCGATCCGCGACCAGATGGGCCTCGCAGGCGGGCTGGAGAACCTGCCCTGGCTGTTCACCGCGACGCTGCTCGGCATGCTGACGCTCAACGTGCCCTTCGCGTGGCTGGTGCGCACCCTGCCGCGCGCGCGCTTCGTGCCCCTCACCTACCGCTTCTTCGCCCTCAACATCCTCCTGTTCGCGGGCGCCATCGCGCGCGCGGAGGGCGAGCAGGTGGTGTGGATCGGGCGGGCCTTCTTCGTCTGGCTGTCGGTCTTCAACCTGTTCGTCGTCTCGATCTTCTGGGCGACGATCGTGGACGTGTTCGACACCGAGCAGGGCAAGCGGCTGTTCGGCTTCATCGCGGCGGGCGCGACGCTCGGGGCCATCGCGGGCTCGGCGTTCACGGCGGTGCTGGCGCGGGACGTGCCGACCGCCGTGCTCCTCCTGGCTGCGGCCCTCCTCCTGGAGGTCGCGGTGTTCAGCATGCGCGGGCTCGCGCGGCTCTCGGACGCGCTGCACCGGCGGTCGGGCGCCGGCACGCAGGCCATCGGCGGCAGCGTGACGGCGGGCATGACCCGCGCGCTGCGCTCGCCCTACCTCCTGGCGATCAGCCTGATCCTGCTGCTCTACTCCATCACCTCGACCTTCCTGTACTTCGAGCAGGCGGGGATCGCCAAGCGCAGCTTTCCCGACCGCGGGGCGCAGACCGCCTTCTTCGCCAGCGTCGACTTGGCGGCGAATGCGCTGACGCTGGGCATCCAGTTCTTCCTCACCGGGCGCATCGTGCGCCGGATCGGGGTTGGTCCGACGCTCGCCATCCTGCCGACCGTGACGCTCATCGGCTTCGCGGTGCTGGCGCTGGCCCCCACGATCGCCGCCGTGGTGGTCTTCAACGTGCTGCGGCGCGCCGCGAACTTCGCGGTCGCCAAGCCCACGCGCGAGGTGCTGTTCACCGTCCTCGACCGGGAGGACCGCTACAAGGCCAAGAGCTTCATCGACACGGTGGTCTACCGGCTCGGCGACCAGGTCGGCGCGTGGTCGTACGACCTGACCGGTCTCGCCGGCCTCGGCCCCGCAGCGCTGCCGCTCATCGCGGTTCCGCTCTCCTTGATCTGGCTCGGCGCCGGACTCTGGCTCGGGCAGCGGCAGGAGACGCTGGCGCGCAGGCGGGATGCCGTGGAGCCTCGCTGACGGAGGAGGATGGTCTCTTCGCCAGAAGCGGTCTCGGCATATGATGCCGGCCATGACATATTCCGCCCTTAGGTCCCCCGAGCCCAACCATGAAGGGAGCAAAGTGTGAGAGGTTGACACGATCTAATTCATACCGGCGCGCCTTTGACGTGATCCGCTCAACAGAAAGTCGCTATGCCAGCGTGCCAAACTCTGACCGCATGCACGCTCAGGCTTCATCCGTGACGGACGGCGAAGCCGGTGAGGAACCCATACGAAATCCGCATTGCGAAGCAATCATTCGGATTTCGTATCACGGGCTTCGGCACGGCCGGGCACGAGGACGCCGGTTCCTTTCGCCTCAAGCTGGAGCTCACCATCACCTCTTCGCGAATTCCGTGAAGACGTAGTCTCTCTTCTCCACGATGGTGTGGCACGCGAACCCGCACTTGGCGTCGTTCGCCTGCGGCGGCTGGTTCTCCGGGGTGCCGGGCGAGAAGGTCTCGCTCGCAGCGTCGTATTCGAACACGGCGTATCCCCACCCGCCGCTATCCGCGAACCGCTTGCTGTCCTTCACCATGAAATCCACATCGTGCTGGGTGCCCGGCACCGTCGTGTCCGGAAAGTACTGCTGCCTCGCTGGGTTCCAATGAACCTTCGCCATCTTGGAACCGTCCGGGAAGGGCTTCCCGTTTCCTGGGATGCCGGTCCGGTAGGCGTCGATCATCACGGGATTGGCGAGGATCACCGCGACCAGTTTGTCGCTGTGGCTGGTTGAGACGAGCTGCCAGCCCTCGTATCCCCTGAACTCGGAGAACGAGAGCCCGCCCGGGACGCTCACGCCGTACTTGTCCTGCTGGGCAAGGGCCAGGCCGCCCAAGCCAGCGATCGCCGAGCCAAACACGACGATTGAAGCCAATCGAAGGCTGACGCAAGAAAGCAAATTCCACTTGAGCATCGCTTCCTCCTCGCAGAGGTGTCGCAAACAGGATTATCACTCGCCCGCGGCAAGAATGACCGTAGACCGACTTACAAAGATCCGCACGCTACGAATCGTGATCCAAAACACGCGATCATTGATTTGATTTCGGGCTGGATCAAGCTGATCACGAAGCACGCCAACGGTTACGAGGCGTGCTTCGTCGTGGCGGAATAGCTGGGTTGCTGACTGATCCGGGATCCGCTTGATCCAAGCGGATCCCGTATCCCAAGCCCGCGCGGCGCCCGAGCGAAGCCGACATCCGCATGGCCGAAATGCGAGATGGCGAAGCAATCAACCGGATGTCGTATGACGCATACCGTACGCAACGCCAGCCATGAGAGTCACCCCTCGCGCTCGTCGTCCGCATCTGCATGCCACGGTGATCTCACCATGAGGATTGCTGCCCTCAGATGCAAACAAGATGTTCTGCATGCGGGAGAAAGAAAATATTGAGCGTGCTCACGCCTCGCGATCTCGCCGGGCTTCTGCGATTAGCCAGTCGTGGAATAACGCGACGGGCTCCCTGTCCGCGTCCTCGCGCCGACGGAGGGCGTAGTAGCCGAGTTCCGATCCGAGGCGCGCGCCGAACGGGCGAAACAAGCGCCTCTCCTCAAGCTCGGCTCGGACCAGGGCGCTCCGGGCGAGCGCGACGCCGCAGCCCGCGACGGCGGCCTGGATCGCTGCACCGGGATCATCGAGATGCAGCCCGCGCCCCGTATCGATGCCGCCGATGCCTGCGCGCTGGAGCCAGGCGCGCCACGTCAAGGACGTGCCTCTCGCCGCTGCCGAGACGTCGTGGATGAGCGGAAAGCGGTTTAACTCATCGGCACATCGTGGCGGCCGGTAACCGGCAACCTGATTGGGATTGCAGACGGGAAAGCACCCCTCCCGCAGCAGAAGAGTCGACTGGAACCCGGGCGAGGGCTCTGCGCCGAACCAGACGCAGATGTCGAGCCTGCCGGCAGCCAGTTCCCCGAACCGGCAGTTCGTACCGATGTGCAGATCGTAGTCCGGATGATCGTGGCGGAAGCGCTGTACCCGGGGCAGCAGCCACTTGTCTGCGAACGCTGACGGCACGGCGACGCGAATGGCAGCGGAAGCGCTACCCGTCCTCAGCCGCTCGATGACGACTGCCAGGTGGTAGAAGCCGGCCTGCAGATCCGGAATAGCGGACTGGGCAAGGTCGGTGAGTTCGAGCCTAGCCGGACCTGACCGCGAACGGCGGAACAGCTTTACACCGAGCGTCTCCTCCAGGCCGCGGACGAGCTGACTGACGGCAGCGGGCGTCACACCCAACTCGTCCCCAGCGGCGACGTAGCTGAGATGCCGGGCGGCAGCCTCGAAGGTGCGCAGCGCATTCAGGTGATTTGGTGTTCTCATCGCGGTTCGGCCTGCCACCGCTACGGCGTGGTCGCGGCATCCGTGAGAGAGTGCCAGCCGTGAAGCGGCTCCGCTATTCACGGCCTGCGCGTCGCTATTCCGCGACTGACGATCGCTGCCCTGCCTGCGTGAGATCTCCCGATGCGGCTCGCGATCGGGCTTGGCTGCGGCGATAGTCACCGGGCGGCAGGCCCACGGCGCTGCGGAACGCCCTCGAGAAGTTGGATTGCGAAGAGAAGCCGGCAGCCAGGGCGATCTCGCCGATCGGCCGGAGGCCATCGGCCAGCATCCGCTTCGCTGATTCGAGACGCATCCGGCTTACGAACGCGTGCGGCGCGTGCCCGGTCGTTGCCTTGAATGCGCGCGCGAAATGGGCCTGACTCATGCAGGCGACTGATGACAGTTCCGCTACGGTAAAGTTCTGATCAAGGCGGGCTCCGATGAACTCTAAAACGCGCGACATTCGCCGGCTGTCGATCGGCTTAGCCTCGGACGAAAATCCTATCGCCCGCGTCGAAAGTTCCGAATAGCGGTTAACGAGATATGCCGAAAGTGACCGGGCGAGCGACTCGACCAGCAGGCGTCCGGCGGAGGTTTCTGCCTGCAGCTCGCGGTTGATCGCGAATGCAATCTGCTCGATGAACGGATCGTAGGCGATTGCTTCATAGCGAAGCCCCGCACGAGCAGGATCGATATTGAGATCCTGCAGCACGCACTCCGCGAACGGATCGGGCGGCAGGAAGATGTGCAGACAATCGTGGAGCGGCTGCTCGAAGTCGATGCGTTCTTCCCGGATGCCGGCCGGGCAGAGCCAGACGGTCCCGGAATGACCGGGAGTCCTCTGCCGCAACCCAGCCCCCTCGCGGTACACGAGGGAACGGCCGCTGAGCAGAACCGCAACCTCGGTTTCCCGGGGAAGCAGCGAGGGCAGGGCACCAGCCTCATGATCCCAGCGCTCGGCCAGGACGCTCGTCCAGCCGCGACCGGACGACGTCCCCAACCGTCTGCCCGTCACGTACTTGAACGCGGTGTGTCCCTGAAGCTCCATCGCAAGCACTGCCCAGAACGCCCAGGTTACCTGAACGTAACCCGAATCACCTATCCCGGCAACGGAGTGCGCGGGGGCGCAGGGAGCCGCCTCGATGCACACGCACACGGCAATTGCGCAAGCGCCACGGATCTTTCGCTTGCGAGCACGCGGGCCAGAATGATGGGCAGCGGTGACTCTATTCCGTGCGAGCGGTTCTCAGCCCGTCGGCGGCTTGGTCCTGGTCAGCGGCGCAGGTCGGACCCGGCCGGGAGCACCAGCCAGCACCGCCGGGGGGCGCGCACCTTGTCACATCCGGCACCGGAAGGAGGACGCCGGAGCGGCGGAAACAACCCAGATCCTGATCCTGTTCGCCGATGGTGTGCGCATAGCTCATTCCGTGAGGATTGAAGCCCTCCTTTCTCCCTTCCTTCCATGCAGCTTTCAGCTCGGGCGTACCGATATCCCGATCGGGCCGGCGCGTTCCCTGAACGTAACGAGGCGGCAGTAACCGACTTCGCGCTCACGACGACGCTGAACCAAGCCCTCGTGCCGCCGGCGGTCCTCGGGGCAGAAACCGCCGCGGCTGAGAACCGGGATCATCGGGTGCTGCCCTTGCAGGTCGGACAGCTTCCGACGCTTGCCGGTATGGTCCGCCGGTTCATCGTCGGGGAAGCTCGCTCCGGGAACCATGTCGGGTCGCATGACGGAACTCCTCTGCGCCGAGATCGCCCGGATCGTCTCCGCCGCCAGGATCGACGTCTTCGTGCTCAGTACGGCGGCTGCTTGCGTTGCCGCTGCATCTTGGCCGCTTCGACCCACCACGTGAGATCGTCGGCGAAGCGCGGGAACGCAGCGTCGAGGGCCCGGCCGCCCTCGCCGGTCGGTTCGCCCTCGGGCGACAAGGTTGATCCGATGGGACCGACCGCGATCGTGCTCGATATGACGATCATCCCCATCTCGGAGAGCGTGCCGTGCCAGGCGGTCGCCGCCCGCGCGCCGGACAGACGGCCGGCCGAGTAGCTCGCGATCGCTGCAGGACGCCAGAACCACTCCTCCAGGAAGTGGTCGGTCAGGTTCTTCAATCCGGGCTGGACGCCCCAGTTGTACTCGCCGGTCACGAACACGAACCCGTCGGCGCCGCGAATCTTCTGCGCCAGCTGCTCGAGGCCGTCGGGAGCTTCGCCCTTCGGGTACTCCTTGTACATCCGGTCGAGCATCGGGAGATTGATGGCCTTGGCGTCGATCAGCTCGACCTCGTCCCCGCGGCGGCGCAGCCGCTCGACCAGGAACTCCGCCAGTCGGATCCCCGTCCGGTCGGACCGGTAGGAGCCGTAGAAGACAAGAATTCGGTTGCTCATCCCAGTCACTCGGCGGCCGGCTTCCGGCAGCGTGCGGGTCGTCGGCCGCCGACGATCCGTCGCTGATGATGAAACTCCAGCATGCGGCGCCTCGTGCGGCAACGGCCTGCCGGCTTGCCCGCCGGCAATGGACCGGGCGTACCGGTCGGGCCAATCCTCATCGTGCGCGCCGGTCCGCGTCTCGTGCGCGCCGTGCGCCGCAGCCGCGCGGCGGAGCGTCGCCGCGGGATCGGCGCCCGAGGGGAAGGTCGTGCCGGCCTCCACCCGGCCCGGGAGTCGCTCGGTGACGTCCTGGAGCAGCCGGCCGTTGCCGTCCGGATCATCCGACATCCGACGGATTGCTCCGCAATGCGGATGTCGGCTTCGCTCAAGCGCCGCGCGGACCTGTCACACGCTGTCCGGACATGATCGTCCGGACAGCGTGTGACTGAACGAGGCGTGCGCGCGGTCGCTGCGTTGCCCGGGGTCCGCCGCCGACCCGGCCGCGCCCGAACAGGCAGGGCTCGTCCGTGCCCGTGCGCGCGTTGTCCGCACCGTGAAACCTCTGGCTGACCTCGACACCGCGACGGCGCAGATCCTGGCGAGCCGCCTCGATGTCGGAGACGACGCGGTACGATCCCCGGGCGGAGCCGGGTGCGGCGGCCGTGAGGTTCGCGCCGAGGATGACCGAGGCGCCGGAGCCGGGCGGCGTGAACGGGACCGCGTACCAGCCGTCGCCGGAGGCGAAGTCTGCATCCGGCCGCCAGCCCAGGCCGCGGTAGAACGGCTGGGCACGGTCGACATCCGACACAGGGATGACGACGGCTACGAGCCGCATGTCCGCGGCCCGAATCGGCGCGGGATCGGTCTTGGTCGTCGGAGTCCTGCTCCCACGTGAGGATGTCGGGTCCGTGGCGGCATCGCGCCGTGCGGGAGCGGAATGAACGGCCAAACCTCTCCTGGCCAAGCCCCTCCTGGCCAAGCCCCTCCCGCGTCCCGGCTCCGAGCGTGCGTCGAGCTCACCCTTATCTCAGGCCCGACAAGACGATGTTGGCCACGGCGGCTCCCACGCGCTCAGGCGTCCCGTTGGGAGCCGACTGCGACGGGTTGGCGGCCGCGAATGCGGCGACCGCGCCGGCCATCGCGCGCAGATTGTCGGGCTGGCGCGGATCACGCGCGATGGCCGTCGCTTCCCGCTCAAGCCGAATGTTGCAGGCTTTCGCGGGAAGTCCCCTGCTGGGCGTGCACGCGTCATGGCGCGCGCAGGCCGCGTCGAGGGCATCGATCGGCGGCAGGGGAGCGTTGTTGCCGGGCCCGCAATAGTTGCCGTGCACGAGGATCTTCGGGCCGCCGATGGACGCTGGCTCGGCGGAAGACGACGTCACCCCGCAGATGGCCAGCAGGAGCGGGGCGATGCTTGTCATGGCGGCCGTGCGAAACGTCATGGTGGGGGTCCTCCGCACCCGTGCCGTGAATGAGGTCAGTCGGCATCGGGAAGCGGGGGAGAGAAGATCAACACGGTCCGGCATTCTGCTGTGCGATACGGCACAGCAGGCTGGTCGCGGGAAGTTGCGCGGAGGAGGTGGCTTGCTGCCGCCGATGGATCCGAAGAGCGGGCCGGGTCTGGGTTGAGAGGTCGGGCCCGCGCGGCTGGGCCGCCCTGTCAGGCTTCGCGAAACTGCCGAGCCCACGCCTTGAGCGGACGCGGCGTCCCGAAGGCCCGTGGCTCGGCGGGATGGACGGCAGCCGACGTCCAGCGGGTGCTCGTGCGACGGGAGGTCGAGGGTGGCGGCCCGGCGACTCTGCGAACGGGTTGAGGCCGGGCCGCCACGGCCATGCGGCTCTCGCCGTGGCTTATTACTGTCAATAATGATGGTTGCGAGCGGGGGCAAGTCGACGGCGTCACCACGCTCGGGCGCGTGCGACGGCGCGCAGGACGGCCTGCGCCCCGGATCCGCATCCTGAAGCGTCGCAAGCGGAGCAATAATCGACGCAATCGCCCCGCAACGGCTGAGCTTTAGAGGTCCACGTCACGGACGGTCGTCGATGACCGCGCAAGGGGGACCTGCTCATGCTGGACATCATCCGGATCATCGCGGCGGCGGCCGTTCTCGTCGTCTGGAGCCACGCGGCTCCCACACTCGCCGCGACCGATGCCGCTGCCCCGCGGACCGAGCCGGCGACTGACGCGCCGTTCGCGGCGGAGATGACCTGCCCGCTGCGGGCGTGGCCGTACATCGGCTGAGCGGTGCTGCTCCAACCCTGAATGGGTTCATCCGCTCCGCAGGAACGGCCCAGACATTCGCGGTCCGGTCGATCTCGCTCCAGCCCGCCGAGCACCTCGCCCGACCGCGGCGCGTTCGGAATGCAGAGCTCCAGCGCCAGGGCCGCGAGGAACGCCAGCACGTCCTCGAACGGGATGGCCGCCGGGCGCCGCGGGAGCCCCGCGCCGCGCCGACCGGCCCGAACGGATCGCCCGCAACCGCATCTCCCGAATCCGACGGATTGCGTCGCCATGCGGATGTCGGCTTCGCTCAAGCGCCGCGCGGGCGCGTGATCCGGGATCCGGGATCCGGGATCCGCTTGGATCAACCCGATTCCGGATCAGTCGCGCCCGTCGAAGCGGGCGCCGACGCAGCCCGCGGCGAGGAGCGCGGCGCCGATGCCCGCCGCGCAGGCGGGCCAGCCGAAGCGGTCGAAGACCGCCCCGAGCACGATGCTGCCGACGAGGCCGCCGGCGAAGTAGGCCGCGAGGTAGAGCCCGCTCGCGGCGCCCCGGTCGCCCTCGGCGGCCTGCCCGACGAAGCCCGTCGCCACGGCCTGCGCGAAGAAGGTGCCGGCCGCCACCAGGGTGAGCCCGGCGAGGAGGGGGACGAGGTGGGAGGCGAGCAGGGGCGGCAGCCCGGCCCCCGCCACGGCGAGGCCGAGCCGGAGCGCCCGGCGCGGTCCGAGCCGCGGCACGACCCGGCCGGCGAGCGGCGTCGTCGCCAGGGCGGGCAGGAAGACGAGGCAGACGAGCCCGAGCGCCATCTGGTCGAGGCCGAAAGGTGCCCTCGCCAGGACGAAGGCGACGAAGGTGAAGGTCCCGATGAAGGCGAACAGGATGCAGAACCCGACCGCGAAGGCGGCGAGCAGCCTCGGATTGCCGGCGTGGCGCGCGAGCGTGGCCAGGGCCGCGCGCCGCACGGGCGGCATCGGCACGAGGGCGGTGGCGTGGGTGAGCCCGACCGCGACCAGCCCGGCCCCCGCGAGGTTGAGGCCGGCCAGCACCAGGAAGGTGGGGCCGAGCCCGAGATGCTCGGCCGCGCCCGCCGCGAGGAGGCGCCCGCCCAGATTCGAGGCGACGTTGCCGGTGACGTAGGCCGCGAAGGCGCTCGCCGCCAGGGAGGGGCCGCAATGCTCGCCGAGATAGGCCAGGGTGAGCGTGAAGGCGCTCGCCATGCACAGGCCCTGGGCGACGCGCAGGAGCGCGAAGGCGGTGAGGTCGGGCGCGGCGCACAGGAGAGCGGTCGGCAGGGTCAGGAGCACGAGGCTCGCCACGATGCCGCGGCGCCGGTCGAGGCGGCGCCCCGCCACGGCGACGCCGAGGCTCGCCGCGGCCATGCCGAAGGTGCAGGCGTTCACCGCGAGGCCCATCGCGGCCGGAGCGACCGCGTAGGCCCGGGCGAGGGCCGGCAGGATCGCCTGGGCGGCGAAGAGGTCGGCGAGAGTCAGGAAGGCGATGAGGCCGATCAGCAGGGAGCGGACGCGCTGCGGCGACAGGCCGGCGGGCCGCTCGGCGGGGCCGAGGGCGGGGGAGGCGGTCATGGGTCGGGGCTCCCGCGGAGGGGCCCGGGCGGGGGCGTCCGCCGCCCGCCCGGGACGGGCTCACATCACGTGCGGATCCTCCTTCTCGGGGAACAGGTCGGCCGAGATCAGGGTGACGGGCTTGCTCGACTCGTTCTTCCACCAATGGGCCACGTCCCGGGTCTCGCGCGAGACGTCGCCCGCGCGGTGGACGATGGGCACCGCGCAGGTCGAGGCGTGCTCCACGATCGTGCCCTGCACGACGTAGATCAGGGCGGGCCGGTTCTCGTGGCTGTGGAACGGCACGATCCCGCCGGGCTGCACGACCAACCTGCGGATGCGGAAGCTGCGGCCCGGCACCGCGACGCCGCTCTCCTTGGCGAGGTCGAGGGCGCCGAGCACCGTGTCGGTGACGCCCACCGGCGCGCCCGGGCCGCCCGGGCCGGCGCCGGACCGGCCCTGACCGGCGGGGCAGGCGCCGGCCCAGGCGGGACCGGCCCAGGCAAGGCCGGCCAAGGTGAGGCCGGCCAAGGTGAGGCCGGCCCAGGCGAAACCGGCCCAAGCGGCCGCGAGCAGCGCCAGCAGCGACGGACGGGGGCACTTTTGCGCGCGCATCATCATCGATCTCCATGCGTGACCCGCAGCCGGTTCGCTCCGGCTGCCTTGGACCGACGATGGGCGCGCCCGGGACCGGGGTGAAATGCCGATCCGGTCTCGTCTCCATAGCCAAACGCTATGGGAACCGGGCGGGCCGCGGGCATAGTCTCGCGGAGGGTCGGGCCGCGCCGCGGGAGGGCGCGGGACGCCCGCGCGCCTGAGTCCGCTCGGGTCGCCGCGGGATCTCCTCTACCCTGGCGAGCGGACGCCGCGCGGGACCGTCATCGGCGATCGGGAGGCCGGAATGGGAGAGACCGGAACGGTCACGCCGCTGCGGGCGCGCCTGGGCGCCCGCCTGGACCAGCTCGACGGCGCCTACAGGGCGAGCATGGAGGCGGCCGTCGCCCATCTGCGCAGCAGCGGGATGGCGGCCCGCGCCAAGCTGGCCGGGGATCGCGCCCCCGACTTCGCCCTGCCCGATCCGGACGGCGCGACCCTGTCCCTCGCCGAGCGGCTGCGGGCGGGTCCCGTCATCCTCAGCTTCTTCCGCGGCGAGTGGTGCTCCTTCTGCCGCATCGAGATGGACGCCCTGCTGGCGGCGCTGCCGGACTTCACCGCCGCGGGGGCGAGCCTCGTCATGGTCTCGCCGCAGGGCTCCTCCGAGACCCTGCTGGCGCGCAGCCGCGGCGTCCCGGGCCTGACCGTGCTGAAGGACCCGATGAACGGCGTCGGGCTGCAATACGGGCTGATCTTCCGCATGCCGGACGTCCTGCGCGAGGCCCTGCTCGCGCTCGGGGTCGACCTCTCGCACGTCTACGGCACGGATGCGTGGCTGCTCCCGATCCCGGCCACCTACCTGATCCGCCGGGACGGGACCATCGCGCTCGCCCACACGGACCCGGACTTCACCCGGCGCCTCGACCCGGACGACATCCTGGCGGCCCTGCGCGCCCTGTCCGCCTGAGCCGCGCCCGGCCAAGCGGACCCGCGCGAGGCAAGGCTGCCGAGACCGTCGACTGCCCGGCATCGTCGCAGCCGGACCGCTCATCCGACATCCGGTCGATGGCGTCGCCATCTCCCATTTCGGCCGTGCGAGTGTCGGCTTCGCTCAGGCGCCGCGCTCAGGCGCCGCGCGGGCGCGTGAGCCGGGATCCGCTTCGATCAAGCCGATCCCGGATCAGGCGACGCGGTCCGTTGCCCGGCGCCTTTCGGGCGAGGCGCGCGCGGCCGCCCGCCGCACCAGGACGGCGAGCGCCGGCGAGTGGCGCCGGCCCGCCACCGTGGTGAGGACGACCCGGTGGCACAGGGGAAGGTCGGCGAGCGGGCGGAAGGGAAGCTGCCGGGCGCGGGCGATGCTCTCCGGCCACAGGATGCAGCCGAGGCCCTCGCGGACGAGTCCGGCGAGCCAGCGCTCGTCCGCGCTGGCGTGGCGGGCGACCCGGTTGATGCCCCGCGCCTCCATGGCGGCGGCGATCGCCTCCTCGTGGCGGCAGCCGAGCCGCACGATCAGCGGCTCCCCGTCGAGGTCCTCCAGCACCAGCTCGCCCTGCGCCTCGAACCGGTGGCCGGGCGCGAAGGCGACGCAGAACATGTCCTCGGCGATCGGCCGCAGGTCGAAGCGCTCGTGGCGGCCCCCGGCCTCGCCGAGGGGCGCGAGCAGGGCGGCGTCGACCTCGCCCGCGATCAGCCGCTCCTCGATGGCGGCGGACGGGCCGATCTCGACCTGGAGGGTCAGGCCCGCGATCTCCGCCGAGACGGCCGAGAGCAGGGGCGCGCCCGTCTCGGCCGCGATGGTGGAGCAGGCCCCGATCGTGAGCTGCCCGGTCTCGCGCTTGCGGAAGCTCTGCGCCTGCCGCTTGGCGGTCTCGGCCGCCTCCAGGGCGGCCCGCAGGTGGGGCTGCATCAGGCGGCCGAGTTCGGTCAGGTGCGTGTGGGCGCGCTCGCGGCGGAAGAGCGGGCCGCCGAGCTCGTCCTCCAGCTTCTGGATCGCGCGGGTGAGCGAGGGCTGCGCCACGTGCAGGCGCTCGGCCGCGCGGGTGAAGTTCAGGTGCTCGGCCACCGCGAGGAAGTAGCGGACCTGATGCATTTCCATGCGCTCACCCCACCCGGTGCGACCCGCGCCGACCGCGGCGAGGCGCCGGGGGCAGGAGCGCCGTCGGCCGGAGCCGAACGCGATCTCCACCGCTCTCCGGATGGGTCGCGGGCCGGCCTCGACGCTGTGGGCCAGTCGAGCGGCGGATATCGTCGCCCCGCGCGCGGTCCAGCGGACCGTAATGCATCGCTTCGGGGAAGGCGAGCGCACGGGCTGAACTTCCGCGAGGCCGCGGGCGCCGCGAGGGACCCCTTCGAGAGCTTGCGGCGAACTCCATGGCCGGTCACCTCGCGCGGGATATCGGGCGCGCCGAGGCGGCCGCGGGCCGCGGCGGGTATCGAAATCATAGCCACTCGCGAATTCTGCCCGGGCGCCCTCGGTGCTCTGATGGGGCTGCCGCCGGATGGCGGCGCGCCGGAGATTGCCATGAACCGCCTCCTCATCGCCGGGCTCGCGCTCTGCCTCGCGGGTCCCGCCCTCGCCCGGAACACCGGCAGCGGCCAGCAGACGGGCGGGCCCGCCCGGGACCGCATCAGCGCGACCGGCGGCCCGCCGAGGCCCGCGACCGCGCCCGACCCGAGGCGGCTCGGCTCCGGCAGCCATGCCGGCGGGCCGCTCAACAACCGCCTGTCCGCGACCGGGCCGGGCGGCGCGGTCCCGGTGGCCGCGCGCCAGCCCGGCCCGCGCCGGGACGGCTCCGGGTCGCGCGCGGGCGGCCCGCTCAACCGCTGATCCGGGATCCGCTTGATCGAAGCGGATCCCGGATCACGAGCCCGCGCGGCGCCTGAGCGCGGCGCCTGAGCGAAGCCGACATCCGCATGGCCGAAATCGGAGATGGCGAAGCCATCAACAGGATGTCGGATGACCCATCACCCAGGGAGCCGGTCATGAACGCGATGAATCCGATCCATGCGCCGGCCGCCGACCGGCGCATCCCGCGGGACCTCGGCCAGGTCGTCCTCGTGCTCCAGGGCGGCGGCGCCCTCGGCGCCTACCAGGTCGGCGTCTACCGCGCCCTGCACGAGGCCGGGATCGAGCCCGACTGGGTGATCGGCACCTCGATCGGCGCGATCAACGGCGGCCTCATCGCCGGCAACCCGCCCGAGCGGCGCCTGGAGCGCCTCTCCGCCTTCTGGCGCCGCGTCGCGCACGATGCCGTGCGCGCCCACCTCTCCGCCTGGCCCGGCCTCGGCCCGGCCAGCGCCCACTGGGCGACGCTGATGCGGGGCGTGGCGGGCTTCTTCGCGCCCAACCCCTTCGCGCTCGCCAATCCCCACTGGCCGCTCGGCCCCGAGGCGGCCGGCTACTACACGACCGCGCCGCTGCGGGAGACGCTGGCCGGGCTCGTGGACCTCGCGCAGCTCAACGGCGGCCCCTGCCGGCTGACGGTCGGGGCGGCGAACGTGCGCACCGGCCAGATGCGCTACTTCGACAGCCGCGAGGAGGCCCTCGACCTGCGCCACGTCGCGGCCTCCGGGGCGCTGCCGCCGGCCTTCCCGCCGGTGCGCATCGGCGACGACCTCTACTGGGACGGCGGCATCCTCTCGAACACGCCCGTGGAGGCGGTGTTCGACGACAACCCGCGGCGCGACGCGGTCGTGTTCGCGGTCCACATGTGGAACCCGTCCGGGCCGGAACCGCGAACCCTCTGGGAGGTCGTCAACCGCCAGAAGGACCTGCAATACGCGAGCCGCGCCCACAGCCACATCGCGCGCCAGAAGCAGATGCACCGGCTCCGCCACGTGATCGCGGAACTCGCCCGGCGCCTGCCCGGGGACTTGGCGGCCGATCCGGAGATCGCGGCCCTCGCCGCCCATGGCTGCCTCACCCGCATGCACGTGGTGCGCCTCCTCGCCCCGCGGCTGGAGGCGGAGGACCACCTGCGCGACATCGACTTCAGCCCGACCGGGATCCGCCTGCGCGAGGAGGCGGGCTACCGGCACGCGCGGCAGGTGCTCGCCGAGGCGCCCTGGACCCGCGAGGTCGACGCCCTCGAAGGCTTCGTACTGCACGAGGCCGATGCGGGCCACGCCGCCGTGACCCGGTGAGGCGCCCATGTCGCGCACGGCCTCCCCCCTGCCGGAGGAAACCCGGCTCGCGGCCGCGATGGCCGCCGCGCAGGGCGGCGACGCCCGCGCCTATCGAACCCTGCTGCGCGACTGCGTGCCGGTCATCGCGGCCGTGGCGCGGGCCCAGGGCGTCCCTGCCTCCGCGGTGGACGACATCGTGCAGGAGACGCTCCTCACGCTGCACCGGGCCCGCGCCACCTACGACCCGGCCCGCCCGTTCCTGCCGTGGCTGCGCGCCCTCGCCCAGCGCCGGAGCGTCGACCACCTGCGCCGCTCCGCCCGCCGGGTCGCGGAGGTGCACGCGCCCCTGGCCCTCGAGGGCGCCGCCGACCCCGCGCCGCTCGCCCTCGACCGGCTCGCGGGGCGCGAGCGGCACTCCCGCCTCGCCCGGGCGATCGAGGCGCTGCCCGGCGCGCAGAGGCTGGCGGTCGAGCAGCTCGTGGTGCGGGAGCGCTCCCTCGCCGAGGCGGCGGCCGGGACGGGGCGCAGCAAGGGCTCGCTGAAGGTCAACCTCCACCGCGCCCTCCGGACCCTGCGGGCGATGCTGTCAGGGGACGGGGAGGGGGACGGGGAGCGGGAGGGCGCGGGCTCCGGGACCCTGCCGGCGCAGCGCCGAAGCGTCGCGATTGATCGCCGGCCCGGTGCGTCCGCATCCTGGGCCGTCGGCGCACCATCACGAAGGGGGAACGACATGCCCGTCCCGGCAGCTCTCCGTCCGGCGCTCGCCGCGCCCGCCCGCGCTCCCTCGGACCGGAGATCCAGGCGGTGACGCGCCGATCGCCGAACCCTCCGCCGGGACCGGGCGCGGCGGTCCGCTCCCGCCTCGCCCCGCTCTGGCGCGGCTACCTGCGGCTCCTGCGGGCCGCCCTGGCGGCCCTGGCCACCGCGATCCTCCTGGTCCTCGGCCTGTTCTTCGTGAACTACGTCGTCCTCTCGACGCCGAAGGCCGCGGCCTACCGCAACCTCGACCCGTCCGTCCCCGAGTGCCGCGAGGGGCTCGGCCAGGGCTGGACCATCCTGGCGGAGACCGGGCGGGGGCTGATCGGGCCGGCCGCCATCGACGACGGCGGGTGGCGCGACGCCAGCAACGACGAGGACGCCGCGATCGCCGCCGACCCGCGCTGGGGCACCCGCTTCCGCTGCGCCCTGCAGCGCCACGTCATCCCGGCCGAGCGGCCGGGCGCCGCGGCGATCGACTACACGCTGGGCTTCCTGGAATTCCAGGAGGACGGCGAGCCCTACGCGCTCGTGTCGGGGGGCGCCGGCGACGACGATGTCGAGAGCACGACCGCCATGCTCAGCCGGGCCGTGGAGGCCCAGATGATCGCGCGCGGCGGGCGCGCCGCCGGCATCCGGCCGGTGATCACCCAGCTCGACGCGCTCGTGCGCCACCTCTCGACCGGGTCGCACTACGTCCTGGTCTTCGTGCACGGCTGGCGGCACGACGCGCGCATCGGCGACCGGAACGTGGCCGACCTCCGGCTCTACGCCGCGCACGCCGCCCGCTTCCTGCAGCAGCGCTGCCCGAGCGATCCGAGGGCGTGCGAGACCAAGGTCACCGGCATCTACGTCGGCTGGCGCGGCGCGCGCGTGGACGAGCGGGGCCTGCGGCGCCTGTTCGGGGACGCGCTCGGCGGCGCCTTCGGCGGCCTCTCGGCCGGGGCCACCCTGTTCGACCGCAAGCCCGTCAGCGAGGCAATCGCCCCGGCGGCGATCTCGGCCCTGCGCGCGATCGAATCGGTGCTCGCCGCGCCGCGCCCGGACGGCCGCGAGCGCGACAACCGCCTCGTCGTCGCGGGGCACAGCCTCGGCGGCAACATGCTGGCGACCGGTCTCCGGGACGACGTGCTGAAGGCGGTGGCGCGGCACCGCTTCGGCGAGGTGATGCCTCCGGTCCTCGGCAACCTTGTCCTGCTGATCAACCCGGCCTCGGAAGCGAGCAAGTGGACGGCGATCCAGCGCGCGGTCTGGCAGCGCATCGCGCTCCACCCCGACGAGCACACCCCGGCGGCCGAGGTCGCCCGCGACACCGGCTTCTTCCCGCCCGAGCAGCGCCCCGTGATGGTGTCCGTCACCGCCGCCCTCGCCTTCCCGGCGGGCGGCTTGCGGCCGGGGGACTGCGCCTGGATCGGCCTCGACCTCGAGGACGGGTTCGAGGCCGCGCGGCGGCGCATCCGCCAGAGGCTGGCGAGCACCGACACGATGTTCCGGTCCGGCGTCGACTACGACTGGGCGACGCACGACCTCTTCCCGGTCTTCAAGCTCGATTTCCGCCCGGGCGCCGGGTTCCTCGACCGCCTCGCCGCCCGCTTCGAGGGCCGCCCGCCGCGGGGGATGAGCTGCGCCCCGCCCAGGCCCGCCGGGATCCTCGACCGGCTCCTCACGCTGCCGCTGCGGGCCCTCTCGGTCCTGGCCGAGACCTTCCCGTTCCAGGTGAGCCTGAGGGAGGAATCGCACACGATCGGCAACCTCGATCCGCCGCGGCCGGCGGCCGGCGTGCTCGCGGACGCGCAGCCCTCGGCCGCGCCCTTCGGCACCACCCACGAGCTGCTCGGCCTGCAGGAGGCGGGCGTCGAGCGCCACCATCCCTACGCCACGCTCGCCGACGCGGCGATCGACTGCCCGCGCAGCGACGGCTGGCTGACGCGGGCGCGCGCCCGGCGGCGGGACCGGCACGGGGCATTCTGGGACAGCGAGGATCCCGGCCCGCCCGACGCACCCGAGCGCGCCGCGGGCCGTCCGGCGGCGCGCTTCCTGCACGGCCTGCCCCTGACCGGCATCGCGCCGATCACGCTTGCCAACGACCCGTTCTGGAACGTGCGCGCCTTCGACAACGCCCTGTCGCGCCACGACGGCTACCGGCTGTCCTCCTTCATCTGCGCGATGAGCCAGCTCGTGATGGATGACATCACGGAATCCTTCCCGCGCATGATCGACCGGACGGGCCCCGCGGACCGGCAGGTTCTCGACGCGAGGCCCTGACCCGGGCGGCTCAGCAGCCGCGGCAGATCGAGGTGGCGATCAGGCGGGCGAGGTCCCGGCTGCGGCGGTCGAGATCGGGCCGCGTGCCGGCGCGCGCGTCGAGGGCCGCACCGTCCGGCTTGGTCGTGCCGAGCGAGGTCACGTGCCGGACCACCGGCCGGCTGAGCGCGGGCGGGCGTGAGGCCGGCCGGGAGCCCGGGTCGATCTCGGCCAGGGCGGGCGTCCCGAGGGACAGGGCGAGGGCGAGGGCGGCGAGGCGGCGCATGGGGCTTCTCCGGGTCGGGGGGTCAGGCGCCGAACGCGACGGCCATGAGGCCGAAGAAGGCCGCCAGCGTGCCGATCACGGGCGCCAGGGCGGCGAGGGGGCGGGTCTCGGTCATCGATCGTCTCCGGTGTCGCGGCGCGTCCCGCGCGCCGTGACCCTGAGTGCCGGTGGCGAGACCCGCCCGTGTGCGGCCGCGCACGCCCGGGCGCGAGCCCGCCTCGGAGCCCGCCGAACCGGTTCGGCGGCCGTTACCGCGATCGCGGTGAGAGGGTGCGGGTGCGCGAAGCCGAGCCTGGGCGCGATGCGCCGTCGCCGCGGTCCATCGGCACCACCCGCGGCACCGTGCCCCAGGACGCCATCGGCCGAATGGTGCGCTGCCGGCGCGATGCGCTCGCGATCGGGTCCGTCGCGCCGCCTGCAAGGCACAGCCAAGCAGTAAAGCAACGGCCGTGTGTTGGGCGGGGCGACATGATGGGGTGTTGTCCAACCCGGATTCGTGGTGTATATGGTTTGCTGTATAGTCGTGGTGCGACACATTCGGGCAATCTGAAGCGATTGTGACTTGCCTGGGAGGTTCGGGATCGGGTCCCATGGAACGTCCGCAGTCAGCAAGTCGGCACTGCCTCTCGTGCGACCAACACACGATCTAGAAATATCGAACTGAATCAGTTCACTACCCCAACGTATGTGCCCGATCGATGACTCGGTACACCGTAAGACCGCGCGCCAGGAATACTGCATGCCAAGCGTCAGGGCATGCCAAGTGTCAGGACGCCCTGCCCGGCGGGAAGGGCGGCAAACCCGGTGGCCGCGCCGAGGCGGACGCACCGGCGCGGAGGATCCGGGAGCCGGCTCGGTCCCGCGATCTCCGCTTGGACAGGTCCCCGCGGGTGGCGGGAGGTCGGCCGAGAGGGGTGGTGGGACGGACTCGGCAATGGATCGACGCGCCGCCGCGGATCCCTCGGGCCGCCGCGGATCCCTCGGCGGGCGGGCGCGCTGCATCGAGGCTTGGCGGTTTCGTGCCCACGCGGCGGGTGTGCTCCTCTTCTTCAAGGACGAAGCAAATGCCAAGCACGTTCGCGTCTGCCACGCAGAGTGAGGGCGGGGCCGTGGCCGAGAGGGCCGATAAGATCCGCCAGCATATCAGGAACATGCTTCGCAGGCTCAACAGCCTGAGGGGGGAATCGGAGAAATCGACCTCGGCGTGACCGCTCCGGACGGGGCGTGTCGGCGCACCGGGGAGGAATCCGCAGCATTCGGGCCTGGTGATGCTGCGAAGCGATCGTGGGGGCCCGTCGTTGCAGGGCTCCCCGGACACCCTCCGGGCGAGCGGAGGGCCGCGCATCGGGACGGACGCGCGCGATTCCGACGGTGACGTGGCCGGATCCGGCCCGGGGAGCCGGGCGTCGGCTGCCCATCATTCGCCGCAGCGGTGACCGCTGCGGCGAATGATGCGGGACCAAGAGCCTGAGCAGAATCGCATGGGGCAATTCCGCTCAGGCGGCCTCGACGAGGTCGTCGCGCGGCGCGACGGACGCGCCGCCATGGTGCCTGAGCGGCCTGTTGCCGCCGAGGCCGCGCAACAGCACGTAGAACACGGGCGTCAGGAAGAGCCCGAACGCCGTCACGCCGATCATCCCGGAGAAGACCGCGACGCCCATGGCGCTGCGCATCTCCGAGCCGGCCCCGGTCGCGGTGACGAGGGGCAGGACGCCCATGATGAAGGCCATCGAGGTCATCAGGATCGGGCGCAGCCGCAGGCGGCTCGCCTCGATCGCCGCCCGGCGCGGGGAGCGACCGGCGAGTTCCAGCTCGCGGGCGAATTCCACGATCAGGATGGCGTTCTTGGCCGAGAGGCCGACCAGCACGATCAGGCCGATCTGCGTGAAGACGTTGTTGTCCCCCGCCGAGAGCCACACGCCGACCATGGCCGCGAGCAGGCCCATCGGCACGATCAGGAGGATCGCCAGCGGCAGGGCGAGGCTCTCGTACTGCGCGGCCAGCACCAGGAACACCAGGAGCAGCGCGAGCGGGAACACCCAGACTCCCGAATTGCCGGCGATGAACTCCTGGTAGGTGAGGTCGGTCCACTCGAAGGCGAAGCCCCGCGGCAGGGTCTCGGCCGCGATGCGCGCCGCCGCCGCCTGGGCCTGCCCCGACGAGGAGCCGGGGGCCGCGCCCGCGTTGATGTCGGCGGACAGGAAGCCGTTGTAGCGCATGGCCCGCTCCGGGCCGGCGGTCTGCCGGACGCGGAGCAGGGCCGAGAGCGGCACCATCTCGCCCGAGGCGGCGCGCACCTTCAGCAGGCCGACATCGTCCTGGCGGGCGCGGAAGGGCGCGTCGGCCTGCACGCGGACCGAGTAGGTCCGGCCGAACCTGTTGAAGTCGTTCACGTAGAGCGATCCGAGATAGATCTGCAGCGTGTCGAACACGTCCGTCACCGGGATGCCGAGCTGACGCGCCTTCGTGCGGTCGATGTCCGCGAAGAGCTGCGGCACGTTCATCTGGAAGCTCGAGAACAGGCCGGCGAGTTCCGGAGCCTGGGCGGCCCTGGCCATGAAGGCCTGGGTGGCCTCGTTGAGGGCCTCGTAGCCGAGGCCGGCCCGATCCTCGATCTGGAGCTTGAACCCGCCGATCGTGCCGAGCCCGTTGACGGGCGGCGGCGGGAACATGGCGATGAACGCCTCGGGGATCGCGGCGTACTTCGCATTCAGCGATCGCGCGATGGCCGCCCCGCTCAGCGCGGGGTCCCGGCGCTGCTCGAACGGGGTCAGGGTCGAGAACACGATCCCGGAATTCGCGCTGTTGGTGAAGCCGTTGATCGAGAGGCCCGGGAACGCGACGGCGCTCTCGACGCCGGGCTCCCTGAGGGCGATCTCGCTCATGCGGCGGATCACCTCCTCGGTCCGGTCGAGGGTCGCGCCGTCGGGCAGTTGCGCGAAGCCGACGAGGTACTGCTTGTCCTGGGCCGGCACGAAGCCGCCGGGGATCTGGCGGAACAGGAGCGCGGTCGCGCCGACGAGCACGAGGTAGAGGACCATCATCGCCGCCTTGCGCGAGACGACGAGGCCGACCCCGCGCCCGTAGCCGGCGGACGCCGTCCCGAAGGCCCGGTTGAACCGCCGGAAGAACCAGCCGAGCAGCCCGTCCAGGATCCGGGTCAGCCGGTCCTTGGGCGCGCCGTGATCCTTCAGCAGGAGCGCCGAGAGGGCCGGCGAGAGGGTCAGGGAATTCACCGCCGAGATCACCGTCGAGATCGCGATGGTCAGGGCGAACTGCTTGTAGAACTGGCCCGTCAGGCCGCTGATGAAGGCCAGCGGCACGAACACCGCGACGAGGACGAGGGCGATGGCGATGATCGGGCCCGAGACCTCGCGCATGGCGCGGTGGCTGGCCTCCCGCGGCGCCAGCCCGCTCTCGATGTTCCGCTCGACGTTCTCGACCACCACGATGGCGTCGTCGACGACGATGCCGATGGCGAGGACCAGGCCGAACAGGCTCAGCGCGTTGATCGAGAAGCCGAAGGCGTGCATCACCGCGAAGGTGCCGACGATGGAGACCGGCACGGCCAGCAGCGGGATGATCGAGGCCCGCCAGGTCTGCAGGAACAGGATCACGACGAGCACCACGAGGGCGACCGCCTCCAGCAGCGTGTGGATGACCGCCTCGATCGAGGCGCGCACGAACTGCGTCGGGTCGTAGACGATCCGGTAATCGACGCCCTCCGGCATGGTCGTCTTGATCTCCGCCATGGTGCGGCGGACCTCGTCCGAGATCCGGATCGCGTTCGAGCCCGGCGATTGGGAGATCGGGATCGCGACCGCGGACTTGTTGTCGAGGAGCGAGCGCAGGGCGTAGTCGGCGGCGCCGAGTTCGATCCGCGCGAGGTCGCGCAGGCGCGTGATCTCGCCGTCCGGCCCGGTCTTGACGACGATGTCGCCGAACTGCTCCTCGCTGGTCAGGCGGCCCTGCGCGTTCAGCGAGAGCTGCAGGTCCAGGCCGGGAACGGCCGGCGACGCGCCGATCACGCCGGCCGCCGCCTCCACGTTCTGGGCCTGGATCTCGCGCACGACGTCGCCGGCCGAGAGGCCGTGCTCGGCGACCTTCTGGGGGTCGAGCCAGATGCGCATCGCGTAGTCGCCGGACCCGAACAGCTGCACCTGCCCGACGCCGTCGAGGCGGGCCAGGCGGTCCCTGATGTTCAGGACGGCGTAGTTGCGCAGGTAGGTCATGTCGTAGCGGCCGTCCGGCGACAGGAGGTGCACGACCATGGTCAGGTCGGGCGAACTCTTCACCGTGACGATGCCGAGCTGGCGCACGACGGCCGGCAGGCGCGGCTCGGCCTGCGCGACGCGGTTCTGGACCAGCTGCTGGGCCTTGTCGGGGTCGGTGCCGAGCCGGAAGGTGACGGTCAGCGTCATGATGCCGTCCGTCGTGGCTTGGCTCGACATGTAGAGCATGCCCTCGACGCCGTTGATCTGCTCCTCGATCGGCGTCGCGACGGTCTCGGCGATGACCTTCGGATTGGCGCCCGGGAAGGTCGCGCGGACCACCACGGAGGGGGGCACCACGTCCGGATACTCGGAAATCGGCATCGCGAGGAGCGAGAGCAGGCCCGCGATGAAGATGAGCACGGAGAGCACGCCCGCGAAGATCGGGCGGTCGATGAAGAACTTGGAGAGGTTCATGGCGCCCTCCGGGGGCGAGGACGATCGCGGGAAGACGCGGCCGCGGACGGCCGCCGTGAGGGCCTTGTCGGGGATTGGGCCGGGCGGGGACCGGGGAGGCGCCTGCGCCGCGCGCGCCTGCTCAGCGCTGCGCGAACCTGCTCAGCGCTGCGCGAACCTGCTCAGCGCTGCGCGAACCTGCTCAGCGCTGCGCGAACCTGCTCAGCGCTGCGCGAACCTGCTCAGCGCTGCGCGAGCTTGCCCGGAGCGGACGGTCCGTCCTGCGAGGGCGACCGCGCGCCCATGGTCACCGGAGTGGCGCTGACGAGCGTGCCGGGCCGGATGCGCTGCAGCCCGTTGACCACGATGCGCTCGCCGGCGGCGAGGCCGGAGGTCACGACCCGCAGGCCGTCGACGGCCCGGCCGAGGGTGATCGCCCGGAGAGCGGCCCGGCCATCCGCGCCCACCACCAGGACGAACTTCTTGTCCTGGTCGGTGCCGACCGCCCGCTCGTCCACGAGCAGGAGCGTCTCGGGCACGGCCTGCCCGAGCCGGATGCGCGCGAACTGCCCGGGCATCAGGCGGCCGTCCCGGTTGGCGAAGCGCGCGCGGACGCGGATCGTCCCGCTGCGCGCGTCGACCCTGTTGTCGATGAACTGGAGGTGGCCCCTGGCGCGGCCGCCATCGGCCGTGACCATCTCGACCGGAACGCGCGCGAGCTGGCCGCGCCCGCTCGACGGCTCGGCGATCGAGGCCAGCGCCCGCAGGACGGTGGCCTCGTCCGCGTCGAAGCTCGCGTCGATCGGATCGACCGAGACGAGGGTCGTCAGCACGGTGGCGCCCGCCCCGGTCGCCACGAGGTTGCCGGGCGTGATCTCGCGGCGCCCGACGCGGCCGGCCACGGCCGCCCGGACCTCCGTGTAGTCGAGATTGAGGCGCGCCGCCTGAAGCGCCGCCCTCGCGGCCTCCAGGCTCGCCTTCGCCTCCTTGAACGCGTTGGCCCGGACGTCGAGGTCGCGCGCCGTGACGATGCGCTGGTCCGACAGGCGCTGCCCACGCGCGAAGTCGCTCGCCGTCAGGGCGAGGCGCGCCTCGGCGCCGGCCGCTTGGGCCTCCAGGCGCTGCACCTCGGCCGCGTAGGGCGCGGGGTCGATCGTCACCAGGAGGTCCCCGGCCTTGACCATCTCGCCCTCGACGAAGTGGGTGGCCTGGACCGCGCCGCCGACCCGCGCCCTCACGTCGATGCGGTCGACGGCCTCCAGGCGCCCCGAGAACTCGTCCCAGAGGCGGACCTCGCGCGGTTCGACGGCGGCGACGGCGGCCGGCGCGGCCTGCTCGGCGGGCGGCGTCGCCGCGACGGCCCGGCTCCCGCGCAGCAGCGCCGGCGACGCGACGTGGTAGGATGCGCCCGCCAGCAGCGCGAGCAGGAGGCCGGCCGCGAGGCCGGGGCGGAGACGAGAGCGGGAGGGGCGGGCAGGGGAAGCGGAAGGGGAGGCGTCACGCTGAGGGGTCACGACCGACTCCGATATCTGTATGGTTCGCTACACATGTCGGCGTGGACGCCGGGCGTCAAGCGACTTATTTACCACTCGTTACAAAACGCGGAGATGGCGGACGATGGCGATGGGGCGGCCCCGGTCCTTCGACACGGACAAGGCCCTGGACGAGGCGATGGAGGTGTTCTGGCGCCACGGCTACGACGGCGCGAGCCTCGCCATGCTGACCAGGGCGATGGGCATCAAGCCGCCGAGCCTCTACGCGGCCTTCGGCAGCAAGGAGGGCCTGCTGAAGGCCGCCCTCGACCGCTACGCGCAGAGACGCTCCGAGCACATGCGGTACGTCCTGGCCGCCCCGACGGCGCGCGACGTGGCCGAGCGCTTCCTGGGCAGCATCGCCGAGAGCCACACGGACCCGGCCAATCCCCCCGGCTGCCTGCTGGTCCAGGGCGGGCTCGCCTGCGGGGCCGGGTCGGAGAACATCCCGTTCGAACTGGCGTCGCGGCGCGCCCAGACCGAGGCGGAGCTTCGCGAGCGGTTCGTGCGGGCGAGGCAGGACGGCGACCTGCCGCGGGAGGCCGACCCGGCGGCGCTGGCGCGCTTCCTCTCGACGGTGGCCTCGGGCATGGGCGTCCTGGCGTCGTCGGGCGCCGACCGCGAGGCGCTGCGGCAGGTCGCGCGCGTCTCGCTCGGGGCCTTCGCGCGGGATACGCTCGCCGCGCGGGCGGGCGGCCCGGCGAGCGACGCCGCGGAGCAACCGACGCCCCGCCGCTGACCGTCGCGCCCGCGCGGACCGGCGCGCCGCACCGGCCGCGCGGATTGTTCCGGCATCCGGAACGATGAACTGTCGAGAGCGCTCATTCTCGCCGCGCGGGGACCTCGCCATCCTCCGCGGGCGGCCCGGGGACGGCCCGGCCGCCGCGGCGAGGACGATCATGAAGCTCTACCACCATCCCCTGTCGGGCCACGCGCACCGGGCGCGCCTTTTCCTCTCGCTCGTGGGCGCGCCGCACGAGTTGATCGAGGTCGACCTGAGGGCCGGCGCCCACAAGACCCCGGAATTCCTGGCGCTCAACCCGTTCGGGCAGGTGCCGGTGCTGGTGGATGACGGCGTGGTCGTGGCCGATTCCAACGCGATCCTGGTCTACGTCGCACGCAAGCTCGGCCGGACCGACTGGCTGCCCGCGGACCCGCGCGGCGAGGCCGCCGTCCAGCGCTGGCTGTCGGTGGCGGCGGGCGAGCTGGCCTACGGCCCCGCGGCGGCGCGGCTCATCACGGTCTTCGGGGCGAAGCGCGATCCCGAGGAGGTGATCGGCCGGGCCCACACGCTCCTGCGCCGGCTCGACACCCATCTGGCCGGCCGCGACTGGCTCGTCGGCGCGGGCCCGACCATCGCGGACGTCGCGCTCTACAGCTACGTGGCCCGCGCCCCCGAGGGGAATGTCGACCTGTCCGGCTACCCCGCCGTCGCGGCCTTCCTGCGCCGGGTCGAGGCCCTGCCGGGCTTCGTCCCCTTCGCCGAGACGCCCGTCGGCACCTCCGCGGCGGCGTGACCCGCGGGTGCGGGCGCGCCCGAGGGCGCCCGGCGGAACCGGATCGGAGGACGAGGCCATGGCTGGGGTTCGAGCCGTGACGCGGGTGCCGACCTGGCACCCCGGCGAGAAGGCGATCCAGGAGCGGGTCGGCGTCGCCGCGCACATGGAGGAGGTGGGCCGGCGCGTGGTGCGGGACGCCATGCCCGACCAGCACCGCGCCTTCTTCGCCCAGATCCCCTTCGTGGTCCTGGGCAGCGTCGACGGGCGGGGGGAGGCATGGGCCACGCTCCTGGCCGGACGGCCCGGCTTCATCGCCTCGCCCACGCCCCGCCTCCTCACCATCGATGCGGGGGGCGATGCCGCCGATCCGGCGAGCGCGGGGATGCGGGAGGGCGAGCCGGTCGGCCTGCTCGGCATCGAGCTCCACACCCGCCGCCGCAACCGCGCGAACGGCGTCCTGCGCGCCTCGGCGGGCGGCCTAAGCGTCGCGGTCGACCAGAGCTTCGGCAACTGCCCCCAGTACATCCAGCTGCGCGACGCCGCCTTCGTGCGCGACCCGCGCGCGCCGTCCCCCGGCATCGTCGAGGAGAGCGCCGCGCTCGACGCGCCGGCGCGCCGCCTGATCGCGGCGGCGGACACGTTCTTCGTGGCATCCTACGCGGAGCGCGAGGCGGGCCGCCAGGTCGACGTCTCGCATCGCGGCGGCAAGGCCGGCTTCCTCCGCGTCGCCGCGGACGGCACGCTCACGGTGCCTGACTTCGCCGGCAACCTGTTCTTCGCCACGCTCGGCAACATCCTCCTCAACGGCAGGGCGGGGCTGGTCTTCGCCGATTTCGAGACGGGCGACCTGCTGCAGATGACCGGCGAGGCCGAGGTGATCCTGGACTCGCCCGAGATCGCGGCCTTTCAGGGCGCCGAGCGCCTGTGGACCTTCCGGCCCCGCCGGGTCGTGCGCAGGCGGGAGGCTCTCCCGCTGCGCTGGTCCTTCCGGCCGCAGGGCTGGTCGCCCAACTCCCTGATGACCGGCGACTGGCGCGAGGCCGCCGACCGCCTCCGCGCGGCCGAGCGCGCGGCCCGCTGGCGCCCGTTCAGGGTGACGAGGATCGTCGAGGAGAGCCGCGCGATCCGCTCGTTCCACTTGGTTCCGGACGACGGGGCCGGGCTCATCCCGCATCGCGCGGGGCAGCACCTGCCGATCCGCGTGACGCTGCCCGGGTCGGACCGGGCGAGCCTGCGGACCTACACGCTGTCGGTCGCGCCCTCGGACGCGGTCTACCGCATCAGCGTCAAGCGGGACGGCGCGGTGTCGCGCCACCTGCACGACGCGATCCGGGTCGGCGACGCCATCGAGGCGGGCGCGCCGCGCGGCGGCTTCACCATCGACGCCCGCGCGCCGCGGCCGGCGGTCATGCTCGCCGGCGGCATCGGGATCACGCCGCTCCTGGCGATGCTGCGGCACGTCGTCTACGAGGGGCTGCGCACCCGGAGCACCCGCCCGACCACGCTCGTCCACGCCGCCCGCACGAAGGCCGACCGCCCCTTCGACCGGGAGCTGGCCGACCTCGCCGAGGCGGCGCGGGGCGCCGTGCGGATCGTGCGCGTGCTCGGCGACCCCGACGGGGCCCGGGAGGGCGTCGACTACGAGGCCGCGGGCCGGATCGACATCGCCCTCCTGCGGCGCTTCCTCGCCTTCGGCGACGCCGATTTCTTCCTCTGCGGGCCGCCGGGCTTCGTCCAGGCGCTCTACGACGGGTTGCGCGCCGCCCGCGTCGCCGACGCGCGGATCCACGCGGAGGCGTTCGGTCCCTCCTCGCTGGTCCGGACGGCACCGGCCGCGCCCGCCGCTCCGCCGCGCCCGCCCGCCTCGGCCGCGCCCGTTCCGGTGATCTTCGCCGAGTCCGCCAAGGAGGCGCGCTGGACCCCGGATTCGGGCAGCCTGCTCGACCTGGCGGAGGCCCGAGGTCTCAGTCCCGCCTTCGGCTGCCGGCAGGGGAGCTGCGGCACCTGCCGGACCAAGCTCCTGGCCGGAGCGGTGACCTACCTGCGGGAGCCGGGCGCGCCCGTCGCGCGCGACGAGGTGCTGATCTGCTCGGCGGTGCCGGCCGAGGGCGCGGAGCGGATCCGGCTCGCGCTCTGACGAGGCGCGCCCCGCGCGGCCCTTCCGCCCTCCCTCCCCCGATCCGCCGACGATCGCCGGGGCGGACCGCCGGAGCCGGACCGCCCCCGGCGGGTGAGGTGACGCCGTCCTCCCGCGTATCCTACCATCCCGGCGCGATCCCGCGGCGCGGGCGGGGACGCGGGCGGCGCGCGCCCGGCGGGAGCGTCCGGCAGGCGGGAGCGAGGGCGATGGATCGCTGGCAGGCCATGCGCATCGTCGTGAAAGTCGCCGAGACGGCGAGCTTCGCGGAGGCCGCGCGCCACCTGCACATGAGCCCGCCGGCCGTGACGCGCGCGGTGGCGGGACTCGAAGAGGTCATCGGCGCCCGCCTCTTCGTGCGCACCACGCGCTCCGTGAAGCTGACGGAGGCGGGCGGGCGCTACGTCGAGGATTGCCGCCGCATCCTGGCCGACCTCGCCGAGGCCGAGGCCGCCGCCGCCGGCTCCTACGCGACGCCGTCCGGGACGCTCACGGTCACGGCCTCGGTCCTGTTCGGGCAGATGCACGTGCTGCCCATCGTCACCGACTACCTCGACGCCTACCCGACCATGGCCGCGCGGACGCTCTTCGTCGACCGCCTGGTGAACATCGTCGAGGAGGGCGTCGACGTCGCGATCCGCATCGGCCACCTGCCGGATTCCGGCTTCACGGCCATCCGGGTCGGGGCGATGCGCCGCGTCGTCTGCGGGTCGCCCGCCTATTTCGAGCGGCACGGTGTTCCGGCGACGCCCGCCGACCTGAAGGATCACCGCATCGCGGTCTCGACCGGCGCCTGGGCCTCGCCGGAATGGCGGTTCGGGCGCGACGAGCGCGTGACCGTCCACTCCGCCCTTCAGAGCAACAGCAACGAGGCGCCGATCTCCGCGGCCCTCTCGGGCTGGGGGCTGACGCGGGCGCTGCACTACCAGGTCGGTCCCGCCCTGCGCGACGGGCGCCTGCGGATCGTGCTCGCCGATTACGAGGAGCCGCCGCTGCCGATCCACGTGCTGCACCCCGGGGGACGGCGCGCGCCGGCCAAGGTCAGGACCTTCGTCGATTTCGCCGTGGCGCGGCTGCGCGCGATTCCTCTGCCGACCTGAGCGGCCCGCGCGGCCGCGCGATCACGGGGCCGAGCGGCCGGCCGCCAGCGGCGTGCCGGCGACCTGCCGCATGGCGATGATGGTGCGGAACGCCCGCACGTTCGGATCGGCGTGGAAGACCTCGCGGGCGAAGGCCTCGTAGGCCTCCATGCCCGAGAGCTGCAGGTGCACGACGAAGTCGACCTCGCCCGTGACGTACCACGCCGCCCTCACCTCGGGCCGGGCGCGCAGCCGGCGCACGAAGGCGTCGAGGAGATCGGGAGATTCGCGCTCCAGCGACACCAGGACGTGGATGGTGAGCGGCGCGCCGAGCACGGCCGGGTGCACCAGGGCCACGTCGGCGACGATGATCCCCTCGGCGCGCAGGCGCCGCAGCCGGCGCAGCACCGCGCTCTCGGACAGGCCGACGCGCTCGGCCAGGAGGCGGGCCGGCACTTGGTTGTCGCGCTGGACCTCGGCCAGCAGAGCGCGATCGAAGGCGTCGAGATCGACGTTTTCCGGCATGGGCGGCGGATTCGCGGCGGAAACAGGCGAGCCTTAGCATGATTTCGGCGCCTTCCGCCGCCGCGGACCGGCATCATTATGGGCATGACCGACCCCGCCCTCTCGCCCACCGCCGCGATCGCCGACCCCGCCGCGATCGACATGATTGCCGCGATCGATGCGATCGCCGCGGACCTGCGCGGCCTCGATCCGGCCTACGCGCCCACGCCGCTCCGGCCGCTTCCCGGTTTGGCCTCGCATCTCGGCGTCGCGCAGGTGCTCGCCAAGGACGAGGGGCGCCGCATGCTCGGCAGCTTCAAGTCCCTCGGGGGCACCTATGCGGGCCTCAGGGCCCTGGCCCGGGCCGCCGGGACCGACCTCTCCGGCCTCGTCGCGGCGCGGCCGGCCGGCCAGCCGACCCTCCTCTGCGCCAGCGACGGCAATCACGGCCTCGCGGTCGCGGCCGCGGCGCGCCTCGCCGGGGCCGCCGCCCGCATCTACCTGCACGCGGGCGTGCCCGCGCCCCGCGCCCGGCGCATCGCCGCATGGGGAGCCGAGATCGTCAGGGTCGCGGGCACCTACGACGACGCGGTCGATGCCGCGGCGGCCGCGGCGCGGGAGGGCCTCGGCATCCTGGTGGCCGACACCACGGACGATCCCCGCGACCCCGTCGTCGGCGACGTCATGGCCGGCTACGGCGTCATGGCCGCGGAGATCCGGCGGCAGGTCGAGGATGCGGGCGAGGCCCGGCCGACGCACCTCTTCGTCCAGGCCGGCGTCGGCGGCCTCGCCGCCGCGATGGCCGAGGGGCTCGCCGGCTGGCTGGCCCCGCCCGGATCGGTGGTGGCGGTCGAGCCCGAGACGGCGTCCTGCCTCCCGGCGGCGCTGGCGGCGAACCGGCCGGTGCGCGTGCCGGGCGACCTGCACACGCGGGCCGAGATGCTGTCCTGCGGCGAGGCGAGCGCCCCGGCCCTCGCCGTGCTTCGGCGCCGCGGCGTGCGCGTCGTGACCGTGTCCGAGCCGGACCTGGCGGCGGCCCCGCAGCTCCTCGCCGCGCAGGGCGGCCCCGCGACGACCCCGTCGGGCGCCGCGGGCCTCGCGGGCGCCGTCGCCGCCCTCCGGCAGCCGGGGAGGCGAGCCGATCTCGGCCTCGACCGCGCGAGCCGGCTCCTGATCCTGGTCACCGAGGGCGCGCTCGAGGACTAGAGCATTTTCCGACGAAGTGGATGCCGGTTCGTCGCAGAAAATGCGGCAAGATCAGAGACCTACAGCAGCACCCGATTGCAACGTGATCGGGTGCTGCTCTAGGCGCGCCCGACGCCGTCGGACATCCGGACCCGTCCCATGACTTCACCCCCCACCATCGACGCCGCGCGCTTCCTCGACCGCCTGCGGGCGCTCGCGGGGGTCGGCCGCGACGCCCAGGGCCGGCTGACCCGGCTGGCCGCCTCGGACGCGGACAGGGCCGGGCGCGACGCCGTCGCGGGCTGGATGCGCGAGGCGGGCCTGGAGGTGAGGGTGGACCGGATCGGCAACCTGCTCGGGCTCTGGCGGCCCGAAGGCGCGCAGGGCGACCCGGTGATGATCGGGTCGCACATCGACACCGTCGTCGATGCGGGCGCCTATGACGGCTGCGTCGGCGTTCTCGCGGGCCTCGCGGTGGTCGAGGCGCTGCGGGAGGCGGGCGGCCGGCCGGCGCATCCGCTCGCCGTCGCCGCCTTCACCAACGAGGAAGGGGTGCGCTACGCGCCCGACATGCTGGGCTCGCTCGTCTACGCGGGCGGCCTCGCGGCGGAGGCGGCGCTGGCGACGGTCGGCGTGGACGGGACGGTGCTGGGCGAGGAATTGTCGCGCATCGGCTACGCGGGGCCGCACGCGCCGGGCTTCCTGCGGCCGCGCGCCTATGTCGAGCTGCATGTCGAGCAGGGGCCGGTGCTGGAGCGCGAGGGCACCGCGATCGGCGCCGTGGCGGCGGTGCAGGGCATTTCCTGGCAGGAGGTCACGATCGAGGGCGCGGCCAACCATGCCGGAACGACGCCGATGGCGCTGCGCCGGGATGCGGGCGTGGCCGCCGCGCGGGTCGTGACGTGGCTGCGCGCGCGCGCCAGGGCCGGGAACGGGCGCAGCGTCGCCACGGTCGGCCGCCTGCGCCTGGAGCCGGAGGCGATCAACGTCATCCCGGCCCGCGCCGTGTTCACCGTCGACCTGCGCGACCCGGATGCGGGCCGGCTGGCGGCGCTCGAGGCCGACCTGGCCGAGCGGCTCGATCAGGTGGCGCGCGCGGAGGACGTCGCCGTGACGGTCCGGCGCCTCGCCCGCTTCGACCCGGTGGCCTTCGACCCGGGCCTGGTCCGGGCGATCGAGGCCGCCGCGACGCGGCGCGGCCTGTCGGTGCGGCGCATGATCTCGGGCGCCGGGCACGACGCCCAGATGATGGCGCGCCTCTGCCCGGCGGCGATGATCTTCGTGCCCAGCGCCGGCGGCATCAGCCACAGCCCGCACGAGCACACGTCGGAGGCGGAGCTCGTGGCGGGCGCGACCGTGCTGCTCGACGTGGTCCGGCGCCTGTCGGGCCCGCCGGAGGAACCCGCCGAGTGACGAGGCGGGCGCGCCGCCTGGATCACCCGCGCATCATCCGCGATCGCCGCCGTGGAGGCCCCCATGAGGATCAACATCAACGCCGACATCGGCGAGAGCTACGGACGGTTCAAGATCGGCCACGACGAGGCGCTGATGCCGCTGATCGGCTCCGCCAACGTCGCCTGCGGCATGCACGCGGGCGACCCGGGCATCATGGTCGACACGATCCGCGCCGCGCTCGCGAACGGCGTCTCGATCGGAGCCCATCCGGGCTTCAACGACGTCTGGGGCTTCGGCCGCCGGCAGATCCGGATGCGCCCGCTCGACCTCGAATACCTCGTCACCTACCAGATTGGCGCCCTGCAGGCCCTGGCGCGCGGCCAGGGCGCGACGGTCACCCACGTCAAGCCCCACGGGGCGCTGAACAACATGGCGCACGTCGACGAGGATTACGCCATGGCGATCGGGCGCGGCATCCGGACGGCGGACCGCGACCTGATCTACGTCGCCAATGTCGGCTCGGAGATGGCGAAGGCCGCGGAGCGCCTCGGCCTCCGGGTGGCGTCCGAATCCTACGTGGACCGCGTCTACGACGATGACGGTCAGATGAGATCGCGCGAGAGGCCCGACGCGGTGATCCACGATCCGCGGCAGGCGGCCGACCAGGTGCTCCGCTTCATCGCCGAGAAGGCGATCATCTCCCAGTCCGGGCGGAAGATTCCCGCGAGGATCGACACGTTCTGCGTCCACGGCGACGAGCCGACCGCCGTCCCGGTGATGCGGGCCGTGCGCGCGGCCCTCGATGCCGCCGGGATCGCGGTCGTTCCGCTCCCGGCCCTGCTGGGATAACCATGGCGCCCCCGCAGCGGCGAGCGTGCGGGCGGGAGGGGGCTCACCATGAGGCGAGGGCGGCGGGGCTTGCCCCAGCGAGCGGGTTGGACGCGGCGGCGGCTGATCGGGACGCTCCTCGGGCTCCTGCCCGCGCTCGTCGCCGGCCCGGCCGCGGCGCAGGTCCGGTGGGTGATGGCGACCGAGTACCCGGCCAGCACCGTCTCGGGCGTCGGGCTGACGACCTTCGCGCGGCGGGTGTCCGAGCGGACGCAGGGCGCCGTCGAGGTGGCGAACGCCCTCGACAACGCGCTGAAGATCAGTTCGGGCGAGATGATCCGCGCGGCACAGGACGGCCGGATCTCGGGCGGCGACGCCTTCGCCGGGCCGCTCGAGGCCACCGATCCGATCTTCGGGCTGGCCTCCCTGCCCTTCGTCGTCCAGTCCGTCGAGGCCGCCAGGGACCTGAACGCGCGCGCGCGACCGCTCTACGCGCGGGCCCTCGCGGCGCGGGGCCTCACGCTCCTCTACATGACGATCTGGCCGCCGACCGGCCTCTGGACGGCGCGGCCCCTGGCCGGCCCGGACGACCTCCGCGCGATGGCGATCCGCGCCTACGACCCCACCTCGGCCGAGGTGATGCGGGCCGCCGGCGCGAAGGCGGAGTTCATGCCCTTCAGCGAGGCCGTCGCGAAGGTGAGGAGCCGCGACCTGGACGGGATCCTCACCTCCGGGGACGGCGGCGCCGGACGCAGATTGTGGGACGACCTGCGCTACTTCACGGCGATCAACTACGCGATCCCGATCTCGCTGGCCGTCGTGCGGACCGACGCGGTCGAGGCGCTGCCGCCTGCGCAGCGCGAGGCGGTGCTGGCGGCGGCCGCGGAGACCGAGCAGAGCCAGTTCGCGCTGCTCGCGACCCGCACGGCCGACAATTACGCCCGGATGCGCGCGAACGGCGTGGCGATCGCCGAGCCGGCCCCTCCGGCGCTCCTCGCCTCGCTCCGCGCGGGCGCCGCGGGGCCGATCCGCGCCTGGGCGCGGAAGGTGCCGGAGGAGGCGGTCGCGATCCTGGACGGCGCGGGGCCCCGGTGAGCGCGTGACGATCCGTCGAGGTTCGGCACGATCCCTCCGCCGGACTTCAGGGGCTTTCGACCACGACGGGTCTGGACCACGACGCTGCGCCGCCCGTTCGGGGCGCCGATCTCGTCTTCGAGGAGATCGGGGCCCTCATGAGGGCGCGAGGCGGCCGCCGTCGCGGTCGCCGCGCGCCGCGGGCCCTCAGCGCGAGCCGGTGACGATCGGGCAGTCGCCCTCTCCCATCGGCCGGAACGCCTCCTCGGCCGGGATGGTCCTGATCAGCTTGTAATAATCCCAGGGCCCCTTCGATTCGGACGGCGTCTTCGTCTCGAACAGGTACATGTTGTGCATCTTGCGCCCGTCGGCCCGGATCGTCCCCTTGCCGAAGGCCGGATCATCGGTCGGCAGGCTCTTGGCGACCTCGACGACCCGCTTGCCGTCGGTCTTCGTCCCGGCCTTCTCGACGGCCTTGAGGTAGTGCAGCGTCGCCGAGTAGGCGCCGGCCTGGAGCTGCGTCGGCATGCGCCCGCCCATGCGCGCGGAGAACCGCTTGGCGAAGGCCCGGGTGCCGTCGTTGAGATCCCAGTAATAGGCGGCCGTGAACTGCAGCCCCTGGGCGACGCCGAGGCCGAGGGAGTGCACGTCCGTGATGTAGAGCACCATGGCGGCGATCTTCTGCCCGCCCTGCACGATGCCGAACTCGGACGCCTGCTTGATCGCGTTGATCGTGTCGCCGCCCGCGTTGACCAGCCCGACCACCTTGGCCTTCGAGGCCTGCGCCTGCAGCAGGAAGGACGAGAAGTCGGGGGTGTTGAGGGGCGTGCGGGCGCTGCCCACCACCGTGGCGCCCGAGGCCGAGAGGATCTTGCGGATGTCGGCCTCCATCGTGTGGCCGAACGCGTAATCCGCCGTCAGCAGGTACCAGGAATCCCCGCCCGAGGCCACCACGGCCCGGCTGGTGCCGGTCGCGAGCGCGTAGGTGTCGTAGGTCCAGTGAATGCTGTTGGGGGTGCAGTTCTTGCCCGTGAAATCGGACGAGGACGCACCCGAATTCATGAAGACCTTGTTCTTCTGACGCGCCAGCTCCGTCACGCTGAGGGCCACGGCCGAGTTCGGCACGTCCACGACGACGTCCACGCCGCCCCGGTCGAACCATTCCCGCGTGATCGTCGAGCCGATATCGGCCTTGTTCTGGTGGTCGGCGGACACGACCTCGGCCCTCACCGTGCCGCCCGCCGCCTCGTAATCCTCGACCGCCATGCGGGCCGCCGTCACGGCGCCACTGCCGTTGGTGTCCGCGTAGAGACTCGAGAGATCCGTCAGCACCCCGATCCGAACCGCCAAGGGCTCCGGCAAGGGCCCCGGCTGCGCGAGCGCCGGGCCGGCCGCGACGGCGGCCGCGCACGCGCCGAGCGCGCGCAGCAATCTCCTGATGCCCATTCCTCCATCCTCCCTGGTCGTCTCGTTGTCGCCCGCCCGTTGACGCGGCGTGCACATTTGTACCATGGTACCGATATCCAATGGAGGCAAGGCGTGTCGGACCTCATCGTCGAGAGAAAAGGCAGCGTGGCGATCCTGACGATCGACCGCCCGCGCCGCCGGAACGCGATCGGCGTCCAGCTGGTGGAGGACCTGACGCGGGAATTCGCGCGGCTGGACCGGGAGGCCGACACCCGCGCCATCGTGCTGACCGGCGCGGCGCCGGGCTTCTGCGCGGGGAGCGACCTCAAGGAACTCGCCGAGACCGACCTCGCCGGGATGTGCGCGCACGAGGCCCGGACCGCGGCGCTCGCCCGCTCGATCGCCTTCCTGGGCACGCCCGTGATCGCGGCCGTCGACGGATTCGCGCTCGGCGGCGGCTTCGTGCTGGCGATCTCCTGCGACGTCGTCGTCACGGCGAGCGAGGCGCGCTGGCACCTGCCGGAGGTCTCCATCGGCTGGATCCCGCCCTGGGGCCTGCAGGCCGTGGTCGCCCGCGTCGGGCCCGTGGCGGCCCGCCGCCTGACCTGGGGCGCGGCGCCGTTCGACGGGCGCGAGGCCCACCGCCTCGGCCTCGCCGACGCGCTCGTCGCCCCCGGCGCGAGCGTCCTGGAGGCGGCGCTGCGCGAGGCCGAGGCCCTGGCGGCGCTGCCGCCGCCGGCCGTCGCCTCCACCAAGCACTTCTACGCCCCCGCGATCGCCGGCACGGCGGAGGCCGCGGATGCCTGGGCGAACCGCCTGTTCGCGGCCGATTGCGGCCACCCCGTCGCGCAAGGGACGCTGCGGCGCTTCGGAGTCACGGCATGAGTCACGGCATGAGCAAGCGCATCACCGCCGCCGAGGCCGCCGGCCTCGTCCGCTCGGGGGACACGGTCGCGAGCGTCGGCGTGATCGGCTGGATCACGCCCGATGCCCTGCTGAAGGCGCTCGGCGCGCGCTTCCAGGAGGAGGGCGACCCGCGCGACCTCACCTTCTACTTCCCGTGCGGGACCGGGGACTCGATCGACATCCGCGGCATGGACCACGTCGCGATCGAGGGGTTGATGAGGCGGATCATCTCCGGCTCCTACGTGAACCCGCTGCACCCGGTGAAGCGGACCCGGCCCGAACTGATGCGGCTCATCCGCGAGAACCGCGTCGAGGCCTATAGCTGGCCGATCGGCGCCAGCATGCACTGGCTGCGCGAGGTCGCGCGCCGCAGCCCCGGCTACATGACCGAGATCGGCCTCGGCACCTACGCCGATCCGCGCCAGCAGGGCGGCAAATTCACGCCCTGCGCGACCGAGGACCTGATCGAGCTGATCGAGTTCAGGGGCAAGGAGTACCTGTTCTACCCGACCTTCCCGCTGAACGTCGGCTTCATCCGCGCCTCCTCGGCGGACGCCTTCGGCAACCTCTCCTACGAGGACGAGGCCCTGATGTCGTCCAACACGGCCCTCGCCCTCGCCGTGAAGGCGTCCGGCGGCATCGTGGTGGCGCAGGTGCGGCGCGAGGTGGAGCGGCACTCGCGCCCGGCCCACCACGTGCGCGTGCCCGGCACGCTCGTCGACCACTACGTCGTCGAGCCCGACCAGATGTCGGGCACCGACACGCTGTTCGACCCGGTCTATCTCGGCGGCCGGCGCGCGGCCCCGTCGGACCTGCCGCGGCTCGCCCTCGGGCCGGACAAGGTCATCGCCCGGCGCGCCGCCGCCGAGGTCAGGCCAGGCCGGACCAGCATCTTCGGCTTCGGCGCCTCCTCGGACGCCCCCCTCGTCATGGCGGAGGCCGGGCTGTTCGACCACGGCCGCATCGACGATTACCAGTTCACCACCGAGCACGGTCCCTTCGGGGGCGTCGTGATGAGCGGCTGGCAGTTCTCGGCCAATATGGGCCCCGAGGCCCTGCTCGACGGCCTGCAGCAATTCGACTTCATCGACGGCGGCAATTGCCCGTTCGCGGCGCTGGCCTTCGCGCAATTCGACGCCGGCGGCAACGTCAACGTCAGCTGGTTCGGCTCCAGTAACCCGGGCGCCGGGGGCTTCATCGACATCGCCCAGAATGCCCGGGACCTCCTCTTCACCGGCACCTTCACGACGGGCGGGCTCGACTGCGCCATCGGGGAGGGCGGGCTGTCGATCCGGCGCGAGGGCACGGTGCGCAAGCTCGTCGCCCGCGCCGAGCAGGTGACCTATCCGGTCCGCCGGGGCGTCGCGGAGCGCGGCCAATCGGCCCTCGTCATCACCGAGCGCGCGGTGTTCCGGGTCGAGCCCGAGGGTCTCGCGCTGGTCGAGGTCGCGCGCGGGATCGACGTGCGGCGCGACATCCTCGACCAGATGGAGTTCGCGCCGCACCGGATCGCCGATCCGCTGCCCTTCATGGATGCGGGGCTGTTCGCCGCGTGAGCCGGCGCCCCGGCCCCGCGGGCGGCGCGGCGCTCCCGACCGCCCCGGCGAGACCGAACGGGACCAACGAGGGAGGGAAACCATGACGGTGCGGATGGTCGGGGCGGCCCTGCTGGCGGTCGCCCTCTCGGCCGGGGGCGCCCGGGCGGGCGAGAAGGCCGTGCGGATCGGCGTGCTCACCGACATGAGCGGGATCTACGCGGATTTCGGCGGGCGCGGCTCGGCGCTGGCGGCCCAGATGGCCGCCGAGGATTTCGGCGGCCGGGTCGGCGACCTCCCGATCGAGGTGGTCTCGGCCGACCACCAGAACAAGGCCGATATCGGCTCGGCGCTGGCCCGGCGCTGGTTCGACCAGGAGGGCGTCGACGCCATCGCGGACGTGCCGACCTCGTCGGTGGCCCTCGCCGTCGCGGAGGTGGCCCGCGAGAAGAACCGGGTGCTGCTGGTCTCGGGCGCCGGGACCTCGGACCTCACGGGCAAGAACTGCTCGCCCAACACGGTGCACTGGACCTACGACACCTGGGCGCTGGCCAATTCCACCGGGGGCGCCCTGACCAAGGCGGGCTTCGACACCTGGTACTTCATCACGGTCGATTACTCGTTCGGCTACGCGCTGGAGCGCGACGCGAGCGAGGCGCTGACGGCCGCGGGCGGCCGCATCCTCGGCAAGGTCCGCCACCCGGTCGGGACCGGCGACTTCTCGTCGTTCCTGGTCCAGGCGCAGGCCTCGGGGGCCAAGGTGGTGGCCTTCGGCAATGCCGGCGCCGACACGATCAACGGCGTCAAGCAGGCGGCGGAGTTCGGCCTGGTCCAGGGCGGGCAGAAGCTCGCCAGCATGCTGATCACCCTGAGCGACATCCACTCCCTCGGGCTGAAGGCCGCGCAGGGGCTGGTGCTGACCGAGGCCTTCTACTGGGACCTGAACGAGGGCACGCGCGCCTTCGCCAAGCGCTTCGCGGCCCGCAGCGGGGGCGTCTACCCGAACATGGTCCATGCCGGCGTGTACGGGGCCGTCACGCATTACCTGAAGGCCCGGGCCGCCGCGGGGCGCGACGACGGCCGGGCGGTGGTGCAGGAGATGAAGCGCCTGGAGACCGACGACCCGCTCTTCGGGCACGGCGCGGTGCGCAGCGACGGCCGGGCCACGCACGACCTCTACCTGTTCGAGGTCAAGGCTCCGGCGGAGAGCGGCGGGCCTTACGATTACTACAAGCTCCTGCGCAAGGTGCCGGCCGCCGAGGCGTTCCGGCCCCTCGAGGCGGGCGGCTGCTCGCTCGTGAACTGATCCGGGCGGCCGAGGAAACGATGCGCGGCATCCCGGATCGGGATGCGGGACCGGCCCGCGCGGGGTCGCGGGCTTCGACGGACGAACCGGGAGTGGGACGTGAGTGAGGGGATCGACGATCGCACCGGGTTCTCCCTGGAGACCGACGTGCTCGTGGTCGGCGGCGGGGCGGCGGGGGTCGCCGCGGCGGTCACCGCGGCCCGGCAGGGCGCCCGGGTCACGCTCCTGGAGCGCTACGGGTTCTGCGGCGGAGGGGCCGTCGCGGGTCTCTCGGGGACCATCTGCGGCATGTACGCGGCGACGGAGGACCGCGCCGCGCCGCCGCGCCAGGTGGTCCACGGCTTCCTCGACGAGTTCGTGGCGGCCCTGGAGGCGCGCGGCGGGCTCGCCGAGCCGGTGCGCTACGGCAAGACCTACACCCGCGTGCACGACCCGCTGGTCTGGCGCGAGGCGGCCGACGCGCTGCTGGCGGAGGCCGGCGTGCGGATCATCTACCACGCCGTCGTCACCGGCGCCCTGGTGGAGGGGGCCGAGCGCGTCGAGGGCGTCGTCGCCTTCACCAAGGAGGGCAGGGCCCGCATCCGCGCCAAGGTCACGGTCGACGCGAGCGGCGACGCCGACGTCGTGGCGATGGCCGGGCTGCCCTCGTTCGTCGGGCAGGACGGGCGCGTGCAGAATCCGACCATGATCTTCCGGCTGATGGGCGTCGACACCGCCCGCTTCGTGAGCCGCTACGGGACCGACACGATCATGGGCGAGGAGGTCTCGGCCCTCATCCGCGAGAAGGCGGCCGGGAACGGCTACACGCTCCCGCGCGCGAAGATCTGGCTGTTCACGACCACGCGCCCGGGCGAACTCCTCTGCAACTGCACCCGCGTGATCGGGGCGGACGGGCGCGAACTGAACACGCTGTTCGCGCGCGACTTCACCGAGGCCGAGATCGAGGGGCGGCGCCAGGTGCGGGAATACGCCCGCTTCTTCCGCGACCACCTCGCGGGGTGCGAGGCGAGCTTCGTGAACGACACCGGCGTGCAGGTGGGCGTGCGCCAGACCAGGCAGGCCAGGGGCGTCGCGCTCCTGCGCAACGCCGACGTGGTGGCGGGCACCAAGTTCGCCGACGGGATCGCCCGCTCGCCCTGGCCGATCGAGCTGCATTCCGGGGCCAAGCCGCGGGTCGAGTGGCTCATCGACGACGTCTACGAGGTGCCCTACGGCTGCTTCGTGCCGGAGCGCGGCGAGGGGCTGCTGTTCGCCGGCCGCTGCCTGTCGGCGGAGCACGAGGCGGTCGCCTCCGCCCGGGTGACCGCCCAGTGCTTCAGCTACGGCCACGCGATCGGGCACGCGGCCGCCATCGCCGCGCTCGACCGGGTCGCGCCCCGCGCCATCGCGGGGGCGGACCTGCGCGCGCGGCTGAACCGCGACGGGGCGCGGCTGGATTGAGCGCCGCGCGCCACCCGGCCGCGCGACGATTGTCGCCCGGGGCGGATTCGGCCTACCAGGGAGGACCCGCCTCCCTGCCGCCCCGAGGTCCCTTGCCGCTCTCCCGCGACGCGCCCGCCGAATCCCCCGCCGGCAATGCCGCGCTGCGCCTCGGCGATCAGGCCTATGCCGCCCTGGAGGAGCTGATCGTCACGGCGGCGCTCCCGCCGGGCAGCCTGTGGTCGGAGGCGGCCCTGAGCGAGCGCACGGGCATCGGGCGCACCCCGGTGCGCGAGGCGCTGCAGCGGCTGGCGGCCGACCACCTGGTGGTGCTGCTGCGGCGGCACGGCATCAAGATCACCGAGGTGCAGGTCTCCGAGCAGCTCCTGGTGCTCGACGCCCGTCGCGAGCTCGAGCGGCTGGTCTCGGTCTGGGCCGCCCGGCGTTCCACCCGGGCCGAGCGGGAGGCGCACCTGGGCAGCGCGGTCGAACTCCGCGAGGCCGGCGCGAAGCGCGACCCGCTCCTCTACCTGCGGGTTCATTTCGCACTCAAGCGCTTCACCTGCGAATGCGCCCGCAACCCCTACGCGGCGCGCGCGCTGTCGCCGCTGCACGCGCTCTCGCGCCGCTTCTTCTACGTCCATCACGACCGGTTCGGGGACCTGATGGAGGTGGCGCGGGTCCACGCCGATCTCGCCGAAGCGATCGGCCGCGGCGACGAGGCGGCCGCCTCCGCGCGCTGCGACGCGATGACGGATTACGCGGTCGCGTTCACGCGCAAGATCATCCTCGAATAGCAGGACGCCGCCGATGCCGAGCGACCCCGCCCCACCCCTCCCGCCCGGGCTCCTGGGGGAGGCCGCGCTGGCCCTGTGGGGCGGCATCGATCCCGCGCGCGAGGACGAGTTCAACGACTGGTACACGCACGAGCACCTGCCCGAGCGCGTCGCCATCCCGGGTTTCCTGCGGGCGCGCCGCTACGTCGAGGCCCTGCGCGACCCGCGGCTGGCGGGCTGGCGCTACTTCACGCTCTACGAGGTCGAGGCCGCCGGCACCCTGCGCTCCCCGGCCTATCTGCGGGCCCTCGAGACCCCGACGCCGCGCACGCTCGCCGCCCTGCCGCTGTTTCGCGGCATGGGCCGGATGGGCTGCGCGGTGACCCACACGGTCGCCCGCGGGACCGGGGGCGGCCTGTTCGTGGCGGAACTCGGCCCGCTGCCCCGGGAGGCGGAGCGCCTGCGCGCGTGGCTCGCGACGCGGGCGAGCCCCCGCATGATGGCGCTGTCCGGCGTGCTCGCGGTGCACCTGTGCGAGAGCGACGAGGCCGCGACGCGGGCGGGCCTCGGCGTCGCCTCCTACCGGGAGGTGCGAACCGGGACCGGGCGCTGGCTCTGGCTCGTCGAGGGCGCCTGGATCGATCCGGCCGCCGCGCTCGACGCGTGCCTGCGGGCGCTCGGCCCCGCGACGGCGCAGGGCGCGGACGCGGCGATGTCGCTCGGGATGTTCCGGTTCCTCGGCGGGCTCGTGCCCGATCAGCTGGCGTGACGGGGACTGATCCGGGACCCGCGTGATCGACGCGGATCCCGGATCACGCGCCTGCGCGGCGCCTGAGCGCGGCGCCTGAGCGAAGCCGACATCCGCAGGCCGAAATCCGAGATGGCGAAGCAATCGGTCGGATGTCGGATCAGGCGGCCTTCCGGCAGAACCGGGCCCGGGCGGCAGGCCTCCGCGCGAGGCGGGACCGCGTCGGCCGCGCCCCCGTCGGCGGGCGGGCCCGCCTACGCCGCCGGGCGCAGGTGCAGGATGGCGCGGGCCTCGGCCGGGGTCGCCACCCGGCGCCCGTGCCGGCGCACGGCCTCGGCCGCCAGCCAGACCAGCTCGGCGTTGCTCGCCGCCAGCCGGTCCTTGGTCACCCGGATGTTGTCCTCAAGCCCCGTGCGCACCGCCTCCGCCCCCCGCGCCAGCGCCCAGTCCATCACCCGCGCCTGCTCGCGCCCGATCCCCGCCGCCGTCCAGGTCGCCTGGGGCAGGATCCGCCGCGTCTCGGAAAGCAGGATGTCGAGCAGGTGCTCGTCGGCCGGCATCGCGTTCTTCACCCCCAGCACGAACTGCACGTGGGGCGCCTCGTCCATCAGCCCCGCCTCGATCAGCCGCCTTGCCCCGTGCAGGTGCGAGAGGTCGAAGATCTCGATCTCGGGCCGGATGCCGTGGCGGCGCATCTGCCCGGCGAGCTCGGTGACGAGCGCGGCGGGGTTCTCGTACACGATGCTCGGGAAGTTGACCGAGCCGGTGGAGAGCGAGGCCATGTCGGGGCGGTGGACCAGCGAGAGGCCGCGCGCGGCCGGGTCGCGGCCGCGCCCGCCGGTGGAGAACTGCACGATCATGCCCGGGCAGTGCTTGCGCACGCCCTCCTGGACGGCGGCGAACCGGTCCGGGTCGGAGGAGGGGCTCTCGTCGTCGTTGCGCACGTGGATGTGCACGAGGCTGGCGCCGGCCTCGTAGGCCTCGTGGGTGGACTCGATCTGCTCGGAGACGCGGGTCGGGACGGCGGGGTTGTCCGCCTTGCGCGGCACCGAGCCGGTGATCGCGACCGCGATCACGACGGGTGGGAGACTCATGGGTCCAAGTCCTTTGCGAGGGATGCGCGACGACGGGGCGGCGGCCGTCAGGACCGCTGCACCGCCGGCGCGGCGGCCGCGAGGGGCAGGAGAGGGCGGACGAGCCGGCCCTTGAGCCCGATGCTCAGCGCCGCGATCAGGGCCGGCACCGCCACGAGGCCGAAGGTGGCCGGCAGGCCGAGCCCGAGGCCGAGGAGCGAGGCGCCGATCATCGAGCCCGCGACCGAGCCGACCCGGCCGACCGCGTTCGCCCAGGACACGCCCGTCGCCCGGCTCGCGGTCGGGTAGTAGCTCGCCGCGAGCGCGTTGATGCCGATCTGCGAGCCCGCGACGCAGAAGCCCGCGCCGAACACCGCGACGGCGAGCAGCGCGACCGAGCCGGTGGCGCTGCCGATCAGGGCCACGAACCCCGCCGCGCAGAGATAGGACAGGCCGAGCACCGCGTGCGGGTTGGCCCGGTCCATCAGCGCCCCGAGCACGAGGCCGCCGACCGTGCCGCCGGTCGCCAGCATCACGGTGATCAGGGACGCCTCCTTGAGCGAGAGGCCCGCGCTGCTGATGATCGTCGGCAGCCAGCTCGACAGGAGGTAGAAGATCAGCAGGCTCATGAAGAAGGTCAGCCACAGGCAGAGCGTGCCGGCGACGAGGCCGGGCTGGAACAACTGGCCGATCGGCGAACCCTTCGCGGCCGCGATGCCCGTGAAGCGGGCGCCGGACAGGTCCTCGCCCGGCGCGATGCGCCGCAGCAGCGCGGCCACCCGGTCCGCCGGAGCCTGCCTGAGGACGAGGAAGCGCACCGATTCGGGCAGGCCGAGTGCCAGCAGCGGGGTCAGGGCGAGCGGCAGGATTCCGCCGAGCACCAGGACTGAGGTCCAGCCGTGATCGGCGATCAGGTGCGCGGCCGCGAAGCCGCCCAGCGCCGAGCCGACCGTGAAGCCGCAGAACATCGCCATGGTCAGGAACGAGCGGCGCTGCTCCGGGCAATACTCGGAGGTGAGCGTGATCGCGTTCGGCATCGCGCCCCCGAGCCCGAGCCCGGTGACGAAGCGCAGCACCGTCAGCATCTCGATCGAGGTCGACCAGGCCGAGGCGAGGCTGGCGAGCCCGAAGAACGCCGTGGTGGCGACCAGCATCGCCTTGCGGCCGATCCGGTCGGCGAGCGGGCCGAACAGGAAGGCGCCGACCATCAGGCCGAACAGCCCGGCCCCGAACAGCGGCGCGAGCTGCGCCTGGCCGAGCTGCCACTGCGCGCGCAAGGCCGGGGCGATGTAGCCGATCGCGGCGGTGTCGAAGCCGTCGATGGCGACGACGAGGAAGCACAGGAGCACGATCCGGACCTGGAAGCCGGAAACGCCGTGGCGGTTGATGACGTCCTGGACGTCGATGCTGCGTGTCGCGGACATGATCGTTGTCCCTTCTGGAGGAGGCGGTCTCGGTCGCGCGCCGGCCCGATCGGGGGCCCGGGGGTGCGACGGGCTCAGGCGATCGCCGAGGGATGGCGCGCGAGCGGCGTCACCCGCATGGTCATGAACGGGAAGAGCGGCAGGCCGGACAGGATGTCGTGCAGCTCGTCGTGGCTCGCGACGTCGAAGATGCTGACGTTCGCGTAGCGTCCGGCCACGCGCCACAGGTGAACCCACTTCCCCTGCCGCTGCAGGTCCTGGGCGCGGGCCTTCTCGTCGGACTTCAGCGCGGCGACGAGGGCGGGATCGAGGCCGTGCGGGATCGCGACGTCCATCTCGACGCAGTACAGCATGGGATCAGCTCCGGGCGTAGTGGCGCAGCTTGTCGGGATCGAGGGCGACGCCGAGGCCGGGGCCGTCCGGCAGATGCACCGCGAAATCGTGGAAGCGCAGGGGTTCGGTGACGAGGTCGTCGGTGAGGATCTGCGGGCCGAAATGCTCGCAGCCCCAGGCCAGGTCGCGCAGGCCCGCGAAGGCCTGGAGATGGGCGGCGGCGCCGATCGAGCTCTCCAGCAGGCAGCCGCCGTAGAGCGCGATCCCGGCGGCCTCCGCCACCGCCGCGACCTTGCGCAGGCCCACGAGCCCGCCGTGCTTCACGAGCTTCAGCGAGACCGCGTCGGCGGCGGCGGCCTGCGCCACCGCCAGCATGTCGTGGGAGGTGAAGACGCACTCGTCCGCGAGGAGCGGCGGGACATCGTCGCGCGCCCGCAGCCGGCCCATCCCGGCGACGTTCCAGGCCGGCAGCGGCTGCTCCACGAGGGCGATGCCGAGATCGGCGAGCCGCGGCAGGACGCGCCGGGCGGTGGTCTCGTCCCAGGCCTGGTTGGCGTCGACGATGAGCGTGGCGCGGCCGGCGAGCGCCCGGGCCAGCCGCGCCAGCCGCGCGAGGTCGGCCTCCGGCGCCTGGGCGCCGATCTTGACCTTGAAGGTGCGGTGCAGGCGCGCGTCGAGCTTGGCTTCGGCCTCCGCGATCTCCTGGTCGGGGTCGCCGGAGGCGAGCGTCCACAGCACCGGCAGGCTCGCCCGGACCGCGCCGCCGAGCAGCGCCGCGACCGGCAGGCCCAGCGTCCGGCCGACCGCGTCGAACAGGGCGGTCTCGATCGCCGCCTTGGCGGCGTTGTTGCGCTTGGCCGCCGCGTCGAGGCGCTCGCCCGCCGCCACGAAGCGGTCGGCCGGATGCCCGAGCAGGGACGGGGCGAGGTAGCGATCGATGGTGGCCTTGATGCCCTCGACGCTCTCCTCGCTCCAGCGCGGCCCGCCGAGCGTCGCCGCCTCGCCGATGCCCTCGACGCCGTTGGCGAGCCGCAGCTGCACGACGACGTAGCTCTGCGCCGTGACGGAGGTCTGGGAAAGCTTGTGCTTGCGCACGGTGGGGACGTCCACGACGGTGGAGCGGATCTCCGCGACCGCGAGGTCGCGGGCGGGCGCCGGACTCGCGGCGTCGTGGATCTGGGTCTTCGCGAGCATGACGGAGCCTTCGGAAGCAGGGCGCGGGACTTGGTGCCGGCGGGACTTGGTGCCGGCGGGACTTGGTGCCGGCGGGACTTGGTGCCGGCGGGGCTTGGTGCCCGCCGGTTCGCACGGGAGGGGGGTCGGGCCTCTCGGGCGGGAGAGGCCCGGGAGGCGTCAGGCGGCCTCGGCGCGGGGGCGCGCCACGACCGGGTCGGGCGCGTGCGCGACCTCGGGGTTGAGCGCGAAATCGAAGCGGATCCGCGAGAAGGGGGCGGTCATCCCCGAAGCGGCGAGCGCCGCCGGATCGGTGACCGGCGCGACCTCGACCACCAGCCCGTCGCGCGTGCCGAAGGCGAAGTCGTCGTGGACGTAGGGGTCGTCCGCGAGGTTGATCTGCGTCGTGAGCTGCCGGTGCCCGGGCCCCGAGACGAAGAAGTGGATGTGGGCCGGGCGCCGGCCGTGCCGGCCGAGCTGGTCGAGGAGCTTCTGGGTCTGGCCCTGCGGCGGGCAGCCGTAGCCCTTCGGCAGGATGCTGCGGAAGCGGTAGCAACCGTTCCCGTCCGTCTCGATGCGGCGGCGCAGGTTCCAGGGGCTCTGGCTCGTGTCGAAGACCGAGTAGTTGCCGAGCGTGTTGGCGTGCCAGACATCCACCACCGCCCCCGGCAGGGGCGCGCCGTCCCGGCCCGTGACCCGGCCCTCGACGATCAGCACCTCGCCGTCCTCCGGGTCGTCGTCGAGCCGCGCCTCGCCCTTGGCGAGCGGCGCGCCCGCGACGTAGAGCGGTCCCTCGATGGTGCGCGGCGTGCCGCCCGCGATCCCGGCCGCGCGCTCCTTGGCGTCGACGCACAGGTCGATGAAGTGCTCGATGCCGAGGCCGGGCATGAGCAGCCCGAACTCGTTCTTCCGGCCGGTCTCGGTCAGGTAGCTCATCGCGGTCCAGAACTCGCTCGGGGTGACGTCGAGGTCCTCGATGATCCGGCACGCATCCGCGACGACGCGGCGCACGATCCGCTTGAGGCGCGGGTTGCCGGCGGCGGTGTCGAGGCCCGCGACCTTGTCGAACAGGGCTTGCGCCTCGGGGGAATCGGTGATCGTGGACTCGGTGATCGTGGACATGGGGCGTCTCCTCTCTTGAGGGTTGGTCTTCTCGGGGGGTCGGTTCAGCCGAGGTCGCCCCCCGCCACCGGCAGGGTGACGCCGGTGACGTAGGAGGCCTCGTCGGAGGCGAGGAACAGGATGGCGGCGGCCTGCTCGGCCGCGGTGCCGTAGCGGCCCATCAGGCTCGACGCCTTGGTCTGGGCCACCACCTCGGCGATCCAGGCGCGCTCCTGCTCGCCCGGCGGCGCGGGATTGCGCGGGATGCGCCGGGGCGGCGCCTCGGTGCCGCCGGGCGCGACCGCGTTCACCCGGATGCCGTGGGCGGCGTATTCCCAGGCGAGGCAGGCGGTGAGCGCGTTCACCCCGCCCTTGGCGGCCGCGTAGGGCACGCGGTTCACGCCCCGCGTCGCGACCGACGAGACGTTGACGATGCTGCCGCCCCCGGCGGCGAGCAGGTGCGGCAGCGCCGCCCGGCAGCACCACAGGGTCGGGAAGAGCGAGCGCCGGATCTCGGCCTCGACCTCGTGGGCCGCGTAATGGGCGAAGGGCTTGAACCAGATCGAGCCGCCCACATTGTTGACGAGCACGTCGAGCTGCCCGAACGCCTCGACCGCCGCCGCCATCACGGCCTCGCAGGGCTCGGAGGCCTCGACGTCGGCGAGACGGACCGCCGCCGTCGCGCCGAGGTCGCGGCACTCCGCGGCGGTCTCCTCGACGATCTCCGAGCGGTCGGTGAGGAGGAGGGCGGCGCCCTCGCGGGCGAGCCGCAGCGCCACCTCGCGGCCGATGCCCTGCGCGGCGCCCGTGACCACCGCGGCCTTGCCCGCGAAGCGCCCGGGCGTGTGGATGTCCCGGCTCATGCCGCGCCTCCCGCTCCGCTCGCCGCGAACTTCTCGTAGTGGAAGCTCGCGGGCGTCACGCCCCGCTCGGACAGGCTGCGGCGCACCGCGTCGACCATGGCGGGCGGGCCGCACAGGTAGGTGTCGACGTCGCCCCCGTTGAGGTGCTCGGGCGCGAGGTGCTCGGTGACGTAGCCCTTCCTCGGATGCGCGCTGTCGGGGGAGGCGACGCAGGTGGCGAAGCTGAAGCCCGGGATGGCGGCGGCGGCCTTCTCCAGCGCCTCGACCTCCACGAGGTCGGCGTCGTGCGTCACCCCATAGACGAGGTGGACCGGGTGCGGGCTGCCGCCCTCGGCGATCCTGCCCAGCATGGACAGGAAGGGTGCGAGCCCGGTGCCGCCGGCGAGCATCAGCACCGGCCGGCGGATCTCGCGCAGGTAGAAGCTGCCCGCGGGGCCGGTCAGGTCGAGGCTCGCGCCGGGCTTGGCAGCCTCCGCCAGGTAGGTGCTCATCAGCCCGCCCGGGATGTTGCGGATCAGGAACTCCGCCCGCGTGCCGCCCGGGGCCGAACTGAACGAGTAGGAGCGCTGCTGGCCGCTGCCCGGCAGCGCGATGTTGACGTACTGCCCCGGCAGGAAGCCGATCGGCTCGGGCGTCTCGACCGTGAGCCCGAAGGTGGTGTCGGACAGCCGCCGCACCGCCCCGATCGTGCCCTTGTGCGCGGCGCCGCCGGTCTTGCAGAGGTGCGAGGAGGCCGCGACCGCGAGCACGAGGTCGGTCCGCGGGCGCATCTGGCAGGCGAGGCCGTAGCCTTGGGCGGCCTCCTCGTCGGACAGCGCGTCCTCGATGTAGCTGCCCGGATCGAAGCGGCCGGACTCGCAGTGCACCCGGCAGGTGCCGCAGGCGCCGTCCCGGCAGTCGAGCGGGATGTTGATGCCGATCCGGTAGGAGGCGTCGGCCACCGTCTCGCCCGGCCGGCAGCCGACGAACCGGGTGACCCCGTCCTCGAAGTTGAGCGCGACAGTGTACATGACGGCGCCCTCCTCAGATATGATAGACGTCGATGACGTGGTGGATGTAGTCGTTCTTCAGAACGACCTTCTTCTTCTTGATCAGCGGGGTGCCGCCGCTATTGTCGAGCGTGTAGAACGACGTGCCGAAATGGGTGTCGACGGTCTTGTAGCGGTAGTTGAAGGTGAGCCAGTTGAAGCGCAGCCGGCAGGAGAGCTCGTCCTGCGCGAGGATCTCGACGTTCGAGATGTGGTGCGAGGTGCGCGGCTCCGGCAGGCTGGTGGCGCTGGAGCGCTCGGTGCGGATGCGGAAGACCCGGTCCTCCAGGCCGCCGCGGCTGTCGTAGTAGATCAGCGAGACCTCGCGCTGCGGGTCGGTGACGAGCTGGTCGTCGTCGTCCCAGGACGGCATCCAGAACTCGACGTCGGGGGCGTAGAGCGCGAGCCAGGCGTCGAAGTCGCGGTCGTCGAGGTAGCGGGCCTCGCGGTAGAGGAACTGCTGCACCTCTTCCAGGGTCAGGGTCATCGGGGTCTCCTGCGGGCGTGACGGGGCGTTCGGCGCCCGGGAGGGGCCGGTCCGTCGTCGATGGCGTTGGCTTGCGGACCCCTCCCGCGCGGACCGGGAGGGTTCGGGCGCGTCGCGCTACGGCAGGTGCCGGCGCATCGTCTCCATCCAGTAGCGGTGCTGGATCGCGAACAGGCCCTCGTCCTCGGTCCTGACGCCGCTGAGCAGCGGCTCGAGGCCGATCGCCCGCGCGCCCTCGTCGGCGCCCTCGATCCAGTGGGTGGCGCCCCGGCAGAGGTCGTTCCAGCGCGCCGCCCGGCCCTGGTAGCCGAGCTGGCAGGCCCGGAACTCCTCGAGGTCGTCCGGGGTCGCCATGCCGCTCGCGTTGAAGAAATCCTCGTACTGGCGGATGCGCCGGGCCCGCGCCTCGGGGGCCTCGCCCTTCGGGGCGATGCAGTAGATCGTCACCTCGGTCTTATCGACCGCGATCGGCCGGTAGGTGCGGATCTGCGACGAGAACTGGTCCATCAGGTAGACGTTCGGGTAGAGGCAGAGGTTGCGCGAGCGGCTGATCATCCAGTCCGCCATCGCCTGCCCGTGAGCCGCCGCCAGCTCCTCGCGCCGGTCCCAGTTCGGGCGGTCCTCCGGGTTGGCCCAGGTGGTCCAGAGCAGCAGGTGCCCGTGCGCGAAGGAGTAGAAGCCGCCGCCCTGCTTCGCCCAGCCGCCCGCATCCATCGCGCGGGTCTTGTCGACGACGTGGGTCTCCTTGCGGCGGCTCGTCGTGGCGGCGTAGTTCCAGTGCGTCGCGCTGACGTGGTAGCCGTCGGCGCCGTTCTCGGTCTGGAGCTTCCAGTTGCCGTCGAAGACGTAGGTCGAGGCGCCGCGCAGCACTTCGAGCCCGTCCGGCGACTGGTCGACGATCATGTCGATGATCCTCGTCGCCTCGCCGAGGTGCTCGGTGAGCGGCTTCACGTCCGGGTTGAGGCTGCCGAACAGGAAACCGCGGTAGCTCTCGAACCGGGCCACGGGCGTCAGGTCGTGCGAGCCGTCGCGGTTGAAGCTGTCGGGATAGCCCGCGCCCTCCGGGTCCTTGACCTTGAGCAGCCTGCCGCCGTTGCTGAAGGTCCAGCCGTGGAACGGGCAGGTGAAGGTCGCCTTGTTGCCGCGCCTGTGCCGGCAGATCATCGCGCCGCGATGGCTGCACGCGTTGACGAAGGCCTGGAGCTCGCCCTTGCGGTTGCGGGTGATGACCACCGGCTGGCGGCCCATATAGGTCGTGAAATAATCGTTCGGGTTCGGGATCTGGCTCTCGTGGGCCATGTAGATCCAGTTCCCCTCGAATATATGCCGCATCTCCAACTCGAAGATGTCGGGATCCGTGAAGATGTCGCGCCGGCAGCGATAGGTGCCCGTCTCGGGATTATCCTCAACCGCGGTCTCGACAATCTGATGCAGATCTTCCAGCACGACGTCCTCCTGGCCTCACGGGCGTGGCTCGGGAGCGAGCGGGATCGTTGCGGGTCCACGCGGGGCGCGGCCGGCTCGGATCGTCCTCTCACCTGCGCAGGAAGGGCGTGGCGCTCGATGGGCCGGATCGGCCGGGCCTCGCTCGCTCCTGGGCGTTTCCTCTTCTTCACGTTCTAGACAGGGGGCATTGCGGCGTCCAAGACCGATTGGGAACGAAAACATTCCTGGGAGGAATAAGTGGAGCTCCGGCACTTGCGCTACTTTGTGGCCGTCGCCCGCGAGCAGAGCTTCACGCGGGCTGCCGAGACGATGCACGTCGCCCAGCCCGCGCTGAGCAAGCAGATCCAGCAATTCGAGGACGAACTCGGCTTGTCCCTGATCGAGCGCGGGGCGCGGCCCTTGCGCCTGACCGAGCCGGGCCGGCTGATCTTCGAGCAGGCGCTGCAGATCCTTGAGCGAATGGACGACCTGCGCGAGACGGGCCGGCGCCTGCGCCTGACCGAGCGCAACCGCTTCCGGGTCGGGTTCGTGGCCTCGACCCTGTACGGCCGCCTGCCGGAGATCCTGCGCGGCTACCGGCTGAAGCGCCCGGACGTGGACCTGACGCTGCTCGAACTCCTGACGCTGGAGCAGATCGCGGCGCTCAAGGAGGGCCGCATCGACGTCGGGTTCGGCCGCATCGAGATCGAGGACCCGGCGATCGCGCGCGTGCTGCTGCGCAACGAGACGATGATCGTCGCCGTGCCGACGGCCTGGGACGCCGCCCGCCCGCCGGGGCCGCTGCGGCTGCGCGACCTCGCCGACACGCCGCTGATCATCTACCCGAAGAGCGCGCGCCCCAACAACGCCGACCGCATCCTGGCGCTGTTCCGCGACCACGCGGTGCGCCCTCCGGTGATCCACGAGGTGCGCGAATTGCAGACGGCGCTGGGCCTCGTGGCCGCCGAGGCGGGGGTGTGCGTCGTCCCCGCCTCCGTCGAGCGCCTCCGCCGCGACGGCGTCGCCTACCGGCCGCTGAACGAGGAGCGGGCCCTCATCCCCGTCATCATGAGCTACCGCAAGGACGATCCCTCACCGGAGATCCCCCTCATCCTGCAATGCGTCCGCGAGGACTACGCGCGCGAGGGATTGGCGTTCGGCGTCTAGTGTCCTGCGCCTGAAGTTTGCGGCAAAGGCGCATCATCTGTTTCAGGGTCGATTGTTCGCAGGCAGAAGCGTTTGACGCTGGCCAGGATGGCGTCGGCCGACTTCACCCAGCGGAACGGCTTGGGGTCGGCGTTCGTGGCCTGGATGAAGGCGCGGATGTCGCGTTCAAGTTCCTCCACCGAGCAGTGCACCCCACGCCGGATGGCTCGGTCGGTGAGCAGGCCGAACCACCGCTCGACCTGGTTGATCCACGAGGCCGAGGTCGGCGTGAAGTGCACGTGGTAGCGCGGGCGCTGCGCCAGCCAGTCGCGGATAAGCTTGGTCTTGTGCGTCGCCGAGGTGTCGAGCACCAGATGCACGTCGAGGTCGGCCGGCACGGTCGCCTCGATCTCGTCCAGGAAGCGGCGAAACGCGGGAGAAGCCGCCAGGACACGCTGCCGCGCAGCACGGACAGCACGGCATTCAGCATGGTGCGCACAGCATGCGTGCGCGGCCGTCCGCGCCGCGTGCGCGGCTCAAGGAGCGGCGCGAGGATCTCCCATTCGGCGTCGCTGAGATCGGTGGCATAATGCTGAGTGGTCATCTCACTCAGTTGGCCATCAGGCGATTTTCCAGACACCCTCTAGATGCTCACACAACCGAATACGAGCGAGCGCGGCTCTTGCAGCGAACCAAGGCCTGCGGCAAGGTGGTAACTTTCCGGATGTGCTCGGACATCTGGAAGGCGTGCTCCCCAACCTGAACGGTTGAAGCAAATGCGTGGCGCGAGCGGGCGATATCGATGTGGCGCTGCCGTAGCAAGCTGGTTCATTGTTGGCCAAATCTTTTGCGTACCTGCCCTTATGGCTCAGACTCACGAGCGAGCGCTCTTGACGAAGATCAGTGGCCGAGGCGACCCGCATACAATTGGCCTTACCACCGCAGCAGGTACCGACCAGTGGATCGCAAGTGATATTTCCGCCGTTATTGCCGACGGGCAGGAGACCGGCCCAAGAGGTGAGATGGCGTTGCGCGTAGCAGTAACGGTTGGCATGGGGGGAATTCAGGATATTCGTGATCTTTTGACAAAACCTGATGTCGACATGGCTATTGTTCCGGCTGTTTTGTTTGATTTTGTCCGAAATACTCAAGTAAGCAATGTCGTCTCACAGAAAATTGCCTATATCGTACCGCTCTACAAAGAAGAGTTGCATATAATTGCCGGACATAGCATCCAAAATATAGCTGATCTTTCTGGTAAAGCCGTTAACCTGGGAGTTTCGGGTGGCGCGACCGACATACTAGGGCGCGAACTTCTCAACAAAATGAATATTAGATTTTGGCCAGTTAATATAAGTCAGCAAGATGCACTGGAAAAAATTCGGGCCGGGGAACTCGCGGCCACCCTCACTATTGAGGGCAAGCCCCTGTCTTGGCTTTCGGAGTACAAAAGAGATGCAGGCTTTCATCTTGTTCCAATATCGACGTCGCTAGTTGCTGACGATATATACTCTCCGGCAGTTTTTACTGATGGCGACTACCCCAACCTTATTGCCCCTGGTAGCGCCATCGATACTGTCGCGGTATTGGCGGTATTGCTGGCGTATGATTGGCCAGAGCGAAGCAGCCGCCGTCTCCTGCTGCAAAATTTTGTCCACAAGTTCTTCTCGCATTTTGCCGAGCTTGCCACTGTGCCGAATCATCCAAAATGGAAAGAAGTCAACCTTAGTGCAGTCGTGCAGGGATGGAGGCGCTTTGGCCCGGCCGAGAATTGGCTTCGCCAGAACTCTGATGATAATTCCCAGGCAGGCTTTGTACAGTCAGGGGCAGCGCTTCGTTCGGACAAACAGCGGCAGAGAAAATGACAAGCTAGGTTAATTCATAGTGCCGGGGGAGCGGATCATGGCCATTTTGCAGCTTGTGTTTTCTGGAGCTCTGTCGATTATTTCCTGTGTTGGTGCCCAGGAAAGGCAAGTATGTATAAAAAATCACGACCTGATCGCACAAGATTCCGATTGGGCGCAGTTAAAACCGAAGGCAAAATTGGTTCGTTCTGGAATGAGTAGCGACCGAAAGCCCCGCTGGTCGCGCAAGAGACAGAATGAACGCAAGGTGAGCGAGCAACAGGGTTATAGGAAAGTGAGTTCCCTGGTGAATCTGCCTGGCTTTTTGCCGGGGATCGGAGCGCTGTACGTCAAGCCCGGGACTCTGCCGGCGGGTCCTTTCCGCGCATTCGATCGACACGATCGGTTGGTAAGTACAATCTATATGATTCCTACTGAGGATTTCCAAAACAAAAAGGCGTTCGATTTAAAAGGTGCTGCCGGAAAGGCGGATCATATTACAATTTATTTCAACGCGGGTCATCCTGGTGTTGAAGTTCCACACTATCATATAGTCGTATGGCATGTTAGCAAAAAAGAAGAGGCACGCGTGGCGCGGTAGATCAAGAAATTTTAGATGTTGTGCCTAGAGAACATCTGACAGTTCATGTCTTGGATGTGCGGTGACAAAGCATGGCCGAGATGCGCCACTTCCAGACGTTGGCTCCCAGGTAATTACCCAGGAGGTTTGGGGCAGTTTACGAGCCGGCTGAGCTTGTCTGCGATGAGGTGGTCGGCGCGAGAGGCAATCAGGCGCCGATGGTCTCGAGGATGATACCGAAGGTGTTAGCACCCGAGAGGCGGGCGGTGTCGACGACCGTGCGCACGTCCGCCTTACCCGCGGCCCCCCACATGGCCCGGTGGCCGTTCGTCACTTTTTGCTGCACCAGGCCGGGCGCAGGGCTCGCTCACACCCGTTGTTGGTGACCTCCACGCGGCCGGGATGGGCGAGCAAGACCAAGAGTTGATCGCGGGCTCGCCCGATCTTGGCTTGCAGCGCGCGGGTCAGATCGCACCGGCTCGGGGCGGATAGGGTGTCGGACAGTTGCCGTTCCAGCGCCCGGCGCTTGGCCGTAGAGCGGCACCCGGTTGCAAGGTGATCGGGTGCCGCTCTCGATCTTTGATCTTGCCGCATTTTCTGCGACGAACCGGCATCCACTTCGTCGGAAAATGCTCTAGAGCAGGCCTCGCTCGGGCCGAGACGGTTCCCGATCGCCGGGTTCAGCACCGCCGTGCCGCCGAGACCGGCCGCCCCGACGCCGAGTTCCCGCTCCCGTCGTCCGGGGAAACGGGAGCCGTGACCCCGGGCGCGCGATCACCGGGACGCCGTCCGACGCCATCCCGCGCATCGGTACGGGACGCCGGAAGCCGGGATCGCCCTCACGCTCGGCGCAAATCTCGGCGGATCGGGCGCAATCGCATCATCCGCCATCCAGTTGACGGCTTCGCCATCTCCCCTTTCGGCCATGCGGATTTGGGCGTCGCTCAGGCGCCGCGCAGGCTCGTGATCCGGGATCCGCTTGATCAAGCGGATCCCGGATCACTCCTCCGTCGCGCCGCCGTCCGGGGCCATGAAGGCGAAGTCGCAGCCCTCGTCGGCCTGCGTGACCGTGTCGTGGAACAGGCGGGCGTAGCCGCGCCGCGCCCAGGCCGGGCGCGGGGCTTCGGGCAGGGCGGCCTGCCGGCGCGCCAGCTCCGCCTCGTCCACCAGGAGGTCGATGCGCCGCCCGGCCACGTCGAGGCGGATCGCGTCGCCCGTGCGCACCAGCGCGAGCGGGCCGCCCACCGCCGATTCCGGCGTGACGTGGAGCACGATCGTGCCGAAGGCGGTGCCGCTCATCCGGGCGTCGGAGATCCGCACCATGTCCTTGACGCCCTGCCGGGCGAGCTTCTTCGGGATCGGCAGGTAGCCGGCCTCCGGCATCCCGGGCGCGCCCTTCGGGCCGGCATTGCGCAGGACCAGCACGTCGTCGGCCCCGACGTCGAGGTCCGGCGCGTCGATCCGCGCCGCCATGTCGGGGATCGACTCGAACACCACGGCCCGGCCGGTGTGCTGCAGGAGCCGCGGGCTCGCCGCCGCGTGCTTGATCAGCGCCCCGCGCGGCGCGAGGTTGCCGCGCAGCACCGCGAGACCGCCCGCCGCCTTGATCGGGTCGGCGGGCGAGCGGATGACGGTCTGGCCCGGCACCTCCTCGGCCGCCGCCACCACGTCGCGCAGGCAGCCGCCCGCCACGGTCGGGGCGTCGAGGTCGATGAGGTCGCCGAGTTCGCGCAGGAGCTTCGGCACACCGCCGGCGTGGTGGAAATGCTCCATGTAATGCGCGCCGGAGGGCTTGAGGTCGACCAGGACCGGCACCTCGCGCCCGACCGCGTCGAAGGCGTCGAGGTCGATCCTCGCCCCGACCCGGTTCGCCATCGCGGTGAGGTGGATGAGCCCGTTCGTCGAGCCGCCGATCGCCTGCAGCACCACCTGCGCGTTGCGCAGGCTCGCGGGCGTCAGGAGCGCGCTCGGGCGGGGCCCGCCCGCCACCGCCATCGCGGCGGCGCGGCGGCCGCTCGCCTCGGCGAGGCGCACCCGCTCGGCATGCGGCGCCGGGATCGTGCCCGCGTAGGGCAGGGCGAGGCCCATCGCCTCGATCATGCAGGCCATGGTGGAGGCCGTGCCCATCACCATGCAGGTGCCGACCGAGGGGGCGAGCCGCCCGTTCACCACCTCGATCTCGGCCTCGTCGATCTCGCCGGCCCGGTGCGCGGCCCAGAGCCGGCGGCAATCCGTGCAGGCGCCCAGCACCTCGCCCTTGTGGTGCCCGACCACCATCGGGCCGACCGGGATCACCACGGTCGGCAGGTCCACGCTCGCCGCGGCCATGATCTGGGCCGGCAGGGTCTTGTCGCAGCCGCCGATCACGATGACGGCGTCCATCGGCTGGGCGCGGATCATCTCCTCGGTGTCCATCGCCATCAGGTTGCGCAGGAACATCGAGGTCGGGTGGGCGAAGCTCTCGTGGATCGAGATGGTCGGGAACACCATCGGCATGGCGCCCGCCAGCATCACGCCGCGCTTGGCCGCCTCGATCAGGGCCGGGGCGTTGCCGTGGCAGGGATTGTAGTCACTGAAGGTGTTGGTGATGCCGACGATCGGCCGGTTCAGCGCGTCGTCGGAATAGCCCATGGCCTTGATGAAGGCCTTGCGCAGGAACAGCGAGAAGCCCGCGTCGCCGTAGCTCGTGAGCCCCTTGCGCAACCCCTTGCCCGCGTCGCCGGCCATCCCGCTCCTCCCCGCTCCGTCGCCCGTCCGCTTCTACGACGGCCCGGTGCATTGTCAATAAAACCGCCGCGTCAACGCCGATCTACCGGTCTTCACGGCCAATCAGGCGGTTCGTTATTGACAATGTCCCGGCAACCTGATCCCTTGCCGCGCAACGACAAGGTGGCCGTGAGGAGCGCCGCATGGGACGAGGGAGGGTGGCCGCGCTGGTCCTCGGGGCCGCGCTGGCGGCCGGCGGCGCGCGGGCCGCGGAGCCGACGCAGATCACCATGTGGTCGAACTGGCCCGACGAGCCCGCCAAGCGCGAGTGGGTGAGCGCCCGGGTCAAGGAATTCGAGGCCGCGAATGCCCAGTGCCGGGTGAAGCTGAGCTTCATCCCCAAGGCCGACATCTACACGCAGGCCAAGTCCGCCGTGCGCACCGGTCAGGCGCCGGACGTCTTCTACATGGAGCCGGACCAGCCCGAATTCCTGCAGGGCGGCTTCCTCGAACCGCTCGAGACCCGCGTCGACACGGGGGCGATCGAGGAATGGGCGAAGCCCGCCTGGACCGCGAAGGGCCACCTCTACGGCCTGCCGGTCGAGGCCTACACGGTCGAACTCTACTACAACCGGGATCTCGTCAGGAAGGTCGGCGTCGCGGTGCCGGAATCCGGCCAGCTGACGCAGGGCGCCTTCGCCGACCTCGTCAGGAAGGGCGTGGCCGCGGGCGTGACGCCCGTGGCGCAGGGCGTCGGCGACCGGCCCTTCCCGGGCGGCCTGCTGCTGTTCGAGTCGCTGCTGCGCAAGCTCGGGACCGAGGATTACGGCAAGCTCCTCAGCGGGGACCTGTCCTTCCGCGATCCCCGGGTCCTCGCGGTGATGACGTGGTTCAAGGACCTGGTCGATGCCGGGGCCTATCCGAAGAGCTTCTCGACCCTGAAGCTCGGGGAGTCGCACTACTACTTCTACCAGAAGCCCGGCGCGCTGGTTTTCCCCGACCCGAGCTGGTTCACCGGCCGCGCCTTCGCGCCGCCGGAGAGCGGCGGCATGCCGGCGGATTTTCCCCTCGGCATCATGCAGTTCCCGGCCATGGACGAGGGCCGGTGCCCGACCTGCAAGACGCTCTCGGTCGCGGGCAGCTTCGTGGTCTACGCGCGCAGCCGCAACAAGGACTGCGCCGGCGCGCTGCTCAGGTCCATCGGCAGCGTCGAGAACGGCACCAAGTGGATGGAGCAGGTCTCGCTCCAGACCGGCCTCAAGTCCGACCCGAGCCGGATCAAGTCCGCCCACGAGGATTATTTCCGCCAGCTGCAGGCCCGCAACCAGGGCGTGACGTACTTCTTCGGCACGCCGCTGTTCCACTACCGGGCGAAGTGCGCCGAGACCTACACCCAGGTGATCAATAACGCGCTGCCGGCCGGGCTGATCTCCGTGAAGGACGCGGCCGAGCGGATGGACGCCGCCTGCCACAAGGGAAGCTGAGGCGATGTCGGGCACGGCGGGCGTGGACGCGGCGGCGCCGGCCGCCCCGCCCGCGGCGGCGCGCGCGCGCGCCTTCGATCCCCGCCGGGCGAGCCTGCCGGTGGTGGCGCTCTTCGTGGGGCCGGCGCTGGCGGTCTATGCCGGGCTCACCGCCTACCCGGCCATCCGGACCTTCTACGACAGCTTCTTCACCATCGAGGGGATGGAGCGCCAAGCGGTCGGCCTCGCGAATTACCGCGACCTCCTCGCCGACGAGACCTTCTGGGTCGCGGTGCGCAACACCTTCGTGTGGGCCTTCGCGGCGCCGGTCCTCGACGTCGCCACCGGGCTGCTCCTCGCGCTCGCCCTCTACGCGGGCGTGCCCTTCGGGAGATTCCTGCGGGTGGCGTGGTTCGCCCCCGTGCTGCTCTCCTACGTGGTCGTCGCGATCCTGTGGATGTGGATCTACAACTACGATTGGGGGGTGGTGAACGTGGCGCTGCGGGCGCTCGGCCTCGACGCGCTCACCCGCTCCTGGCTCGGCGACCCCGCCACCGCGCTCGCCGCGCTCATCGTCACGCATGCGTGGAAATGGGCGGGGTTCAACATGGTGGTCTGCCTCGCCGCCATCCACGCGCTGCCCTCCGAGGTGCTGGAGGCGAGCGAGCTCGACAATTGCGGCTGGGGCGCCAAGCTGCGCCACATCATCGTACCGATGCTGCGCCCGACGCTGCTCAACCTCTACGTCCTCGCCTTCATCGGCAAGATGAAGGTGTTCGACCTCGTCTGGATCATGACCGGAGGCGGCCCGCTCTGGGCGACCGAGACGGTCTCGACCTACGTCTACAAGCGCGCGTTCAACTGGAACACCTTCGATCTCGGCTACCCGTCCGCCATCGCGGCGGTGTGGTTCGGCGTCGTCTGCGCCTGCGTGCTGGTGCTCAACCGGCTGTTCAGATCCTCGGAGAGGCTGGAGTACTGACGTGGCGTCCGCTCGGCTGTTCGGGCGCGGGGCGCTCGGCCTCGTCATCGCCCTCTACTCGCTCTACACGTTCGGCCCCTTCCTGTGGCTCGCCACCATGTCGGTGCGCACCACCGGCGAGATCTCGGCCGACCACTACGCCTGGCCGAGCCCGGTGCACTGGGAGCAGTTCCGGATCGCCTGGGTCGATTCCGACTTCGCCACCTATTTCTGGAACTCGTCCGCGGTCGTGGTCACGGCGGTCGCGGCCGTGACGCTGATCGGGGCGGCGGCGGCGCACGCGCTCGCGCGCTACCGCTTCCCCGGCAACCGCCTCATCTACGGCATCCTGTTCTCGTCGATCATCTTCCCGCCCCAGATCACCCTGATCTCGCTCTACCAGATCCTGGTCGATTACGGCCTCTACAACAGCCTCGCCGGGCTCACCGTCGTGTACGTCTCGCTGCAGCTGCCGCTCACCGTGTACCTGCTCGAAGGCTTCTTCGCGCGCATCCCGCAGGACCTGTTCGACGCGGCGCGGATGGACGGCTACGGCGAGGTCGAGATCTTCCGGCGCATCGTGCTGCCGGTCGGGATGCCGGCCATCGCCACCACGGTGATCCTCAACGTCATCCAGCTCTGGAACGAGTTCCTGTTCGCCGTGGTGCTGATCACCGACCCCGACAAGCGCACGCTGCCGGTCGGCATCCGCGCCTTCATGGGCGACCACTTCCAGGACATCGGCATGATCGCGGCCGGCGTGATGATCTCGGTGGTGCCGGTGATCCTCGCCTACGCGTTCTTCTCGGAAAAGCTGATCCGCGGCATGACCGCGGGCGCGGTCAAGTAGGAGCCCCGCATGGCCGTCGTCCGCCTCGACCGGATCAGCAAGCGCTACGGCGCGGGCGTCGTCGCCGTCGACGAGGTGGACCTCACGGTGGGCGACGGCGAGTTCATGGTCCTGCTCGGCCCCTCGGGCTGCGGCAAGTCGACGACGCTGCGGATGATCGCCGGCCTGGAGACGATCTCGTCGGGCACCCTCTCGGTGGACGGGCGGGTCGTCAACGACGTGCCGGCCAAGGACCGCGACATGGCGATGGTGTTCCAGTCCTACGCCCTCTACCCGCACATGAGCGTCTACGAGAACATGGCCTTCGGCCTGCGGCGGCGGCGCACGCCCGGCCCCGAGATCGAGCGGCGGGTGCGGCAGGCCGCCGAGATCCTGGGCCTCGTGCCGCTCCTCGCGCGCAAGCCCCACGCGCTCTCCGGGGGGCAGCGCCAGCGCGTCGCCCTCGGGCGCGCGATGGTGCGCGAGCCGATGGTGTTCCTGTTCGACGAGCCGCTCTCCAACCTGGACGCCGCCCTGCGGGTCAACACCCGCAACGAATTGATCAAGCAGCACCACCGCCTCGGCGCCACGATGATCTACGTCACCCACGACCAGGTCGAGGCCATGACCATGGGCACCCGCATCTGCGTGATGAATGGCGGGCGCGTGGCGCAGATCGGCGCGCCCCTCGACGTGTACTGGAACCCCGCCGACACCTTCGTGGCGCGATTCCTGGGCGCGCCGCCCATGAACCTGTTTCCGGCCCGGCTGGCGGAGGCGGGCGTGGCCGAGGCGGCGGTGACCGCCCCGCTGGCGCGCTGGCGGAGCGGCACGCTGGGGCCCGCCGGGCGCGAGATCGTGCTCGGGGTGCGGGCCGAGGACCTGCACCTCGACCGCGCCGCGGCCGGCGAGGCGGGCGGGAGCGTGCGCGGCCGGGTCGTCGCGGTCGAGCCCCTCGGGGCCGAGACGCTGCTCGTCGTCGAGGGGGAGGGCGGGGCCGAGTGCACCGCCCGCCTGCCGCGGGGCACCCGGGCGCGGGTCGACGAGGCGGTCGAGCTCCACTTCGCGGCCGACGCCGCCTACCTGTTCGACGCCGCGACCCGCCGGGCGATCCCCGCCGACGTGGCCCGCCGCCCGGAGGCGCTGCAGTGAGCGGGCTGCGGGTCGGGCTGGTCGGGGCGGGCTTCGTCACCCAGTATCACCTGCGCGCCTGGGCGGCCCTGCAGGGCCGCGCGCGCGTCGTCGCCGTCGCCGACCCGAGCGAGGCCCGTCGCGCCGCCCGGGCCGCGGAGTTCGGGATCCCCCGCACCTACGCGGACGCCGCCCGGATGCTGGCGGAGGGCGGGATCGACGCGGTGGACGTCGCGGTGCCGCGGGCCGCGCATGCCGACCTCGTGCGCCTCGCGGCCGCCCGCGGGCTGCCGGTCCTGTGCCAGAAGCCGCTCGCGCCGACGCTGCCCGAGGCCGAGGCGCTGGCGGCGGAGGTCGGCGGGCGCTGCCGCCTGATGGTGCACGAGAACTGGCGCTTCCGCGACACCTACCGGCAGGCGGCCGCGCTGCTGCGCGCGGGCGCGGTCGGCCGTCCCTTCGCGGCGCGGCTCACCGTGCTGACCAGCGGCACGCTGCCCGATGCCGACGGGCGCTACCCCGCCCTCGAGCGCCAGCCCTTCATGCGCGACGAGGCGCGCATGCTCACCGCCGAGGTGCTGATCCACCACCTCGACACCCTGCGCATGCTGCTCGGCCCCCTCACCGTCGCGGCCTGCGCGATGAGCCGCACCTGCGCGGCCCTGCGGGGCGAGGACAGCGCGCTCGTCCAGCTCGCGGGGGAGGGGGGCCTCGCCGTGCAGCTCTTCGCGAGCTTCGCGGCGCACGGCGCGCCGCCCGGCGCGGCGGACCGGCTCGAGATCTACGGGCCGGACGGGGCCCTGCACCTCGCCGGCGGCGACCTGACCCTCACGGCGCCCGAGGCGCGCACGGCGCCCGAGGCGCGCGAGGCGCCCGGCGAGGGGCGCGCGTGGCACTTCGATCCGGCCGCCACCTACCAGGGCTCCTACGACGCGGCGATCGCGCACTTCGTCGAGCGGCTCGCGGATGGCGGCCCGTTCGAGACCGCGCCGGAGGACAACCTCGCCACGCTCCGCCTCGTCGAGGAATGCTACCGCCTGGCCGGCCGCGGGGCGGCCCGGTGAGCGGCGCGCTGGCGGATCTCCTCGCCCCGCCGCGCGCGGGCGCCGAGGCGGTCGCGGCGCGCCTGGAGGAGGACATCATCTTCGGGCGCCTCGCCCCCGGAGCGCGCCTGACCGAGGATGCCCTGATGGCGCGCTACGGCGCCTCGCGCCACTTCGTGCGGCAGGCCCTGGTGGCGGTGGAGCGGCGCGGCATCGTGCGGCGGGAGAGGAACGTCGGCGCGACGGTGCGCTCCTACGCGGCCGAGGAGGTGCGCCAAATCTACGACGTGCGCGAGTTCCTCACCCGCGAGGCCGCGCTGCTGATCGGATTGCCGGCGCCGCCCGGGCTGCTCGCCGAGCTGCGCCGCCTGCAGGACGCCTATCGGCGCGAGGCCGAGAGAGGGGACCTCCTCGCCATCCACGGGGCCAACGACGCCTTCCACCTCGCGCTGTTCTCGGCCTGCGGCAACGCCTATTTGGTGCGCACCCTGCAGGATTACATGGCCCTGACCCTGCCGATGCGCGCCAAGAACCTCGCGGATGCGGAGGGTCTGCGCCTGTCGCTGAGCCAGCACGAGACGATGATCGAGCTGCTGCGCGGCCGCGACCGCTGGGCCTTCGCGCAATTGTGCGTCGACCACATGCGGTCGAGCAAGCTCGACTACCTCAGCCGGATCGCGCGCGGCCCTTCGGCGTAGGTCCCGCTCCGGCCCCGAGTCGGCCGCCGCGCCCGATTGCCGGAGCAGCCGAAGGGCCCGGCGGACGCGGTGGTCCATCGGCCGCAGCATCGGCGCGGCGTGCCGGTCCCGGCGGCGACGCGCGAGCGAGAGCGTCGGGGCGCCGATCAGGTCCTCGCGCGCCGCCGCGTCGGTGTCGTGGCAGGCCATGCGCTGGACCTTTCGGCCGCGCGCCCTCGGCGGGCCCGGCCCCGGTCCGTCAGGCCGGGGGCGGGCGGCCCGCGAGGTGGTCGGCGATCTTCTCGGCGACCATCATGGTCGGGACGTTGGTGTTGGCGCTCGGCAGGCTCGGCATCACGGAGGCATCGGCGACCGTCAGGCCGGCGACGCCGATCACGCCGCCGGCGGGGTCGACCACCGCCCCCGGATCCTGCGGATCGCCCATGCGGCAGGTGCCGCTCGCGTGCCAGACGCCGAAGACGAGGTCGCGCACGAGGTCCCGCAGGGCCGCCTCGTCCCCCACGACCTCGCCGAGCGCGACCCCGCCGGAGACGAGGCGCAGCATCCGCCGCCGCAGCGGGGCCGGGCCGTCGAGGAGGGCCGCCAGGAGCGCCGTGACGCGCCGGTTGCCCGGGCTGAACCGGCTGAGCCGCTTGATCGCCGGCGTGAAGCTCGCCGGGACGAGCGCCGCCGGGTCGGGGTTGAGGTGGGGCGAGACCACGCGCGCGACGAGGTCGCGCAGGCCGGCCGCCAGCCGGTCGAGGTCGCGCGGGTCGGAGAGGAGGTTGAGGTCGATGTCGGGATGGCCGGACGGGTCGGCCGGGTCGAGCCGCAGCCGCCCGACCGAGTGCGGCTGGTTCACCCACAGGAAGTAGAGGGCGAGGCGGGCCCCGAGCGCGTGCCAGCCGCCGCGGGCGGAGGCGGTGAGGTACATGTCGGAGGCGCTGCCGCCCGGCAGGCCGGAGGAGGAGCGCACCGCCAGGAAGCTCGCCCGGCGCTGGCTCGGCGGCAGCCGGAGCGGGCGGGGCAGGTACTGGGCCACCGTCAGGGCCGGATGGTCGCGCAGGTTCTCGCCCACCCCGGGCCGGTCGGCGACGACGGCGATCCCGCAGGCGCGCAGGTGCTCGGCCGGCCCGATCCCCGCCCGCAGGAGCAGCGCCGGCGATTGCAGCGCCCCGGCGCAGACCACGACCCGCCGCGCCGCGACCCGGTGCGGGCGCCCGCCGGGTCCGCGCAGCTGCGCGCCCGTGACCCGGCGCCCGTCGCGCGTGAGGGCGGTCACCCGGGTCTGCGCCGCGATGACGAGGTTGTCCCGCGCCCGGGTCTCGGCGTCCAGGTAGGCCGCCGCGGCGGAGACCCGGGCGTCGTCGCGGTTGGAGAAGGCGGGCGGGAAGAGGCCGTCCTCGAACTCGCCGTTCTGGTCGAGGCGCCGCGGCAGGCCGGTGGCGTCGAAGGCCCGCGCCACCGCCCGCGCGAAGGGCGGCCAGGCGGGTTCCAGGATGCGCCGGATCGGCACCGGGCCGTCCCGGCCGTGCAGCGGGCCGTCGCAGTCGAGGTCGGTCTCGAGCCGGCGGAAATAGGGCAGGACGTCGTCCCAGCCCCAGCCCGCCGCGCCCGCCTCCACCCAGGCCTCGTAGTCGCGGGGCAGGCCGCGATTGGCGGCCTGCACGTTGATGCTCGACGAGCCGCCCATCACCCGGCCCTGCTCGTAGGCGCGGCGCCGGACCCGCCCGTCCGCCCCGCGCGTCACGGCGGCGTCGAGGCCCGGCCAGATGTAGGTGTCGCCGAAGAACAGCGGCATCGGGTAGCTGTCGAGGATCTCGGCCGGCACGCGCCCGGGCGGCGTGTCGCGCCCCGCCTCGACGAGCAGGACGCGGCGGCCGGGATCGGCCGAGAGCCGGTTGGCCATGACGCAGCCGGCCGAGCCGCCGCCGACGATCAGGACGTCGACGGATGCGGGAAGGTCGGGCACGGCGCTCAGCCCGCGACCGCGTCGCGCCGATCGGCGACCGCGTCGCGCCAATCCGCGCCCGGCGCGATCACCGCCGCGAGGTCGACCTCGGCCTCGCCCGGCACGCGGATGCGCGTGAACTTCATGGGGGGCGCGTCCAGGGGGACCGTCGCGTCGAGCCCCATCTTGGCGCCGACGCCGTCGCGCGCCGAGGGGTCGAGCTTCGAGCCCTGCGCCTGCGCCACCACCACGAGGTCGCGGTCGGCCTGGAAGCGCGTGGCGACGGCCCACTCGACCTCCCCGGGATCGTGGATGTCGACATCCGTGTCGACCACCACCGCGTGCTTGATGTCGTAATGGGCCGCGAAGGCGCCGAGCAGCACGTTCTTGGCCTCGCCCTCCTGGATCTTGCGCAGCTTGACGTAGAGGTGATAGCGCCCGACCCCGCCGAGGGAGAGGTGGACGTCCTCGACGCCCGGGAAGCTGCGGCGCAGGGTGGCCAGGATCGTAGCCTCGCGCGGGATCGCGCCGAGCAGGAGGTGCTCCAGGCCGCCGCCCACGATCATGTGGAAGATCGGCCGGGCGCGATGGGTGACCGCGTCGACCTGCATGACGTGGCGCCTCGCCCGCTCGCCGTAATATTGCGGGAACTCGCCGAACGGGCCCTCGGGCTCGCGCACCTCCGGCAGGATCCGCCCCTCGATGACGATCTCGGCCTCGGCCGGCACGCGCACCGGATTGGTGAGGCACCTCACCACCGGCAGGGGCGCCCCCGTGAGGGCGCCCGCGATCTCCAGCTCGTCCTGCCCGAGCGGCACGATCGCCTGCGAGGCGAGGAGGCAGGCCGGGTCGACCCCCACGACCAGCGCCACGTCGAGCCCGCGGCCCGCGGCCTCCGCCCGCCGGTAGAAGTGGTCGGTGTGGCGGGGCAGGACTAGCACGCCGATGCGGTCCGGCCCGTTGATCTGGCAGCGCAGGATGGCGACGTTCTGCGCGCCGGTCTCGGGATCGCGCGAGATCATCAGCCCGGCCGAGATGTAGGGCCCCCCGTCGTGCTCGTTGAGCGTCGGCACGGGCAGGAGGCGCAGCAGGTCGATGCCGGCGCGGTGGACCACCTCCTGGGCCGGTCCCGTCTCCTGCTCGCGCCAGGGCAGCGGCGCCGCGCAGGCCTGCTGGAAATGCGAGACGAGGCGGTCCTCGCTCGTCCCGAGCGCCTCGGCCATCCAGGCCCGGCTCGACACCAGCCCCGACACGATGGTGCCGTCCTGCCCGCCGGGGCGGGGAAACAGGGTGGCGCTCCGCCCGTCCAGGCGGTTCGCCACCGCGGCGGCCTCGTGCCTCAGGCCGATTCCGGGCCGCGCCACGCTGAGCCGGCCGCTCTCGGCGAGGCGGCCGAGCCAGTCGCGCAGGGATCGGGCAGGGGCCTGCAGAATCATCGTCGCCTCCCGGTCGGGCGCTCCCGGGCGCCTCGTCCCGCCTGGTTAGGCGCTCCGCGTCGGGGACTGAAATAAGGATTGCTGATGGGGCGGATCAGGCCGTCTGAATTGCCCCGGCCGCGCCGGTATGATCTTGTCGCCGGACGTGTTTTTCGCCCGGCGCGAGGCCGGGCCCGCGCGTCCGGAAGTCTGGATTCCCGTCGGTGGATTTGCGTCAGATCTCCTACTTCGTCGCCCTGTTCGAGGAGGGCAGCGTGACGCGCGCCGCCCAGCGCATGAACGTGGTGCAGCCCGCGCTGAGCATGCAGATCGCCAAGCTGGAGCGGGAACTCGACCAGCGCCTGTTCGAGCGCCAGCCCAAGGCCATGGTGCCGACCGCGGCCGGCCGGATGCTGCACCGGCTGGTGCAGCCGATCCTGCGGGACGTGGCCGAGGCCCGGGCCGCCATGGCGCGGCTCGCCCAGAGCGTGTCCGGCCGGGTCACGGCGGGGATCCTGTCGTCGCTCTCGATGAGCGTGGTGCTGAGCGTGCTCGCGCGCTTCTCCGCCGCCTACCCGCAGGTCGAGCTCTCGCTGGCGGACGGCTATTCCAGCACCTTCATCGACGGGGTCGGCGACGGCAGCCTCGACCTCGCGGTGATCAACAAGCCGAACCGGCGCCTCGGCCTGATGATGGAGCCGCTCCTCGACGAGGAGATGGTGGTGGTCGGGGCGAGCGCGACGCCGCTGCCGATCCCGGTTCCGGTGCGCATGCGCGACCTCGTGGAGCTCGACCTCGTCCTGCCCTCGGCCCGGCACGGCCTGCGCCTCGAACTCGACCGGAGGGTCGGCGCGCAGGATGTCAGCCTCAGCCCGCAGATCGAGCTCGACCTTCCCTCGGCCATCGCCGACTTCGTCGCGCGCTCGGCGCGGTTCACGGTGCTGCCCAGCATCGCGGTGAGCCGGCAGCTCGCGGAGGGCTCGCTCAAGGCCTACCGGATCGTCGCGCCGCGCATCACCCGCCAGCTCGTCATCATCCATCACCCGAAGACCCCGCTGACGCAGGCCGCGACGCGCTTCGTCGAGATCCTCGCCGAGGAGCTCTCGGCGGCGGCGGCGGCGCTCCAGACCCACATCGTGGCGGGCCCCTGACCCGGCAGCGAGGTCCCGCTGATCGCGGCGATCAGCCATCCTTATTCGACAGCCGGCCGCGCCCGCTCCTAGGATCGCCCCCGACCCGGCGCGCGGGCGCGGGACGAGGCGGGGGGGACGGCATGGGGGCGACACGCCACGGGAGGGGCGGGGCGCGCGGCGGGGGCCCCGCGGCGTGACGGACCTGCCCCTGGTCGTCGGCATCTCGGGCGCCTCGGGCGTGATCTACGGCATCCGCCTGCTCCAGATCCTGCGCGACCTCGCGATCCCCGCCCACTTGGTGATGTCGCGCTCGGCCGAGGTGACGCTCGCGCACGAGACGGACCTGAAGGTGGCGGAGGTGCGGGCGCTCGCCGCCCGGACCTACGCGCAGGCCGATATCGGGGCGGCGATCTCCTCGGGCTCCTTCCGGACCCGCGGCATGATCGTGGCCCCCTGCTCGATGCGCAGCATGGCGGAGATCGCCACCGGGGCGACCTCCGGCCTCCTGACCCGGGCCGCGGACGTCACGCTGAAGGAGCGCCGCCGCCTCGTGCTGATGGTGCGCGAGACGCCCCTGCACACGGGCCACCTGCGGACCATGACGGCCCTCTCCGAGATGGGGGCGATCGTGGCGCCGCCGGTGCCGGCCTTCTACGCGAGGCCGGAGAGCCTCGCCGCGATGATCGACCACACGGTGGGCCGCGTCCTCGACCTGTTCGACATCGACTCGGGCGGGGTGCGGCGCTGGCGCGAGGCGGAGGGTTAGGGCCGTCATCCGGCGGCCTCGGCCGTCCCACGCCACATCCGCCAGATCCCTTCGGAATGGCGGATCTGGGCTTCGCTCAGGCGCCGCGCGGGCTCGTGATCCGCCAGATCCCTTCGGGATGGCGGATCTGGGCTTCGCTCAGGCGCCGCGGCCCTCGCACGCGGGGCGTCTCGCGGAAGGTCAGCCGCCCGTGAGGGCGTGCACCAGCGCCGCGCAGGGTGCCCGCGGCAGCGGCCGGCCGAGATGCGCGGCATAGAGATCGAGGTGGCGCCAGGCCGCGGCGGTCGCGTCCGTTCGTGCGCCGGGCGGGGGCGCCAGGGCGGCGAGCGCGCGGAGCGCGAGGCGCTCCGCCTCGATCTCCGCGGCCTTGACCCGCTCCCGCAGCACCTCCGCCCCCGGCGCGGGGAGGAGCGGCGCCTTCATGGCGCGGCGCACCCGCCGCAGCGGCGCCACGACGGCGTCGCGCCAGGGCGCCAGGGCCGCGTCCATCGCGGCGATCGCGGCCGCGTCGAGGGTGCGGCCCGTCGCGGCGCACCAGAGGAGATGGAGGACGAGCGGGACGTCGGCGCCGGCCTCGTCCTGAAGGGCGAGGCAGGCCGGGGCCGCGCCCGGCCGGCCGTAGAGGGCGAGGGCGAAGGTCCAGAGCGGCTCCTCGGGCATCCACACCTCCATGGGAGCGGTCCGGCCAGGCAGAATGGCCAGGCGGACGGGCCAAGCAGACCGGCCAAGCAGACCGGCCCGACGCGATTCCGCTGAGTGTCGCGTTCCCGCATCGTGCGTGCCGCCGAACCGGTGACCGCTTCGGCGAATGGTGCCGGGGACGCGCCCCGCCGGCCCGCGATCGCCGCGACGGGTCCGGGCCCGCGCGGCCGCCCGCTCAGGCGCGGTCGAGGTTGCCTCGGGTCTCCTCCGTCAGCGCGGCGCCGATCAGGTAGACGGCCGTCACGACGGTGGTGAAGATCGCCAGCATCATGGGGATCTGGCTCGGCCCGTCGACCGCCAGCGAGACCAGCGTCGGCAGCATCCCGCCGAGCGCGAAGCCGACGTTCCAGGTCAGGCCGGTGCCGGTCGCCCGCAGGGCGGTCGGAAACTTCTCGTTGAGAAAGATCAGCAGCGGGCCGTAGCTCGCATTGGCGACGAAGGAGAGGACGAGGACGTAGACCGCGAGCAGGGTCGTGTCCGAGGTCTTCGCCATGGCGAGGAACAGGGCCGGGAAGGCGACGAGCCGCAGGACGCCCATCAGCAGGAAGGTGGGCTTGCGCCCGATGCGCTGGCTCAGCTCGCCGAGGGCGCAGGCGCCGAGGGCGGCCGCGACGTTGGCGCCGACCAGCATGATCGAGGCGGTCGCGTTCGGCACCCCGTTCACGAGCTTGAGGAAGGTCGGCAGGTAGCCCGAGGTCAGGTAATAGGCCGCGCCGCCGCCGAAGGAGACCAGGATAGCGACCAGGAAGGCGCGCCGGTGCTCGGCGGAGAACAGCGCGCGGACCGGCGAGGCCACGACGGGCGCCCCGGCGCGGCGGGCCGCCTTGTCGGCCTGGAGCTGCCGGAAGATCGGCGATTCCTCCAGGTTGCGGAACAGCATCAGCCCGACCACCGAGGTCAGCAGGCCCGAGAAGAACATCGCGCGCCACCCCCAGGACGCGAAGGCCTCGCCCGGCGCCATCAGGGAGACGACGTAGAAGATCATCGAGGCGAGCAGGCCGCCGATGGCGGCGCCGCCGCCGCCGACCGCGCCCGACATCAGGCCGCGCCAGCGCTCCGGCACGGATTCGGTCCCGATCGTGTGCGAGGCCGCGACCACGCCGCCCACGAAGATGCCCTGGATCAGCCGGAAGGCCAGGAAGACCGCGGTGGCGAGCCAGCCGATCTGCCCGACGGTCGGCAGCAGCCCGAAGGCCGCCGTCGAGAGGCCGACGCCCATCACCGCCACCATGAGGGCGCGGCGCCGGCCGAGGCGGTCGGCGTAGGAGCCGAACAGGGCCGAGCCGAGCGGCCGGATCAGCAGCGTCACCGCGAAGGACGCGTAGGCGCCCGCCAGCGACAGCATCGGCTTGTCGGCGGGGAAGAACAGCGCCCCGACGACCGGCGCCACGTAGAGCAGGATGAAGAGGTCGAACAGGTCGAGCCCCCACCCGAACAGCGAGGCCATCACGGCGGTGGCCGTCTGGCGGGTCGTGGGTTTGGTCAGCGCGGCGTCCGGCGCCGGGATCGTCGTGGCGGCAGTCACGGGGTTCCTCCTCTGGGAACGCGCGAGGCTCCGGGCAGCCTCGCTGCGCCGGGCAGGCGTCGTGGATCACGCGGCCGGGTCGGCCGCGCGGGCGGGTCCGCTCCGCCGGTCTTGCGGCCGGCTCGGGGGCGGGAATCTGGGCGGGGACCGCCGGGCGAAGGGCGCCGGGCGGGGGGCGCCGGGCGGGGGCGGCCTACGAGCCGCGGAAATTCGGCTTGCGCTTGGCGTGGAAGGCCTCGACGCCTTCGCGGAAATCGTCCGACTGGCGCAGGCGGCTGTAGCAATGGCCCTCGAGCTCGATGGCGATCGCGAGCGTCGAATCCTCGGTGTCGTTGAGGAGCTTCTTGGCCGTGCGCTGGGCGATCGGCGAGAAGGCGCGCAGCTCCTCCACGAGGGCGTCGACCGTCGCCTCCAGTTCGCCGTCCGGCACGCATTCCGTGGCGATGCCCCAGTCGAGCGCCTGCCGGCCCGGGATGCGCTTCGAGCGCATCACGATGTCCTTGGTGCGGGTGATGCCGACGATCTTCTGCAGGCGGGCCGAGCCGCCTGAGCCCGGGATCTGGCCGAGCTTCTGCTCGGGCAGGGCGTACTGGCAGGTCTCCGAGACGATGCGGAAGTCGCAGGCGAGGGAGATCTCGAACCCGACCCCGAACGTGTAGCCGCGATTGGCCGCGATGACCGGCTTCGTGCAGCGGGCGGGCGCCGCGATGTTCCAGGCGAGCTTGGAGACGTGCTCGGGCGAGGCGTCGAGGAAGCCCTTGATGTAGCCGCCCGAGGAGAAGTGCTCGCCCTCGGCCCGCAGCACGATCACCCGCACGCGGTCGTCCTCGTCGAGGGCCTCGAACACCCGGCGGATCTGGTCGCGCTGGGGCATCGCGATCACGTTCATGGGCGGACGGGCGAGGATCACGTCGGCGCGCTCGCGCGCGGGGTCGATCTCGACCCGGAATCCGTCGAGGTCGGACAGGCGGGGATCGCTGGTCATGGCGGAACTCTCTGGTTGGTCGTCGGGGGAGGGGCCGCGTCAGGCGGCGGCGGAGGGGTCGCCCTCGGCCTCGTAGGCGCCGGCGACGAGCTGGCGGCGCAGGAGCTTGCCGACGGGGGATTTCGGGATCTCGGCAACGAAGACGTAGGCGCGCGGGCGCTTGTGGCTCGGGAGGCCGGCGGCGCGGCAATGGGCGTCGAGGGCGGCCTCGTCGGCCGGGCCGCGGCGCTTCACGAAGGCGGTGACGACCTTGCCCCAGCGCTCGTCGGGCAGGCCGACCACCGCGACCTCCGAGACGGCCGGGTGCAGGGACAGGCAGCTCTCGATCTCGACCGGGGAGACGTTCTCGCCGCCCGTGATGATCATGTCGTCGACCCGGCCGGTGACGAAGACGTCGCCGTCCGCGTCCATGAAGCCGGTGTCGCCCGTGAAGTACCAGCCGTTCCGGAAGGCCTTGGCGTCGGCCTCGGGGCGGTGCCAGTAGCCCTCGAAGGCCTCGTCGCCGCGCGCGATGACGGCGATCTCGCCCTCCTCGCCGGGCGCCGCCGCCTCCGGATCGGTGGCGCCGAGCGGCACGATCCGCACCATCGTGTTGAGGCCGGCGCGCCCGGCCGATCCTGGCTTGCCCGCGGCGTCCTGGTTGATCGTGAAGGTGTAGACCTCCGACGAGCCGTAATGGTTGACGAACAGGTCCGGCCGGAAGGCCTCGGTGAGCCGGCGCAGGAGCCCGTCCGTCATGGGCGCGCCCGCGAAGCCGAGCTTGCGCACCGAGGACGTGTCGGTGGCCGCGAAGTCCGGATGGTGGACGAGGTCGTGGTAGAGGGTCGGCACGAGGTAGAGGTTCGTCACCCGCTCGGCCGCGATCAGGCGCAGAGCCGCCGCCACGTCGAAGCGCGGCAGGCACACGAAGGCGCCGCCGATCAACGACATGGCGAGGAGCGAGCGCACCCCCATCGTGTGGTAGAGCGGCATCACGCCGAGCGTGCGCTCGCCGCGCCCGTAGAGGTTCTGGGCCACGTGGGCGAGGGCGGCGGCCCGCTCCGCCCGGTGGCGGCGCGGCACGCCCTTGGGCTTGGCCGTGGTGCCCGAGGTGTAGAGCATCAGCGAGATCGCCTCGGCATCCGCCCGCGGCGCGGCCGGCGCGGCGTCCCGGGCCGCGAGGGCCGCGAAGGCGGTCTCGCCGGGCTCGGGCGGCAGGCCGACCGCGATGCGCGGGCAGGCGCGCGCGCCCCCGCTCGCCCGCACGCTCGGCGCCGACACCTCCTCGTAGGCGAGCGCCTTCGCGCCCGCGTTCCCGACCGCGAAGTCGATCTCCTCGGGGCTGGCGCGCCAGTTGATCGGCGTCAGGACGAGGCCGGCGAACTGGCAGGCCCAGTGGAGCGTCGCCGCCTCCAGGCGGTTCTGCAGCACCGTGACCAGGTGATCTCCGGGCTCAAGGCCGAGCGCGTCGAGCCCCGCGACCACGCCGGAGATGATCCGGTACCATTCGGCGTAGGTGAGGCGGGTCTCGCCGTCCACGATGGCGAGGCCCCGCGGGTCGCGGGAGACGCTCGCCAGGAAGCTGGTGCCGAGGTCAAGCATGGGATGGGGTCTCCTCGATCGCGTCGCCGCGCAGGGCGGCGGCGGCTTCGCAGGCGGCCTCGATGATCGGGGCGTAGCCGGTGCAGCGGCAGAGATGGCCGCCGATCACCTCGGTGAGGTCCGCCCGCGACGCGCGCGGGTGCCGGCGCAGATAGGCGTCGAGCGACATCAGGATGCCGGCCGTGCAGAAGCCGCATTGCAGGGCGTGGTGGCGCCGGAAGGCCGCCTGGAGCAGGCCGAGCCGTCCGGGCTCCGGCGCCAGCCCCTCGACGGTGGTGAGGTCGCAGCCCTCGACCGCGACCGCGAGGGTCAGGCAGGCCCGGGCCGACGCGCCGTCGATCGTCACCGTGCAGGCGCCGCAGACGCCGTGCTCGCAGCCGACATGGGTGCCGGTCATCCCGAGCCCGTGGCGCAGGGCATCGGTCAGCAGCGTGCGCGGCTCGACCTCGACCCGAACCGGGCTGCCGTTCAGCGTGAAGGCGACCGCGTGGCGGGCTCCCGCCCCTAGCTTCGGCATCGGCGCGCCTCCTCTGCGGCGTGGTCCAGAACCCGGCGGCCGAGGCGGCGCACGAGGTCGCGGCGGTAGCGGGCCGTGGCGTGGACGTCGTCGCCCGCGCCGAGGTCCCACGCGAAGGCGTTGAGCGCGTCGTCGAGGGCCGCCCCGTCGAGCGCGGGCCAGTCGCGGGCGGTCGGCCGGTCGGCGACGCCGCCGACCGCGAGGCGCATGCGCGCGCCGTCCACGACGGCCGCGCAGGCCACGATGGCGAAGTCGCCGTGGCGCCGGCCCACCTCCGCGAAGGCGTAGCCCGTGCCCGGGGCGCGCGCGGGCAGGCCGACCGCCTCGACGAGTTCGTCGTCGGCCCGGTCGGTCACCATCATGCCGGCGAAGAACGTCTCCGCGGGCACGCGCCGCGCCCGCTTGGCCGAGCGCAGGTGCACCTCGCCCCCGAGGGCGACGAGGCAGAGCGGGATCTCGGCGCTCGGATCCGCGTGGGCGACGGAGCCGCAGAGCGTGCCGCGGGCCCGGGTCTGGACGTGGCCCACCCAGGGCATCGCGGCGGCGAGGAGGGGCTGCGCCTCGGCGAAGCCCGGCCGGTCGAGGAGGGCGGCCTGCCTCACGCCCGCCGGCACCACGAGGGCGCCGTCGGCGCGCCGGGGCGCGCGCAGGGCCTCGATCCGCATCACGTCGACGAGGAGGGCGGGCTTGGTCAGCCGCATGTTCAGCATCGGCACGAGGGACTGGCCCCCGGCGATGATCCGGGCCTCGTCGCCGTGGCGGGCCAGCGCCTGCAGGGCCTCGTCGAGGCTCTCGGCGCGCAGGTAGTCGAAGCGGGCGGGCTTCATGCCGAGATCCCGAGCATCGCGAGGAGGCGGCGCAGGAGGCCGGGCGCGCCGCCCGCGGCCGCGCCCCCGCCGGCCCGGCGGGCGAGCGCCGCAAAGAACCCGCCGATGATCACCCGGGCCGCCCCGTCGAGGAGCCGCCCGCCCACCGCCGCGACCTTGCCGCCGACCGAGGCCTCGTAGGTGTAGCCGATCCGGGTGCCGCCCCGGCCGTCCGGCTCCAGGGTGATCCGCCCGCGCCCGCCGCCATTGCCGAGCGCCCCCGTCACCGCGCCGGCGAGGGTGGCGGCGCGGGGCGGATCGAGGTCGGAGAGCGTGATGTCGGCCTTGTAGCGCCCCTTCACGGGGCCGACGCCGAGGGTGACGTCGGCGCGGAAATGCGTGTCCGACAGCTTGCGCACCCCGTGCGCGCCGGGGATGACCGAGGTCAGCACGGCGGGATCGAGGAGCATCGCCCAGACCGCCTCGGGAGGGGCCGCGACCGCGGCGGCGCCCTCGCCCCGCATGGTGCGGTCGCCGGGCCGGGCGGCCGCCGCGGCGCGGCCCTCCGGCGGGGCGGGCTCGTCGCCGCCCGCGGCCAGGGCCGCGAGCTTGGCCGGGGTCAGGGGCAGGTCGATGGTCTCGACGCCGAGCGCGTCCGCGACCGCGTTGGCGAGGCAGACCGGCGTCGACATGCAATTGCCCTCCCCGACCCCCTTGGCGCCGAGCGGCGTGAAGGGCGAGGGGCTCTCGAGGTGCAGGACGGTGAGGTCCGGGATCTCGGTCGCGGTCGGCAGGAGGTAGTCGGCGAAGGTCCCGGCCAGGAAGGCCCCGTCCTCGCCGTAGGACAATTCCTCGTAGACGGCCGCGCCCAGGGCCTGCGCGAAGCCGCCGCGCACCTGCCCCTCGACCATCCCGGGATGCAGGATCCGGCCGCAATCGTGCATCGAGACGTAGCGGTCGACGGCGAGCTTGCCGGTCACCGGATCGACCTCGACGCCGCAGAAATCGAAGATGAAGCCGTGGCAGAGGGAGGAATTGACCGCGTCGGCCGGGTCCGGCGCGGTCAGTTCGGGCGGCGACCAGAAGGCGGTCTCGCGGATGACGGCGCCGACCTCGTCCGGCACGAGGCCGGGCGACCAGTGGCTCGTCGCGGCGACGCGCGCGAAGGGGAGGGCGGCGTCCGGGTTCGTGCGCGAGGCGACGCGGCCGCCCGCGAAGACGAGGTCCTCGGCCCGCACGTTGAGCTGGGCCGCCGCGACCTGGGCGAGGCGCGCGCGCAGGCGCGTGGCGGCCTGGTGCGCCACCCCGGCGACCGCGGCGGCAAAGCGGCTGGAATAGTTGCCCGAGGCGATCGACCACGCGTCCTTGGCGGTGTCGAGGTCGGCCGTCACCCGCACCTGATCCATCGGGATGCCGAGGACGTCCGCCACCACCTGGGCGAGCACGGTGCGGTGGCCCTGGCCCTGGGGCACGGAGGCGACCTGCACGGTCACCGAGCCGACCGGGTCGAGGGTGAGGGTCGCGGTGGCCTGGGCGCCGTTCTTCGGGCCGGCCTTGGCCCGCTCGGCGGCGCTCAGCACCGTGGTGATGTAGCCCATGTTCGAGACGCTGGGCTCGACCGCGGCCGTGAAGCCGATGCCGTAGAGCCGGCCCGCCGCCCGGGCCTCGTCGCGGCGGCGGCGCAGGACCGCGAGGTCGCCGTCCCGGACCGCCTCGTCGAGGGCGCGCGGGTAGTCGCCCGAATCGTAGAGCGCCCCGGTCGCGGTCCGGTACGGGAAGGCGTCGGCCGGGATCAGGTTGCGGCGGATCACGTCGAGCGGGTCGAGGCCGAGCGTCGCGGCGATGCGCTGCACGAGGCGCTCGAGCGGGTAGTAGACCTGCGGGCCGCCGAAGCCGCGCACGAGGCCGGTCGGCGTCTTGTTGGTGAGCACCACCCGGTTGCGGATGCGCACGTGCCGGATCGCGTAGGCGCCCGTCATGTTGCCGTGCATCCGGTAGAGGGTCGCCGGCTCCGGCGCGCGCAGGGTGGCGCCGCAATCCTCCACCTGGTCCCAGTCGAGGACGGCGATGCGGCCCTCCCCGTCGAACCCCGCCGTCAGGGTGGTGACGCGGTTCGTCGCCGAGACCGAGGCGGCGAGGTGCTCCATCCGGTCCTCGATCCACTTGACCGGCCGTCCGACCGCCCGGGCGGCGGCGGCGATCAGGACCGCGTAGGGCGCGACCCCCTGCTTGACCCCGAAGCTGCCGCCGGAATCCGGCGGCGTGCGCAGGCGCAGGCGGTTGCCCGGGACCTTGAGCGCGCGGGCCATCACCGCGTGGATGCTGAAAGGCCCCTGGAAGTTGGCGAGGATGTCGTAGGACCCGTCGCCCGGGTCGTACTCGGCGAGGACCCCGTAGGTCTCCATCGGCGAGCCGGTGTTGCGCGGGTAGCGGACCGTCACCGAGAGGGTGCGGTGGGCCTGCGCGAAGGCGGTCTCCGGGTCGCCGTACCGGAAGGAGCGGTCGCTGACGAGGTTGCGGCCCACGCCCTCGTGCAGCACCGGGGCGTCCGGCTCCAGCGCCGCCAGCGGGTCGATGACGGCGGGACGGGCCCGGTAGGCGACCTCGATCAGGTCGCAGCCGTCCTCGGCGAGGTAGCGGTCCTGCGCCAGCACGACGGCGACCGGCTCGCCGACGTAGCGGACCCGGTCGACCGCGATCGCGCGCGCGTCGACGGCGGCGCGCAGGGCCGGCACGAGGGGCCCGGCGAGGTCGAGGAGGTCGCTCCCGGTGAGCACCGCCGCCACGCCCGGAAGCGCCCGGGCGGCCGCGGCGTCGATGGCGAGAATGTCCGCGTGCGCGTGCGGCGAGCGCAGGATTGCCGCGTGCAGCGTGCCCGGCCTGTGCCCGAGATCGTCGATGTAGCGGCCGCGTCCGGACAGGAGAGCCGCGTCCTCGACGCGCTCGACCGACTGCCCGACGGAGCGGCGTTGCTCGATGCCCAATGCTCGCTTCCTCGCCCGAGGCTCTTGACCCGAGTCTCTTTGACCCGAGTCTCTTTGACCCGAGCCTCTTTGACCCGAGCCTCTTGGCAGGCCTCGTCGCGGACAATCTGCCTCCGGGCGCCGGCGGGCCGTGAGGCGCGCCCGTCTCACGACTTACCGAAACGTCTCAAAATCCGAGCGGGGCGGCCGCGCGGGCCGATCCGCGGCCGCGTCCTCGCCGGAGGCCCGATCAGATCTGTCCTTCGATCCGGGGATGCTGCCGATCCTCAACTATGGTCCGATCCTCCCCTCCGCAGAGCACCGGATCGAGGGGTCGGACATGAATCTGGACAATTCGGGCCCGCCGCAGCCCGCCCGGGCGCGGCGCGAGGAGAGGCCGCTGACCTGGGACGAGTTGCGCGACCGGGATCCGTGCATCGAGGCGAGCGAGCCGGTGCCGGAGACCCTGCGCCACCTCTGGTCCGACCTCTCCGTCGCCAGGGCGGTCCCGGACCAGACGACGCGCAAGGGGATGGGCAGCCCGCGCGAGCGCATCGCGCCGCATCGCCCGGCCTGGGTCTCGTCCGCCGTGAGGCCGGTGCAGGCACCCCGAAGGCTGCCGCCCCGCCTGGTCCATCGCGGGATCCCGGTCGACCCGCTCGTCGTCTGGGGGGAGGACGACCGGCGGAGCTACGACGACACCCGGTACCCGTGGGGCTGCGTGTGCAAGATCCTGAGTTCCGGGAAGACCGGGTCGGGCGTGCTCGTCGGCCCGCGCCACGTCCTGACGGCGAGCCACGTGGTGAATTGGGGCGGCACCGCCGAGACGATCGAGGTGCACCGGGCCGGCGCGACCGCCGCGGCGACCGCCAGGACCGTCCGGCGGTGGACCTTCACCAAGATCACCGGCGATCCCGGCGCCAGCACGGTCGACGAGGATTACGCGGTCCTGGTGGTCGATCAGCGCCTGGGCGACCGCTTCGGCTGGATGGGCGTGCGCACCTACGACAGCGCCTGGGACGAGGAGGATTGGTGGTGGAACATCGGCTATCCGGACGACGTGTCGGCGGGCCTGTTCCCGATCTACCAGCGCAACAAGAAGCTCGACGAGGACGCGTGGGATTACGGCTCCGGCCGGGCGATGACGACCGCGGCCGACCTGATGCCGGGCCAGTCCGGCGGGCCGATGTTCGGGTTCTGGTCCGACGGTCCCTTCGTGGTCGCGGTCGTGTCGGCCGTCGGGAACGTCTTTCTGACCGGGACCGAGAATTACTGCTCGGGCGGGTCCGATCTCACGAGCCTCGTGAGCCAGGCGCGGAGCGGCGATCCCTGAGGGGGTCCTCGACGCGGCGGGCAGCGCTCCCGGGACGCGCCGCCGCGCGGGTCAGGCCGCGCAGGCGGCGGTCCGGCGCACGATCGTGCGGAAGACGCTCGGCGGCACGCTGACATGGTCGCGGAAGAAGCGCGAGAAATGCGCGGGCGCCGAGAAGCCGAGCTTGGTGCCGAGATCCGCGAGGCTCTCGTCGCCGCCGACGATCGCCTCCACGGCGCGCTCGACGCGGATCGCGTTCAGGAAGACGTGCGGCGAGGCGCCGGTGGTCCGCTCGAACAGGCGGTAGAAATGGGCCCGCGACAGGCCGGCCTCCCGCGCCAGGGCGTCGGCGCCGAGGCCGAGCCCCTCCTCCCCGCGCATCCGCGCGATGGCGCGCCGCACGCGCCAATCCCCCCGCGCGGACCGGCTCGCCTCGCGCAGGGACGTGCCGATCTCGCGCCACTTCGTGAAGCGCTCGATCAGGGCGATCATCAGCCCCGGCAGCAATTCGTCGCGCACGCGCCGCGACCCGGGCGCGTAGACCATCTCGGCGGCGAGGTCGCGCACCAGCGCGCGGATCGGCGCCGTCACCTGCCCGGCGGGCTCGTGGAAGAAGCCCGGGGCGCCGCTCGCCGACCAATTGTGCCGGAAGGCGCCGAGCCACGCCGGCTCGATGTAGAGGGCGAGGATCATCGCCGGCTCGCGGCGCGGATCGTGCAGGTAGGCGTGGGTCTCCCAGGCGTTGACGAGCACCGCCTGCATGTCCGTCAGGCTGACCACCCGCTCCCCGACCAGGAACTGCGTGTCGTCGCCCTCCACCTTGAGCAGCACGTGACAATGCGGATGGGCGTGCCGGACCAGCCCGCGATCCATGTCGAGCAGGGCGACGCGGCCGAAATCTCCGTACGCGATCTCGAGAGCCTCAGACATCGTCGGAATCTAGCACCCGGCCACGGCCGCTGCCAGCCGCGGACGGGCTCATTCGCGGCCTCTACTTTCGCGGCAGCGTCGCGGCCGGCCCGGACACCGGCAACGGGGCCGGCGCGCCGGGGCTCGGCCGGGCCAGCAGGCGGTCGGCCCCCATCACGACGAGCGGGATGACGAGGGCCACGTAGGCGTTGTCGATTCCGAAGGGATCGCCCGCCAGGAACCAGCCGATCGTGAGCACGAGGGAGGACAGGATGCTGACGACGGCGGCGCGCGGCCGGGCGAACTGGGGCGCGTAGAAGGCGAACAGCACCAGGACCGCCAGCGTGGTGCGCAGGGACTTGGCCAGGAAGGTGACCTTCAGGATGTCCGGCGCGTAGATCGCCAGCGGGATCGGGACGAGGCCGACGACGACCGTGGCGACGCGCACGAAGGCGAGCGCGCCGCGCCCCTCCTCGCCGCGCAGGGGCAGGTAGAAGTCCTTGTAGAGGAGCGTCGCCGCCCCGATGCTGAGGGCGGAGATCGTGCCGAACAGCGAGCCGGCGAGCCCCGCGACCACGATCGCGGCGAGGAGGTCGTCCATCCGGCCGATCAGGGCGGGCAGCACCTGGATCGGCGGCAGGGCCGGCATCAGCACCCCGCCGCAGACCCCGACGAGGGCGGCGAGGAGGCCGAAGGGCACGAGGAGGACCGCGCACCAGAAGCTCGCCGCCCGGGCCGTGCGCCCGTCCTCCACCGTGTTGATCGCCTGGATCACGTACTGCGTGGAGAAGACCGCCCCGATCCCCGCCACGAGCCACGCGAAGATCTGCGCCCACCCGACCGTGTCGGCCGCGAACATCCGGGCCGGGACCTGCGCCTGCAGGGTGCCGAGGCCGCCGACCTGCGAGAGCGCGAAGACGGCGGCGACCAGGATGCCGATGTACTTGACGAGGGCGTGCAGGACGTTGGTGTAGATCACCGAGTGCATGCCGCCGACGCCGACGTAGAGCGTCGCCACCACCCCGGTGAGGACGATCGCGGTGCTGCGGTCGACCCGCAGCAGCCCCGACAGGACGGTGCCGCCCCCCGCATAGGTCGAGATCGCCACGATCTGCAGGGCGAAGATCATGATCACCGAGGTGGCGAGCTTGGTCGGCCGGCCGTAGGCCCGCGCCAGGGCGCCCGAGATCGTGTTCTCGCCGAGCGTCTTGAACCGGTCCGCGAGGAAGAACGCGTAGAGCATGAAGCCGATGCCGAGCGCCGCGATGTTCCAGGCCGCCGAGAGGCCGACCTTCACGGCCGTCTGGGTGGTGCCGACGCTCGCCGCGGTGCCGATGAACTCGGACATCAGCAGGAAGCCGATCAGCACCGCGGGGTAGCGCGCGCCCCCCGAGGTGAAGCTGCCGGCGCTCCTGGCGTGGCGGCGCGCGACGAGGCTGATCACGCCCATCGCGGCCATGTAGGCCAGCGTGAGCGACAGCACGATCCAGTTCGGCTGCATGGCGGCCCGGTCCGTCAGCCGGCCGCGGCGCGGCGCGGGGCGCGAGACGTGATCATGGTTCCTCCCGGTTCTTCTAGGGGCGGTCGCGCGTGGAGACTTGCGTCGGATGCGCTCGCGTCGGACCCGATCGTGCGTGCGGAGAAACTCTTCAGCAAATAGAGAAAACTGATCTCGCCGATCAGCCGCCATGATGTCGGCGGCTCGCCCCGCCCGGGCGGGCGGTGCCGGACGGGCCGCGATCCCGCCGCGTCCGCGACCGTCCCGGCCGCGTTGCCCCGCGCCGGCTTCGCCGGTTGCGCAGTGAAGGCTTGGCCATGCTCCCCATCGGCTCGACCGCCCCGTCCCTGACCGGAATGACCGCCCTGGTGATCGGCGGCTCCAGCGGCATCGGCGAGGCCGCCGCCCACGGCTTCGCCCGGGCCGGCGCCCGCATCGCCATCGCGGCGCGCCGCCCGGAGAAGCTCGACGCGGCGCTGGACCGACTCCGGGCGCTCAGCCCCGCGGCGCGCGCCTCCGCGGCCGACGTGACCGAGCCCGGCGCCGCGCCGAGCCTCGCCGGGTGCTGACCGTGGACGGTGGCTACCTCGCGGGCGGGATCTGAGCCGGGCCCCGGGGAGGCGCGGGGGTGTTCCGGCGCCGCCGCGCGTGCCACAACGCGCGGGATCGAGCGGGCCGCCGCGGCCCTCCGGCCGCGGGGAGGCGGCCGCTCCGACCGGGGGAGTTCACCGTGATCCACGTCCTCGCCATCATCACGGCCAAGCCCGGCAAGCGGGACGAGGTGCTGGAGGCCTTCCGGGCGAACCTGCCCGCCGTCCACGCCGAGGACGGCTGCATCGAGTACGGGGCCGCGATCGATGCCGAGGGCGCCGGCCCCTCCCAGGCGCCGCTCGGCGCGGACACTTTCGTGGTGATCGAGAAATGGGCCAGCCTCGACGCGCTGCGGGCCCACGCGGCCGCGCCGCACATGCTGGCCTTCGGGGCGCGCACGAGGGACCTCGTCGCCTCGCGGGCGATCCACGTGCTCTCGCCGGCGTGAGCGCGGGCGCGCCGCGCGCGCCGCGACGCGGCGGATGGCGGCGCGTCGGAAAACGCGGCAAAAGCGGCGCGCGCGCAGGACCCGGTTCGACCCGAACGAACCTCGCGCCCGGCCCGTCCCATCCCGACCGAGCTTCGACCCCACGATGCATCACGCGGTGCCCCCCACGCCCCCGGCCGACCTCACCGGCGACCTCTCCCCGCGCATGCGCGGGATCGGCACGAGCCAGATCGGGCTCGTGGCCGACCGCGGCCGGGACGATCCCGAGGTGGTGAAGCTGTGGATCGGGGAGGGCGACCTGCCGACGCCGCCCTTCATCGTGGAGGCGGCGCACCGGGCCATGCAGGCCGGGCACACGCGCTACGCCACGTCGCTCGGCCTGCCGCGCCTGCGCGAGGCGCTCGCCGCCTATCACGCCCGGCACTGGGGCGTGGACGTCCCACCTGACCGCTTCGCCGTCACGGCGGGCGGCATGAACGCGATCATGCAGGCGGCGCAGGCGCTCCTCGAACCCGGCGACGAGATCATCGTCCCGTCCCCCGCCTGGCCGAACCTGGCGGAGGCCGTGCGCATCGCCGGCGGGGTGCCGGTCACGGTGCCCTACCGGGTCCTGGCCGACGGCCGCTTCGCGCTGCCGCTCGCCGCGATCGAGGCGGCCCTGACCCCGCGCACCCGGGTGCTGGTGGTGAACTCGCCCTCGAACCCGACCGGCTGGACGATGCCGCTGGCGGAGATGAAGGCCCTGCGCGACCTCGCCCGGGCCCGCGGCCTCTGGATCCTCTCGGACGAGGTCTACGCGCACTTCACCTACGGCAACGCGATCGCGCCGTCCTTCCTGCAGATCTGCACGGAGGACGACCGGCTGATCGTCACCAACACCTTCTCCAAGAACTGGGCCATGACGGGCTGGCGGGCGGGCTGGCTGGTCCACCCGCGCGGCCTCGGCCCCACCTTCGCCAAGCTCGGCCAGTACAACACGACCTCGATCCCGACCTTCATCCAGCACGCCGCCGTGGCGGCGCTCGACGAGGGCGACGGCTTCATCCGCACGATGGTCAATCGCTGCGCCGAGAGCCGGGAGATCCTGGTCTCCGGCCTGTCGCGCCTGCCCGGCGTCACGGTGGCGATGCCCGAAGGCGCGTTCTACCTGATGGCCCACGTGGCGGGCGGCGAGTCCAGCCTCGACCTCGCCTTCCGGCTCCTGCGCGAGGCGAAGGTCGGGGTCGCGCCGGGCACCGCCTTCGGCCCGGAGGGCGAGGGATTCATCCGCCTCTGCTTCGCGATCAGCCCGGGGCTGGCCCGCGAGGCCGTGTCCCGCCTCTCCGCAAGCCTCGGGCGCTGACCGGCGCGGGCGCCTCCGCGCGGGGTCTCCCGGCCGCGGCGCCGCCGAACCGGGGACCGCTTCGGGCCATCACGCGTTGGACCATCTCGCACCTTCGACACGAGCTCATGGCGTGGCGAAGGTGCGAGAAGGGAACCGACGGTCACGAGAGATGACCGTCGGTATCGGAGGCGGCCCGCGCCGCCGCCCTGGCGCGATCATGGGGGACACCATGGCCGGAGGTTCATCCAAGCCGTCCGAGAAGGCTTCCGAGCCGGAACACCGCGAGGCGAGCGCGTTCGGCGAGTACAGTTCGCCGCCCTGCTTCATGCACGAACTCGACCCGGCCTCCCTCGGCCTCGGGGCGGCCGGCGGCCCGGGAGCGTCCGCCGAAGGCGGCGCGCCGGACTGGCCGACGGTGAGGCGGTGGCGGAAGGAGACCCGGGCCGCCCTGATCGCGCGGCGCATGCAGATCTCGGCCCAGGAGCGGGAGGCGTGGAGCGCGCGCATCGGCCGCGGGCTCGAGGCCGCGCTCGCCGGGGCGCCCGGCGGGCTGATCGGCTTCTACTGGCCCTTCCGGGGCGAGTTCGATGCCCGGCCCGTCCTGACGGCGCTGCGGGAGAGGGGCACCCGCCTCGCGCTGCCGGTCGTCGTCGAGAAGGCGCAGCCGCTGCAGTTCCGGGAGTGGCGGCCCGGGATCGCGATGACCCGCGGCGTCTGGGACATCCCGATCCCGGCCGAGGGCGAGGCGGTGCATCCCGACGTGCTGATCGCGCCGCTCGTCGGCTACGATCCGGCCGGCTACCGCCTCGGCTACGGGGGCGGCTTCTACGACCGCACGATCGCGGCCATGCCGGTCAGGCCCCGGGTGATCGGCGTCGGCTTCGCGCTCGCCCGCCTCGACACGATCCACCCTCAGCCGCACGACGTGCCCATGGACGTCATCGTCACCGAGGAGGGCGCGCAGCCGCGCCCGGCGCCCGCCGGCTGAGGCGGGCGCCGATCCGCTCCGGGGAGAGGATCACCTTCCGATCGGCGCGGGTCTCACACCCAATCCGCTCGATCCCTTCGGGATGGCGGATTGGGGCTTCGCTCAGGCGCCGCGCGGGCTCATGATCCGCTCGATCCCTTCGGGATGGCGGATTGGGGCTTCGCTCAGGCGCCGCGCGGGCGCGGGATCCGGGCTGCGCTGTGATCAACCGGATCCCGGATCACAGCTTGCCCTTGTCGCGCAGGTCCAGGAGTCGCTGAGCCGCGACGTCTCCGGCCGCCGAGGACAGGGTCCTGCGCTTCCACACCTCCACCAGGGTGGGCTGCGCGAGCGGCGTGCTCGGGTGCAGGACGCTCCTCAGAAGCTGTTGGGCCAAGGTGGATGCGGGCAGTCCGGGGGGCTTCGGCATACGCGCGAGTCAGCGCCTACGTAGTTAATACGTAGTTTGTTTCTGACGTGTCGCGCCCCGCGGGTCGGTCACGGCCGGGTGAGGCCCGACGGCCCGCGCAGGCCGGCCCGCGCCGCCGGCGGGGATCAGCGCGGCGCGGCCGCCGCGGGCGGCGCCTCGCCCCGGCCGATCCGGGCCCGGATGCCCCGGGCGAGCTCGGCCATGTCGAACGGCTTCATGTAGAGCGTGTAGCCCTGCTCCGTCGCGGCCGCCGCCGAGGCGCTGTAGCCGGAGACCAGGATGACCGGCAGCGCCGGCCAGCGCCGGCGCACCTCGTTGGCGAGGGCGAGCCCGTCCATCCCGCCCGGCATCACGAGGTCGCTCACCAGGATGTCGGCGCCGCCCTGCTCCAGCAGGTCCAGGCCCGCCTGCGCCCCGCTCGCCTGAGCGACGCGGAAACCCGCCTCCTCGAGGAAGGCGGCCGTCACCCCGCGCACCTCGTCGTTGTCGTCGACCAGGACGACCCGGTCCGGGGAGCCGACGAGCCGCGCCGCCGGCGTCGCGAGCGTCGGCGTCGCCTCGGACACGGGCTCCCGCGCCAGGGGCAGGTGCAGGGTGATGGTGGTTCCCTGGCCGGCCCGGCTCTCCACATCGGCGAGCCCGCCGCAGGACTTGGCGAAGCCGTAGACCTGGGAGAGGCCGAGCCCCGTGCCCTTGCCGACCTCCTTGGTGGTGAAGAACGGCTCGAACACGTGCGGCAGGGCCTCCTCGGTGATGCCGCTGCCCGTGTCCCTGATCGCGAGCGCCACCCCGTCGCGCCCGGAGCGGTCCGGCAGCGGGACGCGCCGGGTCGTGATCTCCAGGCGTCCCCCGTCCGGCATGGCGTCGCGCGCATTGGCCGCGACGTTGAGCAGCGCCAGGTCGAATTGCAGCGGATCGAGCCTCACCGCGTGCCGTCCGGGCGCGAGGTCGGTCTCGACCGCGATGGGCCCGCTGACCGATTGGCGGATCATCGTGAGGGTGGCGCCCAGCCGCTCGTTGAGGTCGACGACCTCGGTCCGGGTGCCCTGGCCGCGCGAGAAGGCGAGCAATTCGCGGGTGAGATGCGTGCCGCGCTCGGCCGCCTTGCGGATCGCCGTCACGTAGCGCTCCAGGCGGGGCTCCGGGAGGCGGCGGCCGAGCATCTCCAGGTTGCCCAGGATGACCATGAGCAGGTTGTTGAAATCGTGCGCGACCCCGCCCGTCATGCGCCCGAGCGCCTCCATGCGCAGGGCCCGCGCGTGGAGGAGCGCCTCCTGGCGCTGCGCCCGCAGCTCTCGGCGCAGGAGCAGGATGAAGAGGCCGCTCAGCAGGAGGGCGGCCGCGGCCGCCGTGCCGAGGATCCAGGCGGCGTGCCGCTGCGGCGCGGCGTAGAGCGCGAGCGGAATGGCGAGGTGGACGGACCAGCCGGTCCGCTCCGACTTGCGGAAGGCCGTGACCAGCGCTTCGCCGTCGGGGGCGGTCCCCTCGTAGAGCCCGGCCGAGCGCGTCCGGCGCGCCTCGATGGTGGGCTGCATCGCCAGGGCCCCCACCAGCTCCGGCACGCGCGCGCTCGCGGCGATCCGGTTGGCGCCGTCGACGAGGTAGGGGCGCCAGGCGGGATCGAGGCCGGGGCCGGCGAGCAGGGCCGCGAGCCGCTCGACGGACACGACGCCCGTGAGCACGAAGCGGATCCTGCCCTCCCGCAGCACGGGAACCCGGAAGCTGGCGCGGGGCGGCCCGCTGCCCGGCTGACCCGGCCCGGCGACGTCGCCGATGGTGGGCTCGCCGGTCTCGAGCACCCGCCGGTAGCTCGTCTCGTCCACGACCGCCCGCAGGGGCGTCCCGAACGCCGCGCCGGTGCGGACCACCATCTGCCCCCCGGTATCGGCCAGGATGACCCGGTGCCAGAGCGGCAGCTGCGCCTTGAAGCGCTCGGCGAGGGCGTGGAACGCGGCGAGATCGGGCCGGTCGCCGTCGAGCAGCGGCGATTGCGCGAGAACCTTGAGGAGTTCGACCTGCGTCAGCAGCTCCCGCTCCACGGCCCCGAGCATCTGCGCGACGTGGTGGACCGCGCCGGTGCGCATCAGCGTCTGCTGCTGACGCAGGAGGAGGAACGACAGGCCGCCCGCGAGCAGGATCAGCGGCAGGAGCGCGGCGAGGGCGAGTAGGACGAGACCCCGGCGCACGTGCGGCGCTCCCCACGGTCGAATTTACTAGGAGGGAGTACCCCACCGTGGCGGTGACCGTCACGTCCGAACGCGCCGCGCAGGTTGTGACAAAAGGACGAGCCGCGCGGGGGAGGATGCGGCCGGCGCCGCCCGGCCGGGCGGCCGCTCCCGGTGCGTCCGAGCACCGCCGACCCGTGCCATGCCGGCATCATTCGTCCGGCGGGCTCGCGCGCGGCGCGGGCTCCCGCATCAGCCTTTCGAGGACGACGATGATGGCGATCCGGCGGGCCCCCGAGACCCGCGCCGGCGGCGCGGATCGGACCGAGACCGCACCGCACGACGAGGCCCCGCGCCGCGGCGGCGCGCTTCCGCTGGGCGGCCACTCCGCCCGGAGCGTCGCGGACGAGCCGGTCCGCGCCGGCCGGCGGCCCGCCCCTTCGGGAGGCGCGCCGCCCGCCCGGCCTCGGCCGCAGGACCCTCGCCCGCTGCACCGCAGACCCCTGGTCGGGGCCGCCGCGGGCGGACTCGGCGCGCTCGCCGGCATCGTCCTCAACCGGTGGCTCGGGCCGGATCTCGGATGGGACGCGGAGACCCGGATCATCGTCCAGGCGGCGGTGACCGGCCTCGTCGCCGCGCTGGTCCTGTGGCTGGCGGGGCGGGCGACCTCGTGAGCCTTGCCCGCGAGGGCCGACCGGCCCCGGGCAAGGGGCGGCGCGGGTCCGAGGCGGGCCGGCACGCCCGCGCCCGACCCGGCCGCCCGCCGCCGCGGCGTCCCGAGGGGCGGCGCGCCTCCGCGGCGGGTGCGTCCGAGCACGCCGCCCCGCTGCCGCGCATGCGACGACACCCCCGACCTGGAGGGCGAGGCGCCCGTCGCGGATCGAGGAGTTCACGATGATCAAGCTTGCAGCCGCCGCGGCCCTGACCCTCGGGCTGGCCACCGTCGCCCATGCCGGCCTGTCCACGCAGCCGTCCGCCGAGTTTCCCCCGTCGCCCGGAAGCCAGGCCGTGCCCGCCGCGGAGAAGCCGGTGCGTCCCGCGATCCGCCACGCCGAGGTGAGGACCTTCTCCCCCGTGACGCAGACGGATGCGGACCCGCAGCCGGAGAGCGGCAGGCCCGCGCCGCGCGTCATCGACCTGCCCCGGTCCGACGCGCCGAGCCAGGGCGGCTACGTCGCGGCTCCGGCCCGCGCGCCCCAACCCGAGCGCGTGGCGCGGATCAGCCCGGCCTCGGCCGTGCAGGCCCCCGCCGCGACCGAGGCGCCGGCCGTCCGGCCGGAACCCGCCCAAATCGCGCCGCCGCGGCGGGCGGAGCGCGCGGCGCCGGAGGGCCGCCCCGCCGGCTACCGGACCGCCAGCTGGAACGGCGGCCGCGGCGCGACCTGGAAGACCGGGAAGAACGATTACGGCTTCGAGGGCAGCTTCGGCGGCTGCCGCTTCGCCGGGTTCAGCGGTCCGCGCGGCTTCACGCTCGACCGCACCTGCCGCTGACCCGCGGACGGCCCGGGGGAGGGCGCGGCGCAGGTCCGGGCCCCGCCGGCTGGAGCCGGCACCGCCCGCGCAGGCGGAGGCAGGGCGAGGCTCGGCACCAGAATGCACGGCGGTTCCGGATCGGGCGGCGCCCGGACGCGCCCCTCTCGTCGCCACCTGCTCACGGACCGCGGCGTCGCGGCCATGCCGGGCCTCGGCTCCGGCTCCGGCATCCCCTTCCTGCTGGTCTACGGGACCTCAGCATCATTCGCCGAAGCGGTCCCCGGTTTGGCGGCAAAAATGATGCGAAAACACGAGTCTAAGCAGAATTGCGCCATGCGATTCTGCTCAGCCGGCGTGGCTGTCCGAGGCGAGGTTCCCCTCGGCACGCTCGGGCTGATGAGCGAGCCGACCCTGGCCGACAAGGTCAAGTTCGTCTGGGCGCCCTTCCTCGATCAGTGCGACGCGCCGCTGCTCGGCCGCTGGCCGGGGCGGCGGCGCGGCCGGATCATCGCCTCGCAGAGCGGCGTCATGCTCACGCTCGCCGGCGTCGCGTTCGGCGACCCGGCGCATGGCCTGGCCTGGACGGCGGTCTTCCCCCTGGCGCCCGGCTTCGCGGGGCCCGGCAGGATGTCGTCATCGGCGGGTGGCGCATCACCGTCGCGCCCGCCGCGCGGCACTCCCTGATGTCGTCCTCTGATGTCGTCCTCTGATATCGTCCTGGGCCGAGATCGGCTGGCGCCTCGGACCCTTCGCGGCCGGGGCGGGCGCCCTCTCCCTCACCGAGGCGTTCGGCTGGCCGGGATGTCCGGCTGCGTCATCGAGTCCCTGGATTTCACGTGGTCCTTCGTGGGGACATCCTGGATCGGCGCACCGGTCGCGGTGCTGTGCCGGTTCGTGTGGCGGCGGCACGGGCGGACGGAGGCGAGGCCCGCCCCGTGACCGCAGCCCCGATGCGGGCCGCCGGAGCGGCGCGACGCGCCCCCGCGCATCCTGAGCGCCTCGCCGGAAGCGGACGGGCGCGGGGCCTGCCGGGGAGAGGGCGCGCGGTGCCGGCCGCTCCGTCACGGCCCGTCGTCGGGCGCCGCGCGCGGCGAGCGCCAGATCTCGGCGGCCGCGCCGTCCGCGAGGCGGTGGACGGCCAGCACGTGGTCCGCGACGTCCGGAACCCCTCCGGCGACGGTCAGTTCGACCAGCGCGTCGTCCCGGGAGCGGGTCGCCCGCCGCTCGGCGTAGGGGTAGGCGGCGATCCGCATGAACGTGCCCCGCCCGCGCCGCACGGGCCTCATGAAGGCCGCGCCGCTGTTGATGGGGCTGAGCAGGATCCGGTCCCGGTGGGCCGCGACGAGGCTGCGCGTGCAGAGCGTCAGGACCGTCTGCGGCCGTCCCCGGTAGGCCCTCGCATCGAGCAGGTGGCGCAGACGCCTGCGTGAGAGCCAGAAGAACGCCTTGTCGTTGAGGATGCGGTACCAGTCCGCGGGACCGAGGCCGTCGTCCAGGCAGCGCCGCAGGGCCGCATCCGACATCGGCTTCTGGTCGCGCACGACCGCGTCGGGCAGGCCCGCGCGCGCGATCCTCGTCCCCTGCGGGCGACGGCGGGCCTCGAGCGCGTCGCGCGCAGGTCCCGACAGGCCGTAGCGGTCGAGCAGCGCGGATGTGCTGAGGAGGCCCTGCGCCCGGATCGAGGGCCAGGCCCCGTCCTCCGCCATGTGCCACAATCGCGGGTAGATCCGGACGAGTTCGTCCTCCGTCACCTCGGATTCCCTCGCTTCCCCTGGCGCTTCCCCTGGCCGCACGGTGAGCGCCGCCCCGCGCGGGATCGGGCCGCACCCTGCGCGGGCGGGCCGATAACGGCCCGGCGCGGGGCCGGATCCCGCGCGCGACGCGGTCGGGCGCCGAGCGCCGGTGCGGAGCGCGGCGTGGGCGGGGGGAACCGGGCGGGGCGCCGCCGGAGGATGGCCGGCCCCGTCATCCTCGGGGAGGCCCTCCGAAACCGGACGCCCAAAATTAATCCCTGGCCAAATCGTCGCATCCCGCCGCCACGCCTGGACCTGGGCCGCGGCCGCCACAGCTTCTGGACGGGGGCCTGAAGCAGGAGGAACGCCATGCGAATTGTATTGGCAAGTGCAGCCGTGCTCGCGGCGCTGTGCACATCGGGACACGCGCAGGGGAGCGGCGACCCGGCTGCCGGCGAGAAGGCATTCGCAACATGCAAAGCCTGCCACGCATTCGGAAAAAACGGTGTCGGCCCCAACCTGACCGGCGTCGTCGGGCGCAAGTCGGCATCCGTCGAGGGATACAGTTACTCGGCGGCTTTGAAAGGCTCAGGCATTACCTGGGATGAGGCCAATCTGCACGAATGGCTGAAGAACCCCAAGGCGAAAGTCCCTGGAACGAAGATGATCTTCGCCGGCTACCCGGACGACAAGAAGGTCGATGACGTGATTGCCTATTTGAAGCAGCACACCCAGTAATTCGCCGTCGCGTTCTTCGACGTCCGGCGGCTCGCGCATGTCGCTTCGGCCTCTGCGAGCCGCTTCGCGGGTCGGGCGGGTCGCCCCTCGCCGGGGCCGCGTCGGTGCGCTTGGAACCCCGCGGCTTGGAACCCCGCGGCTTGGAACCCCGCGGGCGGCCCGGTGTTGCGTGACACACGCGAAGGGGCTGCAAGGTGCTACGGGAGGCAGACGAGAGGAGGAGGCTGCCATGAAGCGCTCAGTCGAAGCCGTCGCCCGGTGCCGCGTCCTGCGCGAACTGGACCGTCGCCTCGCGGAGCAGAATGCCGCCCGCGCCGCGACCTCGGACGCCGACCCGCACACCAAGTGATCCGAGGCCGCTCCGCGGCCGGCGGCGCATCCCCGCGGCCAGGTCTCGCCGGCCTCAGGCGCGGCGCGGCTCGAGCGCGATCCAGAAGCCGGCGGTGCGGGTCAGGGTCAGATTCACCGCGCGGGCGAGATTGCCCAACGAGGCGACCGGCTCGAACAGGTTGAACACGCCCGTCGCGCGCCGCGACGCCGCGTCCGGGTGAAGCCGGATGATCCCGGCGAAGTAGGGCCGGATCTCGTCGACGATGGCCGCGACCGTCTCCTCGCGCAGGACCGCGAAGCCGGACGTCCAGGACGAGGCCGCATCGGCGTCGACCGCGCTCCGGCGCACCTCGCCCTCGGCGACGGTGATGCGCTCGCCCGACGCGACGGAGAATCTCCGGTGGTCCTCGCCCCACAGCGTGCCGTCGCCGCGCAGGCTCGCGAAGCGGAACGCCCCGGCGGCCCGCTCGATCACGAAGGCGCCGGCGAGCGCCTCGATCCGGAACGGGCCGGCCTCCACCACGAAGGGCCGCGCGTCGCGCGGCTG